>CAWGRQ010000017.1:0-180195 GCA_963824985.1 Terriglobia bacterium
GAAAAGCGTGGTCTTGTGGATGCCAAGCTCCTTGGCCGCTGCCAGGCGGTTGAAGGCATTGCGTTCGAGGGCGGCGCGAATGGCCTGGGCGTCGAGAATATTGTGGGCGGACCGCACATCGGGATCCGCCCCTATCAAAGTACCGAACCCCACCCGTGCCGTCAGCTCCTCGGGCAGGTGTCGGATGCCGATATGCCCCTCGTTGCAGAGAATGAAGGCGCGCTCGATGGCGTTTTCCAGTTCGCGGATGTTTCCCGGCCAGTCATGGGCCATGAGGAGCGACAAGGCTTCCGCGGCGATCCCCTGCACGGATTTCTGCTGCAACCGGTTAAAGCGGGCGACGAACTGCTCCACAAGAAGGGGAATGTCCTCTTTCCTTCGGCGCAGCGGGGGCAGTTCGATGCGCACCACATTCACGCGGTAATAGAGGTCCTCCCGAAACACGCCCTGGCGCATCTGATCGGCCAGATCTTTGTTGGTGGCGACCATGATCCGCGCGTCGGTGCTTTCGGAACGTGTCCCCCCCAGGGGCTCGTAGGTCCGTTCCTGGAGCACCCGCAACAGGCGGACCTGCAAGGCCGGGCTCACCTCGCCGATCTCGTCGAGGAGGAGGGTCCCTCTCCTGGCCAACGCGAAACGGCCGGGTTTATCCTTGTTCGCGCCGGTGAACGCTCCGGCCTTGTAGCCGAACAACTCGGACTCCAGAAGCGTATCGGGCAAAGCCCCGCAGTTGACTGCGACAAACGGCTCCTGGTTGTGAGGACTGAGAGAATGGATCGTCCGCGCCACCAGTTCCTTGCCGGTTCCGGTTTCTCCAAGGATGAGAACGGTGCTGGGGCTGGCGGCGATAGCGGGCAGCACCTCAAACACACGCTGCATCAAGGGGCTTCGGCTGGAAAGATCGCCGACACGGAATTTCGCTTCCAGCTCCCGGCGCAACGCCTCAACCTCAGAGAGGTCGCGAAAGGTCTCGGCCCCGCCGGTCACGCTGCCTTTGGCATTCCGCAGCACGGCGGTGGACACGCTGATGGGAATGCGGTTCCCGTCCGAATCGATGATGTATCCGGAATTGCCGATGACCGGTTTGCCCGTCTTCAAGGTCTGTTGAAGTGCGCAATCGGCTCCGCACATGCTGGAACGAAACACGTCCGAGCATCGCCGGCCAATCGCCTCGTTACGCGATACCCCCGTAATCTCCTCGGCTGCCCGGTTGAACGAAGTGATGCGCCAATCAAGGTCCACCGTAAAGACGCCGTCGGATATGCTTTCAAGAATGGCATCGGTCGGCGTGAAAGAAGTCGATGTTTTATTTTTTTTACGGGCGATCATCGCACCTGCCTCTCCATGCAATGAGACTGGAGCCGCTCGATATTACCCTCCAATCGTCGGATTCCGTCGTGTTGACCCCTTTGGATAAGGATTTCCGACGGGACGCCGGAGTTCGGCGAACCGGGCCTCGGCCAGCTTTAACGCTTGCTTGGGCGATGAAATCGCTATCGTTTTACTTCCCATCCAGGACAGGCGAAAACGCGCTTCATATGCCGGCCGAACCACAGCGATCGCCAGGCGGTATGACGTCTTTTCCAGCACCTGGAAACATGCGGTCAGGCCGCTGCCGGTATCGAACTCCAGCGGACCGACTTCATCCAGTATCAACAGATCGCAGGGTGTGGCGCGCTGAAGTATTTCGTTTCCCCATGCCAACGCCGAATCGTTGAAGCTCCAGCCACAAAAACGGGACCCCTCGAATTCGTCAGGCCGTGTGGAAGCCATCATTCGTGATTCTCCTCCCCGCAGGGCGAGGATTTGAATCCCGGTCTTGACCTCGCCCTCATAGCGAGGCAGAGAAAGGAGTCCGGCTACATCCCAGCCTGCCGCGCCGGCCATCTCCGCGAATCTTCGGCAGAATGTGGTTTTGCCAACTCCGCGCTCACCGGTGATAATCCATCGCCGTGCCATTGTGTGCGGGGTCACCACAAGACAATCCTCCGGCCCTTCACGGTTACTACTTCGATTGGCGAGTTATATAGGAGGCTGAGATACTGTGTGGTCAGCGCATCTTCCGTGGGTCCGCAGAACAACACTCTACCTCCATTCATGAGCACCACGGCGGAGGCGACGGTTGAAGCCACTTCAGGCTCATGTGTAGTCATGACGATGGTCACGCCCTGCGCCTGGAGTTGCTTCAGCAAGACCATAAAATGCGATTTATTATGCAGATCAAGATGAGAGGTCGGCTCATCCAGGAGCAGCAGGCGAGGTTGTTGGGACAGCGAGCGTGCGATCAGGACCAACTGCCTTTCCCCGCCGCTCAACCTGAACACGGAACGATTCGCGAAGCGGCGCAGGCCGACCTGTTCCAGGGCCGCAAGCGACACGGCGTAATCGCTTTCCCCGGGTTGTTCCAGCGGCGCGAGATACGGCAGACGTCCGAGAAGCACATATTCGAGCACAGAGTATTCAAAAGGGATGTGCTCGCGCTGGGGCACAAGTCCCATAAGCCGGCCCATTTCCCGCCGCGAATAACTCCCAAGCGGGCGCTGGTCCAGCAGGATGTTTCCGCAAAATGGCTGCAGCCAGGCGAGCGCCAGGAATAGCAGCGTGGATTTTCCGGCGCCGTTGGGGCCGAGAACCGCCGTTATGCCTCCCTTCACAATGTCGAGCGAAACCTCCTGCAGGACCAACGGCAGGCGGCGTTGATATCCGAAGCTGACCCCTTCGAACCGTATCATTGGGATTGTCCTCGCTGAGAACCGATGCCCTTCCGAACCATCAGGATGAGGAATACGACCGCACCCAATAGCGAGGTGATGATTCCGAGTGGGATTTCTCCGCTCAGCATAATGCGGGCCAGGTCGTCGCAGAGCAGGGCAAAAAGGCTGCCCATCAGGAGGGCGCCCGGCATGGAGAAGCGCGTGTCGGCTCCAAAGATCCAGCGGGCGATGTGTGGGACAATGAGTCCAATCCAGCCGACCATCCCGGCGACGGAAATCACGGCTGCCGTGGGCACGACAGCCGCGACCAGCAGCAGCAACCGTTCACGTCGGACCGCGACCCCCAAGGAAAAGGCCGTTTCAGCCGGCAGACATAGCAGGTTAAGCCGCCAGCGCATCGCCAGCATGAATCCTGTGCCCAATACCACCGGCGGCAGAATGGCAAGAGTTCGAGGCCAGGTAATCCCAGCCAGCCCTCCAAGCATCCAGAACGTGATTTCCGGCAGCTGACGCATCGGATCGGCGATGTACTTCAGGATCCCAAGGCCGGCAAAAAACAGCGCGGAAACTGCAATTCCTGCCATTACCAGACGCAGCACCCAGCCCCCGTATCGGATATTACGCGCCAGCAGGTATGACGCCGCCAATCCGACGAAGGCAAAAAGAGCCGCCGCCCCCTGCACTAGCCAGGCGGCGCTCCCGAAATAGACAATGCACAGGGCCGCCCCAAACGCAGCTCCCTGTGAAACCCCCAGAAAGCCCGGCTCCACCAGGGGATTAGCGAAGATGGTCTGGAAAACCATGCCGGCCGCAGCCAAGGACATCCCCAGCAGCACCGCTGCCAAGGCTCTCGGCAGCCGGAGATTCATTATCAAATTCTGCGACAGCTCATCCGAGAAAATCTGGCCTCCCACCAGCATACGCAAGCTGGGATAGCGCCCGATGAGCAAGGAAAAAGCGAACACGGAGACCAACCCGATCAGCAGCACGATCAGGCTGCGGCGGCGGCGGGTATCCCACTCCTCCTGGGCAGCTGCCTGGTCATCGAGGGACGCCACAACCTCTATGTTCAATACAGGTCCCCTTGTAAGGTATTGCGGATCTTTTCCATGAAGAAAGCGCTATCGAGACCGTACGCTACCCGGTAGAATCTCTCGGCAGCCGCCATAATATCAACATCGGCAAAGCACTCGGGATAAATCTTCTTGGCCATCCAGATCAGCCCGAGAATCCATCTGGGGCTGGGCTGATCCCAACTGCACAGGTCACCGGCGAAGGCATACACATTACGGGTTTTCATAGCTCTCAGCTGATTCCAGATCGGATCGGATCGCAGGTCGCGGACCACAGCCTGAGGATTCCTCCAATACGAAATCAGGAAAACGGTATCTGGATCCCACGCCAAGATCTGCTCAAGAGTAACCGTGGCCCAGCCTTGGCCAGGATTGGCATCTTTCCACACTGGAATACTGCCCGCCAGCTCAGTCATTTTGGTCTGAATCCAAGACGACGGCGGCACTCCGAATGCCACTTTCCCGTCCTTTTCGGAGTAATACAGCAGAAGCACCCGACGCTTTTGCCCTTGCTCCGATCCCCGTAGCTCCTTCTGAACACGCCGAGCTGACGCGCGATAGTATTCAATCAGTTCGGCAGCCCGCGCGCGCTGTCCCAACAACTGTCCGAGGGTTTCCAGATCGCGGAAGTACTGATCGGGGGTCTCAAAATCCAGGTAAACCACAGCTATGCCCAGTGCTTCGACCGCATTCCCGAGACTCTGTGCCAGATAGCTCTTCATGATCACAAGGTCCGGTCTGAAACCAGCGATCTGCTCCGGGCCCGATGCCTCCGCCAGGATTGCCTTCGATGCGAGGTCGGGATCGATGAGGGAAATGAAATTGGCTTCGCCCTGGTTCGACTTGCCCGTGGCAATGATTCGCCTGCCGGCACCGGGGAATAAGAGGATGGCATCGGCGGTGATGAAGACCGCCCGGCCGGGCAATACAATCCGGCGCGGCGGCTCCCGAAATCTCACTCGCCGACCGAGTGCGTCAACGACAACCAAACTGTCAGCTGAAGATTCCATCGCCGGCTGCGTCGAGACGGGCGACTCATAAGGTGCGGAGCTTTTCGATGTTCCGTCGGGAACGGGGGTGCACGACATCAGCAGCAATGCCAGGCCCGCCATAGCCGATACTGCAGCAGCTTTTGTGCTGATCATGCCGTTATACCGAATGGGGCAGAATGTGTCACACGGGCTCCTTGTCCGCTTTCATCACCCCCAAGCACCGCCAATGCGCTGCAGGATTATGGCTCAATTGAGTGTTCTGTGAAGGATGCTCTTGATGTCCATCGATCCAATGTCCAGTCAGGCCGCAATCACACTTATTGACAAAGCCGGGCAGAAAAGTCTATGGTGGTGTTGTATTAATAATCATTCTCAATATCATTAATACGGTACTCCAATGAAAGGGAAAAAGCCAGCGCAGCATCAAGAGCAAGCCAGAATGCTTTGCCGGCGCTGGACTATGCCGCGCGAGGAGATCTTCAGACTCCTCGTGCAAAGACGCCGGCAGCATCTCAGTGCCAAAGAGATTTATGTTCTGCTCCAACTTGCCGGCCATGATATTGGGATTGCGACCATTTACCGCACCCTCGACCTGTTGGACACGGCCGGTCTGCTTCGCAAAATCCAGTGCCCTGGCGGGCAGGTGCGGTACAAGTACAGGCGGGGCGACCAGTCGGATTACCAATACCATCTGATCTGCACGGTTTGCGGAAAGATCCTGGACTATCGGGATTTCGAGAAGGAGGAGCTTGAGCTCTTGGGTAAGACCGAGGACCTCTTGGAGCGAAAGTCAGGATTCCTGATCAAGGATCACAATATTGAATATTTCGGGCTCTGCAAGAAGTGCCGGCCCGATGGAGCGAGAATTCTGACAGAACGCGAACTCAGCGAATTTGCGCCCGGGAGATCCCCGACTGGGCTCAAAGCAGGGCCAATCCCCGGTAAGGAGGTCACATGAGAATTGCCATCGCTACAGATCAGGATTTCGTGGCATCCGGTTTTGGCTGTTGTCCGGCATGCACGATTGTGAACGTCGAAGATGGAAACATCCGCGAGACATTCATCATCCCGAATCCGGGATCCAAGCATGAATATTGGGCGGAACTCTTCTGCCGGAACGCGATCAAGCACCTGATTGTCGGAAAGATAGGAGCACACGCGCTGTCGGTAATGAACTGGTGGGGGATCGAAGTCATGGCCGGGGACCAGGGCCGCATTGATGAGGTCGTCCGGCGGTTCGCACGGGGAGAACTCCGGCGCGAGGCGAAAGGTACCTCGGGAGATTGCGATTCCGTTTCAGCTACCGCATGACCCGGCGCGCCCAGAATCGGGTGGGCCCGCCATCACTCTGGATCGCGCATACGAAAAGATTCATAAAATCGAGGTTCAACGATGGAAGAATTGATTTTTTTGGATAATGCCGCCACGACTTTTCCGAAGCCGGAATCTGTCTATACTTTTATGGACCAATTCTATCGCCGTGCCGGCGTCAATCCCGGACGTTCCGGATACGATCTGTGCATGGAAGCCGGCGAATTGCTGGATAATACGAGGAGACTTCTCACCAGATTCTTTAATGGCAGCGATTTTAACAGGCTCTGCTTCACTTACAACGCCACCGATGCTCTCAATCTGATCATATTCGGCATGCTGGCGGAAGGGGACCACGCGATCACGACGACGCTCGAACACAATTCGGTGCTGCGGCCGCTCTACCACCTTTCTCATTACGAGGGAGTCGAAGTGGATTACGTTCCTTTCGACGGTGCCGGATTCGTCGATCCCGAGGAGATCCGTCGCCGCTTCCGCCCAAACACGCGTCTGGTGATCGTCAACCACGGTTCCAATGTCATCGGGACGGTTCAACCGATCAGAGAGATCGGACGCCATTGCCGGGAACATGGAATACCCTTTGCCATCGACGCTTCTCAGACCGCGGGTCATTTGGCAATCGATGTCGAGAGGGATAATGTGGATTTGCTTGCCTTCACCGGCCACAAATCTCTGCTCGGACCCACGGGAATCGGAGGAGTGTATGTCCGGGAGGGGATCACCGTCCGGCAAACCCGCGCCGGCGGGACCGGAGTCCGTTCAGCGGAACACCTGCATTTGGCAGAATATCCTTTCCGCTTGGAGTACGGCACTCCAAACATAATGGGGGCCGCGGGGCTTCACGCGGGCGTGAGTTGGATTCAGGAGAGGGGAATCGACACGATCCATGGAGAGGAAATGGCCCTGGCGGCTCAATTAAGGGAGGGGCTGGAGCAGATCAAAGGGGTTCGCCTTTATTGCCAGGACAGCCTCACAAACCACCTTTCCGTCATGAGCTTCAACGTCGAGGGACTGGAAGCCGGGGAAACCGGAGTCATGCTCGACGTTGATCACAGCATCGCCTGCCGCACCGGCCTGCACTGCGCCCCTCTGGTCCACGAGCAGCTGGGCACGGAAAAAATCAAAGGATCGGTGCGTTTCGGCATCGGGCCGTTCAACACCAAGGAGCACATTCAGGCGGCTGTGAAAGCCGTATCCGAGATCGCTGCCATGCACATCGGCAGACAACAACCCCGAGTGGCAGTTCCCAAGGCGTACCATCCGGCGGCAGGCACGATCGCCCATTAGATGGCTGCGATGGAGGCAAATAGTAAGGCGTAGGGAAGACCGGCCCTCGCCCCTCGGTGGAAATGAAGATTGATTTTCCCGGTGGCACTCGCGTTGCAGCTCGCTTCGAAGAATTCACCATCGAAACCGATTTGCCCGCCGACGCCGGCGGCAAAGGATATTCACCGACTCCCTGCGAAACCTTTTTGGCCTCGCCGGGCACGTGCGCGAATGCTAAAGGCCTTCCAGCCTGGACAGTACGGCTTCTGGATTATCGTCCTCTATTCCCACTATTTTCACTTTCAGCCCGTGATTTTGCAGCAGCGCGCGCATTTCCTCGATAAATGCACCCGTACCGGGAACGACACCACGACGCCAGGTTGTC
Organism: Terriglobia bacterium; assembly: GCA_963824985.1. Classification (GTDB taxonomy): domain Bacteria; phylum Acidobacteriota; class UBA6911; order UBA6911; family UBA6911; genus JAFNAG01. The sequence goes on from CAWGRQ010000017.1 coordinate 7,763, forward strand.
TCGACGCCGCACGTGGGCGATCCGTTCTTGCCCAGAATAGCCAGCACGGCCACACCGCATTTCCGGTAGGCAGTGATTTGCTCGACCAGTTCCAAAGCCAGGCGGTGCAGTTGAGCCCGTAACTCGACCTTCTCGAGCTCCGCGCCGATCGCAAGGTGCGCGCGATCCAGCCCCAGCAGGATGAGCTCCGGACAAGGCATCTGTATGATCCCGATGTTATGCTGGAGCAGGCCTGCAATCAGATTGTCCATGGCCGCCGATCGGACGGCAGCGCCCGCGACGCGGGAATTTTGATTGAGAGCGCAGTGGGGCAACAACACGACTCGTCTGCCGCGTGCGTCGTTGAAATCCACCCCACGCCTCAAAAGTCGGGTAATAGATCTGCGCACCTTGCCTCGCCCCAGGATCTTCCTGATCATCGCAGTTCCTTCAACCGCGGCTTGATTCATTTCATGGTCATGGGACTCCATCCCCTGACGATTCTGGCCTGCATTTCTCGAATCCATGTCACTTCCACTCACCCAGGATTTGTTCCCCACCGCGTCCGTTCGCTTCGGCTTCCAGGGTCGCGTGGGCCGGGTCCCATTCTTCGCGACGGGTTCAAGCCGGCCAAAGAGCATACCCTCCTGCCTTACCAGTACTTTCTCATGGTCACTCTCAAGGTTGTCGATTGTGCATTTGCCCAATTTCCGATCGTTTGCAGTTGCGGTGCTGGAATGACGCCATCGTTGCAGTGCGCGAAGCTCGCGCTCCCCTTTCTGCGCGCCCGGAAAGCGGTCAGCGTTTCAAGAGTCGGAGCGCCTCCTTGAGGGCTTCGGGATCGGCGTTTTGGATCAATTCCTGCAATTCCTGCCGAACGGAATCGGCATCTGCCTGTCCGACAGCTGTGACTCCCGCGATCTCCACATGGAGTATGTCCGCCACCGCCTGCACGTATTTTGCGGCGGTGACGGGTTTTTCGAGGTAGGTCGCCGGACCCGACATCGTGCTCTCGGCGAGCGCCGCCGCGGCATCCAGTTCGCGCCTCACCCCTTCATCCTTGGCATGGCCTGTGACGAAGAGAACCGGAATCCCGGCCCATGCCTTGTTGCGGCGCATCTCGTGGTAGAGCAGAATGCCCGATTTACCGGGCATGATCATGTCGAGCGAGACGAAATCCGGCGGATGTTCTCGCATGATTTTCAGAGCTTCATCCACGCTGCGCGCCGAATCGACCTGAAACCCGGCGTCCTCCAGGGCGGTACAGAGGTAGTATTTGACATCCTCCTCGTCATCCACGACAAGCACTCTCTTTGCGTTCGGTTTCGGCATGGATACCTCCCGGCCCTCCGGCCCGTCAGTTCAGGCTCCGCCCGCTTGGGCGTTTCCTGCCGTGCTGCTCTCTTCAGGAATCCGGGGCAACCGCGCCCTCGGCAAGATTATGCGGAATGTGGTCCCCCGGCCCGGCTCCGATTCTACAGCGATTCTGCCGCCGTGCTCCTGAACAATTTTTCGCGTCATCAGCAAACCCAGGCCGGTTCCGCCTCCGCCCTTGGTAGTGAAGAAAGTCGTAAATATTTTCCGTTTCACGTCATAGTCCATCCCGCATCCGTCATCGGAAACCTCCAGGATCAGATCGCCCCCCTGTTCCCCGATCTTGACCGCCACGCGGCATTGCCGGCTTTCACTTGCCTGGCAGGCATCGATGGCATTCGACACCAGGTTTGCCAGGCAGGCGTGAATCCCCTCGACGTCCATCGGTGCAGGCTGCACAGGTTGCAGGTCTCCAACCAGGTCGATTCCCGCCTGCCGGGCCACGTCGCGGTACAGTTCGAGGATCTCCCGCGCGATGGCGTTGGGGTCTGCATGGGTCACCTTGGGGACCGTCCCTTTGGAGAAGCTCAGAAGGTTTTTCACCAGATCAGAGATCTTGCCGACGTTGCGTCCGAGCATCTCCATACCCCGCTGCACCTTCTGCGGTTGATCGTGCTCGAGCCCCGAGCTCATCACATAGATGCCGCCTTCCATCCCCATCAGGATATTCTTCATTCCGTGCGCCAGGCCCGCCACCGTCTGGCCCACGGCTCCCAGGCGTTCCGCCTCCATCTTCTCCTTTTCGAGCTGGTGGATTTCGGTCACATCCGACGACATTTCCATGACATATTGAATGTCGTGGCCGCCGCCACTCTCAACCTCGACAAGCGGGCTCGCCGTTACGATATAGTGGGTTTCAGCGCCGGCGGCGGTTACGCCGGTTTGCCGGGAAACATGATCCGCTCCATCGCGGAATGCTTTCAGTGCCGGACAATCGGGACAGGGCGCATCCCGGCGCTTATACACCTGATAGCAGTGCTCGCCGCTGTGCTTCCCGAAGGTCTGGCGCATGCGCCGGTTGGCCCGCACGATCGTGAGATTCCGATCCAGCACCGCCACGTAACACGGGACCCGCTCGAACAAGATCTCGTTCTCCATCTGCAGGCCGGCGGCCTCGTTCAGGTTCGAGGCCATCCAGATCATATAGGATCCCCCCTCTTCATCCCCGGAGGTCAGGGGCGCGACCCTTGTCACGAAGGGGACCTTCCTGCCATCACTCACTTTCAAAATCTCTTCATGGATTCTGACCCGTCCATCCTCAAACGACTTGAGCGCCATGCAGCCCGGGCAGGGAGCCTCCCGCTGTTTGAGAAGCCCATGGCAGGTCCGGTCGCCCCAGGCGCCGAAGGCAGCGTTGAAACTCGCATTCGCCAGCACGACCCGGAAGTTGCGGTCGAGGACGGCGATGATCATCGGCGCCTGTTCAAAAAGGTGCCGGCGTATTAGGTCCTGGATCACGAAGCCCCCTCGTCGGTCTGGTGAAGCAGTTCCTGGACGCGGCGCAACAGCTTGGCTACCGGAATCGGTTTTTCCAGATAGTTTGAGACATCCGCAAACTCGACGCCCTGGCTCTCCGCCAGGTTCTTGAGTTCCTCCGGCTTGCAACAGCCGCTGATGAAGAGGATCGGAACCCGGGCTGTCGCCTGCGACCGTCGCAAGGCATGGTAGAGTGAAAGTCCCGAACGGCCCGGCATCATAATGTCGAGCAGAATCAGGTCGGGCGTGACGGTTCGGATCGCCTCCAGTGCGCTCGCCGAGTCGCCGGCTCCGATTGCGCGCAGGCCGTGGTCACTCAGCAGGGTGACCAGATAGATCACGATGTCTTCCTCATCGTCGACGATCAGGACGGTTGCAGGTCCCGGCTTATTTTTCTCCTGGGACATCGCCCCCCTCCCTGCGCAATAGATTCTGTGCTTGCCGGTAGGCTTTCTCCGCGCCGGTGTTTTCGTTGTGGCAGGTGCCGCAACGGGCCAGATCGGGACGATTCACACCCTCATCATGCGCGTGCTCGGCATGGCATTTTATGCACATCCGGTGCATGGCGTCCTCAAAACTGCAGGCCGAGAACTTTTGGAAGTCCGTGACGACCCGGTTGGCCGTCATCATGTCCTTGCGATGGCATTCCTGGCAGGTCTTGTTTCTGCCGGCCGCAGTCCCGCTCTGGTCCTGGTGGCACTGCCGGCAGGAGTCATTGCCGTTCAGCGCGGAGATGTGGGCGTGATGGTCGAAGATGTCGGTGGCGGTGTAGATCTGACGGTGGCATTCGCTGCACGGCGTCCCGACATCGCCGGCCTTGTGCAGGTGGTGGCATTGAGCGCAGGAACCGGTGGAGCGCGTGCGTTCCTGGTGTTTTTTGTGCTCAAAGTATACAAAGTGGTCCTTCGATCCGACCAGAAGAATATCGCCGCCCCGTGCCCGGCGCGCGGCGGTCTCGACCGCAGGTTCGTTCTTGGGGGTCAGGGTGAATCCGGCCGAGAATGCCAGGACGAACAGGAGCGAGAACGCCTTCGAGTCCCTGTGCCATTCCTCCCCCAGGTAGACCTGGGTGAAAGGGGAAAAAAGCGGCGTCGCATGCAGCGCCGCGCCGCGCGCACGCTCGAGTCCCTCGAGAGCCTCGGAATCCACCGGGAAATGCTCCTGGATGAAGAAAAAAACCAGCGCAAAGGCAGATACCAGGCCGAAGCTGACCGCAAACTCCATACAGGACGGGAAGTAGAAGTCTCCGGTGGCCCAGACCTGGCCGAGCCCGGAGGCGTTTACCCGATTGAGGATAAAACCGAAGACTGACAGGGAGGCCCCAATCCAGACGCCGGTTGCCGAACGGCGCACCGGCCGGATGGAAAAGAGCAGCATCGGAAGAATGCACGACAGGAGCATCTCCCCGATGAACAGATTGCTTTCCCAGGTGCCCTGCAGAATCAACCCCGCCTTGCCTTGCCACACGAGATCGGCCATCCTGAAGACGAGGTAGCCCGACAGGGCCCAGACGGCCATGCGGGCAAGGCCATTCAGCATTTCCGTTTCGGGCTCGCGCCTGTAAAGCCAGGAGGTGACGGAAGACTCAAACATCACCATGGTCATCCCAAGGCAGACCGCCGAGACAAAAAACAGCTCCGGGAGCAGGTGGGTGTACCAGAGTGGATGCAGCCGGGAAGGCATAATCAGGAGCAGAGAACCGAGCGAGGACTGGTGTAGGGTGGAAAGCATGATGCCCAGGATCATGATGGGGAGGGCGAGCCGCGTCAGGAACCGGTAGAGCCTCTGATACCGGGTGCGCTCAAAGAAAACGGGCGACATCTCCAGCGCCAGCACCGTGAGATAGAGCATGACGCACCAGGCCACCTCGAAGAGCGCGGAACGGATGTTCCAGAAAACTACCGGATGCCAGATATTCCACGGGAGGCCCAGGTCGAACAACAAACCGACGGCGACGGCGGCATACCCGAGGAATGCGGTCAGAATCGCAGGGCGCGAAATCAGGTGATACTTCTCACGGTGAAATATATGGACCACAGCCGCGATGACAAAGCCTCCGGCGGCGAGCGCGACCCCACCCATGACATCAAAGCCGATCCAGAGCCCCCACGGCGTCGTGTTCGAAAGTGCCGTCGCGACGCCGAGACCGAGAACAAACCTCACGGCGGCTACGGCGGCGCCCAGACCGGCGAGTATCCACAAAATTCCCTTGAAGATCAAAAGCCGCCTATTTGCCATGATCGTCCCCTTCCGTCGGTTCGTTTTTCCGCTCCTCGCCCTCCAGCCCGTTTATTTTGCGGCGACGCTCGATGATCCAGTAAACAGCGCTCATCAGTACTCCCATGCCCGCGAATTCAATCGGGACGAGTTTGAGCGCGTCCCAAGTCCGCTCGGGCAGCGGATCGGTTCCCAGATTCTCGCCCCCGTTCCAGGCGAGGAAATCGAGCGGGATGTCGGAAACGAGCAGGACGGACGTCCCCCCCACCTCCTGAGCACCCCAGATGCGGTGGAGGTATCGACCGGGCTCGGAATTCAGCCGGCGCCGGGCTTCGGCGAGCATCGCGTCGCGCGGCCCGAAGATTGTGGCCTGGGTCGGGCACGCGCTGACGCAGGCGGGCTTTTCGATCCTGCCCGATTTGAGGTGGGGATAGCAGAGCATGCATTTGCGGACTGCCGGGGTTGCAGAACTCCACTGGTATCGGGGAATGCCGAAGGGGCACGCCATCATGCAATAGCGGCAGCCCATGCAGATGCTCTTGTCGTAAATGACCGGCCCTTCCGGTGTTTTCTGCAGCGCTCCCACGGGACAGACGGAAACACAGGCGGGCTCGAGGCAATGGCGGCACTGGCGCCGGACGAAGTGGTTGCCCGGCTTGCGTACCACTGAGGTCCAGCGCGTGGCGGAGAGTTCGCCGGCCCGGTCTCCGGGGCGCGGGGGCGGATCCGTCACCGGAAGATCATTGATCTTCCTGCACGCAACCACGCACTCTTCGCAGCCGATGCATCGGGTCACGTCGGTCAAAATGCATGGATTCGGAATCATACCGGTTCTCCTTCCTTTCCCAGCGCAGTCCTCACCCGCTCGCCCGAGCCCGGCACAAAGTGCCACCCCAGTTCCCACGAGATCTGGGTGAACGGAAACAGAACCATGTGCGCCAGTTTGGTGAACGGGACGAGCAGCAGCAGCAATTCCGCGCCGAGCAGGTGAGCCAGATAAGTCAGGGTGTAGGGGAAAGGATTCGATGCCGGATGCGCGACCAAAAAGCCGGTCGCAAAGGGCTCGATGCACAGCACAAGGAGGAACCAGTCCTGAAAGCCGGTGAGGAACCGCGATGCGGTACTCGCAATCCGGAACACGAACAGAAAGAGGAGTGCCGCCAATGTCGTCAGCGTGAGCAAATCCGCGATGCCCGGGCTCAGGGTGGGCCAGGACAGGCCGATGCCGCGCCGGATCAACTTTACGTGGCCGGCCAGAAAGAGAGGTGTAACGAGCATGCCGATATGAAAGAACAGCGAGCCCAGGGTATAGGGGATGCGAGTGCCGCGCAACGCCCTGACCGGAACGATCCAGCCGACACTGCGACGCAGCAACACCGAAAAAGGAATGGCATGGTCCCCGGCCCTCCGGTACGAAACAATCATCTCAATGACCGAGAGGGTGACTTGCCGGAGCAGCCCCAGAAAGAAGACGCAAAAGGCAAAAACCAGCAACGGCCCCCTGGCGATTTGCAGCATCGATTCCATTCTTCCTCCAAGCTCGCTTACAGAACGATGGCCTTGTAGATCAGATCGTGCAGCCCGACCACTTCGACATCCTTCAAACCGTGATCTTCACAGACCTCGCGAAGCTGCTTCTTGCAGTTGGCGCAGGGTGCGACGACATACCTGGCTCCGGTGGCCCTGATTTGATCCGCCTTCAGCTTTCCCGTGACCTTGGTGCGGTACGGACGTATCTCATCGACCGACACGGTCCCGCCGCCGCCGCCGCAGCAGTAGTTCTCGCGCCCTCTGGGCGTCATGTCGACGTAGTCTTTGCAGAAAGCGCGCAGGATCTCCCTCGGCTGGTCTACAATCCAGCCGCTCCTGGCAATGTTGCAGGGGTCGTGATAGGTGACGCGATCTTTGATGACATCGGAATCCAGCTTGAGCCGGCCCCGGTGCAGCGCATCCAGGGTGTATTCCATGATGTTGACGACCGGAAGCGCGTTTCTGCCGCCGCCGAAAGAAGGCACGAACACCTTCGCGCTGCGCGAAGCATGGCCGCATTCGCCGATCAGGATGCTCTTCCCCTTGAGTCGCCGGGTTTCGCTGATTTCCTTCTCGATAATGCGTTCGGCGCACCAGTCGCTGTAAAACAGCCCGTAGTTGATGCCGTCGAAATAGCCGGTCCCAATGGTCCAGCGGCCCGTTTCCCCCGCAGCGTGGAATGTGAGGGCAATCCCCATGAGCGTTTCAGCCTCCAGAAGATAGTCGCTGACTGCGGGGAAGAAAACGAAATCGCGCCCCTCCTGATCGACGGGAAAGGAGACATCCACCCCTTTTTCGTCCTTGATGTCCGCCTCCAGGAATTCGAGTGTATCGATCAGAGCCGGCACCGGGATCGCCGAAGTGTTGGCGGTCTTCCCCTCCAGCTGTTCCCGCGTCGCCACCACCAGTGCCTTGGGCACAATGTCCATTTCGCTCAATATGTACCTGCTGAGATGGGTGAGCAGGCCATGGTCGATCCCCATCGGGCATTGGAAAGAGCAGCGGCGGCAGGCCGTGCAGTGATAGACCGACTCCGCCAGTTCGGAGATCTTGCCGGGCGTGAGATATACTGTCCCCGCCAGTTTGCTCTGCAGAATGCCTCTCATGGTGAAATGGCGCCGGTAGACCTCCAACAGCAGGTTGGAGCGATAGCACGGTATGTCCCTGGGGTCGCGCGTGTGCATGTAAATCTGGCATGCCGCCGCGCAGTTGGCGCATTTGGCGCCCACCCGCGCATACGTGTCGACCAGTTGCCCATAATTGCTGTGACGCAGGACGGCCGCAAAGATCTCCAGGAAACGATGCACACGATCTCCGGGGTACAGCCGCTCCATGTAATAGCTGACCCCCAGCATCTTGTGGGGCGGTATCTTTGGGGCCGGCCTTGCCGGGGCGGCAAGGGGCACTGCGGCATGAGACCCTATTTCCTTCTCTGTCACTTTCATCGTAATCTCCGTTGACGCCATCTGCTCTCCTCAGCAATTCAGCCGGCCAGTGGGAGATGCGGCAGCCTGATTATTATTTCCAGTACTGAGGGCGCAGAGGCCGCGGAGCGGTCACTGCGCCCCGCCCTGTGATTGCCTGACCTCGCCATGGCCGAAACGCCGGTGGTACTCGCAATCCCGGCAATGCTGCACGCGCCGCGCTGTAATCGGCAGCAACGGATGCAGTTCCCAACAGTTCAATGTCCCCGAGCGGTGGACCAGGCAGCCGTCGCAAATCCTGGGAGCGGCACTGGCGGCCGGAGTGCCGATTTCACAATGGAATTCCCAACAGTAGGGCCTGATGTCCGCCTCCTGCTCCAGCAGACGCGTGTTCATGCCGTTCTCCAACATAAACTCCCTCAGATCCTCGATCCGGACGCGATACTGGCCGCCGGCCGTGCGCTGCGCTCTAAGGTCGCCGGATCGGATCCAGTTCAAAATGGTCTCCGAAGTGACGTAGCAGAATCGAGCCGCCTGTCCGGTCGAAAGTGCCTGTACCCTGTTTGGCTTCAAGACCTGCGCCTCCTCATCGCCGCAGATTTCACGCATGTGGCGCATTTGCCGCTTTACGCACTCTTTGGGTTTAAGGCACCTTGCGTGCCAAGATCGGAGTCGGGGAGTCGCAGCAACGGAGCACAGGATTATTCGGATGCAACCACCTGCAAATGATAGGGCTGCGCCCCAGCGTCCGCCTGAGGCATCCACAAGCCGCCGCAGGAGGCGGAGCCCCCGGAATGACGCAATCTGCTACATCGATGCGCTACACTGTTGCATCCTGCTTCGTTCCTGATTATCATGGGGGGCATGACATCCAGACTGGACGTGCGCTATTTTCCGCTCGTGCTTGACGTGGTGGATCAGGGGATTTTTACGGTCAATCCAAACGGGCTGATCACTTCGTTCAACCGGGCGGCCGAAACCATTACCGGGTACGGGGAATCGGAGGTTCTCGGGCTGCAATGCTCCGAAGTTTTCCGGACCGACCTCTGTGACACGGTCTGCCCGTTGCGACGCAGCATCGCGTCGCGCGCCCGGGTCCGCAACCGGGAAGTGCGCATCCAGACCAGAGACGGCCGGCAGATCCCCATATCGCTCAGCACGGCGCCGCTGGAAACTGCCGCTGGACAACTGCTCGGCGGTGTCGAGGTATTCAAGGACCTGTCGCACATCGAAGCCCTGAGACGCAGGCTGGACGGGCAATATCAGTTTGAGGACATTGTCAGCCGGAACGTGGAGATGCACCGAATCTTTCGGATTCTGCCGCTGGTGGCGGAAAGCAAAAGTACGATCCTGATCACGGGGCCAAGCGGAACCGGCAAGGAACTGCTGGCCAAGGCGATCCACAATCACGGGCACACGCGCAAGAAACCGTTTGTGGCGGTAAACTGCGCGGCGCTCCCGGAAACGCTGCTCGAGTCGGAGCTCTTCGGCTATCGCAAGGGCGCCTTTACCGACGCCCGGCGCGACCGGCCCGGACGCATCGCTCAGGCGGACGGGGGGACTCTGTTTCTCGACGAGATCGGGGACCTGACCAAGGCGTTGCAGGTAAAGCTGCTCAGGTTCCTGCAGGAAAAGTGCTACGAACCGCTCGGATCCTCGACCTCAATGAAAGCCGATGTCAGGGTCATCGTTGCGACCCACAGGAATCTGGCGGCAATGGTGCAGGAAGGCTCGTTCCGGAAGGACCTCTACTTTCGCCTCAACGTGCTGCAGATCAGCTTGCCGCCCCTGAATTCCCGCCGTGAGGACATTCCTTTGCTGGCGCGTCATTTCATCCAGCGCTTTCGTCAGGCTACCGGAAAGGCGATCCAGGACCTCGCGCCCCGGGCCCTGGCGGCTTTGATGTGCCATGATTTCCCGGGCAACATCCGGGAGCTGGAAAACATCATTGAGAGGGCTTTCATTCTATGTGATCAGCGGGACATCGACCTGGACAGCCTCCCACCGGATGTCGCCGGGCTGAGCCCCGCCGCGCCGGGCTTCGCGCCGGAGGAGGGGACCAGGCTGGAAGATCTGGGTTGCGAAGCGATCCGTTCGGCGCTGCAGCGACACGGCGGCAATCGCACTCGCGCCGCGAAGGAGTTGGGCATCCATCGGACGACGCTGATACGAAAGCTGAAACGTTTCCCCTCGGCTCAACGCTAGCCGGCCCCGATCAGGGACTTCACTTTGGCGAGAAACAGTTCTTTGTCGATGGGCTTTTCGAAATAGCCTGCGGGAGGCTTCAGGTGCTTGCGACTGTGGATGAACTGCTTGAAATCCGTACTGATGCCGGTAACGATAATGACGGGGATATTCGCGGTTTCAGGCGTTTCCACAAGGTTTCGGTACATGCGCACTCCTGATTCTTTCGGCATTGTGATGTCGAGAGATACCAGGTCAGGGCGTTCGGACTGCGCTTTGAGGAACCCCTCTTCCCCGTCTCCTGCCGAAACCACTGCGAACCCGTTATCCTCGAGCAGACTGCTGAGGAAGGTGACAACATCAGGTTCATCGTCCACGATAAGCACTGTCATCTTGCCTGAGGCATTCGACACGTCGGCTCTCCTCTGCGGTAATGGTGTTGATCAATGCGGGTTGGTATGAGGGCTCAATCCGTCACTCTCGCTTTTTGTGCGACCGGGAGTCCAGTCGCACTGCTCATCATGGCGAAATCACACCCGTGATGCAACCGGAAACTACGGCGGTATTCACCGGAGAAGGGGAAGCCTGCCTCTCGTGCTTCCGCCTCCGGATATGGATTGATACCCGCGTGGGGAGCCTGGGCAGTCGACCCGGCCCGCGCCCTGCGCTGCCCTCGTCTGCCTTCCGGCAACACGCGACGTCAATCAGCTCGTGGTGATTCTCCGACAGCCGGTCCACCCCTGCTTGATACGCCGCTCTTCTCTCTGCATCAGCCGGAGAAGCGTCCGGCCCATCACGGGAGCGCCGGCTTGACGGGCGAAAAAGCGCAGCGCGACCAAGATTTTGATGCGGTTGTATAAGCCCAAAATCATCTATCCTGCGGCATTTTTTTGAGATATGATCGCCCCGGCTGGAGAGACGGAGCAGTTGACCGTATGCCCATTATCAGAAGCTGGAGAGAGAGCCATCCGGGTACAAATCAGTACCAAAACGGCAGCTTGATCACTCTATCCCTTGTACAAGATCGCCGTTTCTATTCGAGAGGTGCTCGGCGTCCGGTGGTCCACAATGCGCAGCGTCTGGCGGCAAGGAACTGCAGGCTTCGCGCCGACCTGGGGGGATCGTTGTGTACCCTGTGATGTTGAGTCTGCGCGATCAGCTATGCCTGGTGGTTGGAGGCGGTGGCGTGGCATTGGGAAAGGTCCAAGGGCTCCTGGCTGAAGGCGCTCGGGTGAGGGTCGTGGCCACATCGCCCGCTCCGGCGCTTATTGAGCTCGCGAGCTCAGGGGCCATCGAACTGGCGCAGCGCGCCTATTCGGCCCTCGATGTGAGGGAATCTGTACTGGTGTTTGCAGCGACGGACGATCCGGATGTCAATCGACGCGTCGCCGCCGACGCCAAGCACGACAAGATCTGGGCCAATGTCGCGGATGATCCCGAACTGTGCTCGTTCCATCTGCCCGCGCGCGTCAAGCGGGGCGCGTTTCAGCTTGCCATCGCATCGGAGGGCAGGGCTCCCTTCGTCGTGCGCCGCATGCGGAAGCTTTTGGAGCGGCGTTTTGGTCCGGAATGGGCGGAATGGGCGGAAGCGGCTACTCGCTTTCGTTGCGCGGTGCGCGCCCTGAAGCTGCCGCGCGCCGACATGGAGAGACGCTACGACTGGTTCTTTGCTTCCACCGTGGACAGCGAGCGGCTTACGGCGCGAGTTCCTGGGAGCAAAGAAGAGGCAACGTGGTTGGCAGCGCCCCAGCTTGTGGTTAATGGCGGCGGTGCCGGAGCGCCCTGGGCACCCGGCGATCCGCCGGGACCGGAGCCCGCAACGGCCGTAGCAGCGGGCCTTGTGTCACTCGTCGGCGCCGGGCCCGGAGATGCGGGGCTTTTGACGCTGAAGGGCCAGCGCCGCCTCCTCAAAGCCGACGCCGTGGTCTATGACCGATTGGCCGCGACAGCGCTCCCCGTGGAGCTCCGCGCGGACGTGGAATTGCATTGCGTCGGCAAGGAGGCCGGCAACCACCCGGTGCCGCAGGAAGAGATCAATGCGCTTCTCGTTCGGCTGGCTCGCGAGGGCAAACGCGTCGTGCGGCTCAAGGGCGGAGATCCGTACGTCTTCGGTCGAGGTGGCGAGGAAGCGCTGTCAATGACCTCGGCCGGCATCCCTTTCGAGGTGATCCCGGGCGTGACTGCCGCCGTGGCGGCAACGGCCTATGCCGGGATCCCGATTACCCACCGCGGTGAGGCGGTGCGCGTCACCATGGTCACGGCGCACGAGAGCAAGAAGACCGACGGTCCTCAGGTGCGCTGGGACCTGTTGGCGGCGGATCCCCACGCCACCCTCGTTGGCTACATGGGTGTAGCCAATCTCGAGAAGATCGCGAAACGTCTCACGGACTATGGGATGGCCCCCGACATGCCCGCGGCGCTCATCGAGCGCGGCACCACCGCCTGCCAACGCGTCGTTCGCGGCACCGTCTCGAATTTGGCCCGCATTGCCGCCAATGCCCGCATCCAACCGCCGGCGCTGGTGGTCATCGGCCCGACGGTCAATCACGCCGAGACACTCGACTGGTTTGGCTGCCGTCCACTCGCCGGCGAGCGCCTCGGGATCTTCGTGCCCACGGCCGACGTCCTGGACACCTTGGAGTTGGCTGGCGCCGAGATCGTGGCCGCGCCTGTGCCTCTGACCCAGGCGGCGCGCATCGTGATCGCCTCCACAGGGCTTTCCGGCTGGATCCTAAGAACCTGTGATGATGTCGACCTCCTGGAGGAAGACCGTGATTCCCTGGGATTCGGCAACGGGGTCGTGGCATGGTGTTTGAGCTCACAGGCCGCCGATCGGGCGCGGAAACTGGGGTGGCGAGAGGTACGAGAAATCTACGGGAGCGCAGATGCGACGCAGTGGGTAGCGGCAGTGCGGCATTGGCGTAACCCGGTTGCTGGAGGGATTGAGACATGAACTTGATACTATTGGGACCTCCCGGTGTGGGAAAAGGAACACAAGCCAAAAAGCTCACCGACGAGCTCTGCATCCCGCAAGTCTCCACCGGTGACATCTTGCGTGAAGCGATCAAGGCCGGCTCGCCGATGGGGGTGAAGGCCAAGAACTACATGGACGCTGGCGACCTCGTTCCGGACGACGTGGTGGTGGGCATCGTCGCCGAGCGGATGGGCAAACCCGACTGCCAGGGCGGCTTCATGCTGGACGGTTTTCCACGAACCATTCCGCAGGCGGTCGCCCTCACAACGATGCTTGCCGAGAAGACCAAGAGGATTGACCATGTGGTCTGCCTCCTCGCAGACGACGGCGAGCTCATACGCCGCTTGACGGGTCGGCGCACCTGCCGGTCCTGCATGACTCCGTACCACGTGGCATTCAGTCCGCCCGCGAGGACCGGCGTCTGCGACCGGTGCGGCGGCGAGCTCTATCAACGCGACGATGACAAAGAAGAGCCCATCCGGGCGCGCATTGTGACCTACCACAGACAGACGCAAATGCTCATTGATTACTACGAGCAGAGTCACCTCTTGCGCCCGGTTGATGGCCTGGGCAAGCCCGACGAAGTCCATTCCCGAATCCGGGAGGCGTTGGGAATCACCGAACACCTTAAAGCGGCCACGGGGGAACACTTGAAGACCGGCCATGCGGCTGCGGGCAGTTAGCCTGAATTATTCACGAAGCAAGACATCTCAGGACACGGAGGAACGCGGACGAACACGGATCTGATCCGTGTGCAGGGCTTTTGGGGAAGGAAGGGCCAGACACCGGCTTAACGGAGGCGCCCGTGCATTCGACAACTCGGTCCAAACTTTCCTCCGGAAATGGGGGATCGGGCGGGCTTATATTCGCTCTGCGGGCGTTGGGGCATCGCAACTACCGTCTTTATTTTGTCGGCCAGGGCATTTCGCTCATCGGCACATGGATGACGCGCGTCGCCACGGCCTGGCTTGTATACCGCCTGACTCATTCGGCACTGCTGCTCGGCGTGGTCAGCTTCGCGGGCCAGCTGCCCACCTTCGTTTTCGCTCCCTTCGCGGGCGTCTGGGTGGACCGCCTCAACCGGCATCGTGTCCTGGTAGCCACCCAGGTTCTGGCCATGCTGCAGTCCTTGTCTCTGGCCGCGCTCGCCCTGGCCAAAGTCATTACGGTATCGGAAATCATCTGGCTTGGCGCCTTCCAGGGGCTGATCAACGCATTCGACATGCCGACACGCCAGACGTTCGTCATCCAGATGGTCGAGGAGAAGCAGGATCTGGGGAATGCGATCGCGCTCAATTCGTCCATGGTGAACATGGCCCGTCTCATCGGGCCGGCGTTTGCAGGCATGGTCATTGCGGCCGTGGGGGAGGGGTTCTGCTTCCTGATCGACGGATTGAGTTATCTTGCCGTCATCGTCTCGCTGATCGCCATGCGGGGATTGCGGCCCCAGATGCTCCCAAGGCGCGCCGGCGTATTCCGCGAGCTCAAGGAAGGTTGGGACTACGTCTCGCGCTTTGCTCCTGTCCGTTCGATTTTGCTTCTGCTCGCGCTGGTGAGCCTGCTGGGGATGCCCTACACAGTGCTCATGCCGGTCTTTGCGGCGAGCGTCCTGCACGGCGGCCCCCATACCCTGGGTTTCCTGATGGCAGCCTCCGGCGTGGGGGCGCTGACCGGAGCCGCTGTTCTCGCGACCCGCAAATCCGTGCGGGGACTCGGCAAGATGATCCCCATCGCGACCGGGGTATTCGGCGCCGGCCTGGTCGGATTCTCGCTCTCGCGCGTGTTCTGGCTCTCGCTCCTGCTGCTTCTGGCCGCCGGTTTTGGAATGATGATGCAGATGGCTTCCAGCAATACCATCCTGCAGACAATCGTTCCCGACGAGAAACGCGGCCGGGTCATGAGCTATTACACGATGGCGTTCGTCGGGATGGCGCCGTTCGGCAGCCTGTTTGCCGGTAGCCTCGCCAGCAGCATCGGGGCGCCGGCCACCGTCATGGTCTCCGGCGTGGGTTGCGCGGCAGGAGCGGTCTGGTTCGCCGCGCGGCTGCGGGGATTGCGCAACCTCGTGCGCCCTATCTACGTAAAACTGGGCATCGTGCCGGAGGTCGCCGAGGGCATCCACGCCGCCTCCGAGTTGCGCACCCCGCCCGAAGCGTAGAACTGCGCGGCCGGAGGGAACAGTAATCCATGGGCCTGTGGCGCACCCAAGTGCATGAAAATGCTCGGTATCGGAATCGGGGTCGCAGTCGCTATCGGCATCGGCTTCGATGCCAGCTGGGCGGTGCTTTCGACCCCGATACCGATTCCGATTCCGACCCCGACGTCCAGCCAGATTTGAGCCTATTTTCGGAGCAGCTCCTCATGCGCCTGAGGCGCACCCGGTGACGCATGAAAATCTTTTGGCTTTGCGACTTTGCGTCTTGGCGTCCTTGCGTTGATCTTTTTTAACGCAATGACGCAAGGGCGCGAGGGCGCAAAGAGCTATTTTCGGAGCAGTTCGCTCAGCGTTTTACGTCCCGGGAAGAGGGCAGCTGCGCCGCATCCCATCCGCCGCCCAGGGCCTGGATCAGGAACACGCTCGCCAGCAGGCGTCTGGTAAGAATCTCCACCGCCGCCCGTTGATTCTGCAGCACGCTGGTCTGCGCGGTGATCACCTGCAGATAGTTCGCGATTCCACCGCGATATTGGACCGTGGAGATTTCAAGCGACTGCTGCGCGGCATGGACCGCCCGATCCACGATTTCTGCTTCCTCGGAGAGGATGCGCAACTGCGCCAGACTGTCCTCCACCTGCTGAAATGCCGTCAGCACCGTCTGCCGGTAATTCGCCACCGTGGCGTCATAGGCGGCCTGCGTTACTTTGACCTGGGCGCGGCGCTTGCCCGCATCAAAGACAGTCTCCGCCAATTGCGTTCCCACCGACCAGAAGCGCGTCGGCCATGTAAGCAGATCCAGGATGGCCGAGGTTTGCGAACCCACGCCCGCGCTGAAGGTCAGTGATGGGTAAAACGCCGCCTTGGCGATTCCGATCTGTTCGTTCGCGGCCGCCACCTGCCGCTCGGCGGCCGCGATGTCGGGCCTTCGTTCCAGCAGGGAGGAAGGGATACCGATCGGGGATGCCGGCGGGGGAGCCTGGTTCGGGGCGGCGGCAATCGACAGGTCGGAAGGCGGTTTGCCCGTCAGCACCGCGATCGCATGTTCGAATTGGGCCCGCTGAATCCCCAGGTCGACCAACTGGGCGCGCGCCGATTCCAGTTGAGTGCGAGCCAGCGCCACGTCGCCCATCGATGCAATACCGCCATCGTATCGGTCCTGAGTCAGTTGAACATAGCGCTCGTATGACTTCACCGTGGCGTCCAGCAACTGCCGCGAGGCGTCCAGTCCCCGAATCTGGAAGTAATCCGCGGCGAGTTCCGCCTGATACAACAAGCGGGCATTCTCCAGTTCCGCCGCCGTAGCCTGGGCGATGGCCGAATTTGCCGCCACGCCGCGCCGGATGCTTCCCCAGATATCGATTTGATAGGTCACATCGACCGGTATCGTGTAAGAGCGTTGCACGCCGGACGTCGCGCCCGTTCCGGAACCCGTGGCGGAAGCCGCGGCGGTCACATTGGGGAATTGAGCGGCTCGCGTGATGCGCACCGCGGCTTTGGCTGCGCGGAACTGAGCCTCGGCGGCCAATACATTCTGGTTCGAGATGCTCACCTGGTCCTCGAGCGCGTCGAGCCCGGGATCATTATAAATATTCCACCACTTGCCGCGCAGCGCTCCTTCATTGGGCTGGGCTTCCTTCCAGCCTGCGGGCAGCTCTTCTTTATAGGCCGGCGGGGCCGGAACGCCGGGACGCTGGTACTTCGGACCGATCAGGCAGGAGGTCAAAAAGAACAGCAATCCGGCCGTCCCGAAAACGATTGGCGGGCGAAGACGAGCGGACACGTTTGTGCCTTTCTGGTTCATATGCGGTTTCCGGGAGAATCCACGTTGCCGTGATCTCCAGCGCCTCGGCGGGTGGGATCATTCATACCTGAGAGCCTCAATCGGATCCAGGAACGCTGCCTTGCGCGCCGGGTAGTAGCCGAAGAACACTCCGACGAGCGCGGAAAATGCAAACGCCAGGAGGATGGAAAGCGGGCTGACCAGCGTCGACCAGTTCGCGAAGTATGAGATGAGCACGGAAGCCGCCAGCCCGATCACGATCCCGACAATTCCACCCAGCAGGGACAGCGTCACGGCTTCTACCAGGAACTGCAGCAGGATATCGCGCGTCTTGGCGCCCACCGCCTGCCGCAGGCCGATCTCCCTCGTTCTTTCGGTCACCGACACGAGCATGATGTTCATGATTCCGATGCCGCCCACGATCAGCGATACCGACGCGATTGCGCCCAGCAGAATCGACATCACCTGCGCCGACGTCTCCTGGGCCTCGAACACCTCCGTGAGATTGCGGATCGTGAAGTCGTCCTCCAGGCCCGGCAGGATCCTGTGCCGTTCGCGCAGCAGCGCCTCCATCTCCTGTATCGCCTGGTCCATTGCCTCCGGGCTTATGGCCTGCACCATCAGCGAGCCGACTGCCTGGGCATTGGCTTTGTTGACGCCGAGCACCTTTTGCGTGGCCGTGGTGATCGGCATCAGGATGACGTCGTCCTGGTCCTGACCCATCGGCGACTGGCCCTTCGGCGTCAGCACGCCCACCACGGTAAACGGAACGTTTTTGATGATGACCACTTGACCCGTCGGATCGCTGTCTCCAAACAGATTCTGCGTCACGGTTTCACCCAGCACGGCCGTTTTGGCGGCCGCATCCACGTCCTGGGTCGTGAAAAACTGGCCGTACATCACGGTATAATCGCGGATCGTCATGTAATCCGGAGTCACCCCCATGACAATGGTGGCCCAGTTGTTGTTTCCGTAGACTACCTGTACGCCGCCGCGCACGACCGGCGCGGCGAGGGCGACGGAGGGGCATTCGGCCTCGATTGCCTTCGCGTCGTCTTGCGTCAATGTCGCCACGCCGCCGGAGCCGAGCCGGACGCCATTGCTGCTGATGCTGCCCGGCAGCACGATGATCAGGTTGCTCCCGATGCTCTGGATCTGCTGCTGGATCCGCGCGGTGGCGCCCGCGCCTACACCCACCATCGCGATTACCGCCGCCACGCCGATGATGATCCCCAGCATCGTGAGCGCGGAGCGCATGCGGTTCACCTTCAGGGCGCGGAATGCAATCCTGATGCTGGCGACGATTTTATTCATGATGAAACGATCTCCTCCGGCTGTTCGGCGGGGATCTCCTCCAGGTTCTTCCGCGCATCGCGTGGTTGAGCGCGCTTCTCGTCGCGTTGCAGCCTGCCGTCTTTGAAATGGATGCTTCGGTTGGAGTATGCCGCGATATCCGAATCGTGCGTCACCACGATCGTCGTGATCCCCTGGTCGCGGTTCAGCCGTTGGAAGATCGCCATGATCTCGATGCCGATTCTCGAGTCCAGCGCTCCGGTCGGCTCGTCGGCCAGGATAATGCTGGGATTGTTCACCAGCGCCCGTGCAATGGCCACACGCTGCTGCTGGCCGCCGGAAAGCTGGCTCGGCTGGTGGTTCTCGAGCCCGCCGAGCCCCACCGCGAGCAGCGCCTTCCTTGCCCGCTCCTGGCGCTCGCGGGCCGCGGTGTCGGTGTACATCAGCGGCAGTTCCACATTTTCGGCCGCGCTGGTTCTCGCCAGCAGGTTGAACTGCTGGAATACGAACCCGATCTTCCGGTTTCGGATTTCCGCCAGCTGGTCGCGATTCAGGTTGCTGACGCTGATGCCGTCCAGCGCGTAAGCCCCGGAGGTAGGCTTATCGAGGCACCCGAGGATGTTCATAAGCGTGGATTTGCCGGATCCGGATGGACCCATGATGGAAACGAAATCGCCGCGCTCGATCTCGAAGGAGATACCCTTCAACACATGCACCGGAACCTCGCCGAGCATGTAGTCCTTCACCAGATCCCTGATTTCGATTACCGATGCCATTCCGTTCCCATGAGATTTATATTCGTAATTACGCCAACGTGTTTTTCGGGACGCGGATTTGCGCGGATAAGCCGGGGCTTTTGCCACCCCGAAGGCAGGGGCCCCCTCCAGGGTCAATCCGATCCGGGTTCACCCGCGTTTCTCCGCGTCCGGCGAAATACATCAGCGTACCTGCGGAACCGCATATTTAGAATCCCGGTCCTCTGCCGCCGCGCTGAGGCCCGAAGCTGCCGCCCGAAGAGCGGGGCGTCGCGGTGAACGCCGCGACAATCACGCGGTCTCCGTCCTTCAGGCCGCCCTGGGTGACCTCCGTATAGGTGCCATCACTTTCACCCGTAATGACCACGACGCGCCGCGGCTGGTCGTTCGCGTCCAGAACCCAGACAGCTTTATCCGGGACCGCTCCCCGGCCCCCGCTCCTGTAGCCGCCGGCCGTTACGGTCTCGGACGCCGGGTGGTAACGCAGGGCGGCGTTGGGGACCTTCAGCACGTTGAGGCGCTGATTCACCAGGATCTTCACGTCAGCCGTCATGCCGGGAAACAATTTCAGGTCCGTATTCGAGACGCCGATTACCGCGTCGTAGGTGATCACATTTTGCACGTTGATGGGCGCCTTGCGGATTGAGGTCACGATGCCTTTGAAGATCTGCCCGGGATAGGCATCTACCGTGAACGTTGCCGGCTGGTTCACGCGCACGCGTCCCACGTCCGCTTCCGACACGTTGGTGTCCACCTGCATCTTCGTCAGGTCCTGGGCGATCAGAAACAGCGTGGGAGCGGCCAGGCTCGCGGCGACGGTCTGCCCCACATCCACGTTCCGCGAAACCACGACGCCGTCCACCGGCGCGGTGATTTTCGTGTGGTCGAGATCGAGCTGTGCCGACTGCAGCGCCGCGGTGAACTGTTTCACCTGGGCCTGGTTGGCGGCCAGAAGCGAATGCGCCACATTCAGCTGCGCCTGCGCAACCTTCACGCCGTCCTCCACGGCATGCTGCTGCGCCACCAGTGCGTTATGATCGGCGAGCGCCGATTTGTAAGTGGTCTGAGCGGTTTCAAGATCCTCTTTGGCGTCCGCGCCCTGTTTGACCATGATCACGCGCCGGTCGACCTTGACCTTGGCATCCTCGGCGACGGCCTCTGCCTTCAGGACATTCGCCTGGGCGGCTGCAAGAGAAGAGTTTGCGGCCTGAATGTTCGCCAGGGCCTGCTGGACCACGGCCTGGCTGTTGGCGACGGTGGCCCGCGCGGCATCGAGGTTCGCCCGGGCCTGATCGACCTTGGCCTGGAAGGGCGCGGGATCGATCCGCGCGATCAGCTCGCCTTTGACCACCTTGGTGTTGAAATCAGCAAATAAGGCCTGAATGATGCCTGACACCTGAGAGCCCACCTGCACGGTTACGACTGCGTTCGGGTTGCCGGTGGCCGAGATGGTGATGTCAATGTTGCCGTGCTCGACGGTCGCGGTGCGATATTCAACCCCGGCTCGTTCCCTGACTACAATCCACCACCCAAACACCACGGAGACGCAAACCACGGCGGCGATGATGAGAACTGTTTTCCTCTGCATGCTCATTTCGGACCCTCTGCCTTATGATGTTTTTCTCTGCTGTGCGGTTGCGGCCGAGATGGACAGTTCAGTTGGGGCGAATAAATTGATCAAACCATGCGCCGGCCTGTGAGACAGGAGAAAAGTCGCGGCAGGCTTGAGCCGGCGGCCTTTATGGCAACGGATCGGTTCTGCAAACCGCTCTATTTTTTTGCCTGGATGGTGACGTGTGTGTGTTTGCCCTTGGCGGCTTCGATGGCAAACCCGTCAATCCCGGCGAAATGAACCTCGGAGAGCATATGATTCTGGCCCTCCACGTCGAAGGCCACCACGGATTGATCAGACCCTCGGGGGGCGAGACGCGTGAGAACCCTGGCAAGGTAACGTTCATTGGTTTTCAAATTACGCAGCTGGATGTGGGTTCCCTCGGCATTCGGCTGAACCTCATACGTCCCGGCGGGCAGCGAATCCAAATCTGCCTTGAATGCAAAAGGAATGTCCACCACGATTTTGGGCATCTGCCGGGCCATGCAGACGAACGACACACCGAACAAAATCGCCAGACTTGCCATGTATTTTTTCATCGTCAGCTCCTGATTTGCAATCGTTCCCATCGATCCGGCTCGCTCTAGGTTGAACCTCGGGCCAAACTGCAATAACCTATTGACAATAGTGTACTCCATTATTCATGAGCGCGTCTGAAAATCAGCCGATTCGGTCGCCTGCATTCCGGCCTTCCGTTTTGCGATCGGACGTAATTGTTTAGCCAAAAAATAATGGATGAAGAAATAAAGCGCAAAGACGCAAAGGCGCAAGGACGCAAAGATCGCCGCTGACCAACAGGCGCGGGCGCAGCGCTTCGCGCTGGCGCATCCTTGGACGAGCCGCGCGAGAAAGCGCGGGCAGCGGCTACTCAGGAGGGTTGCGCTTTCTCGCGCGGCTCGTCCAAGGATGCGGCCGAAGGCCGCCCACGCCCACGAACCGAAAGGGCTCCCTTTGCGGCCTTGCGGCCTTGCGTCTTTGCGTTCTGCTGTTAAGCATCGGCTAAACAGATACATCGGGAGGGCGGTCATGCTCAGCACAACCGCCCTTTGCCTTGACTCCCATCATTCGCATGAATTCGGGTCGGGGGAACGGGAGCTGTTATGCCTGATAGGGGATGTCGGTGATGACGATCCCCTTTTTGAACAGCAACACGAGACGCAGCAACATGGCGGTTTGAGTGTGCAGGAGGTTGTACCACCAGCGCTTGGGGACAAACTGCGGCACGATGATGGTAATGGTCTCGTTCGGCTGCCGGATGGACGCAATCTCGTCGATATACTGGAGGAGCGGCTCCAGGAAAAGCCGGTAGGGGGACTCGAGAATCACCAGACGCACCCCCTTTCCCCAGACCTCCCAATCCCCCCTCACTTTTTCGGCCTCCTCGGGGTCAATCGACACATGAACCGCGGTCACATCATCGGAGAGCCTCTCGGCGTAATTGAGAGCCGCCAGCGTGCCGCGGTGGACGGCGCTCACGGTCAGGATGACGCGATGCCGGGGAAGAGGGGGTGATTCGGTGAACTCCGCCAGCGAAAGATTGCGGGCGAGGTTTTGATAGTGCCAGTGGATGCCCTGGAGCAGCAGCACCATGAGGGGAATCAGGACCAGCACCAGCCATGCCCCCTCGAAAAATTTCGTGACTGAGAAAACCACGACCACGACGGCAGTGCACAGAGCTCCGAACCCGTTGATGGCCATTTTCATCTTCCATCCGGATTCGTAACGGAGCGTCGACCCGCGTTCCTTTACCTCCTGTCCGGGCTGCAGGCGCCCGATCTTCAGCCAGCGGTGGGCCATCCCTGCCTGGGACAGGGTGAAGGCGAGGAATACGCCTATGGCATAGAGGGGGATGAGGCCGGTCACACTGGCATCGAACACAATGATCAGGAGCGATGCGATCAACGAAAGGGCGATGATGCCACGGGAATAAACCAACCGGCTTCCGCGATAGGCCAGCTGGCGCGGCAGAAACCCGTCGGCTGCCATCAATGCGCTTAACCTCGGGAAATCCGCGAAGGAAGTGTTGCACGCCATGATCAGGATGACCGAAGTTGCGCCGATCGCGCACATGTACAGTATTCCCCGGCCGCCCAAAGCGGTCCGGGCCAACTGTGAAATGATGGTCTCCTGCTCGGCGGGGACGGCGCCGATGTGCATGCTCAGGAATGAAATGGCGAGGAAAAGGCTGCCGAGGATGGCGGACATCCAGATGAGGGTGATACCCGCGTTGCGGCCGCGCGGTTCCCTGAAGGCGGTGATGCCGTTGGATATGGCCTCGACGCCCGTCAGCGCGGAGGTGCCGTTCGCGAAGGCATGCAGAATCAGGAACGGGGTTACCGTGCGGAGCAGATTCAAGGTTTCGTGCGCCGGAGGCGAGAGGACAGTGCCCAGATTGCCGAAAAAATATCGGAATAGACCCACCGCGACCATGGTGTACATCGCGAGGATGAAAAAGTAGGTCGGAATGGAAAACGCCTGTCCGGATTCCTTTATTCCGCGAAGATTCACCAGCATGATCAACAGAACCAACGTCACGGTGATGGACACGCGGTACTCAAACAGGGAAGGGAATGCCGAAACTATCTGGGCCACGCCCGCCGACATGGACACGGCAACGGTCAGGACATAGTCGGTCATTAAGGCAGCTCCGGCGGTTCGCGCAGGCAGCTCCCCGAGGTTATCGCGGGCCACGATGTAGGATCCGCCGCCCCCCGGATAAGAATGGACCGTTTGTTCGTAGGAGAGGGTCACGATCGCCAGCAGAGCCACGATCGCGATGGATATGGGGAATACGTACCCCAACGCCATGGTTCCCGCCGCAGCCAGAACAAACAGAATCTCCTGGGTGGCGTAGGCGGTGGAAGAGAGGGCATCGGAGGCGAAGACCGCCAGGCCAATGGCTTTGCCGATCGTCTGGTGAGGCGCGTCCGCCGTGGGGAGCGGCCGCCCGATAAGCCAGGTGCGCCAGGAGCGGGGAGGAACGTATTCCGCTCTTCGTCGTTGAATGGCCGTGCCATTCTCTTTATCGGGAGTTACCATAACCGGCCTGTCGACGGCCTCCGCCTTTCTGTCCTGACCTCCGCCCGCCTGCATTTTCCGAAACACCAGAGCGACCTGATACGACACTCGCGCAGGCATCAAATCGGCATATTCTAGTCCTCCCCCCCCTCATGTGCAATCCATAGCCACGGCATATACCAATCGAGGTGATCGGTGCCTGGTTATACTGTCCCGGTTCCCATCCCATTCTATCTCGTTGATATAGTATAAGATACAGGTTGACAGTTTGACCCGCATTATTCACGAAACAAGACATCGCGGGACACGGATGAACACGGATGAACGGATTAGCTCCGTGTGCAGGGCTTTTGCGGGGCCCGAAGGGCTCGGCGCTGCGCGCCGGCCGTCCTTTTCAGGCGCGGCTTGTCGAGCGCTCCGATGAAACCCCGGTGCAGGTTTCGAGCGTGGGTGAGCGTTCGTCAGGCTGCACCTGAAAAGGACGGCGCAAAAGCCCTGCCCGTGTTTCTCCGTGTCCCGGAAGTTTTCGGTTACGAGCGAAATCCGGCGCCACCTGTTGATCTTCGCGCGTTTTGCAAAAGACTTTCATGAATAATGCGGGCTAACCAGGTGCCGATCTTATAAGCTGGCAATGCCTGTCAGTCATGGACGAAGACATACTCCTGCATGCCGTTCTGGAGGATGTAAGAGCTTTGTATCCTGAAGCCGGACATCAGGAGCGAAAGGTCACGAGGGGCGTAGCGTGGACAGGGGCGCACTTCTGTCGACCCTGCGGTATAGAGCAGCGTTTCAGCATCGATGAGCTTGAATCTTGTCGGGGCCGCGGGTATCTCCTTCGCTGTTGAGCCCATGGTGAAAAAGAGGGCGCCCTTCGCGCAGAAAGTCTCCAGATATCCGATCAGCGCCCTGAACTCCGCCGGCTTGAAGTAGTTCACCAGATCCCAACTCAACACGACATCAAACCGCTCTCCCTCGGGGATGGACACTATCCGGTTCACCAGGGATTCGTCGACGAGCTCCTCATCGAGCCCGAAAAACTTGCCACTCCAGAGAGTCTCAAACAGGTTCTCCACCCGAAGCTTCGACGAGAAGTGCAAGAGAAATTCGATGTTCGTCCCGCTGGCCATTCCCAGATCCAGGATGCTGTATTTCCGATCAGGCGCCAGCAACTCGAAGAGAGCCTTCAAACCAAGAGACTTGAACGTTTCGGCTCGTGATTCGGGAAACTGTGGCAGCGCCGGGAGACTCTGATTTCGCATGAACAGCGCCAAGTCATCCAATCCTGCTGGTGTTTGCCGCGGTCCTGAGCGCCTGATCGCCCCTGGGCGACTGATCGCCTCCGGGTGAGGCAGGCGCTGGTGATTTCGATTCCCCTGAAAGATTCGCGCGAGGCTTGTCGCCGGAATGGCCGTCCATGTCAATACTGCCCTTGAATCTGGCGCCATCCTCAATGGAGATCCGGGGAGCCGAGACGTTGCCCCGCACGTTTCCCGTGGCACGGATAATGATTTGATCTTGCCCGAACAGATTACCTTCGACTTCTCCTTCGATCGTAACGAGCTTGCCGTAGATGTCGGCTTTGACGCGGCCGCTTTTGCCGATCGTGACGCTGTTCTGCTTCAGGTCCACCTTGCCTTCCACACGCCCTTGAATTACGAGGTTTTCCTCTCCGGTCAGGTCGCCTTTGATGTAAATCGAAGGACCGATAGTGGCGTTCTCCCGGCGCATCTCATTCGGATTGACGCGCGGAACAGGAATGTTGGATACCGGCTGCTCCGGCAGTTGGTTGTCGATGTCCGGTCTTTTTAACTGGTGGTCGCCCTCTGCTCTCTTGAACATTATCGTCTCCCCAAAAAAGATCGAGCGTGCCTCTACGATCCGTCCTTCTCGCACAAGCACACGTATACTTCGGTATTGACTGCCCCAATTCCATGCAAGGACTATGCCAGCGAGGGCATCGATCTGCATGGTGTCTTTTCAAGGACTTACGGCGATCCCCGCGGACAGCGAGACGCTGGTTTAGCGACAAGCAGGGCAAATTTCCCCGATATCGCGCCCCACCATAAGACCGCAAAAGCAGCCAGGCCCCCGGTGCGTAAGGTAAAAGATTTAACAGGGAATCCCTATTTGCCGTTGTAGGCCCTGCCCTGCGTTATCCACTCCGCGGCCGGCTCCCCTTTCAGGTAGTGATCGAAGTACTGCTTCATCTTGATCGAATAGTCGAGCTTGTTCGGGTACTTGCGCAGGTGGTGCGGCTCGCCGCGGTACTGGAGAAAGATGCAGTCTTTGCCGAGCCGCCGCATGGCCAGGTACAGTTCGATCGACTGATACCAGGGGACCGCGCCGTCATCGTCGCCGTGTTCCAGCAGCAGCGGCGTCTTGATGCGCTCGGCCTGAAACAGCGCCGAATTCTCCAGGAAACGCATGGGATATTCCCACAGGCTGCCGCCGATGCGGCTCTGCGTTTTCTCATACTGGAACTGGCGCGCCAGGCCGGATTCCCAACGGATGCCTCCATACGCGCTCGTCATGTTCGTGACCGCGGCGCCGGCGATCGCGGCCTTGAAAATGTTGGTCTGGGTGATGACGAACGCGGTGCCATATCCGCCCCAGGAGTGCCCGTGCAGGCCGAGGCCGTTCGGATCGGCGATCCCCATGTCGATGAGCTTCTGCACGCCGGGCACCAGGCATTTCACCATCGACATGCCGGGGTGGCCGATCTCGAAGACGACATCGGGCAGAAAGACCGCATAGCCGCTGCCGGCATACATGGCGAAGGAGGGGCGATGGTTTACGACCGGTTCGTTGAACTCGTAAAGCCGCTGCGACTGCCGCTCGTAAAAATAGGTGATGACCGGGTACCGTTTGCCGGGCTGGTAGTTCGCCGGCTTGATAAGCACCCCCTGAAGCGGCAATCCGTCTTCGCTGCGCCATTCGACGAGCTCGGCGCTCCCCCAGGCGAAATCCGCGATCTGGGGATTGGCATCCGAGACCTTGCGCGGCTGCCGGAAGGCGAGATCGCTTACCCACACATCGGGATATTCCTCGTAACTCTCGCGCGTGAACATGACGACATCCGCCTGCCGCGCCTTGCCCAGGAACTTGAACAGCTTCTTTTCATCGATGCGTGACTCCACTCCGGGTTTTGCGAAACTGGCGGCATAAAAGCCCCAGCCTTTGTCCCGTTCGTGATAGCCGGTGAGCAGCAGCGGGTTACCCGAACTGAAAGACCGGGCTTCCGGATCGGTCTGGAGCATGCGAAACGTGATGTTCCGGGCGCGGCCCTCCTTGTTGGTCAGATTGGTTGGAGTGCCGCCGGCCGTCGGAATCCGCCAGATGTCATATTTGTCATAAACCAGCAGCGCGGCTCCGTCGTCCGCCCAGCCCACGGCGCCATAGGCCGGCGGTGTGTCGGGGGTATCGTGCTCTTCGTTGTGGAAAGTGATGCCGAGCGCGCCTGTGACGTTGCGCCTCGCGTCCTTCATGCAGTCGTAGAGATACCACTGCGCATCCCTGAAATATGCGATCGTCCGGCCGTCGGGAGAAAGCATCGCGCGTCCGCCCAGGCGGGGGGTTACGAGCTTGCGGGTGCCGTCGGCGAGATCGACAAGGTACACGTCGCGGGCCCCTTCACCCCACGTGGTTTCCTTGGCATAGGGCACATCCGAGGTGCCGAGCGCATAGCGGGGATTCTCCGATACCTCGACGACCGGCAATTTGCTATCGGCGAGCGGCACGATGCGGCTGCTGTCGAGGTGATAAACCGCCCGATAGGTGCGATCTTTCTCCCGATCCCAGGTCTTCTTCTGTTCGGAGTTGATCTTCGGATCGTTCCAGTGCCAGACATCGAGCTCGACCTTGGCCAGCAGCTGGTCGAAGTCATAAGGGTCCGGCTCTGCGGGCCTGGCGGCCGGTTTCGCATCCGGCGCGGCATCACCGGCCGGCTTGAAGCCGAAGAACAGGCGTTTCCCGTCTTTTGTCCAGGCTAGGTCATTTTTCAGCGGCAAGGTCATGCCTTTCGGCGCCTGCTCCGGCTTGACGACTGCGCGGGACTGCCTGGTCGTTCCCTCCCAGATATAGAGTGTTGCCGGTCCAGGCATGTTCTGCGCCGAGTCCACCGCGGCCAGGAAGGCGAGCGAACTGCCGGACTTCGTCCACAGGAGCGGCTCGTAGCGGCCCTTTTCGGCCTGGGAGATGACTTGAGCCTGCGCCGGCGCCGCCAGATCGCGGTAGAAGAGCCCATCGCCTTTGCCGGTTTCGTCGGCCACCGAGTAGGCAAGGAACCTGGAATCGGCGGCGAAGCCGAATGCCATCACCAGCGGGATTGCATGCTCTTCCCCCGACTGGAGGTTCATCAGCTTGAGCGTGCCGCCCGGTTTCCGGGTCCTGGCCGCTGCCTGGCCGGCGGCCTCCTGGCTGTCGTCTCCCTCATCGCTGCTTCCGACCGCGAGCCCGCCCTTTGGGGCGTCTGGGGGTGAAAGGAGGCAGGCGAGCCACTTCGAATCGTCGGAAAAGGAGAAACGATCCACGTTGGCCACGTTCAGGACGGTACCTTTGGCGATGTCCACGAGCGCCATCCCCGGCTTGGGCTTGTCCTTGCCGGTTTTTTCGCTGTCGGCAAAGGCTATCTTCACCGCCATGGCGGTCCAACGGCTGTCCTTCGACAGGACCGGTTGGCCGCCGCGCGGTACGCGGATAATCTTGCCGGTGGCAAGCTCGTGAATCACCGCCTCCCCGTCGCCCCGGTCCGGTTGCAGGGCGTACGCCACGACCGTTCCGTTTTCCGAAAGCGCTGGCGTCTGGAGGGCACGGAACTTCATGAGATCCTGGAAGGTAATTGTTTTGGTCCCCGGCGCCGCGGCCGGTGAGAGTCCGGCCAGAACCAGCAACGCACACGCGACCCAAAAACCATGAACCATTCTCCTGGTAGACGTGGAAGGCATGACAGTCTCCTTTCGGGATAAGATGCCGCGCGTCATCGCGGCGCCGTCAGATGATAGAGGATATGAGATTGGCAGGGCTTTCGGCAAGCATATAGGCTGTTCTATTCATGAAGCGAGGGAGTAAATCATTTCAAGACCAGGAAGAGCACGCACGAACACGCAGCTGCTCCGTGTATCGGAGTTTGGCTGGCCAGGCAGAAACAATCCGCAGCCCGGCAACCGGGGGCGACATTCCGGCGCCGGACTGCTTCACATTCCGGAACGGCTATTTGATCGCCTTGCAGGCCCCGAGAGCACCGGCTACATCGATCGCGGTGTTCCCCATTTCGATGTGACTGATCTTCCCCTGCTTATCGATCACAATCGTGGCCCGGTTGGCGTACCCCCGTTCCTGATTGAGGACGCCATAGGCGGCGGACACTTCCCGTTTGAAGTCACTCAGCAACGGGAATGGTGCTCCAGTCTGTTCGGCGAAAACCTTTAATGAGGGGGAGGCATCTACGCTTATGCCCAGGACCTGGGCATTCAACTCCCGGAACTGCGACGAACTGTCCCGGTAGTTATGCATTTCGCGCGTTCAGCCCCCGGTGAAGGCTAGCACGAAGAAAGCCAGCACGACCGGCTCCTTGCCGCGAAAATCGGAAAGTCTTACCGGCTTGCCGTTTTGATCGGGCAGGGTGAAGTCCGGGGCGGTATCCCCGACCTTCAATGTGCTGGTGCGGTCCGTCGGGGTTTGCGGCTCCCGTGCCGAAATGGATCCGGCCACCAGAAGCATAAGCACTGTCGACGTCAATCCTGAAAGAAGACTCACGGGGAATACTCCTTTCTTCCAATGCGATTAAAGAAAAGCTACCGCGAGGGAAACCGCGAGTCAATGGCAGGTACAGATGTTGAACGCGAACAAGTCTGGCATGGCTCCGGTCTGGTCTTTAGTTTCTGATCCTGGAATGATCATTGGATAGGAGTGATGAGGCATGGTTGCAGATTCGTGCTTGAGTGAACAGCATCGGGATCAAGCGGCCATCGCGCAAACCGGCTACTTGCCGGTTGCTTTCTTGGCTTCCTGGAGGGTCTTTTGCGGACCCTTGGTGCCGCCGGTTCCATCGCCAAAGACGGTTATCGCCATGTCCAATGCAGCCTGGGCGTGCGTCTGCGCATCGGCCGGTTTCGACTCCTTCAGGTCCACGCGAGCCAGGAGATCCAGGGCGCTGACCGTGTCCTGATGTTTGGGCTGGAACATCTTGGCGGTGTGCTCCATGGACTTGGAGATGAATTCGCGGCTGCGCGCCAGATCCCCGCTGAGGAAATAGGACTCCGCCAGCGCCAGGTGAGCGAGGGATACATCGCGGCTGTCGATCTTTTTTCTTTCAATCACTTCGAGCCCGCGGCGGCAGAACTCCTGCGCCGCCGCATAATTTCCCTGGTGACTTTCGATCAGGCAAGCGGTGAAGAGCACGCGTGAAGCGAAAAGCGGCTCGGAGTCATTGTCTTTGGGCACGTCCCGGAGCGCGGTGGTGATGAGTTTCACCGCGCGCTTGAGATCGCCGGAGCGAAGACGGGCCAGCGCTTCCAGGCTGACGCAGTAGGCCATTTCAATTTTCCTGGCCTTCCGATAGCTGGACTCGCGGACCGCTTTGCCCGCCCATGCAGCCGCGCCGCTGTAATCTCCCTGAGCCAGCAGCAATGCCGCCGTCTCCCGCGCGGTATTTGCGTTGCCCAACCCCGACTGGGAAGCGACCGAATCCGCAGCCTTAAGTGCGTCGGCGGCGTCCTTCATATTTCCCACTTCGATGAAGAACTTGCCCATGCCGGCATAATAGGTGGCGGAATAGGTCTTCATCGCCGTGTTCTTTGCAATCCCGTCTTTCAGGAAATCGTAGGCCTCGGGGTATTTCCCTTCGCCGATCAGCTTATCGATATGTGGTCCGGCAAAAAATTCATCCTGGTTCTGCGCGGTTGATAAAGTGCAACTGAGCAGGAAAAGCAGAACAAATCCAAGACTGCGTGGCATGGTTGGCTCCATCGAATAAAATTGTACCTGATGCGCCGCGATCTACTTCACGATGAATGCCCCGGCCTCAAGCGGCTGGTTGTGCTGCACCTGGGTGATGTCGACCGCCCAGTCGGCAAGGAAGGTGCGGTCCTGGCCCTCGACCGTCATTGACAGCTTGTAGGCGCAAGGCAGGGTCAAATCATCGACCGTCTTGAAAGAGCTGAACTCCTCACGAATCCTGTAGTATCCCTCCAATTGATCGGATGTTCCCTGACCCGGGTACTTGGCGGGAAGGGCAGGAACCCGGAGCACGTAAAGCGACAGCACATGCCGGTAAGTCTCGGGATCGAAGTAGAGCGAAATCCGGAACTCGCCGGCCGCCTTCCGGCCCAGATACTTCAGTTCGTGCAGCTTCTGCCCGTCGACTTTTTTGAGCCCCGAATATTCAAGCTCGCCGCGTCTTGTGGCTTTGTCGAGCAGCACCCAGCCCAGAGAGGTGACGCCGCCGATCAACCCTTCCCGCAAAAGGAAATCGTGCGCATAAATAAAGGCGGAAAGGGTCGTGCGCGCGCCGGGATTGGCCATTCCGGTCGTTACCTGATTGCCATCAAAGGCAAAATAATCCCCGAAGTATTGCGGGTTTGTGTACGTCATCCCCAGGCGGAATTTCTGACCTTCTGAAAGGATCAAACTCGTGCCGGCGAGCTGTCCCAGGCCCGACTGATGAAAAAAACGCACCTGGGCCGTTCCGCGCATGATCCGGCCTTTGGCCGCGGCCCGTGCGCCTGGTGTGCCGATAGCCACCAGGTGCCTGGCCACCAGTTCCTCGGGCTTCATCTTTTCCGCAGCCGGGGCCGTGGACGCAGGGCCCGCCGTGAACGCCGGAATCGCTGCAAGAATCAGCAAGGCTGGAAGGATGCTCCTGTGCATGGAAGAGTTCCTCCACTGATAATCATGAAAAACAGCGACAAACAGGTCGCAATCCGCAAAAGGCATGAGCCCGGGCTGGTGAGGATGCGCGGAAAGAGCCCTGAAGGTATGGCGCATCCATGGCCTGGAATCGCGTCACAACGATGCCTGCTCCGAAAATGACTTTTTGAAATCGCCGCCGAGGCATGGCTTTAGATCTCCGGTCCCTTCCTGGGGCACAGCGCCGAAGGCGCCGCCTTTGCTATCCTGAACTTGGAAAGCGGCGTCATGCCGCCGCACTCCAAGGCGCTGCGCGCGACATCCGATATTTTCATGCGTCGCAGGGGGCGCCCCGAGCGCATGAGGGGCCGGGCCCATTGATTGCGACTCTATTATGGGCGCACTCGTCCGTTGGTGGCAAGTGAATCCGGTGCGCGGATCAATTCCAGACATGGCACTAAGGTGCCTCTCAATATGCTTCAGGACACGGAAAAACGCGGATAAATACGGATCGGATCCTTGTGCAGGGCTTTTGCGTGAGCCCGAAGGGTGAAGAAGCCCTGCCCGTGTTCTTCTGGGTCCTGAAGACCCTTTGTCATGAGCGAATTCCGGCACCGCTCCTTCGCATTTGTCGATCCATGCCGGAAGCCGATTTAGGAATCATCCGAAGGCGGCGCCCGATTTCACGTGCCACTGCGCAGAGATTCGAGCAGCGCCAGTTTTTGCGCGGGATCGGCGGGGAGCGGCTCGACCACCTTCACAGCGCCATCGCGGATTACCAGAACGCGTATTGTGTCGGCTACGTAGGGTTCCAGCTCATGGGTGGCGATCACAAGCGCCGCTCCGGCCGCCAGCAGGCGCTCGATCCACTGCAGGATGTCGCTCCGGATGTCCCGATCCATCGCTTCCAGCGGTTCGTCGAGAATCGCCACGTGCGGCGCTCCGATCCAGGCGGCGGCAAGTACCGCGCGTCGCCGCTGGCCTGAGGAGAGTTCCCGGATGGAGCGGTCGGCGACTTTCAGGAGACCGGCCTTTGCCAACGCCTGGGCCCCATGCTGCCGCGGCACGGCACGCAGACGGCAGACCAGTGTCATGACATCCCGGATGGTTGCATACGGCGTCAGGTCCGGCTGTTCCGGGACATAGGCGAGGTTGCGCCGGGCGGCAACTTCATCACGCCAGAGGTCGCACCCTTCGATTTCCGCCGTCCCCTCGTCCGGCCGCTCAATTCCTGCCGCCAGCTTGAGCAGCGTGCTCTTACCGGAACCGTTCGGGCCGAGCACCAGGGTCAGGCCGGCCGGCAGATCGAAAGTCGCCGCCTTCAGTACCTGTTCTGCCTGGCGATAGGCGAAGGAAACACCACGAAATCTAATCATGGCCGGCTCCACGAGAGTGAATCACCGGCCGGCGAATGGTGGCGATCCGCCCAACCGGTAGCTGGTAACGAACGCTCGCTTTCCCGGGCGGCCAGCAACGCCAGGGGTACTCCTGCCAGGCAAACCAATGCCGTCCAGGGGAGCAGTCCCACCAGAGCTGCCAGGAAACCCCCTTCGGCCAGGCAGCGCGCGGTTGCGGTGCGCGATCCCGGAATTCCCCTGATGGCCGTCGCGGACCGGATCGCCGGCAGTGGCAACAGGATCAGGACCCAGGCCGCGGCGCCGGGAAACCGCACGGCCAGAATGACAACCAGCGGCAGGGCATGGAGGATTAAAAAGATTGTATCTTCGATCACTCTGTGCAGCGCAGACCAGGGGAACGATCGTGCCAGCGGCCAACCCGGACGCCGGGAGCCCAGGTGGTGAGCCAGGCCCGCCATCACCAGAACAACCGCCAGGGATCCGCCCATCCTTGCGGCACCAGCCGCATAGGCAGGTGGCGGCTGATTGTTGCTGATGAATAAAGCCGTCACACACATCGGCAACAAAGCGACCAGGTACGCGGTGGCCGTGCGCCAGCCAAGTGCCCGCCAGGCGATGCGGAAGCTGAAAAACGAATGTGCGGGACGCCACGGCCTTTTCGACCGGCGATCGATCAGCGGGCCGGCGACAGCCCCAGCCGCAGCCAGCAGCGCGAGCGCAACCAGCGACAGGCTCCAGCCGCCCACAAGAGAAATGAACCCCGCAAATAAACACGCGGGGACGAGCAGCCGGCGCCGTTTCACCGGCAGGGATGCCAGCGCTCCCGCGGCCAGCACCGCCAGCCATCGCAGGCAGGCAGGCCCGATGCCCAAACCCCGGCTGTGGGCCACGAAGGCCAGGCAGGCCAGAGCCAAGGCAAAGGGAAGCTGAACAACCATCAAGGCCAGCCCTACTCCGTTGCGATGACTGCGACCGCTGCAGGCCAGGTGCTGGATCCATCCGTGCAGCCCGAAGGTGAGCTTCGGGGCCGCCCAGGCGGGAAACAGAAATGCCAGCGCGATCAGGGGCAGCAGGGAAGCCGGCGCCGGGTGCGGGGCAAAGGTTGCGAGAGCCAGTCCGGTCACGGCGGCCACGGGATTCATGTCGAGCATGAGCAGCGCCAGGATGCTGGCGAACAGCGGGGCGAAAGAACGCACGGCAATCCGGATTCCCGCTTTGCAGTGAAATATTCCGAGCGCCTTCAGGAATCCCGGGCGCGGGACCAGGCCGCGTACTCCCGCCCCCTCCGGCTGCGAGTCTCCGGGTGTGTCATGCCGCGAATCAAGTGCCTGAATCACCATGATGACCCCGGCGGTTTTATCAACTCTTCCGCGCCCGGTAGCGCCCGGGGTCGGCGAACACGTCGATGACACGGACCCGGGACAGGAATGTCGCCCGGTGTTCGACGTTCGCGGGTATAAGGTAGGAATCACCGGCCCGATACCGGTTTGTAATTCCGCCGATCGTCAGCTCCATTTCCCCTTCGACGACGATGCCCCATTGGGCGCCGTGCCGGTGGGGCGCGACTTCACCGATCGGGTCGATGTCCATGAAAATGATCTGATGCCCGGGCGCCTGGGATATCCAGCCCCGGACCCCCGGAAATGGAATGTCGGCTTCGGGGAGGCTGGTGACGAATTCGGGAAATGCTGCTGTAATCATGGGCGCTCTCCTTTATTGAAATCGGCGC
Organism: Terriglobia bacterium; assembly: GCA_963824985.1. Taxonomy (GTDB): domain Bacteria; phylum Acidobacteriota; class UBA6911; order UBA6911; family UBA6911; genus JAFNAG01. The sequence continues at coordinate 42,466 of CAWGRQ010000017.1, forward strand.
CACAGGGCACCGGATAGTCCGCGCGCTTTGGCCGCGATCTTGTCCTCATCCAGAAAAACGAGCCTCCGGTTCTTCATCAGGACCTGCCCGCCGACGATTGTGGTGTCCACTCGTCCCTGAGCCAGACCGTAGACCAGGTGGCCGGGAAAATTCGCCGCGGTCAGCGGCGTCGGAGGCGGATAGTCGATCAGGATCATATCCGCCCACCATCCTTCCTTCAACTCCCCGACCTTTTCGAAATAGCGGCCGCAGATCCGGATGTTGTTCCGGATCAGCATTTCCACTGCCTCGCCGAATGCGGCGCCCGGGTCGCGCTGAAAATATCTCTGCGCCCAGATCGCGCTGCGCAATTCCTCGAGCATGTCGCCCGTCATGGCATCGGTTCCCAGGCCGACCAGCACACCCTTCCGCAGGGCGGTCCTGAGATCCATGATTCCGACGGCGTTGTTCAGGTTGGACTGCGGGTTGTGCGCGACCGCCGTCCCGGTCCGGGCGAGCAGATCCCATTCCTCGTCCCCGAGATGGACTCCGTGCGCGCAGATGGTCCGCTCGCCGAGGATGCCCAGGTCGGCAAGACGCTGAACCACGCCGCGGCCGAACTTCTTGCGGGTTATCTCCTGATCGCAGGCATCCTCGGCACAGTGAATGTGGAATCCGGCCTGATATTTCGCGGCGCCGGCCACACACCGCCGCAGAGTGCTTTCTTCAAGAGTAAAAGAAGCGTGCAACCCGAACAGGGCCGCGATCCGGTCGTTGCCATCCTTGCGGCAGGCTTCAAGAAACCGGAGGTTTTCCTGAATGCCTTCCCGCGCCGCTCGGGCGCCGTTCCGGTCGGACACTTCGTAGCAGAGACAAGCGCGCAGACCCAGGTCGCCGATCGCCCTGGCAATCCTGCCGAGCGATCCGCGGATGGCCCGGGGCGAGGAATGGTGGTCGAAGATGGTCGTCGTTCCATGGCGGATGGCTTCGATACCCGCGACCAGCGTGCTGTAATAGCAGTCGTTCAGCGTCAGCCGTCGATCCAGGCGCCACCACAGGTGCTGTAGGATTTCGGTGAAATTCGCGGCCTGCTTCACCCGGGGCAGGCCGCGCGCGAAGGTGGAGTAAAAATGCATGTGAGCGTTGATCAGACCCGGCATCACGACCTTGCCCCGGGCGTCGATCACCTGCGCCTTCAGTTTCGGCAGCGCCGCCTCTGGACCGATCGTCTTGATCTTCCCATCCTCCACCAGGATGGCATGACCCGCGAGCACCCGATTGGGGCTCTCCAGGGTCACGATCGTACCGTTCTTGATCAGGAGCCGTTTCATTTGCGATTCCATGACATAGGGAGTGAAAAGCGGCGGACGCTGTCAAAGGCGTTCAAGGCGCCGGCGACCGCTGCCGCCGTCGGCACCATGCCGATCTCGCCCACGCCCTTGGCGCCGAAGGGGCCGTTGGGATCGCCAACCTCGACGCCGATCACGGTCACTTCCGGCATTTCGGGGGCGCGGATGATGCCGCACTTGCCGAGCTTCAGCGACACTGGCCTGCCATTGGCGAGCGGGAAATTTTCGCTGAGAGCATAGCCGAGCCCCATGTGCACCGCCCCTTCGATCTGTCCTTCGAACAACAGGGGATTCATGATCCGGCCGACATCATGGGCGGCGTAGATCCTGTCGATTTTCCCCTTTGCATCCAGCGTCACCACCTGGGTGGCGTACCCATAAGAGTAATGAGTTTCATGGCCAACGCCGGCCTTCTCCCTGCCGATCTCCGAAGTCCGGTCGTAGCCCCACTCCCCGAAATACTCCCGGCCGGCGAGATCACCGAGGCGGTTATGCCGCAGGTCCTGGGCCAGTTGTCTGGTGGCGGCGATCAGAGAATGACCCACCAGCGAGGTGCCCCGCGAGGCCGTGGTCATGCCGCAGACTGTTTCCGAGGCCGTGTCCACGCGCACTTCGATGATCGCCGGGTCCAGGCCGGTCTGCTCGCAAACCGTCTGCACGGCCATGGTGTGCACTCCCTGGCCCATCTCCGTCCAGCCGTGATACACGATCACCCGGTCCGCGGATTCAATCACGATCCGGGCGCGCCCGATGTCGGCCACCCCGTTGCCGATGCCGGTGTTTTTGATGCCGCAGGCGATGCCGGCATACGGAGCCGCTTTAAACGCCTCTTTAACAGCCATCAAGGTTTCACGCAATCCGACTCCCGCTTTCAGGCGCTGTCCGGTGACGGTTTCCTTGCCTTCCGCCAGGGCATTGTCGTAGCGGAATTGCCAGCGATCGAAGCCCCCCTGCCGGCACAGATCGTCGATGCAACTCTCCATGGCAAAGGTCACCTGCGGCACTCCGAATCCGCGCATCGCCCCGCTGGGGATGTTGTTTGTGAAAACGGCGCGGGAGCGCACGAGCACGTTGGGGACGGCGTAGGCGCCGGCGGCATGTCCGGCGGCGCGTTCCAGGACCTTCATGCCCACCGAGGCATAGGCTCCGGTATCGCCGTCGATTTCAACCAGCATCCCCGTGAGCTTCCCCTCTTTGTCGCACGCGACCGTGTAGTCCAGGCGCATGGGGTGGCGCTTCGGATGCATGTTCAGGGATTCCTCGCGGGTGAGCGCCACGCGCACGGGTTGGTTCAGCAAATAGGCGTACAAGGCGGCGTGTCCCTGGACGGACAGATCCTCCTTGCCTCCGAAGGCGCCGCCGGTCGGGACCTGGATGACACGCACCCGCGGTTCCGGAATTCCGAGAAGGAGCGCGATCTGCCTGCGGTCTTCGTATGCGCCCTGCCCCTGGGAGAAGACGTGAACCCCTGCCTCGCCCTCGATCGTCTCGGGCCTGGCCAGGGCGCATTCAGTTTCAAGAAACGCATGCTCGATACGCTGCGTCCGGAAGGTGCCGCGGGAGATGAACGCGGCCTCCTCGATGGCCTGATGAGGGTTTCCGCGCTTCAGTTCGGTTACCGACAGGACGTTGCCTCCCGCGTGGATCCCGGGCGCATCGGGTTGAAGCGCCGCTTCCATGGTGGTTACAGGAGGCAGAATTTCATACTCCACCCTGATCATGGACGCAGCCCGGCGCGCGATCGCTTCGGATTGGGCGATCACCCCGGCGAGGACGTCACCCAGGTAGCGGGTTTCCTCCCCTACCGCCACCATCAGCGGCCAGTCGCCGAGTATCAGGCCGACGGAGCGGCGTCCCGGAATCCCGCTTGCCGTGACGATGCGCTCCACTCCCGGAACCTGTGCCGCATCGGTCACATCGAGCGCGAGGATCCGGGCCCGGGGATGATCGGAAAATCTGAGAGCCCCGTGCAGCATCCCCTCCTCTTCGAGGTCGGAGACGAAGGGATTCTTCCCCAGGACGGTCCGGTGGGCCTGGTATTTGGCGATCGGACTGCCAACGCGCCCGCTCGGCGCAACCTCCGGGTGAATTTCTTCCCCGCGCAGAATCCTTGCGGCATACAAAACTGCATCGATGATCTTTTGATAGCCGGTACATCGGCACAGGTTGCGCTCGATGGCCTTTCTGATCTGCGCCCGGGTCGGGGAGGGTGTGCGCAGCAGCAGCGCCCGGGCTGCCATCACCATCCCCGGCGTGCAGTAGCCGCACTGGATGCCTCCCTTGAATGCAAAGGCGCGCGCGAAGGCGTCCTGGACCTTCTGCTCCAGGCCATCGGGGGTGATTACGGCTTTACCCGAGAGGACCTTCATCGGCGTGGTGCAGGAAAGAGCGGCCCGGCCGTCGACCATGACGGTGCACCCGCCGCAGGCCCCCTGGCCGGAGCAGCCGACCTTGCACGAGGTCAGGTGTTCGTCGCCGCGCAGGAATTGCGACAGCGTCAGTGCAGGATCGCCCGCAAAAATTCTGGTTTTGCCATTGAGCGTGAATTCCACCGGCATTGGTCCTCGGTACGTCCTTTAAAAGCAAAAAGCGGCCACGGATTCCGCAGATTTCAGAAAAACACTGCCATTAATCATTATTTCTTGCAGCCTCCGGGAGACAAGGCGAGGGCAACCGCATCATTTGATGTGACTCACCATGCGCATGCCATATGCATATGAATCCGTGAAATCCCTGAAATCCGTGGCATCCGTGGCTGCTTTTGAAGGGGCCAAACAGTTACGGTCCCCGGGGCTGACGATCTTCGATCCCGTCACTATATCCGCTCGCCATCAGCGGGTCAAATCGCAGTACACCTGCGGGAAAGCGGCATAGAAAGCCGCGGCCTTCACAAGGTGATCGACGGGTACCTGATCGTCAACCGTGTGCGCATGAACCTCGTTGGCCGGACCGAATCCGATCGTTGGAATACCATGGATTCCCATGGTGGCGATCCCGTTGGTGGAGAAAGTCCATCTCCCGACGGCTGGGAGGTTGCCCAGAATCATGCGGCAGGTTTCCACTCCTGCCCGGCAGAGCGGGTGGGTTTCCTCAAGCAGCCATGTGGGATAGTACTTTTCGGTTTCGTACACCAGGCCGCAATAGCTCGGGACCCGGTAGCGCAGGACTTCGGCGGTCGCCTCGACGGCGGCCCTCTGAGTCGCCGCGTTCACCTCTGCCAGGGCGCTTTCTTTGGTTTCTCCGCGTGTCAGGCGGCGGTCGAGGTGGATGTAAGCGCGATCCGGAACAGCGCACAGGGAAGTGGTGCTGCAATCGATGTAGGTTACGGCCACCGTCCCCTTGCCCAGGAAGGGATCATCTTTCAGATGCTCATTGAGTTTTTCGATTTCATTCACCACTCGGAACATGCGGTAAATGGCATTCTCCCCCCTTTCCGGCGCCGACCCATGACAGGAGATTCCCCGGGTCGTGATTCCGATCTCCATCCGGCCGCGATGGCCCCTGTATATGTTGAGGTTGGTCGGTTCCGTGATCAGGACCACTTCTGGGGACAGAATTCCTTCTTTAATGATGTATTGCCAGCACAGGCCGTCACAGTCCTCTTCCTGAACGGTTCCGGTGATCCACAGCGTGTAGTCCCCGGCCATCCCGAGGTCGCGGATGATTCGGGCCGCAAAGACAATGCCGGCCATGCCGCCCTCCTGGTCGCTGGCGCCGCGCCCGTAGATAACTCCGTTCTCCAGCTTTCCCTGGAAGGGATCCCATCGCCAGGCTCCGGCGTCGCCCACCCCGACCGTGTCCACGTGGGCATCCATGGCGATCACGCGCCGGCCATGTCCGACACGGCCGAGGATGTTGCCCATGGCATCGATGCGGATCTCGTCAAAACCGGCCTTCTCCATTTCCGCCTGAATTCGGAGGATCACCTCTTTTTCGTGGCCTGATTCGGAGGGGATGGCGATCATGTCGCGCAAAAACCGGGTCATGTCTTCGCGGTAGTGTTCGGCGCGCGCCATGATGGCCTGGGGGTCGATCGGTGTCATAGTTGCCTCGCATCGGGGCGGTCAATCCCCTGTGGATATCAGCCTCGGATGTGGCGCTCCCGCCTCCGGGCGATGTCTTCCAATACTGAAGCCGGCTGGACGCATCGGGCCGCCATAATCATGGCGGCGATGATGAACGGCTTGTACCCGGCCTGTTTGTAGGTTTCGGTGCGGTAGCGCTCGAATACCGTGTCCTGCACTTCTCCCCGGGCGCACGAAACTCCGGAAATGTCTGCCGGCAGGCAGTGCATGTAAAGCGCCTGGCCCTTTCTGGTCAGTTTCATCATCGGTTCCGTGCACTCCCAATGCGCGAAGCGCGCGTTGGTCGCCAGGCATTGTTTTTCGAGATCCGCCAGGCTGCCCTGGTTGCCCTGTTTCAATAGCTTGGTACGGCGTTCCATCACCCGGTAGGGGGCCCAGCTCTTGGGATATACTATGTCGGCGCCTTGGAATGCCTCCTCCATGGAATCGACGATTTGGAAACTCCCCCCGCTGGCGCCGGCCTGCTTTGCGGCGCGGTCCACGACTTCAGGAATCAGGTCATAGCCCTCGGGGTGCGCCAACACCAGATCCATGCCGAAACGGGACATGAGCCCGATGATTCCCTGAGGGACGGAAAGCGGTTTGCCGTAGCTCGGCGAATAGGCCCAGCTCATGGCGATCTTCTTCCCCTTGAGATTGGCAAGGCTTCCGAAATGACGCTCCAGGTGAAGCAAGTCGGCCAGGCTTTGCGTGGGATGGTCCACGTCGCATTGCAGGTTGATGACCGCGGGCCGCTGGTGAAGGACTCCGGACTGGAAGCCTTCCTCGAGGGCATTTCCCACTTCAACCATGTACTTGTGACCTGCGCCGAGAAATATGTCGTCCCGGATGCCGATGACTTCGGTTAAAAAGGAGATCATGGCCGCGGTTTCACGGACCGTTTCGCCGTGGGCGATCTGCGATTTCCCCTCGTCGAGGTCCTGGACGGCGAGGCCGAGCAGGTTGGCGGCCGAGGCGAAGGAAAAGCGCGTGCGCGTGGACTGATCGCGGAACAGAGAAACCGCCAGGCCCGATTCAAACATGCGGCAGGAGATGTTGTCGCGATGCAGTTCCTTGAGGAGGGCGGCGATGTGCAGGATGATCTTCAGGTCATCGTCGGTCTTGTCCCATGTCAGGAGAAAATCCGTGCCGCACAGCCCGTTGTTCAGTTTTCTGATATCGCCGGCTCGCTTCAGGATATCGGTCATAAATCGCCCCCCGGAACTTGAATCCAATGGCGAAGAAACAAAAAGGTTGTAGCATTAAAGCGCCGGAAGGGGCAACGACGATCCGGCCCGTCCCACAAGCCCACATTATTCACGAAGCAAAACATCGCGGGGCACGGATGAACACAAATGGTTCCATGTCGGGAAAACTTCCTGTTATGACCGGTAACTGTTTAGGCATATGGTCAGCGGCAGCGAAAAGCGGCCACGGATTTCACGGACTTCACTGATTTTTTGAAGGCACTACCATTAGGGGAGTGTCTCTTGCACCCTCCGGGAGGTTGGCAGAGACGACATCATTTGGCGCGCCTCAATATGCGCTTACCTTATGAATTTAAATCGGTGGAATCCGTGGAATCCGCGGCTGCTTTTAAAAAGGCTAAATGATTACTACGACCGAAATCCGGCGTCACATATTGACATTCGTGCGTTTGCGAGAGACATTCGTGAATAATGCGGGCCAGGGTTAAATGCCTGCGGGCCTGGTAGCGAGGAGCACGGATACATGGATCATGTGCTGGGTCTTGAATGCACAATCTGCGGCGCCCGATACGCGCCGGACGAGGTGGACTATGTCTGCCCAGGGCATGGAAACGAAGGCACACTGGATGTGATTTATGATTACGGCCGGATCCGCAATCGCATCAGCCCGGCAAAACTGTCCAGGCTGGGCGATCACTCCATGTGGCGCTATCTGCCGCTGCTCCCCGTCGAAGAAGAGGGAGCGCGGCTGCTGGTGGAGGGGACGGTCATGGCAAGCGTCGGCTGGACCCCGCTCATCGCCGCATCCCGTCTGGCGTCCCGGCTCGGGCTCGAGCATCTATGGATCAAAGACGATGGGCGGCAGCCCACCGCGTCTTTCAAGGATCGCGCCTCCGCAATCGCCGTGATCAAAACCCGAGAACTGGGGAAAAAAGTGGTGGCCACCGCCAGCACCGGCAACGCGGCCGCGGCGCTGGCGGGGTTGTGCACGGCGGTCTCGCAGCCCAATGTCATTTTTGTGCCGCGAACGGCGCCGCAGGCCAAGATCGCGCAGTTACTGGTGTTCGGCGCGACCGTGCTGCTTGTGGATGGTGCCTATGACGATGCCTTTGCGCTTTGCCTGGAGGCCTCATCGGAGTTTGGCTGGTACAACCGCAGCACCGGCTTCAATCCTTACATGAGTGAGGGCAAGAAGACGGCCGCGTATGAAATCTGCGAACAGTTGGACTGGCGCGCGCCCGACCGGATCTTTGTGCCGGTCGGGGACGGCTGCATCATCGGCGGGATCCACAAGGGGTTGCGGGATCTTCAAGCGCTGGGCTGGATCGACCGCATGCCCCGTCTGATGGGAGTGCAGGCATCGGGTTCCGCCGCGCTGGCGGATGCCTGGGAACGGGGCCTGAAGGCGACGGACATGGCGCCGATAACGGCGCATACGATCGCGGACAGCATCAGCACCGGCCTGCCGCGCGATCGCATCAAGGCGCTGCGGGCGGTGCGGGAAAGCGGCGGGGCCTTCATCCGGGTGAGCGACGAAGAAATGATCGCGGCCATTCCCCGGCTGGCCGGCGGTTGTGGCATCTTTGCGGAACCTGCCGCCGCGGCCGCATATGCGGGACTGGTCAAGGCGGTGGCGGGCGGAAACGTGGATGCCGGCGAGCGCGTGGTCGTACTGTCGACCGGCTCCGGACTTAAGGACACGGCATCGGCGATGAAGTCCGTGGGTACCGCCACCACCGTCGCGCCCGCATTGGCGGATGTGTGCCGGGCGCTGCGGTCAAAGGATCGCGAGAATTTTCAGGACGCAGATGAACGCGGATGAACGCGGATCCGATCCGTGTTTTTCAGAGTCCGGAAGGATTCTTGTGCTGAAGAAATTCCGGCATCGCGTGCCGGTTTTCATTCGGTTGCGAATGAAGTTCATGAATAATGCGGATTAAAGAGTCTGGTCACAATGCAAAGGAAACCGGCCATATGATCGACCTGACCGTAGACCGAGAGCGACTGAAGCGGGCCGTACAGCGGGCCAGAGAGCGCAATGTCATCATCCCCACGTTTGCGCAGATGAAGAATCCCGCCCTGATTCCGGGGACGGTAAAGGCCCGGCTGAAGCATATCGGCCTGTGGGAACTCGATTCGCTCAACCTGTTCCGCATCAACTGGCACAACGATCCGGCGCCGCGGGGGGGCGGTTTCGGCGGCGTGAATTTCCTCGAGTTCCCCAAATCGCTGACCGGGGTCGACGCCCGCATCTTCGCCCTGGTGGGGAAATGGTTTCCCACCGGCGCGCACAAGGTGGGCGCGGCCTTCGGCTGCCTGGTCCCGCGCCTGGTTACGGGTCAGTTCGACCCGACCACGCAGAAGGCGGTGTGGCCGTCCACCGGCAATTACTGCCGCGGCGGCGCCTACGACTCCGCCCTGCTGGCCTGTGAATCCATCGCCATCCTTCCGGAAGGGATGAGCCGCGAACGGTTCGATTGGCTGGCTGAGATCGCCGGCGAGGTGATTGCCACGCCCGGCACGGAAAGCAACGTGAAGGAGATTTTCGACAAGTGCTGGGAGTTGCGCAATTCCGGCCAGGACCTGGTCATCTTCAACCAGTTCGAAGAGTTCGGTAATCATCTCTGGCACTATGACGTGACCGGCCAGGCAATGGCGGAGGTGCTGAGGAAAGAATTGCGTCCCGGGGAGAGTTTTCGCGGCGCCGTTTTCACCACCGGGTCGGCGGGCACCATCGGCGCCGGTGACTATCTCAAGGAGCTGTTCCCGGCGAGCAAGCTGGCCGCGAGTGAAGCGCTGCAGTGCCCGACGCTGCTGATGAACGGCTTCGGAGCGCACCGGATCGAGGGGATCGGGGACAAACACATCCCCTGGATCCATAACCTGCTCAACACCGACATGGTCATGGCGATCGACGACGAGGCGACCATGCAGGTCATCCGGCTGTTCAACGAGCCGGAGGGAACGAGATACCTCAGTCGCATGGGGGTGCCGGAGTCATGCATCGAACGATTGCCGCTGCTCGGCATTTCCGGAGTGGCGAATCTTCTGTCGGCGATCAAAATGGCGCGCTGGTACGAATGGGGCGAGGGGGATGTATTGTTGACGGTCCTGACCGACTCGATGGAAATGTACCAGAGCCGATTGCGCGAACTCGCCGCCGCGCATGGGGCGTTCACCGGCGAGGATGCGGCCGTCGCCTGCCACAGGTTTCTGCTCGGGCAAGGCACGGACCACGTCGAGGAGTTAACCTGGCCGGCCCGCCGGCGGGTGCACAATCTCAAGTACTTCACCTGGGTCGAGCAGCAGGGGAAGACCTATTCGGAAATTCAGGCGCAATGGTACGATACTGGCTACTGGAGCCGCATCCACGGCCAGGTGAACGAGATCGATGCCCTGATCGAACAGTTCAATCGGATGACCGGCCTGCTGAATTGCCCGCATGATTCATGAACAGCAGGACACGGTGCCGGAATTCACGCGCGGCAGAGAACTTTTGGGACACGGATGAACACGGGCAGGGATTTTGCGTCGACATTTTCAGGTGCAGACTGTCGAATGCTCACGCAGGCTGGAATCGTCCATCGGGGCTCCATTGGAGCACTCGACAGTCTGCACCTGAAAATGTCGCCAGCGCGCAGCGCTGGGCCCTTCGGGCCCGCAAAAGCCCTGCACACGGATCCGATCCGCGTTCATCCGCGTCCTGAAATGTCTTGCGAGCTTTCATTCATGAGCTAAGCTGATCGGGCGATGCGGCCGAACAGGCAAATGTGATATCGGCGGACAGGAGCAATCGGCATTGTGGCGATCCTATCTGACACCCGTTTCCACGGAAGCAACCCTTCTCCTTCTGGCTGAGCATGGGCCGGATGCTCGTCTGATTGCCGGCGGCACCGACCTGCTGGTCGAGCAGCGGCGCGCGGCCGGCGGGAACCCGGTGCTCATCGACGTTTCCCGCATTGCCGGGCTGGATCGTATCCGGCTGGATAGCGATGGGCTGATTCACCTGGGGCCGGCGGTCACCCACAGCCTGGCGTCTTCATCCGGCGCCGTGGCCGGACGCGGAACGCCGCTGGCGATGGCCTGCCGGCAGGTGGGGACGCCCCAGGTGCGTAACCGCGGCACCGTTGTGGGTAATCTGGTCACGGCTTCTCCCGCCAACGATACCATCACGCCGCTCTGGGCCCTGGAGGCCCGGCTGACCTTGCGCTCCATGCGCGGCCAACGCACGCTTTCCCTCCCCGAGTTCTACCTGGGAGTGCGCCGGACCGCAATGGCTCCTGACGAAATGGTGACCGACATCGCGTTTCCCGCGCTGGGCGAGGATCAGCGCGGCATCTTCCTCAAACTGGGATTGCGGCGTGCCAATGCCATCGCGCTGGTCAACGCCGCCGTGGTTCTGACCTTCGTCGGCGATGCGGTCTCGCGGGCGCGCATTGCCCTGGGAAGCGTCGCCCCGACGATCATTCGGGTGCCCCGGGCGGAACAGGTCCTGGTCGGCGGCCCGCTCAGCGAGAATCGAATCGGCGAGGCGGCTCTCCTCTCGGCACAGGCGGCGGCTCCGATCACGGATATTCGCGCCGGCGCCGAGTACCGCCGCGCGGCCGCGCGCTTTCTGGTCCGTCGCGCCCTGGTTGCCCTCCGGGATGGCAGCGGGAGAAATGTGGGCGCAGAGGCTCCTCCCATGCTGATCGGCAGGACCGATGGTCGCTTCCCTCCGTGGGAAGGTGCCGCCCTGGCCCACGGCAATGATGGTTCCGGCACGATCGACTGCACGGTTAACGGCCGGAACGTGTCGATTCGGGGAGCGGGAAGGAAGAGATTGCTGGATATGCTGCGCGAGGAGCTGGGTTTGACCGGCGCCAAGGAGGGGTGCGGCGAGGGCGAGTGCGGCGCCTGCACGGTAACCATGGATGGGATTTCCGTGTTCGCGTGCCTGGTCCCGGCGCCCCGGGCTCATGGCACGCACCTGGTCACGATCGAAGGTCTGGCGCGGGACGGGAGACTGCACCCGCTGCAGCAGGCGTTTATCGACAAAGGCGCGGTACAGTGCGGTTACTGCACCCCCGGCTTTGTCATGGCCGGCGCCAGTCTGCTTGAGGAGATCGCCACTCCAACCCGGGATCAGATCATTGCCGGCCTCTCCGGCAACCTGTGCCGCTGCACCGGGTATTACAGCATCGTGCGGGCCGTGGAAAAAGCCGTCGGCGAAGGGAGGTCATCGTGACCCGGACCATTAGCCAGTCCGTTCCTCGGGTCGATGCGCGGGCCAAAGTGACCGGAGAGGCGGAATACCCCGGCGACATCAGCAGGCCCGGCATGCTGGCGGCGAAAATCCTCTTCTCCGGGCGGCCGCATGCGCGCATTGTGCACATCGACGTGTCGGAGGCGGAATCCGTCCGCGGCGTGACCGCGGTGTTTACCGCCCGCGATGTGCCCGTGAATGAGCGCGGTCTGCAGATCCCTGATCAGCCGGTGCTCTGTGGGCCGGGCTCAACCAAAGCAGGCGCCGACGTGGTCCGGTTTACCGGTGACCAGGTCGCGCTTGTCGTTGCGGATACGGAGAAGGCTGCTGCATCGGCCCGGGATCTGATCCGCGTCGAGTATGAAGATCTTCCGCTGGTGACGGACCCGTTTGAGGCGCTTAAGCCGGGAGCGCCGCTGCTCCACGCCCAACGTTACATGAACGACGCTCACCCCGAGCTCAGAACCGAGGGGAACCTTATCTCGCATCATCAGATTCGCAAAGGGGATGTTGAGGCTGCCTGGCAGCAGGCCGATGCGGTCGTCGAGGCTGAATATCACACGCCGCCCCAGGAGCACGCCTATCTGCAGCCCGAGGCCGGGTTAGCCTACATCGACGAAGAGGGGCGGGTGACGGTGGTTGTGGGCGGGCAATGGACGACCGAAGACCAGCACCAGATCGCGCATGCGTTGAACCTGCCGCCTGAAAAGGTGCGTGTGATCTATCCGGCGATCGGAGGGGCCTTCGGCGGCCGGGAAGATGTGTCGGTGCAGATCGTGCTGGCGCTGGCGGCCTGGCGGCTGCGGCGCCCGGTCAGGATCGTCTGGAGCCGCGACGAGTCCATCGTCGGTCACTGCAAGCGCCATCCCTTCTGGATCCGCTCGAAGTGGGGTGCCACGCGCGCTGGCAAACTGGTGGCCGCCGAAATCAGGATGATAGCGGACGGCGGCGCCTACTGCTACACCACCAACAAGGTGTTGGGCAACAGCACCGCGACCTGCGTTGGCGCCTATGAAATTCCCAACATCAAAGTGGATGTCGATGGCGTTTATACCAACAATCCTCCGAGTGGCGCGTTCCGCGGCTTCGGGTCGCCGCAGGCCATTTTTGCCGCCGAGATGCAGATGAACAAGCTGGCGCAGGCGCTCCAGATGGATCCCGTGGAGTTCAGGTTGAAAAATATGTTGAGGGAAGGGAGCCTGACTGCCATGGGCACCCCGCTGCCCGATGGGGTCAGCCTGGCAGAGGTTACCGAGCGGTGCGCCCGCGCGGCCGGCTGGACGCAGTCGGATCGGGGCTGGCGAAAACCTCCGAGCCTGGAAGCGCGATCTTCCGTCCGGTGCGGGATCGGGATCGCGACCGCTCTTAAGAACGTCGGGTATTCGTTCGGCTATCCGGACAACTGCACGGCCAGGGTAGTGCTGAACGGCACCGAAAGCATTGAAGAAGCGGTTGTCAGCATCGGAACCGCCGAGGTCGGCCAGGGGTCCCACACCGTGATACGCCAGATGGCGGCCGAAGCGTTGGCTGTGCCTGTCGAACGTGTGCGGCTGGAAGCTTCGGATACGGCCTCGAGCCCCGGAAGCTCCGGATCCGTGTCGGCCTCGCGCATGACGTTCATGAGCGGAAACGCGATCCGCGGGGCGGCTGCCAGTGCGCTGGAGCGTTGGCGCGCCCGCGAGCGGCCCGCGGTCGGCGAGTATACATACAGGTCTCCGGCCACGACAGTGTTCGATCAGGAGACCGGTTTCGGCACTCCCAACTTTTCCTATGGCTATGTTTCCCTGGCCGTGGAGGCAGAGGTCGACACCGAGACCGGTGAATTGCGCATTCTGCGCGTGGTGTGCGCCGACGATGTGGGCCGGGCGATCAATCCGCAGCAGGTCGTGGGACAGATCGAGGGGGGAGTGGTGCAGGCAATTGGCTGGGCGACCTGCGAGAACCTGCTGACCGCGGGCGGACAGGTGCTGACGCCGAATTTCAGCACCTATTTAATGCCCACGATCGCCGATGCGCCCGATCGCGTGCAGGCGATCATCGTCGAGACGCCGGACCGAAATGGGCCCTGGGGAGCTCGCGGCATGGGGGAGATGCCCTTTATCGCGCTGGCCCCGGCGCTGGCGGCCGCCGTTCATGACGCCACGGGAGTATGGTTCGACGAATTCCCGCTGACCGCAGAGCGGGTGTGGGCGTCACGGTTTTGCCGGCGCGACTGATCTCACTGCGCGATCGGATTTACCGGATCGAATCATGGCCTGACGACGGTTTTCATGATTTAATGGAACATATGCTGGATCTTTACGACGAATTGAGGGCCGTGACTGCCGGCTTCGATGCCAACAGCGTCGCCTATGCGTTATGCGGCGGTCTGGCCATGGCCGTTTATGGCCTCACGCGCGCCACCGTGGACATCGATCTTCTGATCCCGGAGGAATGCCTGGGGGCCGCTGAGTCCACAGCTCGAGAATTGGGCTATACCATCGCGGCGGCGCCGATGAGTTTTGCCGGGGGAACCATTGAAATCCGGCGGATCTCGAAGCCCGATCCGGATACGGGAGATTTGCTCATGCTGGATCTGCTCCTCGCCACTGCTCCCCTTACCAAGGTATGGCACACGCGCCGGGAAGTAGAGTGGGAACATGGAGGCCTTTGGGTGGTCTCGCGCGAGGGCTTGGTTGCACTCAAGAGGCTCCGCGGCAGCGGCCAGGATCTGGATGACATTGTCCGCCTGGAGGAGGATTCCGATGAAGTCTGATATGTCACGGCGGGCAATTACCTCCAGGCTGCGCCGCGTTTCCCAATTACGCAGGCTTTGCCTCTCACTCGGAAAAGCGAAATCAAAAAACCTCCCCACTGCCGGTGACCGGAAACCTAAGAGCGCACGCTCATCCAATTGAGCAACCTCGAAACTCGCAGTCACGCGGCGTCAATTTCAAGATTGACAAGCGCGAAGCCAATAGCGTACGCTATGACGTACGAAAAGGAGACGCTCCGATGACGAGTATCACCGCAACGGAAGCCCGAAAGCGACTCTATAGCCTGGTGGATGATGTCGCGGAATCCCACGAATCGATCCTGATTGCCGGCAAGCGCAATTCCGCGGTCCTGATATCGGAGGGAGATTGGCGCGCCATTCAGGAGAGCCTCTATCTAAGCAATATTCCCGGGATGAGGGCATCTATCCGCAAGGGACTCAAGACTCCGGTGGACCGGTGCGTCGAAGAATTGAATTGGTGACCTGGAGGCCGGTATTCACCAGGCAGGCACAGCGCGATGCCGGGAAGATCGCCCGCTCGGGTCTCAAGCCTCAGGCCCAACGCCTTTTGGACCTGCTCAAAAAAGATCCCTATCAATCTCCGCCGCCTTTTGAAAAACTGGTCGGTGACCTGGCGGGAGCTTGCTCTCGCCGGATCAATATCCAGCATCGGCTGG
Source organism: Terriglobia bacterium (assembly GCA_963824985.1). Lineage (GTDB taxonomy): Bacteria > Acidobacteriota > UBA6911 > UBA6911 > UBA6911 > JAFNAG01. Next base: position 57,743 of record CAWGRQ010000017.1, read on the forward strand.
TTTACCAGATTTTGGACGATGTCAGAACCGTGAAAGTCATCCGCATGTGGACCCATTACGAGTAAATTCCGATCCAGATGATAATACTTGAGCCCATCGACGACAAGCACAGCGCCTCGATACAGGAAATAATAACCGATCCTGAGCTGTCTCGAACTTCCGATATTCCCTCAAGTCCAGAAGCGGGCGAAGCAATCCGATGGATAACAAGGATGAAACGCCTCGAAGAACAGGGGGCAGGACTGACTTTTGCAATAGTGGTCGATGGCATAGTGGTTGGGTGCTGTGGGCTGTATGGAATCGATAAGGACAGGGGAGTTGCAGACCTGGGTTTTTTCCTGGGCCGATCATATTGGGGGCGCGGGTATGCAACTGAAGGCAGTGGACTATTGCTGACTCGTGCTTTTGATTTGATAGGGCTTCACTCGGTGCGCGCAAGTTGCCTTGTCAGAAACGTGCCGGCAAACCGAGTACTTGAGAAACTCGGCTTCCGACAGTCGCACTCGGGTCCCCCGCCGCACTGGAGCAAGTTCCCGGCGACCGAACAATATCAATACTGGTCGCTGACTAACGAATCACCCACATTATAGGCACGCCTCAGGAAGAAATCGGGGACAGGCTACGCTTTTTCCATTTCCAAATTAGTGAAAGCGATAGCCTGTCCCCGAAACTCCTTGCGCCCGACCATCGAGTTTCTTCATTATAAGAGTGCGTGCCGCATTCACCGGTGAGATGGGCCTGATGCGAACTCTCCCTTTCGAATTTCTCCTGCAGTGGATTCTGAAAGAGCTCCAGCAGCGACAGTCCATCTTCGGCATTCATCGCTCCCACTTCTATGTGCCGAAACCGGAGAGCCCGTTCTCCTGCCCCGACCTGTTCGGTCATTATCTGGCGACGCCGATCGGTCCCGCGGCCGGACCGCATACCCAGCTGGCGCAGAACATCGTTTCTGCCTGGCTGTGCGGCGGCCGGTTCGTCGAGCTGAAAACGGTTCAGGTTCTGGATGAGCTGGAAATCCCAAGACCCTGCATCGACATGGAGGATGAGGGGTATAACGTCGAATGGTCCCAGGAACTCAGACTGGATCAGTCGGCTGAAGAATACATCAAGGCCTGGGCCCTCATTCATGTCCTGCACCGCGTGCTCGGGTTTGAAGGCCGGGTCCCGTTGGGGACCATTTTCAACATGAGCGTCGGCTACACCCTCGAAGGGATTCAGAGCGCGCCGATGCAATCCTTCCTGCATCGGATGGCGGACGCCTCCGCGGACCTGGCCGTGATCCGCGCCATATTGCAGGCACAGTGCCCGGAGCTCGGCGATCTCGATATTCCCAGCCGGGTCGCCGACAGCGTCACGCTTTCGACCATGCATGGGTGTCCGCCGGAGGAAATCGAGCAGATCGCCGGCTACCTGCTGGCCGAAAAAGGCCTGCACACCATGGTCAAGCTCAACCCTACCCTGCTCGGTAAAAGCCGGATCCTGGAGATACTCCATGCGGAACTTGGTTACGGTGAAGTCGAGGTCTCTGACAGCGTGTTTGATCATGAACTGTCGTTTGATCGGGCGGTCACACTGATCCGGACGCTTCAACAGAAGGCAGCCGCGCGCGATCTGACTTTCGGGGTCAAACTCAGTAACACGCTGGCGGTGCGCAATCATAAATCCGTCCTGCCCGGCGCGGAAATGTACATGTCGGGCCGGGCTCTGTATCCGCTCACCATCGAGCTTTTCCATCGTCTGGCCGGGGAGTTTCCAGGCGGCCTGAAGGTTTCGTATTCCGGGGGCGCCGATGCGCTCAACGTGGCTGAGCTTCTGGCTTCGGGGGCGATGCCGGTCACCGTGGCCTCGGATCTGCTCAAGCCGGGCGGATGCGTCAGATTCCTGCAGTACCTGGAGAACCTGGAAGCGGTGATGCGCGATCGGCAGGCAGGCAGCCTGGCGGAGCTGGCGCGAGACCGCGTGGCCAATCTCGCACAGGCGGCAGCGGAAGCCCGCGTGAATCCGCGCTACCAGAGGCGCTACTATTCCGATGGGCTCCCCAAAGTCGATTCCGGGCTCGGATGGTTCGACTGCATTACGGCCCCGTGCATGGAGCGGTGCGCCGTCAACCAGGATGTCCCCGAGTACGCGCGGCTGATTGCCCTCGGTGAGGTTGACCGGGCGCTGACGTCCATCCTGGCCCGCAACCCGCTGCCGGGAGTGACCGGATACGTGTGCACCCAGCTCTGCCGGACCTGCTGCACGCGCTCGGCGAGCAACTATGACGAGCCGGTGGTGATCCGAGCCCTCAAGAGGTACGCCGCGGAAAACGGCCATGTAGAGCTGCCGGCGAGGGAACCTTGCGGGCGAAAGGTAGCCGTGATCGGCAGCGGTCCCTCAGGTCTGTCGGCTGCCTGTTTCCTGGCCTTGCAGGGTATCCGGGTTACGATTTTCGAGGCCAGGGATACGCCGGGCGGGATGATGTGCCTGGCGCCCGCGTTCCGGCTCCCTCTGGAAGTCGTCCGTGAAGATATAGGCCGGATCCTGAGCCTGGGGGTCGAACTCCGGCTTTCCCATCCGGTCGAGCGGCCGCCCGAGCAGCTGCTGCAGCAGGGATTCGACGCGGTTTATGTCGCGAGCGGGTTTCAGAAAAATATTCCCCTGCTCATTGAGGGAATCCATGGAAGCGGTGTGATCGCGGCGCTGGACTTCCTCGGACAGGTGCGGAGCGGTCGAAGCGTCGATCTGGGGCCGGGAGTTCTGGTCATCGGCGGCGGCGACACCGCCCTGGATGCCGCCCGTGTGGCCCGCCGGATTACGGGCCGGCCGGCGACCATCGTCTACCGGCGGACGCTCGCAGAAATGCCTGCCCGGGAAGAGGATCGGGAGGGCGCATGGGAGGAAGGCATCAAGATCGAGGAGCTGGTGTCCCCGGTGCGCGTGGTCAGAAAAAACGGCCGGGTGGTCGGACTGGACTGCGTCCGGAACCGGTCCGGCGAACGGGAGGCCGATGGGCGCCGCCGCCCGATACCCATTGAAGGGAGCGAATTCCGGATTGATGCCGACACAATCATCGTGGCTCTGGGCCAGAGCCCGGACCTTGCGTTTCTCGACGGCAGCGCCATTTCTCTGCGCAAGGATGGCTCGATCGCGATTTGCCAGGATTCCGGGGCGGGGGCATCCACGGTGTTTACGCGGGCGGAGATGCGGTTCGCGGACCCGAGAGCATCATCGCCGCCTGTGCCGACGGGCGGAGAGCTGCTGAAGCCATCTGCAGGCAATTCAAGGTCGAGTTCCACTCGCTGCCGGCGCAGCTCGCGGAACTCTCTGAAGAGGAGGTCTGCCGGATCAAGCACGTACGGGCCAGAAGGGAAATGTCGCACCCAGCGGCCATGCTTCCTCCCGGTGAGCGGAGCGGTTTTGATCTGATTGAAGCGACGCTCGAAGAGGCCGCGGCACGCCGGGAAGCCGCCCGCTGCCTGCAATGCGCGAGCGTCTGCGACAAGTGCGTTGAAGTGTGTCCCAATCGCGCCAACCTGGCCTATGCCGTCAGGCCGGAGCGCCTGGCGGTGCCGATCCTTTCCTGCCGCGAAGCCGGTCTGATAGTTGAGCGGGAATCGGCCGTGATTGTGAATCAGGCCAGGCAGATTCTTCACTTGCCCGACTTGTGCAACGAATGCGGCAATTGCGCTACCTTCTGCGTCCATGCGGGCAAGCCCTACCTGGATAAGCCGAGGTTGTATTTCCGGGCGGAGGATCTTCAGAAGGAGCAGTTCAACGCCCTGTTCATCGAAAGAAACGGGAACGGATGGACGATCAAGAGAAGGGAGCGGGGCCGGGAGTCGTGGCTGGCTCTAAAAAGCGACTCCGGTGAGCTTATTTTCGAGGACGCTCACGTGCGCGCGGTCTTTTCGGAGAAAGGCTTCGGCATATGCAAGATGGAGCTGAAGCGGCATTTTCCGGGCGAGCTCCGGCTTTCGGCGCCGGCGGAAATGTATGTGATCGCCCGGGGAGTGCTGGCCTCCCTGGCGTATCTGCCCGGGCTGTAGTTCGTCCATACCAGAAAGTGTTTTGGACACTGATGAACGCGGATGAACACGGAGCCGATCCGTGTTCATCCGCGTTCATCAGTGTCCGGAGATGTCTTGCGATCCTTTCTTCATGAATAATGCCGGGTAAAGCTTGCCGGAAAGGATGGACATTGTGCCCTCTCTGCTTGTGAAACGTGCCGAGCTGGTGGTGACGATGGATGATGACTGCCCCAGGATTCCCGACGGCAGTGTCTTCATTCGTGATCACGTCATTGAACGGGTCGGACCGGCGGCAGAACTTCCGGATACGGCCGACTCCGTGATCGACGCCCGCGGCATGATCATCCTCCCGGGACTGGTGAATGCCCATCACCATCTCTGTCAGACACTGACGCGCGCGGTCCCGGCCGCCCAGGATGCAACCCTTTTTCAGTGGCTGAAAACCCTGTACCCGATCTGGGCCCGGCTGACGCCGGAGGCTATCTACACAAGCGCCCTGGTGGGGCTGGCGGAACTCGTGCTTTCGGGATGCACGACGGCGGCGGATCACCTGTATATCTATCCCGACGGATGCCGTGTCGACGACGAGATTCAGGCGGCGCGCGAGATCGGCGTCCGCTTCCATGCCAGCCGCGGTTCCATGAGCCTGGGGGAAAGCAAAGGCGGGCTGCCGCCGGACCGGGTGGTGGAGGCGGAAGATCGCATTCTGCGGGAGACGCGCCGCGCCGTCGAAGCCTGGCACGATCCCCGAAAGCATGCGATGCTCCGGATTGTGGTCGCCCCCTGCTCCCCATTTTCGGTTACTCCGGATCTGATGCGCGAGGCCGCGGCCCTGGCCCGCTCCTATGGCGTGCATCTGCACACCCACCTGGCGGAGACTCTGGACGAGGAGCGGTTCTGTCTCGAGAAGTTCGGCCGGCGCCCCGTCGCGTATGCGGAAAGCCTGGGTTGGGCCGGGAGCGACGTCTGGTATGCGCACGCCGTGCATGTCGAGGCCGGAGAGATCGCACGCCTGGCGCGGGCGGGCACGGGTGTATGCCACTGCCCGAGCTCCAACATGCGCCTCGGGTCAGGTATCGCGCCGGTGCGAGCCTATCTCGATCATAGCGTGCGCGTCGGGCTCGGGGTCGACGGGTCGGCGAGCAATGACTCGTCCCACATGCTGGCGGAAGCGCGCATGGCGCTGCTGCTCCAGCGCGTCACCGGGAACCCGGCAGCGCTGTCGGCCGGGGAAGCGCTGTGGCTTGCGACTGCGGGCGGCGCGCGCGTTCTGGGCCGCAACGATATCGGTTGCCTGGCGTCCGGGATGGCGGCGGATCTGGTCGGGTTCCGGCTCGCGCGGCTCGATTTCGCGGGGGCGCTCCACGATCCGCTCGCGGCGCTTGTATTTTGCACGCCTCAGCGCGTCGACCTGTCGATCATCAACGGCCGCGTGGTTGTGTCGGAGGGCAACCTGCTGACCGTCGACCTGGGACCGGTTATCGAACGCCACAACCGCATCGCCCGCGCGCTGGTGGCGGACGCCTAGCCCGCTTTATTCCCGAAGGATGGAGAACAGTCTATGGAACTTGCCCAGATCATCAGGTTGGCGCGGGGCGACGAACCCGCCGAGATCCTGCTGTCCCATGCGCGGATTGTAAATGTCTATACCGGAGAAACGTATCCGGCCGACATTGCCATAGCCGATGGGCGCATCGCCGGGGTGGGATCCGGGTACACCGGTCGCCAGACGATCGATCTGGGTGGCCGTTACGTCTGTCCCGGATTCATCGATGCCCACGTGCACATCGAAAGCAGCCTGGTCCCGCCGCCTGAGTTTGCGCGGGCGGTGGTCGCGCGCGGCACCACCACGGTCATCATCGATCCGCACGAAATCGCCAACGTCCTGGGGTTGGAAGGCATCCGCTACATGTTCGACGCTGCCAAATATAATCCGCTCTCGGTGTTTGTGATGATGCCTTCCTGCGTGCCGGCGACCGATATGGAGACCGCGGGCGCGCACCTGCGCTGGTATGACATCTCGCATTATTTAAGCGATCCCTGGGTGCTCGGCCTGGGTGAGATGATGAATTTCCCGGGCGTGATTTTCGGCGACGAGGAAGTGCTCAACAAGCTGCGCGGGTTTGAACGGGGGCTCCGCGATGGGCATGCGCCGGGTTTGACCGGCCGCGACCTGGTTGCCTACGTGGCTGCCGGCATAGGTTCCGATCACGAATCCACGACCGTGGAGGAGATGCGGGAGAAACTGCGCCTGGGCATGGTGGTTTTCCTCCGCGAGGCAACCAACGCCCGCAACCTGCTCGGGCTGATCCCGGGGCTCACGGTTGCGAACGGCCCGCGCGTCTGCTTCTGCACCGACGACCGCCAACCGGCCGACCTTCTGAATGAAGGTCACATCGATTTCCTGATTCGCAAGGCCATCGCCGAAGGGGTATCCCCCCACATGGCCATTGCCATGGCGACACTCAACACGGCAAATTATTTCCGCCTGTTCGACCGGGGCGGGATCGCGCCGGGCAAACGCGCCGACCTGGTGGTGTTCTCCGATCTGAAGGACATCCGGGCCGAAATGGTTTTCCGGGGCGGGCGCCTGGCGGCTCAGGACGGCCAAGTTGTGCCCTGGGAGCGGCCCTTGAAGCCCGCCGTATTGCGCTCCTCGATGAACGTCAACTGGGAGAGAGTGAACCTGCGCATCGAAGCGCAGGGGAAACGCGGCCGCATCATCGGCGTGATCCCCGACCAGTTGATTACGGAACACCTGATCGAGGATCTGACCATCATCGACGGTGAGGTAGTGTGCGACCCGGCGCGCGATGTGGCCAAGATTGCGGTCATCGAGCGCCATCTGGCCACGGGCAATTTCGGCCTGGGGCTGGTCAAGGGAATCGGATTGTCGCGAGGCGCCATCGCGTCGACCATTGCACACGACAGCCACAATATTGTCGTCGTGGGCGCGGACGATGCCTCGATGTGGACAGCGGCGCGGATTGTTGCCGACATGCGCGGCGGCATGGCGGCCGTGGACCACGACCGGGTGCTGGCAAAACTTCCTTTGCCCATCGCCGGGCTGATGAGCGACCAGCCGATCGAAATTGTGCGCGACCGGATGGAGGATCTCATCCACGCGGCTCATCAACTCGGTTCGCCGCTGCACGATCCCTTTACCGCCGTCTCCTTCCTGGCGCTTCCGGTCATCCCCGCCCTCAAGATCACCGACAAGGGACTGGTGGACGCCACGCGGTTTCAGATTGTGCCGTTGTTCGTCTGAATCGCGATTGGGGCCGCGACAATAAGGGGACATTCCGAATATCCGCCCGGTCGGCATCAAGACTCGCGACAAATAAGAAATTCGGAATGTCCCCCTTTTTGTCTCTACCGCTGGCACTGATAGACGAACGCCGGGGGGAGGTTCAGCCACACGGTGCGGCTCCTGGAAACCTGCCGGAAATATTTGGGAAGCAGCCGGGCAAATCGTCGGCCCGGGGGCAACAGCAATCCCTGGAGATAGGCGAAGGTCACGAACTGTCCTTCCGGCGCCAGGACCGACATCATCTGGTCCAGGAGGTTACTCTGCAGGGCTTCGGAGAAAGCAGCCCAGGGCAGCCCGCAGACAATGCAGTCGACCCGGCTCAATCCCTGATCGCGACAGATGTTCGCCACATTGGCGACCGAATCTTCCACCAGTGTCAGAGAAGGATGACGCTGCCGGAACATGGCGGCCAGGCGGCTGTTGAGTTCGATGGCGACAAACCGCGATCCTTCAGGCATCCGCTGGATGATGAAGTCGGTGAACACGCCTGTGCCCGGGCCATACTCCAGCACCGTGCCGGCCCGGGCAAGATCGATCCAGCCGACCATGGTTCTGGCCAGGAATCTCGAGCTGGGCGCGATGGCGCCGGTGGTGGCAGGATGGAGCAGGAATTCACCCCAAAACTTTCGCACATCTCGAACTGAGGCCACGATACACTCCCGATGCAGCGAACTTTTATCGCAACGGGTCCGCCAGGACAAGCGAATTTCGCCCCCCTGCTGATGGCGGGGTTTGGTTGCAATCTCGCAAGGCGCCGAATATACTCGGCTATCCAAAGAGAGCGGTGGATTCGCGGGTCGCTCCGAGGGCACATTTTCCGACTGCTTTCGGGCAGGTTGGACCACCTAATTTTGGAGACAGGGAGTCATCATGAAATCTGGAAATCGCCTCCGGCCGCTTCTGCCGGCCTTACTAATTCTGCTTGTTACTTCATTCGGGCTGGGTCTGCCGACCCCGCAGGAAGAGTCCAGGGATTCAGCTGAGGCCAAAGCGCGACTGCAGCAGTACGAAAAGCACAAGGCGATGCGCGCCGCTTCGCCGTTCAAGGGGGTGCTCTGGACGCAGGTCGGCCCCATGCGGCCCAGCGGTCGCATGACCGATGTCGAGGCGCATCCGTCGCAGCCCGAGGTGGTGTATGCGGCCGTCGCTCAGGGAGGGGTATGGAAGTCAGTCGACGACGGTGTGAACTGGGCCCCAATTTTCGATGATTATCCCGCCGGCTCGATCGGAGACCTGGCCATTGCGCCATCCAATCCTCAGATTGTCTGGGTCGGCACGGGCGAGGCCAACATCTTTCGCAGTTCCCAGGCCGGGATCGGAATCTTCAAGTCGGTCGATGCGGGCCGGCGTTTCAGCTACATGGGACTGGCCGATACCCAGCACATCGCCCGGATCCTGGTACATCCTACGAATCCCGATATCGTATATGCGGCTTCCCCGGGACACGAATACACCTTCGGTCCGGACCGGGGTGTATACAAGACCGTCAACGGCGGCAAGAGCTGGCAGAAGGTCTTCTATAAGAACGAACGAACCGGGGTCATCGACCTCGCCATGGACCCGCAGAATCCAGAGATCCTGTATGCAGGCACCGCCCAGCGTCTGCGTTTTCGGTGGAACGACCCGATCGAGAGCGTCGAAAGCGGCCTCTACAAGACCATCGACGGTGGCAAGACCTGGCAGGCGTTGACCAACGGATTGCCGGATTTCTCGGCCGGTGAGTGCGAGCGGGTCGGCATTAGTGTTTGCCAGACCAAGCCTAACGTGGTTTATACCGTCATCAACCAACAGCCGAAAGAGGCCGCCCGGAGAGGGGCTTATCTTTATCGCAGCGACGACCGGGGGGATACCTGGCGGCTGGTCGAGGGGAATGAAAGAATCCGATCGACCTTTGCCTACGGCTGGGTTTTTGGCCAGGTGCGCGTCGATCCCAGCAACCCGGAGGTCGTCTACGTCATGGGCCTGAATTACCTGAGGTCCTCTGACGGAGGGAAGACCTGGGAGAACCTGAAGGGAAACCATGTCGATTATCACGGCATGTGGATCAATCCCAAGGATTCCAACCACATTCTGGTGGTCAATGACGGCGGCATCGCCATCTCCCACGACGGTCTGTCCAGCTTCAAGCATCCGGTCAACCTCCCCATCGGTCACATGTTCAGCGTTGCGGTCAGCCAGACCAAGGGGAAGTTCTGGGCATACTCGAACATCCAGGATACCGGGGGCTGGCGCGGCGAGATCGATATGACCGCCGGGCGCGACAAGATCACGGCGAAAGAGTGGGAAAGCGCGATTGGGGACGAAGCCGGGCGCCATGCCGTAAACCCGGTCGACTCGAACATCGTCTACTTCGTCACGCGTTATGGGGGCGGCCCGACCATGATGGATTATGTCAAGGCGGCCGAGCAGCAGGCGCAACAGCAAGCTCAGCAAGCTCAGCAACAGGCACAACAGCAAGCCCAGCAACAGGTGCAGAATCAGGCGCAAGCGCAGCAGGCTCGGGCTGGGGCGCAGGGAAGAGGCGCCGCGGGCACTCAGGGCCAAGCCCAGGGGCAGGCGGCCGGTCAGGGTCGTGGGGGGCGGGGCGCCAGACCGGGCCAGACGCAGATCGCTCCCGACTTCGCCGGTGAGGCGAAACGCGCCCAATGGGTGTCGCCGATCATCGTGTCTCCTCATGACCCGAATCGAATCCTGTACGGTGCCCAGTTTGTGTTTCTCACCGACGACCAGGGGAAGACATGGAAGAAGATCAGCCCGGATCTGACCAATTTTGACCCCGCAAAGCAGGGGAACATCGCCTATTCGACGGTCTGGGCGATCGCGGAGTCTCCAGTCAAGAAGGGGCTGATCTATGCCGGAACCGATGACGGGAATATCCACGTAACCCGGAATGAAGGAGGAACCTGGGAGAAGATCACAAACGGGCTGCCTCCGGAACATTTCATGGCCAGCATCGAAGCGTCCCGATTCGATGAGGGGACTGTTTATCTCGTCGTTAACGGCAAGCGGCACAATGATTTCAATACCTATCTATTCAGATCCACCGACTATGGAAAGAACTGGACCAATATCGCCGCCTCAGTTCCGGGCGGTATCGCCAACGTGGTGAAGGAAGATCCCACCAACCGGAACATCCTCTACCTCGGGACCGACCAGGCGGTGTATGTGACGGTGGACGGCGGCAGTAAGTGGGATGTGCTCGGCTCCAATCTGCCGTACGCCCATGTGTTCGACCTTGCGCTGCAGACTGCGGAGAACGTGATCGTCATCGGCACGCATGGCCGCAGTTCATGGGTCGCGGACATTCTCCCGGTGCGCGCCGCGGCGAAACAATAGAAGGCCTCCGGCACTCACAGCGCCCCCCGGCCCTGCCGGGGAGGCGCTGCCGGGATTGGACCATGTCGTGGTCGGGAGCGCCCGGCCGCGGTTCGCAGTGCCACTGATTGACCCCCTTGCCTCTTCCTTCCCGAGATCACGCTTGACCCCGACTGATAATTAAACTTTTCTAATGTTATTTATTTTTGATTTCCACTGATTTAGTCTGGATTTATCCCTGGTTATCAAACGATTCGACGTGTGAACAGCGGTTTTTTGCGGTGCCCAAACGAAATGGGGGTGCAGTGTGAAAAGAAGTGTTCTGTCGATGACCCTTGTCCTGATGTTGCTGGCTGCCAGCTACGCGTTTGGACAAGGGACGAATGCCACGCTCTCGGGCACGGTTCTGGATCCTTCCAGGGCCATGGTTCCGGGGGCTACAGTAATCATACTCAACGTCAACACCGGAGTGTCCACCACGACGGTAAGCAACGAATCCGGGATCTATGTTTTCCCGAGCCTGCAGCCGGGGACCTACAAGGTCACGGCGGAGATGCCCGGATTCAAGACGCTGATTTACAATGATATCAAGCTGGAAGTGTCGGCGCGCATCAGCCTCAATCTGCCCCTGGAAATGGGGACGCAATCACAGACGATTGAAGTGAAGGCGGCGCTCGAGACCGCCCTGGGAATGGTGACCGCCTCCGTCGGCGGCATGATCACGGCCCAGATGGTCCGCGATCTGCCCCTTGAAAGCCGCAGCGTACTTGACCTGACATCTTTACAGGCCGGAGCCCAGGGGGACAATATCAACGGTGCCCGCATCGGGACCATCAACACGACGGTCGATGGCGTGAATGTTGTCGACAACCGCATCAACCAGGGGATCATGTCTTCCATCAATGTCAGCACGGATCTCATCGAAGAGGTGCGCGTGGTGACATCTCCGGCGGATGCGGAATATTCCCGCGGTTCCGCGCAGATCCAGATGAGCACACGGTCCGGAACGAACCAGTTCCACGGCAGCGCCTGGGACCAGCTGCGCAACACCTGGTTAAACGCCAACACCTGGGGCAATAACCGTAACGGCATTGACTACAGGACCAACCAGGAGGTTTCGCCGCGGGCCATCCTGATCCGGAACCAGTTCGGCGGCCGGGTCGGCGGTCCGATCATCAAGAACAAGACCTTCTTCTTTGTTCTGTATGAGGGGACCACGATTCGCACGACGAACAACACAACGGCCACTGTTTATACAGACCTGGCGAGGCAGGGATTGTACCGCTTCTTCCCGGGGGCGCAGAATGCCAATGCCAATGCCAACGTTCCGACGGTTGATGCGTCGGGCAACCCGGTGAAGCCTCCCAACGCCACCGGGGATCTGCAGACCGTATCGATCCTGGGCCGCGACCCCAACCGGATGGTGAAGGATCCTTCCGGATTGATGGATAAGTATTTCGCCTACATGCCGTCGCCGAATTACTTCCGTACCGGCGACGGTCTGAACACGGCGGGATTCCAGTGGCGCCGGAAGCAGTGGGATGACACGCACCAGCTCAGCTTCCGGATCGATCACAACTTCAGCGAAAAGCAACGGCTCAACTTCTCCTATACGTTCTCGCAGGAAAAGTCGCTCGGAGGATTCTTCAGCAAGTCGTACCCGGATTCTCCCCCCGATGATTTTCTGAACCGGAACGGAGTGATCTCCCTGACCTTCCTGTCCACTCTCCGGCCGAACCTGCTCAATCAGTTCAGAATCGGAATTCTCCGGCCGACCTATCGTTTCTACCAATCATGGGAAGTGCCTGGCGGGATGGAGAAAATGCCCACGGTCAACGGGCAGCCGTTCCTGATTGTCCCGGCGGGTATGACCAGCCCGCTCTATACGGGGAACGATCCGCAGGGGCGCATCACCCCCGTGTACCAGTTCGGAGACACCATTTCCTGGATGAAAGGATCGCATGCGTTTGTCGGCGGCGCCGAGCTGCGCTTCGTCAGCACCAATGGGTTCAATTCCTTCAGCGTCATGCCGCGGGCCCAGCTGGGAGCCGGAGGCGTATCGATTCAAAACATCAGCAACATTCCGGGGATCGGGCAGAATACTTCGACCGCCAACAACCTGCTGTACGACCTGACCGGGTCGGTCAACCGATTCTATCAGGTCTTCAACTCCAACGGCGGAACCAACCCGGAGTACGTGCCGGGCGCGACCAAGTATCGCAACTGGAAAAACCGTGAATTTTCCGCTTTCTTCAAGGACGACTGGAAAGTCACGCCCACCCTGACGCTCAACCTCGGGGTGCGCTGGGAATTCTACAGCGTTCCGTATGATCCCAACGGGAAGACAGCGGCGCCGCTCGGGGGGTCCGGCACCATGTTCGGCATAACGGGAACCAGCTTCAACGACATGTTCCACGATCCTCCCAACCAGACCGGTCAGCTGATTCAGACCGCGCTCATTGGTCCCAATACCAATAATCCGGACAAAAAATTGTACAACAACGACTGGAACAATTTTGCGCCGGCCGTGGGCATCAGCTGGTCCATCCCGTATTTCGGCAAGAACAAGACGGTGCTGCGCATGGGGTATGGTTGGGCCTACGAACGCGTCTCCTTCCGCCTGCTCGACGTGGTGGCCGGGGACAATCCGGGGCTCAATACCCTGACCGTATCGCAGTCCGGGAGTTACCTCAATATGACAAATGCGTCCTTTCCGCTCACGCCGACCGGGGCGCCGCTGTCGGTGATTCCGATCGACCAGCGGACGCAGACCTGGCGCGCCTTCGACGACAACCTGCGCCAGCCGTATGCCCAGAACTGGAGCGTGTCGCTGCAACGCGAGCTGCTCCAGAATCTCACCCTGGAAGTGCGCTATGTGGGCAGCAAAGGCTCCAAGCTGCTCAACAGCGTCCAGTTGAACGAGCGGAATATTTTCGCCAAAGGGTCCAATGGCGAGAGCATTCTCGATGCGTTCCTGACGACGCAGGCGGGCGGCAGCTCCCCCTTGCTGAATCAGCTCTACAACGGCCTTAGCATTTCCGGACTCGGAGTCGTCAACGGGACCACCATTACCGGTTCCGATGCGATCCGCAGAAACAGCACCACCGCCGGCTATCTGGCCAACAACGGCGTCGGCAGTTTCGCCAATTATCTGTGGACGAGCACCGAGTATACGGGCCAGGTCGGCGGGATCCCCCGCCGTGCCGGGTATCCGGAGAACTGGCTCTCGACCAATCCGCAGGTCAGCAGCTCGCTGCTCGCCATGAACTGCTGCAACTCGACCTATCACTCCCTCCAGGTCGAAGTCGTCAAACGGTACACCTCAGGATTTTCGTTCCAGGGCAATTACACATTCAGCAAGGCCCTGGGCGACGAAGAGGGATCCGGGCAGCAGCAGGATCTCGCCTATCGCAACCTGCGCGACCGCTCCTTCCAGAAGCGGCTCATGTCCTTCAGCCGCGCGCACGTAGTCAGGATCAATTCGACTTACGTCCTCCCGTTCGGCCCCGGGAAGAGATTCCTGAACACCAGGAATCCGATCATCTCCAGGCTGGTTGACGGCTGGACGATCGGGTCCATTTTCATCGTGCAGTCGGGAAGCCCCCTGTCATTTTCGTCGGGGGCCGCTTCGTTCAACACGGTAACCGGGACTCCCATGATGGCGCCCGGCGCCAACCTGCCCAAGAGCACGGGCGAGGTGTACATGGATTCCAAGGGTGATATGTACTATTTCAACGGATTCACCCAGGTCGCGGATCCCTATATCGCCAACCTGACCACCAAGAACGGCGTGCAGGGCCTGACCTCGTATAAGGCGCTCGTGGATCCCAGCGGGAATATCGTTCTGACCAACCCGCTGCCGGGGCAGCTCGGCAGCCTGGGCGTGTATTACCTTACCGGCCCGGGCAGCTTCGGATTGGATGTGAACCTGGTGAAACGGATTCGCATCGATGAAACCCGGCAGTTCGAGCTGCGGGCGGTGGCCACCGACCTGTTGAATACCCCGCAGTGGGGGAGTCCGACGACGGACATCAATTCCACCAGCTTCGGCAGGATCACGAGCGCGAGCGGAAACCGCATCATCACGATTGAACTCCGCATCAACTTCTGATTCTTCCGGAAGATTTACCTGTATGGTTCAGAGCCCCGGACCGCCCGGTCCGGGGCTCTTCTTCTTTATGAGGCCCTGCGCGGGCCAGTCAGTTTCTGCTCCGAAAATAGCTCTTTGCGCCCTCGCGCTTGCGTCATTGCGTTAAAAAAAATCAACGCAAGGACGCCAAGACGCAAAGTCGCAAAGCCAAAAGATTTTCATGCGTCACCGGGTGCGCCACGGCGCATGAGGAGCTGTTCCGAAAATGATCTTTTCGGATAACAACTGCCGCAGTATCCTTGGAGTTTCTTACCATTCTGCCAATCGTGCGAACCGCAATTCGTTGGTTGATATTCCTGGGCCGCAGGAACATTTCGCGCATCATCGGTGTCCAGGGTCGCCGGGGTATCAGTCGGCCTTCTTCCTTCCGTACACGACCAGGTAATTATCCGCCCGGGGAACGTAGTGCGCGGCATCCGCCCCCCACCTGTAGACCGAGCCCCCGGGGAGCATGTCCACCACCCCCACGATATCGAAACCGGAACTGTAGCGCTCAAACCAGCGCAGGACGACGTCCGGGGTTCCCGGCTGCTTAAGCCATGAATACTGAACACCGCACAGTACCATCACCTCCGGCCGGCTGTTTTCCGCCTCGGCGATCAGTTCTCGCTGCATGTCGAGGTTCCGGGGCTGATTGGAAACCATCCCGTGCACGAAGAGGTACCCTGAGGCGGCCACCCGCTTCGCGTAATAATAAATTTCCGCTTCGGAACCCAGAACCAGAATCCGGTCATTTTCGCCCGTGATGGTGCGGATGTGATCGGCCATGGCCACCGCCTCCCGGAACGGATTATTGCGATAACGGAACGCCAGATACTCGTCATGAGAAAACGTGAAATAGAAACCCTTCTGAGCCCAGACTCCCCATGTGGCCAGTGCGATGAACAGCGCCAGGGCAACGGTTCCTGCCCTCACATGCCGGCTGAAAAGTCTGGGAAGCGCTTCAAACGCGCCGCCGACACATATGGAAGCCGCCGGAAGCAGCAGGATGAAATAATGGTGATGGAAATAGTATCCGGGCAGAATCGCCTGAAAAGAAACCAGGGAAAGACCGGCGACGGCGATTCTGTGGGCCGCGGGCCGGTTACCGTTCAGGACCAGCAGCGTGAATCCCGCGGCGGCAGCAACCCACAAAAGGGGAAAACGGCTGACGATGTCGCCAAAGACGACGGCAAAATTGTCCCACCCCTGATTCGGTGAGATCGTGGAGATGTACAGGCGCGGATAAGTGACCGTCCACTTCCAGAACAGATCGAAGTTATGGTAAAGGGCGGCGATCGAGCACCACCGTCAGGTAGGGCGCAACAGCGCCAAGCCCATATGCCAGCAGGTGAGGAATTGTTTTAATCCGGGTCGGTTTGCGCTCGACCCATGGAACCACCAGGAGCATCAGGCCGCCCAGCGCAACGAAGAGGAGCGCCGGCTGCTTCATGATGAATGACAGACCCATCATGATTCCCGCCATTGAACTGATCCCTATACTCCGCTTGCTCCGGAGCAGCAGGCAGAATCCCGCAACCAGAAACAGGTTGACGAACTGGGTGGCGTGGGCTGCCGTGCCCAGGACGGTGTAATCCAGGGAAAACAACGAGTAGGTGAAGGCGGCGATCGCCGCCGAACGGGCATCCATCAGCTTCCGGGCGCACATGAACAGAATCAGCGAGGTGCCGAGATTGACCGTGAGCAGTGCGATGTGGATGGCTGCCGCCGTCTGTCCGAAGAGAATCATGAAAAGAGCGTAGGCATAGGGCACGCCCGGGAGTTTATAGATGTAGGCTTCGAAGGGGGAAGTCCCCCTCAGGATGTTCTGGGCAATGTACCCGAACTCCCCCTCGTCGCGCTCCAGGGGAAGTTGCAGATACCGCCAGCGGACATAGGATGTAAACAGGAGTCCGAGGGCCAGACCGGCATACGATCCCCATGGGAAGGGAGCGGCCGCGGCGGGCGGGGGTTGCACCGGCTTCCTTCTTGCTGACTGGTTGCGTTTGCTCATGAAAGACCGGTCCGCGGCTGGTTGTTATTCATCAAGGTCACGTTTCACGGCAGATCCGGAGAGCTGACGGCCCTTGCGCAGTGCCAGCACCCCCTCCCGATTGTGCTTCGCCTCCTCCCCGGCGGGATTGATTCTGAGCGCGGCATCGAAATGGGCCAGGGCCTCATCGAGGTTCCCCTGTTCGACCAGCAGAATGCCGAGGTCGTTCTGGCCCCAGTAATGATCGGGGTGGGAGCGCAGCAGCTCGCGGTACGCGGCGATCGCCTCTGCCTTTCTGCCCGAGAGGATCAGGGCCATGGCCAGGTTGTATTGTGCATCGAGAAAGTCCGGCTGAAGCTTCAGGGCGTGCCGGTATTGTACGATGGCGGAGTCATGATCGCCGCGCTGCGACAGCAGGGCGCCGAGCGTGTCGTAGGCGCCGGGGTTGTCCGGCTGGATCTGCATGGCTCTGTTCAGGTGGGTTGCCGCTTCCTGGAACTCCCCCATCTCCCCGAGCGCCTCGGCGATGCGGCAATGGGCGTCATAGTCGTCGGGCTGGATCTTCAGAAAGGCCTCGTACCTGGCCCGGGCGCCCTGCCAGTCCTTCCGGTTGAGGAGTTCGAGGCCGAAGTTCCGCAAGGCATCGACATCATTGGGATCGGCTTCAAGAGCCGCACGGTAATGCTCGACCGCCTGGTCCGGGCGGCCGAGTTTGCTCAGGACGACGGCGAGGTTGTTGTGAACCCCGGAACGGCGCGGGTTGATGCGCAGTTCTGCCTGATAGTGGGTGACCGCCTCCTCCAGTCTCCCCTTAGCGAAAAGCAGATTTGCCAGGCCGAAATTGGCATCGACACAGCGGTCATCCACCTGAAGCGCTTTCCGGTAGAATCCCATGGCCCTATCGGTGTCACCGGCGTCGCGTTCGGCCAGTGCGAGGTTGTAGTAGGCCAGGCCAAAGTCGGGCCGGATTTCCGCCACACGGCTCCAATACGCGATATCGTCCTTCCAGTGCGGAATATAGCGATAGGTCATCACTCCCATGGCCAGGGCTGCGGCCGCCCCCAAAACGGCGGTCACCAGTTTTTGCTTGCGCGGCCACAAGAAGGAGAGCAATTCCGGCACGCCCCAGGCAATCATGATCGAGAGCCCGATATAGGGAATGTAGGTATACCGGTCTGCCGATGCCTGCGGACCGACCTGCACGATGCCGATTACCGGGATCAGCGAAATGAGGTACCAAAGCCACCCGACCAGGAACCAGGGGCGGGAGCGCGCGCAGCGCACCGCGGCATAAGTGATCAGCGCCAGCACCAGCGCCGCCGCGGCCGGCTGCCACCATGGCCGCGCATTGCGAAGGAACGGGTATAGCCCGGCCAGTCCCGTGGGCAGGAAAAACTTTCCCACGTAAGCGGCATATGCCACCAGCGCATTGCTCAGACGCTCCATGACCGGTGTCGACTCCAGCGTGTCCATGGCGCCGGCGCCGCGCTGGACCATAAAAGTAACGGCGGCGAAGGCTCCAGCCAGGGCGAACAACGGCACCTTTTCGTAGATCGCCGTGCGCCACCTTGTTGCCGACGGGGGCGATTCTTTTCCCCCGATCCGCTGCAACGGCCAGTAGTCCATGAGCAGAAGCAGGAAGGGAACCGATACCAGCATCGGCTTGGAAAGCAGGCCCAGGATCAGGCAAAGCATCACCCCCAGGTACCGAAGCCCGTTGGGGCGCCGGGAATAGCGGCTGTAGGCCAGGAGGGTCAGCCCCAGGAACAGGCCGCTGAGGACGTCCTTGCGCGCACTGACCCATGCCACCGATTCCACATGGGTCGGGTGCAGGGCAAAAATCGCCCCGATGAACAGACTCTGCCCGGTGCACCGGGTCAAACGCTGCCAGGCGAGGATCAGGAAAAGCGTTCCGAGCAGATGAAGCAACATGTTGACGGCATGAAACCAAGCCGGAGCCGGACCGCCCAGCTGATAATCGAGCATCAACGACAACATTGTGAGGGGGTGCCAATTGCCTACCGCGGCGTGCGTGAAGGCCCAGATGACGCCTCCCCATCCCAGTTCTCCCTTCACTGCGGCATTTTCGTACACATACAGCTCGTCGTCGTTCCGGATAAAACCGAAGCCGACCGCCTGCCAGTATATGGCGAGTGCAGCCAGAAGCAAGGCGGCCACAGCCACCCAAGCCATTACCGGAATTCCCTCGTAATGGAGGCGTGTCTGTGGCCGAGCCGCAGGAGATTGGCGTTCCTCTCGATGCAGCCTTGCCTTTTGGCTGCGACCGGCCGAAGTTTTATCTCTCGAGGTTTTCATCTACCCTGCTGTACGCGTCCGGATCGGGGTCGGATCGGCACCCGGCGCGATCTGTCCCTTCCTGCCGCGCAGACTCCATTCCCGGACCGAGTGATCCGGCGACAGGACCCTTTTCATCAGAAATCCCGAAATGCCGTAATCTTCATTTAGCATGCGTCGTCATGATCGAACGGTGTCCGGTGGTCGTGGACCAGAATTCGCTGGGATCGGCTCATGAAAGGCGCTCAACCGGCAGCCGCCGGGAGCGCCACCCCCCCTTAGGTTTACTGCAGCCTAAGCGTTTCCATTTGGGAGCACAAGGAGAAAAAAGGATCTGGGAAAGCGATGCGTGACGCTTTGGCAGTCCGGCTTTACTTCTTGCGATAGAGGGTAAACCCGACTCTTGTTTGCGCAGTGAAATACTCATACGAATCCGGATCCGGGACGCTCCCGCCGCGGCGGGAATCGGGGACAAGAAGCTTGATGGTCTCGTAACGCGGGATCAGTGCTTTCGGCAACTCTATCGGGAGCATCGAAATCACACCGGTGGCGCTTTCCGACAGGATCCATTCCGGCAGCGGGTTTGGAAGCTTGCCGTCACTGAAACGCCCATCGATGATCCGCAGGCCTGTGCAAAAGATCAGGGGAAATTCAGGGTCGAAGACGAACAGGGCATCGCCGGGATGGGTCTGACGATTGAGATAGGCCACAACCTCGGCCGGCCGGTCCGCATAGGGTGTAAGGAGGCTGCGCACTGTCCGCCCCAGCGTAAGGGTTGCCTCGTGATGTCTCCTGAACGGATAGGCGCTGGCCACCTGCAGGTAGTTAGAGAGGCAAAGCGTGGCGATCAGAGCATAACGGAGCCACGACGGCCGTATGAAGTCCGTCAGAATGCCGGCTGTTAGCACGATTAGCACCGGAATGAGGGGAGACAGGTATCGTTGGAAGAGACCCGGCGCGAGCAGCACAAACAACAGATGTGCGGGGATGCAGATCCAGAGGAAATCCTGCCAGGCGTGCAGCGCCGTTTCGCCGATTTCCGCTTGCGCGGTCCAGGGTCCCTTTCTGACTGCCGATATCCGTGCCGTTGCCAGGCGTTTTTTCCCTTTCATATCTGCGTTTGCGGTCGGCTCCCGAGGTTCTTCGGCCCTTTCGGAGCACAAGGAACAGAACCGGAAGGCAGAGCAGAACAAGAGGGGCGAGGTGGAAATGAATCTCAGACAGATAGTAGAGGAGCTTTTGCAGTGAAACATCGACCCCGGCTGTTTGCGCCTGTGCCCACGGCCTGGCATAAATGAGCCAGGGAGAAGCGAAGAGGACGACCGCGGCCGCAGAATGGAGCACAGGTCGGGTGATGCGAGGGTTCCGGCGCGACCGGAAAAGGATGGCGGCCAATGCAATCAGGTTGCCGCCGACCACGATATAGTTGCAGTAAAACTGAACCAGCAGGGGCACGGCCAGATGAATCTCCACCCGCCGCCGGTCTTGGTTCAAAAGCCGATAGACTCCGTACATCAACCAGATCTGGGCCAGGATGACGATCGAGTAGTAGCGGCATTGTCGGGCTTCGAGAAGGAAGAGCTCTGAGGAGGCGAGCAGCGCCATGCTCGCCAGCGCCAGGGCGTGGTTCCGATAGACGCGGTAGGCGAGGAAGGCCATGGCCAGAACCGCTGCCAGGCCCGCGGCTGCGAACGGCAGCCGGGCTGCCAGCGTGCTCTGCCCGAATATCGCGAAGGCCGCCGCCGCCACATATTCGTCGAACCACGGCGACCAAATCCAGACATGAGCCTCGTTGGCGTCGATCTGCGGTCCCAGGAGACTGATGGTATTCCGTCCATCGACAGTTAGAGGCAGCCCGAACCTGGTTATATTGACGGCGAGCGTCGCGGTTTCCGCTTCATCCCCCCAGAGGAGCCGTTCCCCGAGGTTGTAAAAGAGAAGAAGGGCCGCCAGGAGGCCGATCGTGAGGTATCCTGCCGAGACCAGGAGCCATCGGGAGCGCTGAGGTGGAGCCGGCTTCGGGGGCGCTATTGTGCCGGGTGCGCCCGCCGGCACGCTGGATGTAACCTTCCCCCTATCCTTGCGGCTCGAGGTCATAGAAACGGCTGCTCAGAGGCAAACGCGGTTGCGGCCCGACTGCTTGGCGAGATAGAGCTGCTGGTCCGCGCGATGGACCAGGGAATCGGCTGAATCCGTCTCGGCCACCTCGGCGCCGCCGATCGAAATTGTCACGGAGATCCCCTGTTCGGATGGCGGCAGGGCTGAATGCTCCACAAGGACTCGGAATCGCTCTGCCACTTCTGCCAGGCGTTGCCCCTTTACATTTCCGACCACCGCCAGGAATTCCTCCCCGCCCCAACGTCCCACCTGGTCCGCATAGCGGGAGCTGGCATCCAGGGTCCGGCCGACCATGCGCAATACTTTGTCGCCGGCCTCGTGGCCATGGCGATCATTGATGTCTTTGAAATGATCCACATCGATGAACAACACACCGAACCGCCATTGCTGGCGGTGGAACTCCTCGAGGCGGGCGCGCAAGTGCATTTCCATGTGGCGACGGTTGGCCAGCCCGGTCAGCACGTCGACCATCGCATTCCGTTCCATTTCGGCGAGTCGCTCCAAAACCTGGATTTTTGCCGCATTGCTGCTGAAGACCTCGACGGCGCCGGTTACCTCGCCTGTCGGCCCGAATATGGCGGATGACTTGACCAGAACCGGTATTCTGTGGCCTTCCCTGGTGCGCAGGAACACTTCCTCCTCGCGGGGCGCGCCGTCTCCGATCGTTTGTGCCAGAGGGCACCCTGTGAGGCAGAGCAGCCTCCCTCTTTCGTCGACGTGCACTAGGATGTTATCCCGGCAGGTCCGCCCCAATACCTCTTCCCGGGAGAACCCGGTCAGCCGCTCGGCACCCTTGCTCCAGAAAGTAATGCGCCGTTCGGTGTCCGTGAAATAAACCCCGTCGCTCAGGCTATCCAGTATCTGTCGATAAAACGCATCTTCGCGCGCCATAGCATCCCACCGGGCGGATCGGCCCGAAAAAAGATATTGGTAGACGTGATGCCTGTCGGAACCCGGCCGGCTATTGTCACAGCTTCATGTTCCACTCGTGCAATTCCAACGAGCGCGCCCCCCCCGAAATGTACGGATCGCTCTCCGCGATCTTTTGGGCCTCGGCGAGCGACTCCGCCCGGTAAATCACCAGCCCTCCAGAACCATCCTCAAAGCGACCGCGCGCGTATACAGTTCCGGCCTTCCCCCCCTGATCCAGAAATTCCAAATGCCTGGGCCGTAAATCCTGGCTCAGGGTCAGATCTTTCATCCTCAAAATTGCCGCAAAAAATTTCATGATTTCCCACTCCGAAAATGATTGTCGGCCGAACCCGTATGCTTCTGGCCGTTGTTTTTGCCCGCGACTCTTTCTTAGCCCGATGGACGGCTCCGCGGGTACGAAGAAGCTATAGTAGCCCATGCACCCGGCCTTGGGCAAAGGGCAACTCCCGCCTGCCATCTGCTTTTTGCTGTAACTTGAACCTGGTTGCTGGCAGACTGGCCCGGCTTGTAAATGAAGAACGGATCGAAAGACATCCCCGGAAACGGAAGATCACGGACAAACACGGAGAAAGCCGCGATGGTCAAAGCCGGCCTCCCATTGATGCTCGGGATACTCATCGCCGCCCTGCCGGTTCCGGGAGGGTTGGCCCCCAACGCCTGGTATTTTTTCGCTGTTTTCGCGGCTGTCATTGCCGGGCTGGTCCTGGAACCGCTGCCGCCAGCCGCCATCGGTTTTCTTGGAGTATTCTTGATCTCGGCGCTCGGATTGATGGGGGGGACTCCGGCGGACTCGATCCGGTGGGCGTTGTCGGGATTTGCGAACACGACCGTCTGGCTCATCTTCGCCGCCTTCATGTTTGCTCTGGGTTACGATAAGACCGGGCTGGGGAAACGCATCGGACTGTCGCTGGTGAAGACGCTCGGGCAACGGACGCTGGGACTCGGCTATGCCGTTGTGTTTGCCGACCTGGCGCTGGCGCCGTTCACCCCCTCGAATACGGCACGAAGCGCCGGCACGATATTCCCCATCATCCGGAACCTGCCCGGCCTGTACGGTTCCTTTCCAGGCGCGACCGCCCGCCGGATTGGCGGCTACATCATGTGGACGGCGTTCGCCGCGACCTGCGTCACCAGCTCCATGTTCCTCACCGCTTTGGCTCCCAATCTCCTGGCGTTGGAATTGGTGAAGAAGACCTCGGGGATCGAAATTGCCTGGAGGCAGTGGTTCTACGGCATCCTGCCGGTTGGGGGTATTCTGATTCTCCTCCTCCCCTTGCTCGTCTACGTGATTTATCCGCCCGGGATCAAACGAGGCCGTGAGATCCCTCTCTGGGCATCCCAGGAACTGGCCGCGATGGGAAGAGTCTCCCGAAAGGAATGGGTGATGGCCTTCCTGGCTCTGGTGGCACTCGCCGCCTGGGTTTTCTGTGGCCGCATGATGGATGCCACTACGGTCGCGGGGCTTGTGATTTCCTGCATGGTGCTGACTGGGGTCGTGACTTGGGAAGATATCCTTGGAAACAAGCCGGCGTGGAATGTCCTGGTCTGGTTCGCAACTCTGGTGGCCCTGGCCGACGGACTCAATAGAGTCGGCTTTGTGCGCTGGATGGCGCAGAGCCTGGCGCCGCTGTTAACGGGGATATCTCCCCTCCTGGCGATGCTGATTCTGACGGCGATCTTCTTTGTTGTGCACTACCTGTTTGCGAGCCTGACGGCGCATGCCACGGCGCTCCTTCCGGTAATGCTCGCCGCCGGTTCCGGCATACCGGGCATGCCGCTGGAAACGCTTGCCCTGCTGCTCTGTTACTCACTGGGGCTCATGGGAGTGATCACGCCTTATGCCACGGGGCCGGCGCCGGTATATTATGGGAGTGGCTATATAAGCCGCCGGGACTTCTGGACGATGGGCCTGATCTTTGGCGCCATCTTCCTGATTGCCCTTCTCGGGATCGGCGTCCCCACGCTGCTGCTGACGGGCCGATGACTTGCATCCTTGACGGGTTCACATCGGGATCAATAGTGCCGCGCCTTCGGCGCTCGATCCAGTGCGAGCCACGCATCCCGGCCTGACGGCCGGGCCTGGGTACTGCCGCGCCTTCGGCGCTCGATATTATCTCCGCCTCCGCCTCCCGGCCTGACGGCCGGGGGCCCTGCGGGCCTCAGTTCCCTTGGAATCAGGATGCTTAGGGCCACATGTGGGGCTTCTGCCCTGGCCTATTCCAAATCGGTTGTGGGGATTTCCAGGATCTTGCGATTTAGTCGCACCGGCCGCGTCCCTAGTCTGACCGAGGCGCGAAGCGCCGGCAGTACCTAGCCCCGCGCGTCAGCGCGGGGGAGAAGGCGGTGGCGGGTGGAGGCCCGTAAGGGCCGGCACAAATGACAATTTGAATCTGGTGGCGCGTCCGGCATCGTCTATTCGGCACGAAGGGACTCGACGGGATCGAGCCGCGAGGCCTTGATGGCAGGCCAGGTTCCTGAGAGGAGGCCGATGCACGCGAAAGTGAGGAAGGCCGTGAAGAATGCCCGGCTGCTCACCAGCAGGTAAATATCCCCCTGCCGGCTCTTGTCCTCGAACACTTCGCTCAGGAAGGGGATGGCGCCGATCCAGTGGGCCACGAGGATGGCGAGCAGGTAGCCCAGAATTCCGCCGATGATGCGACAGCGCCAGCGCTTCGCCGAGAAATTGCAGGCGGATATGCCGTTTGCGGGCTCCCAGGGCTTTCAATACGCCGATTTCATGCGTCCGCTCCTGGACGCAGAAGAGCATGATGTTCATGATGCCGACGCCGGCCACGGCCAGAGTGAACAGGCCGATGACGTTGAGCAGGCCTTTGGTGGCCATGCTGAGACCGTTGATAATGGCGAAACCTTCGCTGAATCTGTCAAAGAGCAGACGCCTTTTCATCTGCGGGGTTGAACTTGTGAATGTCCGCCAGCACCTGCCGGACCTGGCGCACCGCCGCATCCTCCATGGCGCCGGAAACTGGCTGGAACACCAGCACGCTGTTGTAGCGGATATCCCTCATCGTGCTCATCACGTTGACCGGGATGAGCGCGCTATTGTCGTCCTGGGTGAAGTAGTTCGATATGGCGATCTTCTTCTTAAGGATGCCGACCACGGTAAAACGCATCCCCTCGATGAAAACATCCTGATCCAGCGCCGGAGCCTGGCTGAACAGCTTTTTCTTCAAGTCGTATCCCAGCACCACCACGCGGCGCATGTAGGCCAGATCCTCGGCATTGAGAAAGCGCCCTTCGCCCATGAACATGCCTCGCGTCGGACCATACTCCTCGTTGACGGCGCGGATCCCGGCGGTCGTCATCCGGTCTCCCCAACGCAGGGGCATCTCGTCGTAGACTTCGGGGCTGACCCGCTTGACGAGCGAGCAGCGCTGCCGGATCATTTCTATGTCCTGCGGCTCGGTGCGTATGATCCGCCCGGAGCGCGCGCCACCGGCCTGCATGGAAGTCTGTCCATTCCAGACCACCACCACATTGTCGCCGAAATAGCTCAATCCGAGCATCATCGCCCTCTGAAACCCGTCCCCATAGGCCATGAGCAGGATGAACGAGGCGATCCCCCACATGACGCCGAGAACGGTCATCGTCGAGCGCTTGCCGTAGGCAACCAGGTTTTCCAAAACGCGTTTGATAATCTCGAAGAGCATCATGCCGCCCTCACCTGCTGAAATGTTCGTGCTTTCGCACTCCGGATTGTAGGAAAGCGCCGATGCCGGATCAGGAACATCATCGTGCAAGTTAGACACTCAAAACCGGAAGCGATCATTCGTACCTCAGCGCTTCGATCGGATCCACCAGCGCCGCCATGAACGCCGGATAGATGCTCGAGAGCAGGCCCACCAGGGTCAGGAAACCGAACGCGATCCACCCGACCCCCGGGGTTACGATCATGCCGGCGAAAAAATCGATCTGGGGCAACAGATTGACCAGGGCGCACAGGCCCCAGCCGATGATGACGCCGGCCAGTCCGGCAATGAAGGTAAGCGTCATCGATTCGGCAAAGAACTGCATCAGGATGCGGCGCGTGGTGGCGCCGACCGCCTTGCAGATGCCGATCTCATGCGTCCGCTCGCCGACCGACAACAGCATGATGTTCATGACTCCGACGCCGCCCAGGATCAGAGTCACGATGGCCATGGCTCCGAGGAATACGCGGAGCGAAGAGAAGAGTCTTGTAGATGAGCTTGGCCTCGGTAACGTGTTCCAGATCGGCAGCGCATCCTTGTCCAGGTAGTCGAAGCCCTTTTCCTGAGCCATGATCTGCCGGACCTGCAGTTCCGCGGCCTCGCCGATGTCCTCGCTGCGCGGCTGCAGGATCAGGTTCGAAAGCTGGAACTTGCCGTCGACCGCCTTGGGGAGCGGGAAGTCGCGGGCGATGGAATAGAAGGGGATAAAGATTTTTTTCCGGTCGGGTCCGCTGTAATTGGAGTTCTGATCCTTTTTGACCAGCTCCCCTATGATCAGGTAGGGAAACTCCCCAATCATGATCGTGCGTCCGATGGCGTTCTCCTTGTTGAACAGCTGGTCCTTCGCTTCATCCCCGAGAATGCAGACCCGCTGGGCATTGGCGTTGTCGCCTTCATTGATCTGGCGCCCGCCGGGCTTGATCTCGATCGTCCGCATCTGCATGTAATCCGGGAACACGCCGTGGGTGTTGAAGGTGCCGTTATTGATGCTGGAGCGCGCCGGCAGGTAACGCTGGATTTCGGGGCTCGACCTCTGGAGATAGGTTGCCTGTTGTTTTACACGGACATAGTCGTCGAGGGTGAGGCGGATGGTCTTGCCGGCACGGACGCCTTCCATGCCTTTGCTCGTCATGCCGCCCCAGACGATCATGATATTTTGTCCCAGGGCGCGTGCCTTTTGCTTCTGCGCGACCCACATGCCTTCGCCCAGCGCCGTCATGATGATCAGGCAGACGAGCCCCCACGCGATCCCGAACATAGTGAGGAAGGAGCGGGTCTTGTTGTTTTTCAGGTTCAGCCAGGTCTGCAGCAGCAGGTCCATACCGATTTCAGGCTCCAATTCCCGATTTACTGCAATACCACCTTGTCTCCCAGCTTCAGTCCTGAGAGCAGCTCGGTGCGTGCCCCGTTGCTGAGTCCGGTCTTGATCGGGATCTGACGCCGCCCCGTCCTGGTCGCCAGATCGGGCACCTCGACGAAGGTCTCCTTTTTTTCATTGTAAATCAAAGCGCTCTCCGGGATCACGAGCACGTCGTGGTGCTCCTCGAGTACGATTTCGGCATTGGCGCTCATGGCCACTTTCAGGAGGTCGAGGTCATCGCCAATCGACACGCGCACCTCGAACCGGGTTACATTATCTTTCTCAACTCCCATCGGGGCGATGCGGAAAACCTTTCCCTGAAAAGTCCGATTTTTGTAGGCATCGACGGTTATCCGTGCGGCCTGCCCGATCTTCACCACGCCGATGTCGGTCTCGTCGACCCTGCCATCCACATACAGTTCCTGGATGTCACCCAAAGTCATGATCAGGGTGGCATTGGAGCCCAACTGCAGAATGGACGAGACTGCGTCCCCGACCTCGACCTCGCGGCTCAACACCACGCCGTTGATCGGGGAACGGATGGAGGCATATTTGAGATTTTCCTCGGCGCGTTCACCTTGCGCCTGGGCCTGGGCCACCTCGGCGCGCACCGTGTTGATGGACCGGACGTTCTGCTCAAGCTCCGCTTCGCGCACCTTGACGGCTGCCTGGAGGGCATTGCGGGCGACTTCGGCCGCTTTCATTTTCTGCTCGACGCTGTCGAACTCGGATTTGGAAATCAGTCCCTGGAGAAACAGTTCCTGGTTGCGTTTGAATTCGGCGGTCATGAAATCAAAATCCCGGCTCTCGGCCTCGAGCTGAGTCTTCCTCAGGTTCGCCTGCAGGGTTTTCTCCTGGGATTGCATCTCCTGGAGCTTGCTTTCGGCTGCATTTAGAAAAGCCCGGGCTTCCTTCATCTGCGCTTCGAGGGTTTCCTTGTCCAGTTCGACCAGCAATTGGCCTTCGCGGACCCGGTCGCCTACGTTGACATAGAGGTACTGGATAATGCCGCTGGCCTTGGACTTGATCTCCACTTTTGACAGGGGCTCGATTTTTCCCGTGGCGACGACCGACTTGGCTACGGAGCCCTGCTCGACGCGCGCCAGTTTTTCGGCGGGAATGGCTTTGTCAACCGCGAAGAGCGACCCGAACACCCAATAGCCGCCGAAAATAACCAGGAGTCCGACTACGGAGAGAAAGGAAATAGTGAAGATCCTCTTTTTGGCCATGAAATCACCTCCACACCCCTATACGAAAATTCGCCGCGATAAGTTTGATGGAATTTACGGCGCCATCATCGCCGCGGGTAGAGAGCCCGGAATGGAATTGCGAGTGGACCCGGGCCGCTCAAGCAAAAGATCAAGCACGCACCGATCCAGACGGCATGTGTTTGCGCAGCAAAGAGGTAGCTGGGATGAACCTGTGCCATGGCGTCACAGGTGTAGTGCCGGATTCACGGATGAGGACGCCGGCGGCCGAAGAACAGATGCAGCATATGCATCGAAGCAACTCGTGGCTCGAGGCGAGTATCTGATCAACTCCGGTGGCTGCGACGATTGCCACAGCCCGAAGGTGTTTACGCCAAAGGGTCCGGTGCCGGACATGAGCCGGAGGCTTTCCGGAGCTCCCGCGGACGTCAAGATTCCCCCTATCCCGGCCGGGCTGATCTCTCCCAGCGGCTGGGGCACCCTCGGATCCAACGACATGACGGCCTGGGCCGGACCCTGGGGCATCAGTTTCGCGGCAAATCTTACCCCCGACAAGGCGACCGGGCTCGGCAGCTGGACCGAGGCCGCGTTCATCAGATCGATGAGGACTGGAAAACATAAGGGGGTGTTGCGTGACATCCTGCCGCCTATGCCGTGGCAGGGTCTGGCGAAATTGACGGATGAGGACCTGAGGGCGATGCTGGCCTATCTGCAGACCCTGAAGCCCATTCCGAACAAGGTGCCCGACCCGATTCCGCCCAAGCGGTGATCCGGCACTGCACACGGAAGAACATTTTTGGACGCGGATAAACGCGGATGAAAATGGTCGGACACGGATGGACGGAGATGAACGCGGGGCATCGGTGATTGGATCCGTATGCAGGGCTTTTGCAGATCCGAAGGGCCCGGTGCTTCGAATCCCTAAAAGCCCTGCCCGTGTTCTTCCGTGTCCTGAAAGCCTTTGTCCTGAGGAATTCCGCCGTCGTGTGCCGGCTTTCATTCGTTTGCGAATGATGTTCATGAATCATGCGATCATGAATCCGGTCGGAAAAGCGGGCTAGCCGTTCGGATCAGGAACCGCGCGGGCGCTGCCGTTGGCCGGGCGCATCAAGACCACGCTGAGCAGGATCATGACTCCGCCGGCCGTTTGGACGGAGGTCAGGCGCTCATTCAGGAGGAAGTAGGCCAATATCAGGATGCAGGGGAGTTCGGCGACGCTGACCACCGATGCATGGTAGGCGCCGATCCGGCGTAATCCGAGGTACATCAAATTCAACGGCAGCACGGTGGAAAGAAGGGCGAGAGCGGTGATAAGCAGCCAGTGATTGAGCGATAGTGCAGGAGAAACCCAGTACCGTGCCGGCAGCGCCGCCATCATCGCGAACGTGGACACGGTGGTTGTGACCGGGGTGATCAGCAGGGGCGACAGGTCACGGCTCAATTTCTGGCCGTAGACATTCATGAATGCATAGGTGGTCGCGGACCCCACGGCGAGGAGCACGCCCATCGCATCCAATGAGGCCGGCAGGCTTTGAAAGGGATTTACCGCCAGGATGGCTCCGAACAGTGCCAGCACGAGAGTCACCAACTCTGCCGTGGCGACCCGGTGCCGTTCCAGGACGATCTGATAGAGCAAGACCAGCCCGGGATATGTAAAAAGAATAATGCTGAGCAATGAAACATCTATCCGTTGGGCGGCCCAGAAATAACAGATGGAAAGGCTGAAATTGCCGAGCAGCCCCTGCCAGGCCATGCGGACCAGTTGCCGCCGCCCCAGTTTCGGGATGCCGCGGACCAGCAGCAGCGGCCAGAGGAGGGCCAGAGACACGAAATTCTGCAGCACCAGCAGGGTTGCCGGATGGAGCCCGGCCCGATAGCCCAGTTTGATGACGATGGCGGCCCCCCCATAGGAGCAGGCCGCCAGAAACACCAGGAAAATTCCGAACATGGGTGCATCCGGGGCGCCGCGACACGCGCGCTGACTTAGGGCCTGTCAAGAAATAACATGTACACTTTGCTGCAGGCCCCCAGGCCCGCTGGCGAGGCGCGAGCGACGAGCGATACCCGGGTGGTATGTGAGGAGCGAGCAACAAAGCCAGCGGGCCTGCGGGCCGCAGCCCGAAGGGGCGCGGCGGCGGGCGGGCATCTGCTTCGTTGCCGCTCCTCGACGATGTGCACCGACATCGCCTGCGTCGCGGCGCCTCGCATCTGCCCGCCCGGCGCTCGCGCCAAAGTGCACATGTTATTTCTTGACAGGCCCTTAACCCGCCTTCTTCACGAAGCAAGACATTGCAGGACGCGGATGAACGCGGATTGGATCCGTGTGCGGGGCTTTTGCGGGCCCTTAGTACACTGATTCATAAATACGGTGATGTATCCCAGCCGCAAGGCAGGAGGGCAAAGAATTTGTCATTTCTCATTGGTGATTTGCCATTTGTCATTGAATCCAGCCAGCTTCAAGATCGTCAAATGGCCAATGACAATTGACAAATCGCAAATGACAAATTCTTTGGCTGTAGCCCTATGCCGGCCCGACTTGCGCTTTTCTAAATGGCGGAAATACGTTTGCGTATTTATGAAACCGGGCCCTTAGGGCCCGGCGCTTCCCGCCCGCGATCACATGCCGAATTTCTCGATCAGATCTTTTTTGCTCAGTCCCAGGATCCCATGTTTGGCGCCGACTTTCCTGAACGCGGCGATGGCCGTGTCAAGATGATGCTTTTCGTGCGCGGCGGACAGCTGGGTGCGGATGCGGGCCTGGCCTTTGGGGACCACCGGGAAGAAGAATCCGACCGCGTAGATCCCCTCATCGAAGAGATCGCGGGCGAAGTCCTGCGCCAGTTTCGCGTTGTAGAGCATCACCGGCACGATGGGACTCTCCCCTTCCTTGATGTCAAAACCGGCGGCTTTCAGGAGGCCGCGCCAGTATTTGGCATTCCACTCCAGCTTGTCCCGGCGTTCGGTGTTGGTGAAAATCAGGTCCATCACCTTCAGCGCCCCGGCAACGATGACCGGCGCCACGGTATTGGAAAAGAGGAAAGGGCGGGCGCGCTGGCGGCACATTTCCACCAGCTCCCGGCGGCCGCTCACGCAGCCGCCCGAGGCGCCGCCCAGCCCCTTGCCCAGGGTGGTGGTGATCACATCGATCTTGCCGAACACGCCGCAGTGTTCGTGAGTCCCGCGTCCGGTCCTGCCGATGAAGCCGCTGGCATGCGAGTCGTCCAGGAACACCATGGCGTTATATTTCTCCGCCAGGGCGACGATCTCATCCAGTTTGGCGAGATCGCCGTCCATGGAAAAGACGCCGTCGGTAATGATCATGCGGAAGCGCTTGTCCTGGTGCTCCTGGAGTTTTTCCTCCAGGTGCCCCATGTCGGAATGCTTGTAGCTGTCATTCATCGCCTTGCACAGGCGCATGCCGTCCACAATCGAAGCGTGGACCAGCCGGTCGGCGATCATGACGTCCTGGTCGTTGAGGCAGGCTTCGAAGATGCCGGCGTTGGCGTCCATGCAGGAGGGGAACAGGACGGTGTCCTCCGTGCCGAGGAAATCAGTCAGCCGGTTCTCGAGCTGGCGGTGAATGTCCTGGGTGCCGCAGATGAAGCGCACCGACGACATGCCGTAGCCACGCGTGTCCAGGCCGGCGTGCGCCGCCTTGATTACTTCCGGATGGCTGGACAGGCCGAGATAGTTGTTGGCACAGATGTTGATGCACTTCCTCAGCGCCGAACCGACCGGAAATTCGACCTCGATTTCCGACGATTGCGGAGAGCATATATAGCGTTCATCCTTGAACAGACCTGCGTTCCTGATCCCCTGGATTTCGGTCTGATACCAGTCGCGAACAGTTTCGTTGTAAGCCATGACGACCCTCGAGTATTAGGTTTTGTATGAATTCCGTGCCTGCCTTGCCTGCCTTGCGGGGCGGCGCTGCTGAAGGCGACTGAGGATGGGCGAAGACAGGTCTCTGCTCGCCTGCCGCTCCGCGGTCCCATTCTCAGGGAGATGCTCAGGGTTCGCGCAAAAATAAATTCACATTCTGGCGCGAGCACCGTCGCACCTGCGGTGCTCCTGGGGCGGGCAGATGCAAGGCGCCGCGACGCAGACGATGTGGTGACATCGTCGAGGAGCGGCAACGCAGCAGATGCCCGCCCGCCGCCGCGCCCCGAAGGGCTGCATCCTCTCCACTATCTGAATTCCTAAGCCCATCTTTAAGCACATTCATCGGTTTCCCATGCTGCAGCAGAATGTGAAGTTATTTTTGCGCGAGCCCTTAGGTCTTCTGGTAACGGCGAACCAGCGCCACGATGCTCTGCACACTGTCGAAGGCGACCGGGGTGGCATCGGCATCAGGGATCTTGACGTTGCATTTCTTCTCCAGGAACCGCTTGAGGGATACCATTGAAAATGAGTCCACGATTCCGCCTGAGATCAAAGGTGTGGTATCGGTTACTTCGCGATCATCCCCTTCTTCCAGGTATTCCTTGATAACATAATCGCGAACCAGCTTGGTAAGGTCATCCATGATCGGCCTCGTTTCCTGTTTGTCTGCGGCAGCCGGACGGAGATCCGACGCGGCGTGCCAGTATTGGCATTGTAACGCAGGCTGCCGGGAGGAGCCCAAGACAGCCCGCAGGCTGGGAGCCTGTCCGAGATCAGGAGGGGCTCCTTAGATTAATCGTTCATGATCGTGGAAATATCGCCCACGGGTTCATTGAACTCCTTGCAACGCAGGACGCGGCGCACAATCTTGCCGCTCCGGGTCTTAGGCAGGGCTTCGATGAACTCGATCTCCTGAGGCATCGCCAGGGGCGACAGCCGCTTGCGTATGTGATTCATGATTTCCAGTTCAAGATCATCCGACGGCTGATAGCCCGGCTTCAGGGTCACGTAGGCCTTGACTACCTCCATGTTCACCGGGTCCGGCTTGGCAACGGCTGCCGATTCGGCGACCGCCGGGTGTTCCAGCAGCGCCGACTCGATCTCGAAGGGACCGACCAGGTGCCCGCCGGTATTGATGACGTCGTCATCCCGGCCCACGAACCAATAATAGCCGTCCGCGTCGATTGAGGCCCGGTCGCCGCACAGGTACCAGCCGTTCCTGAATTTGGCCTGGAATCCGGCTTCGTTGTTCAGGTAATAGCGGACCTGTGACGGCCAGCCCGGCCGCAGCGCGATCAGGCCCGCCGCGCCGACGTGCTGAATCGGTTCGAATTGCACCGGGTCGAGGACGGTCGCGGTGATGCCGGGAAACGGCTTGCCCATCGATCCGGGTTTGATCGGCATCCCCGGAAAATTGGTGATCACGATACACCCGGTTTCAGTCTGCCAGAAAGTATCGTGGAATTCCTTGCCGAACATTTCCCGCGACCAGTGCACGGCCTCGGCGTTCAGCGGTTCGCCCACGCTGCACAGGTGGCGCAGGCTGGACAGGTCGAACCGGCGCACCAGCTCGTTCCCCTCCTTCATGAGCAGCCGGATCGCAGTCGGAGCTGAATACCAGACCGTCACGCGGTGTTTTTCGATAAACCCGTACCAGCGCTCGGCGTTGAAGCCCGAATCCAGAACCGTTTGAGTGATGCCGTTCACCCATGGGCCGATGATGCCGTAGGAGGTTCCCGTGACCCAGCCCGGATCGGCGTTGCACCAG
The DNA here is from genome assembly GCA_963824985.1 of Terriglobia bacterium. GTDB lineage: Bacteria > Acidobacteriota > UBA6911 > UBA6911 > UBA6911 > JAFNAG01. The sequence continues at coordinate 91,771 of CAWGRQ010000017.1, forward strand.
TAGACGTCGTCGGGCCGCAGATCCAGCACCCACTTCGCGGTGAGGTATTGCGAAATCAGGGAATAATGGACGTGCTGCGCTCCCTTGGGCTGGCCAGTCGTTCCCGACGTGTAATGAAGCACCGAAGGGGATTCGGCCGTCGTCGGATGGACGGCAAACTCCTCGATCCGCGGCGCCTGCTCCATCCGGAAGCCGATCTCGCGCTCCTGCAGCGGCGCTTCGCCTGCATCGACGACGATGATGTGACGCAGGTTGGGCAGCTGGTCGCGGATCTTGCGCACCTTGGGCAGGTGCTTTTTCTGAGTGATGATGGCGGCGGTTCCGGCGTTGGCAAGCCGCACGAAAAGCGACTCGTCGCCGAACGCCGAAAACAGGGGCTGCGCCACTGCGCCGGTTTTAAGAACGCCGAGGAAGCCGATATACAGCTCGGGCACGCGATCCATAAAGAGGCAGACTCGTTCGCCCGCATGAATTCCCAACCCGGACAGAAAATGGGCAATGGTGTTCGATAATACCCGGATGTCGTCATAGGTGAATAGTTTTTCCGTCCCTTGATGATCTTCCCAGATGAGGGCCGGCTTGCCTGCCAGACCGAGACGGCAGATGCGATCGGAGCACATCCAGCCGATATTGATCGGATCCCCTTTTTGGTAGCCCAGTTCCCGCTCGGCAATGGACCAGTCGAAATCCGCGCTGAGTTCCTCGTAGGAACGATGATAGTTCATAAGCCTGTCCAATCGTGGTCTGTGAAGATTTATGATTCCAGGATAATAATTGCACCCGTCTGTTTGGGATTGTAGACCAGTGAAAGCTTGATGTTGCGCACGCCCAATCGTTCTGATTCGGCCTTCAGCCTCCCGCTGAACGTGACGCGGTGTCTGCCGCGACCGTCGTACGCCACTGTCGCCTCGCGGAAGAGCCCGAGATCCGTGACCTGTACTCCAAGCGCTTTCAGGGCTGCTTCCTTGGCCGCGAAGCAGGCGGCGAACCTCCGCGCCGGCCTCCCGGCAGAACTGCAATAGCTGATTTCTTCGGGCGTGAAAATACCATCGTCCGGCAACCACTCCCGCTGCCCCAGTTCCTGCCTGACGCGGCTGGTTTCCAGAAGATCAGCCCCAATACCGAGGATCACGGCGAAACGACCCTTTCGCGAGTTGCCTGCAGAGCCTGAACCGGGTTGCCGTTACGCCGGAAAACTCAGAAGCGTCCCGTGCCAACAATCAACCGGTAGGTTTTATATCTTGAGAGTGTTCCAGGGGCAAGGGAAATCCCTTCATTCTACAGACAGTGAATGAATCCCCTCGAGCCGCCGGATCTGGGGTTCGGGAGGGGAAATCGCAAACTCTAAAGTTATCAGTTTCTTCCGACGATACGGTCAATGTGATTGAGGGAGACATCTGGCGCATGGCTCTCCCAAACCATTCATTGAGCAAAAACAATGCCCAGAAAAGTGCTCCAGGAATTGTTCATCCCCGGGCCCAGATTGAATCAGGTTCGCATCCTGACCCTGATCGCTTCCGATCCGGAAATCACGCAATCTGAGCTGGCCGCCCGATGCGGGCTGTCGGTTGCGATGGTGAACAAATACATGAAGGATTTCTGCACCGGCGGACTGCTTGAATACCGCCGCCGGAGTTCAAAAGACATTTCATACCACCTCGAACCGGCCGGCCGGCAGGCCGCCAAAGCCGGGGAGGATGAACTGTTGCAGGAATTGGTCAGACTTTTCGTGACGGCCAAAGAAAAGGTGTGGGAAAACATCGCGAGTCAGTTGCGGGGCAAGGTTCGCCGGGTGGTGGTTTACGGCAGCGGCGATCTGGCTCAATTGGCATTTCATGCGCTCGAGCATGAAGGGATCAGCATCGTCGGGGTGTGTGACGAAGATCCCTCACTCGCCGGCAGGGAATGGTGCGGGCGGAGATCTGCAATCCCACCCAGATTCGCTACCTGGCTCCCGATGCCGTGGTGATCGCGGACCCAAACGGAGCGGATGAGATCTCCCGGACGTTGGCCGGTTTTTCGGAACGCGGCATTCAGATCATTGCCGTCCAAAGGCAATAGGGGGAAACAGGGACCAGAACCTACAGGAACCGGTCCGATGCGGGATGCTGCAGCCAGGATGCCAGTGAGAAACCGTTCCGGTCTTTCTCGGTAATCAGGGGGGCGGAGGCCACGGTCGCATCGAAAAGCGCCCGCAGGTCGGGATCGCAGCATGACCAGTCAAGATCGGGAGCAAACGGAGATATTCCCGCCTCAGACTGCGGATTGTACTCGCCGGAGCAGAAATACTCGATGTGGGTGTTCTCCCGGAAGAGGTTGCCGTGTGCAAACCCGGGTGGCACCCAGATCCACTCCCCGACTTCCGCTTCCGCACGGCCCGGCATGTCATAGGCGATAATCCGGCCAAAACCGGGAGCGCTTTTGCGGATGTCCAGAACCAGATCAATCATATGCCCGGCCACTGTGCGGATGAGCTTACCCATGTAAGGATCCCATTGAAAATGCAGCCCCCGGACCGTTCCCGGCAGTGAGCAACTTTCGTTGCATTGAACCAGATCGACACCCCTCAGAAACGACAACTGCGGGTGACTCTCAAAATCGCTCTTTCGAAAGATCTCCGCGAAGTACCCGCGGTTATCGCGAAAACGCGCCATCTGGATGACTTTTATTTCCGGGATGGCCAGCGACTTCACATTCAGTATCTTCAATTGTCCGTCCTCTCCGTTGTCCCCACTGCCCCTCTGCTTCCCGATCTTCGGGGCCAGGCCTGCCAATCCGGACCGCCTACTCGGCCTGTCGCCTGACCGGATGCCTGCGCCACATTTCGGCAACCGGGCCATGCGCTTCTGATTTCAGCCGGCCCGGTGCACGATACATCTATCATAAAAACACCGTTGCCGGACTTCATTTGTGCCGGCGCGGGCTACCCATACCAGAAAATCCATGGCGACCGCAAATGATATCCCGATCCCCGACCGGGCATCCGTCGCAGCATCTGTTTAGCCGATGCTGAACAGCAGAACGCAAAGACGCAAGGACGCAAAGAGATTCTTTTCGGTTCGCGGGCATGGGCGGCCTTCGGCCGCATCCTTGGGCGAGCCGCGGGAGAAAGCGCAATCCTCCTGAGTAGCCGCTGCCCGCGCTTTCACCCGCGGCTCGCCCAGGGATGCGCCAGCGCGAAGCGCTGCGCCCACGCCTGTTGCTCAGTCGATCTTTGCGCCCTCGCGCCCCCGCGTCTTTGCGTTTTGCTTCTTCATCCATTTGATTTGGCTAAACAATTACCCGTCGCAGATAGAGATCGGAATCGGCAACTGTTCGGCCCGTTCAAAAGCAGCCGCGGATTCCCCGATTTCACGAATTCACATGGATGGGACATGAGCACGTCGCGGCGCATGAGGAGCTGCTTTGAAAATAGACTCTACATCCACCAGCCATCGGGGTCGGAATCGGGATCGGGCTCGCAATCGCTGTCGATATCGAAACCGGGACCAACCCCGATTCCGATCACGACCCCGACGGTATCTCCCCTGCTGCCAGTCTCTTTTTCATGCGTCACCGCTTGCGCCCCGGGCGCATGAGAGGGGTTCCTTATGCCATATGTGGTTTTCACCGGATCTCCCGCTGGCTCATGGACATATCCATGTCATCCACCACCCTCCGGGAGGGCCGGATTGTTATCGGATCAAGGTATGCAAATAATGCATCAAAATCCATCGGCTCTGCCGCCTTCGACGTAAATCCACATTCTGTTAATAGTAGGAAGACATAAGCATTATCTGGTATGTGCAGTAATTGCAGCATCCCGGCAGTTATTTATCGAGCTGGAACCTGCGGATCTTGTAATGGAGGGCGCGGAGGCTGATGCCCAGCGTCTGGGCTGCTTTGCGGCGGTTGTGAGTGATCCGCGAGAACACGTTGCTGATGATCGTCTTTTCGATCTCCTCCAGGGGTTGGTCCAGAGGGATGGTAATTCTGGGCCGGCTGTCACTATCATTGTTGATGGCGGCGGGCAGATCACGCGGCTCGAGCGTGTCATTACGAGACAACAAGACCATACGCTCCGCCAGATTGCGCAATTCTCTGACATTTCCAGGCCAGGCATAGTTCAGCATCAGGTCCATGGTGCGGTCTGCGACCTTTTTCGGAGCCTTCTGGTGGATCCGGCAGAACTCCTCCAGGAAAGCCTGGACCAGCATGGGAATATCCTCTTTGCGATCGCGCAGTGCGGGCATGACGATCGGGACGACATTGAGCCGGTAGTAAAGATCCTCCCGAAATCGCTTCACGGCGATTTCCCCGGCCAGATCCTTGTTGGTTGCGGCGATGAAGCGCACATCGACCCTGATGATCTTGGTGCCTCCCAGCCGTCTCAGTTCACGATCCTGGAGAGCGCGGAGCAGGTCCACCTGGGTTTTCGGCGTCATGTCGCCGACCTCATCGAGAAAAAGCGTGCCGCCGGACGCCAGTTCAATTCTTCCCATCTTCATGGCTGCCGCCCCTGTGAAGGCGCCCTTTTCGTATCCAAACAGTTCGCTCTCGAGCAGGGTGTCCGGCAGGGCGCCGCAGTTCAGGGTGACGAACTGTCCGGTTCTCCGCGTACTGTTGTTATGGATGGCTCTGGCCACCAGTTCCTTGCCGGTGCCGCTCTCTCCGGTAATGAGCACCGTTGCATTGGTTGGGGCGACTTCGGAGATTATTTTGAAGGTCTGTCGGATACGGCTGCTGTTGCCGATGATATTTGAAAATTCCTCCCTGATGCTCAGGCGGCGGCGCAGATTGCGATTTTCCATGGAGAGCCGCTGTTTCTCGAGTGCCTTTTCAATCAGAAGTGAAAGTCTCCTGCGGTCCACCGGTTTGGACAAATAGTCATAGGCCCCGATCCTCATCGCCTCCACTGCCCCCTCGAGGCTTCCGTATGCCGTAAGCAGGATCATTTCAGTTTCCGGGCAATGCTCGCGGACCCAGCGCAACAAGTCCATCCCGGATTTGCCGCTCATACGCATATCCGAGATGACAATCTGGAACGAATCTTCGCCGAGCATGGTCATCGCTTCTTCGGCCGACGCCGAGGCGTGAACCTGGTACCCTTCGTTCCCGAGAATCGCTGCCAGGGCTTCACGGATGTTGGTTTCATCGTCGACGACAAGAACTTTGGCCGGAGGTTTAGACATGGGGGATAGCCTCGATCTGGCTTGGGATTTCGGTCTGCGGTAATTCCACCGTGAAGGTGGTTCCCTCTCCGGGAGCGCTGGCGACGCGGATACGACCGTGATGCTCCTGGATGACTCGATGAACAATCGTCAGGCCGAGCCCGGTCCCGCCGGGCCGGGTCGTAAAGTACGGATCAAAAAGCCTTGGAATTTGTTCCGGCGGGATGCCCACGCCGGTGTCCTGGATGCGCACTGTGGCGAGCCGCGTACCGGACGTTGAAGCTTCCTCTCCGATGACATTAGCATGGATAGAGAGAGTTCCGCCGTCCGCCATGGCTTCCAGGCTGTTAATGGCCAGATTGAGAAAAGCCTGTTTCAGCTGATCCTCGGAGCCGGCCACCACAATAGACCCTTCTATGGACAGCTCGAGGGCCACGTTTCGCGACCTGGCCTGATTGGCCAGCAGATCGGCAATCTGGCCGAGGATGGCATCCAGCCGGACCTGCGCCGTCGGATCGCTGCTCGGCCGGGCGAAGGAAAGGAAGTTGTCCACGATTTTTGCGAGTCGGGATATCTCCAATTCCAGGATCTTGAAGTATTTCCCGGTCTTATCCTCCGCCTGCCGCTCGGACGCGAAAGCGCTCAGGCTCCGCTCGAGCAAGGCCAGATTAAGATCGAGGGCTTCAAGCGGATTCCGGATTTCATGGGCCATGGCTGCTGCAAGCGTTCCGAGCGCTGACAGGCGTTCAGCGGTCTGTACCTGGCGCTCCATGCGCATCACCTCCCTGACGTCACGAACCAGCAGCAGGGTCCCAGTGGGGTTCCGCTGGCGGCTCTTGAGGGGGAGAGTCGTAATCCTCGCCGGCCAAGGATTTGCGGGCGTGCCGAGATTGTGGTCCACTTCATTCAAATAGACTCCATCTTTGGTGGAGGCCTCGACTGCCTGGCTCAGGATGGGCCGGTTATGCAACAAATCAAAAATGTCCCGGCTGGCATAACCGGGCGGAATTTCCGGCAGCAGACGGCGTGCGCTGTCGTTGACCAGGCTCAAGCCACCCGTTTCATCTAGCACAATCACGCCGATTTCCAGACTGTCCAGGATCTGAAACACAAGGGTGCGGATCCGTTCACGTGCACGCTGGTTGCTTCGATCGTGCAGGATTGCACCCGCACTGGCCACGGTCAGCAGCGCGCAGGCAGAATAGATCGCGGGGAGGGGTACCGGCTGCGCTTGAGTAGGAAAGAGCTGCGTGCCGAAGTAGCTCACTTCGCGAGAACGCAGGGAAATCTCCCAGTGGAAGGCCAGTAAGAGCAACCACAGAATGGCATTGAAAACCACGAGCAGGGTCCAGAGAAATATCCTGGGGAGCGGGCGGCCTTCCTTCAATTCCTGACTGAAAAGCGATGGCATACATCCCCCCGCCTCATGCGGCCGGCTGGCAATGCTTTCCCACCGCCAACATCGACGAAGGCTCTCTTTCCCGCGCCCTTGCGGCAGCGATCTTCCGGAAGGACAGATTATCACGAATCAGGATAATAGTATGCAATTTGTGCAGATTTTGGATGCGGAACATAAGGGCCGCCTGGCGTCGGTATGGGAAAAACCAGGCATTTTGGACTCGGCATACAGGATGATATGATCATTATTTATAATAACTTACATAAAATAAGGGCGCCGCTTCCGGGATCATCCGCGCTCATTGCGAAGGTTGGTGCGGTATTTGCTCTATCAAGAGACGGGTAAACCTGTAGAATTGTCAATGGTGACCATTCGAAGGAATGCCGAATTTTTATTTTTAGGAGCAGGCTATGAAGAAAGTTTCGATAAGAATGGGTCTGATGATGGTATTGTCGCTTGCGGCCGTGCTTTTGATTTCTGCCTGCGCATCGGCTCCCAAGGAGGAGATTGATGCGACGCGGGCGGCAGTCACTGCGGCCCAGACCGATGATGTCCGGACGTATGCACCGGAGAGCCTGAGCGAGGCGGAAGCCACATTGACCAAGGCTATGGCCGAAGTTCAGACTCAGGACGACAAGTTCGCCCTGTCTCGTGATTACAAGCCAGCCTCCGAACTGTTGAAGCAGGCCAAGGACCAGGCCGCCAAAGCCGATACGGATGCCAAGGCGAACAAAGCCAAAGCCAAGGCGGACGCGGAAACCCTGATTGCCGGCCTGACGCCGCTGCTTGACGAGGCGAAGAAGGCTCTGGCCACGGCGCCGAAGGGGAAGGACACCAAGGCGGAACTCGAGGCGATGGCGAACGATCTGAAGAGTGCGGAAGAGGCCTCGATGGCGGCCACGCAGGCAATGGCCCAGGAGAAGTACAACGATGCGCTCGGCCAGGCCAAGACGGCGAAGGACAAGGCTGACGTCATCATCCAGCAGGTCATGGCCGCCAAGGAGAAGATGAAGGGACGCAAGTAGAGATACACTCTTTGCCGGGAAGGGACATGGCGTTACGAAGGCGTCGGGGAATTGTCGGACTGTCCGTAGCATTCCTGGTGATGATTCTGGGGGTGGGCGCGTATGAGCTCTGGCTTCACATGGGGCTGCGCGACCACCCCTGGCAACTGGAATCGTATCTGGACATTCTGATTGCAGACTGCAGGACGGGCCCCGGGGCTCAAGTCTTCGCCATGGAGTTGCGCGGCTTGAACTCCCTGGCGGAAGAAGCTCGCTCGTGTCTGGCGCAGGTTGACAAGGCCGGTGCGACGGGGCGCGATTTTACCCCATGCCTGCAGAAGTTGCTGGACGGTTCGCTGACGGCGCTGCGGGTTCGCATTCTCAAGGGTGAGCGTCTTCATCAGGAGAAGTCGCGTCTCGATGTCTTCCTCAAGCTGCTGGAAACGGACCTCAGCCAGGACCTGCTCGCCCGGCAATCGGGCGCGAAATTTGAAATCCGCAGTCTGGCGCAGAGTCAGGCCCGGACCAGGGTAGAGGAAGCGCGCAATCTGGCCGCCCTGGGGCAGTCGCAGTCCGCGCTGATCGCATTGCACCGGGCCCGGTCCGCATGGGGGCTCAGCGAAGATCACCGCGCGGCGGAACTGTCGCGCTTTTATGAAGCTGCGCAACGCGCGCGGTGGGAGAGACAGGCTCAGGACCTGTTGCGCTGGACCAAGCAGTCGGGCCGTTCCGCGATCCTGGTCGACAAGCTGGAACATCGCTGCCTGCTGCTTGCGCAGGGGCGCATCAAAAAAACCTATGTTGCGAACCTGGGGCGAAACTGGTATCGGAATAAGGTGCAGGAGCGCGACGCTTCCACTCCTGAGGGGCAATACCGGATTCAGCGCAAGTTCCGCTCCGCCAGTTTCGGCTGGGCTCTCCTTCTCGACTATCCCAATGCGGCGGATCGGCAGCGCTTTAATGTGTTGAAAAAATCGGGAGAGATCGGCGTACGGGCCCGTATCGGAGGCAACATCGAAATCCACGGGGGCGGCCGGCTCAACTCGGACTGGACGGATGGATGTGTCTCCCTGGAGAACGGCGAAATGGCGGATCTATACCAGCAGGCATATGCCGGAATGCCGGTGACGATCGTGGGCACGTGCAGCCTGGGGGCTGCTTCGAGAGAGTAGGGGATCAGGGCATGGAATCTTTTACGGCGGGGCACGCGAACCGATTCTGGTTGTGCGCTGCGGTTTTGTTTCTCCTGCTCCCGGCCTGCTCTGACTCAAGGCCGGTTGCCCAATCCCCCGGTCCGGGTGCAAAAGGGGAGAACGGAGCTCCGGCCACGGCTCAAGCGGATGCGAACTCCCTGCGGGTTCAGGTGAGAGCCCTGGAAAAGAAGGTGCGCAAACTGGAAGTCGCGAGCAGCCGGTTGTACCCCGGGGGGCCGGTCATCCTGGTTGATACCTCCAAGAGCCGCATCCGACTCATGCTCGGCGACCAAGTCATCGCCGAGGGGACCTGCTCGACGGGGAATGGCATGGAGCTGTCGGACTCCGCCGGCAAGCGATCCTGGACTTTCGATACGCCGAGAGGGTATTTCCGGGTGCTGAGCAAGGTGGCCAATCCGGTCTGGTACCGGCCCGATTGGTCCTATATCGAAGAGGGGGAGCCCATTCCCAAGGACCGCTCCAAGCGAGCCGAGGCCAACGTGCTCGGGGACTATGCCATCGCCTTTGGAAACGGCTTTTTCATTCATGGGACGCTTTATACGCGACTATTGGGCGCCAACGTCACTCACGGCTGCATCAGAGTGGACGATGCCACGCTCAAAAAGCTATATGCGGCAGCCAACCCGGGCACTCCGATCTGGATCTATTGAATGAAGAGGTTGCGGTTTGAAGCCATTACCCGTTTGGGGCGGACGGCGTGGTTCCTGGTGCCGGCGCTGCTGCTTTTGGGAGGAGTCCCGGCCCTGGTTGCCTACCGCTCGTGCCGGGTTCCCTCGCCCACGGAAAAGTCTGAGGAACAGATCCTGCGTGAGCAACTGGCCACGTTTGCGCGGCAGGAGCAACACCTGACCGCGGAACTGGCGCTGGCCAAGAATCCGGCCCCCTATCTGGCCGTGGACCTTGCCGGTCGCAGGATCGATCTCAAGATCCGCGGTCGCAGCCTGCGCAGTTTCCCGATTTCCACCGTAGAGCGAGGCGGCGGCAAGGCGTTTGTCACGGAGACGTGGACCGAGACCGAGATCAAACCCCTGCAGACGCCGAGCCGAGCCCGGATGGTTCCCGGATCGGGTGAGGCGACTACCTCATCGATTGCGACCAGCGATCCTTGGGGGCCAATGCGCATGCCGGGCGATTACGATATGATTTGCAAGGGAGACCAGGCGATCCAGATCCGATCGCTCCCCTCAGCCCGGTCGGGATCCCGCCTGACCCGCTGGCTGGTAAGCGGGTACCGCCAGGCGCGAGATTGGACCCGGAACCTGCTCGGCCGGGGCAAATCCGCCTACACAGCTTATTTTGAAATCTGGCTTGCCGAAGACGATGCCAAGTTGCTCTTCTGGTCTCTCCCGAAGCAGTTCGGCATCCTGCTGCTCGATGCCTCCTAGCCCTCTTTTCTCACCGGACGGCACCTTAAAGGCTGCAGTCTATTAGGCTGTAGGCTGTAGGTATGGATCAACTTTTGCCCTGTTGGGAGCCCTTCCGGACGGTCACGTATGCCTGACCATCCGTAAAGGCTCTCGAACCGACGCCACATAGCGAAACTGAGGTTGGCACCCATCAACCTGTCGGGTTGTGTCCATAGCCTACAGCCTGAGAGGCTACAGCCTTGCTTGGTCGTGTCTATAGCCTACAGTCTAAAAGGCTACAGCCTTGCACGCTGGTGAGAAATGCGGGTTAATGGCGCAGCAGGCTGAACAGATTGCTGTAATCGTCGGTCCAGAACACCGGGCGGGGCGAGGCATCGCTCCAGGCGGTGACGCAGCGCTGGATTTCGGGTTCCGCCAGGAACTGCGGGTTGGAGGTCAGCAGAATCCAATCGGTGCTGTCCGTTCCCTGAGTGTCACTCCCCTGAGCCTCGATCCAGAGGGCTTGCATATTATGTTCCGCATCCAGAATGGCCATGTTGCGGACGATGGGGCTGAGATCAAAATAGCGATTGCTGATATGAACGGCCAGGATGCCGTCGGGTTTCAGATGATAGAGGTAGGCCTGCAGACATTCGAGCGTCAGCAGGTGCACCGGGATGGCGTCGCTGCTGAAAGCGTCAATGGCCAAAACATCGAATTGCTGCGATTCACCTCGTTGTCGCTCCCGTTCCATTGAGATCCGGGCATCGCCCAGCACCACATCGATGTGCGCCGGGCTGTCCCGGCGATAGGTGAAATACTTGTCCGACAGGCGGATCACCTCCGGATTGATCTCGTAAAAGCGGAAGTAATCCCCTTCGATGCCGTAAGCGGCGAGCGTTCCGGTGCCGAGTCCGACCACGCCGATCCGCAAAGGATGCTGCCGGTATTCGCCGGCCAGCCGGCGCGGATGGAAACAGATCGCCATGCCGGCGCCGCTGCTGGGCCCAAAATAGGAAGTCGGCCAATAGCGCTTTTCCCCGTCGGCGAACTGGAAGCCATGTTCGATCCGGCCATGCATAAGGGTAAGGCGGTGCTGTTCCGGGATGTTCGGATTCAGGTCAAGGACGCGCAGCACGCCGAAAAAGTTACGGGTGGTTTCAACCGTGTTGGCCATCGAGTCTTTGATGTGCCGGGCCAGAACGAATCCGAGCGCGAGGAATCCGATGTAGAGGGCGGTCCACGCGAACCACGGCCGCCCCCGGTAGAGCCGGCTCCTGGGATCGCGGAACAGGACTATCATAGTCAGGAGGGCGGTAAGCAGCAGGCCCAGATGATATTCCCAGAAGTCCTTGAAGACATGCGGCGCCACCAGGGTGATCAGCACTCCGCCCAGAGCCCCGCCGCCGGCTACCATGAGATAAAAGGAGGTGAGGTAGCGCGGCCCCGGCTTGAGACGTACCAACTCACCGTGGCAAACCATGCAGGTTGTGAACAGCGTCAACGAATAGCTGAGGATCTGAAGCCGCAGATCCACAAAAACGCTGCCGAAAAGCACGAAACAGGTCCAGATAAGGGACGCCGCCAGAGCGGTGACAAATACCGGCCGCCAATACATGCGCTCATACTGGAAGCAAAAAATGAAGGAGAGGAGATAGAGCGCGAGGGGCAGAATCCACAGCAGCGGGACCACCGCAACATCCTGACACATCTGGCTGGTGGTGGCCAGCAGCATGATGGAGCTGCAGGCCGTAAGGCTCAGCCACAACGCATAGTGGCTCGGGCGCGGCCTGGGTTCATCGCCCGCCGCTTCCCCTCCGGAAGATCCGAAGGCCGTCTGATCCGGGAGATGATTTCTCATCACCTTTATGGCCAGCAGCGCGCACATCAATACGAATGCGGCATACATCCATGACCAGGCCGAAGCCTGACGGCTCAGGCTCAACTCGGGTTCAACCAGAAACGGGTATCCCAGGATGGCGAGCAGGGAACCGAGATTCGAGAGCGCGTACAGCCGGTAGGGGGATGACCCCGGGCGCATGCGGCTGAACCAGGACTGGAGCAGAGGCGAGGTGGCCGACAGCAGTATATAGGGTGCGCCGATGCTGACCACGAGGAGCCCCAGAATTCGGAATACGGGCGACTGGTCGTCCATCGGCTTCCAGCCCTGTGAAGGGATGATTGGAAGCGTAAGGAGGGTGGCTGCCAGCAGAACCAGATGTATGAGCGCCTGATGGCGAAGGGGCCGGCGGTTTGCAAGCGCATGCGCGTATCCATATCCGGCGAGGAGCAGCGCCTGGAAAAACAACATGCACGTGGTCCAGACCGCAGGTGTGCCGCCGAACCAGGGGAGGATGAACTTTCCGATCAGGGGCTGAACCAGGAAGAGCATGAGGGCGCTTAGAAACATGGTCGCGCCGTAAATCAGCATATTCCGAAAACTCCCACCACAAACTGATTGCCTGCGACGTGCATTATCTTACATGGAAATTTGGTCCCAGTCACGGAGCGCGCGCAAACAGGACATAATTCACCCCCCCCTGCGCGTTCAGATGGCCTGGTCCTGGCGCAGTTCCCAGATCTGATCCTCGCTGTATCCCAGACCCTGCAAGATTTCCTCCGTATGCGCGGAAAGCCGGGGAGGCGGAGCTTCCATTCGTGCCGGGGTCTTCTCAAATTGCGCCGTCAAGTTGAAGAGCTTGAGTTGTCCGATCCCGTCCGCATGGATTTCCTGCAGCGTCCCGCGGTGCCGGATCTGATCCTGGGTAAGAGCCTCCTGCAATCCCAGGATTGCCCCCGAGGGAACATCACGTTCGTTGAGGACCTCAACCCAGTACTTCGTGGTGTTTCCTCTCAGCTTCTCCTCCAGAAGCGGCGTCAGCTCCTTCCGGTTTCGTTTCCGGTTGTCGCGCTCCTGGAAGCGCGGATCGGCCTTAAGCTCGGGGACGCCCAGGACCTCAGCCGCAGCTTCCCATTGTTCCTGCTTGTTGGCGGCGATGTTGATGTAGCCATCTTTGGTGGCGAACGTGCCCGAAGGGGCCGCCGTAAAATTATCGTTGCCCATGAGCGCCGGCTGCTGCTGACCGATCAGGAGGTTGGCCGCGACCCATCCCATGAGCGGCATGATCGAGTCGAGCAAAGCCACGTCGATGTGCTGCCCTTCGCCGGTCCGTTCGCGGTGATACAACGCCGCCATTATGGCGAAGGCGGCATTGAGGCCGCCCACCGTGTCGCACACGGGAAAGCCGCAGCGTAGCGGGTTCAGATGTTCATCCCCGTTGATCGCCATCGTGCCGCTCAGGCCTTGAATGATTTGATCGTAGGCCGGCTTGAGCGCATCGGGACCTGTCTGGCCGAAGCCCGAGATGGCACAGTATATGACGCGGGGATTGATGGCGCGCAGCACTTCGTAGGCCAGGCCGAGGCGCTTCATGACTCCGGGACGGAAGTTCTCGACCACGATATCGGATTCCCTGGTCAGTTGTTTGAAGATTTCGCGGGCAGCCGGGTGCTTCAGATTGAGGGTGAGCGACTTTTTGTTGGCGTTCTGCGCCAGAAAACTCGTTCCCATCAGCTCGCCGTTCAGCTTCTGCACATTCCCAAGCTTGCGCGCCAGGTCTCCGGAACCGGGCGGTTCCACCTTGATCACTTCGGCCCCCAGAAGGGCGAAATGAAGCGTGGCGAACGGTCCCGACAAGACATTGGTCAGATCCAGCACCCGAATCCCTTCCAGCAATTTCATACTGCCCTCTTTTTATGAATGACTGTGCACACTCAGAACAGAAAATTATCATATGATGAATGCGGGGCTTCCTCAAATTAGGAATTTGTTATCATGGTGTGCGCCCTTCACGCCGGACCCTATACGAATGTTCGCAGACTCAACACCTCGCCGCCGTAAGTCGCCAGCGGCGAACCGGGAAAAGAGTTCGGGACGCGGAAGAACGCTGATGCGCGCGGATTTGGACGGAGCGAATCCGCGTGCGGAGTTTTTCCCGCCGCTGCATGGGCCAGCGCAAAGCGCTGCGTTGTTTTTGCCCGGCCGGAGCGGGAAAGCGTTCATATTTACCCTCTTAAGGCTTAGGTTCAGGGACGCCTTCCCGCTCCAGCCGGGCAAAAACAATTGCCGAAGGCAGCCCATGCAACGGCGGAAAAACTCCGCCGGCGTTCATCCGCGTCCAAAATCATCTTTCTCCAAAATCGTCTTGTTTGCGGTAGCGGAATCCGTGGCAGCTTTTGAAGGAACTAAATGTGTTACCCGAGTTCGGATTTGAAACAATTGGCGGGTTGCGACGTCTTGGATACAAGACTTATGGAGGAGTTGGCATGCAGATTCCGAAGCGTGTCCGTTATTTCCTGCGGCTTGTCCCGCTGGCTGTGGTGTTTTTGGGTTACAGCCTGGGTCCCGCCCGCGGCGTCACGCCTCAGCAGAATGATGAGCGCGCTCCGCTTCCGATGCTTTCCCGCCTGGCCATTCCCGGTACCCGCGAACTGCAGTTGATCATCGAGCTGACCGATCCCCCGGTGGTGCAGGCAATGGCACTTCAGGCAACTCAGGGGGCAGTGGCCGCGATGAGCGTCCGAGAAGGACCGGGCCGTATCAACCTGCAATCGCCCCAGGCGCAATCCTATCGCGCCCAGCTGGCACGCACCCAGGGACTTGTGGTCGCGCGCCTGAATGCGCTGGATGGGATTCAGGTGCAGGAGAGCGTGGATCTCGTCATGAATGCGATCATCGCGCGCGTTCCCGTGGAACGTTACCTGGAAGTGCGGCGGCTCGCGGGGGTCAAGAAGGTCTATTTTTCCCGCCCCCACCGCATGTACCTGAACGCCGCCGCCATCGTTCAGAATGCGGCGGCATTGTGGGCCAGGGCAGGAGGTCGTGACAAAGCCGGACTGGGAGTGAAGATCGCGATTGCGGATACGGGCATCGACATCACCAACCCGATGTTCATCGACACCACGTTGAGCCCGCCTTCCGGGTACCCCCGGGGCGAATCCCTCTATACCAACCAGAAGGTGATTGTCGCGCGCAACTACATCAATCTGCTCAGCAACCCGCAAAGCACCCAAACCGCGGTTGACGAGGTCGGCCACGGCAGTTTCGTCGCCGGCTGTGCGGCCGGCAAACAGGTGTCGGCGCCTCTGGCATCGATATCGGGGATGGCGCCCGGCGCCTTCCTCGGGAACTACAAGATATTTGGTACCCCCGGCATCAACGATTTTACCAACACCGCCGCGATTGTGGCGGCGCTGAACGCTGCCGTGGGCGACGGCATGGATGTCATCAACCTGAGCCTGGGGTCGCTGTCCTACGTCCCCCCCGATGAAGATCCGGAGGTCGTGGCGGTGAACAATGCCACCGCGGCCGGGACCCTGGTGGTTCTGGCGGCTGGGAATGACGGGCCGGCGACGCACACGATCAGCAATCCCGGTGTCGCCCCGGGTGCCATCACGGTAGGCGCCGTGAGCAACTCGCGGTTTTTTTCGGCACAGGTGCATGTGACCAGTCCTGATCCGGTGCCGGCCGGACTGCAGAGTATCGGCTATACGCCGGGCACCGGTCCTGTCATTGCTGGGACCATTCCGGCCACGCCCGTTCGTGATGCGGCAGCGCTGGACGGAACCGGCCTCGGGTGTTCGCCCTTTCCCTCCGGTAGTATGATCGGCAGAATCGGCTTGCTGAAGCGAGGCACATGCACGTTTGCGACCAAGATCGCCAATGCCACCGATGCCGGGGCTGTGGCCGCGATTGTCTACAACAATGTCCCCGGCGAGCCTCCGATCACCATGGCGGGGTTGAGCGGTACGATTATTCCCGCGGTGATGATCTCATACACGGACGGGCTGGCGATGCAAAGCTTTCTATCCAGCCATCCCACGACCACAGTGAGCATCGACGCCAGCAGCGCGCTTCAGGCAACGCCGACGACTCCCGGTGTGGTCCTCGATTTCAGCTCCCGGGGCCCGTCCACCGACTATGGCATCAAGCCCGATCTTTTGGCGGTGGGACAGGATGTCTATTCGGCCACCCAAAACACATTCCCAGCCAGTGACATGTACAATGCCTCGCACTTCATCATCAGTCAGGGGACCAGCTTTTCGACCGCGATGGTGACCGGCGCCGCCGGCGCCGTCAAACAGCTCTTTCCCGGGCTGGCCCCAGCGGCCCTGAAATCAGCGTTGGTGACCACCGCCGGCAGGAATGCCACAACGGATGGAACGACGCCCGCCACAATCGTGGACGGCGGAAGCGGCCTGCTTGATATGGGGAGCGCATCGTCAACCGGAGCCGTGTTTCTGCCCTCCAGCATCAGCTTCGGCGTCCAGTCTTATTCGGGGCCCCTGTCGCTGCCCCGGACGCTGGCGGTTACCAATATTTCCGCGACTGCCGATCAGTTCCAGCTTTCAGTCCTGCCGCTGATTGCGGGGCCCGTCATCGGTTTCAGCAGCGCTTCGACCGGAACCATTCCGCCGGGCGGAAGCGCGAGTATAACGGTTACCCTCCAATCCGGCGTGCCGATCACGGGCGGTTTCCAGGGCTGGATTCTGGCGCAAAGTGCCGTGACCGGAAAGATCTATCAGATCCCGTATTGGGCGGGAATTTATGTGCCGGATGCCGCCCGCATTCTGACGGTCAGTAAGAATGCGCCCGCGGACGGGGTGTATGGCAATCTGACGGATGCTCTGCGCTCGTCCCGGCCGGGAAACATCATCGAGATTGCCGACAGCGCGACCTATGCCGGAGGTTTGACGATTAGTTCCAACGACGAAGGCCTCCCTCTGCATGGCATCACGATCCGAGCCGCTGCCGGGCAGTCCCCGGTCCTGGACGGTTCCGCGACTACCGCACCGGCGAACCTTGAAATCGTGGGGCTGCGCGACGTGCGTATCCAGGGAATCACCATCGATGGCGGCCCGATCGGAGTGCTATTGACCCAGCCGTCGACGACACAGCCGCTGTCGGTGACGCTGGACCACTGCGCGGTCTCCAACACAAGCAACGGATCGTTGACCGCGGCGGTAGATGCGGAATGGGGCGGAATCCTCGACATCACGTATTCGACCATTACGGGATCATCGGGAGCCGGTGTTTTTGTAATGAATGGTGCCCGACTCACGATCAGCAACTCGACCGTATCCGGCAACCTGAATGACGGCATCGATGCCTTTGATTCGAATGTCGATCTGATCGGGTCGACGATCGGCGGCAACACCGGGGTTGGCGCCTACCTGGTGAACTGTTCCGGGACTGCCGACCGGAATACCTTTGCGCGCAACACCGGGGCCTTTGGCGATGGGCTCGAGATCGTGGATGGAACATTCACGTTCACCCGCAACACACTGGATGCGAATGACCGCGCCGGAATCGGTCTGTTCTCGGAGACCTCCTTCGGTCCCGGTCCGACGCTGTCGATCGAGGACAATACCATCCAATCCAACGGCAGTTATGGGGTTCTGAGCAGCCCGGCGCAAAATCTCCGGCTGTCCGGCAACCTTATCATGGACAACGGGCTCGGCGTGCGGACGCGGGGCACGACTAGCGCGGTTCTGGTCAACAACATCATCGTCCGGTCAAGAAACGTCAGTCAAGGGAGCGGGGTCGATATCGGCGGCACGGGCCTGGCGCTCCTGGTGAACAACACCATCTATAAGAACCATCTGTACGGCATCACGCTCGTTCCCGGGGCGACGCTGTCGGTGATGAATGCCATCGTCAGCCAGAATTCCGGGGGCGACCTGCATGGGCTTGCCGCGGGTCAGATACAGTATTCCCTGATCGGCGACGGCACCCTGGTGCAAGGGAGCAACATCCAGGGGGACGCGAAATTCTCCGGCCCCGATTCCGATGACTTCAGTCTGCTTCCAGGTTCCCCCGCCATCGATGCCGGATCCAATGCGGCCGCCGGCCTTCCGTTTCTCGATTATTCCCGGCGGCTGCGGGTCGCTGGCGCCGGGTATCTGCCGGGAGACGGCAGTGTCGACATGGGGGCGCTCGAAGCAGGATCGACATTTCCCCTTGTGTACCCGCTTCTGGTGAATGGGTACAATCCGACCATCGGAGATCTGTATACGACGGGGGTGGCCACCCTGAATGCCTCCGACAGCCAGAATGCCGCGCAATTCACCGCTTACGGTGGCAACGGCACCCTGATCCCCGGCGCCGGCAACCCGGCATTCCTTGCTCAGTTTGCGGCCCAGGCCCAGATTCCGATCCTGGGCTACCAGCTTTTCGGACTTGCCCCGGGTGCCGGCGAGATCGGCGGCGTAATCGAGAATGCGCAAAATCCTTTGACCGGATTTTTCCTGATTTTTGATCGCGACTTTCAGAGGCTGGCAGACGGCACGGACGCAACGGCGGAAACCGCGACCCGTTTGATTTTCATGCGCCACCAGTATGATTCTGCCGGCAAGGCAGTCTATGCGCTCTTCAACCCCGGGGTGAATGCGGCCACCGTCAACGCCACGGTCTTGAACTCTTCGGGTGCGCAAATCGATGTGCTGTCACCGCCGCTCGTGCTGGCGCCAAAGGGGAGCCGCATAATGGTTTTTGACAATGTCCTGGCCTCGTCCGGTGTGGTTCGGGTCGATTCCGACCGCCCGATCAGCGGCGTGCAACTCTTCGGCAACACAGCCGAGATCGCCGCCCTGCGGCCTGTGGTGCCCGGGACGGAAGCGCGCCTCTATTTCCCACACATTGCCCTGAACCAGGGGTATACGAGCACGCTCGGGGTTGTCAACACAACGGGCATTCCGGCTAACCTGACTCTGACCGCCTACCGTGATGACGGCACCATGCTTGGAACGCCCGCATCGAGATCCATTAACGGCAATGGACAACTGCTGGAATCTGCGACCACGCTGTTCGGACTGGCGGGAGGCGCGCTGATTTCAGGCTACGTTGTGGTTGAAAGTGATCAGCCCGGGATTACGGGCTTCTGTTCCTTCCGTTATGAGGATGGGCTGGTGCAATCCATGGCGGCCGTGCCCGCGGGCAATGTGCCGGAGCAGACGCTGTTGTTCTCTCATGTGGCTCATCAGGTGCCGGCTGGGACAGGAGGCAATTACATTACCGGAATTGCCCTGCTCAACCCGTTCGGCACACGGATCAATTATACGATGAGGGTATTTGACGGTGAGGGGAGGGAAGTGGCCGTCAAGACCGATACTCTGGGCCCGCGCCAGAAGATTTCCCGGATCCTGAGCCATCCGATTCCCGGCGTCGCCTTCTTCACCCAGCCGATTCAGCTGGCGAACGGCCATATCGAGGTTACTACCGATTATCAGTTGCTGGGCTTCGAACTCTTCTTTACGGAGAATCTCGCGCAGCTCGCGGCGGTTGTCGCACAGAATCGCTAGAGATCACGGGACACGGAAGCCTCAAGCGCCGATCTTGAGCACCACCATGGTTGCGTCATCCGCAGCTTCGGTCGCGCCGCGATGATTACGGAATCGCTCTTCAACCCGTGCCAGGATTTCATTGAGGCTTCCGGGCTGCGCCTCGCTCAGCAGAGCTTCAAGATGCTGCTGCCCAAACTCCTGACCGGCGCCATTTTCGGCCTCCACCAGACCGTCGGTATACAGAAACAGAGCATCCCCGGGAGTGAGGCTGGTGTGGCGTTCGGAATAGCCGCCCCCAGGGAGAAGTCCAAGGGGGCGCCCGGTCGATTCCAGCCGCTCGATGGTGCCCGAGCCGTGAAGCGCGTACTGCGGATTGTGGCCGGCATTCACATATCGCAGTTGGTTGTTGCCGAGATTCAGGACGGCCATGAACAGGGCCAGATAAACCTCTTGGGGTGTGCTGGCGCTGATCTCCTGATCCAGTTGCCGGGCCAGTTGTTCCAGGTCCTGGACCAGCGGCAGGCGGGCCTGCAGTGTGGCCTGGAGATTGGCCATCAGGATGGCGGCGGCGACCCCTTTGCCGGAGACATCCCCCACCAGGATGGCGACTTCGTTGTTCGGCAGCGGAAAGTAGTTGAAAAAATCTCCGCCGACTTCACGGGCCGGGATGGAAATTCCCTTGGCTTCAACCAGACCCGCGTGCAACGGGCGCTTGGGCAGCAACTCCTCCTGGATCCGGCGGCTCATTTCGAGTTCCTTGCGCATCCGCTCCTGGGCAACCAGGTGCTTTTGGTTTTCATTGAGATCGTGAGCCATGCGGTTAAAGCTCTCAGCCAGCTGGCCGATTTCGTCGCGCGACCGGACCGGCACGCGGACATTCAGGTTACCGAGCGCCAGTTGCTCCGCTCCTTTGGCCAATTCTCCAATGTTGCGCTTCAAATGCGTCGAAAAAGGGATGATGCCGACCAGGGCCAGGCCCACCAGTCCCAGTCCATATCCCAGGTTGCGCACTGCCGTGCTTCGAATCTGTTTCAATGGCTCGCTAATGGGTCGGGCGATGCCGAAGGTCAGATTGGACCCCTCGTCCTTTCTTGTGACCACAACCCAGTCCTTTAATTCTGGCGATTCCATCTTCTTTTCGGGGCCTTTGAGGGCCTCCGGCAGCTTGAGCGCGCTGAGCTTTTCCTGGTCGGGCTCGCTGGACGCGTGAAGATTGCCTTCGGCATCCAGAATGAAGGGGATTTCTCCTTCGCGACGTCGTCCCCGGGCGAGGACATTGCGATAAATCTGGGGGGAACTGATGCGGGCCCTCACCGTGCCCACAGCCTGCCCTTCGGAGCGCACCACCGAGCCGAAATTGCCGGCCAGAGGATTGGCACGCTGCATCTTGGATGCTGCCTGCAACATACCCGACTTCGCCGCATCCAAGGCCGGGTTCCGAGCACCCCCGGCTTTCGCCGTGCCCGTCGCACTCCCCAGTTTTTCCAGGTAGACCTGGAATTCGCGGATCTGCTTGAGCCGGTCCTCCAGTTTCAGTTTGTCCGCTTCACTGAGCGGGGGCTGCCCTTCCCTTGGAGTCCCGGCGGGAAGGTTCGGCCGTATATGCATCACCGGCCCGTCGGCCCTGCCGGTGTCGGGCGCGGGACCGCCTCCTGCGGGCGGGACCGGCGTTTCCGGAGAGAAATGGATTACCAGACTCCGTGGCTCGGTGTGCGGCTGAGCTGAGGGCTTGAAGCCGCTCCCTTTAGCCGGTCCTCCGGAGCCAGGGACCGGCGGCTTTAGTGTGGCGGCTGCCGCAGAGCCCGTCTCTGCCTGAGGTCCGGAAGGGCTCGCATTGGCGCTGAACTCGATGGTATCCACCATCGGAGCGACATCCCCGAGCCGCGACATGAGGTCGGCCATCAACGGGTTGGATTTGGAATCCACCGTAGAGCCATTTAACGCCATGAGCTGCTGGAAGGGGAAATTTCCCAGACGCTCCACCCGGTAGGCCAAATCCCGGCGCAGCGAATCCATCCGGCCGCCCATGTTATCCGCCAGGGTTCCGGATTCCGCTTCCACCGCCTGGCGGAAAGCCTTGATGGAAGAGTCGTAGGAATACAGGGTGATCCAGGATAGCGGCAATACCGCAAGTAACAGGAATGCCAGGATCAGTTTCGTGCCCAGTTTCATTCGCCACCTCCGGCTGCTACTAAGGGCTCGCGCAAAAATAACTTGGCATTTTGTTGCGACCCCAGGCGTAACTCTAACATTTTGTTTTGCGCATGCCTTTTGCTGCAATATATCCCCAGGCTCCACACACCGTGGGGCCGCAACCCTGCGGGGCACGGCGGCGGGCGCGCATCTGCGGCGTTGCCGCTCCTCGGAGATGTCACCACATCGCCTGCGTCGCGGCGCCTTGCATCTGCCCACCCCAGGAGCACCACAGGTGCGACGGTGCTCGCGCCAAAACGCCAACTTATTTTTGCGCGAACCCTAAGATACGGGCGCCCCGGGCGGGCGGTTTCGGATTAATTCCGCATCCTGAATATTGAATATACACCTTCAGGATGCGTCACTCCGCGAAATCACCGGGTTATGGCGACGGGATCATTGAACCTGCCAGGCAGACGTGTAAGGGGTTTGTACCCCGGGAGCTCACAGGCGCCGCAGTGCCTGCATGGGATCGATCCTGGCCGCCCGGCGCGCGGGGATGTAGCAGGCGGCGAATGCCACCAGGATGAGCAACAGCGAGATGCCGGCCAGCAGCAGCGGTTCAATCGGGCCGACACCGAACAGCGAGTTCGACAACACCCGCCCGAGAACCATGGCGGCGGCCATTCCCGGAACGATGCCGTATAACACAAGGACCATTCCCTGCCTGAGGACCAGACGCGTTATGTCCAGAGCGCGCGCTCCGATGGCCATGCGAATTCCCAACTCATTGGTGCGCTGCTGGACAGAATAGGACAGAACGCCATACAGCCCCAACGAAGACAGGATCAAGGCGCCCAACGCCACCAGCACCAGTACCGAAGTACCGAGTCTGATCACCCCAAGGTTCGAGGCGCAAACCTGCTCCATGGTGCGGATCTTCGAAACCGCCTGCTCGGGATCGACGGCCTGAATCTCCTTCTTTATGATCGGGGCGAAACCGAGTGGATCCGCCCTTGTGGTTTGCACAACCAGGGCCATCTCGGCGGAGGGAATCTGAGCATAGGGGACGAATATCTCCGGGACAGGTTTGAGACTCAGGGGGATGCTTCTGACGTCACCGGCAACGCCGATGATGGTGCGGACAACTCCCGCCACACGGAGCCGTCCCCCAGTGGGATTCTGGCCATTCCAATGCCGGCGCGCCATTGCCTCATTCACAATCGCCACCGGCGGGGAATCAGCGATGTCGAGCCGTGAGAACCGCCGCCCTGCTTTCAGGGGGAGGGTCATGGCAGCAAAGTACTCCTCACTGACGATGGTGAAGCGCGCAGACAGTCCCCCGCCGGAATCCGGCATAGACCGCCCTTCGATGAAAAACTCGCGCTGCGGCGATCCGGTCGGGAGATCGCTGGTTAATCCGGCCGACTGAATTCCCGGGACGTTCTGGAGCCGGCTCAGAAATTCCTGGAAGAAAGCGACCTGTTGCTGCCCCGATGGATATCGGTCGCCGGGGAGCGAGATGCGCATCGTCACGACCCTTTCCGGTTGAAAGCCCAGGTCGGCATCCCATAGGTGGAACCAGCTTTTCACCGCCAGGCCGGCGCTCGTAAGCAGCAGGACGGATAGGGCCGCCTCAAGTGCCACGAACAAGCCCCTCAGACGAGGCTTCGATGCCGTGCCCACCAGGCTTTTCCGCCCACTCTTGAGCGGCTGGATCATGCCGGTGCGCGAAATCTGCAGCGCCGGAACCAGGGCGACGATCACACCGGCCAGAACCAGAAGGCCCAGGGTGGCTCCCAGAACCCGGGTGTCGATGCGGATCGCGAGCATGCCGATATTCGTGTCGGCAAACTTCAGAGTGATCAGCCTGCAGGCCCACCACGAAGCCATTACGCCCAGGACGCTTCCCAAGCCAACCAGGATCATGTTTTCGGTTAACAGCTGGCGCGCCAGCCGCCATCGGCCCGCTCCCAATGCTCCCCGGATAGCCATTTCCTGCGTTCGCCCACAGGCGCGCGACAGCAGCAGGCTGGTGACATTGGCACAGACCAGCCCCAGAATCGATCCGACCATGAGGATTAACAGAACGTAAGCAATCGTATCGACTTCGCCACGGATTGGGCTGACGATTGCCGTCCAGCCCCGGCTCGATTCGGGGTGCGATTCGCCGAGTCTACGCGAGATGACCTCCATATCCGCCTTCGCCCGCTCCAGGGTGACACCCGGTTGCAGGCGCGCCAGGACAAGGACGGACCTGGAGTTGCGGTCTTCGGAATATCCGGACCGCATCGGCATCCAGATTTCCGGCTCGAAGCCGAGCGCGATGCCCATTTTCAGGCCGGCCGGCATTACTCCGATTACCGCGCATGACCTGCCGTTCAGGCTCACTGCTCCGCCGAGAATCTCAGGATCCCCGCCGAATCGGCTCTGCCACAATTTGTAGCTCAACAGCACGACCGCTCCGGCATCGGCGCTAAAATCATCCTCTCGCAGCTCCCGCCCCATTACAGGGGTAACACCCAGCAAGGCAAGCGCTCCATCTGAAAGACGGATTCCGCTGAGCGGCTCGGGTTCCTTGCCTTCGTTCAGGTTGCAGGCTTCATATTGAAATGCTGCCATTTCAGCAAAGGCCTGACTCTGTTTTTCCCAATCCAGGAAGGTAGGAAACGAGGTGGCGCCTCCAGAACGCAGATTTGGGGCGGTTTCGAGCAGATACACGAGGCGGTCCGCATCCTTGTAGGGGAGGGGAGCGAAAAGCAGGGCGTTGACGACCCCGAAAATGGTGGTGTTGGCTCCTATTCCCAGGGCAAGGATGATGACCGCGATGACGGACAAAACCGGGGTTCCGGCCCAGCATCCGCAGGGCAAAGCGCAGATCTTGCAGCAAGGCACTCATCATGCACCCCCTCTTAACCGGGCGTGGCGGGGAAACGTCGGATTCGTTCTTTCCATACGCAAATGAACACGGAAAAGATCAATCTTTTTGATCAGGTGAATTCGGAGAAAAAACGCCACTGATTCCACGGATTGTGCAGATTCAAAAAGCCCGGCTGATCATACGTTTGAACTTGAGCGACCCGGTGCCAAAGTAGAGCCGCAGCGCCAGCCTGACTCCCGTGGCGGTCGATCAATGAAAAGCCTGCGCGTGGTGTACTGCGATCTCGAAAATGTTTGATCAAATCTGTGGTAATTGTTCAGCCAAATCAAATGGATGAAGAAGCAAAACGCAAAGACGCGGGGGCGCAAGGGCGCAAAGATCGACTGAGCAACAGGCGTGGGCGCAGCGCTTCGCGCTGGCGCATTCTTGGGCGAGCCGCAGGAGAAAGCGCGGGCAGCGGCTACTCAGGAGGATTGCGCTTTCTCCCGCGGCTCGCCCAAGGATGCGGCCGAAGGCCGCCCATGCCCGCGAACCGAAAAGAATCTCTTTGCGTCCTTGCGTCTTTGCGTTCTGCTGTTCAGCATCGGCTGAACAGATGCAATTTGTGAAATCCGTGGAATCCGTGGCATTTTTGTTTTGCTTTTCCAGGGTGACTCTCGCTTCCAGTTGCGCCTGGGGCGGGGGGTGGCGTTGACAGTCGACTGGCGGGCGTGATAGCTTCGAAAGGTTACGGAACAGGAGGCCCAGCATGCGACCCAAGCTGAAGGTTCTCGACGAACCGATGGTCGAACAAATCATTGCCGAGGCGATGGAGCTCTTGCAGGATCCCGGCGTGCGCGTGCACAACGAAGAGGCACTCAACCTGCTGGCCGAGGCCGGAGCCACGATCGACCGCGGGACCCAAGTGGCCCGGATCCCGCAGACGATTGTGCGCCGGGCGCTCGAGACGGTCCCATCCGAGTTCCATCTTTATAACCTCGATGGCGCGAAGACCGTGCACTATGGCGGCGACACGGTGCAATTCGATCCCGGATCCGCCGCACTGGCCATTCTGGACAACGTGACCGGCGAACAGCGCACGCCGGTAACGGCTGATTTTGTCCGGTTCATCAAATTGGTCGAGATGCTTGCCGCGCTCGACGCCCAGAGTACAGCGATGGTCTGTGGTGATGTTCCGGCGGAGATCGGCGACCTGTACCGGCTCTACCTGGTCCTGAACTACGCGCGCAAACCGGTCATTACGGGTGCCTTCCGCAAGGACACCTGGTGGACGATGCGGGAGATGCTGGTGGCGGTTGCCGGCGGAGCTGCAAACCTGACGGCGCGACCGATCGCCGTGTTCGACGTGTGTCCGTCGCCGCCGCTGCTGTGGAGCGATCTGACCTGCCAGAACCTGATCGATTGCGCACGCAACGACATACCCGCCGAACTGGTTTCGATGCCGCTCGCCGGGGCGACGGCTCCGGTGACGCTCGCGGCTTCGGTAGTTCAGCATGCCGCGGAAAGCCTCAGCGGAGTCGTGATCGGCCAGCTCGCCAGGCCCGGCTCTCCGATCGTCTGGGGTGGTTCGCCGGCGGCGTTTGATATGCGCGAGGGGACCACGCCGATGGGGGATGTCGGCACCTGGCTGATCGACTGCGCTTACGTTCAGGTCGGCAAGGCTCTCGGGCTTCCGACCCATGCCTACCTTGGCATGAGCGATGCCAAGATCATCGACGCACAGTGCGGAATGGAATCCGCAGGGGGCGCCATCCTGGCCGCCCTGGCGGGCGTTAACATGGTTTCAGGCGCCGGCATGCTTGATTTTGAAAGCTGTCAGAGCTTCGAAAAACTGGTCCTGGATGCGGAGATCATCGGCATGGCGAAGCGCCTGATCGGCGGCATCGAAGCGCGGGAGGATCCGATCGCCCTCACACTGATGCGCAGGCTCGGCCACCGGGCCGATTACCTGTCGGATGCGCACACGCTGAAATGGTTTCGCCGGGAACTCCATATCCCGTCGGCGGTGATCGACCGCGGATCCCTGGATGCATGGAAGAGTAAAGGGGCGAAATCGGCCTTTGAACGCGCCGCGGAACGCGCGGACCAACTGATTGCCCAATATCGGCCGGCGCCACTGGCCGCCGAGCTCTGTGCCGAGCTGCGGTTGATGACCACGGTCGCGGCGCGCAAGTTCGGCATGCAACACCTGCCCCCGCTCGCGGGCTGACCGGACCGCGCGGCATTACCCCACGATGCGGCCGCCGTCGCCGCAAGGAGCACGATCATGATGCCAGACGAACTTCTCCTGCAGATTCAGACCAGCCTGATTGATGGCGACCCGGATGCGACGCTGGAGGCGACCAGAAAGGCGCTGGCGGCCGGTGTCGAGCCGCTCCGTATTATTAACGGCGTACTGGTCCCAGCCATGCGCATCGTCGGGGAGAAATTCTCCTGCGGCGAATACTTCCTCCCCAATCTGATCGTGTCTGCCAACGGCATGAAACTGGCTATGCAGGTCCTGGAGCCGGAACTCCGGGCGCGCCAGCAGGCGGTGTCGCCTCCAGGGACGGTTGTGATCGGCACGGTGCGGGGGGACATTCACGAAATCGGTAAATCCCTGGTCGCCACGATGTTGTCGGCGAACGGTTTTGCCGTACACGACTTGGGAGTCGACGTTCCCGTCGAGAAATTCGTCGACACCGTGAGGGACAGCGGCGCCAATCTGGTCGGGCTTTCCGCGTTGCTGACCACCACCATGGGGGTGCAGAAACAGGTGATCGAGGAGCTCGCGCGCGCGGGATTGCGCGACCGGGTCAAGGTGATGGTGGGCGGCGCCCCCGTGTCCCGAAATTGGGCCGCAGTCATCGGCGCCGACGGCTATGCCGAAGATGCCGTCGGCGCCGTCGACCTGGCCCGGCGGCTTGCGGGCTGATGTCGCAGGATCCGGGGACTCGGGATAGGCGCCATAACCTCTAAATCAGGCCGTGAATGAACATCGGCGTGAGGCCGACCCGGGTCAGCCAAGCATCATCAGGCCCAGGGCTATGCTGGTGATCGTTATCAGCGCCCCGACTTTGAAATACTCCCAGAACGAAATCTTCACCTGCGGAGCCGCCCGCTGAATTACGATCAGGTTTGCCACCGAACCCAGCACCGTCAGGTTGCCGGCCAGTGTCGACGACATTGCGAGGATCAACCAGGCCCGCTTTGGATCCGCAAGGTGAGGGATGATCGGCTTGAAGACCATGACGGCCGGCACATTGCTCACGAGATTGGACAATACGGCCGCAAACGTGGCGAGCACCGGAGGCCGGTCGAGCCTGTACCCCGATGCGAATGCGACGATCTCGGACGATAGCGCGGTTTTCTCAAAGCCCGCGACGACGATGAACAATCCAATGAACAGAATCAGGAGGGAAAAGTCGATTTCGTGATAGACCTTTTCGGGTTTCACCCGCCGTGTAATCAGCAGCAGGGCCCCTGTCAGTATCGCGACCTTGGGGACGGGCCAGCCGATAAAGAAGAACAGGATCATCGCCGCGGACGCGGCCAGGGACTTCCACATCAGCACGCGGTTCACCCGGACGCGCAGGCACGCCGGCTCCACCCTCTTTGCGCGTGAGAATTCCCGCCGGTACACAAGTGCCAGGATCGCGAAGGAGAGCACCAGTCCCGCCGCCGCCACGGGCGATAAGGCGGAGGTGAACTCACGGTAATGGATGCCGGAAAAGGCTCCGATCATCATGTTCTGAGGATTGCCAGTGATCGTCGCGACGCTGCCTATGTTCGAAGCCATGGCGACGGCCAGAAGGTAGGGGACCGGATTGAGCCTCAGGGCCATCACGATTTCCAGCACGAGCGGGGTGAGCACGAGGCACATGGTGTCATTGACGAAAAAGGCGGAAAAGACACCCGAAACCAGGATGATGGTGGCGAGCAGCGCCAGCGGATGGTGGGCATGCCGCACTACCCATGCACTCACTGCAGCGAAAAACCCGGAAAGGCGGAGGTTGGCAACGACGATCATCATGCCGAAAAGAAGGATGATGGTGTCGTAATTGATGGCTGCGTAAGCCTCTTCGAAGGTAAGGACCTCGAAGGCGATCATCAGGCTGGCGCCGATGATGGCCGCGCCGGTGCGATCGACACGAAATCCGGGCAGGCGCCCGATCGCGATGACCAGGTATGTGCCCAAAAACACGAGGGTAGCCGCAAGCACGGCACAGTATCACTCGGAGCGGCGAAATAAATCAACAGGATCCGCGCGCGGTCCTGGCTTGTGAGTTGTGGATTGCATGTTCATGCGACAATGTTGCATATTGCTGGGGGCGGACGATACGAGCGGTGACTGGAAGGGGGGAACATGGATCCCGGGAACCGGTTGGCATCTCTTATTCGCTTGAACCATATCCGGACAGGAATCGGAGGCAACCTTAGATCCTGTTTCCCTTGGCAGTGCCCCCTCGAGTAATTGACAGTTAGCGGCGGGACCGGCGCGTCCCAGGGATCGACTACGACGTGGAATTCGCGGCCAAACCAGAACCTTTGCAGTTGCGGCGGACCCTAACGCTGGCGCTCCCCGAATTCGGAAGACCGCCGGGCCCGTTGCACACCATCCTCCAGGACGGCGGCGGCACCCTCTATTACACGGATGAAATCAACCATTGCGTTGCCTCCCTGGATCCGGCGGGGGATCTGCGCTGGTTTCGTGCCGCGCATGGGGGTGGCCAGGGCGAATTCCATTACCCCAAAGGTCTCGATCTGGGGTGGATTGTCAATAATGGAGGCCCGATCAGATGCGTCGCCGTCGCCGATTCCTTTAATCATCGGGTGCAGTTCTTCGATCTTGATGGCGGGTATCTCGGCGTCTGGAATTCAGCGGGGGAGAACGCATTCGGCGAGGTTGTTGACATCCGCTACGCCGGCGATCAATCGGGAACCGATATTGACGGCCCTTCCTGGCTTGTCCTTGACCGCGGCCACCATTGCGTGCTCACCCTCGACATGAACGGCCGGATGCTCGGTAAGACCGGCCGCCCGTTTTATGCCAGTCTGGAATCGAACTGGCCGAATCCCGGGGATGGGCAGGCGACCTGTGCTGCCAACCCGGAATGCAGGCCCGGGTCTTTCCCTTACGATCCCCTTTTCATGCCGCTGAGACTCTTCGGGTCATCGGGGGAAGGGCTGTTTGTCTGGGAACCGGTCACGAGACGACTGAAGCAGATCATGCAAAACCATCTGCTTCCGGTCTGGATCGAGCCTCCTCCGGATGCCGATTGGATTGCTGCGGATGAAACCGGATTTCTGGTGTATTGCCAGGCAGAACATTCGCTGAGCGCCTATGATACGGATGCGCGGATCTGGAAGACGCTCACGGTTGAGGGGGTGCCGGTATCCTCGGGCCGGTCATCCCGGGAAATCTGGCTTCAAAGCGGTTCCCAGATCCAACATTACATTTGTCAGGATCCGCCGGGGAAGGCCTCCAGCAAAGAGGCAGGACCTGTGGTCCGGGCACGGGCCAGATTCCTGGATGAGATCGGACAGCTTCTTCGCAGTCGATACCCGGAATCCGTCCTTCGCCAATTACAGGAACTCGGGGGTCGTTTCGTCAGCCTGGGCGAAATGGACTCCGGGCTCGAGCATCTAGTTCCAGGCTCAATCCCGGCGAAACCGCTGGTCCCCGGCATTGCGGCGCTCAAGCAGGAGTTTGCCTCCGTTCTTTCCGGACTGGCTGAGTTCTCCCATGAGCTCTTCCTTGCCCATGTAAGGCTGGAAATCCTGCAATCCATGTATCCGGGCATGGAGGCGTGGAACTTTATCTCCGGTGCTCTGAAATCCCTTCAGAAAGCGACAGAGCCGGTCGTCAGCGTTTTCGAGCGCCTCGTTCACTGCCGGGATGATTATCTTCTCGCCCACCTCGATGCCACGGAAGGATCGATTCAGGCCCAGGATTTGGATGCCCGCCGTGATGTCACTCCCGCTGAGTTTTTAAGCGCCACTATAGATGCCATGGCCTCGCTGTCACGATGGTTGTGGTTCGTGCCTTCTTGGGAAGCCTATTCCAGAATATCCCCCGATTCCGGGATCAGCGAGGGTTCCGGAAAAAGCGGATACCTTCCCGGTCACCGACCAGCCTTCCTTTTCCTGCAAGCCGGGGGAGGTGCCGTGTCGCTTCG
Organism: Terriglobia bacterium; assembly: GCA_963824985.1. GTDB lineage: Bacteria > Acidobacteriota > UBA6911 > UBA6911 > UBA6911 > JAFNAG01. The sequence continues at coordinate 122,398 of CAWGRQ010000017.1, forward strand.
CGAGATCGATCGCATCCCTCTGGGCACGGACGGCCAGGATATGCCTGTATTTCCCATGTCCATCTGTTGCAACAGGCAGATGGGTATTCTGGTATCCCTCTATTTCGCGGATAGGATTGCACAGTTGGATGAGGGCGGTCGCCTGTCGAACCTGATCGGAGGGGATTCCACGGCCGGCATTGCATTTCGCCGGCCGTTGGGAATTGCCACAGATGGCCGGAATCGCGTCTGGGTTTCCGAACCGGACTGCAACTGCCTCAAGATCTTTGACCCCGAAACCCGGCAGATCAAAACTCTCATGGAGATGGCGGATCGCCCGATCTCTTTGAGGTACCCGATGCGACTCCACCGGGCCGGCGACCGGCGGATCCTGCTCGCCGATACACACAACCATCGCCTGCTGGCAATCTCGGAATCGGGCAACATCGAAGTGCTTGCGGATCGCCGGGGCCGGGGGTTGGGCGAATTCCAGCATCCGATCGGTTTCTGCGGCGCGAGCTCGGAGATGGCATTCTGGACGGTGGACCTCAGGAACCATCGATTACAGGAATGCCGCCTGGACGGCACATCCCTGCGGCAAATTGGGGGCGCCGGACTCGGTGCCGGGCGTCTGTTGCTTCCCGAAGCCGCCGCCACCTTCGCGGACGGGGTCCTCGCCGTCGCCCAGTGGGCCTGCACGAAGGTGTTGAAGTTGTTCTCGCCCGATGGTGATGAAATCGAATCAGTGCGGTTGCACTATTCTCCGAGGGGGATGCTCGTTCATGAAGGGCGACTGTGGGTTTGTGAAGGCCACGGGAATCACATTTATGTCTACGAACGCACCTAAAGGGATCGACCGTAACGAACGTAAGGGAGAGACAGCCTGGGAGAGCACCGAGCGACTGCTCCTCCAGATCCCCAGGCCCATCTGCCTCGTCGGCAACGCTGCGATGAAGTACCGATTTCGGACGGCGATCGACTCCTATGCCACGGTGATCCGGATGAATAACTTCCGCATTCGCGGGTTTGAGGAGTCCGTCGGAACCAAAACCGATTTTCGTTGCGTCACCGGCTGGCGTGATGTGGAAAACCGAAATGAACATCCGGAATTCAGTCCATTTACGGCGGAAGCTCCCGAATCAAGCAACCTGGCCAGTTACAATGCACGTAACCAGCAAAGGGTTCTGACGGCCGCGCACGATGTGAAGTTTTACATCCCTGAAGTTTCAAATCCCTCGGCAGGTTTCGCGCTGGTCCAACTTTTCGACATGCTGGATATACCGGTGGACCTGTTCGGCTTCGATGGTTTTCGGACAGATCATTACTGGCGCAACCGGACTGTGGAGACCACCCATTCCGCGAAGGAGATCGACTTCATCCTCAAACGGAGACATGTCGTTCTCTACAATGACTACGGAATGCCTGCGGATGTTTCCGGGAGCCATCGAAACGGCTCCCGGCCGACCAACCTCCTCTCCGTAATTCCGCAGAGTTATAAAACAAAACGGATCCTGTTGTATGATGATGATCCCGGCGAACCGGCCGCGCTCCTTCAGCGCGCCGGCAACGAAGTCACCATCCTCGAACCTTGCGGATTCACCCTGGACGAATTGTCCGGGATCAGAACCATCCGTGGAGGCCCGCTCGCTCTCCTCGGGGAAGATGCGGAATACGATGTTTTCATCGCGGGGGAGGTTCTGACGAGCCTGCCGGCAAATGAAGGCAACATTCTGGCACGTCAATTGCCGAGGCTATGCCGGGAAATCCTGCTTGCCTTGCCGCATGATTCGGCAGACTCCCATGATCACCCGGGCGTGCGTCTGAAGCGATGGAAGGAACTCTTCTCCAACGCGTTCGATGTCATGCTGTTGCCGGAAACCCTGCCGGAGCAACACATCCTTGCCGGGCATCGCACCAAATCCCCGAGCCCCGCAGCCCTTTTGCCGCCTGGCTTGCCTGCCGACTTCTGTCTCAAGACCGGTTACCAGTCGAGGACAAATGCGGAGTATTTTGAGGATTCCATCGAAGAAACAGGCGGGATCATCTGGCAGCCGGACGTTTATGTCATTGCGGGAGGGTTGGCCTCGCTCTTAGGCTGCACGAAGATCATCGATCTCGGCTGTGGGCAGGGGCACAAGCTGGTACGCCTTCACCCGGAATTTGACATCGTCGGGATTGATTCGGGGATCAACCTCCAGTATTGCCGGCAGCACCATGATTGCGGCCGTTGGATGGAATGGGACCTCGAGCTTCCGGCATCTCCCCCGGTGGACGATGATATCGTCTCTCAATCGGTAATCGTATGCTCAGATGTCATTGAGCATCTGGCGGATCCTTCCCCGCTGGTCCACACTATTCGGTCCTGGTTGCAGCGTTCCCCGGCGGCCGTGCTGTCGACTCCCGAAAGAGATTTAGCCCGAGGCAGCGATGATTTCGGGCCCCCGGGGAACCCTGCTCATGTCCGTGAATGGAATCTTGATGAGTTTACGCGGCTGCTCGCCTCTGCAGGGATGGGCGTATCCTATTGCGGCCTGACCAGGAGCAACGACCGTGACGACAAGGAGGAAACCATCCTCTGCATTGTCCAGAGGGAACCTGATCCGGAAGTCGCTACTTGGGTGATGAAATGCATGGGTGATCGCAGGAAGGTCAGGGAAATGCCGGCAGGCCCTCCAAAACGGGTGGGGCTGTTCGGGGCCTCAAGCCGGGGAAGTCAGTATCTCAAGAGTCTGGCGGGAAACTCACGCCTGCTGCCGGTCTGTTTCTTCGACAACGATCCGGCCAAATGGGGAACCCATTTCGAATCCTTGCCTGTTCTTTCCCCGGAGATCGCCAATCTCGAATTGGTCGACTTGATGCTGGTGGCCTCCATCCGGGTGACAGAGATTGTTGACCAGCTCACCGCTCTGGGATGGAAACGTCGCGTCGCTATCGATGTGCATGATTTGATTCATTAGCGAAAAAATGAATAACGTTTGCACTTTGCTGTGGCCCCCAGGCCCGCGGCGGCGGGCGGGGATCAGCTTCGTTGCCGCTCCTCGATGATGTCCTCACATCGTCTGCGTCGCGGCGCCTTGCATCTGCCCGCCCCAGGAGCACCGCAGGTGCGACGGTGCTCGCGCCAAAGTGTAAACGTTATTCATTGACAGGCCCTTAACTCAGCGCCACGCGCTCCTGTCCCCGAAACCCCGGCGATGATGTCCAGAACGGGGCGCCGTGCCCGGGAATGATCACATCGGCTCTGTCCCTGATGTACTCCATGTGCTCGAAGATGCGCTGCCGGTCCCAGGATGAACCCGGAGGCTGCCAGGCATCGAAGTAGGCTTGATTCAGAAAAATGTCCCCTGCCCAGGCATGCACGAGCCCGTCGATCCGGGCGAATATGACCATGGATCCGGGGGTGTGCCCCGGAGTGTGGCGGATGTAGACCCGCGTGCCCAGCCCGGCCAGGTCAGGGTCCCCGGTGACATATTCGGGGCGAGCCAGCCCTGCCGGGCTGAGTTCAAACAGTGAGCTCCCCTGCAGCACGAGCGTCTTGTCGTTTTTGAAGTAGAATCCCAGGCGTTCGTCCTTGTGAAATACGAAGGTCGCCCCCGGAAACAGGTCTTTGTGACCGAAGTGGTCCGGGTGAAGATGGGTGAACAGCACACAGGGGATATCGGCAGGATTGACGTCCCGGCGTTTCAGAGCCGCCATATATTCCGCCCCGTCCTCCTTGGGATGCTCCGTGTCGATGACCGCCTGGAAGCCATTGTTTTCGAGCAGAGACGAGGTTGGCCGGCTATCTTTCACTCCTTCTTCAGGCGTGATCTCGATCAGGCCGGACTGGATCAACATAAATTTCAACAAGAGACAAATGCCTCCGCGACGCCGATGGCTTTGCGGACCTGACTTACCCCTTTGGCCCCGGATTTTCCCCTGCCGACATTGGGGAATCGCAGGCCAGGGTCCCTGCGTCCCGGCGCCATTCGGTATTCAGGTAAGCATAGGCGACTACATGAAGGGCAGGCTGACGGATCAGATCGGTTTCAGGCTGCAATACCTGCCGGGAAACCCCAATCCCTGCTTTCGCTGACAGTTCCGGCGTGCCGGCCGGTCCGCCGGTCTGACCCCGCGCACCGGCAAAGGTCAAAAAACATACCAGAATGAGAATCGAAAATCGCTTAATGTCGCGTTGCAACAGCATGCCTCCCTGGAGTCTGGCGTTGTCGCACTTCCGCCGGAATGCGCGAATCAAAGCCGACCAAGCCATTCCGGACCTCCGGCGCTCAAGTCGAATCTGAGGCATCGTGATCCCGGCGGTCGGTGAACAGGATATACCCTACCCGGTTCGATCGGTTCAACTTTTTTGCTGAACGGAGGGACTGGGGCGCGTCCATGCGGGCCTGAGCCGGCGATTTAGGCATCGGGTTGCGGTTGCCAGGCTGCGATGATGGTTGCCGCCGGGACGACATGGCCTGGATTACAGACCGGGTGCAGCAAATTGAGGATTCTGGACGTCAAAAGGTATACAATGAGAAATCTTTTGGCCCACGGGTGACGCATCGCCATGCCGGAGCAATCGCCCCGGAGGCGAGGCGGATCAGACCGAGGCCGTGGCAATTGTGATATGACTATTTTAAAACGGGAACAAGCTGCAATTCAAACGGGCGCTGGTGGCACAACGCCCGGAATTCATAAGTCCTATCCTGATCAAGGAGAAAGTGAATGAAAATAAGTATCCGAATCGATCCTGCTACAGGACAGAAATACATGGCCGCATCGCGGGACGGAAGGGCGCTCCTGGAAAATGCGCATACGAACAAGGGGAGTGCGTTTACCCTCCGGGAACGTGAGGAATTGAACCTTCACGGGCTCGTCCCCCCGATCGTTTCCCCCATGAAGCAGCAGTTGGACCGAGCCTATGAGAATTTTCTCTCCAAAACCACCAATCTGGAAAAATTCATTTTTCTGTCGGGGCTGCAGGACCGGAATGAAACCCTCTTCTACCGGATGGTGCTGGAGCACATCGATGAAATGATGCCGATCGTCTACACGCCGGTGGTCGGGGAGGCCTGCCAGAAGTACTCGCACATTTACCGCCGGTCCCGCGGATTATACATCGGCTATGACAATATGGACCGGATTGAGTCCGTGCTGAGTAACTATGGCATTCCCAATCCCTCTATCATCGTCGCGACAGATGGAGAACGCATTCTCGGACTGGGTGATCAGGGAGCGGGCGGCATGGGAATCCCGATTGGCAAGCTCGCTCTCTACACGCTGTGTGCCGGGATTTCCCCTTACTTCACGATTCCGATCACCCTGGATGTCGGCACTGACAACGAGGAACGTTTGAACGATCCTCTGTATCTCGGCCTCAGGCAGAAGCGGGTCCGCGGAGATGCCTACCAGGAGTTCATCGATCGGTTCGTCGCGGCGTTCCAGAAGGTTTTCCCCAATGCAGTTCTCCAGTGGGAAGATTTTCTCAAAGGGAACGCCATCCATCAGCTGCACCGATTCCGTGACCAGCTTTGCACCTTCAACGACGATATTCAGGGCACGGCGGGCGTCGTCTTGGCCGGGATTTATAGCGCGCTGCGCATCACCAAGCTGGCCATGCGCGATCAGCGGATTGTCTTTGCCGGCGCCGGCGCATCCGCCCAGGGGATCTCTGACCTGATGGTTTCGGCCATGATGGAAGACGGACTTACCAGGGCTGAAGCGATCAAGCGGATCTGGACCACGGACAGCAAGGGCCTGGTTACCAAGTCGCGCCCAAAGCTGGAGGATTTTAAGGCGACGTATGCCCGGGACCTTGATGAGGTGGCTGCATACAAGGTTAAAGACCGAGCCAGGATCTCACTCGAAGAGGTCGTGGCGAATGTTAAACCGACGATTCTGATCGGCACCTCCGGCACCCCCGGGACCTTTACCCGGGAAGTGGTCGAATTGATGGCCAAGATCAACGATCGCCCCATCGTCTTCCCGCTCTCCAACCCGACCTCAAAGGCGGAGTGCACCGCGGCCGAAGCCATGCTCTGGTCCGACGGCCGGGCTATCGTGGCCACTGGAAGCCCGTTCGATCCGGTCATGCACAAGGGCAAACGCTATCGCATCGGCCAGTGCAACAACGCCTTCATCTTCCCCGGTGTCGGACTGGGGCTCACCGTATCCCGCGCGCGCCGGACCACGGATGGGATGTTCCTGGAAGCGGCTCGCGCTCTGGCTTCCAAGGTGACGATGAAGGATCTCGATGAATCCGCCGTCTATCCCGAGCTTCCCCGGATTCGTGAATGCTCGCACGAGGTCGCCTGTGCAACCGTCAAGAGGGCGGTAGAGGAAGGGCATGCGGACGCTGAGATCCTCGAGAACCTGGAAAAGTCGATCGAACGCGCCATGTGGTTCCCCGACTACCTGCCGATTCGGCATGAAGAGTAGCCGAGCCCAGCAGTAAAGCAATGCCGGGGGAGGGGGACGCGACCATCCGCTCTTCCTCCTCCGGGCTTTATAGGCCATGGCAATTTAGGCTGTTCGCCGTCAGGTTCTGGCCAAAAGAATGGAGCGTGCCGGCCGCAATCAACACCCGCTTCTTACCGTCTTGCGCTTGGCCGAGAGTCTTGACGCACCGTCAGGTATGCCGGCAGTTCTCCCCGGTCGCGTGCCATGAATTCATGGCCGTCCGCACCGCCTCGCCACGAAATCGGCTCCGAAAATGAACGTGCCGGGGCCCAGCGCCGAAGGCGCTTTGGAGTGCTGCGCCATGGCGCTGCTTTTGCCATCCCGTGCGTGGAAAACGGCGTCATGCCGCCGCACTTCAAGGCGCTGCGCGCGACATCTGCTATTTACATGCGTCACCGGGTGCGCCCTTTCGGTCCAAACCGATCCTTGAGCCCGGATTATGACGGCAAAATGAAACTTAATGTCATTATCTTCATCTATTCCGGTAAGCTTCGGAAGAGAAGAAGCTGGTATTAAGAAATGAGGTGCAGCATGAAAACGAGGATTTTTAACAGGATGGCGAAAGTATTCTTCGGACTGACGGCGACTCTGGCGCTTGCAGGATTATCGCCCGCGCGTGCTGGCGTAAAACCCGCTGAGAACGTGCCTCAGCCGGTCATGGCGGACCAGGTTCGGCATAAACTGGTGATGCTCCCCTATTTCAACGTATTTGATAACCTCCAGTTTGAAATCAGGGATGACAACTCCGTGGTGCTCTCCGGCCAGGTAACCCGACCGATCCTTAAAAGTGATGCCGCGAATGTGGTGCGCCGGGTAGAGGGCGTCACCAATGTCGTCAACAACATCGAAGTTTTGCCGCTCTCCCGATTTGATGATCGTATTCGGCTAGCCTTGTATCGCACTATCTTTTCCAACCCGCAGTTGGATCGATATGCTTTGCAGGCAGTTCCGCCGATTCACATCATCGTAAAGAACGGCAATGTCACTCTGGTGGGCATGGTCGCCAACCAGGGCGATAAGGATGTGGCCGGCATTCTGGCCAATGGCGTTCCGGGCACGTTCAAAGTCACCAACGACCTGAGGGTGGAAAAAAAGAGCTGACCTGTGGGAAGCCTCCCAGCCCGCTTTTCTCACCAGCTTTCTACTGCGGCGGCCGGGGGGGCCAGGCATGTCTACGGCGTTGCGCTCGGTCGGGCGCCTCGACGTACTGACAAGTACGCCTGCGGCGCCCTCCGGTCGCGCGCCTAGCATCCATTCCCGTCTGCGCCGCCTCGCCACGAAATCTGGTGAGTAAAGCGGGCTAACACCCGGTTTCCCGGAATCGGAGCGCACCCGCCTCCGGTTACGAATCAGGGGTGAATCTCAGCCCGGCCAAGCGCGAGATCGGGGCGGCAATAAACGCACTCCATGACATCCTTCAGCGAATCAGGGATCCAATCAGGTTTGATCCTGGCGACGATGTGCCCATAGAGCGTCAGGGAATGACTGTTTACGCCTCCAGTCGGACGACGTTCATCGGATTATTCCCATCTCCTTGAGAAGATTGGCGGCGCCATCGACTTCCGTCATGTTCCACAGCATATACCGGCTATCGACATGGATGGACCGAGTCTTGACCGGATCGAACAGGAAGTTTGAGGCCACCGATTCGTAAGTGCCGTCAAACAGCAGGCCGATCAATTCACCCTTGCCGTTGAGGGTGGGCGATCCGGAGTTGCCCCCCGTGGTATCCACAGTCGAGAGGAAATTCACCGGAACATCTTTCAGGGCCGTGTCGAGGTACGGAGATTTCTTCTTGCCTGAAAGCAGTTCCCTAATTGCATTGATCTGCGGTTGCGGCGCATTAAAGTCTCCCTCTCTGGTTTGTTTTTCGAGAATGCCTCTCAATCCGGTCAGCGGCTTGTAGGTGAGCCCGTCCCTGGCATCGACTCCTTTTACCTGCCCATAGGTTACGCGGAGGGTGCCATTGGCGTCGGGAGCCATCAGGCCACCGGCCTTGACGAGCATGGCATCCATATAGCGTGGGCGCAGACGGGCGAAAGCCCCGGTTCTGTCCTTCCCGGTTTCGCGAATCGACTCGGCAAGCGGTTCCAGTGCGGCCGCGAAGGCAAGGAATGCATCCCGGGTCGCTATTATTTCCGCGGTGCTCTTCTCCAGCATACTGAGGCGAAAATCCCGGTCACCCAGTTTGGTCTCGGCATAGATCCGATTGATGTAAGCGTCAATGGCCTTCGCGGACTCTGCTTCCGGCATGCCGGCCTTAATTCCGGCAGCCTGGTCCAGCGGGTCGATTCTCTGGCCGGCGGGGAGGGCGGCCACCAATCCCATGGCCCAGAGCAGGAATGCCCGGTCCACGGTGGGGTCGATGGTGCGCTGCAGGCGATCCTGTGATTCCCGGATGCGGCTCCAATCGCGCTCCTGATATCCGGCCTCACGGTCCAGATCGTTTTTCGGGCGCTGGATCGAGAGCCGATACAGGGTCTGGGCCGCGCTCAGGTAAGAGGAAGCCCCGGACAAGTTGCTCAGCACGGCATTACGTTCCCGGGTCTTTTCTCCTTCCGCCTGGATCCTGCGCAATGCGGGTAGCACATCGCCGTACTTTTTCTGTCGTGCCGGGTCGGCGGCAATCCAGGCTTCGAGTGCTGTTTCCATCGTCTGCTTCTGGGCCAGGGCGCCTCCCTTCACGAGCCCTTCGAGCATCCCCTTCTGGTTGGTCATATTGTTGTTGAGACTCTGGATGCGGCTGGAAACCTTCAGGGCCAGGTCTTTGTTCCCCGCGAGGAGCCGATCGATGATGGCGAGCTGTTGCTGCGCGAGGCGGATGGAACGCGGGAAGAGCCACTCGGCGGTCTCCCTGACCTCGCCATATGTCTGGTATCGCTGGGTGCGGCCCGGGTATCCAACCACAAAGACGAGTTCGCCCGGCTTGGCCCCGGCGGCGGATACCTGCAGCCAGCGCTTCGGCCGGTAGGGAACATTGTCTTTGGAGAAAGGGACCGATCTGCCGTCCCGGCTCACATAGGCGCGCAGAAAGCTCCAGTCGCCCGTGTGACGAGGCCAGCGCCAGTTATCGGTCTCGCCCCCGAAGACCCCGATCCCTTCGGCCGGCGCATACACCACGCGAACATCCCTGATGTCGAGTTGGGCGATCTCGTAATACTTCAGCCCTTCAAAAAAAGAAGCCACACTGCAGCGCATGCCTTCCGTTTCGCACGCGGCGACCCGCTCCTTGATGCGTCGGTCGATGATGTCGCTGCGCTGCCGGTCGCCGGCTTGCGCATTGATGTTCCCGGTGATGGCTTCCGTTACTTCGGTTACCGATGTGGTCACGTAGACGTGCTGTCCCGGGCCGCTCGAAAGCTCCTGATCCCGCGTTTTTGCCAGGTAGCCCTCCTGGAGCAGGTTGCGTTGCGGGGTGGAATTGTACTGGAGTCCTCCGGTCACACAGTGGTGGTTGGTGACAATCAGGCCATCCGGCGACACGAAAGACGCGGTGCACCCACCGAGCGACACAATGGCTCCCATGGGCTGACCCGTCAGATCGGCAAACGCCCTTGGGTCACCTTGAAACCCGAGCGCCTGCAGTTTTGCAGCGAGCTGCGGAATCTGCTGTGGCATCCACATTCCCTGTTCCGCGCGCAAACCCAGGGCCGGCAGCAGAACAAGTGTAAACAACGCGATTTTGCGAAATCGTATCATGGCGATATCTCCTCCTGGCGGAATGGACTTGTCCAGAGCCAGTTTTATCCGCCTGCAGATCCAGGAGCAAGGGGAAAAAGGCATGACCTGCCTATATTCGGAACAGCCTTTCATGCGCCTATGGCGCACCCGGTGACGCATGAAAATGGGCATCGCGATATGCAGACTCCGACTTGGACCTCGACCTCGTCCTGGACGTGGACCTCGTCCGCATCAGACCAGGTCCAGGTCTAGTCCAGGTCCAGGACCAGGCTCAGGAGGCCCCTGCCCGCACTTAATTTGGCTTATTTTCGGAGCAGCAGGGGATGGAGCTGGCAGGAGCCGTGGAGGGGCGGCTTGAGAGCCCGGATCAAGAACCCGGCTCAGGCGTGCGGGAAAACCCGATATCTGGCTTCGTCAGCGACGAGCGAAATTTCCAGACAAGAACGTGCGATCCGTTCGCCGAAGGAGGGGTAATAATCGGTGGTTGTGAGTGCCGCTTTGCCGGCGAACACCTGCAGGGAGGCGACCTTGGGGCCCCTGGACAGGTAAATGCCCCACTCCCCTTCGCCTTCGGCGACAAGCGTCAGGCCGGGCGCAAAATGAATCCGCGTGACCAGGCCTCGGGCCGGGCGCGGGTGCAACCAGGTATCCACTATGTCGAGAATGCCCCTGCCTGCCCATCGTAATTCGCGCTGCCACGAACCCCATTCGCTTCCGCGGTAGAACCCCTTCATCCGGGCTTCCAAACGCAAGCCGCCGGAAGCCGCTGGACTCACTTTGCGATGGAGGATTTGCGCCCGGCGCGCCAGACGGAAGGCCCCCTGGATTTCCGAGGGTTCGCGGGTTCCCCAGGAGATCGTGTTGTGAGCCGCAGAACTCCTGCAATACGTTCGGTCCGCGCCGGCTTCGAAGGCAAACACGCCGGTGTCGGTGATGATGCGTCTCCCCTCCAACGACAGCTCGTAGGAAAACAACTGGCAGTGATAGTGAGCGGCATCCAGCGGATCCCCTTCAGCGCCGGCATCTACGATCAGATAGTTGCCGAGGTTCAGGTCACGAGCCACGACGTACGCCGAGTCCGGAAACCCATGAGCGGCCTGGCGCGTCAGGAGATTCGGCTTGATACCGAGTTCGCGCGCGAAAGACAGCAGCTGTCGTTTTGGGGGAAGGCCGGCCAGTGACGTATCCCCCAGCAGGGCGGACAGGCCGTCGGGGTGTGTGCAGGCATCCGCAAACCCGGCCATCCCTCTCAGCCGCCTGGTCCACACTCCGGGAACCGGGCGCCGGGATGCTTTCAACAGGTGAAGCGATTCCATGTAATCCAGCAAAGCCTGGATCTGATACATGGGAGAGCGATCGGTGTGCCCCCCGTCCGGGCAGACCTGGATTTCCATTTCGCGGTCAAGGAGTTCGAGACCGCGTTGAAACCAGGCGTCAGCCTCTTCACCGGCGTGCGCCAGGCCTGCGACCAGCAATGCTTTCCCGTACTTGATCAGGTGATTTCCCTGGAGGGCGGTCTCGATTTTTCGGACCAGCGCACGGACCTGAGAAACCAACACGATTTTCATTGGCTCTGCGTGCCGGGCGGCGACCGTGCGGGGCATCGACAGGATGTAGGCCAGGTTGACGATGCGGATCGACAGCGGAACGGCCTTCCATCCGTTCGTCGGGCCACTTCGATTCCGTGCTATCCATTCGCTGAGTCGCTGATTGAGGGCTGTTCGGCACTCCGGACTTCCGTTCAGGGCGAGCGCAAGGGCCCAATCCAGGCAGTCCATGTGCTCCTGCCAGAGGCTGTCTGTGCCGGGTGGATTCCAGTCTGCCTCCCCCGAAAAAGTGACCCGGTGGTTGACAAAAAAGAACTGGCCTTCAACCAGAGCATCTGTGTCCTGACCTCGAGCCAGACACCCCCGGCTTGCCTTCGAGAGTGCTGGGAGGCCACGCCATGAAGGGGGGTATGAGTTGCGATTTGGAATCCGGAGCCTTGGAGGCAGCGGGTCACGACGGCCATCGGCGCGATCGGTTCTCAGACGGGCTGTACCTCCGACCTGCGATAGTGCGTTGGCGAGTGTCGGTCTCTTAAAACGGATAATGTTTATCCTCCGGTCCGGATGGCAGTCGGCGGGCGAGGGCCGTTTGCGATCCTCGGACCCGTGCCTGCGGGCGTTCCCCGATAGTATTCATGAATGATGTATCGTCCAGGACTACCGACACTTGAACTAAAACTATCGGGTATACATCGCCGCATTAAACACCACCCGGAAGGTACCGAATGGTTGATCCCGCCACTCCGGCCGGAACCCGAGGAGCACGATATGTCCCTTATCGAGTTCCACGTCCAGCGCAGCGGCCTTCCCCTGGAGTAATTTCTCGCCGATCAGAAATCCCGACAGCAGGGGTGTGCCGGTCTCCTGATATTTGGCCAGGATGCTGCCCTGAAATCCTTCAAGCGTATCAAAGACCGGGCTGCCGTCGACGAAAACGGCCGCTTTCTCGGGCATGCCGGCCATAACCGGGTGAGTCGGGTCGGTCGCCACCTCGACGATCGATCCGCGCAGGAAGAACTCCTCCGGCTTCAGGCCCTCGACCGTGTTTTTGACCGGCAACTTGAATTGCTGCACGATAAAGCGATAGGCGTTGTTGAAACAGATGAGTGTGCCACCGCCGCGAACAAATCCTTCGAACGACTGCAGGTCTTCCTGGGTGAGCGTATAGGCATACTCCGGGCGCACGGCCCGGGCGGCGCCGCCGCCGCGGCCACCGGCGGGCGGCGCGGCACCTCGGCCGCCCCCTCGGCCGCCGCCGGCCCCTTCAACGGGAATGCGCGCGTCGTCGGCCAGGATAAGAACATCGATTTTTTCGCGCAGCGGAGCACGGAAGTCCTCGGGATGAATACTCACAAAGTCGAAGTTGTATTGCTCGATGAGCCATCGGGTCCAGCCTTCGTCCATGCTGCCGCTCCAGGGCTGGAACAAGCCGATGCGAGGCTTTTTCACCGGCGTGCCGGTGGCGGAAGTGCGCTCGGCAATGAGCGCCAGGGAGTTGACCAGAGCCGTCTGTGCCGGCTCGGGAAGCCCCCGAATAAGGTAGCGCGAACCCGCGCCGGCCTCGCCCGCGAGAAACTGCACATCCGCCCCCTGCTTCCACGCGCGGTTGATGGCCCGGAAGGCGTTGTTCTGGGCGGGATCGACGGCCAGAGCCGGGCCGCTCCCGCTGATCCGGCCTGCCGGCGGCACAATGGCGGCCGCGGCGGAATTCGAGTTGAAGCCGATTCCGGGCACACTGTCGAACGGCGCCGCATCCCCGGAGTCCTTGAGGTTGTAGGGTGTGGGTTTGGCTTTGGGATCCGGTATTGCGCCCAGGGTCTTCAGCTTCGCGCGCAGGTCATCGGCAAGGGGCGCGGTGGCGGCGGCGATCTTTACCCCCATCTGCAGAGGGAGTGTCCATCCGGCGGCGTCATATGGCCGCAGCGGCGGTCCGCCCGGGTACTGGCGCAGATCGGGATATTTCTGGACGTCGAGCAGTTCGCGCGCCATGGCGGCAAACTCCTGATCGGTGGGGACGACCCACGTGCCCGCCGAATAGCTTGCGCCGTCGATTGTGGCCGGCGCCATAAGCTGCGAGACCCGCACGCCTGCGAATGCTAGGCGGCGGAGCATCTCCACCGCCGCCATCGGATCGCGCTGGTCCTGGGGTATGACGTAGGCGTACGGTGCGCCCTTTTTACCCCGGGCAATCTGATCGCGGCCTGCCTGATAGCGGTTGAAGAGCAGCGAATCCTTGTATTTGGCCGCGTATTCCAGCGTCGCCACGGCGGCTGTCTCATTATAGGCAACGGCGTCTCCCAGGCGCCACCATCCCCCGGGCCAGGGGCTGGAGTAGAGGCTCTGCGGCCGGAGATCGCGGAAGTTCTGCGGGATGTCGTTGATTGTGTACTCGCGCGGGGTTGCCATGTTGCCGGCGGTCTCGGTCCAGAATGCGGGGATGTTCTTGAAGATCGGGGCGTAATCAACATAGCCTGGATACCAGGCATCGAACGAGGTTCCCATGTGCGTCGCTCCGACCTGGCCGCGTTCTTCCAGACCCTTCGCAATCGCCATGCCGATCATATTCACTTCACGCGACGAGATGTAAGGCGCGTCGAGGCCGACCGGTTCCGAAAATGGCGGCAGCCATATGCGGGTTGGAAATGGCGCGGTCTGGTGAAACACGTAAATGATGTGCGGTTCCCACTGCCGCCAGAAATGCTCCATTACGCGCGATTCGATCATGTTCATCATGTAGGCGTCGCGGTTGTTGTCGTGGCCGACATATTCCTGGTACAGGCGCGGCAGGCCCGACTGCTCGTAAGGCGTGCCGAAATTTTTCGCCTGCCACTCTCCAACCATCTGCTGGCCATCCGGATTCATGGTCGGCCACAAAATCACCACGTCGTTTTCAAGAATCTCCTTGAACGGGGGCTCTTGCGCGCGACTGAGCAAATCATAAGCGAGTTGCGGCGTCATCTGCGGCCCAGCTACTTCGGTCGCGTGGCAGCCGCCGTCGATGTGGACGAAGGCCTTTCCCTCGACGGCCAGCTTGCGGGCCTGCTCGTCGGTCAAACCCTCGGGATGCGCCAGGCGCTGGGCAATTTCGCGGAAGCGATCGATCTTAGCCAGGTTTTTCGGTGTCGAGATCAGAGCAAAATAGGATATCCTGCCCAGCGTCGTTCGACCCGCTTCAAACAGCCTGATGGAATTGCTCGCTGCCTCCAGCTTTTTGAAGTAGTCAATCGTTTGATCGTAGGTTATCAGCTTATTGTCGGCGCCCGGCTTGAATCCGAACGCTGATTCGGGCGTCGGCAGCGGTTTCGAACCCGCAACCAGCAACGCGGGGCCAATGAGCAGCAGGGCCGGAATCAGTCTCGCTGTACGTCGCATCGCCATTACTCCTATGTCATGGATATCCCAGTCATATTCCACTGTTGCCGGAGCTGACGGGCGGTGAGGCCCATCAGAGCCGCAATTTCTTGGGTGCTACCCTATAATCGAGTGGGTATCGAGAGCAAGCGGAATCAGGACTCCCTTGCCATGCAGGGATCGCATTTCCCTTGTTCGCGCCCCCCCGGATGCGTTACAAACGAAGCCAGCCGCAATGGAGACGCATATGGATAAAAACCGACGTGCACTTCTGAAACTAGGATTGGCCGCTACCGCCGGAGTTTCCACGACCACCCTGACTGCCGCGCCCACGCAATCCTCCGTGGAATTGCCATCATCCTCGCCGGATCAAGCCGGAGTCCTGGTTGACACCACTCTGTGTATTGGATGCCGCAAATGCGAGGAGGCCTGCAACCGCCGGAATCATCTGCCGCGCACGGCCGAATCCTTTTCTGACCGCGATGTGTTGCGCACTTTCCGCAGACCTTCCGAAAACGCGTTTACGGTGGTGAACCAGTTTCCGGGGAGCCCATCACCGGATCAGGCTTCAGTTTCACAGACGTATGTGAAGGTGCAGTGCATGCACTGTCTCTATCCCTCCTGCGTCTCCGCCTGCATCGTCGGGGCGCTGACCAAATCGTCGGATGGGGCGGTGGTCTATAATCCCACAACCTGTATCGGATGCCGGTACTGCCAGGTAGCGTGCCCCTTTGAGGTCCCGGCCTACGAGTTCAATGAACCCCTCGTTCCGAGGGTGCGCAAGTGCCAGTTCTGTGCGGACCGTACCGAACGCGCCGAAGCCAATCCCGCCTGCGCCGCCTCCTGCCCCACGGAGGCCCTGGTCTTCGGTCGCCGTGCGGATCTGGTTGTCATGGCCCGGGAGCGCCTGAAGCGCCGGCCGGATCGCTATTTCGACCATATCTACGGTGAAACGGAAGTCGGTGGAACTTCGTGGCTATACCTCACCGGCCGGCCGATTCAGGAAATCGGGCTGCTGCAACTTCCGGAATCCGCTCCTGCGCAGCTGACCGAGGCCATCCAGCATGGAATTTTCCGATATGGCGCAATCCCCATTGCGTTTTACGGACTGCTGGCCGGGATCATGTGGCATCACCACCGCAAGCACCCGGATGATGAAGGGAATGGAAGGGAAGACCCGAACACCCCGGCGGCCGGGAGCCGCGAGGGGGGCGGACTATGACCCGCTCAATCCACAACGATCATCCTCGAAGGGTAACAAAGCCCTTTTTCACGTTCGGGACGCTGACGTTGCTGATCTTTATGGGGGTGGGTTTCTCCTTTGGCATCACGCGCATGCTGCTCGGACTGGGCACCGTGACCAACCTCGATGACCACAATCCCTGGGGCATATGGATCGCCTTCGACGTCGCCTGCGGTGTTGCCCTGGCCGCCGGCGGGTTCACGACCGCTGCCCTGGTGGACATCTTCGGTCAAAGAAGATACCGCCCGCTGCTGCGCCCTGCAATTCTCACCGCGTTCCTCGGCTATCTCTGGGTCGCCATTGCTTTGAGTTTCGATCTGGGTCGCTACTGGAACATCTGGCGTCCGATCTTCAATTGGCAGGGAAACTCGGTGCTGTTTGAGGTCGGCATGTGCGTGACCGCCTATCTCATGGTCCTCGGCGTGGAAATGAGCCCTGCGGTCCTCGAGGGATTGAAGACCAGGATCGACCGGAAAGAATGGGGTTGGAAGCTCCTGCACAGGCTGGAGCGGTTGATCGTGACGCTTATTGCCGGAGTCCGGATCGCACTGCCGCTGTTTATTGTGGCCGGCGTGGTCCTGTCCTTTATGCATCAGTCCTCCCTGGGGACGCTGATGCTCATCGCCCCGACCAAACTCAGCCCGCTGTGGAATACTCCCATCCTTCCCATCCTGTTCCTGCTGTCGGCAATCATGGTGGGATTCCCGATGGTCATTCTGGAATCCATCTATGCGAACATCAGTTTTGGCCGCAACCCCGAGATGGAACTTCTGACGCCCATGGCCCGCTTCATTCCATGGTTCATCGGAGCCTATGGGGTGGTCAAGATCGGAGATCTTGCCTTCCGGTATCAGCAATTGAATTTCTTCGAGCACCCGGCGGCCACGACCTCGCTGGTGGTGGAGATCCTCCTCGGGATTATCGCCCCCTTCCTTCTATTCCTGAATCGGGCGGTGCGCCGATCCATGGGGTGGCTGTTTTTTACGGTTTCTCTGATCATTTTCGGCGTGGTCCTGAACCGCATCAATGTCTTTCTGGTCGGATATGACCCGCCATACGCCACCAAAGCCTATTTCCCGTCGATCGGCGAGATTGCAATGACGGTGGCCATCGTCTCCAGCATATTATTCTGCTACCGCTATTTCGTGACCTTTTTTCCCGTCCTGCCTGGATTCGTGCAGACCATGGAGTTGCAGCCGGTCCGCCTGCGCGAGGAGCGCGAGCGTACCGTCAGCCCGTTCTGGACCTGGGTGATCCGGGGCAGTGGCATTGCCTTCCTGCTCGGATTTGTCGGCCTCTACAGCCTGGTGCACATTGAAGCCATCCAGGCATCCGTCAGGACGGTTCGCGATGTCCTGCGCGTCCAGGCGCAATCGTCGGCGTCCGCCACGATGGTCGCGGGGCCTGGGTATCCGCAACGCCCCTCCGGGTATAAGAACTTTTATGTGCTCGACAGCCGAGTGTTAAACGACCGGTCGGACGACTACGAACCGGTAGGTTTTTCTCACCGGATCCACGACGAGCTGGTGGAAGGAGACTGCGGGGTCTGCCATCACCGCTATTCGCGAGATGAGAAGGATCGCATCGGGGAGGATATCAAGACTCTCCACGCGGCCATGGATATAAAGACGGGCGGGCCCTGCTCGGCATGCCATGATGACATGGCGCAAAACCCGCCGCAGAGATGCATCCACTGCCACGGGCTGTCCAATGAGCCGGATGATCCCTCCCGCATTGGTCTGAAGGGGGCCTACCACCGCCAGTGCATCGGCTGCCACGAACGCCAACTCAAGCCGGCTCCCGCCCCGACGGAGTGTGCTTCCTGTCATCATCCCTGGATCCCGGATCACTCCATCCTGGTCGTGTTTCAGGGCCGTCCCAGCCCTCAGGATGTGACCCGGACCTGCTTGGGGTGCCACCCGAAAGTGGGTCAGGACCTGCTGAAGACCGCCCACTGGAACTGGAAGGGGCAATCGCCGACGCTGGCGGGCTATGAACACCGGACCGATGTCAGCCTGACGCTGATGGTCAACAACTATTGCATCGCCATCGGGTCCAATTTCCAGGAGTGCGCTTCCTGTCACATTGGCTACGGTGGCGTCAACGCACGATTCGATTTCTCCAATCCGGAGAACATCGATTGCCTGGTGTGCCACGATACCACGGGGACGTATCGAAAGGATCTCGGGCGGGGGGGCTTTCCGGACTCCTCCATCGACCTGACGGCGATCGCTCAAAAGGTGGGACGCCCGTCCCGGCGAGCGTGCGGCTCCTGTCACTTTTACAGCGGCGGGGCGCCGAACGCCAAGCACGGCGACCTCGAACCGGCCCTGGCCGATCCGCGCACCGCTATCGACCTGCACATGGGAACACTGAACATGCGCTGTCAGGATTGCCACTCTACCGTCGACCATCGGATTGCCGGCATGTCCCTGAGCGCTCCCGCGGTGGAGGGGCGTGTTTCATGTGAGAAATGCCACGGGCTCACCCCGCACGGGGTGGCAGGAGCTCTAAGCCGCCATCTGGACGATCATATCCGGGCTGTCGCCTGCGAGACCTGTCATATCCCGACCTTCGCCCAGGTGTCGCCGACACTGCTCCGCCGCGATTTTTCCACTGCCGGACAGGATCGCCCCGAACGTCGCGACCGGTATGGGATGCCGGAATACGACAAAAAATTCGGCAACCTGACCTGGGGCCAAAACCTGGTTCCGGAGTACCTCTGGTATGACGGCACTCGCAAAGCGGCCCTCCTGGGAGACAAGATCGATGTTTCCTCGCCCGTGATCCTCAATGCGCCGGTAGGGGAGAAACGGAGCCCCGCGGCACGCATTTTCCCCTTTAAGTCGCATACGGGCGTCCAGCCTTATGACGTGCAGAACCTGACCCTGGCAATCCCCAACCTGCTCGAAGACTACTGGGTCCAGTTCGATTGGCCCAAGGCCATAGCCGGCGGCATGAAACGGGTTGGCTTGCCCTACTCGGGGAAGTATGGTTTCGTGCAGACCAAAATGTATTCCGGAATCCACCACGAGGTGGCCCCGGCCAGCCGCGCCCTGGGATGTTCGGATTGTCACAGCAGCGCAGCGGTGACCTGTACTCGCTGCCACCGGAATGCCAAAGGAATGGATCTTCCGGCACACCGGCTTGCGGTCTATCCGGAAGTCAGGGGGCGGATCGATTTCCAGGCGCTGGGCTACCCCAATGACCCGGCACTGGTGGGGGGGCGTTTTTATATCACCCTCGGCCGGGGATCCCCGCCCAAATAGGGGGCCGCCGGGCCCTGCACCCCGCAAACCGGCTGCCTCCGGGTTCTCAACGGCAGCAGGCCGTTTTGTGACCACGGTCATAGACATCGGCCACCGATGTGCAAAGATTCGACCGACACTCGGGTGTGTCCAGGTTCGCTCAGTGGATGAAATGAAGAGACCGCGAAGCGCTTGCGGCCCCGGCGCCCAGCACGGATAGATTCGCTCCGGTGCGCCCGTCGGGACTCCAGGTTGATCCGGTCTGTTTTACAAAGGGGGTTGGATGAAAGCTGAAACCCTTCGCATCGAACCCGACCGGTCCGCACAGTTGATGCCTGATCGGCGCCATTCGTCGCCCGCTTCCGGAACAACCGGAGACTCTGAATTGCTGTCGATCCCGGCTCCGGTCGATGTCGAGGCTGGAAAGATCCTGCGCTTTCAGAGGTCGGAGCGGCTGCTTCACTGGTCGATCGCCATCCCTTTCATGGTCTGCTACACATCCGCTGCGATCCTGATGCTGTTTTTCAATCTCCATTCCGAAGGGATAGCCCGGGGCATCTTCTCGTGGACCCACAGGATCGCGGGCGCCTGCCTTATGGTGCTTCCGGGTTTGATCCTCCTGACGAATCTGAAAGATGCCAGGATCCACCTGTATAACATCAGGCAGGGCTGGGTTTGGGCGCTGAGCGACGTGAAATGGCTGCTCCTTATGGGACCGGCTGCCGTCATCCGCCGGATCACGCTGCCGGAACAGGGCAAATTCAACGCGGCGGAAAAGCTCAATTTCATGATGGTGATGAGCACCTATCCGTTCTTCATCGCCACCGGACTGATTCTATGGATGCCCGGAATTGCGTTTTATTCCTGGATCCTCCACGTGGGGTTGGCGGCCGTTGCGACCCCTTTGATGTTCGGACACATATTCATGGCGCTCGTCAATCCGGGGACCCGGGTTGGCCTTTCCGGGATGCTTTCGGGGTACGTCGACCGACAATGGGCCAAGCATCACTATCGCCGCTGGTATCGGGAACATTTTGAATGCCTCGAAAAGACCGGGGGCGCACCGGTGGAAACTGAACACGACCTGCATCAGCCGGTGCTGGTCCGGTGCTCGGCCTGCCGCGCCGAGCACACCGCGCCCTCCTGGTTGCGGGTGCTCGAAGCGGTTTTTGAGCTTCAGCCGCTCACCTGTCCTTCGTGCGGCCTCGATGCCCGGATCGATGCCGTCATCGTGCGCCCAGGGGAGGTGAACGCGGTTCGGCCCAGCCTGGAACTGGCGGGTTTCGGCGGCCTGGTGGTTGAAAGAGCGAGCGGAGGGGAAATCCGTTCCGGCCTGAGGCCGGGCGCCGCCGCTGGTCATGCGCCCACGCCAGGCGGCACCGTAACGAGGTGATGCCGTCGATCCCTGCCGCGATCGCTCGAAGCGCGAAATCAGCCTGTTTTTCTTCAAGGCCGGGATTTCAAGGCACATCGTAATTTCACTGTGTGGAGAGTTCCCTCCGAAGTCCTGTTACCGTCCCCCTTCCCACTGGAGGTTCAACGAATCTGAACCGCCTGGGTCGAAGCTGCCAACTTCGTTTGCAGGCTGTCGACGATCACGGAGCGCAGCTTGTAGGATCCGGGAGGTGCCTTCAGCGTGACCGTGATATTCAGCCCGTTTGCGGACATTCGATCGAAGGTGGCTTCCTTCAACGCAAGCTCGACCCCGATCTCCTTCCCTATGATGAAATTTCCCTCGGCATCGAATAATGCCGCGATCCACGTGAGCTTTTGCGCGTGAAAATCGCCCGTCTTTTCGAGGTGCAGGCGCCCCACATCAATGTGAAGCACGATATCAAGCGCCGGCTCGGCATTCTCCGTGATGGCCCGCACCTCGCTTACGCGTGCGGGCAGTTCCTCGATCGTATCCGTGCTCGTGATCTTCCGGTCGGCCGGCCGTTGCACGTTAAGTGGATTCGCTTCCGGATCAGAGATGGCCCAATAGCCGGGCCGCGCCTGCACGGTTGTCCCCTTTGACTTCACGCCCACCTTGAGCTTGTGATACTTCCCATCCGCGGGGCCTTCAGGAGCAAAGCCAAGAACGTAGGAGACGTCCGGCATAAGTCCCACCTCGCGAAAACCCAGGTTGAGATCGTTGTTGTTATGGAAAAAGAGGCCACCGGTGCTCAGAGCCAGATTCGCCAGCACATGGTTGCTCAGGTTTTTTTGGCGCGTCCCTGCGCTATTCTGGTAGATGAAGGACCGGATATTGGCGCCCATAGTCGAGTCCGCCTGGTCCAGGGTGTATACCCCCTTGGCGTCGAGTGAATTGATGACAACCTGCCGGCGCAGCGCTTGCCGGGCGATCACCTCCTGTTCGAGCTCCAGGGTCTGGGTAAGAAAGCCTGAGGAGGCCAGCAGAATCATGCGCCTGCCCGGCATCCCCCCTAGAAACTGGACGATATCTTGAATGGTGCGCAGCGACGCGCGTGAGAGGTCTTCAATCTGCGCCCACATGGCTTCAGCCTGGGATTGAACCTGCGCGGCAGCGCGACTGTCAACAATCAGCTGGGTTGAACGGTCCACCTGGTTTCCAGGTCTATTTGGAATTCCCGTGCACCTGGCCAGTTCGTCAGCCTTGACCGCCAGTGCCGTCGAATCCAGCTTGTTTGCGATCACGTATGCGTCGTAGGGGCTCAAGTGCGGGCAGGCAGCGCTGTTCACAATGGTGGGTACCGATTTGAATCCGTCGATCGTTGCGATGATCTTTGGTGCGTCGCCTGTAAAAGGGAGCACCTGTCTGCCGGAGGTGGTAAATACTCCCAGCTGATCGCCGGCCGACATCCCCTCACTGAGAAACCGCCTGGCCGCCGTCCTTACGTGGACAAGATCCGGGAAATCAAGACTTAAGTCGTCGAGCAGCAGGGCGACGTATCTCGGCGGCGCTTTCACGGGGGCCGGTTGCCTGGGCGGCGCAACCGTGACGGCGGGTTGTTCGGACGGTGCGGCCTTGGCCACCCGTGACGAACTTTCCACCGAAAAGGTCTGGATCTCCCGTTTTTTTCCCCCATCCCGGATTTCGAAGTCGTCCCTGTTCAGCCCGCCGACAGTCCGGCCCCTGCTGTCGCGCACCACCACACCGACTTCTACGAGCTTGGCATCGACTCGCAGTGTAAACTGCGTCCTCGGCCAATAGGCACGGCTGCTCACGCTGACTTCGGCCCCTGCGGGAGTTTTCATCTGCGTCTGTTGAGCATGCGACGATGCGGCGACGAAAGCTGAAAGGCCGAGAGAGAGGAATGCAGATGTCGTCTGGAGTGCCCGGGGCATCATGGCGGAATCCCCTTATGTAAAACCATGAAAGCGCCACGTTTGCATGGCGGTTCTGCTCCCGCTCAAAAGAGTATGTAATCCGGCATTAGGCGATACTCGATTATACCAGCTCCGCTGCTTTCAAGTCGCATGGAAATACATGAAAGAAATTCGATCACGCATTTCGAGAAGGAGGAGCAGCGGTATTGCTATGCATATCATATTGCAATAAAATATGCACGAGGAGGCAGACGATGCGCACGACTTTGAATCTGGATGAGGATGCGCTGGCAAGCGCGATGAAGGTGGCTTCGGCAAAGACCAAGACGGCAGTCATCAATGAAGCGCTGCGGGATTATGCCCGACGCCGTGACGTCCGAGGATTCCTGAAGTGGGAGGGCAGGTTGCAGTGGAAAGGCAATCTCGATGCATTGCGCAAGCGGGAGCGCCGGAAATGAAAATTCTGATCGATACCTCGGCCTGGATCGACTTTTTCAACGGGTACGAATCTCCCGAGAGGCGGGCGGTCGCCGAGCTGGTGGCGGGTACGGAGGAGCTTTGCACCTGTGGGGTTATCGTAGCCGAAGTTTTTCAGGGGCTGCGCCGGGACAAGGGGCGGGAAGATCTCCAACGACTTTTCCGGAAGCTGCTGTTTCTTGAACCCTCGGGCATCGGGCTTTACCTGCGCGCGGCTGATCTTTACCGGTCGCTCAGGCAAAGGGGAAAGACGGCGCGCTCTACCATCGATTGCCTGATTGCGGTCCTTGCCGAAGAAAATGGCTGCTTCATCCTGGCAAGAGACCGGGATCTGACGCTGATTCTTCAAAGCGGGCTGGTCAAGTCGCGCATGTTTTAATCAATTCAGCCCGAATTTTCCCGCCGCGACCGCTCGAAGCGCGAAATCAATATGCCGGTGGCGACCACCATCAGGCAGCCGAGCACGTTGTACCAGAGGAACGCGATGTTCGTGAATGCATACGCGGCAAAAATCACCGCCTCCCCGGCCAGCACGCCGTAAAAAGCACCGCGCGCCCCCACCCGCGGGAAGTAGAAGGCCAGCACGAACACCCCCAGCATACCCCCGTAAAAAAAAGATCCCAGGACATTCACGGCCTCGACCAGCGAGCCAAGCCGGCTGGCGAATCCGGCCGTGATTACGGCATAGCAGCCCCAGAACACGGTGGCGGCGCGTGAGATGCTCAGATAATGGTGATCCGTGGCCGCCGTGCGGATGTGCCTGCGGTAGATGTCCACCATGCTCACGGTTGCCAGGGAATTGATTTCGGCGGATATGGAAGCCATGGTGGCCCCGAAAATGACCGCAAGCACCAGCCCCACGAGGCCCGCCGGCAGATGTTGGGTAACGAAGGTGAGAAAAATGTAGTTGGTGTCGACCAGGCCGCGCGCGCCGCCGGCTTTCTCGACCAGGCGGACTCCCTGGCTGCGCGCCGCATCCAGCTCCGCCTGGGCGCCGCGATATTCCTCCAGGCCCGACTGCCAGAGCGCAGGATCCTGCCGGCGCCGGGCCTCAAGCAGGCGGTTTGCGGCTTCCCGGCGGTTTCCGAAGGCTGCATCGTATCGTTCGGCCAAAGGTTCATAATCGGCGCGCATCGACGGCTCCTGGATCCGCGCCAGCTCCGCCCGCTGAAACAGCAAGGGCGGCCGCTCATAAATATAAAAAACGAACACGATGGCGCCGATGAACAGGATGAAAAACTGCATCGGCACCTTGGCCATGCCGTTGAACAGCAGGCTCAACCGGCTTTGGGCGATCGACTTGCCGGTAAGGTAACGCTGCACCTGCGACTGGTCGCAACCGAAATAGGACAGAGCCAGAAACATGCCTCCGATCAAACCGCTCCAGAGGTTGTAGCGATCGTTCCAGTCCAGGTTGAAGGTGACCGCATTCAGCCGGCCCGCCGCCCCGGCGAGGGTGACCGCATCGGAGAAGGAGACGCCCCCCGGGAGCAGGAGCACCGCCGCCACAAGTGCCGCCACCAGGCCTGCAGTCATGACCATCATCTGCTGGAAGTCGGTCCAGGCGACTGTTTTGGCTCCTCCGAGAGTCGTGTACAGGATTGCGACGGCGCCCATGATCATCGTGGTCACACGCTCGGGCCACCCCAGAATCACCGTCAGGACTACTGCCGGAGCGTAGAGAGTGATTCCCAGCGCCAGGCCCCGCTGGATCAGGAAAATCCCGCTGACGAGGATCCTCGTCCGGACATCAAAGCGCTGCTCCAGGTATTCGTACGCCGTGAAGACATTGGCACGGTGGAAAATGGGTACCGCGGTGACTGAAAGGATCACCATCGCCAGCGGCAGCCCGAAATAGAACTGCACGAATCGCATGCCGTCGACGTAGGATTGCCCGGTGGTCGAGATGAATGTGACCGCGCTTGCCTGCGTGGCCATGATGGACAGGGCCATCGCGTACCACGGCATGGTCTTGCCGGCGAGCAGGTATTTCCGGACGCTGTCGCTGCCCCGCCCGCGCCAGAGTCCGTACAGGACGACGAACGTCAAAGACCCGCACATGACCAGCCAGTCGGCGAGCCTCACGGCGCGAACCTCCGCGCGAACAGGTGGAACATGAAGATGAGGAATGCCAGCCAGCAGATTACCGCAATATAGATTCGCCGCCACGAGCGAAACACCGGAGGCGGATCCTCGGGAATTTCACTGGCGTTCGGGTCTCTTTTTTCGGGCGGCGACGGAGGTCTCATTTGGGACACCATTATCTGTGACCGCGGTCCGGCTGCGCGCCGGGTCGGCTTCGAATCCGGGCTCCGCGATACGGCGCCGCCTGGTGAAACCGGCTATCGGGAGGATTGCGCGGCGCTCAGAAAGTTTGCAAAGATCCGGTATGCGCCCGGCACCCCGGCGGGGAGCTGGCGGAACCAGGAGAAGGTCGTGACGATGTACACACCCTTCCCATAACGCGCCACAAGAGTTCCTCCCTGGAGCGGACTCTCATTGGGGTCGTGCGTCTCGAACAGCGCCTCGTATCTCGGGTCCCATTGCGACGGGAAATTCAGTCCCCGCTCCTGGATCCACCCGGAAAAGTCATCATCGCCGATCTTGTTAGGCGCAGCAAGCAGCGGATGACCGGGTATCAGAAACGTGACGGGCGCCTCTTCGACGGATACTCGGGCGGATCCGATCTGCAGCGGGTAGGGGCCGATACCCTGAAGAGCCGGCGCGCGACGGTCGGTCACATTGTATTGCACCACGAGCGTACCCCCTTGTTGAACGTATGCCAGCAGCCGCCTCTGGTTGGCGCGCAGATCCGCCCTGACGTTGTAGGCTCTGACCCCGACGACAACGGCGTCGAATCGGCCCAGGTCTCCGGCAGCCAGATCCTCGGCGTTCAGCAACGTTACCTCACACCCCATCTGGCGCAATGCCTGCGGCACCTCGTCTCCGGCGCCCATCACATAGCCGATCCTGTGTGCCAGGGTCCTGATGTCGGCGCGCACCACCCGCGCAGCGGAGGGGGGAAATACGGTCTGGATCGGCAGCCCCGCATACGCGATCACACGCATGCCGGATGAAATGTCTTTTCCATCTACCTTTGCGATCGCCCGCAACTCGCCGGTCTGCGGACGGGGCGGCTTGCCTGCGGTTGGCGGGGAGCTGACCCTGAAGGAGAGGATCGCCTGCTCATCTGCCTCGGCAATCCGGAACGGAGCCGCGTCCGGCTCGACGCTCCAGCCCGCAGGGACTTCGAGCCGCAATTCCCCGGCAGCTCCGGCGACGTTGCCGCGGACCAGCACTTCAATAGTCCTCGATCTGTCGTCCGGAAAGATCAGGACCGGTTCGGAGATGTCGACGGCCACGGGCGGCGCCACGACGAGGGGCCTCGAGGTCTCTCCTTCCACCCGATCGACGTAGCGGCGCGCCACCGGCCGGACCAGTTCGATCTCCTCGGTGCCGGCCTGAATGAGGAACCTCGCCTGCAATAGGGGGGGTGGTTCGGGAAGGCCGATCAACTGCTGGTCTTCAATCACATAGGCATCGCCATGCCGCGGCTTCTGGAGCCAGAAGGGCTGGGAATCGGCCTGGCTGGGGGGGACAGTCACCGTCAGGGAACGCCTTTGCGGCTCATTGTAAGCAAGTGAGGTCGACGCGAAGTCGGCCTGCGGCGCGCCGGCCGGACCTGCCAGAGAAACACTCTTCAGCGAGAGCGCGGCGTGTGAGCGATTGATGACCTCGATGGCGACCTGGAACGATTCTCCCGGAATCAGGATGTGCCGGTCCGCGGAGGCATCGAGCCAGAGTCCCGCACACAACGCAATAGCTTCGTCAAGATCCCCGAGCTTGAGTGCCGCCCAGGGGTCCTTCATGGCGGCCATGAGGGGGCGGGCCTTGATCAGCAGTGGGATCGTCTTTTCCGGCTGGTCGGGTAAGAACGTGCGGATGGCTTCCCCCAGAATCTGTCCCACCGGGGCGCCCCCGGGGAGGCGGATCCACCCGGTATCGATCCCGTCGAAAATATCGGTCCTGGCCGGTTCTCCGCCGATCTGGGACAGGGAACTGCGTGAGGCGCCCCGCTGTTCGGGCGCTCCCATGCCTTGCGTCTTGTGCATGCTGCGGCTCATGCCGGCGATCTCGCTGTAGGAAAAGCCGAGTTCAGGATTGAAGTCGCCCGTGTCGATGCTGATGGAGCCGCCCGCTCCCGCGCCGGACCCGCGTCCTATGAGCCGCTTTGCCTGCCACGGTTTCACATAGCGCAGTTGCTCGGGGAAGCGAGAACTGTCGGCGGCAGCCGCGAAGGCCTCCCGACCCAGGATCCCGATGGCCTGATGATGCCCATGTCCATCGGCGGGAGTCCCGGTGTGCTGAAGAACGATCACATCGGGACGGAACCGGCGGATCGTCCAGACGATGTCGGCGAGCACCGTCGCGCGGTCCCATTTGGTGAGCGCTTCCTCCGCTGTTTTCGAAAACCCGAAGTCGACGGCCCGGGTAAAAAACTGCTCGGCGCCGTCGATTCTACGCGCGGCCAGAAGTTCCTGAGTGCGGATCAGGCCGAGCATATCTCCCTGCTCGGAACCGATCAGGTTCTGGCCCCCCTCGCCCCTCGTGGCTGAAAGGTAGGCAGCCCGCGCCTTGCGGCCCCGGGAGATATAGGCCAGAAGGCCCGTGTTTTCATCATCCGGGTGAGCACCGATCATCAGGACACTGCCCAACACGTTCAGGCGTTCCAGGGCCAGGCGGGTTCGCACCGTGCCTGAGATATTGCGCTGGGCCGGCGCCGGACCATGCCAGAGCAACAGAAACATCGAAAGGCCGGCCAACGTCACCCACAATCTCAACCCGGATTTATTTGCCATGCTCGCATCCTTGATGAAAAGGACCGGTGGGTCCCCCTACCCGATCGGGTAAATATTGCATATTCGATGGATCACTTCAAATGCGGGGAAGGCCGGCTTTTCAGTGGCCGTATGATTTTCCGACATCGAAGCGGCTTGGCTTGGCCCGATTTATTCACCAGGAGAGGGTCGCAAAACTTCCCAGGACGCTGATGAACGCTGATGAACGCGGATCAGATCCGTGTCCTTCCGTGTTCCAGAGGTTTTGCATCGTGAGCGAATCCCGATACCAGGCGCTGCTGTTCCTATGTCGGCAATAGATGTTCATGAAAAGTGCGGGCTGGCACAGGCAGAACTGGGAATGCTTCTGTTCGGCAGGCTGTCATCATGCTAGAGAATGAATATTTCTCTTCCCCATTGGATCGCTTCCATGTACAGACCCTGGTATTCTTCCGGATCCACTCCGACCCGGTCCAGGCAATGATGCAGCCTCTGCCAGTCCCCACGCTCTTGGGCGATGCAGGAATCGAGCAGACATCGGAGGCGACAACATTTTCCGAGCAAGGCATCCTTGATTTCATCCGCCAGCGGGATCTCCGCCAGGACCGACCTGATGTCTCGCTCCATCATCACATCCAGGAGTGACAGCAGCCCGAGCAGAAACACGTCGGTCTGGCGCCCGGCAATCCGTATCCGGGGCGCCAGCAGCTCACAGATGCGCGCACGCACGAGCGAGGTGAAGATGAGCTCGGACGGCTTGTCGCTGCCGAGATCGAGGATCGCCATCACCGACGCCCATTTGCGGAGATTCGCTTCCCCGAGCAGCGAGAGAGCATGCCGGATGGAATTTACCCGGCCGCGCAAGCCGAAATTGGCCGAATTGAGGTACCGCAGCAGGCGGTACAGCAACGAGGGTTCCTGATGGAGAATCTGATCGATTTCCCTGAAATCCAGTTCCGGTCGGTTGATCGCCTGGAGCATCCGCAGGTAGTTGATTTTGCAGTTGGGGATGTCCCTGGTCGCCATGATCTGTGGCCGACAATAAAAATAGCCCTGAAAATACTCGTATCCCATCTGGAGACCCGCGTTGATTTCTTCTCGAGTCTCGACCTTTTCCGCAAGCAGCTTGATACCAGAGGAAGCATACCGTTTTACCAGCGCGGCGCACTCCTCGAGGGGAGTGGCACGAAAGTCGACTTTGATGATGCTGGCAAAGCTGGTGAGCGGATTGCGGTCCGGGCCGGTCAGGAAATCGTCCAGAGCGATCAGATAGCCCTTCTTGCGCAGCCGCCTGCATGCCGCAAGGACTTCATCGTCCGGCTGGATGTCTTCCAGGATTTCCACGACCACCTGCCCGCTGGGGAGCAGCATGGCGTAATCACGGACCAGCGCCTCGCGCGTAAAATTGAGGAAAGCCCTGCGTCCCCCGGTCAGGGTCTCAATCCCGAAGAGCAGGTAGTTGTCCATGATGTGCTCGGCAACCGAACCGCCGGCCGGAGGGCAGAAGTAGTTGTTCAGGCTGGTCCGGAACAGCAGTTCATAGCCCATCAGGGTTTCCTGACGGTCAAAAATCGGCTGCCGGGCAATAAACTTCTGGCAGCCGGTCGCGCCCTCATGCGAAAAATCCTGGCTATCAGTATCTGGTGCCACAGATATCCTTGAACCGCCGGCTGTTACCCGGACTTTCAGAAACCGCTGATCATGAGTCCCAACAAAGGGCTTTTCGACGCACCTGCCGGAGCTGATTAGCTGTAAACCATTATAATAATGTAATATAGCACCTTAGTGCCATACGTGAAGGAATTCCTGATGGGCTGCGGGCTGGGGATCAAGGGCCGCCCACGGCCAGCAAAGCCGGCAATGCCTCCCTGCGGGCCCGCAAAAGCCCTGCACACGGATCCGATCCGCATTCATCATTGTTTTTCCGCGTTCTGAGATGTCTTGCAGTCCCTTTTTCATGAATAATGCCGGTTAAGCATGGCCGGCCCGGACCGAGCTTGCTCGGGTGAAACCGCGAATCAGTTGCGGGCATGACGATTTTCCTGATATGTTCTGATGAGCAATCGGCAGGATCCGTGGTGCCGGGGAGACGGCGGTACGGTTCGAAAATGTCCGCGCTCAGGATGGGGGATAACTTCCAGGACTGATCTTCTTCCATGAACATTCTTCACATCACGACATTCCTTCAGGGCGGCGCCGGCCAGATCATTGCCGAGCTGGCCTGTTCGCAGGTGATCGCCGGGCACAGAGTCGCCGTGGCTGCCAGCGGGACCGGCGAGGGGGACTATGGGAATTACCCTCAATGGCTGGATCGGCTGGCTTCTGCCGGGGTCGGAGTCACGCTCGTCGAATCCACATTCAAGCGTGATGTTTCGCTCAATGTGGCCGCTTTCCGCCGGATCCGTGAAAGCGTGGATTGTGACGCCCTCTCCCTGATTCACACTCATGCCGCCATCCCAAGCCTGGTGGCGCTGCTCATCCGATCCCGACAGAAGCGTGCCCTGCCCATTGTGCAGACCATGCATGGGTGGGGTGTCAGGAAGGATCCGGCCCAAGGGATCACCGATATCACTTTGATGAATCAGCTCGACCGGGTCGTGACGACTTCTGAAGCCTCGAGGCGCCTGCTGGTGCGACTCGGTCTGGCCCCCGAGCTGGTTGAGGTGGTGCCGAATGGGGTGGCCCCAGCGCCTCCCGCGGTCGATGATGGGCGCACCAGCCTGTTGCGGCAGTGGCGATCGCAGGGGCTCATGATTCTGGTTGCCCTGGGGACCGTGGGGCCGCGCAAGAACCAGCGCCTGCTCCTGCAGGCCATGGCGCAGCCTCAGGCTCCGCGCAACCTCGCCTGCGCCATTGTCGGCGAAGGGGAAGAGGCTCCCGCGCTGGAGCTCATGGCGCGGGAGACGGGGATTGGGGATCGCGTGCATTTCTTCGGGTATCAGCCCGAGGGCGCCCGATTTGTTGCGGACGCGGATTGGCTGGCTCTGCCTTCGAACGACGAAGGCCTGCCGATATCAATCCTGGAAGCGTATCGCGCCGGCGTGCCGGTCCTGGGGAGCGATATTCCGGAAATCGCCGAAGTTCTGCAGCCCGAACAGACCGGGTTTCTGTTCCGATCCGGCAGCGTGGATTCGCTGGTTCAGGTGCTGGCCGCGGCTGCGCGGCTGCCCGATCACGAACGCGCGCGGATGGGGGCCGCTTGCCGGCAGCTCTGGCAGGAACAGTACACCCTGGACAAGATGCTGGACCGATATGCCCGGGTTTACCGGGAATCGACGTCGAAATGCTCTCGCCCATGCTGATCGAGGCAGAGCGCAAAACCGGCGCCCATCTTGCGCTCCCCGGAAACCTGGCAGCGCCGCTACCGGAAGATCGGCGCTCGGACATTCACCCCGAGTCGTCCGGATCCGGGGGGACGAGTTGATGCCCAATAAGGGGGAATCTCTGAAATCGAAAAAGACGGGAAGGGCTGCTACGGTAGATTTTTCGGTACTGATCCCTACCCGCAACAACATCCATTTTACCGAACGATGCCTCCTCTCTCTCTTCGAATGGGCGGTCAAGGACAGGATCTCGCCCGACCGGGTCGAGATTCTGCTGCTGGATTCGTCCTCGGAGGACGGTCTTCCGGAACTCGTGGCACATTATCGCCAGTGGGACCTGCGTCTCATACCGTGCCCGGAAGGTGCGGATCGGCCGGGCATCAAGGGCAACCTGGGAGCCCGGCTGGCGCGCGGACGTTTGCTGCTGTTTCTTCACAACGATACCGAGATCACCGGGCCGCTGCTGCAGCCTCTGAGCCAGGTGCTGGAAACCCGGCCCGATGTCGGGGTGGCCGGCAACAAGCATCGTCTTCCGAACGGCTTGCTTCACCATGCAGGCATGGCCTTCACCCGGGCAGGGCGGCCGGCATACCTCTATCCTCAGACTTATGAGCGGCACAGCCTCTTCAGAAAAAGCCGGCCGGTTTCCGCGGTCTCCTTTGCCTGTGCCATGGTACGCAGAGATGAATTCCTCGCTCTCGGGGGTTTCGACGAACGTGTCGCACCCGGATACGAGGATGTGGATCTGTGTCTGCGCTACTTTCATCAAGGCGGCAAGGGATGCTTCCTCGCCGCCCGCAGCACTCTGATTCACCATGCCGAGAACCCTTCGGGCATTGGAGCTGTGGACGAAGCGGCCTGGCAGGATTTCATGCGGAAGTGGCAGGGAGTGCCTCTGCCGTCCATAGACGAGATCTATGCGCAGGATGAGCGCGAATCGGGAATGCCCGACCTGCGCGGCGCGGGAGCGTCCCCGTGGCCGGATCGAGGCGTATTCCTGGAGCGCCGCGCCTTTATGCGAGAGGCGCTGCGCGGCGACGCGCGCACCGTCTATTTCCTTTTTGATGAAGACAGCGGCGCTCAGAGCTCCGCGATCCACCGGCTGTATGAAGCGTTCAGCCGCGATTTTTCCAGCCCATATCGGATCCACCGCGCCCGACCCGGCGATTTTCCCCACTTCCACGACAGTGAGGCCTTCACGATCACCATGGCCCATTACGGGCCGAAGCATTTCTGGGAAGCGAGACGCTTCGCGGAACGGGATCTCAGGCTTTTCGCCGTCAACTACGAGCTGGCAGGTGGTCAGGGCCCGTATGATTACTGGACCGAACACATTCTGAGCAACCGTTTCAGGCTGCTGGCAACGGATGAATATTCCCGAAGGTACCTGCTTCAAGCCGGCGTGTCCGCGGATCGCATCACCGTGGTGCCCCGCTGGTATCCTCAGGATGTGGTTGCCGATCCGGGCCGCCGACATCCCTTGCGGGGCAGGATCCGATATCTGATCAACTTGAACAGCGACATCGTGCCGCGCGACCAGGTGGCATGGGTGATCTCAGCCGTCTGTGATGCGTTTGCGGGTCGCAAAAACGTGGAACTGGTAATTCGGGATTTGGGGCGCCGTCCCGACCTTCTGCGCCGCATCGCCGTCCGGACTGGCCGAATGCCACACGTGGTTGTACACTCCGGCATGCGCACTCCGGATGCCTATAGCCGTTTGTTGCGTTCCGTGGATGGCACAATTCACGTCGCTCCGCATGATGACTCCGGCGCCCTGCTGGAGGCCGCGGTCTTCGGGGTGCCGATTGTGGCTCCGATTTACGGAGGCGCGGCGGACTTTCTCCCGCAAGCCGAGTGTCTTCCCCTGCCTTGCCGCCTCCGCCCTATCGGTCCAGGCATGGACCAAAAAACGCTGCTGCTTGATGAACGTTATCTCGCATGCAAGGTCGACCGGAGGGACCTGATCCGCACGCTCAGGGACGGCATTCCCACCTTGCGCGAGCTTCGCCCGAAGGCCGCTGCCAAGGCCGCGGATCTCCGTGAGCGATTCTCCTGTGCCGGCGCCGCCCGTGCGGTTGAGTCATGCATCCGCGAGACGGCGATAGGTTCCGGCCCGACGATTACCGCGCCTGCGGCGCGCCTCGTGCTGGACGCGAAGCTGCCGGGGAAAGTCGATTTTTCGATCCTGGTCAACTCGTATGATCGCCCCGGATCGATTGTGCCATGGCTGGAACACGTGACCCGGCTTCCGGATTTCGGCCTGGTGCCGACTGAGGTGGTCATCCTCGACGATGGGTCTGTACCAGGATACGAAGCGCTTCGTGCCGTATTCTCCCGCCATGCAAAAAACGCCCTCCGGCCTTTCCGCCTGCGACTGGTGCGTCTGGATGCCAACTCCGGCAACGCCATCGCGCGGAATGTCCTGATCGACCTGGCGGAAGGCAAAAGAGCGCTCTTCCTGGGCGATGATATCCTGCCGCTGCCGGGCATGTTGCGGCGCCATGCGGAGGCATCGGAACGGTTCGACGGCAAGACGCTGCTCCTGGGGCATACGGAATGGCATCCGCGCCTGCGCAACAACCTGGTCGCGGAATTCGCCACCAAGTGCTCCGGCTTCCAGTTCAATTATGAGGCGATCCGGAATCGGAGCCTGATCCCGCTCACCAACCTTTTCACTTCAAACGTTTCTTTCGAGCCGGCCCGCGTGCGCACGCGCGGCGCCTATTTCGAGGCGGTCGCGGGCGTCAGCCTGTTCGAGGATACCTTGTGGGGGATGGCGCTGGATCGGGAGGGCTTCCGCCTGATCTATGATCGGCGGGCCGAAGCGCTACACGATCATGAGGTCTCCTACGGCTGGTTGTGCGACCGCTCGCGGGTCATTGGACGCACGATGTACCGGTATTATGCGCTGTTCCCCTCGACGCGCGCCTTCACCGGTATTGAAGACCGGCTGCGGTTTCTCCGGCAGGCGCTGGCTGCTTCACCGCTGCCGCGCCTGGATCCGGGCCGGTACGAAGAACGGTTGCGGGAGGCCATCGAGGTCTGGTGGCCGCGCGTGGGTCTGGCGCCCTCTTGGGAAGCGCGGCAGCAGCGTTTGCGTCGTCTGCACTCGCTGTTCTACGAAGCGTACGAATACTTTGTGATGAAGGGCCTCATTGCTTCCATCCGCATGAGTGAGTCGCGACGCGAGCGCGCGACCTCATCTTGCGCCCTCCTGCTGCAGAGCCGCCGCAGAACCGGTAGCGGAAAGGACCTGACGTGAGCCAAACATGCGCAGGGCGGCGGAAAACGGCTGCCGCCCGGAATCCCCGCGTGATCATCTTCGGCACCGGGCAGGGGGGGCGCCTGGCTCTTCACCGGCTCTCGAAGTCGTGCCGGGTCATTGCATTTCTGGATAACAACCCGGACATGCAGGGCCTCCGGTTTTGCCGGATTCCGG
Source organism: Terriglobia bacterium (assembly GCA_963824985.1). GTDB lineage: Bacteria > Acidobacteriota > UBA6911 > UBA6911 > UBA6911 > JAFNAG01. The sequence continues at coordinate 157,256 of CAWGRQ010000017.1, forward strand.
TTCTGGCGCCGGAGTCGGTGATCGGTCTGAGATTCGACTGGATTTGTCTGGCCAGCGTCTACCGGGACGAAATGGCCGGTCAACTGCAGGGCCTGGGGGTGCCGCTCCACCGCCTTCGAGACGGCTCGCTGGCGGAATGGGATGAGTCGGGATGGCCTCCCCCCATATCCAGGTGGGCATGCCGGAAAGCCATGCTCGTCGGTCCCCGGGAGACATGTCGGCAAGCCGCGAAAATCCTGGTCGGCAGCCTGGACATCATCGGCTCCCATGCGCGGGACGCCGGCGTTGCCCAACTTACCGGAAGCGGAGCGGAACTCTTCGTCATTGCCAGTCCCGAACCCGAGCTCGAGCTGGTTCGTTTGATGGCGGCGGGAATTCCTCTGGACGCGATCGAAGTTCTGGCTCCTGATTTTATGGCCCAGGCGGAAAAAAGAAATAGGGACGCAAACCTATTTCGTGATTCCCCACTCCCGGCCAAAGAACGTGAGGTGTCACGAAATAGGTTTGCGTCCGCTATTTCCTCCCCCTATTTCCCGACCCAATCCTCCAATCCTCTTGCGGTCAATGAGGTTTTCGCAGGCATCAGCGGCCTTGGCGGCGCTGCTCCTGAATTGCGGCAATGATGTCGATGCCGGCGCTGTTGAATTTTTCCGCTCTCGAAGTGCCCCCCAGATTCATCCAGCGTTCGTCCCTGGCATCGTAAGCCGGCCAGATCGGCAAAATGGGGCCGTTCGGATTTAGTGACTTCGCGAAGTTGGTCCAGTAAGAAGACATCGTGTCCGCGACTTTCCGATCGATGTCGGTCCACGGGTAGTCCCACATGCGCAAATTGTTAAACACGTAGGGTACGTCGGTGAAGTGAACAGAGCCCCCGTAGGCAGCCGGGTTGTTGCCGTTTCCCTGCGGGTTCGGCGGAATGTGGCTGAAGATGTAGACGTAAGCTGGAGACTTGCCGGTGGTCACTTGCAGTCTGGCCCAGGTCCTGTGTCCGGCGAAATTGATGTCGCGATAGACGTCGTGGTATGCCTTTTTTGCCTCAGTATCGGACTTGGCAGGGTAAGCCTGCATGAGCGCACCCGCTTTTGGTCCGAACGCCCGCTTGACCCATTCGATATAGGCGGCCAGGGTATCGGGCCGCGCGCCGCGTCCTCCGCGCCCGCCCCCTTCAACTGCGGTAGCCGTCCGTGCTCCGCCCTCTGAGAGGTTGCCCCCTTCATCGTTGGTGGCGCCAGTAATCAGCGCAACGTCGTTCTGCTTCCCCTGCGAGTAAATTGTGTAGATGTCTTCAGGCAGGAACCATCCGTCTACAATGGCCCCGTTCCACCCGGACGGATTTTTGGCATAGGCGGCGAACAACTCCCCGGCAGGCATGGCGCGCAACTCAGCCAGCGAGGTCTTTCCGGCGGCTATGGCAAATCTTTCCCCATTTGTCTCAGCCTCCTTCAGAGTCGTCATGCGCCCGAAGCTGGTGTGCGACTGGGCGATCCCACCCCGGATCAGCCCTTTCGACAGCGGCGAGGCGACGATGAAATTCACGCTCCGGCTGCCGCCGGACTGGCCGAAAATCGTGATCTTGTCCGGGTTGCCGCCAAACTGGGCAATGTTATTCTTTACCCACCGAATCGCGGCAAGCTGATCCAAGGCTCCGTAGTTCCCCGACGCGTGATGCTCGGATTCCTTTGTCAGCTCCGGATGCGCGAACCAGCCAAATAGGTTTACCCGATAATTCATGCTGACTACAACCACACCTTTTTTCGCCAGCATGCTCCCGTCGTAGCGAGGGTCGCCGGCGTACCCGAAAACGCCACCGCCCCCATAGATCCACACCAACACGGGGAGTTTTTCGTTCGCCGAATTTGCCGGAGTCCAGACGTTCAGATAGAGGCAGTCTTCACACGGTTCCGCGACGCTCCGGTTCCAGGAAGGGCCATTCACCGACTGGATTTCCTGTATGCAGGGCGGGGCAAACCGCTGAGCCGAACGCACCCCCTGCCAGGGAACGACAGGCTGTGGGGGACGGAATCGGAGATTGCCTACCGGAGGAGCGGCATATGGGATGGAACGGTACTCCCGCACCCCCCATCCCCAACCGGGGATCCCGCTCACCAATCCGCCTTCCACCTTGATCGGTTCTTGAATACCGCCCCAAAGCGAAATGCTGATCGAAGCAGCCATTACCGAAGTCCAGATTTGCCTTGCCATTTCCTTCCCCCAAGTCTGAAAAGTCCGATTAGTGGGCACAGTATACACCGCCCCTGAGGTATGTGCCTCCGTGGTATCGAATTTGGGCGTGCGCGGCCGTCGGACGGCTGCGGCCGGTCGTTGAGCTCCGCACCTGGCATTACCAGTTCATGACCTTCGTTGCCACAATCTTACTACCGTGACAACACCGGGCTGCGCGCGGCTCCGTTTTCCTGCCGGCGGGTTCTGCATGTTTTTCTCCTGACTCCCGACTTCTGTCTCCTGGCTCCCGTCTTCTTCAGATGAATGCCGCTCGCTTTTTGCGCCCGTTCGCAATATCCTAATTCCGGTATCCTGGAAGCCATCCCAAGAATTGGAACGGGCTTCCACAGCAGATCGGGAGATAAAGACAGCTTTCAGGAGGCAAACATGGCCCGCATTTTGGAAATTATGACGATCCTGATATCGGCGTCCGCGGTCGCCCACGCGCAAGTCGCGCCCAGTTCCGTAACGCTCACTTGGCTCGGTCAGTCCACATTTGTGATGACCACAAACACCGGGCTGAAAGCGCTTCTGGATCCCTCGATCAAAGTCGAACAGGCTGCACATCAGATCACGCTGGTATCCGGCAAGCTACCGGCCCAACGCACCATTATTGTCATGAAGTATGAATAGGGAGCAGGAATTTTTGAAATTCCCACGGCCGGCAGCGCGGGCGATGCGGCGATGTGGACGCCTCCCCGGTCTGCGTCTTTCCGGCGCTCGACTTCCTGGCCGCCTTCTTTCACCACCCATTCAAGCTGATTGAAATCATACAGGAAGAGCCTCCGGAATATTGGGAACGATCCCTTATAAGTCACATCCTTACCACAAGCGGCGCAGTCATGCCTGAAATGATTTTTGGTTATGCCTGTTTCGTAATTTTCCTGTCCTGTCGTCCTTCGCCATAGGCAAGGGATTCAAATTGAAGTGTGCATTTGCGATCCCTGTGGATCATGGCAAATTAGCAAATATCAAATCAGGAGGTTGAGATGTCCACGAGCGTTCCGGATTCTGATGAGAGCAAGGAAATAGTAGTTTTTTCGATTCTCAAGCCGTCTGCCTGTTCCGAGTGCGGAACGGAATTGGGGAAGGGCAATTTGCTCCGGATGGAGAACCAGAAACCGCTCTGTCTCGAGTGTGCCGACCTGGACCACCTTGTCTTCCTCCCGCGGGGAGACACCGCCTTGACGCGCCGGAGTCGAAAGCACTCGGCGCTGTCCGCTGTTGTGGTCAAGTTCAGCAGGACACGCGGCAGGTACGAACGCCAGGGCCTGCTCGTGGAGGAACAGGCACTGGAAAAGGCGCGGAGCGAGTGTCTCGATGACGAAGCGCTGAGAATTGTTGCGCGGGAGCGAGCGGCTGAGTCTCGTGAGCGCGCCGACAGTCAATACGTCGAGAAGTTCGGAAATCAGATTCTTTCGTAATTTCCGGTGTGTCCGCCGGAGGAGGCTGACGCAATCGCCCGTCATGCGTGCACGAACTACAGCGGCAGGATCGGACGCTCCGCAGCGGCAAAAGCGTTCGATGAGCAAGCGATTGAGCTGGCTGTCAGAGCCCATGTCCGCCATGCCCATACCGGCTACGACCGGCTCCTCTCGCGCGGTAACGAACGCGCCGATGCCCGTTCAGCCGTCGCAGACAGCGTATCCCAGATCATGAGGCGCTGGCGCGGCGGGCAATCCGAACGCGATAGCCGTGACTGACGTGCTGCTTTGAACGCATTGTGCGTTGTCGGGAGCCCCTCGAAAGCAATTGCCTATTATTACCCGCTATTCTGCCGGTTCGTCCGCGGCCTCAAAATTGATCCCCCGGATCTGCCGGATCTGCTGCTAGAATGCCGGGGGGACAATAGCGCAGCTGCTCCAGGAGGGGCGCAAACCGTCCCACTACATGACCAATATGATGTTTGCGGCACTCAAGCACCTGGCGATCCGGGCGGACTTGCAGGACATGGAGTACGGCGCAAGAGCCGCGCGCTTCAAGGAATACTGGAAGATCATCGCCTCCGCTCCGTGAACTGCCGACCCGCCGGGACACAGGTGACTGTCCGTCACCCCAATTTTGTTGCGAGGCCGGGATGGATGACCAGAAACGACGCCAGGTTGCGTATCACGAAAAGGCCCATTACCGGGCCGATCAGCCGCGGCTTGTCGACAACAGCCATCCTTTCGTGGCATGGCTGAATCACTACCGGCTCCGCAGGGCAGTGCAGATGATGCGGGTTTCCCTGGCCGGGAAATCGGTGCTTTCGGTCTGCGGCGGAGACGGACAGGAAGCGGATTTCTTTGAGCGACAAGGCGCACGGGTCACCGTGGTTGATTTGTCGGCGGTCGCTCTGGAGGCCGCGCGCAGGCGGAATCCGGCCCTGCGCTGTTGCCGCCTGGACGCGGAATCACTGGCATTCGTCGACCGTTCCTTCGATTGGGTTCTGGTGCGCGATGGGCTGCATCACCTGGCCCGTCCTCTCCAAGGGCTATTCGAGCTCGAGCGCGTCGCGCGCGAGGGATTTGTGGTCCTCGAGGGCCAGGATTCGCTCCCGGTCCGGCTGCTTGTGCGGCTTGGCATCGCGGAAAACCGCGATCCTGCGGGCGGTTATGTGTATCGCTTCAGCCGCCGCGAGCTGCACAAGATCTTTTCGAGCCTGCAGATCATTGATGAGTGGCACATCCATACCGCCTGGCTGCCGTTCGGCAACGATATCTTGGGATTCGTACCGCTTTTCACAAGATCCATTTATCCCGTAGTCAATCAGCCGCTCATCCGTCAGCTCCTTTGCGCCAGGTACGTTCGGAAGGCCTGCAAGGCTGTTTTTTTCTGCGCCCAACTCATCGCGGGTCGTTGGGGCAATTCCCTGATCGTCGTTGCACGGAAAAAAGCTCCGTAAGATCCTCCGGAGCCGGACGTCTTATTCTTCAGAGGGGATGGCCATGGAGTCGTGGTTGCGCCGAAACTTCCGGCACCGCCCTTGTCAGGAGCAAAGCCATAGCCGTACCCGTTATTCCATTCCAATTCCGCCTCGGAGCTCCCAAGTGGACTACTACACAATGGCAGCACGGCTGGTCAGGACCTACGGCTCCGTTTCCAGCTCTATCCCATTCATGAATGGCCGTGCTATGCCGCCTCTGTTTCTGTTTCTGGAACTGACCTATCAATGCAACCTCCGGTGCCCCTACTGTTATGTTCATCCTGCCGGCAAGAAACCAGAACACGAAGAACGGGAGGAATTGACTGCCGCGGAAATCGGTCATATCATCGATCAAACCCCGCCCTGGACGCTGATCTTTCTATCCGGTGGTGAACCTCTCATTCGCAACGATTTCGATAAGATTCTACGAAGGATCGCGCCGAAGCGGCTATGCCATATATACACCAACGGTACAATGATCAGTCCAGCCGACGCGGAGCAATGGATCAGCCTTGGGATTTCTTCCGTCGCTGTCTCGGTAGATGGACCCGAGGGGGTTCACGATGCCATTCGTGGGAGGGGGACATTTTCATCGAGCATGTCTGCGGTCGAAATGCTGAGCCGGGCCAAAAAACAAAAGGGCAAAAGATTTCCACTCATTAACCTGAGGACCACCATCACAGCTCAGAACGCCGGCAGTCTGACCGATATGATCCGCGTGGCTGAGGAGGTAGGGGCCGACTACTGCACATTCCAGGTCCTGAACCACACAAGTCGCCTGGGCGGCGCAGACTTGCAGGACGATCTCGAATCCAGCCTGCCACTGTCTCCCATCACCGCATTTCCTTCAAGCACCCTGGAGGATCAACTGTGGAGGCTCCGAAACGCGTCATCCTCCCGGATTCGTGTGAGAATATTGCCGGATTTGCCCGTTTCATCCCTTCTTAGCCACTATGAAAACCGGTTGCAGCCGCGCAACTACCGTTGTGTTTCGCCGTGGATAGTCATGTATGTCTCACCTTTTGGGGAGGCCTATCCGTGCCTGAACTATCGTGCCGGCAATCTGCGCGATCAACCACTTCGGCACGTATGGAACTCCCGCCGCTATCGCCAGTTTCGGCTTCGATTGTTGCTTAATGGCTTATTCGCGGACTGTCGTGGGTGTTGCGATCTTCTACGTCACCATCCCCCGGCAAGATCCTGCAGCCCCTCCGCAAATCCGGTGTTCCCCTCATGAGGGGATGGGCCACACCCCTTCCTCGGGGCCGGGCTCCTCGTGCTGCATATCCAGCCTCCGAAATCCTCCGCAGCAGCAGGGCGATCTGAGACTTGAAGTGCCGAAACCCTCGGCGTCGCGGCAGCAGCCTGGCTCGAGTGCAATAGCCGAGGCAGAGAAAATGAATCGCGGCAAAAATCCTGCCGAGCGGGAGTTTCCGGGCGAGGGGAAGCCAGGGTGCGATGGACGGGAAAACCACGGCCAGGCCGAAGAGCAGGTTCTGGCGCTCAAGTTGCTTTTTGAGCCCGGCACCAAATTCGAGCGGAGAGACAAGACACAGCGGGTGCGCAAGAATGGCGTAATCCCCACCAAACAATCTCCGTTCCCGCGCATATTCTGCGAGCGCCGTCCCCGGGAACGGGTAAAAAATATGCGCCACCGCAAGAGCCGGCCTGCATGCAATATTAAGCTTCAACGTCAATTCATCCATCTCGAGCGGATTGTCCGCCGGCAATGCGTTCATGCTCAGAGTCGCATACCGGATACCGTGCGCACGCAGCATCTCCGCCGCATCGCGAATCTGCTGGTTGGTCAATCCGCGCTTGAGCACGCGGTTGGCAAATTCCTCATCGCCGCATTCGACGCCCATCCAGCAGTAGTGACATCCGGCTTCGGCAAGCATTTGAATCCTCTCCGCGGTGACCTGATCGGCGCGGATATTGCACCCGAACGGCCGGCCTACCGAGCGGCGATAATGAGCCGCAAATTCCTGCAGCCATGCGCGCGGCGCCAGCAATAGCGAATCGTCATTCAAATACGGGTGCACATCAGGATGTCGCTCCAGGACACTTCGAATCTCAGCGACCAGATGTCCTACCGTCCGCCACCGGACCCATGGCAGGGAGTTGCCATAAAGATCGTTATATTTCGGGTTGAAGCAGTAGCTGCATTGGTAAGGGCATCCTCGGGAAGCGAAGAATGATTTCTGCGCGGCGTATGGGTCAATCCGTTCCCATGGTTCGCGATCGGGAAAAGGGATTGCGTCCAGATTGTCAGGACGCGCTCCCAGCGGATTCACAATGAGATCACCGCGATCACGGATGATGAACCCGGGGATCTGGAACGGCTGTCTTCTGCCCTCGAGATACTCCAGGTAATGTGGGAATGTTTCATCCGCCTCGCCCCGGCAGATCGCGTCCACGCCGTTCTCATGAATCACCTGAGGGAAGAAGGTCGGGTGAGGTCCGCCAACGACGCTTTTCGTGGAATCGGGAAGATAGCGACGAATCAGCCTGTTGGCATGCAGCAGGCCGCTGATTTCATTGCTCATGGCACTATACGCGAGGACATTGGGGCCGAACGCGGAGACCGCCCGCGAGATCTTCCTCTCGGATTTGCCCCGAATGTCGAGGAGTTGAACCTCGTGTCCCGCTTGCTTCGAAATCGCGGACAGGGTGAGAACACCGATTCGTTCCCAACGGTGGATGGCGTCCACAACGAATAACACCTTCATGGCGCCGACCTGAATTTTTCGAGGTACTCCTGGATGACTGCGATGTTGCGCCTGATTTCCTCAACCGGATAGCGCGGATATGTAGGAAGGAGGATCAGTTCGCGCGCCGCGGCACGGGCGTTTGGGCAGTCGCGATGGAATTCCCTGAACTCCGGCAGATCGGCGCAGTTGCGCAGGTGTTGTGCGGCGAAGTCCCGCCGGCACCGCTGCGCCCGGCGAAGCAGATCCATCCTTTCCGCATATTGGATCGGGTAATACGTGTAAATGTGAGACCGTCCGGCGTGCCTGCGCGGAGTGATCAGCCCATCCATACCCGCCAAGTCTTCATCATAGATTTCGGCATGAGCGATTCGTGCTGCCGTATCTTTGTCCACGCGGTCAAGCAGTCTCAATCCGATTTCCGCCTGGGATTCCGACATGCGCCGGAAATATTCCTTCGGCATGGTGTCGATCCGGCAGGCTTTGTGCTCCGGGTCCAGCATGTGGTTTACGACGGCGACATTTTTTAGAAAGCAATGCCGGATCACGGGATGAGTCAAGACGGAAAAAAGACGAGGCCAGGTTGCCAGATCCGTCGCCAGCCCAAGCAATGCGAATGCCAGGATTCGCCGCCGCCGAAGCGAAGGCAGCCGTCGCATTTCCTGTCGGATCCTGGCGATCAGGACATGGTTCTGCGACACCACCATGCCGCCCTGCCAGGTGTTCAGGTTTTTATAAAAGCCGAAGCTGAAGATTCCCACATCGCCGATCGTTCCAAGTCTGCGGTTGTCCTCCTGCGCGCCGAATGCCTGTGCGGCATCCTCGATAAGCGGTACGCCGCGGCGGCTGCAAATCTCCCGGAATACGTGCGCGCCCGCGGTTTCGCCGTGAAGATGAGTAATCAGGACGGCGCCGGTCCGCCGGTCGATCAGGGATTCGGCCTGGTCCGGGTCGATGGCGCAGGAGGATCTCCGGATGTCGGCGAATACCGGGATACCGCCGGCCAGCATGACCGCGTTCACCACGTCCTTGATTGTCAGCGGCGACATCACAACGCTCTGCCCGGGCCGGATCAAAGCCCGCAAAACCATATATAGACCAGTCCGCGCCATGGGTACGCATACTGCGGATCCGGCATTGAAAAGGCTGCAGACGGCGGATTCGAGCTGGGCGGCGAACCGATCTGAATGGGCGTATGAAAAAAGGCGGCGCAACGTCAGGGCATAGCTGACCGGAGCAGTGTAGAGACGATATCGGGGATGAGGGGACAGGCTACGCATCTTCAGGCGCCTCCAGCTCCGAGGCGATGCGATGGGCATTGGCCATGACAGTAAACGCCGTAGTGCCGGCCGGCACCGTCGGCAAGACGCTGGCGTCGATGAGGTGCATTCCGGGGAGAGATGACAAACGCCCGAGCCGGTCTGTCTGCAAGGCCCCTGGGTTTCCGCTCATGGGAAAACTGCCGCCGCTGTGATATCCGCCGCCGGGCAGGTCCAACCGCCCGCGAAACGGGATCGGAATGGCCCGAAAAGACTCGCGGTTCCGCAAGATTGTGCGGGCTACCTGCCTGGTGATCCCGGCGGCAAGCCTGTTTCTGCGGCCCTCTGCAGTGAGTGTTGGCGCGCCATTGCCCCGCAGGGTCAGCACGATATTCGATGAGATGCTGGAGTGAAGATAACCGAAGATCACGAACAGACGCGATGCCAGGGATTTCAAAGCCGGAGTGAGCCGGGAGCCCGGCATCCCGAATTTTTCCCGAAGGAGTGCAGGATATAAATCGTTATAGCCGTAGATTTGCAGATGGATCGGATGCTCGGAAATGCGTGCATCAGTAATCTCCCCAATCAGCTGGCACAGAGTGTGGAGACGTTCATCGAACACGGAAGGGGCCGATGCGTAACGCAGAATCGGCAAGGTAAAAATGTCGCTGTGCTTTGCGACCAGCGGCGTGTCATACAGGCCGAGCGAGGTCATGATGATGCGCGAGGATTCCAGTAAGCCCGCACCCACCAGCACACAGCTGGCCGGGTAGCAACTTGCGGAGTTTTCCGTGAGAGAATGAACTTCAATGTTAATATGACGTCCTGCGGAGAATAGCCTCTGGACGATTACGCCGGGTATATAGCGGACTTTCTCCTGACGAACCAGCCGCATCAGCGTCGTTCTTGCGGAATATCTGCAATCATAGGGACAACCATAGAGGCAGAGCCCGCAATAGCGGCATCCTCTCTCTCCGTTCCTGTCGGAGGCACGCACGGCCAGCGATGCGTATGCAAACCGGATTCCCTGACGGGCCAGACGGGCTCGGCCCGCCGTCAGGTCAGTATACAGCGCCCGAGCCTGCAGGCTTGGGCGGATTGCGGGATCAGCCGCAGCTCTGCCGAATTCCGCCTGCAACGGAGAGCCTTCTTCAGCCTGATCGCACACTAGCCGTCGTACGGCCGCATAGTGGGGAGCAAATTCCTCGAATGTAACAGGCCAGCCGTTCATTTCATCCGGTGACAGAGGCTGGACCACCGCTCCCCAAACGTTGCTGAACCCGCCTGCGGCAAAAGAACGGTGCATGGAAGCCTGGCGCAGATCCAGAGGAGTGGCGTGCCCGACCTCGGAGAAAGTAAAATCGGATCCGAAATAGAGTTTGCGAGGGATCCCGTTTGCCGCCATCGGGCCGAAAGATTTCAATTGCGCTATGTCATCCGGCTGCCAGCCTTCGGGTTCAACGGAGGATAGGCGTTGTTTACGCACCTCTGCGAAAGCGTCGGGCGCCAGCCCCGCATCCAGGATGGTGGGTCGGATGCCGCGCGCAATCAGGGCAGAAGCCGCAGCGATTGAGCTCAAACCCGATCCGACGATATAAACCATGGCTCGCTCGCAAGGGCAATCGGGAGTTCCTGATGAAAAGCAGTCATCTTCGAATTGAGGCGACCATTTCCCGCATTGTTTTCCATGTTATAATAGACGCACGGATCCGTCATATATAAGATGCGACGCCTATTTTCGGCCTCCACACCCGCAAGCTATCGATTCAAATTATTGCACAGTTATTTGAAGCGGTCTCCCGTATGTCCGGGTCCGCCGCTCACCGCGATCATCGCCACCACTCATCGATGCAACATGACCTGCCGCATGTGCATCCGAGCCGTGAGGACATTCGCCGGCCCGGAAATGGAGTTCGACCTTTTCAAAAAGATCATCGATGAGGTCAAAGGCCGCCTGAGCTATATCTCCTTGGATGGGCCCGGGGAAACGATCATGAACCCGGACGCCTTCCGGATGATCGGCCATGCCAGGTCCCAGGGGATCCGGGTGATGTTCTCGACCAACGCCACCCTGTTGGACGAGGCGAGGCGCGCCGACGTCCTTAATTCCGGCGCCGATATGATCATCTTCTCCATCAACGCGACTACGCCGGAGGTATACGAAGCGGTTCATGGGGTTCAGGGGTTTGCAGCAGCCACCACTAACGTGCGCAGGTTCCTGGAACTCAAGCGCGAGCGAAAATCCCCCATTCTGGTGGCGGTGCAGATGATTCTCCTGCCCGAAACCGAGGGGCAGGTGCGGGATTTTTTCCGGCACTGGCGTTCGGTCCCGGGCGTCGACATGATTCGTTTCAAGGCGGATGTCGTGTGCAATGGTCCGGCCGGTGAGAAGCGAATCCATCCCGGACCTAAGCGGCGGGCGCCTTGTCCGCGGCTCTGGTACGGACCGGCTTTCGTGGAAACCAACGGCGATGTGTATGCTTCACCCGGAGTCCTGTACAAAGCAGGTCCTGTCGGCAATCTGACCAAATCCACCCTGACACAAATCTGGAACAACGGGGCGATGCAGTCCATGCGCGCGGCTCACGCCCGCGGAGATGCAGCCCTGTTCACTGAATGCCGGGATTGCGCTTATCTCCAGCCCCGGCTGCCGTTGGTGATAGCCGGATTCATGATCGATCCGTTCCGCGCCGGAAAACTTCTGCCGCTGGCGGAAAGGCTTGCCTTCTGGCAGCGGTTGCCCCTTTTCGAAAGACATACCTCCAGGCCGTCTTCGCTTGCGGGAGGGCAAGGCTGATCTGCGGAAGATAAGATTGGCTCATAAGGGAGGCAGCCGGTTAGATCTTATGTGGAATGCCATCCGCAGGCAGTCTACCGGTAGCGAAATGCCCAGGAATCCGCGCTATATCACCTGGTCGAGGACCAGTTCGACGAACTCGGGCGCGTCTGGGACCAGCGTTATGAGCGCGAGCACGGTTTCTGGCGCCCCATCCCTTCTCCCCGGTATCGCATCACGATTGATTTCATGGCGCATTTTGCCAAAATCGCAGTGTTTCCTGCGGGAAATCGGTGGGGATTCGGGGAAATTCGGCATTTTCCCCCGCAATCTCACGCTACTACCGGGAGCCCCTCGAAAGCAATTGCCTCTCATTCTGCAGGAGGCGATGGCCCTGAAATACATGCAAGACATGAGTTACGAGGAAATCGCTCAGAAACTGGGAGTGCCCGACGGCACCGTCAAGAGCCGCGTCTATCGTGGACGCGGCCGGCTTGCATGCAGATTATCAAGACCGGGCTTCAGCCGCTGACGGGCGGAGAGTGAATTACTGCCCGTCGATTTCGGCCAGAATCTGTTGGAGACGCTCTTGGTATGGATTGCCAGTGGCATCTGCGAACTCTTCAAGCCATCGAAGGATGTGGGCCAGGTCGGCAGACTCATTTTTCAGCAGGATGCTCTTGACATCCTCGATATCGCGGGCCCGTCCGGCGATGACCTTGTGGATGATGAGGTCCTCGACCGATGCATAGCTCAACTCGACATCTCCCATTTTTACCTTGCGGGCGCGAGCTATGGCCATTTGTTCGAAGGGCGAGAACGAGAGGATGAAATCCACGCGCATACCGGATTGCGGATCTGCGCACGGCAAAACCATGGTCTGACGGGTGAAGACTTCAGGATCCACCAGCGGCCTCAGACCCGCGGCCTGAGCCGCAGCCACAACATCGGTCAGACGGTCCAGTCCGGCACCCAGAGTGATGTCAATGTCCTTCGTCAGGCGCGGCTCCCCGTACAGGAGGACTGCCTGGCCGCCGATGATCATATATGGGAGCGCCGCCTGATCAAGGGCGGCCGCAATGCGGTGGAACAACTCCTCGAGCATTCAATACTCCTGCAAGCCGGATATCGACGTCGATCCCATCCAGCGCGTCCCGAAGAGGAATCACGCCGAGCGCACGGGCTTCGCAGTACAGAGCTTCGAAAATGCTGAGAGCGTGGCGATAGTCCGCAGGTTCCTGCTTGATGAGGTTACGCTCAAACGCATGCAAAATTGACGAATTCGTGATCATCGACTACTGCCTCCGCCCTCATCATACCGCGTGCTGAAGGCGGCCGGGTATGGAAAATCTTCCACTGCCCAGATATGTCGAGCATCGAGGTACATCCCTATTATTTGATTTTGTGGTCCGGGCGGCCGCCGGCGGTGGCGTGTCGGCCCGCGTCGCTTTATCTTATCAGGCTGGATTGGGGGGGGCGGGGTTCGCCGTTTGACGCGCCAGCTCTTCGGCGATGAACTGCAGATAGACCGACCGGCAGGGATCGTCCGGTTCGAGGAGCTTCAGCGCGACCTCGGGGACGAGGGGGACGAGGGACAGTCACCAGTGTTCCCCTTCACTTTCCATCTTCGGGCATCCGGCATCCGGGACACTGGTGACTGTCCCTCACCCCCTCATTGCCTCATTTTCCGCACAAAACAGTATCACCGACATTACTGCCGCACCGTAGGTTGTTCCTGCCCTCAGGAATGACTATTCTGGCAGATCGATGCGACTTCCATCGGTCCGACCCCGATCCTAAATCCATCATATTATGACACAGCAGTACTAGGGCAATGATCCGTCTCTTATTACCGGAACCATAAAGTCTACCGGTAGACGGTGAGCCTGGTAAAGCCACTCCACCTCAAAACTTGAACGATCGTGCCCGGATTGGCGCACCAGATTTCATCCTGAGAACAGTCGATGACCATGGGCCGGGCCACAGGCAATTCGATCGGCGCGCGCACCTGCAACTCGCCGAACGGTATGTTGACCGCGCCATCCAAATGTCCTCGCCGGAATGCATCCCGTTCGCGGATATCCAGGATGACCGGGTGGACTGAAGCTATTTGCCGTTCCAGCTCCTGCTGATTGATCATGGTGATCGACGCTTCGGGCACGCCCTTGAACGCGGTCGCCTTCACCGGCCCCTTTGCCTTTTCGCTTCCCGGAACCCTCCGCTTTGGCCAGCGGGCACCCGGCATTTCTTCGGGATTCAGCACCTGTCCGATGCCATGATCGATTCGGAAGTAGAAGGTCAACTTTCCTTCCATCTTCGACATCATTTCCGTTCCGTCAGGACCCGGACGGCTCGGCGAACGGAACTTCCACCGCTGCACGGCTTCGCGAACCGCAGAGGCAAGCAAGGAATCCGGGGCCTCCATGACAATGAGGGTTTCCACCCGTCCATCTTCGGCCAAGATCACCGATACGACGACGACACCGGTGAGATTGCTTATCGATCGCGGTCTTCGGATAGGCGGGCTTCGGCGCATCAATGGCTGTCCAGCGCATGCCCACTTCATCCAACCTGGCGAAACCTTGGGCAACGACGGGAATATGAGCCGCAAGCATCATGGACGCTGAGACTGCCGCGCTACAAGCGATCCGGCCTACGATCGATAACGGTCTCTTTGCAGTCATTCTCTTCATGAACGACGACTCCTTTCTCGCGGCGTCCATTCACTCGTGACGCAATGCCACGACCGGATCCACTCGTGCCGCCCGGATTGAAGGCAGGAGACAGCCCGCGACGGCCGCGGCCAGGACGAATAGCGACGCAATGATGAATGAAAGGGGATCCAAGGGTTCAACCTGAAACAGGAGCTTCTCAAGGTACTTCGTCAGCGATAACGCGGCACATATCCCGAGCACCCAGCCGACTGCTGCAATCCATAATCCCGTGCCGAAAGACAAGCCGCACGATGTCGGTGGCAGTCGCACCAATCGCCATGCGCACACCAATCTCCGATACCCGCCGCCGGACGGAGAATGCGAGCACCGCGTACAAGCCGAGTGCGGCGAGCAGGACCGAAACGACGCTGAAAGCCGAGAAGATCGAGCGGCCTACACGCCAGGACCGCGTCTGGTTATCCACAAGACTCTCGATCGGCTGAACGTCGATAAAGGGAAGATTGGGGACCACGCCTCGAACCACGGCGGCAATGGGCTTTACAGCCTCAGCCGCCTGTCCGTGCGTCCGGATCAGTATCGACTGCGGCGTGCTCTCGGCGGCCTGTGCGAGGGGCACAAACGTTTCACCTCCGGAACGCTTGTATCCCGCCGATGTGCGGCGCGACCGGCATACGCCGATCACTCGGTAGGTATGGCCGGACGAAACATACTTGCCGACCGCCGGCTCCCCCGGCCACATGGTTTCGGCCATGGATTCGTCGATGATCATCACCCGCTCGCTCGCCGCATTGTCGGCGTCTGTAAACGCGCGGCCGGAGAGCATCGGGGTTCCCAAGGTGGAAAAATACTCCGGCGTAATCGCCGTCTTGGCGTGAGCTCCGGCGTCTTTACCATTTACGCCGTTCATGAAAGCCACGAAGATCGAGGCGGTTCCAGCGCCGAACAGGCTTCCGTCGGAAATACTGACGCTTCCGATCCCCGGCAGGCGCCGGATGCGGTCCGCCATCAGATCGAATACCGCCCGGATCTCCCCTGCACCCTGAAACCCGGCTTTTTTGAGGTTGCCGGTTGCGATGACCACGTGGTCCAGGTCGACGCCCAGCCCTCTTCGGGTGTTCTGCACACTGCGCGCAAAAAGGCCGGCGCAAACCACGAGGATCAGGGCCAGTGCGACCTGGAGCACGAGGAGCGCCTTCCTGAATCCCTTCCTGTCCGAGGCCGATTTGGAACTGCAAGCCAGCCCGGCCGCATCGACTCGAGACACCTGAAGCGCAGGGATCATGCCGCTCAAGGTTCCCGCGACCATTGTCAGCCCGCAAGCAATAGCAAAAAGGCGCCAGTCGAAAACGCTGATCCCGGTCGTGAACGAGAAAAAGGCCTGAAGCGCCGTTGCCAGCCACCCGGCGGTCAACGCGGCCGCCGCCCCCGAAATGAGTGCGAGCACGACATGTTCGGCGGCATGTTGCGCAATTATCCGGCACCGGTCCGCGCCAAGCTGGAGCCGGATGGCGATTTCCCTTCTCCGGTCCATGGCGCGAATCGACGACAGCCCGGCGACATTGGCGCAGGCGATCACAAGCAGGACCAGCGCGCCGCCGGCCAGCCACAGCGCCAGCCGCTCGGCATCGGAATCGCGCCTTGAGTCGTGAAGCGGTTCGAGCTGAAGAGACTTGCCGCGCGACAGGGCGCGTTCCAACTGAGCTTCGGGGGACGCAAGCGACTCGATTTCCGCCGCCGCCTGCGGCAGAGTGACGCCGTCGCGCAGCCTCCCGATCGTCTGCAGCCACCGGGCGGCGCTGTCGCCAAGCAGGCTCCTGCCGGTGAAGGAGCAGATGTCGGGAGCCGCGGGGAGGAGAACCCAGGCGTCCACAGCCTCAGGCTCCACGCCGCGAAATCCCTTGGGAGCAATTCCGATGATCGAAAACGGACGTCCGCTGATCGCGATCGATTTACCGAGCACCTGCGGGTCGCCGCCGTAATCGCGCTGCCATAAAGCGTAGGACAACATGACGCCAGGCTCGCGCCTCTCTGCGTTTTCGTCGGTCGTGAAGGTCCTGCCGATGGCCGGCCGGGTGCCGAGAACCGGGAAAAACGAGGGCGTCACACACTCCACGCAGAGTAGTGCGGCATCCGCGCCGTTTCCGACACTCAGGCTCATGCGATCGTATCCGGCAACGTCCAATAACTTGCTTTGGTCCCGGATGTCGGAGTATCGGACGTAGTCGCTAACACGCAGGCTGACCAATCGTTCCGGCGCCGTTACCCCGTCGGGAGGCCGGAACATGAGGGCATCGATGAGATCGTACAGGGCGATGTTCGCGCCGACTCCGATCGCCAGGGTTACTACGGTCACGATCACGATTCCCGGCTGCCGGCGCCACTTGCGCATGCCCTCCGCAGCGTCGCGGAGGAAGTTGGCTGCCCAGGGGATGCGGTGCACGTCGCGCACTTCTTCCTTGGTTTGCTCGATGCCGCCAAGCCGCAGCCGCGCGGCGCGCGCAGCCTCTTCCGGGTTCATTCCGGACTGCCGGTATTCCATGGTGAGCAGTTCGAGGTGAGCCTCAATCTCGTCGTCGAGATCGCGGTCGAGCCGGTTCCGCATGAGGAGCGCGCGGATGCGGGCCAGGAAAATCCAGAGCGAGTCCATCCTTTCCTCCCGGACTTGACTTTATTGAGCCTCCAGAAACCGTGCCATGACGGCGGCCGTCCGGCGCCAATTTTCCTCTTCGGCCTCCGCCTGCCTCCGTCCCGAGGCGGTGAGCGAATAGAATCGGGCGCGTCGCCCCGTTTCGGAGATCCCCCATTTCGACCTGATCCAGCGGCGTTGTTCGAGGCGCACGAGGGCCGGATAGAGCGTTCCATGGTTCAGGCGCAGGACATCCCGCGAAACCTGCTCGATCCGCCTGGCGATGCCGTACCCGTGCATCTCCCCCAAAGTCTCGAGCGTTTTGAGCACCATCAGGTCCAGAGTTCCCTGAAGCACATCGGTCTTGTCCGGCATCGGTACCCCCCGATCAATATATTGGATTTCCATAGGTAGCATACGGCCACACCTATTGAATGTCAACCTATTGTGTTGCCGCCCCTGGCATTGATACTTTTCATGAACCGCTATCTAGTTTCTGTTGCCAAACCCGCAAATAATTGCATCCAAAAGCACTTGAACGACCTTGTACGTCTGGAACCAAACGAATATGCGCTCGATACGCGCACCACAGGCGCTGGTTTTCTTGCCGATGGCAGGACGCTTCTGAGGACGGCCGCCTCGCGGCCTTTCTCGATCCGCCCCTGGCGCCAGACGAGCGCACAAAGGCTCAGGATAGAGGGCTGGATTCTGGGAGTTATGTGAACCCACCGACGTTTCTTCGGGCACGAGGGCTTGGACCAAATGACGGCGACGTTCCCATTTCTGACAAGATACGACCCGCCGGGGACGAGCGAAGGTACGATCGATCCGCTCGGGCTTTACCAGATTGCCGACCAGTTGGAGGTCCAATCGGGTCCTGCCGATCCGATCGCTACTTCCGGGATATCTCTATTTCGCGCACAGGAACCGGAGGGATGCCGTCGAATTCGATGCTCACCGTATCGGCCGAACTCCCGGCGGGACGCGCTGCGGCGATATCGGCTCCCAAAGGCAGGAAGGTTCGCGAGGTCACCGGCGCAAAGCCGTCGGCCTGAAGAACCAGCCGGGCGCCCCGCAGGACCTGCTTCCCGCAGATATCCGGCCAGGCGGTGCAGGGCCATTCACGGTCGAGCGGAAGTCGCACGCCGCGTTCGGTCTGCGCCAGCGCGAGATTCTGTCCGTGTCCCCAGATATCGAGATGGACCTCGGCGCGGGTTAGCCGAATCGTCCGGCCGGTCTCGTCCCGCGGGCGAATCCACAGTTCCGTTTCAGCCGCTGATTGCACGGGCGCGAAGCAGATCGCGGATTCCTCCTTCTGGAGGCGTTCATACCGCGCTTCATTCCCCGACCAGACCTGGCGCAGGAAGAGCGTGTCCATGATCCTGCCCGCCTGCACCATTTTGGCGAGCGCCTTCACCTCGCCCGAGGGCAGGCGCGAGATGTCGGCGCTGATATCGACGGGGACAAACCGAGCGGTCATCGCCTGAAGCCGGGCCAGGTCGGGCATCGGACCCCTTGTGAGTGAATGGGCATGGAAATTCCTGTGCACAATGCGGCCAGGCAAACCAGAGTTGCGCTGCGCATGATTTTCATGGCGAGCCTCGCTTATGATCAGGTGCGGCGCAGACCTGGGCGAAAGGAGCCTCGGCTCATAATCCCGGTTTGCCTTCCGCTCATGAACTTTCCTTGTTTTTGAATCGTCAAATTGAAGTAAGCTGCACAATGTCCTCTTGTGGTCCATGGCACCATCACCATTGGACTTGGAGACAAGGCTGCGAGGCAGAGTGATTTCTATTCCGATGATTGCTGGAAACATCAGGCATCCCGTGTCCCTTTCGCGGCTGCGTCGGTTGGCTACGCTTGGACTCATGTTTTGCATTTGCAAAACGTGTGTTTTCTCGTTACAGCAGGGTTCTGGCCCCAAGGAGATGGATGCGACGGTTCGAACATATTGGCCGCATACTCAGTACACGTTCAGAGCAGATTCGAATCTTGTCGAAGTGGGTGTGGTCGTTCGAGACAGGCGAGGTCGCGCCATAGGGGGTCTGAGTAAAGACGATTTCGAGATTGAAGATGCCGGCAAGAAACAGGCGATCACGGCTTTTTCCGTCGAGACTTTCACGCCGGTTTCGGCGCAGGTGCAACCGTCGATCCCAAGGGCGTCGAACGCCGCACCTGAGGGTACAAAATCAAAGGTGCCATTGCGCCATGTGGCGCTGCTCTTTGATGATCTCAGCATACCTTACAGCCAGCAGGTCCTGGTGAAAGCGGCTGCCGGGCGTTTCATCAAGGAGGGTCTGGCAAAGGGTGATCGCGTCGGGCTATTTACCACATCCGGAAGGCAGATTGTGCCTTTCACTGACGACGTGGGGAAACTCTTGGCGGCTGTCGATCAGTACAGTTCATTCCCGCGCACTCCAGACGGCGGCATCTGTCCCAAACTGACACCTTATGACGCTTATGTAATCGCCAATAAGATTGATTATGAGACTTTTGCCATAAAGAGCGCCGAACTGGCGCGATGCTCCGGACGGAGAGGAGCAACAGCTTCCGTTCTACCGGGTAAGACCGGAGCTTGGCCTTTTCGAGGAACAAACCAGCTGATGATGCAGGCCGAAGCCATGTGGTTCCAGGTGCGCGACACCTCAGCGAGCGCATTGGAAACCATGGGCAGGCTTGTGGACTACATGGCGCAGTTGCCTGGAAAGAGGATGGTTCTGCTGGCGTCCTCAGGCTTCTTGATCGGAACGCTCGAAGCGGAGCACCAGAAGGTCATAGACCATGCCCTCCATGCCGAGGTCGTCATCAATGCGCTCGACGCCAAAGGCCTCTACACAGAGGATCCGCCGGAGGTAACTCGAGGCGGCGACGAGCGTTCGATCATGCGCATGGTCCAGTTGGGAGGCAAAGCGAACGACCTCAGCAACGACATAATGGCAATTCTGGCGACAAGCACCGGCGGCCTGTTCTTTCAGAACAATAATGATCTCAACCTCGGTTTTCGTGAGCTCGGCATGATTCCGGAGGTTTCCTATTTCCTCGCTTTCTCTCCACGAGAGGCTCCTAACGGAAAATATCACGGTCTCAAGGTGCGCATGAAGTCTCGAAATGTTTACGTCATCCAGGCGCGGCCAGGCTATTGGGCGGCCACGAACAAACAGCAGGTGTCGCCTGTTCAGGAACGACGGGTCGACCGCGAAGTCATGGGATCGGATTCGCTGGGGGAACTGCCGGCCGTCATCAGCTCGGATCCTTCCAAGACGGACACCGGAGATCCGGCCCTCGAGGTCGTGATTAAAATCGATGCCCGCAAATTTCATTTCATTGAAAAGGACGGCCGGCGCACTCAAACGCTGGTTTTCATCGCAACCCTGTTCGACGGCAGCGGAAATTTTGTGACCGGCACGGAACTCGAAGTAAAATTTGCCCTGAAAGAATCTACCTTCAGCCGCATGGTGGAAACCGGCCTTGAAATGTCGGTCGCTCTTCAGGCGCCTTCCGGATCCTATCGGATGCGTGGCGTGGCTCAGGACGGGGTCGACGGCAAAATTGTTGCTTCGACCCTGCCGGTCCAGATCCGCTGAAAGTGCCTTCACTGGCGAATCCCTTTCCCGTTGGTGTGCCGCCACCCATTAGGGGCGAGGAGGGGCGAAGGACAGTCACCAGTGTTCCCCTACACTTTCCATCTTCGGGCATCCGGGACATTGGTGACTGTCCCTCACCCCTTCCCGAACTGTTTCTCAACCATCGCCCCTATTTCCATAGTATACTGGCCCTCAAATATCCTTAAAGGAGGCATCCAATGAAGGCCAATCATCGCATGGCTGCGATCGTTTTTGTTTTGGTTACCTGCGCAGTTCCTGCCCTGGCGCAGTACAGCCGTCAGGACCGTGATCAGATGAATGTAATGATCAAAGGGGAGCTGTACCTGCGCAACAATGTTCCCTGCCGATACACTTCCGGTGGTTTCGGGATCGGGGCTGAGGTGGTTATTGAGGTATCGCCGACCGGGCTGGATTGGGACAAGAACCTGGCCTTGATCGCGGAGAAAAAGCAATCAAGAGGCGTGGACACCATTTATTGGGGATTCGGCCCGAACGACATGATTCATGATGGCAAACTCTATTTTAAGGACGATGTTGTCGAACTCTGGGCCGAAGGGGGCAAGCCCAAGGATACGGAAATCTGGATTCGATTTGTCCAGATCAAGAGCCTGGACGATTTCAAGAAGGCATTCGGCCTGATCCTTTCGAACAAGCCGCTGCAGGATGAGCATCCCGAGTGGCCGGAAGAGATTCGGAAGGCCATCGGATTGCGAAGCGTGATTCCGGGAATGACGAGGGCACAGGCGTTCCTTGTCCTGGGCAATCCCATCGGAGTGGATGAAGGGGAGAAGGACGGCAAGAAGACCGAGATCTGGTTCCCGCGTCAGGATACCGGCACTGCGGGGAGCTGGGGAAAGGTCGCCAGCGGCGAAACCGGATTCCCGGTGAGCGTGCAGTTCGTGGATGGAAAAGTTGTTGCCATCGGCAAGAAGAGCGGCACCGTAATGATCGACATCAAGAAATAGTCTCTGCTCAGCCCTGTTGTCGGAGACCGCAAATAGCGGCCACGGATTTCACGGATTGCGCAGATTTTATGAAAGTACTGCCGGAAGGTGGTTTTTCTTGCCGCCCCCAGGATGCAGGCAGTGACGACCACATCACTTGGCGCGCCTCGTTACGCGCATGCCCCATGTGTATGAATTCGTGGAATTCGTGGTTTTTTCTTAGATGATACGAGAAGTGGCAAACCGAAACCGGGAAGTGGCCGAGGCTTTCCTTCAAGAGCACTTCCGGGAAATGCCGCGCACGATGCTTCGCTATGCCATCGAGAAGTTTCCGGAGGGGAAGAGGAAGCAGTATCTGCAGAAGCGGGCCTGGGCTCCGCGACTCATAAATCCGGGATTGAAGGACATCTCGGAGACCGAAAAACGCGGACAACCAAGGACCGATATCGAGTGCAGGGCTTTTGCCGGCCGGCCGGTTTGTAGAAGTTAATTTTTGAAACAAAAAGCCGGAATGCGGGTTAGAGTTGTTGGATACTTCATCAGCTAAATGACCGGACATCGGAGGCTACAGGGTATGACAAGGTTACACTGGAAGGCGTTATTCGGACTCATCACCGTTACCTTGCTGATTTCGGGTACTGCCGGCGCCTTCGCCGGAGCAAGCCCGTTCCAGCGGCAGCGGCCGGCGCAGGCGACCAGGGGCAGGCAGACGCTTCAGGAAATCGTCAAGCCGCTCCTGAAGATCAAGGATGAAGCGGTGCTGGATGCGGCGCTGGCCAAGCTGGTCACTGACAACCGGATCACGCAGGAACAGGCTGCCAGGATTAAAGAGCAGTGGCGGCGGGGACAGGACAGACGCCGGGATGCGGTTGCGATCGGGCAGCTGTGGAATATCGAAGACGACTCCCTCTTCAACCAGACCCTTTCGCAGCTAATCGCCGACGGCCGGATCACCCCGGAGCAGGCAGCGCGGATTACCGAACAGCGGGACGCACGCAAACAGAAGTTGGATCTCAGGAATCAGTTGCTGCAGATCCGGGATGAGGCGAAATTAAACGAAGCCCTGGCCCAGCTGATCTCTAAAGGCCTGATAACCCCGCAGGAAGCCGACCGGATCAAAGAGCAGTGGCGCAAACGCCTGCGCAAATAAGAGATGGCGTGCTTTTCGGTTCCCGCATCGGTTCCGCCGGTGTCGACCTGGTGCGGGAACCGCCCCGGC
>CAWGRQ010000018.1:0-156629 GCA_963824985.1 Terriglobia bacterium
ATCTGCCGGCCGCCTATGACAGGCTCGCCCTCCAGGATTGTTGCCTCATCCCCATCGAGCTGGCCCGCGCCACCAACGGCTACATCGACGCCACCGCCCCCTTCTCCCTGGCCAAGACCCCGCCAAGGCCGCGCGCCTCGACACTGTCCTTAGCCTCTCCGCCCAGGCCGTCTATCGCGCCCTGGTCGGCCTCTTGCCCATTTTGCCGCACAAAGCCGCCGAAGGCCTCGCCCAGCTCAATATCGACCCTAACGGCCGCACTCTCGCCGATTTGATGGCCAATCCCCTCCCGCCAGGCCACAAACTCGGCGAAGGCAAGCCCCTCTTCCCCAAGATCGAATAGGAGAGCAACCAACAACTGGCAACTGGCAACTAACAACTGGCAACTAACTTAACCATTGGCGTACTCCCCAATCATGGGTTAGATTTGACTTATGCCTGAAAATGTCTGCGCCCAAAAGGACGATCGAGCAGATCGCGGAGGATGTGGGTTTGTATCCTCCCGAGGCTTATCAGTTTGTCCAGGACGGCCTTGCATATACCGTCGAGAAACTCCACGGCCGCGAGCCGGAGCCCCGCCGCGAACGCCACAGCGGCGAGGAACGCCCCTCCCGCCACGTCAGCGGCCGCGACCTGAGCGCCGGCCTGCGCGAGTTCGCCCTCAATGTACGGGCCTGCTCGCTCCGGCCGTCCTCCGCCGCTGGGGCATCACCCGCACCGAGGATTTCGGCCGGATCGTCTTCGCGATGGTCGAGAGCGGCTGGATGTCCAAAACCGAGGAAGACACGCTCGAGGATTTCCGTAATGTATTTGACTTTGCCACCGCATTCGAGGAGGGGTATCGCATCGAGTGCAAGTCATGAAAAAGCAGCCCGCCCGCCCGCTGCCGCAGGCGGTCCACAGCCGGCCGCCGCAGGCGCCTCATAAGCCGCTCAAGCCCCGCCCGCGCCTTCTGCTCATCACTCAGCGATCTGATCATGGCCCTGTGGATCGCCGCCCTTCTTGTGATGTACTTCACGACGGTCTTTCCAGCCCGCCATCCGCGGCCAGCGAGCCCCCCGACATCGTCGGCCCGACCGTAGCCCCATTCGCCGCCGCCACCCGCCCTGGTGCATCCGCCAGCCCTTTCGCCCCCCGATGGTCCGCGATATGTGATCGTCGCGAACGTCAATTCTCCCGCGATCGCCCAAAGCCTCAGCAGCACCCCCAGGAACCCCAGAAACGCCACGAACACCACCCGATCGTCCAGATGCAGGTTTCTCGCCACCCAACCCTGCGGCAGCAGGAACTGCATCGTCGTGATGAACACCATCTCGCGCACGCCCATTCCCCCCGGCGAGAGAAATCCGACCGAAAACCCGATCGTCCACGCCAGGCAATACGCCCCGGCCAGCACATACCACTTGCCAATCGGCAGATGCAGCGTGCTCCGCGTCAACAACCACACCGCCAGGCTCTGCCACAGCAGCCCCACAACCGTCCACAGCAGCACCACCAGAAGCTGCCGCTTGGGCAACCGTTGCACGACCAGCGGCTTCTTCATCTTCGCCAGAAGCTTGTTCAGAAGCCCGTAAAACACGGCCGGGTGCAGCAGCAGCAACAGCGCGGGCACAAACGCCATGGCAATGTAAAGCCACTTCCGCTGCTCCGGCGGGATCAGCCGCAGCCCGGCCCCCAGCAGGCACGCCAGCGCCACCAGGATGTTCGCCAGCATGAAGATCGACAACTCCAGGAGCTGGCTGGCCGATGAAACCGCACCGCTCACGCCATACGGCCGGCTCAGGTAAACCCGGCCGACCACCTGCCAGATCACCCCCGGCAAATATCTCGCCAGCTCCGAAAACGACCAGATTCTGCGCGGCGGCGCCACCGGCAGCCGATGCCCCAGCCCGCTGAGAATGTGCCGCCAGGCCATCGCGCGGAAAACAAACAAAGAACACCGAGAACATCGCCGCCGCGCCGGCGAACGCCCACCAGTTGGTTGCCAGGATCGGCCCGCGGATCTATCCCACTTGCGATAAACCGGCCGAAGCATCCACGCGAAAGACGGCGCAGATGAAGACCACCCGGCCGACGCGGATCAGCCATCTGCGCGTGATCTGCCAGATCCTGTTCACGCGCTGGCGGTGCCGCTCGTGGATTTCCAGGATCTCGCGATCCTGTGAAATGTCCATCCCCCTGCCGAGGGGCGAGCTGCTGCTGTGGAGGCAGCAGGTCGATGCCCCGCGCCCGCAGCCACGGCCGAACGTGCCGCCTGCCCTTCGCGATCAGCCTCAGCAGCCAGTTGATCACTTCGTATCCGCGGTAGCCCAGCATCCAGATCAGGATCTTGCGCAGGAGAGATAAATGATCGTCAGCGGCATCGAAACAACCGCCTCGAGATCAAACCGCGGCCACCATCTGCCCCACAAGAAGCTGATGAGCCCGGCCGGGGCGAGGATCGCCACCGTCGCCAGAGTGATGCGAAACGCCCGGCTCTCGTGCCGCACGGGTATGCCGCGGATAAATGCGCGGTGAGGTTCCGCTTGCCGGGAAATGTCACCAGCGCGAAGCCGATCAGAAACAGCGGCAATCCTCCCGGCCCAGGCAAGGCCACGCCGATCGGCCCAGCGCCAGGATCAGCACCCATTCGACGATGTTCTTCGCCACCAGCCAGGAGTACGCCAGCACCTGGCGGCGGATGCGCGTCGCGGAACTCGGCGAATTGTCCTTGTCGTTCACCATGACGTACCCGCCCCCGTCCGGAGGTGAGGAATCGATTGTAGCAGCACGGCCGCCGTCGGCTACAGCCTCAGCAATCAACGCCCCGGTACTCCGGGAGAGGGGAGGGTGAGGGGTCTTTTCCTCCATCGCCTCGCTACCGTTGTCGCGTTCGCCCAGACGGCTGGATAGAATGTCGATAGAGGCCACAGATGGATGAAGGCAAGTCGTACATCATTCTGGATGCGCAGGGCGTGCGGCGCGTAGCGGGCACGCGCATTTCACGGACTCGGTGGTCATCGGCTTCCGCCAGGGCCAGTCGGCCGAGGAGATTCTATGGAACTTCCCCGCCCTGAGCCTGGAACAGGTTTACGGCACGATCACATACTATCTGGGTCACCGCCAGGAGGTGGAGGAATATCTCCGCCAGCAGCGGGCGGTGTGGGAAAGGCATCGCGATCATGCCCACCGCAGCATGTAGGGTGGGGCTTGCCCCACCATTTTCGGGCAGAGCTCGCGCACACTTGCGCCGGTTGCCCGATCAAGGAGGAAACACGTGACCGCTCCCTCACCCGCCTCCCAGATCTCGCAAGTCCAAGCTTCCCAAGCTCATCGAGCAGTACTACGCCGACCTGACCGACCTCGCCCATCAGAACGTCATGTACGAAATGGGCACCCGCCCCGCGTTCCACGCGCTGCTCGCGGCCGCCGGCAAGGAGCATCGGCTGGACGCTCATCGCCGAGCACGAGAAGAAGGTCAACGGCCGGACCATCCGCCCCGACGGCACGTTCAAGGACGCCATGAACCTCGTCCGCGGCTACTGGGAGGCCAAGGACACCGCCGACAAGCTCGACGCCGAGATCGAGAAGAAGCGCAAGGCCGGCTACCCGCTCAACAACATCATCTTCGAAGACACCGCCACCGCCGTCCTCTATCAGAACGGCCAGCGCATCCTCGCGGCCGACATGAACGACCCGGCCAAGCTCGCCGAGCTGATCACCCAGTTCTTCCGCCACATCGAGCCGGAGATCGAGGAGTTCGAGCAGGCGGTCGATGAGTTCAAGGAGCGCGTGCCCGACCTGGCCGAAGGGCTTGAGCAAGAAGATCGAGCAGGCCCACAAGACCAACCCCGCCTTCAAGAAGGCCTTCGCCGACTTCTTCGAGCTGTGCCGCACCAGCCTGAACCCCAACCTCTCGCCAGTCGGCCGTCGATGAGATGCTCATCCAGCACATCCTGACCGAGCGGCTGATCCGCGAGATTTTCGACAACCCCGAGTTCGTCCGCCGCAACGTCATCGCCGCCGAGGTCGAGAAGGTCATGCTGGCCATGACCAGCCAGAGCTTCGACCGCAACACCTACCTGAAGGAACTGGACCGCTTCTACGTCGCCATCGAGCACGCCGCCCGCACGATGACCGACTGGTCGGACAAGCAATACTTCCTCAACACGGTCTACGAGCGGTTCTTCCAGGGCTACAGCGTGAAGCTGGCCGACACCATGGGCATCGTCTACAAGACCGACAAATGCGGCATCGCCGACAAGCGGAAAATCTGCGGGTGGCAGAGCGAAGCTGTTCTGAAGGTCTTGGCTTGCTGACGTTGCGGTATACGCAATCGCCCTGCCTGTAGCACATACATCACGTCTGGAAGCACTTGACGATCTCTGCGAAGTCCGCATTCATGTCGGCTGTTGAGACGGCAGCCAAGTGTGTCCACAAGTGCTTGATGAGGACCGGCTGAATCGCCCGTTCAATGTCGCGGTCCAATCTACCCCTTGCCTGTTCCTGCAACTTGGCCTTCTTGGGCTTGTCCGCTTCAACGATGTCGTCCCCGACCTTGAACCATTCCACCGTGTTCACGCGGGTATTCTTCGACTCGATTGGTGCTCGGAACTTCGAGGCAAGTTGCTGACGAACAAGCTTGAGGACTTCCTTGCCCGCCCACTCTTGCTTCCATACCGCATCCGGAGCGGGTCAGCGCCTCCAGCACCCGCAGTCGAGCGTCAAACGCATCCAAGAGTGCCTTGCCAAGCAGCGGCTCTTGGTAGGCGTTGTTCTTGTAGACCTTGCGCCTGCGCCCCTTTGATGTGGCGTTCGAGGTTTGTCCGTATCGTGGCTGCCTGCGTAGGCCTCCAAGCCAGCGGCACTCCATTTCGGCTTGCCCCCTCCGAGACGTCTGGCTTTTGCCAACTCCGCCCAGGCGACGTCGGCGTCGGATGCCGCCGCCTGAACAACCTGAAAGACATAAAGAGCCTTGATCGCTTCATCGCGGGCCGCCTTCGTGTCTGCGTCCGAGCACTCGAACGCTTCCCGCATCGCCGGGACGAGCACCTCATCGTCAAGGAAGTAGTTCTCGATCTCGTTCCTCGTCCAAGCGACCCAACCTCGCATAGCGATGCCCCGATCCTCTCGTGCTCGGCACACTTCCTGGCGCAGTCCGTTCTTCGCACGGTCGGCGGAACGAAAGTCGCGGTCCTCTACAACGATCACACGAACCGATCGTCCGATCGCGTCGGCCATGCCGATCAGCGCTTCGCCGGCTCCGCACGGGCGGACATCGACCGTTTCGGTCGTTGGTACTCGTTCCCTAAGCCAGCGACCCAGAATTGCGTACCGAAACAAGGTCTTCCGCATCCTGATCAATGCCCGTACCGGAGAAGTCCAGGGAGAGCGCCCGTTCAGCGCCTGGAAGATCGCCGGTGCGGTGCTGGCAGCCCTGGTGCTGGCGGGCATAATCATAGCGCTGTCGTCGCTCAATCGCTGAAGCCTCCCGGCAAACCGCATCCGTTCCCACGGAGAACATGAAACCACTGGTTTTTTTCGCGTTCCTGGAGCGCCCCCCGCCGCTCCGGTCGAAAAAAGCATTAGGCCGCCGTTTGCCCGTGTGGCATATTCGCTCCGGGAGTAGTGACCACAAATGGCGAATAGAGATTCAGTCTTGTCCACAGATCCTGACGCATCACCCCGGTACCTTCCGGTGCTGCTGTTTTTGTTTGTCGGCAGTGGGTGCGCCGCGCTGATTTATGAAATTGTCTGGTTCCAGTTGCTGCAACTCGTCGTCGGCTCGTCGGCGGTGTCGCTCGCGGTATTGCTGGGAACCTTCATGGGGGGGATGTGCCTGGGCAGTCTGGCGCTGCCCCGCTACGTTTCGACGCGCCCGCATCCATTCCGTGTTTATGCCCTGCTTGAACTGGGCATTGGGATCATCGGCATCCTGGTGCTGTTCGGCATGCCGATGGTGAGCGGTCTATATTCGGCAACCGCCGGATACGGGCTCGCCGGCATCCTGTTGCGCGGCGCCGCGTGCGGCCTGTGCCTGTTGCCGCCGACCCTGTTAATGGGAGCCACGCTGCCGGCGATCGCGCGGTGGATTGAAACGACGCCCAAGGGGGTTTCCTGGCTGGGATTTTTTTATGGCGGCAATATCGCCGGCGCCGTGTTCGGCTGTCTGCTGGCGGGATTTTACCTGTTGCGCGTTCACAACATGGGTACGGCCACCTATGTGGCCGTGGCGATTAACCTGAGCGTGGCGGCACTCGGGTTGCTGCTGGCCCGGCGGACGTCCTATCAGCAGCACACGGGCGATCCGAAAAAGAAGGCGCGTTCCGGGACCGCGGATACCTGGCCCGTTTACGTAACGATCGCCCTCTCGGGGCTTAGCGCACTGGGCGCCGAGGTAGTCTGGACCCGCCTGCTGTCCCTGATGCTGGGGGCGACGGTATATACGTTTGCCATTATTCTGGCCGTGTTTCTGACGGGATTGGGAATCGGCAGCAGCGCCGGTTCGTTTATGGCCCGGGGAACACGGAGGCCAAAACTTGCTCTGGGCTGGTGCCAGATGCTTCTGGCGCTCGCCATTTCCTGGGCCGCTCTCATGCTGACCCGGTCCCTCCCCTTTTGGCCGATCAATCCCACGATTTCCATGAGCCCCTGGTACACTTTCCAGATTGACCTGGTTCGCTGCATCTGGACGATTCTGCCGGCGGCCATTCTGTGGGGAGCCAGCTTTCCCCTGGCACTGGCTGCCGCCGCAACACGCGGCCAGGATGCCGGGAGTCTGATCGGCCGCGTTTATGCCGCCAACACCATCGGCGCCATCCTGGGTGCCCTTGGCTTCAGCCTGGTGGTCATCCCCGGCATGGGCACGCAGCAGGCGCAGCGGCTCCTGATCGCCGTTTCGGCCACGGCGGCACTTGTGATTCTCTCCTGGCCCTCCCGCCCGCAGGCTGATTCGGACAGCCAGCCCAAGCCCGCCGCGCCCGATGGGGCCGGCATGGGCTTTGTGGCCGTGTTCACAGCGCTGGCTGCCCTGCTGATCCTGGGAGTAGCCCGGATTCCCGACGGCGTGGTCGGCTATGGCCGCTTTTTCCCGACCTATTCTTCCATGCCCAATTTCCTGTATGTCGGCGAAGGGATGAACTCATCAATCGCCGTTTCCGAACTGGCGAGTGGCATCCGGAATTTTCATGTGAGCGGCAAAGTGGAAGCATCGACGGAACAACAGGACATGCGTCTGCAGCAGATGCTCGGCAATCTCCCGGCGCTGCTTCACCGCAAGCCCCGGTCCATCCTGGTGGTTGGCTTCGGCGCCGGCGTCACGGCCGGCTCATTCATCGAATACCCCGATGTCGAGCGCATCGTCATCTGCGAGATTGAACCGTTGATCCCGAAGATGGTGGCCGGCTATTTCGCGGAACAGAATCATCGGGTGTTGAGCGATCCACGCGTTGAGATGATCTATGATGATGCGCGCCACTACATTCTCACATCGCGCGAAA
The DNA here is from genome assembly GCA_963824985.1 of Terriglobia bacterium. GTDB lineage: Bacteria > Acidobacteriota > UBA6911 > UBA6911 > UBA6911 > JAFNAG01. Next base: position 7,479 of record CAWGRQ010000018.1, read on the forward strand.
AATTCGACATCATCACTTCGGACCCGATTCATCCCTGGGTCAAGGGCGCAGCCACGCTTTACACCCGGGAGTATTTTGAACTCGTAAAACAGCACCTGAATCCGGGAGGGCTGGTCACTCAGTGGGTGCCGCTGTACGAGAGCAACCGGGCCGTCGTCAAGAGTGAGATCGCGACCTTCTTCGATGTCTTTCCTGACGGATCGGTGTGGGGCAACGCCAATGGCGGCATGGGATACGACACCGTGCTCCTGGGGTCCGCTGAACCGTCCCGATTCGATGTCAATGAGATCCAGCAACGGATCCATCGTTCCGATTATGCCGGGGTGGCCGCTGCTCTTACTTCCGTCGGATTCACATCGCCCGCTCGAGCTCCTGGGCATGTATGCCGGCCAGGCGATCGACCTGGCACCCTGGCTGCGCGGCGCCGCCATCAATCAGGACCGCGACCTGCGACTGCAATACCTTGCCGGCATGGGGCTCAATCTATATCGCAGCGACCTGATTTATAGCGAAATGCTGGATTATCGCAAGTTCCCTGAGGATCTGTTTATCGCCTCGGACGATTTGAAGAAGGCACTCAAGGATGAGATCGAGCGGCCCAAATAATCCGGCCGCCCGCCCCACTTCCGGATCGCTATACCCGATACCTATCCGCACGCCAGTTCTTGACGGCGCGCTTGATCTCATCCTCGGACAGGTGTTCCCGGACCGCCTTCTGCGCCAGATCAACGAACTCGCCGTCTGAAGCAAATCGAAGGCCGATGATCTGGCGAATCGACAGCCCGGCATCGAGCAGCTTCCCGGTCAGAACGAAATGTCGAAGGTTCTCTTCCGCCCGAATGGCACGATCCTGCGCCTTGAGCGCGAACATCCGGCAGAAGATAAAGAGCATTAGCAGGCAGACCTCCAGCACCACGATCAAGGAAGCACTGTAAATGCGCTGGTGATCTCCGATCGATTCGTAAAGGTTGACCAGGGAACCGATCAGCGACACGACCAGAAGGCCGAACAAAACCACGTGGTACATCACGACAAATCGCCGGTGATTGGCATAGTTCTGGGTCGGCATTCCATTCACTCCTTTCCGATTTTGAAGTATCCGGTTGAATGCTGCGCTGCCCGCTTCGCCGCAATGCGGCCCGCTGCGCAGCATGGGTGTGACGCCGGGCAACCGTTTGCCCCGACGCTTGACTGAGCAAATTGCGTCTCGAGGGTGGCATTCGCGTCCCCTGCCCAACGGGAAGAGTGCTTCAAGTTTGCACTTCCCCGCCTTGATGCGCAAGCAATCACGTGGTGGCCGCCGAAGACCTTTCACACGGATTCGGCCTGCAACGGACTTTCCGATTTGCCGCACAGAACGCCGCCAATGCTTCTGGAATTGATAGGCAGCTGGCCTTTCAAGCGAGCCACGCTTATGATGTTGTAAGAAGTTTTGGCCCTAATCTGCGGAATCAAGTGAATTGAATCCAAACGGCACCCACTTGTTTTGCCGCAAAAGACTGACCCAAGGAGAAGAGAATGAGAACCTCGGGATATACAACCTGTGCCATTTTGCAATTCCTGCTGCAGAAACGGAGAACACTGATCTGGATTCTCCTCGCATTCCCTTCGAATGGCGCACTGGTCCAGGGGCGACAATTTTGGGAACCATGCCCTGCAATCAGAGGACGAAAGGTAGCGGTCTTTAGCGGAGAGGTTGATGATGGACGGACCTTTACCAAGTCATTCGGCAAGAGTTTTCTTTTTGTTCTGCAACCCAAAGAGAAGGGCTGGCTCATCGCGGTTTACAGGAAGAATAATCTGAAAGACAGCCTCGCGAGTTTAACCCCCCCGATGCATGGGCCGAACCCACTATTCATCGAGGGCTGGCATTTCAGAAATGAGACGAACACCGGAGAAAACGACGGGAGCGTCAATGTCCCGCAAAGGGAGCGTTTATTTATTTTTTCACCGACCGTTCCCTCCCTCATCAGATCGGGCAAAGCAAGAGAAATCTCCAGCATTAAAGATCTGGATCCGATAGCTGACTTTGGCCGCGGCGAGCTGGGTATTTTGGATTTCAGGCTGGCCGATCTAGAACCAGGACAAAGGGCCCGCATGGTCTGGTTGAAATTCCAGGTTTGCCTGTCCTGGCGTGATCCATAATGTATTCCCGCCGAATAATCCGAAAGAAGCTGCGATTCTGACTGGATCCCAAGCAAGGGGATCGCATGCAGGCGGTCGTGCCGGAGAAGGCGGCCGCAGTCAGGCAGTTTATTTCGCCTTTCCATGGGAATATTTCACCAGCCGTCCCCGCGCAGCCTGTGCTATTCTGCCTTCAGCGCGTAATAACGATTTCCTATGATTGCCTGCCGGGCGCGGCTGACTTTCGCGAGGTTTGCAGCCGGGGTGCGATGCTGACGGCGCCTCGGATCATCAGGCCGAGTTCGCGTAACGCGTTAATGGCCGCCGCCTGCGGAATCGAATGAACGGACACCAGATTCACAGCTCGATGATGAGGACTTCCTGACAGCGGCTGCCGGAAACGGCGTCAGATCCAAAGTGGCAGATCGTTCGGGTTATCCATTCTGGAAAGGAGCCTTTTTGTGACCAGGAGAGCGTTTGCGATTCCAGTGCCGCTTGTGCTGCTTGCGATTTGGAATTGCGTTCCGGCACAAACGCAGGATCCGGCCGCACCGTATGAGGTCCGGCAATTCATGGTGCCGATGAGGGACGGCGTGAAGCTGCATACGGCCATTTACACACCCAGGCAGCGCCAGGGCACCCTGCCCATCATCCTAAGCCGGACTCCCTACGGCATTGAGGGCGCCGCCCGCAGATTCCAGGGCCCGTACAAGGAACTCGCCGCTGACGGCTACATCTTTGCTTTTCAGGATAACCGCGGGCGCTATGGTTCGGAGGGCTCCTTCATCATGCAGCGCCCTTTGCGGGAAAGGAAAGATCCGCGGGCTGTCGACGAGTCGACCGATGCCTACGACACCATCGAATGGATGCTTAAAAATGTGCCCGGGCACAACGGGCGCGTTGGCATTCTGGGGGTGTCCTACGACGGCTGGCTGACCGTGATGGCCCTGATCGATCCGCATCCGGCCTTAAAAGCCGCCTCGCCCCAGGCCTCGCCGGCGGACATGTGGCTTGGAGACGATTTCCATCACAACGGCGCGTTCCGGCTGAGTTATGGCTTCGAATATGCGGCGATGATGGAAACCTCCAAGGAAAGCGTGAACTTCGAATTCGACCGGTTCGACACCTATGAATGGTATCTCGCACTCGGGCCGCTCTCGATTGTGAACGCGAAGTATCTGCACGACAAGATCCCGACCTGGAACGATTTTGTCGCCCACCCCGATTACGACGAGTTCTGGAAAAAGCAGACTCTGATCCCCTACCTGACCTCGGTACAGGTGCCGACCCTGAATGTCGCGGGGTGGTGGGACCAGGAGGACTTCTATGGCCCCATCCGCATCTATGATGCCCTGGAGCCGCATGACGCAAAAAAACTGAATTTCCTCGTAGTCGGGCCATGGAATCACGGCGGGTGGAACCGGGACGGCAGGTCGCTCGGGCAGATCGATTTCGGCAGTCAGACCGGGTTGTACTTCCGCGAGAAGATACAGGCTCCCTGGTTTGCGTTTCACCTGAAAGGTGTCCCCGAAAACCCGCTGCAATCGGAGGCCATGACCTTTGAAGCGGGATCCGACACCTGGCGCTCCTGGGACGCCTGGCCGCCCAAGTCTCGTTCGGCCAATCGTGACCTGTATTTCTCCGCTGCCGGCAAGATTGATTTGGCTGCTCCCAAATCCGCATCGGACGATGCCTTTGACAGCTATGTCTCCGACCCGATGCACCCGGTTCCTTACCGGCACCGGCCGATCCAGGCGACCTATTTCCCGGGAGGATCGAACTGGTCCGCGTGGCTCGTCGAGGACCAGCGCTTCGTGGACGATCGCGCGGATGTCCTCTCATGGGAAAGCAATCCGCTCTTCGACGATATCTCCGTTGCCGGCAGAATTGAAGCCCACCTGTTCGCTTCCACGACCGGCACCGACAGTGATTGGATTGTGAAACTGATCGATGTTTATCCGGAGAAGCTGCCCGACAACTGGCGAATGGCGGGCTACCAGCTGATGGTGGCCAACGAGGTGTTCCGCGGACGCTATCGAAAGAGCTTCGAGCGGCCCGAAGCGATTCGCGCTAATGAAGTCCTGCCCTATGTCATCGACCTCCATACTCAGAGCTATCGCTTTGACAAGGGCCACAGGATCATGATTCAGGTGCAGAGCACCTGGTTTCCGCTGATCGACCGCAATCCGCAGACCTTCGTGCCGAACATCTTCAGTGCCCGCCCGGAAGATTTCCGCATCGCCACGCAGAGGATCTATCGTTCGGCGGCGCACCCGTCGCACGTAACTATCCCTGTGGTCCGATAGATTCCGGGCGGGACGGTATCCCGAGCGGTGTCGAAGGCGATCCGCCACCGTCATCGGTTGCGCCCGGAAGGCTGTTCCATGCTATCAAGGTTAAAAACGGAGGCGCCGATATTCGAGGGTTGATTGCGACCGCCAGGCAGTAAGCCTGGTGGAAAGGTCGTCGGGCCTGGAAAGCCTGAGTTCCGTTCGAGACAGAGATTGGAATCGCGTAGCGCGAATGCAATCGCTCAACTTCCCAAGCCTGACTGCGAGCACAACTCATGACCGGTTTTGCTGAGGAGGCATAATGGCCGTAACCCGCAGGTCTTTCTTCAAAGCAGCGTGCGGAGCGCCGCTGGCGCCCGCTGGCTTTATGGGGCAAGAGTCGGTCCGCCGCCATGACTCGGAATTCGATCCGTGGATCGAGGTCTACCCGGCGAACCTCCGTCACAACGTATCCGAGGTAAGCCGCAGAGTCGGCGGCAAACCCATTTTCGCCGTTATCAAAAACAACGGCTATGGCCTCGGCCTGGTCAATGTCGCCCGAGTCCTGGACGCCCTTCCCCAGGTGGCCGGGTTTGCCGTGGTCAAGGCAGAAGAAGCCCACGCCTTGCGCGACGCTGAAATCACCAGGCCGGTCATGTTCATGGGTCCGTTCAGTGAAAAGGACCTCGAGGAGGCTGTCGCCCGTGATATCCGGCCCATGATTTATACTCCGGCGGGACCCGCGCTGGACCGCATCGCCGACCGGCTGCAGAGACGGATTCCCGTTCAGATTTGTGTCGATACCGGCATCGGCCGGGTCGGGGTTCCTTATCGACAGGCGGCCTCCCTGGTGCGTGATCTCGCCGGACGGAAATCGGTGCAGATAGAGGGAATGATGATGACTTTCGCCGAGGACCCGCAATTCGACGCGGAACAGTTGAAGAGGTTTCAGTCGCTGAGCTCAGAACTGGAGGCGGCGGGCATTCACCTCGGAAGAAAACATGCGGCCTCGAGTTTCGCCCTGTTTCAACATCCTGACGCTTTCATGGATATGGTCCGCCCCGGCATGGCACTTTTCGGCATCTACCCGGATAAGCAGTTCCGCGGCTCTGGGATCATGGACCTCCGCCCTGCGCTGGCGCTCAAGACGCGCGTAATTTATGTGAAGAAGCTGTCTCGGGGCGAGAGCGCAGGCTATGAACGGGCATACGTGGCCCCCCAGGATGTCTGGGTCGCCACTCTCCCGGTCGGGCACGCGGACGGGTATCCGCGCACCGCCGCCAAAGAGGGCCGCGTCAAGATCGGCGGCAGGTTCTATCCCCTCATTGCCTCCGTTTCCGCGAGCCACACGATCGTTGAGATCGGCCCCGAGCCCCGTGTCCGCGAGGGAGAGGTTGCCACGCTCTTCGATGCCGAACCGGACTCGCGCCCGGAAGACCTGAGCGCGGCGACCGGCGCTTCAGTCTACGACCTGACCATGCACCTCGGAGCGCTTCTGCCCCGGAAGGTGATCTGAGATTGTCCGCACCGGCTCCGGCCGATCTCCGCATCGCTGGATACTTGCTCGATGTCCGCCGGCAAAACAGGGTGCCAGGCATGAAGATTTGAACCTTCTTCGAGAAGGCAGCCGCGCTTGCTAAGCTCAAAGGCAAAAAACCAATTTTTCCAGGCCCGACACCAACGTTTTGCTTGCTCACGTAAATGGCCTCTGAGATCTTGCTCCAGCGCTGCCGGAGCTTTGGAAGACCCGGGGGATATTCGGCATTAAGCCCGATGCGACATTCGGGTCCTACCCTTATGGCGCATGCTGCGAAGACATCAAATGTTTTGCCGTCGGCAATTCGGATCCGGCGATTATCATCGCAAGGGTTGGTGATCGGGGAGCTTCCCGCGCGTCTGATCCATCTGCCACGAACCGCGCGAATTCCCGCCGTTCATTCGCGACTGCTTTTGCCAGGAGTCTGTCCTGTAAGTTCGGGGCTTCGCCGGCGACTAATGTAATTGACGGGAGGCTCACATGGCGGCAAATGATGCCAAGGAGCGGATGTTTCATGATGCCGTAGCCGAGAGCCGGCGGCGCATCCTGGCCATCGCCCGCAGTTATGCCCGGGGCGAGGAATGCCGTGATCTGTGCCAGGAAATCCTGCTCCAGATGTGGCGGGGACTCGACGGGTTCGCCGGGAGATCCGCACCTTCCACGTGGGTGTACCGGGTGGCGCTCAATACCGCCCTCACGTTTCGGAGAAATAACGGGCGGCGCATCGAGCCTTCCTGCTGCTCGCTCGAAGAGTCGTTTCCGGAACCGGCGGCCCCATCCGGCCCCGGAGCTGAGATTCTGATCCTGGAGGAATTTCTCCACTCGTTATCCGAAATCGATCGCGCTGTATTCCTGCTCTATCTCGAAGACCTGAGTTACCGGGATATTTCCGAAGTCACCGGACTGACGGAGTCTCACGTGGGAGTGAGGATCAACCGTCTGAAGAAGACATTTACCCAGCGTTACGTTGGAGGGTGATCATGGAATTGGAAGAATACAAATCGGCATGGCAGAACCGTCCTCTGAATGGACACGCGTTTCCTTTGCCCAACGGGCCTTCGCGATCCCAACAATTCCTGCGCACCGCGGCGATCCGGGATTGGCAGAAGTCGGAGGAACTCTCGAGGTTCATATTCTGCCTCCTTTTCGCCCTTCTGGCCGTCGCGGTTTCGATCATCGTGATGACCTCGGGACCGGCGCGCATCGGCGCCCGGCTGTTCGCAGCCGCCTTGCTGATCGATGGTTTTGCGGGTTTGGCCTTGTTCCTGCGCCGCCTGCGCCAGCCCGCAACCGCAACCATGCTGGAGTTCATTTCCAGGGAACGGGCACAGGCCGATGCCCGGGTACGACTCGAGCGTTACTCCCGGGGATTCATGATCGCGCTCGCGGTCGTGGCGCTTCTCCTCCTGCTTTTCGCTCCGGGTCCAATCAACAACGTTGAGAATGCGCTGGATGCATTCCAGAGAATGGTGATGGTTACCGCATTTCTGTTCGTTGCCTGGCGCAGGGCAAGATCGCGGGCGCGCGAGGTGCGCAACGAATTGGACCGCTACCTTGAAGACCTCGGGAAATAGGTCAGGAGGCCGTGCCTGCGGATTCCGGCCCTTGGATTAGAAGCATTACAATAAATCTGCAGCCTCAAACCAAAAGGCGGATGCCGCCATGAAATTCCCCGCGGGCGGAGCTCCCAAAACGTGTTTTATCGGTGGATATTTTGGCTTGTGATCGCTGCGGCGTTCGCATGAAAATGCGGAGCTATGCTTTCCATAAGCGGCGATCATCGCCTGCCTGGGGCCGAAGTGCGCACAAATCAGTATTCTCGGCAATGGGTTTACCGTAAAATCAACAGCCGCAGCCCGGGGCGGAATGCAATCGCCTGTTTTGCGTGACGCCCCTTATCAGAAGCTCATCAGAAGCGAGGGGAGCGCATGCAGGCGGTTGTGCTGGGAAAGCGGCCACGGTCAGGCAGTTTATTTCGCCAATTCCTTGAATGGACCCATGGGCAGGTACGGACTTCGGGAATTACGTTTACCACGACCATCTCCATGAAGAGCGAAAGCAGAATATCAAGCCGGTAATCTCTGACCAGGGCAGCGGCGAAGTCGGCAGTCGATTCGTCAAGCTCCAGTAATCGTACCATCGACAGCGCAGGAATCCGGGGGGGCCCATGAAGACCAGTTTGCTTTCAGCAACCGTGCCGATCATCACCTTGATCGCGGGTGTTCTTTGCTCTTTTGGCGGCATGACAGCCCAGGTTCTGCCGCCGGGGATGGGCGCGGACGTCGACAAGGTATTTTCCCAGTTCGCCAAGCCGGGTTCGCCCGGATGCGCGCTCGCCATATATCGTGACGGGGCCATCGCGTATGCGAAGGGCTATGGCGAGGCCAGCCTGGAACACCGGGCCCACATCACTCCGCGCACGGTGTTTGACATCGGTTCCACCTCCAAGCAGTTCACCGCGTTCGCCATTCTGCTGCTGGAGCGCGAGGGAAAACTCTCCCTCGACGACGACGTCCGTAAATATGTGCCCGAACTCCAGCCGCTCCAGCCGCCGGTCAGGGTGCGGCATCTGATGAACCACACAAGCGGCATTCGGGACTACCTGACGCTCTGGTCGCTGGCCGGGATGAAAACCGAAAACTGGACCACGCAGGACGACGCCATAAGGCTGGTGGCGCGCCAGAAACAGGCGAACTTTGTCGCGGGTTCGGAGTGGCTGTATTCGAATTCCGGATACCTGCTGCTGGCGGAGATCGTCAAGAGAGTGAGCGGGAAGAGCCTGGCGGAGTTTGCGGCATCGCGCATTTTCGGGCCGCTCGGCATGAGCCGCACTTTCTACCTCGACGACCACACCCGTGTGATACCGGACCGGGCCGAGGGTTACGTGCCGCGCAGCGGGGACGGCTTCAGCATCGAGATGTCCGACTTCGAACAGACCGGAGACGGCGCGGTGCAGACCAATGTCGAGGACCTGTTGCTCTGGGACCATAATTTCTATCAGCCGAAAGTCGGCGATATGGCCCTGCTCGACAAGGCCCGGACGGTGGGAACGCTCAACGACGGCAAGAAACTCGCCTATGCCGCCGGCTTGATGATCGGGACCTACCGCGGCCTGCCGACCGTCAGACACGGCGGCGCCTGGGCGGGCTATCGCGCGGAGCTGTTGCGCTTCCCCCAGGCCCGGACATCCATCGCCTGTCTGTGTAACATCGGCACGGCCAATCCCGGCGCGCTGGCGGACCGCGTGGCGGATGTCGTGCTCTCGTCCAGCCTGCAGTCGCGCGGTCCGCAGGCGGTTGTTGACAGCAGGCCCGCCATGACCGTCTCTGCGGAGCGGCTGGGGGCGCTGGCGGGATATTACGAACCGGTACGGCCCGGCGCTTTCCGGCGGATTTTTGTGAAAGACGGAGGGTTGCGCTTTGGCATGGGGGAGGGGCAGCCGCTGAAGGCCGTGGCGGCCGACCGATTCGTGCCGTCATCTCCCGGCCCGGAGGTGTATTTCCCGGCCCATGCCGGCGGCGCACCCCAGGAAATGCACATCCTTCGAGAGGGGTCGGAATCCGAGATCTACCGACTCCTGCCGCCGCCGGGTCCCCTGAAGCCGGAAGACTTCGAAGGCCGCTACTATTCCGAGGAACTCGACGCCACCTGGACCCTTGCGACACGCGACGGCCGGCTGACGGCCCGGGTCCTCAACGATCCGCCGATGACGTTCAGCCTCCTCAAAACGGATTGGTTTCTCGCCAACAACGGAATTGTCGTGCGTTTCGAAAGGGAGGCGGGGATGGTCAGGCGCATGTTTGTCCAGGCCGGGCGCGTAACCAATCTGATGTTCGCGCGGCGCCAGTGAAAGCGATATCCAATCTCGTCCGTGAAATGCACGAAACAAAAAAGAGCGCATTGGCGTGTGCCAATGTTCCAGGTTCAATGCGTTCCGGATCAGGAACGTCACGCCTCAACAAACCAGGGAGGATTCCGATGGTCCGCATGTTTGGATGGCAGTCCGCGCTGTTTGCCTCGTCGTTGCTCGCGATTCTTGCGATGGCCTGCAGCCGGGAGCAGGGCTCGAATGCTCAGGAGAAACAGGCTGTCCCCAGGGCGCCGGCCGCGGCCGCGCAGCCCTATGTGGTGGCGACGGCGGCGTCGATAGAAGGAATCGTCAAGGGTCTGCAATCCGCCAACAAGCTTCAGGACCTGATCAATGCCGACAACATCGGCTGCCGGGTATACATTCAGCATGAGCTGGACGTATCCACGAACCAGGCGGAGGTTCATGATGCCGCGGACGACGTTTTTGTCATCCTGGAGGGGAGCGCGGTTTTCGTGCTCGGGGGAAAACTGGATTCACCGAAGGAGACTCAGCCCGGAGAATGGCGCGCACCCGGCATTACGGGAGGCAAGGATTACAGGGTGAACAAGGGCGATGTGCTCATCGTGCCCCGGGGCACTCCCCACCGGCGAACCACCGCAAGCATGGACGTGACCCTGATGCTGATCAAATCTAAATAGGGAGACGGGCTACACAACTCCCGAATTAGCGACGCCAATTCGCGTTGAGCCTGACTTTGGCCCCGGCTTCTGAGGCCGCAGTCTTCTGCCGTTCAATGCTTCAAGTCGCAGAACGAAGTGTTCGCTGCTGAGTGGTTGGCCCGATTCGGAGGAACATGAAGGCCTTGTTGCAGCCATGGCAGATATCGCTCGTTATCCTGTCCAGCTGGATCAATCGCCGACAACAGGACGCCGTCGAGTACCTCCTGACGGATAATCGCATACTCAGAGCCAACCTCGGCATGAAGCGAATACTCCTCAACGATGACGAACAACGACGCTTGGCCTGAAAGGGAAAATCCTCGGGCGCAAGCTGCTTGAGCAGGTAGCCACGATCGTATCTCCCGAGACGATCCTGCGATGGCATCGGGAACTCGTGGCTGCACACTGGGACTACAGCAAGCGCTGGAAATCTGCTGGATGGCCACCGGTATTGCAGGGAATTGTTGAACTCGTGCCGCGAGTGGCCATGGGGAATTCGACCCGGGATTATGATCGAATTCTGGGCGCGCAGGCGTGCCGCGATCCGTGGCAAGGCGACTAACAGGACGCAAGACCAAGGCCGTCTATCGACGCTATGACATCGCGAGCGAGGGCGATCTGGAAATGGCGGCCGGGAACCTTGAGGCTTTCGCGAGCAAAGACACGGGCAAGGGTCTATTTCTGGGAAGAGGGGAGGCTCTGCAATTTTTTTTATTTTAATGGCGGGGCCGACGAGACTCGAACTCGCGACCTCCGGCGTGACAGGCCGGCGTTCTAACCAACTGAACTACGACCCCGCTGGGTCAAAGGGGGTGTATAATATCGCATTGCCCCCACCGACGCAAGCAGTATCCGGACATTTCCTGCACCGCAGACACTACTTCCCGCCGGTGAGCCGAACGCCTATCGAACATCAATGAGCTCCAGGGCCATCCACTCGTCCCGCTCGTGCTGCTCCTTAATGCTCCACCCTGCGGAGGCCAGGAGTGCGCAGATCTCATCCTTTTCCTCGATCAACAAACCCGATACCAGCAGCCGGCCTTCCGGCCTGAGATAGGCGTGCAAGGCTGGGAAATATGGCGTCAGAATCCTGCGATCCAGGTTGGCCAGAACAAGATCGAAAGGTTCCGGGGCCAGATCCTCCAGCGAAGCGACTCTCAACTCCAACTCGGCACCAAGGCCGTTCAAGGCGGCGTATTCCTTCGCGCACTCGATCGCCTCCGGATCGTTGTCGATCCCGAGCGCCGATCGCGCTCCCAGGCGCAGAGCCGCCATCGCAAGAATGCCGCTCCCGGTCCCGGCATCCAGCACCCGCTCCCCGCCGCCAACCAAGCTCTCGAGCCATTCAGCCAGCAGCCGGGTCGTGGCGTGATACCCGGTGCCGAAAGCCCGTTTGGGATCAATTACAAGTTCGAATCCCCCAAGAGGCACCGGCGCCGAATTCCAGCTCTGACGAACCAGAATGCGCCGCCCCAAATAGATCGGTTGCAGCGATCTCGTCCATGATGCATTCCAGTCCTGATCGGGAAGCTCAGTCACGGTAAGCGTCCCAGCCGCCCCTGTCTCTCCCAGTCGCCCGAGTGCATCCTCCAGGGAGGCGCGCATGCCGTCATCCCACGACTCCAGCGGAAAGTAGAGCGAGATGCCTCCGTCCTTTTCGCAGGCGCCAAGACTCGCGCCTTCATCAAGCAAACCAAGCAATTCACCGGCATCAATCGACGTTCGCAAATGAACTTCTATGTATCGTCTCTTCATCAATCCCAGCCTATGTTTCAGCATGATGCATCATTTCAGGACTCATTTTGAGCGATCTGTGTCATGGTTTTTCTTTGGTAATTGTTTAGCCAAATCAAATGCATGAAGAATCAAAACGCAATGACGCAAAGGCGCAGGGGCGCAAAGTTCGACACTGAGCAACAGGCGTGGGCGCAGCGCTTCGCGCTGGCGCATCCTTGGGCGAGCCGCGGGAGAAAGCGCGGGCAGAGCGGTTACTCAGGAGGATTGCACTTTCTCCCGCGGCTCGCCCAAGGATGCGGCCGAAGGCCGCCCATGCCCGCGAACCGAAAGGAATCTCCTTGCATCCTTGCGTCTTTGCGTTCTGCTGTTCAGCTTCGGCTAAACAGGCGCTTTTTTTGCGCATCCGGGTTGCGTGAGCCACGAGACTCCATGTGTACCTCTTATTGATTGAGAAATATATGTTTATATACATTCACCAAATGAATAAATCGCGATCGGCTGAATAACAAAAAGATATTTATGGATTTATCCTGATGCCCGCCAATGACTTACGCGATAGGACGATTTTCCTTCCTTGACTTGGTTTTTAGAGTGAACTACATTGGTACTCAGCCGCTGTGATTTACAAAACCTTGAACACCGGCAGGTGAGCAACGGACGGGCTTAATAGGTTTGTTCGTCGCCCTAGGGGGTCTGAGCTGACGCGCCAATAAAAATAACGCGCCAGCGTCATTGGGGTAAAACCCCTCTGATGGGTAGCACCTTCGGACCGATACTCGATCCCGGGCAACGGGAAAGAGGATGCCAAAATGGTCGGGTCAAGGGGATGGGATCACAGCGGTCATTTTTTTGCCCGCTTCTTGATTTAAACCCCTAAAATCCCGCAAATACATCCAATCACTTATTAATCTGGTGTAACCGCTTCCACGCTTCGAGGTATTTCCCTGCCGCCGGAACCGAGGCATTCCACCTGGGTTCTTCATCGCTTTGCGCCAGAATGATCAGGCTGGCGGCAATCATTCTGACCGTAAGCGCCATATTGTCGTAATCGATCTTCTCCCACGTGTCTGCGGGGCCATGATAGTCCGGGTAGGCGAACGTGACGCACAACGTATGGGCGGGGACGCCGAGATCCGCCAGAGCCTGGTTGTCGCTCCTCCCGAAGTAGGGTCCGGAGTTTTTCTCGTGTTTGAAAACGGTCACACCCGCCCGTTCTCCGGCAAGTTGGAAAACTTCGCTCAGGTCCGAATAATCGAATCCGGTCAGGCTTGCCCGCTTATGTTGGTTCCCTTCGATGTCGTCGGTTCGCCCGACCATTTCGAGATTGATTTCGGCGATGGTCTGGTCGATGGGAAAAACGGGATGTTGCCCATAGAATCGCGACCCGACCAATCCCATCTCTTCGCCATAAAACGTCATGAAAACCAGCGAACGGCGCGGGCGCTCTTTCAGGGAGCTCAAAATGGATGCGATTTCGACCACCGCCGCTGTGCCGCTGCCGTTGTCGTTTGCGGAATTCCACCCCCCCTCAATTCCAGGCCGGCTGCCCTGCCCGTCGTAGTGGGCGGTGAGGAGTATATAGCTCGCATTCAGTTTCGAGTCCGATCCGCGCAGCAGGCCGATGACATTGCGCAACGCGGCCTTGGTTTCCAGAGGCTTCCCAAGGTGCAAAGTGAAACTGGCCTTGGTAGCGCCCTCGGGCATGGCGTCATAGGCCAATGCCACGGCATCCCCGGCCAGGGCGATTGCCGCCAATCCAGAAGCCGGACTCCGGTTCTGATCCGGATCGACCAGCATCCGGCTGCCAAAGTAGCCCGAATCGGAGCCGCCTGCCCGCCTGACCTCTACCAGCAACGCCGGATTGAGCGCCCGGACTTTGGCCAGGAACTCCTGTCGTCGGGCATTGAAGCTGAGAATCGCGCTCCGGTCCTGCGGCCTCGGCGGGTATTCGGTGATCACGACGCTGCCGCGCAAATCCTGGGTCTCTTCGAATCGCTGGCCCCCAAACGGAAGTTTGAAAACCTTCGCGTCGTCCACGTGGAACTCACGGATCACAGGAGCGCTGGTCATCGAAAACTGGCCGGACGTAACCTCGACTTCCCTCCCCTCCATGGAGATGCGGCAGCGATAGCCTTCGAGTGTCGGGGTCAGCCTGATCTTCGGTGTACTTTGGAAAAAGCCGTCGTCACCGGCCGCCTCGAGGCCGGCACGCCGGAATTGTGCGGCAATGTATTCCGCGGCAATATCCAGACCGGACGCCCCATTTCCCCGACCCTGCAGCAGATCGGAGGCCAGAAACGCGAGGTGCCCGCGCAGGGATGCGGGTGAGATTGCGGCTATGGATTCCTGCTGGGCAGGCGAAAGAGCATATTCCCACTTGCTGCCGGAACTCACGGCATTGCCAGTCAGCACCAGGCATAATCCGGTAACCGGAACCAGTAAACAACGCATCACAACCAGGCGTCGCATTCACACCTCCATGCCTTGCTCCTCCCGGGAACGAGGCTGATCCCGATCTGTGATCAATCACAATACCACAACCACTCCAGGCATCAAGGTGCCAACCCCAAAGTGATGCCATCGCAAGTGGGCCAAAAACAAAAACGCCACGGATTACACGGATTCAAGAAGCCCGGTGGATCGCATGTTTGAACTGGAGCGACCTGGCGTCGGAGTTCAGCGGCAGCGCCAGCGGGAATTCCGTGGCGGCCCACTCACACGATCGAGAAAATATTTTGTGAATCAGTGAAATCCGTGGCGTTTTGTTCGGATTCTTCCAGGAGTGACTCTCACCTGCAGGTTTCGCAATGAAAGCGGGCTGCCGGCTTGAATAGGGAATGAGCTCTGATCTACCATGAGTTTGTGGGGAACAATGGAGTTGCCCATACAAAATGACGTCCGGCAGGAGACCATGCCTTACTGGTTAGACGGCAATAACCTGATCGGCCAATCGGCCGCCGTGGCACGGCTGGATTCCAAGACCCGGCAATCGTTCCTGGGACTCCTGAGCGAGTACGCGGCAACGCGCGGCGGAAGCTTCCTGGTATTTTTTGATGGCGATGATTCCGCACCCATCCTCCCTCCCAAAGGCGTGCGTATCCGTTACAGCGCTCCCCGGTCGACGGATGACGCGATTCTTAGAGAGGCCGAAGGCGCCCGGTCGCCCCGCGAAATCGTTGTGGTCACAAACGACAACGGACTCGCCGGGCGCTGCCGCTCCGCCGGCACCAGAACGATCAGCTGGCGCCAGTTTACCGACACCATGGCAAAAAGTCGCACGCGGCCGCGGCGAACCAGGACCCCGGAAGCCAAGGTCGACGTTGCCGACTGGTCGCGGTTCTTTGGTCTCGATCCCGACGACTTGAATTAGCGATTTTGAGAGCCAAATATCGAAGCCGTAATCCGCGGGCCTTTGCCGCACCCGCGTGCATGATAAGGTCATGCCTCTCCGGTCGGCAATTGTCGGGGGCGGGTTCAGAATCGCTATTGCAATCGACATCGGTTTTTTCGGACGGAATAGCCGATTGGGACGGCGATTGCGAACCCGATACCGACCCCGATGGTTTTCGGTTTCCTCTGTTATTTTAAAACAGTCTGATTTCCCTGATTTCCCCTCCGCATCAGGAGCCGCCGTAAGGTACAATCCACCTCTGCCGGAGTTGCAGACCATTAATTAATCGAGAGTGAGACCGGATGACAATCAAGTCGAGAGCCTTGGAATTTCGCGAACGACTCGAAGCCAGCGCCATGGTGGCCGACGGTGCCATGGGGACGATGTTGTATTCGCGGGGCGTTTTCATCAACCGCTGCTACGATGAACTGAACCTCTCATCCCCTGATCTGGTCAAGGGAATTCACCTGGAGTACGTAAAGGCCGGCGCTGAAATCCTGGAGGCAAACACGTTTGGCGCCAACCGGATGCGTCTGGAGAGTTTCGGCATCGCCGACAAACTGCGGGCCATCAACCAGGCCGGGGTGCGCATCGCCCGGGAAGCGGCCGGATCCGACGCCTTCGTAGCGGGTTCCGTCGGGCCGCTGGGTGCGCACATCGAGCCTCTGGGCCCCACGTCGTTCGCCGAAGCGCGTGCCATTTTCGCCGAACAGATCGAAACCCTCCTCGAGGCCGGCGCGGACCTGTTGATCCTGGAGACGTTCAGCAATCTGGATGAACTGCGCGAAGCGGTCATGGCCGCGCGCGCCGTCGCCGGCAAGGATCCGGTGGTCGTCGCCCAGGTGACCATCGATGATGACGGCAACCTGCGCGATGGCACCGACACCCGTACCTTCACCCTGCAGATGGCGCAGTGGCCCGCGGACGTCATCGGGTGCAACTGTTCCGCCGGCCCCAAGGTGACATTCGAAACCATCGAAAAGATGATGCAGTATTGCCAGAAGCCGACGAGCGCCATGCCGAATGCCGGCCATCCCTCGCTTGTCGACGGCCGCAAACTGTATCTATGTTCGCCGGAATACATGGCACAGTACGCGCGCCGCATGCTGTGGGCGGGGGTGAGGATTGTCGGCGGCTGTTGCGGCATCACTCCGGAACATATCCGCCTGGTTCATGCCGAGGCCCGGTCGCTGCAGCCGGGAAAACGCGGCCCCGTGATGGCCGCGGCGGCGCCGGCAACCAGAGCCCTGGCCCTGGAGCCGGTTCCGCCGGCGCTGAAATCCAAGCTCGGCGCCAGTCTCGAGCGGGGGCGGTTCGTTGCCTTTGTCGAGATCCTCCCGCCACGCGGAGTCACTTATTCCCGGGAAATCAGTGCCGCCACTGCCTGTGTGGAGCGGGGGATCGACTGCATCAACGTTCCGGACGGACCGCGCGCCAGCTCGCGCATGAGCGCCCAGGTCGCCTGCCAGCTCATCCAGCAACAGGCCGGCGTGGAAGCGGTGCTCCATTTCTGTTGCCGTGACCGGAATATTCTCGGCATCCAGTCTGAACTGCTCGGCGCACATGCGGTCGGCATCCGCAATCTGATCTGCATCACCGGCGACCCGCCGCGCATGGGGAGTTACCCGGGAGCCACCGCCGTCTTTGACGTCGACTCAATCGGACTGGTGAACATCGTGAGCAACCTGAACCGCGGGCTCGACATCGGCGGCAACTCAATCGGCTCCCAAACGGAATTTCTGATTGGCGTCGGAGCGAATCCGGGAGCTCTGAATCTCGACGAGGAATTGCAGCGTTTCGAATGGAAGATCCGTGCCGGCGCGGAATTCGTCGTGACTCAACCCGTATTCGACCTGGAAGTACTTAAACAATTCCTGGCCCGGATTCAGCCGGCATCGATCCCCGTCATCGCCGGAATCTGGCCCTTGACCAGCTATCGCAATGCCGAGTTCATGGTCAATGAACTACGCGTGCCGGTTCCAGAGCCCGTTCTCGAACGCATGCGCTGCGCTCATAGTGCCGAGGAGAGCGCCCGCGAAGGGCTTGCGATCGCGCGCGAGATGGTCATGGGTGTGCGCTCCATGGTTCAGGGCGTGCAGCTGAGCGCTCCCTTCGGCCGCTATCAGGCCGCCCTCGAGGTCGCGGAAGCCATCGGTAGCCGGTAGTTATTTTTATTTTCCGGGGTTTCCCTGTGCCCTATTTTACGACCGCCTGCCCACGAAACTGTTACAGCACGTGCTCCATGAGGGTGGAGATCGAGGCCGGCCGCATCCGGAGGATTGAACCGAATCCGGACAATGCGGCGACCCCGAAAGGCCTGTGCCTCAAGGGACTGAGTTATGTGGAGAGAACGGTCTCCCCCGACCGGCTGACCTTCCCCCTGGCACGGACATCGGGAACCGCGGACTTCCACAGAATCTCGTGGGAGGAGGCATTCGAACGGATTGCGGAAAAGCTGGCACACTTCAAGCAGTGCTTTGGCGCGCAGAGCATTCTTTATTATGCCGGAAGCGGAACGAAGGGCCTGCTCAACTCGGTGGGAATGAATTTCTGGCGGCTGTTCGGCGGCTGCACGACTACCTATGGAGATCTCTGCTGGCCGGCCGGTCTCGAAGCGACCCGCCTGACCCTGGGGGAGAACAAGCACAACGCTCCTTGGGATCTTGCCAACGCCGGCCTCATCATCCTGTGGGGGAAAAATCCGGCAGAAACCAACCTGCACCAGATGCCGTTCATCGACCAGGCCCTGAAGCGGGGCGCCCGGCTGATCGTCATCGATCCCAGGCGCACCGAGTCTTCGGAGCACGCCGAACTTCTGGTCCAGCCCCGCCCGGGTTCCGACGGCGCCCTCGCGCTCGGGATCGCTCATTTGCTGCTGAAGCACGATCGCATCGATCCGGCCTTCATCGAACGCCACGTACTCGGCTTCCCGGAATTCTGCCGCCTGGCAGCCGATTTCACTCCCGAAATGGCCGCCGATCTCAGCGACGTCCCCGCCCGGCACATCGAGCATCTGGCCGACTGCCTGGGTCATGTCAAGCCGGTCACCATCTGTGCCGGTTTCGGCATGCAACGCTATACCAACAGCGGCCAGACCATGCGGGCCATGATCGCCCTGCTTGCGATTACGGGCAATATCGGAAAATCGGGTGCGGGATGGCAGTTCGCCAATCTTCAAAGCGCGATCTTTGACCGCGTGCGCGACCCCGTGGCGTTTTATCCGCCCGAGTCGCCGGACGGCATCGTGCGGGTGAGCCTATCGACGGCGCGCCTCGGACAGGACATGCTGGCCGCCCGCGACCCGGAATTGAAGATGGCGTGGGTGGAACGCGGCAATCCCGTCACCCAGAATCCGGACACCAACACCGTCCTGAAGGCGTTCCGCTCCCTGAAATTTCGCGTGATTGTCGATCAGTTCCTGACCGACACGGCCCGCGAAGCGGATCTGGTCCTGCCCGCAAAGTCCATGTTTGAGCAGTCGGACATCATCGGCGCCTACTGGCATTCCTATCTGCAGCTGCGGCAGAAGGTGCTCGATCCTCCCGGCGAGGTCAAGCCGGAGAGCGAAATCTTTCGCCTACTTGCCCTGAGACTGGGCCTTCCGCACGACACGATTGCGGAACAGATTCCCGGTCCGGGGGACGAAGACATCGATGCCTGGCTCGAGCGCAAGCTGGCTCCGTTCCCGGACCTGTCGCTGGAGCGCTTGCGCGCGGGCCCGGTGCCGGCGCCGGGCTTTCAGGAGGTCGCCTTTGCCGACGGCACGTTTCCAACTCCATCAGGGAAAATCGAGCTCATATCCCGGGAGGCCGCCGAACGCTGGGGTGTTGACCCGCTGCCCCGTTTCGCCGAACCCGAAGAATCATGCCGGCGCCTGCCAGCCCCGCCGGGCCGATATCCGCTGCAGTTTCTGACCCCGAACGTCAAGGATCGCATTCATTCCCAATTCGGCAATCTGAAGATGATCCGGGCCGTGGCGGAGAAGGCAGCCGTGCTGATCAGCCCCTCCGACGCCACCCCCCGCGGCATCCGCGACGGCGATGCGGTGCGCATTTTCAACGAACGCGGCAGTCTCCGCACCACGGCGAGGATGGATTACAGCCTCAAACCCGGGTGCCTGTCTCTGGCCAATGGCGCCTGGATCAGTGATGGCGGCGCCGTCAACTTCTGCTCCCTGGGGCGCGAAACCGACATGGGACATGGCGCGGCTTTCCACGATGTTCTGGTGGAAATCGAGAGGGATCGATGATGAAAGGGTTCCTGCTCGACCTCAACCGCTGCACTGGCTGTCATGCCTGCAGTCTCGCCTGCAGCATCGAAAACAACCTGGGTGCGGAGACAAGCTGGAGAGCTGTCTACACATTCAATACGGCCCGGCACCCTCAGGTCCCCAGGTTTCACCTTTCGCTCGGCTGCCAACACTGCGAGGACCCGGCCTGTCTGGAAGGTTGTCCGGCGCTGGCCTATGCCAGAGACAGAGCGACCGGTGCCGTCATCGTCAATCCCGAACAGTGCATCGGCTGCCGGTACTGCACCTGGACGTGCCCGTATGACGCGCCCCGCTTTAATTCCAAAACCGGCACGGTCGCCAAATGTACACTTTGCCGGGACCGGTTGCTGGCCGGGCAGGATCCGGCGTGCGCATCCCTGTGTCCGACCGGAGCGCTCCAATACTGTGAATTGCCGCCCGAATCTACCGAAGGCATCATTCCCGGATTCCCCCAGACCGGGATCCGGCCCTCCATCGGTTTCATTCCGATTGCCTCATCGTACTCGGGGCCGGAACTGAGTGCACAGCCGCCTTCCGGTGGCCATGTTGCCTCCCCGGCGGCGGCAACCTCGAGCCGCACGTCCGGTATTTCACCGAAAAAGGAATGGTCGCTGGTTTTGTTTACACTGGGTACGGCGCTGCTGGTCGCGATCGTCGGCGCGGTCGTGGAGGAGACGCTGCGCGTCACTCCCGATTTCTTTTTTCTCGCGGCGCTGTTGCTGGCGGGAATCAGCTCCGCACACCTGGGCCGGTGGTCGCGCGGCTGGAGGGCGGTTCTGAACCTGCGGCAATCCTGGCTCAGTCGCGAGATTGTCCTGTTTGTTGTTTTTGCCGGCCTGGCGGCCGGAATGTTCTGGTACCCGCCCTATCGCGACCTGCTCGGCTGGCCGGCGGTCCTGGCCGGCTTTGCCTGCCTCTATGCCATCGATCAGGTGTATGAAAGTATCAGTGAAAGCCTGTGGACCCGGTTGCACAGCGCCCGCGTCCTGCTCACCGGCCTCTTTTTCCTCGGTCTCCTGACCCTCAATCCGGTCGTAACCGGCATAGCGGGATTGCTCAAACTTGCGCTGTACGCGCATCGGCAACCCTGGGCCGGCAACCGCCGGCGGTTGCTGGCCGCCATCCTGCGCTTGGGCTTGGGGTTCGTCCTGCCACTTGCCGTCTGGCGTGTTTATCCGGAATGGGTGCTCCCCTCGGTTCTGATCGGCGAACTGATCGACCGGTGCGAGTATTACCTCGATATCGAGATCCGGTCTCCCCGGGCGCAGGCAGCGCTGGACCTTGAGTCATTCGTCTCCGGATTCCGCCCGCAGCCTCCCGACGGAAATTCATAAACGCCGACGATCCCGGGCCGGGCGGATCCAATCCGCCGAACCCCTGCAATTCGGCGGCCGCGCGGGTATATTGGAGCAGACTTAGGGACCAAACCCATGGTATTCTACATTCAGTGTGAAAAAGCGATTTCCCCGCGGACCTTGCGCGCGTGCTTTGCTCGGCCACCCGCAAGGACTGGGAGTTGATTCGCTGGATCGAGCCTCCTCCTCCAGATGAGTTTCTCGGCAAATTGCTTAAGCTTGGGGAAAGCCTCATTCTTTAATTCTTTCTGGCGGGCGATAGCCGAAGACCCGTCGTTCCTTGATGAGCTTGACACCGGCCTCGGGAACCATCGTCTCCCAGGCGGGATCGCCGCTTTCGATCATGTGCAGCACCTGCTTCGGCAGCACTTCGAGGCCACTTTCCTCGACAACCTGAATCGAACAGATCATCCCGTTTTCCCGGAGGTGGGCATACAGGTGGCGCAGGTGCGGCGCGATTTCGAGGTTCTCGGCCGTGGTCAGCGGAGCTGTCTGCGAATCCCGGCACGGGTAGACGCACAACCGGATCCCCCGTTTGAAGAGGCGG
This sequence comes from Terriglobia bacterium, assembly GCA_963824985.1. Lineage (GTDB taxonomy): Bacteria > Acidobacteriota > UBA6911 > UBA6911 > UBA6911 > JAFNAG01. The sequence goes on from CAWGRQ010000018.1 coordinate 29,240, forward strand.
CCGACAGCTTCCAGTATGCCACCGTCGAGTTCGGCGTAGTAAGCCTCCTCGAACAGTTTCCGGAGATTGGGAACCCCGAGGGCGAAAACAATCGGTTGTTTCGTGTACAGGCGCAGGTACTCTGCCAGTCCATAGTAATAGGCGTAATTGGAAATCACAACCATCTTGCCCAGAGCCCCCAGGATGTCCACCCGCGCCAGAAAATCGGCATGATCGATGCGATCACCCGAAAGCAGATTGCGCAGCGACATCTCCATGAGGACGACCGGTTCCTCCCGGCCATCGGACATTTGCTCCGAAAACTGGGTCGCGGCCCGGTCCAGGAGATCCAGGGCGGGCCGGGTAATGGGACGAAAACTCCCACGTTCGACAATTACTGGCTTCTGGAACAATACCTCCGAGGGCTGGAGCACTTCGCCATTGGCGCTGAACATGGCGGCATCCGTAAAGCCCTGCTCAACCAGCTGCAGGCTCATGAGCCGGTTGTCGACGCCGGCAAAAGCCGTGCCGGAGAACCGGATCATGTCCACCTCAAATCGTTCTCTGGTCAAATCATCGCGCAGCGACTGGATCAGCGCGGTGGGCGACTCGTGATGTTTGAAAGCGCCGTAAATAAGGTTGACACCCAGGATGCCAAGCGCTTCCTGCTTCTGAACGTTGTCCGGCTCAGGCATGCGCACATGCAGGATGATGTCCGAAGGTTGTGCTTGCGGCTGGTGCTGGAAGCGGATTCCAATCCAGGCATGGCCTGGCTCATTGCGGCTGAAACTGCCCATGGCGGCGGTGTCGGCAAAAACAAAGAAGGTGGTATCGGCTCCGCGCTTGCCCTGCAATCGTTCCAGGAGCAGTTCATATTCATAGGCCAGCATCGATTGCAGCCGGCTGCGGCTGACATAACGCTCACAGGGGCCGTAGACGGCGTCACTCACAGTCATGTCATAGGCCGAGATGGTTTTCGCCACCGTGGCCGCCGCGCCGCCCACACGGAAAAACCAACGCGCCACTTCCTGTCCGGCGCCGATCTCGGCAAAAGTCCCGTGCGGAGCAGCATCCATGTTGATGCTGCGCGCCTTCTGGTAGGCGCTGATCTTTTCTTCGGCCGTCATCGTACCTTCCCCTCGTTCGCTAGTCCCGACCAGCAGTATACGGCCTGATCCTCACAGAGACACATCGAATCTGTCGTAGACCCGCCCCAGCCAGAAAACGGCGATCCCGCCTTCGGCAAGCATGACGAGCGCCGCCAGCAGAGAGGCGGCCGGCAGCACCAGCATTCCCAGGCCGGCCAGATAGCCCGGGATGAACATCAGGGAAAAAAGCAGCCCGGCGGGAACAACGGTCACGACCAGCACGATAACCGTAGCCAACATGGTGATGAGATTCTGGCCCATGGCCTCGATGCCGCGCTGACGCTCCTTGCCGAGCGGCACCCAACCGGGCAGGATCAAAACGGCCGCATTTTGAATCAGGACTCCCATCAAGGTGAAGCAAGGCAGCAGGAGGGCGACGCTGATGCCGATCAGGAAGCGTTGGGATACGGACGGGTGAATGGGCCCGATGCTCGGTATCACTCCGGCTGCGATCAGGACCAGGATCCACTCGGCAACTGCCAGGAATACCGCGGGCACCAGCACTTCGCCAAGAACCACGCCCCATCCCGGGAGGGGATAGGTCTTCAGCACGTCGATCTGGAGCAGGTCCGTTCGCAAATCATCCCGGATCAGGGTGGGCCCAAATAACGTCAGGAATCCCGCCATCACTCCCGCCAGGGAGCCGATGATCATGGGCGCGACATCTCCCCTGGCGCTGCGCCCGAAAACCACCGCCATGCCGATGCCGACCACCGCAATGGTCGGCAGCACCGCGAGCGTGCCCAGCCGCCGGATAGCGGTCATGTTCTTCCAGAAAATGGCCGTGGGCGGGAAACCGACCGGCGCCAGGGCAAACCAAGGTTTGGCTGCGCTGGGCGTCGAGCGGCGCGCAGATCGCAACCCGCCGCTCCGGGCCGCCTCCAGCATGCGTGCCGTCTTTCCGGCTTTCTCCAGCGACGCCTCCTCAAAACTGACATCGGTACGCATCACCCAGAGATATGCGGCACCGAGAATCGCGAGGGCGGGCATGAGCCGCAGCGCGAAGGAGGCATCTCCCGGCGCGAAAGCGGGGCGGACGAGAGCCTTAAATGGAAACAAAAAGTAGAAGGCGGGACCGGCCTCCGTAAACCTGATGAGCCATGCCGAATAACCGGCCAGGTTCCCGGCTCCGGCCTCGGGAAGAACAGGAATAAACCACTCGAGCCAGACCACCATCGAGCAGACGATACCCGCCAGCACCGCCAGAGCCCACCCCTGTCTCTTGATGCCTGACACCCCGTGCTGGGCAAGGCTCAGCTGCACCAGGGAAGTCGCCAGGTAATAGAGCGCCAGGAAAGAGTAGACCATCCATATCGTCACCAGGGCATATGCCGGATGAGGGACAATCCTCCCGCGCCCCAGAAAGACGAAAGATATGAGCACGCCGAAAAGAATGCCGAGCTGCATTTTCGCCAGACGGAAATGGAGCAGCGCGCGGCGCGAAACCGGCGCCGGAAACAGAAACTGAATCTCCGCCTCCGTGAACCGGAGTCCATCGCTCCCCCGACCGGGCCAGATCCAGGGAAGCAGTACGAACCCGAACAGTAACAGGGCCAGCCCCGTCTCGACGATGGGCATCGCTTGCAGGTCCAGCGCGACCGGCAACCCGCGACCCGATCTGGGCCGGGACAGGAACTGCCGGAAAAAAACCAGATACAGATAACCTAATCCTGCAACGGCAAACGCCAGATACTTCGGCTGACGCAGGCGCCGGATCATGGCCAGGACGCGGTTCCTGGTGCTGCATGCCAGAAAGAAGAGAAATGTTTGGGTCATTTCAGCGACGTCCCGTCCTCGGCGTGGCCGGTAATGCGCAGGAACATCTCCTCCAGACTCGTATCCTCCCGAAGCTCAGGCAGGCCTTTCTGAATCTCCGCGAGGGAACCGTCGACGATCTTTCGCCCCTGATTCAGGATCAGGACGCGGTCGCACAACTCTTCCACCAGATGCAACAGATGCGAGCTTATGATGATGGCAGCCCCCTCACGCCCGCGCTTCAGGATCGTGGACTTCATGCGCCGGATACCCAGCGGATCCAGGCCGGTTAACGGCTCATCAAAAAGCAGGACCTTGGGGGAATGCAGGAGACCGCAGGCAATGACCAGTTTCTGTTTCATGCCGCGGCTGAGCTCGGCCGGCAGAGCATCGGCCTTCTCGGCCAGTTCAAGCTCTTCGAGCAGAATCCGGGCATAGGCCTGCGCGTCAGGCACCCCGAAGATCCTCGCCGTAAACTGGAGATGCTCGCGGACGGTCAGGTAGTCGAACAGCCGCGGTTCATCCGGCATGAAGGCGATGTTGCGCTTGGCCGCCAGAGGATCCGCACTGAGCGAATGGCCGCAGATGCGGATCTCACCCCGGGACGCGGGAATGATACCGACCATGCATCGCAGAGTTGTCGTTTTGCCGGCTCCATTTGGCCCGACGAGCCCCAATACCTCTCCGGCATCGACCCGGAAAGAGAGGTCGGTTACGGCCGCAAACTTGCCGTAGTTCTTTGTCAGCCCTTCAACTTCGATCATGGATGGCTCCCCAGATGGGTGCTGGTATTGTATCACAGCCGAGCCTGTCGATATCCCGGGACCGAAATGTGCCGGTTCCTGGCAAAATATCTGGTAGAATTTTCTTTTATGATGCGAATAAAATCGTGCTCCTGCTGCCTGGCCCTGCGGGCCCGGCCACGGCAGAGCCCATGCGGCAAATCCGTTATTCTTATTGATTGATAATCGGCCAAAAGAGGTGACCTTGGACAATTCACACCCATCCATCGCAGCCGGCCATGAGTCTTCTGACCCTTCACCCGATTCTGTCATCAACGATTTCAGCATCCAGGTAGCCACGGTAAACGGTTCCGGCAGTCAATCGGCCAACAGTGTCCTGATGCGCTCCATCTTTCAGATGGGAGTGCCCGTGAGCGGGAAGAATCTCTTCCCTTCCAATATAGCCGGGCTTCCCACCTGGTTTACGATTCGGGCCAACAGGCATGGCTATACTGCCCGCAAGGAAGAAATTGATTTTGCCGTAGCCATGAACCCTCACACCGCGCGGGCCGATGCGCTCGCGGTCCGGAAGGGGGGGGCCCTGCTGGCGGATGCTGCGCTCAAGCTCAAGGGAGTGCGCGACGACATCAGCTATTATGAGGTGCCATTCCTCAACCTGGCGAGTGAAGTCAGCCCCGAGGCCCGGCTCCGCAAGCTGCTTTCCAACATGATCTATGTCGGCGTGATGGCGGAGATTATCGGGATCGATCCGGCCGAGGTCGATAGCGCCATACGGAAGCAGTTTGCCGCCAAGGCGAAGGCGGCCGAAATCAACATCCGTGCCGCGCGGGCCGGCATGGAATATGCCCGCGCCAATCTCCCGAAGAGCGATCCCTTCCGGATCGAACGGATGAACAAGACCGAGGGCATGATCATGGTGGACGGCAACACTGCGGCCGCTCTGGGTGCGGTCTTCGGGGGGTGCACGGTAGTCACCTGGTATCCGATCACCCCATCGACCTCGATCGTCGAGCAGATGATGGGCTACATGAAAAGATACCGCATGGATCCTGAAACCGGCAAGCCGACTTTTGCCATCGTGCAGGCAGAGGATGAACTTGCGGCGGTCGGCATGGTGATCGGGGCCGGTTGGGCGGGAGCCCGCGCCATGACGGCGACCTCCGGTCCGGGGATCTCCCTGATGTCCGAGTTTGTCGGCCTTTCCTATTACGCCGAAGTGCCGGCGGTCATCTGGGATGTGCAGCGTGTGGGGCCATCCACGGGATTGCCTACGCGCACGAGCCAGGGGGACATTCTCTCGACCTATGTGCTGAGCCACGGAGACACAAAACACATCCTGCTTTTGCCGGCCTCCGTTGAAGAATGCTTTCGATTTGCACAGGAAGCCTTCAACCTGGCCGAACGGTTCCAGACGGCAGTATTCTGCATGAGCGATCTCGACCTGGGGATGAACAACTGGATGTCGCCGGCCTTCACCTACCCTGACGACATCCCGATCGACCGGGGCAAGATCTTGTCGGCGGAACAGCTTGAACGGGCGGGCACGTTTGCCCGCTACCTGGACGTCGACGGTGACGGCATTCCATATCGCACCCTGCCGGGCACACACCATCGGCAGGCCGGATATTTTACCCGCGGCAGCGGACACAATGACCGCGCTGAATACAGCGAACTTCCGGAGGATTATGTGGAACTGATGGATCGACTCGCGCGCAAGGTGGACCGCGCCCGCCACTTTGTCCCCTCACCCTTCGTGGAGAGCGGCACCGGATCCCCGATCGGCATCATTGCTTACGGCACCACGGATCAGGCGATGCGCGAGTGCCGCGATCAGCTCGCCGCCGACCATGGCATCCGCACCGATTACATGCGCCTGCGTGCTCTCCCATTCAGCCCGGAAGTGGCGCCATTCCTGGAGCAACATGATCGAATCTACGTGGTCGAACAGAACCGCGATGGCCAGATGCGCAGCCTGCTGAGACTCGATTTCCCGGAACTGTCGGCCAGGATGCGCTCCGTGCTCCATTATAACGGCATCCCGATTGATGCCCTCACCATAACCCGCGCGATCGCGGCCCAGGAAAAGGAGGCGCGCTGATCATGGCAACGCCGATTGAACCTCAGAATCCAAAAGCCAATACCAATCGCATCGGGTTGGGACTGCATGATTACAAGGGGAAAGAGTCCACCCTCTGCGCGGGATGCGGACACGACGCCATCACCAGCCAGATCATCCGGGCGTTCTTCCAATACGGTGTCGAACCGCATCGCGTGATCAAGCTTTCGGGCATCGGCTGTTCATCGAAAACCCCTGCTTACTTCCTGGACCGCGCCTTTGGATTCAATGCCGTTCACGGGCGCATGCCCGCCATTGCCACCGGCGCCCTGCTGGCCAACCGCACCCTGATCGCGATCGGAGTCAGCGGCGATGGCGACACCGCGTCCATCGGAACCGGCCAGTTCGTGCATCTGCTGCGCCGCAACATCCCCATGATCTACATCATGGAGAACAATGGAGTCTACGGGCTGACCAAGGGGCAGTTCTCCGCGACTGCGGATCCCGGATCGAAACTGAAAACCGGGGTGGTCAACGATCTCCCGGCCATCGACTGCTGCGCCCTGGCGATCGAGCTCGGCTGCGGTTATGTTGCCCGGTCGTTCGCCGGTGATCCGAAACAGCTCGTGGCCCTGCTGCAGGGGGCGCTGGGGCACAAAGGCACGGCCTTTCTGGATGTCATTTCGCCGTGCGTCACATTCAACAATCACGAAGGCTCCACCAAGAGTTACAAGCATGCCAAGGAGACGGAAGAGTTGCTGCACGAGATCGGTTTCGTCCCCTTTTACGAACAGATCACCGTCGAATACGGCGAAGGGACTTCCACCGTCGTCGAGCTCCATGACGGTTCGCATATCACCTTGAGGAAGCTCACGCGTGATTTCGACCCGCAGAACAGCATCGAATCGTTGCGCATTCTGCGGGAGTCCCACCGCAAGGGGGAGTTTCTCACGGGCTTGCTGTATATCGACCCGACCAAGCCGGATTTCACCGCCCTTCTGGACATGCACGAACAGCCTTTGGCTCACCTGCAGGCTGATCTCGTGCGCCCCGGGCCGGCCGCGCTCCGGGAAATCATGGAGTCGTTGCGATAGACGCTCCGGGTCCTTAGACCGGGCAGGATAGGCACATGTCACTCAATGATCAATTCCGAACCGCCATGCCCCGCAGGCGCTTTCTGGCGGCCTTCACCGCCACTGTCGCCTTCCCGGAGACTCTGGTGCCCGCCCTGGCCCAGGACAATCTTCTGTTGCTCAAGAAAGGCAACGTCGAACGGCTGCGCCTCGATTTTAACGCACACCGGGACATGGTGCGCATCGTCGCGATTTTGTCGCCTACCTGACCCCGATGTCTTCGAGGGGCCCTCGAAGTCCAGACCATGCTGGTGCAGAGACGCAATCCCGCGCTGCGGGCTTACTTTTTCTGGGGATATTACCTCGGTACGGACAGCGAGGAGCGGGCGCGAGAGGCCACGCAAAAACTTCAGGCGCCGAATGCGGCCCATTTCTGGATGCCGGGTCCAGAACTATCCACGGCCCTCGCCTCAAGCCTCAAACTTGGCGCCGGACGAACTCCATTCGATGTTTATCTTCTTTACCGCAGGGGGGTGTTGTGGGAATCCGCGATCCCGACACCCACTTACTGGCAGCAGCAGAACGGCCTGGTGCAGGCGGATGTATTCGACATCGCCCGGCTGGAATCCCGCATTCAGCAATTGCTGGGCAAATAGCCGACCTGCGATGCGTCACCGCCATCTGAACCTTGTACGCATTTCCCTCGGTGTAGACGAATCAGGATACGGAAAAACGCGGAGGAACGCGGATCGGCCCCGTGTTCTTCCGTGTCCCGATAAATGTTGCGGGCTATATGCTGCGGTAGTTGCCGAAGGTAAGCTCAACACCGTAGTCCTGCTCGCGCAGCAAAGCCATCACCTGTTGCAGATCATCCCGGGACGGCGACGAGACCCGGACCTGATCGCCCTGGATCTCGGACTGCACCTTCCTCATTTTTTGTTCCTTGATGAACTTCACGATTGCCCGCGCGGTGTCTGATGGAAGTCCCTGTTGCAGTTCAACCCCCTGGGTTACGGTACTGCCGCCCGCGGGGGTCACATTCCCGAGTCGGAGGTTCCGAACCGGGACTTTCCGCCGGACCATCTTCTGCTGGACAACCTCCCACAGGGCATTCAGTTTGAATTCATCAGGCGCGTGCAGCAACAACCGGTTGTCCGCCCGCTGGAAGTCGATGTTCACATCCAGGCCCTTGAAATCATAGCGCTGCTTGACCTCTTTCATCGCCTGATTCACTGCGTTGTCGACTTCCTGCAAATCGCAGCCGGTGGTAATGTCGAAAGATTGCGTTCCTGCCAACCGAATCTCCTTCCCGGGGGAATCGCAGCAGCCCCCCGATGCGTTTCCTCAGATCCCGCGGGCCCCAAAAGGGCTTCGGGATTCCTGGCTCACTTTTTCCCTTTTTGCAGATCCTGCAAAATCACGCCCAGCTTCTTGATCTCCTCGCCATAAGCCGCCCAGTTCCCCTGGCGTTGGGCCTGCAGCGCGCGATCATAGGTTTCCGCGGCCTGGCGGGCGAGGCTGGTGACCCCCTCGGCGACCGGCGCTCGTGCCGGCACCGAAACAGCGGTTTCCTGAGGGGGTGCGCTTTCCTGGAAGATCTTTGCCAGCGAGGCGTCGAGGGTTTCCTCCATGGCAATTTTATTTTCATAGGCGACGATCACGCGTTTGAGCTCAGGGATTTTGCCGCTCTCCGCACGAAGATAGAGAGGCCGGACGTACAGCAGGGCTTCTTCAATCGGAATGACCAGCAGAGTTCCCTGAATCACCTGCGAGCCCCGTTGATCCCAGAGTGAGACCTGTCTGGAGATTTCCGCATCCTGATTGATCCGGGCCACGATCTGTTTAGGTCCATAGATCAACTTTTGTTTGGGAAAGCGATACACGACGAGCTGACCGTAGCGATCGCCGTCGCTGCGTGCCACCATCCATGCCGAGAGGTTATCCTTGCGTCCGGGAGTGAACGGCAACATCAGGATGAATTCCTCCTGCGTCTCCTGAGGCAGCCGCATGATGGTGTAATACGGCGACATCGCCTGCGTCGCGCCGCCCTGGGAAGCCAGCACCGGGATCTCCCAGAGATCTTCCTTGTTGTAGTAAATCTGGGGATTGTTCATGTGATACACGGAATATACGTAGGTCTGAACCCGGAAAATATCCTCCGGATAGCGGATGTGAGCGAGCAGATCCGGCGGCATCGACGACAGCGGTTGGAAAGTGTCGGGAAAGATACGTTCGTACACCTTGATAAGTGGATCATCGGGATCGGCAACGTAGAGATTCACCGAGCCGTTGTAGGCATCCAGGACCAGCTTGACCGAGTTGCGCAGGTAATTACCGACATCGCCGGTCGGAGTAGAATAAGGGTAACGGTTGCTGCTGGTATAGGCATCCTGGATCCAGAATAACCGTCCTTCAGAGATCACCATGTACGGATCCTGGTCCAGAAGGAGAAATGGAACGAGTCGACTGAACCGCGTTTTCAGATCCCGGAAGTAGAGGAACCGGCTCTCCGGCTTCAGCATCGGAGATAGCACGATATTCGGATCCCGCATGTAGAAGGCAAACAGGAGCTTCCGGAAAAAGGACTGGATGGGGACTCCTCCCGTCCCCTGATAGCTCGCAAAGACGTTATCTTCGCCGGAGGGATAGTCAAACTCTCTGGCATCGGTTCCGACCACCACGTATCCGCGGGTGAGTTCTCCAAAATAGATTTCGGGTCGCGTGATGGCGAAGGCGGGCTGGTCCGACTTCGGCGGGATGTCCTTGACCTCGAGGAGTGGAAGACCTTCAGTGGTCACCCGGTTGACCGGCCCCAACGTAAGACCGTATCCGTGCGTATAGCTGAGGTGCTCATTGATCCAGTTCCGCTCGGGCAGGCTGGCGGAATCGAGTTCGCGGGCCGAAAGCATCATTTGCTGCGGGCCGCCGTTCAACCGATAGCGGTCGTTGTCTACCGAGACGAAATCGTAATAGGTGCGAATCTCCTGGATCTGGCTGAAAGCATCGAGCAGCGGCTCGTGATCCCAAAGGCGGATGCTTCGGATCGTCGGCGCGTTGTTCTGGATATCCTGAGGGGTCAGGGCCTTGTCCCCGGACAGATTGCGTTCTTCGACCGCATCAAGATCGTACGCCCGCAAGGTGGCTTTGATGTTGTGCTCGATCTGCGGACTTTCCTTCGACAATTCGTTCGGAGCCACCACGAACTTCTGCAGCAGAGCCGGGTAGAGATTCCCCGCCAGAAAGACCAACAGGTACAGCCCGGCACCCACGAGTGCGGCCCGGTAACTGGAGGCAAACACGTTGTACAGCCAGAGCAGAGCGCCGAGCAGCGCGGTCACGGCCAGGATGTTCAGCACCGGCAGGCGGCCGTGCAGGTCGGCATAGCTGGCTCCCGTCATCAACTGGTGATCCGAAAACAGGATTAAAAACCGGCCCAGATAGGCATGCGCGGAAAGAAAAAGGAACAGGATGGCAGCCAGAATCGAAAGGTGCGGCACGGCCTGACCGCGTTTGCCTTCGCGCGCCAGGCGCAGCGAAAACGACCCTTTGAAGTAGTAGAGCGCCCCGACGCCCGCCGCGGCCAGCAGACACAATGTAATGGCGAACCGCACCCCTTCTTCCAGGACGGGCAGCGTAAAGAAGTAGAAAGAAATGTCCCGGCCGAAAATGGGATCCGGAGTACCGAATCCGACCTGGTACCGCCAGCGCCAGACCGTCTCCCACTGGGCCGCACCCCGCGCGGCGATCAGAAAAGCAACTACCAGTGCCAGAAGCCCGATCGCTTTCTGCACCGTCCCGGGGTCGAAGGTATATGCCGTGATGCGCCCATCGGGAGTGGGAATCCCGATCTGGATCGATCCTGGACCTCGGTTTGCAAGTCCGAGATTGATGTAGAGGAACAGGAATGCCCCGGCCAGAATGGCAGTAAAAATCGCACTCTTGGCATAGAGGGCCGTCGTGAACAGGACGGTCTTTCCAAGTTCGCCGAACCAGAGCCAGTCGAAATACATTTCGACAGCGAATGAAAACCCTCCGGCAAGGAGGAACAGCGCCAGCAACACTACGATCCACGTAACTCTTTTTCTCATTGTCCCTTCTTTCGGCGATAATGACAGGAATTATCAACCCATCATTATAGCAGCGAATTCCGACGAGCGTCAGCGAAATGCCGCGCAGGAGGCAATTGGAAGTGAGAGTCACTCCTGCGAAAAACAGAGCAAAAACGCCACGGATTTCACGGATTACACAGATCTTTTAGATATTTCCTAATTAGTTTCTGTTGCGAAACTCCGTTTTCGCCGCGCAGCACCCCGCCCGGAGGGGCGCCGAACAATAGACGGGGGCGCAAACCCCCGGCAGGAAGTTACATATTGTCGAGCTGCGGCAGGGGCGAAAGATCTTTATCCGCAAATATATTTATCGCCCCTTAGGAGGGCTCCGCATCCATATCCGGCCCAGCCCCGGGCTTGCGCCCGGGGCCCCCAGTTACGGCTTGCGGAACTTATGGTTCCGCAAGCCGTAAGCGAAACAAGTAACCGCCCCGTTTTTTGGGGTGGTGGCATCTGTTATCTTTCCGCCCTTCCGGGGTGCGCCTGTCGTCCGAACCAGTTTTGCGACAGTAACTAATCTTGAACTGGGGTCGCCGGTCGAGATGATGAGTGCTGGGCGATAGCGGGGGCAGCCGGTTGAGGTTATCGAATCAACCAATTTCGGCCGGTCTGTGGTATTGTAGCTCCCCATGGGAGAGAATCCGGGCACTGCAGTTATTGAGAAAATGGTCCTGATCCAGGCTTCGCCAGCGGTGATCTACCGTGCCCTCACAGAAGCCCGGGAGATCGCGAACTGGTTTTGCGACCGGGCCACCTCCGATCCGCGGGTCGGCGGCGAACTAAAGGCGTATTGGCGCCTGGGCAGTGGAGGCGAAGCGCAGCGGGGCCGGGCCGTATTTACAAGGCTCATCCCGGAAACGCTGGTGGAATTGCACTGGGAGGACGAGGGGGCGGGCAAGGCGCAGGATGGCCAGCAACACATCATCAGCTATTCCATTCGTCTCAAGCGGGGTACCAGCGAAGTCCGTGTCCGGGATGAGGGTCCGGACCTCACCGACGCGGACACTCAGGAGATACTGGATCAGGGGTGGATCGGCATCCTGCGTGACCTGAAGGAACATTGTGAAACCAAGCAGCGTTCCGTTCGCCGCCGCTCCACAAGAGACGCCCTGGCCCAATAATCATGGACGCGAGCCGAGCAGGAAGCGCCGATATTGCCCTAATGCCATGAGCGGCCAGTAGTGGCGGTAGTAATGGTATTTGAGATAAAAGACGCGCGGGAATCCGGTTCCGGTCCACTCGTCTTCCGGCCAGGTTCCATCGGGAGTCATGCGGTCGAACAGATACCCGATGCCGCGCCGTACGCTATCACTTCCACCTTCACCCGCCGCCATCAACCCGATCAATGCCCAGGATGTCTGCGAAGGAGTGGACGGTCCCTTGCCTTTCCGGTGCGGATCATCGTAGGTGTCGCAGCGCTCTCCCCAGCCGCCATCCTCGAGATGAACCGACTGCAGCCAATCCACCGCCTTTCTGACATAGGGCAGGGACATATCCTCACCGATGAGGCCGAGCCCGCGCAGCACCTGAGGCGTGCCGTAAAGGTAATTCACGCCCCAGCGGCCGAACCAGCTGCCATCGCGGCACTGGTCTTTTTTGAGAAAATCAATGGCCCGCCTGACCACCGGATGCTGCGGATTGTAATGATCCGGGGAAATGGTGGCCAGCATTTCCAGGGTGCGCCCGGTGATGTCGGCCGTAGTAGGATCGATCATGGCGTTATGGTCGGCAAACGGCACCTTGGTGAGAAACGCCTTGTCGTTGTCCCGATCGAAACTCGCCCAGCCGCCATCCATGTTTTGCATCCCGCGAACCCAAATCAAGCCCCGGGCGATGGCGTCATCAATCGCCTGGACCTGCCCGGCACGCGCAGCCCATCGTAGAGCCATCATGACCATGATGGTGTCGTCCACGTCAGGATAGAATTCATTGGCAAACTCAAAATACCAGCCCCCGGGAGGCGCCGGGTTTTTGATGTGCCAGTCGCCTGGTCGCTTGACTTCCTTAGAAAGCAGCCACTCCACCGCTTTGCGGATGAAGTCGTTCTCAGGTCCAACTCCAGCCTGGAGCAACGCGTAGGCAGAGATTGCCGTGTCCCAGACCGGAGAATGGCACGGTTGAATCCGGACGGAATCATCAGCCGGGTCGTAGATTTCGAGGGCATCCAGTTCCCGCAAGCCCTCTGCAATCAGGGGATGATCGTCGGCATAGCCGAGAACCCTGAGGGCCATGACGCTGTTGAGCATGGCCGGCAGGATGGCCCCCAATCCGCCGGAGGCCTCGAAGCGCTCGGTCATCCATTTTTCCGCCTTCTTCACGGCGGCGCGGCGCGCAGTCTTGAGGGGGAATCGCTCCGCGATTTTGAGCGCCTTGTCGGTAAGCAGGAAAAACCGGGTCCAGGAGATCCGCTCCTTGGCGCGAGGCATGCTCAGGTCGGCGTGCTCCCGCCCGCCGACGAACAGTTCGTCGACATGGCATTCGGGGGGAAGCAGACAGACCGGTTTCAGCGCGTAGATAACCGACAAGGCGACGAAAATCGCGCGCGACCACGAGGACATCTCGTATATGTTGATCGGCGCGATTGCGGGGATGAACATCATCTCCGGAGGTATGGCCGGGACATGTTCCCAGTCGTACTGATCAAACCAGGCCAGATGGAACTTGGTATAGGTATTTGCCTTCGTGACTCCGCCGAGCCGGAGAATCGCATCTCGAGAGCGCTTCATGCCGGGGTCGTCAGCCGGGATACCCGCTATTTTCAACGCAAAGTAACTCAGGACAGAAACCGAAATTTCCACCGGCCCACCGGCATAGATCGGCCAGCCCCCTTCTGGAAGCATCGCCTCGCGAATTACCTTGGCGTATTGGGAAATTCTGGGGTCATCGCGACGGCCGAAGAAGGTTCGGAACAGGATGAAGTAGCTCTCGAGGGTGGTGTCCGACTCCAATTCGGCCACCCAATATCCTTCCGGATGCTGGCGATCCATAAGCCACTTGCGGCTTGCCGTAATCGCCGCCTCGATCGGTTCGATCGGCGCCGACTGCGCGGGGGACGGTACCGAGACCTCGGGATGAGTCGCGGATGAACCCGGGGGAAATGGCGCGGGCAATCCCGCAGCACCATCGCCGGCAATGCTCATGGCTACCGGCCAGAGAATGCCTTTCCCCCCTGAAATCACATCCTGCAGGCGCTCGCGCCATGCCCGCCCGGCAGCGCCACCCGCAGGGAGCCCTTCAGGATTAAAATGAACAGGATTTTCAGGCGGCATGTTCTTCTTTTTCATCCGTAATCGCCCCGTGGCTGAATTCTGTTCTGAACCCGGAACCGGCAGATTCGCTTAACCGGGCCCAGGGAGAAGCTGATCTGAAGCTACCGCGACGGCAATTTCGATCCCCTGCCGGACGCTCTGGGTCACGACGCAGTAGTCCTCGAACAGTTCCAGGCAACGCTGGATCTTGGCCGAGTCGGCCGCATCGAACCGGGGGGCGATCTCCACTTTGATTTTGCCGATGCGCAGGCGCCCTTTTTCATTGCGCGCGTACCAGACCCTGACCGTCGTATGGATATCCTGGATCGGGGCGCGCACCTTCCGTGCGCTGAACAGCAGGCTCGCGCTCAGGCAATTGCCGACCGCAGCCGCAAGCAAACGTGACGCATTTGGAGCCGTATCATGCCCCACGGGCGGCGGTTCATCCAGCATCAAATCCGGATACTGCGCCTTGTCAAACTTGACTCGGAATTCATAATCGTGAATCTGGTCAATGGTAATTGCAAAATGTTCCGATTCAGACTCAGTCCTGGCTGCGGGCTTATCCTGTTCCATATTGCTAACCTCTCTGACCCAGCATTGATGTCGCCACTAGTTGGTTTCTGTCGCGAAACTCGCTCCAGGCCCCGCAGGGGCGCCAAGAGAGTATCCCCGGGCAAGCGAAGCGCAGCCCGGGGTTAGGCCGAAAGTCATCGCGAGCCCCGGAGGGGCGACAGATAATGCTTGCGATAAAAGATCTTTCGCCCCTGCCGGCGCTCGACAATATACAACTTCCTACCGGGGGCTTGCGCCCCCGGCTACTATCCGTCGCCCCTCCAGGGCTGGGTGCCGCGCGGCAAAAATGGCGTTTCGCGACAGAAACTAGTTAGCCTGCGGGTCGCCGCAGGCATGCCCTCACAAACTTCCTGCCAACTTTGCCAGCTATTATGGTACTTTTATTTTGGTTTGCAGCAAGTGTTTATGAACAGAAACCTGGAGGGAACATTATGAAGCATATGACGATGCTCGGGCTGGTTTTTGTTTTCGTTTCTTCCGCATTCACGGCGCGCGGCCAGAGCAAGACCGAGGTCGAGGACCGGGTGGTCAGCGCCGCGGTGGTGCTGAAAGAAATCATGGGTACGCCGGACAAGGCCATTCCACAGGATTTGCTGGACAGGTGTCAGTGCGTGGTCGTCGTTCCTTCCATGAAGAAGGGAGCGTTCTTTTTTGGCGGGAATTACGGCAAGGGGATTGTTTCCTGCAGAACCGAAAGCGGAGCCGGTCCGTGGAGCGCTCCATCGATGGTACTGATGGGGGGCGGAAGTTTCGGGCTGCAGATCGGCGTCCAGGCGACCGATCTGGTCCTGGTGGTCATGAATCTGCGGGGCATCGAGAGCCTGCTGGACACCAAATTCACGTTGGGCGGTGATGCTTCGGCCGCGGCGGGTCCGGTAGGGAGAAGCACAGCCGCCAAAACCGATGCCTTGATGACCGCCAAGATCCTGGCATATTCGCGATCAAAGGGGATGTTCGCGGGGCTGAGCCTGAACGGCGAGGTGGTTCGGGCCGATCAGGACGCCAATTTTGTCCTGTACAAAAAGCAGCTGACCCCTCGCGAAATCCTGTTCCATCGCATGGCGGATATGCCCAGCGACGTAAAGATTTTGACGGATCAGCTGACCAAGATCAGCCCGAAGCAGCTGAAATAGGCGGGCCAGGGTGCGCCCCGAATTATCAGAATCGCATCGGGGGCGCTATCGGATTGACTCCACCGCCGGGATTTGTTAGTTTTAACCGCCGTCGAGGAACCCGTTCCCGGCGGCATGATGTTGCCCTTGCTCCTCAGTAGCTCAATGGTAGAGCATTCGGCTGTTAACCGAAGGGTTGTAGGTTCGAGTCCTACCTGAGGAGCCATTTTTTTCAACAACTTACAGCTCCATAAAACTTGACACGCGATCAATCGATATTCGCCCCTCCCTGTCACTTGGATGGCGGATCCTTTTGGCGGGTCGCCTTCACGCCATGAACAATGGCCATGCCGACCAGGCAGATAACTCCCACCACGATCCACTTCGGCGGCAAGTGGAGAAAGTGTGCGCCCATGGCCAGGCCGACGATCAATATGATGTATCCAACTTTGTGCCCGAGCATTGCGGCGATGTGAAGGGTGGCTTCCTCGATGCCGATCACGGGGATTTCCAATATTTCCTTGGCCGCATCCAGCGCAGGATCGGCGAAACAGGCCAGCGGGATGGCATCGTATCGCTCGGCGTTGGCTTTGCGCATGAGTTCCAGGATTCCGGGGCCGGCGAGGACTCCGTCATAGGCGGATTCAATGGATACCGGCCCGTGCGCCGGGTTTTCCACCGTCACGACCGTTTCCGGCCGCTTGATCCGTTCGAGCTCGCGACGGATATGTTCGGTAATTATGATGATAGGTATTTGGATTGATGACAGATATCCGCATCACAAATCCGCTCCATCGGGCCGGCACGGCATCGGCAATTCGCGTTTGAGGAAGCGGCCTCTGCCGGGATTCCCTCTTACCTCGCCGTTGGACCAGAGTATCTCGCCCCGCGAAATCGTGATCCTGGGCCACCCCTTCACTTTGATCCCTTCAAATGCGGTGTAATCCATCCGGTCGTGCAACATCTCTCTGCCTATCGTGACCTCGACTTCCGGCGCCCAGATGGCCAGATCTGCGTCGCTCCCCACTGCAATGACACCTTTGCGGGGATAGAGGCCGTAGATTCTGGCCGCATTCGTGGCTGTCAAGGCCACGAAGGTGTGGATGTCGATGCGCCCCTTGCCGACCCCTTCCGAAAACAGCAAAGGCAGCCGGGTTTCGAGGCCGGGGATGCCGTTCGGGACCTTCGTAAAGGGGGCATTGAGCCCGTGCGCCTGTTTCCCTTGCGGGTCCTGGTACCGGTAAGGCGCGTGATCCGAAGAGACCACCTGGACGAGGCCCGAAGTCAGGCTCTGCCACAACGCTTCCTGATCGGCCTGCTCGCGCGCCGGCGGGCTGAATATCAGCTTTGCCCCTTCGAATCCCGGCTTGTCGAGGTCGGCAGCGGTGAGAAGCAGGTATTGAGGACAGGTTTCGGCATAAATCTTCAAACCGCGGCTTCGGGCCCAGGCGATCTGTTCAAGCGCCTCCCGGCCGGACACATGCACAATCAGGATGGGGACGTCGACCAATTCCGCCAGGGCGATCACGCGGTGCGTGGCCTCGCGCTCTGCGATCTGCGGTCGTGATATCGGGTGGAAGCGCGGCGCCGTCCACCCCGCCCGCAGCAGCCGTTCGGTCATCCAGGCGATCAAGTCGCTGTTTTCCGCATGGACCATCACCATGGCGCCCGTGCGTTTCGCAACGTCGAGCACATCCAGAATCTGCCGGTCGGCAAGCTTGAGCGCGTCGTATGTGGTGTAGATTTTGAGGGAGGTATATCCCTGCCGGATCAGTTCAGGCAATTCCCGCTCCACGACGTTCGGCGTCGGGTCGGAGATGATCAGGTGGAATCCGTAATCGACGAAGGCCTTCCCTTCCGCCTCCTGATGATAGGCCCGGACGACTTCGGCCAGCGATTGCCCGCGGTGCTGGGCAGCAAAAGGGATAAGGGTCGTGGTCCCTCCGGCAGCGGCGGACACTCCGCCCGAGTAGAAATCATCCGCTGTGATCAGCCCGGTCGAAGATTTCTGGGCGATGTGGCAGTGGCTGTCGATGCCGCCCGGCAGGACCAGCATCCCTGCTGCATCGATGGTCTCGTGCGCATCACCCTGCAGGTTGCCGGCGAGGACGGCGATTTGCCCCGCGCGGACTCCGATGTCGCAACGCAACCGGTCCTCCGCTGTGATGACCATGCCATTCCGAATGATCAGATCATAGCTCGCAGGCATACGATTCCCCTGCCGCTCAGGATTTCCCGAGCCGGTGCAAAGCGCGATCGAGACGCTCCTGCAGCGAATCGAGCTCGCGCATGTCGGTTGAGTCCATGACCACGCCCGGGCTGCGCACTTTGGCCGTGGCGATCGCGCCGCGTCGGCGCAGGATCTCTTTGCGGACCGCCAGCCCATAGCCGGGCTGCTGTTCGTAAGTTGCCAGAGGCAGATAGGCATCGTAGATAGTTTCAGCACCATCGGGGTCGCCGGCAACGAATCGCTCGTAGACCTGCACCAGCATTTCCGGATAGGCAAATCCCGTCATGACGCCGTCGGCGCCCCGACTTAGTTCCTGGGGCAGGTACAGCCCTCCGTTGCCGACCAGAATGCTGACGCGCCTCTGGCCTTGCTGCTCGTCGGCACGAATCCTGGAGAGCTTGCGCAGGCTCGGGCAGTCCTCAGCCTTCAGCATGACGAGCTGCGGGAAGGAACTCACCAGGCGGCCGAAAACGGCGGCGGGCAGGAATACGCCTGTGGCTTGAGGATAATCCTGGTAGGCGACCGGCACGCCAGGCCCGAGGGCCTCAAACACGCCGGCATAGTATTCATACAACTGATCGTCACTGCGAAGACCCATCACCGGGGCAATCATGACTCCGGCAGCGCCAGCATCCATCGCGGTCCAGGCGAGTGTCCTTATATTCGCAAAGGCCGCGTTGCTGACTCCGGCAATGACCGGGACGCGGCCACGAAGCACGCGGAGGACATGCCGGGTGAATTTTCCCGTTTCTTCGAAGGAGAGCTTCTGTGCCTCTCCCATCATCCCCAGAATCGTGATGCCGTGGACCCCATTCCCGAGATAAAAGTCGATCAGCGAATCGACGCTGCCGTAATCGATTTCTCCGCTATCGGTGAATGGGGTGGCCGAGATCATGAAAACGCCCTTGGTTTGCTCGCTTAACATGACGTCGAGTATAACAGTTTTGGGAGCGGGCTACTAAGCCGCGAAATATCACGCCGATTCCCAATCGGGATCATACACACTGGATTCGTTTCGTGCCGCGGTCAGCCCCCGTCCGCCGACCCGAATGTGCCTTGATTCCCTGCCTAGTCGACCGGCACAAACAGTTCCTGCGTCCGGCTTTCTATCTGGTTGGCCAGACCGTTGACGACATACTCCGTGAAATACGGCGCGGCCCGATGTGCGTCCAGCGCCGCCTGGCTGTCGTATTGTTCATAGAAACAGAAGCTCCGAGGATCTTCCGTGGATTGATGACCGACATACATGCGGCAGCCCGGCTCCCGCCGGCTGTGTTCCTGCAGGATGCGGATCAGGTCAAGCGTTCTTGCTTCCTTCCCGGGCCATACCTTGAAATGCACTATCAGTACGATCATGCGATTCCTTTCATGAGACAACGAATCCGGCCCTGTCACTCCTGCTCCCTCAATCACTACCCCCGATATACCGTCCAGCGGGATTGCATGATGCGATCTTCAAATATCATGGTGTTATCGTTGACGACGGTAAAAAAGCAGGTGAAGCTCTTGACCCACGTCATATCCTGATCGTTGTATTTCTTCGGCTCGTGATCTTCGACGACAAAATGAAGAAATCCGTCGCCGATCTGGTACGCTCCGATATCAAGGGTCATCAGATGATTCATGACCGCCTGCTGGGAGAATCTCAGCGTCTCATCGAGAATCAACTGGGTGTACAAAATGCCATACGTAGTCTGCGCCTGAGAATTCCAGATCCCGGCGAAACGAAAATCCGGCGTCGGCGCCCGATTCTCCGAACCAAACGCGCGGGGATTCACGGACCGCAAAGCAGACGAACCATAATTTTGCGATCGGAGGGTAAGCTCTTTCAAGGATTGAAAGGGGCCCGGGGGAACACCGGTCGATCCTTTTACCTGGAGATACTCTTCATGGGCGCCCCGAACTCCGGACTCAAAGAAGGCGAGGCAGCTCCGGCACAGATGCCTGCCTGAATGCCCCTGGACCGACTGGCAAAGACCGGTGGTGCCGCCGGCGCATGTGTGACTGGCCTGGCAGTGATCAAGTTGCATAGGACCTCTCTCCGAACGGAAAGATGCAAGATGGTATGGATCATACTACGAAAGCAAAAAGGGGACATGCCTAATATCCTTTTCGCGTTTCTGCGTGCCGGCGCGGCGATTGGAAATAAAGGAAACTGTTTAGGCATGTGGTCAGCGGCAGCGAAAAGCGGCCACGGATTCCACGGATTTTTTAAAGGCACTACCATTAGGGGAGAGTTTCCTGCACCCTCCAGGAGGTTGGCAAAGACGAAATCATCTGGCGCGCCTCAATATGCGCTTACCTTGTGCATTTAGATCGGTGGAATCCGTGGCTGCTTTGAAAAGAGCTAAATAACTACGAATAAAGAATGTCTCCCCGTTTGCCCCTGAAACCCGACGGCATCATGCGCCCAGGCAACACTTTTTGTATTTGAGCCCGCTGCCGCAGGGGCACGGATCGTTGCGCCCGGCCAGGCTGCGATCCCCCGTCCCGCCGGCAGGCGCCGCCGCGGCCAAATGTTCAGAAGTGCGCATCTCCGGCGGCCGGGATGCCAGGCGGACCAGGACCGGCAGGCTGTGAGTGAAAAATCGTTTGAAACCGGCACACAGGTAATTCAAGCCCTCTTCCCCATCGGGAGTCTTCAAAAACCGGTCCTTCGGACAGCCGCCGTTGCACATGGGCCGGACATCGCAGTTCAGACAGTAACGCGGCAGGGCATCCCATTTGGCCTGGCCGAAAGATCTCTGCTCCGGGCAGTCCAGCAGCACGGATAACGGCGTTTCCCGGATGTTGCCCCAGCGATGCGCCGGATTGACATAGTGATCGCAGGCATAAAAATCCCCGTTGTGTTCCAGGACCGGAATATCGCCGCAGGTTTCCCGAAAAACGCACAACGCATGCTCTTCACCGCGCGCCGGGCTGCCGGCCTCCTCAAACAACTGCACTTGAATCTTCCCGATGTCGTGCCTGACCCACTCATCGAAGATGGTACAGAGGAAAGCTCCGTAAGCCTCTGCCGGCACGGACCGGGGGCTCACTCCTTCATGCGCGCCCGGGTCGCGTTCCACCAGGGGCAGGAATCCGAGGTACCGTCCGCCAATCTCTTTGAAATAGCGGTAGACGCGCTTGGGGTGGCGAACGTTGACATCGTGCACAACACACAGGAGATCGCACGGGATCTTGTGTCGCCGCAGGAGCCTGAACCCACGCAGCGCATTCTGATGGGTCGGCTTTTGCCCCCGGCTCACCCGATACGGGTCGTGCAGGTCCGGCGGGCCGTCCAGGCTGAGCCCGACCCCAAACCCTTCGGCAGCCAGAAACCGGCACCACTCTTCGTCCAGCAGAATCCCATTGGTCTGTATGCCGTTCGTGATCCGCCGGCCCGGCAACCGATGCTTCCGTTGCAGCTCGACAATGCGACGGAAATAATCCAGGCCCAGGATGGTAGGTTCCCCGCCATGCCAGGAAAAACTGACCACCGGCCCAGGGGCAACCGCGATGTGCTGGACGATGTAAGCCTCCAGCAAGTCGTCGGGCATGCGAAACGGCTCGCCTTCCGGGTATAGACCCTCCTTGGAGAGGTAATAGCAGTAACGGCAATCCAGGTTGCAGGTTGGGCCTGCGGGCTTGGCGAAAATCTGAAAACCACGGGAAGTTGCCGCCACTGTCTGATCCTCCGCCTCCGGGCTGCCTGGCTCCATGAGCCCGGTCTCAGGATACATGATATCAAACCTGACTCTGCGGGGCAGATCGAACCCTTATCCCGGATCAGGGCAGCGCGGTTTGCGTTGTGGATCCGGCGCCATTCGGGGTAGGATAGCCAAAAATGGAGGAATACCTTGGACCAGAAAATTGTGGATCTTTATGATGAATATGCCAAGGGAGAAATGAGCCGCAGGTACTTCCTGGAACGCCTGGCGCAACTCGCCGGCGGCACGGCGGCGGCCCTGGCGCTCATGCCTCTCCTGGAAAACAATACCGCCCTGGCGCAGATCGTGGCCGAAAACGATGACCGCCTGGCGGTTGCCCGTCTGGAATACGATGCCGGCGGCGTCAAAATCAGCGGCTATCTGGCGCGGCTCAAGGGCGGCCAGAAGCGGCCGGCGGTCATTGTCATTCACGAAAACCGGGGCCTCACTCCGCACATTCAGGATGTAGCCCGGCGTCTGGCGTTGGATGGATTCCTGGCCTTCGCTCCGGACATGTTATCGCCTCTGGGCGGCACCCCGGAAGACGCAACCAAAGCGACTCAAATGATCGGCACGCTGAATGCCGACGAAACCGTGGCGCGCCTGGCGGCCGCGGTCCCATTCATGGCTCACCACACCGAATCCACCGGCAAGGTCGGCGCCATCGGTTTCTGCTGGGGTGGCGCCATGGCCAACCGGCTTGCCGCCGCGGGCACATCACTCAACGCCAGCGTTCCCTATTACGGCAGGCAGCTCCCGGCCGCGGACGTACCTAAAATCACGGCTCCGCTGCTGCTTCAATACGGATCCCTCGACCAGGGCATCAACGCAGGGATTCCGGCTTACGAGGCCGCGCTCAAGGCAAATAACAAGCCTTACGAACTGTTCATGTATGAAGGCGCAAACCACGCCTTCAACAACGATACCAATGCGACGCGCTATAACAAGGAAGCGGCGACGATGGCCTGGAGCCGCACGATCGCGTTCTTGAAAAAATATCTGATGTAGACGGAACGCCGGCGGCAATGAATCACGCTTTCGCTTTTCGCCCGATTCCTGAAGATTGCGGGAATTCGTGCGTTCCCGATTCCAAAAACCCCGGAGAGGCCTCAATGAGTGACCATCGCAGCAAAGACCAGGAAAAGACGGGCCTGTGGCAGGACCGCCGGGATTTCATCAAAGCCGGAGCCCTGGTCGGGGCCGGGACGGCGCTGGCGGGTCTGGGTCTGCCGCCGGTAACCGCAGCGCCCATTAAAGGGAACGCGCGGACTCAATTCAAGGTGAGGCCGATCGATCCGGTCCGGGTGGGGTTTGTCGGCGTCGGGGGCATGGGGTCCGCGCACGTTCAGAATTACCTCAACATCGACGGCGTCCAGATCAAGTCTGTCTGCGACATCGTTCCCGCAAAAGTCGAACGGATTCAAAAACTGGTCGTGGACGCCGGACAACCCAGGCCGGCGGGGTATGCCAAAGGGACCACCGACTTCGTGCGCATGTGCGAAACGGAAGATCTTGACCTGGTGATGAACGCAACCCCCTGGGAATGGCATGTACCCGTCTGCGTTGCCGCCATGAAAAACGGCAAGCATGCGGTGACCGAGGTCCCCGCGGCCATGAGCCTCGAAGATTGCTGGCAGCTCGTTGAAACCGCCGAAAAATATGGCAAGCACTGCCAGATGATGGAGAATTGCTGCTACGACCGGATTGAGCTCATGACGCTTCACATGGTCCGGCGCGGATTGCTGGGCGAAGTCCTCCATGCGGAGGCGGGTTACCTGCATGATCTTCGCGAAGTGAAATTCAGCAAAGAGGGTGAGGGGCTTTGGCGCCGCGCCTGGGCGCAGAAGCTCAACGGCAATCTATACCCGACCCACGGCCTCGGTCCGGTGGCCCAGTGCATGAACATTAACCGCGGCGACGCCTTTGATTTCCTGGTATCGATGAGTGGGCCGAGCCGCGGTCTTCATGAATACGCGGTGGAAACCTTCGGAGCCGATTCCCCGCAGGCAAAGGAGCAATACGTCCTGGGGGACGTCAACACCAGCCTAATCCGGACTAAGCTCGGCAAGACGATCATTCTGCTTCACGATACCAACCTGCCGCGCCCCTACAGCCGCATTAACCTCGTTCAGGGGACGGAAGGGATCGCCCACAAGTATCCCGACCGCATCTACATCGAGGGTAAAGCCGCCAAACCCCACCAGTGGGACGACTTCGAGAAGTTCGCAACTGAATTCGAGCACCCGCTGTGGAAGGCGATCGCCGCCAAGGGGGAGGGGAGAGGCCACGGCGGCATGGATTACATCGAAGATTACCGTCTGATCTGGTCACTTCGTCACGGTGAACCGCTGGACCAGGACGTTTACGATGCCGCCGCCTGGAGCGCCGTCGTCGGCGCCAGCTGCGAATCCGTGGCCAGGAAATGCAAACCGGTGGAAATCCCAGATTTCACGCGCGGGCTGTGGAAATCCAACCCGCCGCTGGGCATCATACCGGCCTAGCGCGCATTATTCATGACTGTCTCGCGCTCATCCATCAACAGCAGTGTGTGGTGCCGAAACCGGACCTTATACGCATTTCGCTCGCGACAGGCAAACTCGCTGGAGGCGGGTGCCGGCCCTTTCGGGCCTCATTGCTCGACCACTCCCTACCCCGCGCTGACGCGCGGGGCTAGGTACTGCCGGCGCTTCGCGCCTGGATTTCGTAACCATCGCCGCATGCCTCCTGATTTTGGCCACGGGTGGTAGGCGCGTTCGATTGATCCATGGACATGCATGCCCGAGGCCCGAGGGGCCGGCAGTACCTAGGCCCGGCCGTAAGGCCGGGAATGGGATGAGCCGGGAACGAGCGCCGACGGCGCGACACAAAAATTTTTGTTTTTGGCAGCATGAAGATGCGTATAAGGTTCAAGCGTGGAAATTCGCTCATATCATAAGGCTTCGGGCACACGGATCCGAATCGTTTTCATCCGTGTTCTTCCGTATCCTGAAGTTTCTTGCCGTCCTTTCATCATGAATAAAGCAGGCTGGCGCGCCTCTTTTCAAAGCCGGCCCATGCCCTGACCGCAAATTCCTGTACCCGCTGGGCATCGAATCGACGTAAAATGCGCGCCATGAATCCGATCACGCCACTTAGCCGGCGCTGCTTCCTCAAGTGGAGCGCCCTTTTGGGTTCCTCCCTCTTTGCCGCCTTCCCGGAGGAGGCAGGGGCGGAGGATTGGGATTCCTCCTATGTCGGCCCCCTGCAGGACCCCCCGAAGGATGGGATAATCCGCGTCGGTTGTCCGGCGCACAACTGCGGCGGGCGTTGTCTCCTGAGGGTGCATGTTCAGGACGGCGTCATCTTCCGCATCGAAAGCGACGACCGCCCCTCCGACACGCTCGAAGATCCCCAGCTTCGGGCTTGCCTGCGAGGTCGCGCCTACCGACGCCGCCAGTATCATCCCGAGCGCCTCATGTATCCGATGAAGCGCGCCGGAAAACGGGGAGAGGGGAAATTCGAGCGCATCAGCTGGGAGGAGGCCCTGGACAAGGTAGCCGCCGAACTGACGCGTGTCAAAAGAACCTACGGAAACTCGGCCCTGCTGGTCCCCTATGGGACCGGGAGCTACAACCAGATCAACGGCCGGCAGACCGCGCAGCGGCTGCTGAACCTCTTTGGCGGCTCTCTCGGACACTATAACAGTTACTCCTGGGCCTGCATCGCGAATGCCACGCCGACGGTTTACGGCACCGGAACCACGGGGAATCAGCGCCAGGACTGGGTCAATTCCAAGTACATCCTCATGTGGGGATGGAATCCGAGCGAGATGCGTGACGGTACCAACACCGAGTTCTTCCTGCGCAAAGCCCGGGAAAGGGGAGCACGCCTCGTCTGTATCGACCCACGCATGACTCTGAGCGCGGTAGCGCTCGCCGATGAGTGGATCCCGATCCGGCCGGGAACGGACGTGGCCATGATGTCGGCCATGTCCTGGGTGATGATCCAGGAGAATCTGTTCGACGCTGACTTCGTAAAAACGCACTGCATCGGATTCGACAAGGAACACATGCCTCAGGGGGCTGAATCGGCGGAAAGCTATCGGGACTACATCCTGGGGAGCCGGGATAAGGTCGCCAAAACGCCGCAATGGGCCGAAGCCATCACCGGAGTGCCGCGGGAAACCATCGCCCGCATTGCCCGGGAGTATGCGACACGCAAACCCGGAGTTCTGTATCAGGGATATGGCATGCAGCGCCGCGCCTATGGGGAGCAGGTCGTCCGCGCCGGCTGCGTGCTGGCCTCCATTACCGGCAATGTCGGCATCCCCGGGGGGTGGGCAAGCGGTATGGGGTTGCAGGCGCCGGATGGCGGTCCCTCCTGGAATGTCTTTCCCACGGGCTCAAATCCGGTGAAAGCCAGCATCCCCACGTTTCTCTGGACCGAGGCCGTCGTCCGGGGAAAGAGCCTCGGGCCGGAACAGGGTGTGCGTGGCGCGGCGAAACTGGACAATGACATCAAGCTCATCTACGCCGTAGCCACCAATGCCCTGGTCAACCAACACGGCAACATCAACCGTACGGTGAAGATCCTCCAGGACGAACGCTTGGTCGAGTTTTTGATCGTGCAGGACAACTTCCTGACTCCCACCGCGCGCTTCGCCGATGTTCTGCTCCCGGCCTGCACTCAGTTCGAAACCTGGGGTGTGGGGGATGGCTGGAAGTACGGCGATGAAGTGATCCTGATGCCCCGAATTGTGAAGCCCCCCGCGGAAACCAAGAGCGACTACCAGATCTGCGCGGAAATCGCCGAACATCTCGGAATTGGGAAGGCCTTCACCGAAGGGAGAAGCGAGCGCAACTGGGTGGAGTGGTCCCTGGATCAATTCAGGAGATCCCGATTCCCGAAGCTGCCGGCGCTGGCTGAATTCGAAAAGAGCAACGCCGGCGTATTTGCGGCTCCGGTCATCACGCCGGCCATCGCCTTCGCCGATTTCCGCAAGGATCCGGAGAAATTCAAACTGAACACACCCTCGGGCAAGATCGAAATTTTTTCCAGGAAACTCCATGACCTGAATAATCCCAAGGAAATTCCTGCAGTACCCAAATATGTCCAGGAGTGGGAGAGCCCGTTCGGTCCCGAAGCCAAAAAACATCCCCTGCAGGCCGTGGGGCATCATTCTCTGGCGCGGATTCACTCGACCATGTGGGGCGTAGACTGGCTGCAGGAGGCTTTCCCGCAACGGGTCTTTCTGAACCCCATCGACGCCACCGCCAGAGGCATTGAGAACGGCAGCATGGTGCGGGTGTTCAATGACCGCGGCGAAATGCAGATTCCCTGCCGCATCACCCGGCGCATCATGCCCGGCATTGTGGCCATCCCGCAAGGAGCATGGTGGAAACCCGACGCCGACGGCATCGACCACGGGGGATCGGTGAATGTTCTGACTTCGGAGCGCTGGACACCGCTGGCGTTCGGCAACACCCAGCACACGATCATGGTGGAAGTGAAAAAGATCTGAGGGACCGGCCGTGGTGAGGCAATACGCCTTTGTCGTCAATTCCGATGCGTGTTCAGGCTGCAAGACCTGCCAGGTGGCCTGCAAGGACAAGCACGACATCCCGGTGGGAATCCAGTGGAGAAGGGTGTACGAAGTTGCCGCCGGCAGCTGGCAGAAAAAGGAGGGGGCCTGGATATCGACCGTGGCCGCCTACAACCTGTCGATCGCATGCAATCACTGCCTGGAGCCCGTCTGCCTGCCGCCCTGCACGTCACACGCCGTCTGGCAGCGCGATGACGGCATTGTGCTGATCGATGAAGCCCGATGCAACCAGTGCCGCAAATGCGAGCATGCATGTCCCTACGATGCGATTCGCTTCGACGCCGTGACTAACACCCTCACCAAATGCCACTTCTGCTTTGATTACCTGGATCGGGGACTGCCGCCGGCCTGCGTAACCGCATGCCCCAACCGCGCCCTCGATTTTGGCGACTATTGGGAATTGCAGAACAAATATGGTGAAGGAAGCCACGTCTTCCCCCTCCCCGCGCCATCAATCGCCAAACCGGCTCTCATTGTCATCCCCCACCGTCACGCAACCGCGGTCCAGAACCAGGATCCTGCCGTCTCCAACTGGGAGGAACTCTGATCGGTTCCTGCCCAATCGACAGCGAAGGAGAACGGTGACCGGAGATCCCCAGGAAAAACCGGCGAAACAGGCACCAGCCCGCATTTCCGGCCTCGCTAGAAAATCCGGTGAGACAAGCGGGCTTGGATTGCTGGGTCTGAGTCTGGCGATCAGCATCCTGCTGCGCATCCCCTATTATCAGCACCGCCTGATCTTCGTGGATGAGGGCTTTTTCGGCACGGTGGCGGCCCAGCTCCTGAGCGGAAGCGTTCTGTATCGTGATGTCTGGTGCAACAACCAGCCGCTGGTCATCTAT
This sequence comes from Terriglobia bacterium, assembly GCA_963824985.1. GTDB lineage: Bacteria > Acidobacteriota > UBA6911 > UBA6911 > UBA6911 > JAFNAG01. The sequence continues at coordinate 57,381 of CAWGRQ010000018.1, forward strand.
TTCTGCAAGTGGCTCTTCCAGCTTCTCGGCCCCACTCCTCTCGCGCTTCACCTCGGTTCTCTGATCCTTGCCCTCCTGGAATCGTGGCTGCTGTTCCGGATCGGCACCCGCTTTTTTTCTCCACGAACGGGAGGCCTCGCGGCCCTGGCCTATGCCATCGCCAGCACCAATTTCTATACCCCGCGCATCATCGGATTCACTCCTGAACAACTGATGGTCGTGTTCACCACGGCAGCTGTTCTCTTCTTCCTGGAGGCTCACGAGAGCGGCGCGGCCGGCCGGTTTTTCGCCGCAGGCGCTTTCTGGTGGGCGGCCGTGATGGCCAAACCCGCGGCGGCGCCGGAGATCCTGGCCTTCGCGGTATTCCTCGTTTTTTTCACTGGAATCCAGCCGCGCCGCAAGGCTCGCGCCATGGCGTGGCTCGGCATTGGATGCATGGCGGGCCTGGCGCTGCTACTGACTTTTTTGCTTGCTGCGGGAGTCCTGGATCTCTGGTGGCGCCAGGCAGTCATTTCCCGGATCGGTTACGTCGGCCAGGTTGGATGGACGACCTTTCTCCGGCATCTTGGGCTTCAGCCATTTGCCTTCGGACTCGTGTACGCATGGGCCGGCATCCTGATATGGCGGGGCCGGGGCGGCGCCGCGGCCAACCGGATAGCTTTTCGGTTGATACTGCTTTGGCTGGCGGCCGCGTTCCTCGGGATCTTGATGGGTCGCCGGTTTTATGCCAACTACTATATTCAGCTCTTCCCCGCCCTATCGCTGCTGGCCGCCGTGGGATTGCACTCTCTGTTGGCCACGTGGGGCCAAAGGCGGTCGCGCACGGCCGTGTGGATCAGCCTGGCTGCGCTGCTGGCGCCGTCCCTCTGGTTCCAGGCCCGCACATTCGCTCACTATTACTTCTTCGTGGACGCCGCCGCCCATGCACGGGTGACGCTGTGGCAGATGTGCGTGATCGATCGCAACCTCGAGAAGATCACGGCGGAAATTCAATCGATCACGCGTCCCAAAGACCGCATCTTTGTGTTTGGCCCCGACCCGGAACTCTATTTTCTGAGCGGCCGCCTCATGGCGGCCGCCTATCCGGTGTTTGACGTCACCGATCCGGCCGAACCGCCATATGGCGACGAGGAATCGGGGACACTGAAAGCCCTGGAGATATCGCCGCCGCCGCTCGTCATCGACTCGTTCCGCAACCCCCGGGTGGCCGACCGTGAAGGGTGGCGCGAGCTTCTGGCCCGCCACTACCGGCTTTATCGTGAAGAATCCGGCATGCGGCTTTACCTGCGCCGTGACGCGCCGCAGAAGTAGCGTCACCCCGAGGAGAGTTTTTTGGAACACGGAAGAACACGGGGAGGGTTTTTGCGCCCGCAAAAGCCCTCCCCGCCGATCAGATCCGTGTTCATCCGCGTTCATCAGTCCTATTTGACTTCAGCACCGGATCCCTTAATGCGGTAAGGAGATTTCGACCCGGCTTCTTCCTGCGCCTCATCGGCAGCCTTTTCCAGCTTTCCCTGCACGATAACCTTCCTGCCGGCTCCATCCTTCGGGAAAACGATGACGCCATCGTCGACTTTAACCATAATAGGATCGATCGAGCTGGAATCCTTAACCAGGATCCAGCACCCCGCCATCTGGCAAACGCTGGTGATCTCACCTTCCACCATCACCTCTTTGCCCAGGTACTTCTCCGGATCAGCCAGGATGGTCTTTACCGGTGTTGCGGTCGTAATGGTCACCGGCGTTCCCAGCTTCTGCTCCCGCCCAAAAACCGGAAGGACCACGAGCGCTGTGATCGCGAGCAATGCACAACAAGCCTTTTTCATAACAATAATCCCTCAATAGATGCAACGTTGAACACCCGAATGCAGGCACGCACACCCGCAAGTGGGGATTTTACGGTCCCGGATTGATGACTTCAAGAGTCATCCGGCATTTCCCTGGTTTCCGGAGAAATCCGGAGCAGGGCTTCGGAAATGAATGACAGGCACAAACATTGTGCTTGCCAACATTTATACGCTGAGGTAAAAGCTCAAGCAGCGCGCCTGGGGAGTTTCGATATCCTCCGCCTCGAATCCCGAATGGGGAAAAAGCATGAAATACAATTTTGACCAGCAGATTGAACGACGGGGGACGGATGGCATCAAATGGGGGCTATACCCGGAGGATGTGATTCCACTTTGGGTAGCGGACATGGATTTCAGATCCCCGGAACCCGTCATCCAGGCCCTCCACCGGAGGATCGACCACGGTGTGTTTGGCTATACGCGGCCGACCGAGGCCTTGCGGCGTGCCATCCGCGACCGGCTGGAACACATGTATCAATGGAAGACAGGTTCAGAGGAGATTCTCTTTATTCCCGGAATCGTTACCGGCCTGAACATCGCCATTCAGGCATTCGCCCGTCCAGGGGATGGAGTCCTGGCTCAACCGCCCGTCTATTTTCACTTTCTAAGAGACCCGGTCCATCACGGCCGCGTGCTTCACGATCCGCCACTGGTCCCCAAGGGAGATACTTACGAAATCGATTTCGACCGCTTTGAGAAGGCGATCACCCCCGGCACGCGCCTGTTCATATTGTGCAATCCGCACAACCCGGTCGGCCGGGCCTTTACCAGGCCGGAATTGGAAACGATCGCCGATATTTGTCTTCGTCATCAGCTGATCATCTGTTCGGATGAGATTCACTGCGATCTGATTTATTCCGGACAGCGCCACATCCCGATCGCGACCCTCAGCCCCGAAGTAGCCAACCGCACCGTGACGCTCATGTCCCCAAGCAAGACCTACAACCTGGCCGGCCTGGAATGCGGGTATGCCATTATCCAAAATGAGTCGCTGCGCGCCGCCTGGCAAAAAACCGCCTACGGGATTGTCCCCTGGGTCAATATCATGGGTCACGTCTCGGCGCTTGCCGCATTGGAAAAAGGCGGGGAGTGGCTGGACCAGGTCATGATCTACCTGGAGGAAAATCGCGATTATCTGGCCGCAACCATCCGGCAACGGGTGCCATCGCTGCGCATGTGCCGGATGGAGGCGACCTACCTCGCCTGGCTCGACTGCAGCCAGGCGGGTTTTCGTGAGAATCCAGCCGCTTTCTTTTCCAGGGAGGCACGGGTGGGGCTCAGCAACGGACCCGATTTTGGCAAGGGAGGTGATGGCTTCGTCCGTTTGAACTTCGCCTGTCCACGCCAAACGCTGGCTGAGGCCCTGGAGCGCATGGAGGGGGCACTGACCAGATTGCGCTCCCGATGAGGCGCCGCGTAATTGTATAGCCAAATCAATGGATGAAGAAGCAAAACGCAAAGACGCAAGGGCGCAAGGACGCAAAGACCGACACCGAGCAACAGGCGTGGGCGTAGCGCTTCGCGCTGGCGCATCCTCGGGCGAACCGAAAAGAATCTCCTTGCGTCCTTGCGTCTTTGCGTTCTGCTGTTCAGCATCGGCTAAACAGTTGCGGCGCCGACCGCGCGGGAACGAGCGCCGACGGCGCGGCACAAAACCGTTTATTTTTGCCAGCATGAAGATGCGTATGAGGTTCAGGCCGTGGCGCCACACTCCATGGCGCTGCGCGCGACATCTGCTATTTTCATGCATCCCAGGCTGTGCCCCGGGGGAATGAGAGGCTGGCGAGAAAACCGGGTTACCCTCCCTGAGGATACGTTGCGGGCTCTTTGAGCCGGGATTGCTCATCCCTTTCAACACGGGCGATGTAGGCGGCGCAGGTCAGGTTGCCGGTGACATTGACCGTCGTGCGCAGCATGTCCAGGATCCGATCGACACCCAGCACCAGTGCAATCCCCGATACCGCATGCGCGCCCAACCCGATGGCATGAAATACAATCAGGGTGGTCACCAGGGAACTTCCGGGCACCCCGACGCCGGCGATGGCGGCCAGACTCGCCGCCACAACCACGGTGATACAGCCCTCAACACCCAGAGGGACACCGTAAACCTGGGCAATGAAAACCCCCGCCAGGGCCTTGTAGACGGCGCCGCCATTGAGGTTCACGGTGGCACCCAGCGGCAGAACGAAGCTGGCCACTTCAGGAGGAACTCCCAGATTTTCCTCCGCCACCTCGATGCTCACCGGCAGGGTGGCATTGGACGAGGAAGTGGAAAATGCCACCAGCAACGCCTTCGCCACCGCGCGATAGAAGCCAATCACCTTGATCCGCGCCAGAAACCGCAGTGCCAGCGAGAGCACGCCCAGCGTGTGAATCAACAGACCCGCCACCACCAGCAGGCAAAACAGGAGAAGATGTTCCAGAAGGTCGACGCCGAACCGCGCGACGGTAGCGCCGATAAGCGCATATACGGCGTAGGGGGCTAGATTCATCACCCATCGAATGACGATCATACAGAGGTCGTTGACGCCTGAAAAAAAATCGACCAGAACCTGACGCCGAGTTTCGGAAATCTGCGTCGCGGCCGCTCCGAAAATGACGACCGCAATCACCAGGGGTAACAGGTCCATCCTGGCTGCCGCCCCAAACGGGTTCTGGGGAATGATTCCGATCAATAACTGAGCCAGCCCCGGGCTCGAACCGGCTGTGGCCGCCGCCTTGCTGGCGCTCCCCTCGAACTGCGCCGCCAATGCATCACGCACTGCCGGGTCAAGCCCTTCTCCGGGTCGAACGATCAGCGCCAGCGTCAGCCCAATGATCGCACCAATGACGGTCGTCACCAGAAAGTAAACCAGAGTCCTGCCCCCCAGCCGCGCCAGCCTGCGTCCGCCGCCCAGTGATGCCATCGCCACAAACAGGCTGCCCACAACCAGCGGCACCACAACCATCATGATCAGCTGCACAAAGACGATCCCCACCGGCTCGATGGCAATCAGCGCCTGCTGCAGCCATACCGCTCCCCAGGCGCGAGCCAGAACCCCGGTGCCGGCTCCAGCCAGCATGCCGAGCATTATCCTGGTATGCAGTTTCATCTTGATTCGGCGCGCTCCCCTAGATGGGTGAGGGAAAATCATGGTGCTCCTGGAAATACCGTATCAGGCCGCCCTGGCTCAGGATTTCAAGCGCAATCCCGGAAAGAGGCCGCCCCGGCAATTCAAATCCCCGGCTTACATTCATAATCCTGACCGCTTCATCTCCCAACATCAGGTGCAGCCAATCCCCTTCCTGAATGCTGGATGTATCACACTCCGCCGGAATCAGGCCATTGTTAATGGCATTCCGATAGTAGGTGCGCGCAAAACTTCGGGCCAGCACCGCCTTGATTCCGGAAGCAAGCACCACCGTAACCGCAACCTCCATGGCGGAGCCGCATCCAAAGTTCTGCCCGGCTACCAGCAGGTCGCCGTCACGGATTGAATGGGCGAATTCCGGGTCAAGATCCGCCATCAAATACCGCCGCAGAACGCAGGGATCGGGATTTTCCTTTTTTCGTGAGGACGAGATGATGTAATCCGTGTTGATGTCATTCCCCAGCAGTCTGGCTCTGCCCTGAAGCTCGATCTTCATCGACCGTCCCCGACCAGCTCGCATGGATCCGTGATCCGCCCGGTTGCGGCGGCGGCAGCACAGGAAGCCGGCGACGCCAGATAAATGGAGGCGCCTCCATTCCCCATCCGGCCTTTGAAATTCCGGTTGGCGGTGGAAATGACGTTTTGGCCTCCGGCCGGTCCAGGCCCCGCGGTGCCGCAGCAAGATCCACAACCCGGTTCGAGGATAACAGCACCCATCGATCGTAACCGCGCGATCGTACCGTCACCCGTCAGCTCAGATTCGACCTCTCTGGAAGCCGGGCAAATGAGAAGGGTCACTCCTGGAGCAATCCCTCCGCCCGCCTCGAGAATTCTGAGCGCCCGGCGAAAGTCCCGTACCCGTCCGCCGGTACAGGTGCCAAGATAGGCCATGTGAATTGGAGTTCCGCACGCTTCCGTGACCGGGACAACGTTCTCGACCGCGTGCGGGAGCGCAATCATGGGCCGCAGCAAGGATAGATCCAGCCGGATTACACGGCTGTATCCGGCATCCGCATCCGGATCCACGGGATGAAAAGGAGCCAGGGTGCGCCCCGCCAGGTATCGGGTCGTTTTCTCATCGCACGGAAAGATACCCGCCTTGGCACCCATCTCCACCGACATGTTGCACAACACCAGTCGATCGTCGAGATCCAAATCCCTGGCTCCGGCCCCATGGTATTCCAGGGCCTGATATGCGGCCCCGTGGGCGCCGATATCCCGAGCAATTGCAAGAGCAATATCTTTGCCGTCAAGATGACTTACGTGCTTACCCTCAAGTATTACTTTAATGGTTTCCGGTACCTTGAACCACAATCGTCCGCAGATCATCGTCGCCGCCAGATCGGAGGATCCGATGCCGGTGGCGAAGGTGTTCATGGCCCCGCCGGTCACGGAATGGCTATCGGCCCCGACCAGGAGTTCTCCCGGGCGCGTCCGGCCGGATTCGATCATCAGTTGATGACCGACGCCCTCGCCGATTTCGGATAGGGTGATTCCATGCCGCGCGGCAAATTCTCTCATCTTTCCATGCACATGATCCGTCCCTGGGGACGTGAATTCCGGGTAATGATCCATCACGAAGACGATCTGTTCCGGATTGCACACGGCCGTTCCGCACATCTGCTCGAAAAAGTCGATGGCCAGGGGAGCCGAGCCGTCGGTGGCCATGGCCCCGTCGACCCTGCAGATCACTATGTCGCCGGCCCGGGCATCGCATCCTGATTTGGCGGAAAGGACTTTTTCACTGATGGTTTTGCCGGTCATATTCTTTTTGCCCGGGACCGAAAGAGACTTTGTCCTGGCGCCGCCGCGTACCATCCCATCAATGTCCCGCGGCCATTGCCAGAATCTGGCGCAGCGCATCCAGAAGGCCTTCGACATCCTCGGGCCGGATATCTCCCATGTGGCCGATCCGGAAACATGTTGATGCGTACCCGCCGAGGCCGCTGGCGGTCAGGATGCCTCGTGCTTTGAGGTATGCGCGCAAAGTCTGGGGGGGGATGTCCGGAGGAGCCTGGATGGCAGTCAGCGTCGGTGAAAGTCTCGGGAAGTCCGCGTATTGCAAAGGCATTCCCAGATCCGCGGCACCCGTGCGCAGCATCCGTGCCATCTCCTCATGGCGGGCGAAGACATTCTCCATCCCTTCCGTGTGAATCTGAGTCAGTGCGGCGTTGACCTGCGCGATCAGGTGAACCGGGGTGGTCCCGGGCGTTTCCGGCCTCGCACCCGCGAGCGTGCGCCTGATCGCCGGGAAGTCGAAGTATGCGCGTGGCATCCGGGACAGCTTCTGGGCCTGCCAGGCCTTTTCGCTCACCGCCACGAAAGAAAGCCCGGGACTCGACATCAGACACTTCTGAGAGGCGGTCACGGCCACATCCACACCCCAGTCGTCGAAGCGAAACGGCACCCCACCCAGGGAGCTGACCGCATCAACCATAAGCAGAGCCTGGTGGCGCCGGCAGACCCGCCCGACGGCCTCGACATCGTTAAGTGCGCCGTTGGACGTATCGCTATGGATCAGAAGCACGGCACGGGTCTGAGGCCTGGCGAGCAGGGCCGCTTCGATTTCCTGAGCATTGGCCGTCGCCTCCCAGCCCGTGCAGACCTTATGGATCAGGATCCCGAATTCCGAGGCGATGCGCGCCCACATCTCTCCGAAGTAGCCATTGCAGCAGACAATGATTTCGTCGCCGGGCGACAGCAGGTTGGTGACGGAGGCTTCAAGCGCCCCCCTGCCGGTGGCATGGACCGGCAGAATGTCGCCGCCGGCGCCAAACAGCGGCCGGAGCTTTTCGATGGTGGCGCCGAGCATGGCGGAGAATTCTTCGGAGCGATGATGGATCATGGCCACCGCCCCGGCGGCACGGACGCAGTCAGGCAGGCGAGTCGGGCCCGGCGTCATGAGCAGGTGGGTCATGAAATCACGCCGCGGGCGCGGAGGATATCGTTGATTTCGCCCTTGAAGATCTTCCCCTCGCGAATTTCGAGGATGCGTTTGGCCTCACGATCCTTGAGAGCCTGAACCAGTTGCAACACATCTTCAGCTTCGTCATGGGGAACGACCACAACCCCGTCGTCATCGCCGATGACCAGATCCCCCGGCATCACGACGGTGTTACCGCAGGCAACCGGCACATTGATCTCGCCCGGCCCGTCCTTATCGCAACCTCCGGCGCAGACCGAGCGGCTGAAGGCCGGCAGGCGGAGTTCTGTAAGCGCCGCAACATCCCGGATGGCGCCGTCGACCACGATTCCGCCGATGCCGGCGGCGACTGCTGAGGTGCCCATGAGTTCGCCGAACACCGCACTGGTGATGTTGCCGCAGGTCGCAACCACAAGGACGTCGCCGGGAACCGCGATCTCCATGGCCTTATGTACCATGAGGTTGTCCGCGGGCCTGGCCATTACGGTCACCGCGACACCGCACAAAGTCATGCCGGTTCTCATCCGCATCCCGGGATCCATAAAGTGGAACCGTCCCATGACATCGGCCAGGTTTGAAGACGCCAGTCCGCTGAATCTCTTTACCAGTTCCGCCGGCGGGCGGGTCCCGCCGGCGACGATCCGGAATCCGATCTTCCCTGTCTGCTGAATGATGCCCTCCTCTTCAGGCGATCTTGTTCATAGAACCATCCCTTCCAGGCGCCGCATCCAATGCTTTGGGCGCAGACAGGTCAAGGGAATCAGATCCGGCCTACAGGTGCCTCCACCATGAGTAGTGCTTCTTGTGCAGGTCATCCATGGTTGGCATGGCATAATACACGGTCTGCTTCCCATCCGAAAACCAGAACCCGGGCTGAATCGCCTTGTAGCTCATGACATCCAGATTGGGATTAAGACTGACGGTTTTGGTCTTTTTCCTCCGGTCCTCCCGCAATTCCCGAAGGGCCGTGGGAAGGTTGGTGGGGTTGACGTTGGGCAAGGGCCCCATGCCGAATGCCCTCACTTGGTTGGAAGCTACGACATCCTCCACGTCGATGTCGTACTGGGTGAAAAAGATCTTAGGGGCGCCCTTCGACCAGGTTTCCCGGGTGATGTAATTGCCGAATTGGCGGGGATCCAGATGGGAGGCGACCAGCAGCCGCAGCGGGCAGATCTCCTGGTAGACACGCACCCGGTCGCCATCGCCATAATCGTCGGGCTCCTGGCTCTTATCCAGAGCAAGCACCGCGCCATCGGTGGTAACCAGATAGAGGCTGCGCAAGGCTGCCAGATCGATGTGCTCCAGTACGCGGTAGGACTTCACGAACTTGGTGCGTTTCGGCACCCCCGGCTTATCCGACCTCGTATAGACGAGGTTTTCATCGATCTTCAGATATTCGTGCCGATATTTGATGTCCACCTCGACGAAGATTACCTTACCGGTAAAATGCCGCGGGCTCCCGATCGAATAGTGTTTGCCGAACTCCTCCGGCGAAAGCTGCGATGCCACCAGAGCCTCGTTGGGGAAAAGGATCAGGTATAAGTGCTTCTCAAAATCAGACATGATTGACTCCTGGTCTCTGTCAGTCTCCATGCACTATAACGTCGATTCGACGACTCATCATCCTAGCATTGAGGTTTCTCCATTTCAACGTTCTGCCGGGGAATCGTCGGAATCCAGGTGCTTTGCATAAATGCTTGATCTCTTCCCGCTCTTGAGGTGTGATAGGGGGTGATGGTGAGATTCGCTATTTAAATAGTAATGCCGGAACTGTAAAGGGAGGGATCAGTATGCCGGATAGTCCTGAAGACAAGTGCTGCAACTCGCATCAGGGATTGAGTCGCCGGGGCTTCCTGTCGTCGGTCAGCGTCGGTGCGGTAGCGGCCGCCTCGCTGGGGAATGTACCCGCCGCTCCGGCGCAGGAGATCGAGGCCGCGGGCGAAACCGCTACCCTGGCCCTGCGCGTTAACGGTGCCTCCAGAAAAGTCCTGGTGGAACCACGATGGTCTCTGCTCTATGTACTGCGGGAGGTCTTGGGGCTGACTGCGACCAAGATCGGATGTGACCGCGGCGAATGCGGCGCATGCACCGTCCTGATCGACGGCAAGCCGCAGTATGCCTGCATGACGCTGGCGGTCGAGGCGGAGGGGCATGAAATCACAACGCTCGAAGGCCTGATGGACGGAGAGAAGCTCGGTCCGGTGCAGCAGGCATTCGTGGAGGAGGACGCCTTCCAGTGCGGGTTCTGTACTCCCGGGCAGATCATGGCTGTCGAGGGGCTGCTGCGCCAGAACCCGACGCCCACCATCGATCAGGTCCGAGCTGGCCTGAGCGGGAACCTGTGCCGCTGCGCCGCCTATCAGCACATTTTCCGTGCCGTTGCGAAGGCCGGTGAACTGCGCAAGAAGGGGGGTGTCCAGTGAGAGATTACTATGATGAATTAGAGGAGTCGCTGGTCTCCGGTTCTCAGGCTCCATCCCAGCAAGCCCAGGAGAGGATGCCTCTGTGGGGTGAAACCCGGATTGTGGGCGGTGCGCTGCCCCGGGTGGACGCCTATGAACGGGTTGCGGGCGCCGCGCAATATACATACGACGTCATTCTGCCCGACATGATCTATGCCGCCATTCTCCGCTCGCCGCACGCGCACGCGCTGGTAAAGAGTATCGACACCAGCGCCGCCGAGAAGATGCCGGGCGTTGTTTCCGTTCTGACTGGAAAATCCCCGGGCGCCGATCTTCCCTGGTATGGCGGCCGGACACCGCAAAGCAAGCTTTTTGATCCGCACGTCCGTTATGAAGGGGACGAAGTCGCGGCCGTGGCCGCCCAAACCCCCTATCAGGCATGGGACGCCCTCAAGGCAATCCGCGTCACCTACGAAGAGCTGCCGTTCGTCATCACCCAGGAGGACGCCCTCAAGCCCGGCGCCCCCAAGATCCACGACAGCGGCAACTCAGCCGGCGATCCGCGGGTAAGCCGCAGGGGGGACGTAACCAAGGGATTTGCTGAGGCCGATGTGGTGCTGGAGGAGACATTTTACACCAATTTCCAGATCCACGTGCCCATGGAGGCCCACGGATCGGTCGTAAAGTGGGACGGGGACAAAGTCACGATCTGGGACTCAGCCCAGGGGGTTTATGACGCCGTCCTGCTCCCCTTTGCCCGCACCATGGGAATGCCCATCAACAACGTCAGGGTCATCTGCCGCTATTTCGGGGGCGGTTTTGGCAGCAAACTGGAGTTGGGAAAACACACCGTAATCGCAGCCTTGTTGGCCCGCCAGACCGCCCGTCCGGTGAAACTGATGCTGACCCGCGAAGAAACACTGCTCGCCGTAGGCAACCGGCCCGATGCGCGAATGACCCTCAAGGCGGGTATAAAGAAAGACGGCACCCTGACGGCGCTGCAGCTGACCAACTATGGCGCTGCAGGCGCTTACTCGGCCGGAGCCACGGTGGGATTTCAGGTCGGGGAGCTGTACAAATGCCCGAACACGCAGATCAGTGAAATCACATTCTACATTAATGCGGGCCGGGCTCGGGCGTTCCGAGCCCCGGGCTTCCCCGCCGGCAACTGGTGCCTCGAGCAGATGATGGACATGCTGGCGGAAAAGATCGGCATGGACCCGGTGGAGCTTAGACTGAAGAATTTCACTGATTTCAGCCAAACCCGCAACATGCCTTACACCAGCACCGGCTTGAGGGAATGCCTGGTCGAAGGAGCCAGGGCATTCGGCTGGCAGGCAGCCCGGGCCAGGAGTAAGGGCGACAGTCACATAAAACGGGGTTATGGCATGGCAGCCGGCATGTGGCAAGGAGGCAACGGATCGCCCCCCTACACGGCCGAGGTGAGGATCTTCACCGATGGCGGTGTAACCATCAAGACCGGGGCCATGGACATCGGCACCGGAACCAAAACGGTTGCCTGCATGGTGGCCGCGGAGGAACTGGGCATTCCTCTCGAGAACATTCGGATTGTTAATGCCGACACCGCGGTCACGCCGTACGCGCAGAACAGCGGCGGCAGCATGACCCTGCCGGGATTGATCCCCGCGGTCCGCCGGGGTGCCTGGATCGTCAAGCGCCAGCTCTTTTCCTGGGCGGCCGCGAGCCTGCAGGTTGCCGAAGACGACCTCGAGCTGAAGAACAACACGTTCACGAGCAGGAGCGCTCCGGATAAAAGAGGACGCTCGATGAGCTGATGCGGGCGCATGGCGTAATGGACGTGATCGGCATCGGCAACCGGGATCCCAATCCGGCCAACAAGGCGACCATGCCGTTCGCGGCCCAGTTCGCCGAAGTCGAGGTCGACACCAAAACCGGCGAAGTCAAGGTCGTGCGCCTGCTTGCCGCCAACGAGAGCGGCCGGGTAATCAACCGCAAGACTTTCGACAATCAGGTTTTTGGCGGGATGACTATGGGTCTTGGTTACGCGCTGACGGAACAGCGGGTCCTCGACCGGCAAACCGGGAAGATGTGCAACCTGAACCTTCACGACTACAAGGTTCCCACGGCGCTCGATGTCCCCGCGGACCATCGGGTGATTGCCATCGATCCCAAGGACACGGAGTGCAACAACGTCGGCTGCAAGGGATTGGGGGAACCGGCGCACGTCCCGGCGGCCTCGGCGATCGCCAATGCCATCTGTGATGCGATCGGAGTTCGGCCGACCCGTAGTCCGATCGATCCCAAAATGATTCTTGAACTGCTGCGCACGAAGAAAAGGGGATGAGCCATGATAAAAAACTTTGCCTATGTGAAAGCCGGCTCGATCGCAGCTGCCATCAAGGCGCTCAGTACCAAGGGCGCCAGCCTGCACGCGGGTGGTACCGATCTGATGGGATGCATGCGCGACCAGGTCATGCAGGTGGACAAGGTCGTCAGCATCCGCACCATCAAAGAACTTCGGGGGATCACGGCCCGTTCGGATGGCGGGCTAAGGATCGGGGCGCTCACCACGGTCGCAGAAATCGCCACCAGCGCATCGGTCTCCGGCAAATATGCCGTGCTCTCCCAAGCCGCCGGCGAGGTCGCCAGTCCGCAGCTGCGCAATCAGGGGACCATTGGAGGAAACCTCTGCCAGCGGCCGCGTTGCTGGTACTTCCGGGGCGACTTCCGTTGCGCCCGCAAAGGGGGCGACCTGTGCTATGCGGTGGAGGGTGAAAATCAGTACCACGCTATCTTCGGAGGCGGCCCCTGCTTCTTCGTCCATCCGTCCGACACTGCCGTCGCCCTCGCGGCACTGCAGGCTCAGTTGACCATTGCCGGCCCCGCGGGAAACCGGGCGGTCAGGATTGCGGATTTCTTTGTCGGCCCGGACAAAAGCATCACAAAAGAAAATATCCTCTCCGCCAACGAGATCGTGACGGAGATTATTCTCCCGCCGCTCGGCGCCAACGTGCGCAGCTCCTATCGCAAGATCCGGTCGCGCCGCGCCTGGGATTTCGCCCTGGCGAGCGTTGGCCTGGTGTTGCAGTATGCCGGCGAAAACGTCAGTGCAGCCCGGATTGTGCTTGGCGGCGTGGCCCCTTACCCCTGGCGAATCGAGGCTGCCGAAAAGTCGCTCATCGGCAGGAAGATCGATGTGGCTGCGGCCGCTTCGGCCGCGCTGGCAGCCGTCAAGGATGCCAATCCCATGGCCTACAACCAGTACAAGGTCGCGATGGTGCAGGGCGCCGTCGAGGAGTCGATCCTGGCGCTCGTCTGACGATGGCGTGGCTCGTTTCTGTCGCGAAACTTGCTTGGCCGTCTATGCATGCCCCGGTGGGGGCCGAAAGGTGAGTAGCCCCGGGCGCAAAAGCCCGGGGTTGATTCGAACGCGCTGTGGAGCCCCGGTGAGGCGATAGACATAGAAAATGTCTGCGGATAAAGATCTTTCGCCCCTGCCAGGGCTCCTTATAATGCAATATCCCGGCCGGGAGCTTGCGCCCCCGGCCATTGTCCGGCATCCCTATGGGGCGGTGTGCCGCGCGGCGAAAATGGAGTTTCGCGACAGAAACCAGCTGGCCTGGAACTGAAGCGCTCAACGCCCGGCAAACGGCCGGTCGATCGCCAGGGCTTCCATGCCGCCGAGATAGCGCGCGCCATCCCCGGTAACGACCATACAATCTTCATGCCGCATGCCGAATTCACCGTAAATATAGATCCCCGGCTCGTTGCTGAAGGTCATCCCCGGTTCCAGTTTGAGCTTGTTGCCCCTGACCAGGTAGGGGTATTCATGGCCTTCCATGCCGATGCCGTGGCCGACACGATGGGCGAAATATTTGTACCCGGGACCGAAGCCGGCATCCTCGACGACCTTCCGGGCCGCTACATCCACGTCCTCGCAGGTAGCCCCGGGACGGCAGGCCTTCAGAGCGGCGGTCTGGGCCTGTTTCACGATGTCCCAAACCCTCAACATCTTGTCGGTCGGCTTGCCGAAGACAATTGTTCGGGTGACGTCGGAGCGGTATCCTTCAACGCTGCATCCGCCGTCGACCATGATGATCGTACCCTCGGCAAGAGTCTGCGGGGCGCGGGAACCGTGAGGAAAGGCGGTGTTGGAACCGAACTGCGGGCCGCCGCTGCCGCTGGCGCCGAGTTGGCCATGCACGGCGCTGATGGCAGAAGACAGATCGCGTGGAGTCATCCCCGCGCGCAACCGGGCAAAAGCCTCCCGGTAGGCAATCTTCGTAATTCTGGCGGCCAGATCCATATAGGCGATCTCTTTCGCCGTTTTGGTGCCGCGACACCCCTCCGTGACCGAAGCCCCATCGGCAACCTCGACTTCCGGAGCGTCTCTGCGCAACCCGAAAATCTGGAAGGCACTGGTATTCGGCGCCAGGCCGAGCCGGCGTCCGCCGAGATCCTTCACGATGCCGCCCATGAGCCGGTAGGGGCTTTCATGCTCCTCCCACGTTCGGATCTCCTGGCCCCCCGGAATTGCCTCCTTGGCCCGCTCAAGTTCAAAGGACGGGCAGACCCAGACCGGCGCACCCTTCCGGTTCAGAACGGCGCCAAAGGTGCGTTCACTTGACCCCCAGGACACGGTCGTGAAATATGTCAGGTTGACCCCGCCGGGCAGAAACACGGCGTCGAGGCTGTTTGCGGCCATCAGGCGGCGGGCCCGCTCCTGACGCTCCGCATAATCCTCGGGGGACAGGGGTTTGACTCCGGCCGTCAGACTTTCCAGCCTTGCGCCCGGAGCAACGATTTGTGCTTCCAGAGAACCGTCAAGAACGGGAAGAGCGAGCATGAGCCCGCCGGTCTTAAGGAAAGCGCGTCGATGAATCATGGGGATCTCCTTGAGGTATTCGTAAAATGCCTCGGCAGATTATCACTCTACAGATTCCCGCGATAGAGAAATTAGCGTCGGTGGCAATCGAGCGGGATGAGAATCAAGGACTGGCAGTTCACTTTCCCCGCGCCGGGAGTCATTCCGGCGTCGGCGTCACCATCATCATTGCCGCCGCCATGCGGAGGCGCGTGCTACGGGCCGCGAACTGGGATACAATTGCCTTCCTTACGAAAGGGGCTCCCGAACATGGCACTGCGAGAGGGACTGACCCGCACGTTGACCCACCCGACACCCGAAACTCTATGGCAGCTGAGAGCCGACCTCCTTGAGGCCGGCGTCCCGCCCGAGCAACCGGTGTGGCGCATCATCGAGGAATATCAGCAATTTCTGCAGCATATTCTTACCGGAGCTGCATCGAGGCATTATAGCGACCTGGCGTCGAAGCTGGATATCGGCAGTCTGACCGGCATCGTGGTGGACCGGTTCGTCGAATCGAAGGATGCGGGCAGCCTGGTCCGATCGTTGCTCAGCGGGCTCCTCAGCGAGGGGCTCATGGTCATGGCCACCCGCCAGCACGTGAAGGCCTGGGAAGAGAGCCTCGGCGCCGTATGCTCGGGAGCATCGTGGTTTCTATACGAAGAGCTTTGGCGCTGGGCAGAGGAGAAGAAGCCGGAGACACCTCCCCAAGAGCGGCGCCGCATGCTTGACGGTCTCTTTCAGCCGCTCTGCATCAAGGATGCCGGGGGCCCTTCCAAAGCGGTTCTGATTGGCGCCCTTTTCCGTCTCCTGCTGCTTTCCCACACTCTGGATGAGATTGCGCGCCTGCCCACGACATAGACAATCCCCGCGGCGCGCGCCTCTCCATTTTGGGAAACGAAACCGAGAACCGCAAACATCTGTTTGCTGATTTCTCTCCATTTGAGGTCGGTGGAAGGCGTGGCAGGCGTTCAATCCTCTCATTTCTGAGCGTCGTGGAATGGGCTATTTAACCTTGCACAGCTGGCTCCCCACTTTGTCCCCCTTCAGGTCGTAGACGATAACCTTAAGAATTGCCTTCGAGTTTTTGAGGGGAACCGGGATGGAAACCGGAACCCCGGACTGAATGTATCGCTGGTAGGTTTCCTCCTGCAACCTCAGGGTCACCATTTTCCAGTCGGCGCCCAGGTAGTTCCCTTTGGAATCCCCCTGGAATATCGTGACCCGGAGCTTGCCGGAATGCCGGCCGTCAACCAGGTCGAACCCGATCTTCCGGCAATCGATATTCAAACCGACTTCGACCTGCGGATCGCCCCATTCGTCCTTGCCCTTGAGCGCCCTGAGGTCGAAAGGAATATCTCCGATCTCCCGCTCATAGCCGCCGGCAGCCGTGATGCGGTTGAAAGAGATGAAGGCCTCCATGTCGACCGGCTGCAGCCGGTCGCGGGCGAAATAGCCTCTCCGGAAATAGACTTTCACTCCGGGCCGGTTCACCCGGACGCCGATTTCGCGATAGCTGCCGTCCCAGTTCTGATCCGTGGCATAGTAGCCGAGCAGGTACTGAGCTCGCGAGGTCTCGTTGATGCGGGTCAGCGCCTTTCCGATATCCTCGTGAACCGACGTGCGCCCGCCGGTAAGCTGGGAAACGGTCCTCATGCTGGAAATCATGAAGGTCTGATTCCAGCTTGCCTGGGATTCCTCCGCAGGCGGGACCTCCTCCCCGATATTAATCGTCCTCCCTTTATTGGAATAACGGCCGGCATCGGCAAATACACCGCCGGTCTGAAACGTGTCAATCGCAACCCGGGCATCGTTGGCGATCGCCGCAATGTTCTTGTCGTAATCCGTACGGCCACTCGGAAAGAGCAGTCCCTGATCGCTCAGGAACAGCAGGTGCTTCTCGCCCGACATGTAACGCAGATACTCGATGCAGGTATAGATGTTCTGCATGTCCTGGAATGATCCGGCCGCCTTGGGTGCGAAATCAGCGAACGGCAGCCACAGCAGAATCGAATCCGTTTCCAGCTTGTCGAACGCGATGAGGCTTCTGAACTGCTCCGCGGCATTTGCCAGTTCCGTATCTCCGGAGTTTTGCGCATCCGCGGCCATCTGATCAACCACCTTGGTGCGTTCGCTCACTTCCGCTGCCCGGTCCCCGCCGGCAAGCAGGACGGCGGCCGCCCGCTCCCAATCCTTCACGATGCTGCCGTCCACCGCCATGCGTCCCGGCGGCACCTGCCGGGAGGCCAGCGCCGTCGGAATGGTAAAAATCTTGTCGATGTCCTTCTGAAACGACTTGGGTATCTCCTTGCTGGCATATACGGAGGCAAGCCCGGAAAAATGCGACTCCAGCCAGGACTCGATTTTTTCGTGCATCTGTTTGTAATTCTCGAGCATCTGAACAATCTGTCCGTGATCTGTGGTGAAATCGGTGGCCCGATTGTAGGCGAACACCGCCACGCGATCCTGCGGCAAAAGGCCGTTCTGCACGAACCGGATCAACGCGTCGACACACTTGAACGGCACCTGATACCGCCCCCGCCCCATCAGGATCAGGAAGGTGCGCGCGGGCTGAGGGGCATTCTCCGCGATTTCGGCCGCTTCCCGGTTCGCGGGCTGGCCGGGTTCCGGTGCGGCAACTCCGTAGGTTTGCAGCAGGAAGTGGCGGATTTCCTGCGGCCGTCCATTCTCGAAGATTTCAAAATCCTCCTTTTTCAAATCGGTGACCGGCCGATCACGACTGTCCGTGACGGTGACATCGATGGGAACCAGGCGGACCTGGACGCGGATGGTTCCAGGCGGGCCTGGACGTTGTTCCTGTGCCGCAGCCTGGATGCCGGCGCGTGTGCCCCCGGACATGCCGGTAGCCAGACTGGAGAGAAACGCAATTGAAATCAGCAACAGGCGTCGCAGACATCGCATGGTGTCGTTCCCTGGGATATCACCGCCGGCCGCACATCAAGTAAACACCTGCGCTACTATGCGGCCGGGCGGAAAGTGTTAAGTCCCTGCCTGGATCGCCAGGATATCTTCACGGGATTCACTTCCGCTCATTTTATACTGATACAGGTTGCCTGCGGTACTATTCTCATTGTGAATTTTGACCATCACAGCTGCCGGCTGTCGGAATCGCCCCCAATGGTCAGTCCCTTCAAATGGGCCATTCTGGCTTTGGAAAGCGCCCTGTGGCGCGGATTCTCCCTACGGGAAATGCTGCTCCCGTGCGGCATCCTGATTTCGGTGGGAATTATCTGTTTTGCGGTCGCGATCCGGACCATCAGAACCGAATGAGGCTCGCAGGAAGGTCAAGGCCTCAGCCTATAACTTGTTCTCTCTTAACGGTTACCGAGTCCAGGTGCAGTTTTGACCGCCATCCTGAATGGGTGAAGCCCGGCAAGGATGCCCTCTCCAGATACTCAGGATGGCTGCGTCAGCTCAAACTCTGGGACCAGCCCGAGCGTCCGCCTCCCATGCTCGGGTCGGGAGCGCGCCACCATGATGTCGATGCGGGAATAGCTGTTTGGCAGGATGATTTCAGGTTGTTCGATGGAACGGAGTACCCCTCCGCCCGGTCTCCGTTCCCAAATCCCGACGATCCTCCTGGCACCGTTCCGGGCCAGGTGTGCTTTAGAAAGGACATCGAGGCGGCCGAGAAGGCGTCCGGCAAGCCCGCCGGACACTCCTTTGCCTCTCTTTCCCCACTCCAATCGGTTCGAGCAAAATCGGAGGCGTTCTGCCCACGCACACCCTCCTTGAACGTGCCCTGGCCAACACGGAGGATAATCGCGAGGAGTTCTGCCTCCGTGAGTTTGTCGGCCCCTTCGGTGAGAAGCCGCTCCCGCGGGCGTTCCTCTTTCGGCCAGTTCTTGATGCGGTCAGATTTCATTGCGTTGTCATATGCGGTACGCGGCCGGGCCGCAATACCGCTGTCTATCCCTTGTTGAGTGTGTCCTCGATGTTCCGCAGTTGCCGCAGAATGTCGTCAAACGGCGGCGGCGGTTCGGTGAACATTTCCTGCATCTGCTGGTAGTCGGCCTTCAGGTCTGCGAGACGGGAATCGGCCGGCACAAGCCGCAAGGAGCCGGGTTTGGCGGCGTCGTAGTTTGCCCAGGCGGACTGGAAAGTAGGTGCGCTTGTGCCGCACGACGCGCGCGAGAAGGTCGAGGTCTTCCATGGCTCTCTGGCCGGCGGGGTGCGCGGCCATGCAGCATACATCGTAGCAGTCGCGCGAGAGCCGGCTGCGCATGGGTTTGTCTGCCGGACGGTGGTACTCGGTGTGCAGGATGGTGGCCTTCTCCCAGAAGGTTCGTTCGATCTCGAGTGCAACCACGCGGCAGGCCGGAGCAGCGAACAGAGCCGGAAACTCCTCAGCAACCCACGGTGTGACGGTGTGATCGCCGATGGGCCGCTGGTCAGTGAGGGAGCCGAGTTCGAGTTTGACCTGGGGATGCACGTACCCGGGCCGAGCCGGTTCGGTTGTGGGGTACCGGAACGTGAGAACGGGCGAGTGCGTCTGCTCGTCGAGCTTGAAGGCGAGGTAGGCGGCGCCGTCCTGCGTTTGTCCAAGGGCATCCTGAATCGCCTGTTCGAGCGCGGGTCGGACCTTGTGGTCGACCGCGGCGGCGCATGCGTCGTTGAGCTTCTTCCAGCGCTTTTCGAACTGTGAGCGGGACTTGGCGGCGTCCGGCCGGTTCTCACCGCCGAAGCCCAGCCAGTCGGGATCGACGGACAGGTCGATATCCTCGGAGAACCGCTTGATGATGCCGAAAACCTTAGACAGCGATGTGCCGCCCTTGAAAACGAACTTGTCCGCGAGTGCGGGGGTCGAGAAAAGAAGGCGCAGCGAGAAACAGACCCAGAAGTCCTTCTCCACGATGAGGCGCGTCAGGCCGCGCCGGTTGGCGACTTCCTGGAAGTACGGGACGCGCTGATCGAGCGGGAGTCTGGCAAACTCAAGCATCGAGAATCCTCCGCTATGGCGTCGATGATTCTGTGCATCCAGCCGGGGGCGTAGATACGATCCCGCTTCAACTGGGCCTTGTCGCTCGTGGGCATGGTCTGCCGCAGGTGCGCGATATGCTGGTTGCCGATCTGCCTGGCGCCGATGTGACGAAGGGCCTGGATGACCGTGCCGCTGATCCGGCCGGCCGTCGCCATGTTGCGGGGGGTCGTGTTTTTCAGGATGATCTCCTGACGGCCGATTCTGACATGTCGAGCCGGGCCGTCTGTGAGGAATACGATTCGGGCTGGAACTTGTTCGGACAACCCCAGCAGGTTCGCGGCGTAGGCGCCGGAAGGCTGGAGTCGCGAGGCGTCGCGTTCTGACAGGGCCTTGGCGATCTCATCGGGGCTTGGGGAAAGGAAGCCGATGGTCGGATGTTGCTTGGGGAAATCGTAGAGTCCGCGGGTCAGCCGACGGATCGTACCGCGCTTCTCCAGGCGGTGCAGTGCGATGCGGACCGCCTCGGGGCTGCCAAGGTCGAGAAATGCCTTGGGAGTGAAACAAACGCCTCTTGCTTTGCCCTGGATCCGAGTGATGATTCTGTTTTCGATCGATTGCATGCCGTTCCGCCTTAGATTTGTAACGAAATATATCAATTATTCGTTACATCACAAAGCATTTTGTAGGCCCCATGCGGCGATTTCCGATCAGTTCCCAAATTCCCCGGGCGTCAAGCCACGGGCTAAAAGCAAAGGTGAATAATGGCGCCGTTGTCGCAGATCTTGCTCCTCTGGACGCCGAGCGCTTCCTGATCGACGACAATAACCACCGGGATAGGAAGGATGTCAAACGACTCCGGCGTCATCCGGAACCAACCATGGGGGAGGCAGGCGATGAAGTCCTTGGATTGCGCAAGACTGCATGCGCCATATGACAAGGGCGGCCGCAATTATTTTCGGGCAAAGGATTTCGGGGAGCGGAGGGGTCAGGCCAGGATATCCAGCGACTCCCGTTCCAGATCGTCCACCGTGGACATGACCTTCAGGTTGGCCTTGACCTCGATCTTCGCCTGGCTCAGGGCTGCCATTTCGCCGGCGATATCAAGCTGCATGTTCGATGAGGCAGGTTCCCCGCCCGCAAGAAGATCGCCGCTGACACCCGGGGCCCGGTCGTGGCGTGCATTGACGCTGCCGGCAGCAACGCGATGGGCTATCCGGCCCAGGTTATCCCAGGCCGCGCGTACACCTAGAACAGAAGCCGAAAAGTCGATGGGCATATATACCTCGATCTTCGGCTTATCGGCAGAAGACGCCTCCGGGTTGAGTCTTTTCGTGGAACCCGCGGCTGTCTGTGCAGCTCACTTGACCGAGTCGGAAGTGACCCGGATCATCACGATCTCATGGGACGGCACGCTTGCGCTGAACGTGCCCTTCACGCGCCCAAGGTCCTTCTTTCCCCACAGGTCGCGAACCATCGGCTCGGCGTCGTAGGACAGGCCGATCTCCTGCCAGGAAACCGCCATCGGCTGCTCCTTGCTGCCGCGGTTGAACAGGATGACCGCCTGAGCGCCCCCTTCGAGCCTCTTCGCCCACACTTCCAGGTCACCATGGTCGCGGATTTTGCTCCCCTGAACGCCGAGCGGATCCTGGTCGACGGCGATAACCTCCGGGTTGGTCAGGATGTCTCGGGTCTCCGGCGTCATCTGACGCAGATCGTTACCTGCCATGAGCGGCGAGGCGAGCAGGCACCAGAACCCGAAATGAGCCCGGTACTCGCCGGCGGTCATCCCGCCGTTGCCCACCTCCAGCATGTCCGGGTCGTTCCAGCCGCCCGGGCCGGCGTATTTTTCCAGTCCGACCTGCGTGTCGAGCAGGCGAGTGAAGCTCCGCCAGTTGTCTGAAATGTCGCCCGTAGTCCGCCACAGGTGCCCGACGCCGCGCGCCCAGGTCCACGGCTGGCTCTGCCCCCACTCGCAGAGGCTGAACACGATCGGCCGGCCGGTCGCCTTCAGGGCGTCACGCATCGTCGGATAGGCGATCTTCGGATCGACGCCGTCCGTGTTGCACCAGTCGTACTTCAGGTAATCGACGCCCCAGCTCGCGTATTGCCGGCGCATCCTCGACCTCATAACCGTTGCTGCCCGGACGCCCCTGGCACGTCTTGGCGCCCGCGTCCGAGTAGACGCCGAACTTCAGCCCCTTCGAATGGACGTAGTCGGCCAGCGCCTTCATGCCGGATGGAAACCGCTTCGCGTCGGGTACGATGTTGCCGCTCGCGTCACGGCTCACCTGCCAGCAGTCGTCGATGACGACGTAATGGTACCCGGCGTCCTTCATGCCGTTCGATACCATGGCATCGGCCATCTCCCGAATCAGCGTTTCGCTGACGTTGCAGGCGAACTTGTTCCAGCTGTTCCAGCCCATCGGCGGCGTGGCGGCCAGCTTCATCCAGCCGACCCTGCCGTTCGCGGCGCCCTGTCCGCTCGCCGATGTGTCAACATCTGTCGCCGACACGGCTGCCGAAACCAGCACCGCCACTCCCATTAGAATCGTCGCGATCAACCAAGCCCTGGTCATTCGATTATGCATGACATCCTCCCCATCCGGTTTTCTGCGGCGCCGTTCCGGAGCTCCCAGCACGTTCCCTCGCGCCATCCTATGCCAACTAATGGAGGGATCGGCAACGAAGACCTTGGCGTGCGCACGCTTGCTTTTGCCCTTCCCACTCTTTTCTTTGCGGACATTTTCAGCCATCACGGCTCAGCCCCTCGGCAGTTCCCAATGGGCAGGAATCATGTCAGAGGGAGGGGGCATGGCTTCCGCCCGCGCTCGATCCAACTGCTTTGCCCTTGCGCCGATTGATTACGTAGGAGCTCTCGGGCCGTTTTTTAGCGAGTTTCTTAAGCTCAGCGGCGATTTCGGCCACTTTCCCTGCATGGAGGATTTGAGGATTATCCGTCGGCACGATGGCGATCGAAATGCCCAGCAGCGGCACCTTGACGGTCTTACCCTTGCGGTCCTGTGCCAGGTAAAATCCCATGACCTTCTCTTCATCATCGAACAAATCAGACATGATGATGTTGAAGTTCGCGATAATCGTCTGGCAAGCCGGTTCCGCGTATTGAGTGGGGACGATAAAAACGAAGTCGTCTCCACCGATGTGCCCCACGAAGCTCCCTTCTTTCGTTCCTCTCGCCGTGTTCGACATGATCCTGGCCACCATGCGGAGCACTTCGTCACCACGTGCAAAGCCGAATTTGTCGTTGTAGGGTTTGAAATTATTGATGTCGATGTAGCAGACTGCCATAGGCTTGCCCAGGGCGTCCGCGATCGCCCGCTGGATGGATGAATTGCCTGGCAGCTTGGTAAGCGGGTTGTTGTCGAAGATCCGCTGAATTCGCTGATGGGAGAGCCTTATGCGGCTGAAGAGTTCGGGATACTCGATGGGAATGGAGACGAAATCGTCGAGCTGGTACTTGGGCCAATCGAATAATTCGATGGCCGGTTCGGCGATCAATCCGATGACGGGGATGACGCTGAAATAGTTGTCCTGCTTAAGATCTCTCAAAATGTCACAGAACTGCCGGTCTGTCGCCGAGAGGTCAATGATGATGAGGTCGGGTGGGTCGGAGTAAAGGAATCCAATCACCATGGAGGGTTCGGGTAGGGACACGACCTGATATCCCATGCTCCGCAGGCGCAGCCCTATGTGCTTATGCAGGGTTGCGATCATCGGGATAGAAGGGCAATTCGGAGTTTTGGATTCATCACTTGACTGGACCTCGAGGCTGAACTGTTTTACCTCGACGAGTTTATCTTCGACCTTGTCTATGATTTGCTCCAGCAGTTGGCTCCGTAAGACCGAGCTTTTTCCACGCTACCGGTTGGATCTGGGGCACGATATCATCTCCGCTGAAGCCAAATGCGGAAGCTTTGATCAGAACATCGGCGAGATGCACGACCGAGGTTTTGGCGCGCTGCAGCGAAGATTTTTCGACGTCGTGATGGCAGGCGATAGGCTCAATCAACTTTTCAGGCAGCAGCCACGTCCGAGCGATCCATTCGCCAATTTCCGCATGATCGGCGCCGAACAGTTCCCGCTCAGCCTCGACCATCATGAGTTTCTTTTCTTTGATCTGAACGACCAGCTGGCTGTAGTCATCCTGAAGACTGAGCTTGATGATTACCTTCCCGATATCGTGGAGCAGCGCAGCGGTCGACGTCTCTTCCGGTTCCGGCAGTTTCAGTTCTCTGGAGATGATATTTGCGGCGACTGCGACTCCCATGGAGTGCTCCCAGAGTCCCACGACATTCTGTTCCATGATTTCGAAAATGGAGCTGCTGATCGCGAGGCTCTTTACCACGTCCACGCCGAGTAGGATGATGGCATTCGAGACCGTGGAGACGCGGCGCGAGAAACCGTAAAATGCCGAGTTCACCAGACGCAGGACCTTTGCCGGACAGCACCTGGTCCATGCTTACCACCCGCGCTATTTCCTGAGCCGAAACCTTGTTGTTCTTCGTCAATGCGCCCAGCTTGGAGATCAGGCCCGGCAGGGTAGGCAGGGATTTTGTATCCCTGATGATTCGTTGTATCTCGGTCCGCTTATCCACCGGCTTATTCTCCCATCGACTCCATCAAGCGCTTCCGGTAAATCACCTTGATCTTCATCATCAGGGGATCGTTCGTCAGGCGGCTGAAACGCCGGTCCAACGCCTCCAGCATCTGCGCCGAGCGTCGCCTCGCCCTCCATCTTGACCGGATGCCCTTCGACTACGACCGATTCGATACCCAACTGGCGCAACCTGCTGATCAGCGAATCTGTCAACCGGACACCTTTGCCACAGAGCATTCTGCCTGCGGCCTCTCCTGCCGCTTTGATTTCCGTGGCGACAACCATGCCGGCTGCAGCCAATGAGATCGGAATGTTTTGCATAACGCCTCGTCGTGCTGTACCTGAACACCATCCGGCTGCCGGGACCACGAAGTCCGCAATGACATCTCCGTCCCCGTTCGGACCGATATGGCCGACGCCTGGCAGGCACTCGAACCGGCAGCGCGGTGTATCATGGGTTCGGGGCAATGTCATACCGACGCTTCGCGCCTCTGTGGGGGAAAGGCCGAGATTCTCCGCAAGCCATTCCCCCCCGCCCCGGTTCGCCGTCGGTTCAGCCGACGGATCAGCCAGCCCTACATCTTGCCGATGTAGATCTTCTTCTCGACCACACCGCCGCGGGTCGAGGAGAATTGCAGCGTGCAATCGGTGCCTTGAATGCCGTTGAGCTTAACTTTGAAAGTCACGGTCTTCTTCTCGTTGCCCGCGATCCGATCAAGCGTGATCATGGGGCGGTTCTGCGGCTCCACGATGATCACCTTGTCCTTGCTGGTGTCCGGCCCCTGAGCCTGGCCACCCTGGCCCCGGCCGCCGCCCTGACCGCGGCCGCCGCGACCGCCGCCGCCCATATCGCCGCGACCGCCGCGCCCCCCGGTTGCCTGCATCGAGGTCATACCCGCCGGGAACACCATCGAGATGGTGTCGGGACGTACAATCTTGACCAGCTGAGCCTGCCGCAGCGCCGTGGGGATAAAGCCCTGGTTTTCGACATCGAACTCGATCGTATATTCGTCACCCTGGGCGGTGATCTTGGGATCCGCGATGATCACATGCGGAAGGCTCGTCGCCAGCATCAGGTTGAAGCGCGCTTCTTTCTCCGCCCAGATTTCCAGCAGCTCGGGGGGCGGATTCTGGCTCCAGAACTTGGGATTCCAGCCGCCGACTTCCGCTTCGCCATAATCGGGATGGATGATCTTGGTCCAGGGTTGGAAGCGGCTGACCTTCAGCTCCTTGTCGTTGTATTGCAGGCGGTCCAGTTCATCCGTGACGCCGTCCTTGTTGTAGTCGCCGACATTGCCCCCGTTCCACAACTCATCGCCGTACCAGATGGCGCCGTACTGCCAGTAGCCGAAATCAGGGCTGTGACCGAACAGCGGGCTGCCGCGGCCGCCGCTGTAATCCAGGTAGACATCGCCGGCGCGCGCGTACCCGGTGATCTCCTTCCCTTTGGTATCGAACGTCTTGTACAGAGCCAGGTCTTCCGGGTACATCCGCTCATCGCTGGGAGATGTGGACGGAGGCCGCAGAAGCATGGGGACGGTGGTGTCCATCGTGTTCACTACCGAAACGTTCGGATGAGCGAACAGGAACATGACCACCGCGCGGGTTTCAATCTCGGAGAGCGGATATTCGCCGGCTCCCCCCTGGGTATATCCGCGACCGGTTTCCTCGGTCTCTGGCCGCCAGTTTTCGGGATAATTGCGGTGAAGATCCAGCCCGCCGACGCCGTCCTCATTGACTCTGCCGTCCTTGTCGTTGTCGTAGCCTTCGGTAAGCATCAGGTAGTCGCCCTGACCCGGCGCCGACTCTTCTCATCAAACGGCCCTTTGGGATCGCGGGGATCAACGATCGAGTCGCCTTTGCCCATGCGCTACTTTGACCCGCATCTGGCGGACGAATCCGTCGCCATCGAGGTCTTCGGCCGGATCTTCGTCCAGCAGGCCGTCCCCGTCACTGTCGTCCGGGCGAATCGTGCTGCGCAGAGTCTGGGCGGTCTCCAGGTAAAGGAGGTTGCCGTCCGGGTTGTTTACCGGGCGGAAATAGTAGGTGAACGTGTCCAGCAGGCGCGTAATCTCCTTGTCTTTGCCGTAATTCGTCAACATATGATTGAGCATCCACAGGGCCGATTCACCTGCGGTCACCTCTCCGGCATGCCGGTTGCCCTCGATGTACATCGCCGGCTTGTCGGTGTTTTTGCCCGTTTTTTTGTTGGTCACGGTCAACTGGTAAATATCAATACCGCCAAAACTCTGCGCAACCACGTAGAGGTCGACCAGGTCGGGATACTGCTTCTCCCACCTTTTGAAAAACTCCACCATCTCGGTGTATTTGTGATAATGCTTGAAATCCATGACCCCTTCCTGCAGGGGCATGGTCTCCACCAGAAAATTGCGGAGAAAGGCGCTGGGGCCATGGCGATATCCGGGGACAGTCCAAGACTTGGCCTGGCCCTCCCTGGGGGCCTGAACCTGGGCTTGGGAATCACCCAGATAGGCGAGCGAGATCAGGCAACAGGCGACAATGATCGACACCTTGACGGTTCTATTCATAAGCGTTCTCCTTCGAGTTTTTTGATTGCGCATTGATGGGACAAGATAATTCGCCCGCCGCCGGAATGCCACATAATTTTAGGTCTTCAGTGATAATATGCTGGCGTCGCATCCAAAACCGGAAACACGATTTAGGCCCCAGGAGGAGGTTGCCATGGCTTTTGGAGAACATAAGGGACTGTGGCTGGGCATCACCGTGGTTGTCATCGCAATCTTAGCCCTGGTCTGGCTGGTCGTCAGCGGCGGACCGCGCACGCTGGTCATTCTGTTTCCCGAGATCGGAGACCTCAAAAAAGATGATCCGGTCATGTGGCATGGCTATACGGTGGGCAGCGTCGCCAAGATCGAGCCCCTCGTGGACAACCAGGTCGGGGTTACCATCCAGATACGACAGGACTATGCGTCAAAGATCACGCGGGGTTCGCGGTTCACGCTAAAGCAGGCCACGCTGTTCGGTCTGGTTGGCAGCAATACCATTGAGATCGAAACCCCTTCGGAATTCGGTCTCCCCTATCTCGATGGGGAGAAGGTTCAGGGCAACAGCCCGCCCCGGCCCACGCTGGTGGAGGCCGGAAAGCAAAAGACCCTGGAATATTGGCAACAGGCCAAAGATGGGGCGGCAGCGCTGATTGAGGAATACCGGAACTCACCCTATCGCCGCGAAGTCGAGGACGCCCTGGCGCAGCTGAAGGTGCTTGCCGAGCAGGGAGCCGTCCAAGCCAAGGAAGGGGTTGAGCAGTTTCGCAAGGATCATCAGAAGGAGCTCGACGCCATCGTCCGGAAGCTTGAACAGGCCCGGGATTGGATGCGCAAAAAAGGCGACGAGCTCGGCGCCAAAAAACTCCAGGAACAAATCGACAGGCTGACCAAGTGATGGAATCAGCCTGAAGGGCAGTTCCGCTTGATCCGGGCAAGCGAGCGGTTCTATTCGGTCTTCTGCGGTTGATCGGTTTTGAGCTGGGGCACCAGGCCCACGAGTTTCTTGAGGTCGAGGCCCGA
Source organism: Terriglobia bacterium (assembly GCA_963824985.1). GTDB lineage: Bacteria > Acidobacteriota > UBA6911 > UBA6911 > UBA6911 > JAFNAG01. The sequence goes on from CAWGRQ010000018.1 coordinate 85,635, forward strand.
GAGATTCTCGACGATGGGAGGCAGTTGCGCCATGATCTCCGCCACATCGCGGGTGACCTTGTTGGCGCCGGCGCCCGATCCGTCTCCTCCCGTACTCACGATGGTAATCGATTCGGTCTTGCTCAACGGCTGCGCGATTGCCTGGGCGATCTCCGGCAAAGCCTGCAGAATCAGCTGCAGGACTGCCGCCTGGTTGTATTCCTTCCAGGAACTCGCCTTCTTGGCCATCGCCTGAGCCTCGGCCGACCCCTTGAGGGCCACGACTTCGGCCTCGGCGCTGCCGGTCGCCTTCACCACTTCCGCCTGCGCGAAGCCTTTCGATTTCTGGGCTTCGGCCTGCCCGCGGGCTTCGGTCTCGAACTTGAAGCGATTCGCTTCCGCCTCGGTCTGGATCCGATAGCGCTCCGCATCGGCGAGCCGCTTCACGGTCGCCTCGAGCTCCTTTTCACGCCGCATGATTTCGCGTTCCTGAACTACAACCTGCTGCTCCTTTTCGACCACCGCCACCTGGATTTCCTCGCGTTTCAAGGACTGATTGGTCTTGTAACGCTGGAGGTCATAGGCGAGATCTGCCTGCGCCTTGGCTTCATTGGTTAAGGCATCATACCCGGCCTTCTGCAGCATGAAGTTCTTCTGGGCTTCGGCTATCTGCGTTTCGGCCTGGAATTTGGCGATTTCCCCGGCCTGGCGCGCAAGTGCCGACCGGATCGCAGCATCGCGATCCGCCTCTGCCTGGGCGATGATGGCATCGCGCTTCACTTCCGCCGTGCGCGGCTTTCCCAAAGCCTCCAGATACCCATGGCTGTCACGGATGTCCTTCAGCGTAAACGACACGATATGCAGCCCCATGTTGGCGAGGTCGGATACGGCTACCTCCTGGACCGACGAGGCAAACTGGTCCCGATTTCGGTAAATATCCTCGATTGTCATGGTCCCGACGATGGCGCGCAAATGCCCTTCCACCGTCTGCATGGCGATTTCCTTGATCTGCTCGGAGGTCTTGCCCAGGAACTGCTCCGACGCGGTGCGGATGGACTCCTCGTCACCGCCGACCTTAACCTGGGCCACGCCGTCGACGATAATCGGGACGCCGGGCCGGGTGTACACCTCCGGAGTCGTGATATCGAGCGTGATGATTTCCAGGCTCAGCAGATCGATCTTTTCCACCAGCGGCAGAATGAAGGCGCCGCCGCCGCGGCGGATGCGGAAGCCGACCTCCTCGATCCTGCCGTCCTGGGTCTTGATCTTATATTTGCGCCCCGAGATGACCATCACCTGGTTGGGGCCGACCTTTTTATACCGGCGCGCGACGGCGTAGATGGCGAGAATAAATGCGAGAGCCAGGCCTGCAATCACGAAGACAACGTTGATATCGGTGAACATAGTCGTTCCTCACTGGACAGCCGTTTCCAAGGCGCAAGCGATCATGAATTCCGGTCTGCGGCCGGTGAGCCGGCCTTCCCGGCGATGCGCACGTAATAGACATTTCCCACCACCCGCACAATCTCCACGGGGGAATTTCGCGGGATGGCCTGGCCATCCTCGGTCCGCGCGGGCCCGATGATGCGCGTCCCTTTGGCGACCAGGGCGACCTCGCCGGTTCCGTTTTCAGGGATGGGAGTGATGATCTGCACCACCCGGCCGACCATATCGTCGATGGAATACTCGGCGCCGGCCTGGGTGTTCTTAAAAAGAACGGTCAGCGCGCCAAATGTCCCGCAGCTCAGCAACACTCCCGTCAACAGCGCCGCCAGCACCCCCTTCATGAGGGAGAGCTGAAAATAGGAGTTTGCAATCAATCCGCCGCCGCCAAACCCGGTCAGAAAGGTCGCGATGACGGTCGGGCTCAATGGGGTGATCGGCAGATCCGTGCCGACATCCATATGGACATCGCCGCCATGATCACCGAAAAAATGACTCGACAGGCCGACGATCACGGAGTAGCCGAGGCCGACGACAAAGGCAACAAAATAGACAACCCCGACGGACATACCCGATTCTCCCGTGAGAAGGGCCCAGGTTATTGAATAGGAGGCATCACCCGCATTGTATGCAAAACCTGTGGCTTTTTGTATCTTATTGTTCCGGCTTCAGTCGGATCGGCTCCTGGGGCCCCCATTCAGCAAAAATATGGCAACGCGGCCCGACTGCTGCTATTGTCAATTGCGGGCCCAAATCATGATGGCCGCTGCGGGGTGAAGCCATGGTATTTCGGATTCTTCACTGGACAAGTCGCATCGCACTCGGCGCCCTTTTCATTTACAGCGGCTACGTGAAGATCGCATCGTATCCTCAATTTGCCGCGGACCTCACCCGTTACCAGTTGTTCCCCGATATGCTGATACTCCCCTTGTCCAAATACTTCCCCTGGGCCGAGATCATCCTTGGTCTCGGCATGGTCGCGGGATGGAAGCTGCGTTATTTTGCCATGGCAACGGCAGTTCTGCTGTCCATGTTCACGATCATCCTGACCATCACCTATCTGCGCGGCATAGAGGCCAACTGTGGATGCTTTGGATCCGGCGATCCGATCTCCCCGCTCACTATTGCGCGTGACGCCCTTATCCTCGTGCCGGCGGTTTTCCTGGCCTTCAGGAGCCAACCGTGACCCCCAAAAGGAGAATGGGATGACCGATCTGTCGTTGCTGCGCCAAATCGTCGAAGCCAACCAGAGCTTCCTCGCCGGAACGCCACGTTTTCTCGATCCCACCGGAGCTCCCTTCGTGGTCGTCACCTGCATCGATCCTCGGCTGACCTGCCTCATCGAACCCGCGCTGGGACTTCCACGGCAAAGGGCCGCCATCATCCGCACCGCCGGCAATCAGATCTCGGATAGAACTCCGGATACCCTGCGGTCCCTGGCTGCCGCACTCTATGTCAAGAACGCCACCGAGATCATCATCGTCGGGCACACAGACTGCGGAATGGCCGGCTTTTCCGTATCCGAGGTGACCGAGCACTTTCGCAAATCCGGAATCCCGCGGCATGCGTTCGGCAACGAGGATTTGCGCACCTGGTTTGGCGCGTTCGCCAGCGTCCGCAACAATGTCATCACTACCGTCGATTATCTGCATCACGGCGCGATCCTCCCCCGCGCGATCAAGATTCATGGCCTGATCCTGGAAACCAACCAGGGGGCCGTCGAGGTTGTCATCGACGGAGATCTGGCATCGCAGGGGGGCGCGCTTCCGGCACTCGAAACCGAGCCGTCCGGAACCGCCGCAACTGCCGGGCAGGCAATCCCCAGCGATGAGCCCTCAGCCCTGCCGCCGGAAAAATCCCAGCCCGCTGCTCCCTCATCTCCCACGAGCGGGTCCAGAACCGGGAAGGGCCCGATCATCGTCGGCAGCCCTCCTGCCGGGCTCCGCGGCGATCAGGCACCCCCTCCCCCTAATTCCCTGATCGATGCGGCACTGGTGATCCGAGATTTCATCTCGCGGGAGCGCCGGGATCAGAAGCTGCAACGGTCAATCAACGAATTGAAAACAGTCTGGAAGCAGCAGAAAAATCCCTTGCGGATCTTCAGCGAATTGGAGCGGATTGCCATGGCCTATGAAAAAGACTACCCAAGCCTTCGGGGGGCGCTGCTTTACCTCGAGAATGCGGTGCGCTCGGGAAAGGCCGATGCTAACGGAGTCTCGGAAGTGATGCGCCGCTTTCTGGACTGAAGTAGCCTGAACCTAATCCGCTGCCAGCAAACTCAGGAACCAGAGACGATTTCCGGTGATCGCGATACCATGACGGTTGCCGGTCGCCGGCCTCACTTTTCCCAACCGATCCCCTGGATTCAGGGGCACAGAAGGAACGGCTCGAGGCTCAGCCGGTGCACATCGCCGACCATGACGGCAATGGTACGCCAGGACTGCACGGGGCCGGTGAACCAGCTGCTGTCCCGAGTCCGGAATATGCGTACACAATCCGGCCGGGAAGTCGAGTTCTGGAAAGATGCGGGCCGGGGAGGCATCACCGCAGGGGGTGTTGCCCTTCGACTCTGTTTGGCTAATTTCACCCCCATGGCAGTTAGATCTCTATGGGCGGTTGCAAAACAGCCGCCCGAGAGGTCAGCACGTCATGCACTGCATCCGCCGGCCGATCCTCGCCTGTTGCGACATCGCCCAGGCCCCCTTTGCGGCTAGACCTACTGTGTCACAAACATCGCTCGGACCCGCATAAACATTGGTTTTCTGATGAAACGTGCAGTTTTGATGATCCAGCGCAAGCCCAACACCGACAATAAGTTAGACAAGTTATGACACAGTAGTACTAGGAGCCTGTCCGAGTATTAGGAGGGGTCGCGCGCATGGGGCTTGCGCGGCGAGCTCAAGGCGCGAGGAGGAGGCGATGTCGGTGCACATCGTTGACGACGAGCAACGCAGAGATCGCCCGCAACCCCCATGCGCCCTTCGGGTTCCGGCGGCACGGGGGCATCTGCGGCGTTGGCGCTCCTCGACGATGTACATCGACATCGCCTGCGTCGCGCCGCCTTGCATCTGCCCCCGCGGCGCTCGGAACGCGACCCCTCCTAATACTCGGACAGACTCCTAGGATCACGCCGGAAGCCTAATTGCCGAAGGGGCGGCGCAATACCGGCCCAGGCATCCCGAACGATCGGCATTTTATCAGCTCTTTGGATACGCGCGGCCTGGTGGTCGGCCTTTCTGATGCCAAAGACAGGCTGCCGCCTCAAGGCCAGCTGGAGGCCTATACCCAGAGCGGATATAGCGCGGTGATGGACTTCCAGGATGGGCTGAACGCGCTGGCCTCCGACACCGGCGGACGTTTCCTGAAAAACACCAACGCGCTCGATACGGCCATATCGACGGCCATGGCCGAAGCGTCCCGCTATTACCTCCTGGGGTGGTATGTCGATGCAAATCGGTTGATACCTGGGAAGTACTGGTCCTTGCACGTCTCAATCAGGGACCGCCCCGATCTCAAGGTGAGGCTGCGCGCGGGTCAGGTGGATCTGTCTCAATCCGTGCCGATTTCGCGAACCAAGCCCATCAAGCCGGCGGTTTCACCCAAGGAGGCTGCGGACCAATTGTTGCGCGCCCTTCAGGAGCCGTTTCCCATCGATGATCTTCCGGTTTTTGTCCATGCCGGCTGGATTCTCGATCCCGACCAAGGACCCATCATTGCGCTCACCTACCAGGTGGATGCGGATGCCATCCAGGGAGCCGGACCGGCCAGCGTCGAAGTCACAAGCGGCGTGGCAGACAAGGACGGCCGGGTAGTCGACAAATTCACCGAGACCTTGTCTCGACCGCCCGGGGCCTCCTCGAAACCTCCTTCGGATCGCGTGATCTTCAAGATCTGTCACGAAAAGAGTTCTTCAAGTAAGAATCTCGCGACCACAGCCTGGACTTGGACCTGGATAATTCTGTTAGATGTACGTATTTGCAAACGTGACACTATGAACAGGCCAATCCGTTTTTTCGGCATTCACCTCCATGTCCAGATCTAGGTCCATGTCTAGGTCCATGTCTAGGTCCAGGTCCAGGAGGAACAATAATGGAGCTTCGCAACGGACACTAATCAGGGGGGGATCCGGCCGGTGATGACTGACAGGGCAGTCAGCCCAACGGTGCCGAATGCAGCAAAGCTGGCGACGGGCCTGTCGGCAGTCACTCTGACATATCCAGCGCCGAGGCTTTGCCCGTTCAACTCCGGGAAATATTGCGTCAGCAGCCCGCATATCCTCCCCTTGGCCGGGACCGACGAATCTCCTGAGGCCAAGAGCCGGCCGCCGCTGTCCAAGACCTCGATGTGAGCGGTCACCGCCGACGTTCCCGGGTTCACCACGGCGACGGCCGTGTAATAGGTGCCGTTCGAAGCGACCTGGCTATAGACAAACTGTGTGTGCAGGATCTTGACGAGGGGAAGTGCCGCAGCGAAGGCCGACCCGCCTGCGCCGGCGAAGGTCACGCTTCCCGCAAGGAGCGGTCCGCTGCTGCGGATCTCGACATATCCCTGTGTGAGCGACGGGCCGGGATCGCCGAAGCACGGCCGGATCGGACAGGAAGACTTTTCCCCGGCCGGCGATCGACATGCCGTGCGGGCTGGCGGCGGGCTGGCCATCATCCTTGAAGAGCTGAAACGTCACCGTCCCGGGATTCACCTCGAGGTTGGTCACCGAGATTGTGGACCGGTATCCTCCCCCGACGACGTATTGCGGACAGTAAAGAACCGGGGCCCCGGCGGTGGCGTCTTCGGCGTTGAGACCGCGCGCGTCCTGCCCTGCTTTGCCGAGAAATTCAAATGCCGAAATGCCCTGGCTCGCGTTGCCGCGGATGTAATCGCTGTTCGCCAGACTGAAACCGGGGAACAGGTTGGCCGCCGTATCCGCGAGCGCCTGGTTCGGCAGCAGCGAGCACGATAGGGAAGTGCGGACGGTGCCGTCGGCTGAAAGCAGCTCCAGGCTTACGTCGGCTGCGACCGGGTTCGGGTTTGACATGAAAATCTGCGTGAGATCCGCGGATTCGGTCTCCGGAAAAACAAATCGATTCGACAGGATCGAACTTATGCCGGCACCGGCCAGAAAGGACAGACGCGCGTCGAAGGCGAGAAAAAACGCCGACAACCGCGCGCGGCTGCTTTCCAGCTTGATCCATCCCGCGCGATCCTGAGCACGGAAGCCCGAACCGAAGATCTGCGTGTCCAGAAGTGCCATCTGTTCGCCCCCCGCGAGCTCGATGGTTCCAGGATTGCTGATGCCCTCGCCCGTGATCAACTGTCCGTTCCTGTCGTAAGCCCGGAACGTCAAGGTGGTCGTGCCGGGCTCGAGATTGGTCGCCCCGAAACCCATGGATTCATCCTGACCGGCGGCGCGGCCTGTCGTGGTCTCCAGGCGGGGAACATAGAAGGTCGGCTGTGACGGGGCGTTGGGGTTGATGATCCTGTTTACGGTGCCTCCCCAGCCGACGACATAGATCTCGCCGTCTTCATCCTCGCCGAAGGAGGAGATGTTCAGGCCCGTCTGCAACAGCATGCTCTGAATCCCCGCGTTGAGCATGAAGATCTCGCCGGTACAGAAGTCCCCGTAAATGTAAGCGCCGAACGGAAGGCTGCCGCGGTTTCCGCGGTAGACGTAGCCCCCCGTGATCGAGCACCTGCCGAAGCTGTGATCGTATTCGGCGATGGGCGGAATGAAACCGGGGCTCGAGCATGGGGCCGGTCCCAGACCCGTACAGGACGACCCTTCCCACACTCTCCAGCCGTAGTTGCCGCCGGCGGCAATAATGTCAATCTCCTCAATATTGGCTTGCCCGACGTCCCCGGCATAGAGGCGGCCGGTCGCCCGGTCAAAAGAGAAACGCCAGGGATTCCTCATTCCCAGGGAATAGATTTCCGGAAGGCCAAGGCTCGAATCGAAAAATGGATTCGAGGGCGGGATAGCATAACCGGCGGCCGGCCCTGAGGCGTCGACGTCAATGCGCAGAATCTTCCCCAGCAATTCGAACGGATTCTGGGCGCGGTCTCCGGGATCGTATCCCGCGCCGCCATCGCCCATCCCGATGTAGAGATAACCGTCCGGCCCAAACTCGATCATGCCCCCATTGTGATTGGAATAAGGCTGAGGGATGACCAGAAGAACAGATTCCGCAGGGTCGGCGATATTGGGATCCGCGGTGCTGGTCCGATATTCGGCGATGACCGTCGCGCCATCCGGCTGGCGGGTATAATCCACAAAGAAGCGCCGGTTTTGGGCGTATTGTGGGTGAAAGGCAAGCCCGAGCAGACCCTGCTCGCCGCCGGACAGCACGCGTGCCGAATTGTCGAGGAACACGGTTGGCGTCGTCGATCCCGGCTGCAGCACCTTGATGACGCCCGGCTGCTCGACGATGAAGAGGCGCCGGGATCCGTCGTGGGCGTTGGTGAGGAAAACGGGTTGCGACAGTCCGGTCAGCACCGGCTGCAGGTCGATGCCCGCTGCCACCGCCACGGGTGCCTGCCCGTTTCGACTCTGTGCGCCGGAAATGAACAGAAAGGCCAGGGAGGCTGCGAAGAGCCCCCCGACGAACGGTTTGATGCCGATGGAATTCATGAGTCCTCCCCGAACCCAGGTCAATCCTCCTTAAAGTATGACGAGTTGCGCCTGCTTGTGCAAAGCAAGCGTCGGACTGTGCTGCAGCTCGGGAGTGGCGCGGGGACGCAATAGCGAAGAAATCCCGTGGCAGACGTCCTTTACTTCTCCCAAAATAGTAAACGTGACGGTGCGCGCCGGATCCGATCCCGGATTCATTATCATGGCAGCCGGCCCTTCGGCCCGGCTCATGAAGAAAGAATCATGTAGAGCGCGCCAGATAGGAGTAGAGCCCCGACAAACCAGACCGAGCGCCGCGCATGATTGAACGAGCACCCCGTGCCGGAACGCAAGGGCACGATCAGAGCCGGATCGGCCGGATTGTAGTAAAAGTAGCCCCATTTCCAGCAATGATCGGGCATCGGGTCGGTGGATTCGCGTGCGAGATTTCTCCTCAGGTACCTCCGCATGCCCAGACCGATGGGAATGAAAGACAGCAATCCGAGCAACTCAACGCGGAACTGGGTGTGCAGGTCCCCGAACGTCTCCCTGTTTAAAAGAGGCGTCAACGATAGCCAGCAGATGTTGAAAATCAGGAAACTGAACAAGCTGGATTGCATGAGTCCCAGCACCGTGCGATATCGGCGGCTGGCGCGAGGATTGGGCGCCCAATCTGTGCTGCGCGCACGAAACCGCAGTGCGAAATACGTTCCTGCAGGGAAAATTCCGAATACACCCATAAAGACAACGCGTCTCAGTTCCGCCGGAGGACTGTAATTTCCAGGGTGTTGATTCCAACTCAGAATCACGACTGTGATCGCAACGAGTGGTATGCCGATCGGGAGCAGGATCCCCAGCCAGTCCAAGACTGTAAGCCACGCGCTGGACTCGTCCTGTTCAACGAACAGAGCCGCCGTCCGGGTCGACGGCCCAGGCAAAACGGCTGCCTCTCTTCTTGTCTGTCGGTTCGCCAGGCCGAAAATGATCAAATTACCGATCATTGACCCAAAAATCGGGAATAGCAGCAATCTATCCAGGCGCTCCGGGCTCAATGAATTTCGCCAGGGAAAGAGAACACAAGCCAAGACGACGGCAAGGGACAAAAACCATATCCGGAGACGAAACCTTTTCAGAATCGAGTCGCCGCGGGCAGAAGCAATAAACTCAGGAAAAACGCGCGCCCCGAAAAACATGCTTCGACGAGCTGCTTGCCTGCTCGACTGCCAGTCCCAAAGAGCGGTTTGCAGGAATACAAAGAGGATGAGAAAGTAAAGATCGGATTGGGTTTCGAAGACATGGAGAATATTGTCGGACATTAGTGTTTCTCCAATCCCTCGGCCATTGTTCTCAACTCGGCCGTGATCTGCCTGGTGCCCAAACCGCGTGCCCTGACCGACGCCACCAATTCTCTCAGCCGCTGCCGGAAGTTTTCCAGGCTCTGAGGTTCGGCACGCCGGGGCAAGGTGCGATCCATGATGCGGGCTCCATGCCCGTGGGTTATTTCCAGAAAGCCTTCCTGCGCCAATACCCGGTACGCTTCAGCGATCGTGTTGAAATGCACGCCAAGCTCGAGGGCCAGGCGGCGCACAGGCGGCAGCGTGTCACCGGGTTTTATCGCGCCCTCGACCGCAAGGGTGCGCAATTGGTCGGCAACCTGCCTGTAGGCGGGAATGTCGCTGGAGGTGTCCAGCCGGATTTGTGCAGGTTGGCTCATAGGATTATCGGTGTACGACAGTACTGTACACCAGAAGAATCTTCCATGCAAGGACGCAATCGTTTTTGAATGGCGGCAGGCAGGTCGGGGATGGACAGCCAAGTGCGAAGGGGGGCCTTGCATTCGACTCACGAGGAGCGATGGGAGACAAACCAGTGTATATTCTTGACGGTCGATATGGGGATCGAGGTGACACGGCAGGGCCGCGCATGCCACTGCCGAAATGCAGAGGCAAATCCGGCCAATGAAGAATTGAAAATGACGATGTCGGAAATCGCGAGCATCTTCAGGATAGGCGAACTATTCAGGGTTGTGGCGATACTTGTCGCCCCTGCCGCGGTCCCGGCGGCAGTCTTCGCGCAGGCCGACGAGATCCAGGTCTACGATGGTTCCATTGCCGCGTCATCGAGCTGTTCCGGCACAAGCTCATCCAGGCGCTGCTCGCACGGGAAAAGATCTCGCCGCGCCTGGTCGAGATCATGCAGAATTGGGTTCATCCGGGTTTTTCAGTTTTCCAAGGAGAGCGGATCGATCCCGATAACCACGAGGCGAGGCGGCGCCTGGCTGGCTACATGGCTCACCCCCCGATAGCCCTGGAACGCGTGCGCTATCGCCCCGAAACCGGCCAGGTCATCTACTACGGCCGCCAACGCGGCCCCGGCTCCGACGCCTCCCCGGCGCGCATCTTTCCCGCGCTCGACTTCCTCGCCGCCTTGTGCACCCACATCCCGGATTCCGGACAACAGTTGGTACGCTACTATGGAGCCTGGTCAAACGCGCGCCGGGTATCGGCGGGTGCCGCCGCATCGGCACCCGCTCCGGCGGCCGAGGCGCCGGGCCTGCGCACGGACGATTCCAATAGCGCCGAGGAGTTCGCGCGCGGCCGCAGGCGTTCGTGGGCCCGGCTGATTAAGAGAGTGTACGAAGCGGATCCCTTGGTCTGTCCGCGGTGCTATGGACCCCTTAAGATCCTCAGCCTGATCGGAGACGCCCCAGTCATCGAAAAGATCCTGTGCCACCTCAAGCTGTGGAACCGGCCCGAGCGCCCGCCGCCGCGCCCCGCCGGGCGGTCAATCCAATATGATGATCCGATCGTCGATCTTGACGAGCCCGGCGACTGGCCCGACGCAACCGCCTGAGGCGGCCTGCGCCCCTGTGCTTTCAGGACAGCCGGCCTTGCCTGGGCGAAGGTGTGCCCGGAATTGGCGCCGGCGCGGGGAGAGGGAGAGGGCGGGACGTCCCGCCCCTCTCCCTCTCCCCGTTTTCCACTCCTTCGGTCCCCTTTCACTGACAGGGCAGCTGCGTCCCATCAGAAATCGGGGATATTTCCAGATCCCTCCCCGTCCGTGTACGCCATCCCCACTCTGTCCCTCCAAAGCGATTACCTATCATTCATTCTAAGCCGCCAGGCTTGGGAGATGGTGTCTCTTACCACTCACTCGTGCTGGAGAGGCGAAGCCGATGCCAGCATAAACCGAACACATGGCGAACAGGCACCGACCGAATCCTGCAAGAGGTGCGCTGGGCCCAACCGCTCGTGAGTCCGAAAACCGGAGAACGTCCCCGGTTTTCGCCAGTTTCCGGGAACAGCTATTCTCTGGATGCTATCAAAAATCGCCATTGCCGTTCATCGACAAGCGCTCGGGGCAGTCAAACGGGGTTTGATGCATTTCGTTCACCCAGCCATGTGCTCCAGTAGGGCGTGGAAACGGCGGCGGCTGACTTCGAGGTGCCTGCCACCCTTCATCAGTACCTCGCCCGAGCCACCGGGCATTGGGTGAATTTCCAACACTGCGTTCAAATTGATGATGGCTGCCCGGGAGATGCGGAAGAAACGCCCGGGATCGAGCCTCCCCTCGAGCTCGTTCAGAGTCGGATCCATCCAGTACTCGGTATCGTCGCAGACAATCCTTGTCAGACCGCCGTCGGAAGCGAAGCAGAGCACATGCGCCTCGCCGATGACCACGTAATGGTTGCCGCGCCGTGCCAGAAAGCGCGCGGGGCCGCTCACCAGGCTACGTGCGGCCACGTCGAGCGCCGCCCTGCCAATGCCTGCCACCAAGGAGCGGGCGCGCGCAAGCGCCTCGGCGAGCCGGACACGGCTGATGGGTTTCAGCAGGTAATCGACGGCGTTCAATTCGAATGCGTCGACCGCATGCCGGTCAAATGCCGTGCAGAAGATGATTCGGGGGCGTGGCTCAGGAAGGCAGGCTGCGACATCGATGCCGCTGCAGCCGGGCATCTGGATGTCCAGCAGCATCAGGTCTGGCTTGAGGCGAACCGCGAGTTCCATCGCTTGAGGGCCAGTCTCAGCCTCCCCCGCGATGGTCAGGTCCTGGTGAGAAGCCAGCATCTGACGCAGTCGCGAGCGCGCAGGCTCTTCGTCATCCACGATCAGAACACGCATCGTTCAAACCGTTCCCCATAACCGCAGCTGCAGCGCAATGTGGTATGGTTAGGAAGACCTTAGTATTGCCCGGTTCGCATTCCCAGCGCAAGCACGCAGCGCTTCCATAATAACCCCTTAGCCTCTCGACCACATTGCGCAGACCGTGACCCGTCAACACGGCACCGTCTGCGGACTGAGGCAGAGAGAATCCGGGAGGGAATCCAGGCCCGTTGTCACGCACCTCTACGGTAAGGGTCTCCTGATTCAAGCGGGCCCGCAAACTAATTGTCCCTCCGCCTTCCCGCGCAGAGATTCCATGTTTGATCGCGTTTTCGACCAGGGGTTGGATGCTCATCGCCGGTATGGGCTCTGCCGCCACAGCTGGATCGATTTCGAATTCCACTCTCAGGCGCCTGCCGAAACGGGCCTGCTCGACGCGCAGATAGGAGGCGGCAAATTCGATTTCTTCATCCAAGCGCACCCATTCCTTTTCGGCAGCCCTTAGAGTATAGCGAAACACGAGGGCGAGCTGTTCGATGGTCTCGTCAGCCTGCTGCGGCCGATCCTGAATCAGCCCGGCAATGGCGTTCAGGGCGTTGAAAAGAAAGTGGGGATTGATCTGCGCCCGCAGGGCCTTGAGTTCGGCGCGGCTAGCGAGCAGGCGCAATTCCTGCTCACGGTTCTCCTGGTTGCGCCGCTGCTGACGAAAGCGTACGTTTTCGAGGACGACGCCCAGAGTGCGCGCCAGCGAGTCAAACAGGCGGCGATCCTCGCTCATGTATGAAATTGCGCCCGCCCTTCGTCCCAGGCTCACGCTTCCGAGCCGGCTGCCGTTGTGCTCCAATTCTGCTGATAGTACGACATTCGGCGAATCCTCTTCGTCCGTGCTGAACCGAACTCCGGCCTCCGCTTGAAAAATGTCACTCAGGATCCCGGCGGCACGGCTGCGCAGATCTTCTTCGGTGAGCGAAGCCTGCACGGCCTCGACAAAACGCCGTTCCGCCTCTTCGGCCGAATAACGGCGGCGCAACCAGTGGCGATCGATCAGGTTCTCGAGGCGCCGGTAAAGCCAGGGACCGCCAAGCCAGAAGGGCGTCAGGACAAGGGCAAAGATCCACGGGCGGCTCCAGTCCGAAACCACAGTGTCAAAAGAGTGCTCTCCGAAGACAAACAACAGCGTCAAGACTACAAGAACCAGTCCGAAGAAAGCCCCTTTCTTGATAAACAGGTCGAGGAAGATCAGGCGCTCCCGATAGAACAGAATCACGCAGAAAAAGCCGAGCACCAGGTAATCGGGCAAAACACCGACCCAGGGATTGGGCTTAAACCAGGTCAGGAGCGCAATGAAAAGCGTCAGCAAAAGAAGGATGACGTTCCAACGGCGATGACGCCGCTCTTCATCCGACAGCGAGCGCCGGGACAGGAGCTGCACCAGAAGCCCTAAAATTCCGACAGCTCCCAGAATCATGACGGGAAGGATATCGAACGCCTCTGGTTGACCGATTGAAAGAAGTCCTGCATCGTTGAAGCCATGTGCAAAGGCAATCAGGGCGGAGATGGCGTAAAAAGCCGGCAGCAGCCACCGCCAGAGGTGCCGCATCGGCAAGTATATGGCCTCCTCCAGAAAAAGCAGGTGAAATATCAACGGAGGCAGGAAACCCGTCACTATCTGCAATCCCGTACCAAGGACGGTTGCGAAAAGTGAGTCAGGGTTCTGAGCCGCAAGGATCCAGAGCAGCAGGTTCATCAGAAATGACGCTGCACAAACCAGCGTAAAAACCGGGAAGACTCCGCTCTGACTGCTGTCACGGCCGGCCCGGTGTCCTCCCCAATAATAGAAGAACGTAAGGACGGAGAAAGCCAGAGCACCGAAGGTGAAGGTGATGAACGAAGCGAGATAAAGGAGTTTGTACCCGAGCATACGCCGTCTCTCGAAGTTTGACTATTTGGCTGTCTCGATGGATTTGCCGGTTGCCATGCTCAGAGCCCCTAAAATTGCAAGCTTATAGCCTGGAAGAGTCTGGAGGAGAACGGCGCCGGTCTTGTCATTCTGGTCCTTGAAAACGATCCCAATCAGCTCATCTTTGGGATGCAGAAATCCGAACAAGCCGGGCGGATCAGGAGGTACGAACGCCGATTTTTGTGCTTGCTTTGCAGACGAAACATCCAGGACTGCAGCCACTCGCTGCTGTGCTTCCCTGCCGTAGCTGATCGACACTATCTTGGAGGGATCCATACGCAAGGTCGGCCTGGGCGAGAAAGCAAGCACTATCTTGTCGTGAGTCACGGTCAGGGTAACGTTGTAGTCATAGGGATTCACCTTTGCCTCGATCGTCCCTGCCATGTAACGGATCTTGTTCCAGGAATCCGCCGCAGCCGCGACCAACTGGACGGCAAGGACTGCTATCGCCAACATGACTTTAACTCTATGCATATCAAATTCCAGGAGTGCGATCTCGGACACCTCGCCTAGTCTCGCCATAGTTTAAGTGGCTGCCCAATGAATCACAACCTCTTACCATTGAATGGCGCAATTCCCGATTGAGCGGGCTTCGGCTGACTATAGACGGTTTTCTCCGGTATCTTTCTGGTTTGCGCCACTCATCGCCGATTCCGACCATTCACAGGAAAGCTGTGGCGAGGCACTGGGAATTTGGCCTACGATGAGCTTGCACAGTTGCAGGATTTGAAAGCTATCCGGAGAGGAGAGGATGCGAATCATTGCGGTCGCGATCAGTTTCCTGTTGACCTTAGCCTGCGGCGTGGCGTTTGCGCAGGGCCCGCAGAATAAGGATGTATTCTTTCTGGCAGGGGTGGCGCCAGGGACGTCACAGCGGATTTCAGGCACTGCGATTAGCGTCGAAACCGATGCCAGCCTTGCGATTCAGGGGGGTTTTGGGTATCAAGTTTTGTCCACCACCGCGGGATATGTTTTCCTTGAGATTCCCATTGCGTTTGAATTTCCTGGGACGAGCACGGCGAGCGGCCTGTCGTTCAAAAATAGGCTGATTGCCAACTATATTGCCCCGGGAATCCGTTTCAAGTTTCCCATCAGTGATCGCCTGTCAATATACGGGCTAGTCGGGGGCGGATACGGCTCTTTCAGGCGGTTCGAAATGGATCCCACTGTGGCCGATCAGGTGACTGCTCGTTTTCGGTCGGGAGGTATCTTTGATTTTGGGGGCGGGATCGATGTGCGCTTGCGCCGTGGATTCAGCTTGCGCTTCGAAACACGGGACTTCGTCGGCGGCGGCGATTCGACCGTCGGCGCCGGCAGGCATCACCTCATACTCATGACTGGCTTCGCATTGCATTTCTAGCTGACAGACGGGGACCCAGGATTTGCCCATGGGCTGAGCTCTCGCGATGTTGGCTTGGACCGATAGGCCAGCTGAATGTCATCCTGGAGAACAGGCATTCTTTGACCGCCCTGACGTCCGCCCCGGCTGCGTCATCTCCCTGCAGACCTTCGGGGGCTACGGGGCCAACTTCAATAGATTCTACGGCGCCTACTCCAACCGGGGCAGAGCCTTGCGCGCGCCGGCGCGAGCCGACAACCCCGCCTCCGGCATCCCCGCCCTCGAGCCGGACAATTCCGATTTCTCCAGGGAGGCCCGCAGCACGTGGGCCCGTCTGATCCGGAAAATCTTCGAAGCCGACCCTCTGACTTGTGCCTGCGGTGCCCGCAGGCGCATCGTCTCCATTATTACCGACCCGCGCATCGTCGACCGCATCCTGCGCCAGGGCCAAAGCGATCGCTGCAGG
Organism: Terriglobia bacterium; assembly: GCA_963824985.1. Classification (GTDB taxonomy): domain Bacteria; phylum Acidobacteriota; class UBA6911; order UBA6911; family UBA6911; genus JAFNAG01. Next base: position 101,526 of record CAWGRQ010000018.1, read on the forward strand.
ACAGGAGACCTTTTCGAACCTCGCGCTCCTCCCATCTCCCGACCCCACACTGTCCAGCTGCCGGATTGCCCCGTACAGACCCAAACCAGGTGGCACTCTGTTACTCGTCTGCCGACGGCGGAAACGTACTTGATCCTGCGAAAGTTGCGGACAAGATCGTGGTTTGCGACCGGGGAGAGACGGCGCGCGTTAGCAAAAGCCTGGCAGTCAAGGAAGAAACGCCCCCGGCCTCCCGAACCCAATCCCGATACGGACCTGTGTATCCTGCATCCGGTGGCATGGAATTTGATTGAATGAGGATATTTTTGGGCTATGTTGTATAAAGGTGTCGATTGCAGGTAACCCTCCTTTAGAGGCTCGAGGATTAGACCATGTGGATAATGCTCGCACTGCTGTTTACGGTCTTGACGAGTTTCGCGCTGATCATCGCGCTGCCGGCCATATTCGGCTGGGGGCTGATCAAGCTCCGGCGGGAACATAACGTCGTGCCTCTGCAGATGTTTCTGTCAATAGCCGGCGGACTGGTGATCGGCATGGGGATCGCCTGGTATTTTGTGGTTGCCCACGAGGGATGGAACCTGTCCTTCGGCGAGACGTTTTATGCCACGGTTCATAGCGACATCTATGGGGGCCAGATCGAGGATGCCGCGGAGGATTACGTCTTCTTTATACTGTTCTTCGGCAATGTCGGCGCGATCCTGGCGGGAGTGGCAGGGTGGTTGGCTACCAGGCGCCGCCGCCGGGTGGCTCTGACAACCTGATCCCGTTACTCCAAATGCTACAGGCGTTGCACGGATGAGCCCTCTCCTGATTGTCTTCCTGATTCTCTTCTCCTTCCTCAGCCCTACGGAGATCATCGACAGCAATCATCCGGAAGTTCGGGCGTTTGCAGAGAAAGCGCGCGGCGATGCGGAAGATCCGGCGGATAAAGCCGTGCGGTTGTATTACGCCGTTCGCGACGGAATCTGGTATGACCCATATTACCCGTTTTTCCTTCCGGAGCACTACCGGGCCAGCAATGTGCTGCGCGGCGGCCGCGGTTTCTGCATACCAAAGGCTCTCTTCTCTGTGCGGCCGGCAGAGCCAGCGGAATCCCCTCCAGACCCGGATTCGCGAATGTCCGGAATCACCTTGCGACCCGCCAGTTGCTGGACTTTCTGGGAACGGATATTTTCGCCTTTCATGCTTTCACTGAGTTCTTCCTCGAGGGGAAGTGGGTGAAGGCTACCCCTGCCTTCAACAGGGAGCTTTGCGTACGGCACGTTGTCGAACCGCTCGAATTCAATGGCCGCGAGGACTCCATCTTCCAGCCCCACAATTCTGAAAACAGAAAGTTCATGGAATATCTCATATTCCACGGCAGCTTCACCGATATCCCGGTCGCTCAAATTATCAGCACCTGGCAAGAGGTCTATGGCCGGGAACGCGTCCAGGGCTGAATCGACAGCTTCGAAAAATACGGAGATATTCGCCGCGGCCGCTTTGACAGCGAAGATGTGATGAAATAAATTTCACATCATTGATGCCTTTCATTCGTAATTCGTAATTCTCCTTGACCTGTCTAAAACTTCATAGTTTAGGATTCTTTTCAGCTGCTGAATTCGGAATAATGCAATGCGGCAGAGGAAAGGATGAATCGTTGTGGTGACAATTTCCGCTTTGGTAAGGGGATCGGGGCTTTCGCGCAGCGCGCTTCTCTACTATGACCGGCTCGGTTTGCTCAAGCCGCTCAGCCGAAGCCGCTCGGGGTACCGTCTTTATTCCCCGGTGGAGGTAGACAGGTTGGAACAGATCTGCCTTTTCCGGCAGATGGGAATCCCGCTTAAAGAAATGAAGAAGCTGCTGGATCAATCCGTCCGCAACGCCTCAATGAAAATCCTTCAGCGCAGGCTTCGAACCCTCGGCCGCGAAATTGCAAATCTCCGCAGACAGCAGCGCTATATTTTGGCGCTTCTCAAACAAAAACAATTACAGCAAGGAGTCGAAATGATCAGCAAGGAACGTTGGGTGGAGATTATGCGGGCGGCAGGGCTGAAGGATGAAGATATGCACAACTGGCACAAACAGTTCGAAAAGATGGAACCGGAAGCGCACCAGGAATTCTTGGAATCTCTTGGAATTAAACCCGCCGAGATAAAGAAAATACGCGAGTGGAGCCGCAAGCCCTAAAAGCATCAACCACGAAACACACTAAAAATTCGTGTGTTTCGTGGTTAAGCCTTTTTAAAAAGGGTGGAGTGGGATCTCCAGATCTTCGGAGTGGCGGCAATTTCGAATCCATGGGCTTGTGCGGTTGATTTTGTCGCCGCGAACATTGGCTCCGTGACATGGCCTTTCGGCTCAGAGACGAGCAGCTTCCCTCCGCTTTTCAGAGCCGCGTTTATTTCGGAAAAGAGCCTGTCCGGGTCTGGAATTTCGTGAACGACGGCAAAGGCCAGGACAAAATCGGCGGCTCCCGTCCTGTCCTGCAGGTTCAGTGAATTCGTCCCCGCCTGCCGGACTTCAATGCGTTCCAGCACGCCGGCTTTTCGAGCCCGCTTTCTCAGCGACTTCAGCATTCTCTCCTGCAGATCGACACCGATGACTCTGCCCGTCTTCCCCGCAAGCTTCGCCATCGGGATGCTGAAAAAACCCATGCCGCAACCGATATCAACCGCAGTCATCCCATCTGTAAAATACGGGCGAAGTATCTTATCGGGATCCTGCGCCAATTTGCGTATCGGACTTGCGAGCAGATAACCCAGCCACCAAGGACATACCCTGCCCATTGTCTCTCCCCATTTAAACCGTCAGCTGCAAAACCTGGTTTTTGCTTCAATCCTCAATCGCAATCGTCAATCGTCAATAAAAAAGGCTCCGGCTCCAACGCAGGAACCGGAGCCTGGAGTGCTTGGCAGCGTAGCGTTGGGTTCACCTCAGCGGCACCCTTGCAGATCCTGCTATGAGGACGTCACCTCCGTCCAAGCGTTTTGACCGATATGCACTGGATCACCTCCTTCCTGGGCGTGTCCATAATCGGCAGGACCCATCCCTGCCCGGATCCCTGAGCCGCCCAAGCCCGTTGGAACCGCCGCGTCGTTCAACGAAAGAGCGCGCGGAGCTGAACACGCATTGAGTTTACTGCGGAACCGCAAGTACTAAAAAGCTCATAATCTCGCGGTTCTGCGGATGCTCTTCCCTTTTCATTTCGACGGCGGAGGAGGCATTTTGCTCTTCGGCATCGGTTTCCCTTTCTGCGACGATCCGTCCGAATCGATAAAGATATATTTATTTCGCATATCCGCAGGCACCATGTCCCGCAAAGCCGTTTCCACATCTTTGGGCGAGTACTGTGCCTCGATAAAAATAAACGGCCGCGTCACCCTTGTGACCCTGAATGGGCAGTGAATGAAGTTCCCGGGTATGAAAACCAGTGAGGGCTTCGAGACAACATGTTTCTTCCTGCCCTCAAGGCTGCTAAGCCCCATTTATTTGGAATGCTCAAGGCGGAAGCTGTGAGCTCCCGCCTCACGACCTATCGGTCCTCGGGACGACCTATAAGTCTTTGGGGGGCGCTGCTTTACCTCGAGAATGCAGTACGCTCGGGAAAGGCCGATGCTAACGGGGTCTCGGAAGTGATGCGCCGCTTTCTGGACTGAGGAAGCCCGACCCTGTTATTCCGCATTATTCACGAAGCAAGACATCGCAGGACACAGAGGAACGCAGATGCATACGGATTGGATCCGCGTGCAGGGCTTTTGCAGGCCCGATGGGCCCAGCGCCGCGCAAAGCCCTGCACGTGTTCTTCCGTGTCCCAAACACTTTCTGTTATGAGCGAAATGCGACACCTCGTATTGTTATCGTGCATTTGCAAAAGACTTTCATGAATAATGCGGACTAAAATGTACAGATAGGGGCTGGATGATGAAACAGGTGGATCGGGCAGGCACGTGGTCATGGGGATCCTCGATCTCGCCGACCATTGCCTGTCGGCGGTTCAGGCGGAAATTCGCCTTGATCCTCGGCATTTTAATTGCCGCTTTTCTCGCTACCGCATTGCTCCCGCGGCAAGGAGCTGTGCCGTCACTTCTTGCTTATGATTTCAGACAGACACAGCCACCGGCCGGAAATATAATTCGGGTGGACGTCAGCCTCGTAACGGTGCCGGTGATGGTAACCGACAAGTCCGGCAATCACGTGCCCGGCTTGCGGGCCGGCGACTTCCGGATTTTCGAGGATGGCGCGGCACAGCAGATTGACCGTCTGATCCCCGAAGCAGAACCATTTCACGTGGCCCTGATGCTGGATCGTTCCGGCAGCACCCGGCTTCAATTCGGCGACATTCAAAGTGCCGCACTGGCGTTCGCCGACGCATTGAGACCACAGGACCGCTTGATGATCGTCTCATTCGACACGAGCGTTTCCTATCATTCCGGGTTTACCGCAGATCGCAACCGGATCGGTGTGGCGATCATGGAGACAGGAGCCGCCAACCAGAGAACGGGATTGTACGATGCCATTGACCGGGTCCTGACCGAACAATTCGACCGGTTGCCGGGACGCAAGGCCATCGTTCTGTTTTCGGACGGCGTCGATAACGCCAGCCAGCGGATGGAGCGAGGGACTACTCTTTCAAGAATCGAAAAATCTGATGTCGTTGTGTATCCCATCCAATACGACACCAGGGACGGCATTCCCGACCGGCTTCCACTTCCGGCTGCACAAACTCCGGTCGCCTTCAACACGCTCTACAAGCGCGCCGTCCAATTCCTTGGGGACCTGAGCAAGCGAAGCGGGGGATGCCGCTATCAGGCGGGATCGATCGATACCCTCAATGCCGCCTTTTCTCAAATCGCATCGGAATTGCCTTTGCAATACACCCTGTGTTATTACCCGGCGCGGGTCTCACGCGCCGGTTCGTATCATCGCATTCGGGTCACGGTCGATCGTCCGGGCGTCAAGGTACGCTCCCGCACGGGATATCGTGCCGGCTATCCGACGAAGGAGATCCGACATCCCTGATGGAGGCGGCCCGCACTTCAGCCACCACAGATTTCCGGGAGTACTCTGTATGAAAATCAGACTTCCTTTTCTGCTCGTTCTGCTCTTGATGGTCGGGCTGCCAGGTCCGGCACAGGAGCAGCCATTCTGTTTTGTGATGCTCACCGATACTCAATTTGGGATGTATGCCGCCGATAGGAGCTTCGAACAGGAAACCGCCAACTTCGAGTTTGCGGTGGCCACCGTGAACCGGCTGAAGCCGGGATTTGTAATTATTCTGGGCGATCTCGTCAACAAAGCCGGCGATGCGCTTCAGATTGGAGAATATCAGCGCATCGCACGGAAGATTACTCCGTCGATTCCGGTTTACCATGTAGCGGGGAATCATGACGTCGGCAACGTGCCGACGGCGGATTCGCTAGCCAAATACCGGAAGATTTTTGGACCCGATTACTACAGTTTCCAGGCCGGGCCGGTACACGGAATCGTCCTCGATTCGACTCTTATCCACAGACCCGAAGGCGCCATGGATGCCTACAAACAACAGGATGCCTGGCTGAGGAAGGAACTGGAAGCCGCGAAGTCTTCAGGATCGAAGCAGCTCGTCGTTTTCCAGCATCACCCCTATTTTTTGAAGGACGCACAGGAGGCCGACCAATACGAGAACATCCCTCTGGCGCGGCGGGGCGCGCTGCTCGATTTGTTCCACAGTTATGGAATTCACCACGTGTTCGCGGGCCACACCCACAAGAATGTTGTGGTTCAGGATGGGGAGCTGGAGATGATCGCCAGTGCCCCGGTCGGCAAGCCGCTGGGCAAGGATGGATCCGGGATTCGGGTCGCCACGATATCGGATACCGGGGTGGTGCATCGGTATTATGATTTCGGCATGCTCCCGGACAAGCTGCCCGCCTCGAAAAAATAAGGCCTATCCAGGCTGCATTTCGAGGACCATCCGTACCCACGAGATCAATTGCTGCAGGTCGTCGAGGTCAACCGTTTCCACCAGGGTGCCGGGGAACATGACCGGAATGCCCACGCAGAATGCATCGACATTCGCCCCCAGAGCCCGGGCTTCCGGGAGCGCGCTCGTGGGTGAAGCCGTGATCTTGATGCTCTGGCCCGCAGCAGCCGTGGCGGCGCGCAGGAATGCGCTGGCAGCGCCGGGAGATTCCCCATCAGGAATCAGGACGCCGCTGTCGAGAATTTCGACCGGATCTTTCGTGGTTCTCCCGGCGCCACGCTGGTAGCCCCCGACCATCATGACCTGCTTGGGAGCAAACCGCCGCGCGAGCCGCGCCAATCCCGAGTTGCTCATGGCGCTTTGCGTGGCCCAGGCCAGGACGATACCTTTGCCACTCCGGGCACTCAATCCCTTGAGCGCCTCCAGCAGGGAGTAGGCGCCAAACTTCCGGCTCAACATCGGCCCGGCGACGCGGTTCCCGGCCATGACGGCAACGTCCTTCACCGCGGCCACTGGTTCAAGCATTTCTATCCCACGGGCCAGCGCCTCCTCCCGGGAGCGGGCGCCAATGTCGATCAAGAACCGGTCCAGAGTCAGGCTTTCCCTTCGCCCCCGCACCAGATGCGAGGATGGCAGCGACACCACCCCTCGAATCGTTCCGTTTCTGGAAAAAATGTCGACATAGTGGCCTTCATGAAACTGAATGAAGAGCGGGCTTGGGGATCGCCCCCCCGGGGAGGCAACCCTCAGGTACCCTTCATCGGTAATATCCGTAACCACGAACCCGGGCTCGTCCACGGAAGCGACAACCAGCACTTGCGGAGTCCCGCCGCCGATCTGGACGATCAGGTTGCCCATGTTGTCCACTTCCGACGGGATGCCTTGGGGCAACCGGCTCCTCAGAAAGTCGATGAATTGTGCTTCGCGGCCCGTGACCGCCGTCTGGGATGCGTATTGAAGGAAGCTCTCCGCCAGCTTCTGGTCGGACTGGGCCCAGGCAGAGATCGGGCAAATTCCCAATAAGATCATGAATGCGATTTGAATCATCGACGTCTTCACCTGCCCCCTCCCTCTGGAATGCACCCCTGGTTAAAAGGACTCCGAAATCGCCACAATGAGATCCGACAACGCGAGCAGGTCGCGCATGTCCATGACCGAGATGTAGGAATGGGAATAGATCCCCGGCCACGACAACGGGATGTCCACCGACCCTGCCGCCAGAAACACCGAGCCGTCGTTACCGCCGCTCGTAATTCCCCATTGAACCGGGATTTTGCGTCCTTCGGCAATCTTACGAATCCGAAGGGAGACGTCGGCAGGCGTGATGTTGCTGCTGTCGAAGGAGCGCAGGATCGCCCCCTTGCCCAACGGGGTGTAGCCAATGTTTTTCGGGTCAAAGGGAGCATCCGACGACACGAAGGTGTCAACAGCCAACACATACTTTGGGGCATAGGCCTTGGTCAGGTTCCGGGATCCGCTCAGCCCGGTTTCTTCCTGCACCACCCAGGCGAAGGCAACGGTTTTGGGGAGTGTCTTGCCTGCCAGCCTGCGGACCGCGAGGATCTGAGCCGTACAGCCGCCACGATCATCGGTCGATCCGGCAGCAGACTTATATCTGCCGAGCTGCGTTACCCGCTTCGGCTGCACTATGAAATCTCCAACACCGATGCCGAGCGCTTCCGTGGCGGCCTTTGACGCCGTACCGACATATACCAACAAATCGCCGGCAGCATGATCCTGAGGAGTCTGCTCCCGATAGCTTTTGCGTGGTTTGACTATGCCGTCGACAACGCCCGATTTGGTGTGAACCTTGACCACTTTGCTTTCCCAGATCGATGAAAACGAGCCCCCACGGCTTCTGGTCTTCAGCGTGCCCTCCTGGTCGATATCCGTGACCTCGAGCCCGATTTCGTCCATGTGGGCAATGAACATCATCTCCGGGGCTCCGGAACCGAAGACCACCACCAGGTTCCCCATATCGTCGACCGTGGGCGCGACTTCCTTGGGTAAAAGGCCGCGTATCACCTCGCGAACCTTATCCTCGTGGAAAGAAACACCGGCCACCCCAATCAACCTTTGAAATATTTCCCGGGCCTCCTTCTCAGCAGATCCCTGAGAAAAGGAGGCGGCGTCAAACAGGAAAAATGAGAGGAGTGCCACCGGCAGGCAGTACTTTAAGAAGTTCCTGGGCATACTCGGCTCCTTGCACCTGTGCGCAGCGTTAATGATCACCTGTGAAAGCGCTGACAGTTTATTGCCAAACCTGCCGGTTGGAAAGATATAAAAAGTCCATGCCGGTTTGGACTTGAACCAATGAGGGGAATGCCCTATAAGCTATGTGCAATCTTAGGTGGGTGAAAAGGAGTCCCGACATGAGAAAAAGAGCTTATTTATTGTCCGTTCTGCTGCCGGCCATGATGCTGGCGGCATTCCTGGTTGCGGCGGCCGCTCAGACTCAGCCGAAGGCGGCGCAGGCCACGCCGCCCCCCATGCCCCCCGACCGCAAGGCCTACTCCGATGCCATGGCCATCAAGGAGGCGGACAAGAAAATCGAAGCCCTGAACAAGTTCATTGCCGATTTTCCTTCGAGCCCGCAGGTGAGCGGAGCGCACCTTGCCATGTTCGATGTTTTGGTCAAGAACTTTCCCGACCAGAAAGCCAAGATCCGGGAGCAGGCCGCCAAAGCCTTGGAAACAACGGTCAACCCACAGGTGAAGGCGAACACATATAACACCATGGCGGGACTGCTCTGTGATGCCGGCATCCTGATCGAAGACGCGGAAAAATTTGCCACCCTGGCGCTGGCGGAGATCGGATTGGAATCGGCCCGAATTGAGGCAAATCCTCCGGCCCCGCCGAATCCCAATCCGCAGGGGAATTCCAGACCGGCCCCCAATCCGCTGGCAGGCCTTAACCGCCTAAAACCGAATGTACAGGTGAACCTCGGGCGCATTTACCAGAAACAGGAAAAGCTCGATGAAGCCCAGAGGAGCTTCAAGGATGTCCTGGCGACCAACCCGCTAAATTCGGCAGCCTCGCTTGGCCTTGCAGAAATATGCGAGAAGCGAGGGGATAGCGCCAACGCGCTTACTGCCTATCTGAATGCCGCCGCGGTGAGCAAAATCCCGGCATCCGCGCGCCAGGCGTTGAACGCCCTATATGCGAAAGCCCATAAAGGGTCCCTGGCTGGGCTGGAAGCGGCGCTCGACGCCAAATACCTCGAGGTCAACCCGCCGCCGTTTGCAGTTGAACCTTACAAAGCAACGGAAAAGCGCACCAGTCGCGTGGTTCTTACCGAAGTCTTCACCGGATCCGGCTGCCCGCCATGTGTTGCCGCCGACCTGGCTGCCGACCTGGCCATGGAGAGATACGGCAAGAACATGGCGATGCTCATGTATCACGAACATATCCCCCAGCCCGACCCGATGACCACGCCTCAGACCACGGCCCGTTTCAAATATTACAACGGACGCGGCGTCCCGACCCTGGCTATCGACGGCGTGGCCACCTCGGGAGGCGGCGGCCGGGATGCTACAAAAGCAGTTTTCGAGCGCCTTACCAAGGAGATTGAAAAAGAGCTTGAGGTCCCCGCCGGGGCCGAGCTGAAGCTCAGCGCAGGGCTGAAGGGCGCCACCGTAAAGGCCGATGTGGTGCTGGACAAGCTGGGCAGTAACGCTCCCGAACTCAAACTGCACATCGTGCTTGCGGAAGAAAAACTGCGCTACACCGGAGAAAACGGAGTTCGTTTTCATCCCATGGTGGTGCGCAGCATGGCCGGGCCGGATGGCACGGGGCTCAACATCGACGGCAAAGGAACCCAGAAATTTTCCTGGGATTTTGACCTAAAGGCGATCAGCACCGCTATCAAGGATCATCTTGATGCCTATGAGGCGGGTGGGCATCGCGGCAATAGTTTTACGTTTACGGAAAAGAAATACGAGATCAATCCGAAGGATCTGCTTGTGGTTGCATTCGTGCAGGATGAGAAGACCAAAGCGATACTGCAGTCGGTTGTGATCCCGATAACGGCAAGGTAAGCCAGCCGGAGTCCTCGACAGAGCTGCAAGCGTGAGTGAGCGGGTGCCGTGCACTTCTGTTCATTCGCTTGCGAAAGACGTCTGGGAATGGTTTGGGCCAGTGTTGAAGACTCTCGTCAGGAGGCGGAAATCTGAGTAGCCCGGGCCACCGGGCAAGCCTTCAGAATTTCATGCAGCGCTTCTTCGGCAGTTTCCGGCCCCACCACATCCCCCGGAAGATATACCACCAGCCAGGCGGTTTCGGTTTCCGGCTTGACCTTTACCTTTTCGTTACCGGTGATCGGCGTGTCCAATGGGCCGATGGCATCGGTCAAAAGAGGCTTGCCGGCAAGATTGATCGGACCTCGCAACGATTCATAACTCTCCCCTTCGCGGCCGCTGCGCAAAAACAGCGGCGGTGTGAAGGTACCTTCGCGCATCACGCAGCAGGGCGCGGCAAGTTGCACTGAAAGGCAATTGTTGACATCCACCAGGGGGTGAAGCGCGGGCAATTCCTCACCCTTAAGAATCCGGCGCAGGAGAGCCTCCGAGGACGGCCGGTACCTCGTTGGATCGCAACCCGCAGCCTTGAAGAGCCTCCGCAGGGCTGCAACCGGGGGATGGCTGGCCAGACTCTCCAGATTCAGCCGCGACCGTGCTTCGCGCGCCACGCCGGCGCGGCAGGCCGCGAGTCGATCTTCGCCGCAGGGGACCAATTCCAGGTGTGCCCAGAACAGAGACCAGCCCTGCAATTCTTTGACGACCTCAAACGGCGGTTTTTGCATCCAACCTCCTAGCACAATTGCTCGACATGTTCTCGCGCCCAAGCCGGACGCGGTTGCGGGAAGCTATTTTTCGGCCAGCAGCTCCGCCAGGTATTTCCCCCATATGGCCGGGTTCGAGTGCGTCCCGTGGCCGCTGGTCTGATCGCTGATGGGAATCAGGATGTACCGGCCACGCTTGACTCGTAAGATCTCCTTCTCCAGGATGCCGAGTTCGGGCGGATTGACCTGGTCGTCGGCGGAGTTTATCGCATAGAGAGGCGCCTTGATCTTGTCCAGGTGGGGAGACGGATTGTATTCACGCGAGGAGTCGTACTGGTAGATCATGTCGTTGGCATCGAGCGATCTCAGATAGCCATTCGTCCGGCTTTCGAGAAATGCCTCGGCGGCCACGCGCGTCGGCGCACTCTTCTGCCACTGAAGCGGACTGCTGACCATGAACAGCATGACGTTGATCGCGCCGATCAACCCTCGGCGCGGCGGGCTCTGATATTCACCCTCTTTCCACTCCGGATCGTTGCGAATGGCATCAATCATCATCTTGCGCATCATGCGATTCCGCCCGGCGATCTCGACCGGCAGGCTGGCCAGAGGCATGAGAGCGTCCATATAATCGGGATAGGTGTATCCCCAGACCCAGGACATCATGCCGCCCATCGAGGTTCCCATCACCAACCGCAGATGATTCACACCCAGATGCCGTGTCAGCATCTGATATTGAGCAACCACCATGTCGTTGTAGGTATATCGGGGGAAACGCATGTGCAGGCCGTCGCTCGGCCGGCTCGACCTGCCGTGACCGATCGCGTCCGGGAAAATGATGTAGTATTTGGTCGCATCCAACAGCTGTCCGGGGCCGAACAACCCGCCGGCAAACTGTCGATTCGAAAGAAACGCGGCCCCATTTCCCGTCGTTCCGTGCATGATCAGAACCGCATTCCGGACCACGCCAGCTTCATCCCTCGCAGGCGTTCCGATCGTGGTATAGTGCAGTTTCAGTTGGGGTAAACTCTCGCCGCTCTCGAATTTGAAGTTTTCAATAATATAATCCCCCGCCACGGGGGCGGGATAGTTGGGTTGCTGCTGGCCCGCCATGGCTACTCCGACTGCCAACCACAGACCAACACCCAGGATACGTGCGTGCTTCATAATCGTCTCCCCAATCCGAACTTTTCATGAACGTCGTTCGCAAATGAATCAAGCAGGCCAATGACAGGAGATTCCCTGGCGCGACCAGGGAAATCGAAACCGGTCGAAATCCGCTGGCCACATTCCGTTATTTTTGTTGCCTGCCGCCCAGGCGGAACTGTTTGACGGCCCTTTCTACCAGCCGGCGCAATTCTGCGATCGGCTCCGGATTATCGTCCACCTGCAGGCGCAGCACGACATCATTGTTTAGCCAGACACCGCCACCCTTTTTGACTATCAACATCGCCGCGGATTGCATCCCGCGCTTATCGCCGCCCGCCTTTTGCCCCGCCTCCAGAGCCGCGAGAAGCCGGAGCGAGAGATGGCCAGCAGTCGCCTCAAAGGCGGTGACCATGCCATCGACCACAGCTTCCCCGGCGAGGATATTCCCCTGCGCGGTGCAGAATTTTCCGCCCTTGTCGCCGGCCCAGGCATCTGCCTTCGGACCGGTATAGGCGGAATAATCACCCTTGGCATTCATGACGGCGAATTGCCTCCCCTGCCTGGGGTAACTCGGTCTGGGGTCGGGGTCGGCCTCCCAAATCTTCTTGATGATGGCATCGGGAGTCATGCCCTGCTTCAATAACGCGAGCGCCTGAGGGCCGTAGCTGACATCCACATAAGCCTGCGTGGCGACTGCCCCTACTCCGGCCTCAGCCCAAAGCACTCCATTCCCCACGGAGAAGACCCGCGACTGAACCGCGCCGCCGACCTCACCGGTCGCGGGATCATAACCCAGAATCGAAAAGGTGGCGACCGGACCGGTACTTTCCCCAACCGGGAGGGGCGTGAGTCCCTGCCTGGCCTCTATCCAGGCGTTAGCCGCGACAAGAACAACAGCAGCAATCGGAATCCACTTGCGCACCATAGCTCCTTCAACCGCCTTTCGCATTCGAGTTCGTCCGGTTCCACCGCCCCGGGCCAAGCAGCCCATGAGGAATGCCATTGTCTCACCATCATGGAGGGTTGGGAAGAACTAAGAACTGCAATGCATGAGGGTTGGGCGGCACCGCAGGTTTTTCCCCAGACATCATGCAGAAACCAGCTGGAAGCAGATATCTTCGAGGGCAGAGGTGACTCTTCGTCGTGCCCGCAGCTCATCCGGAGTTCCGTGGAAGGCCATGTTCCCCCGATTCAGAAGGATTAATCGATCACACACGGATTCCGCAAAGGGGAGGTTCCGCGTGGACATCAGAATGGCGCGCCGTCCGGCGCGCCCGCTTGTAATCAGATCTTCAAGAACCTGAATTGTCTTGGGATCCAGGGACTCCGTCGGTTCGTCCAGTATCCAATATGCCGGATCAGACATGAGAGATCCGATCAGGGCGGTTTTGCGCCTCATGCAACGCGAGTAGGTCTTGATCAGACTATCGGCCTGTGTCTCCATGCCAAAAAGCTGGAGATAGTTCCGTATCTTCGGTTGAGTCGCCTCCCGCGGAATCTGATGGAGGCTGGCCTTGAAACTGAGCATCTCTCTTCCGGTCAGGTAATCGAAAGCAAACGGCTCATCCGGGAGGTACCCCACCTTGATTTGAAAATCCGGCGGACGCACGATTTCTCCGGCCGTGGGCCTAATAATTCCGGAAAGGATGCGCAGTGTGGTGCTCTTGCCGGCGCCATCGCGTCCCAGGAGCCCCAGCACCTCGCCCCGATTGAGAGTCAGGCTGATCCTTCGGAGCGCATCCTTGTTCCCGAAGCGTTTCGACACTTCCAATAGACGGATCAAGTCGATCTCCTTTGGGTCTGATTGTACCGGCACGATCGCGCCCAACCACCATTTCCGGATAAGGTTTCGAGACCGAAGCGATCGACTGCCAGCCTCGAGCTCAAGAAACACTGAGTATCTTGAGGAGTCGGGAAACCCAAACCGCCCCAAGGGGCATGCGCGCCGGCTTTATTTCAACGGCGATCCTATTGTTTCGCCGCCCCCGGTCATATTTCAAAGGAAGGTCTTTTGTCCGTGATTTCGGGGAAGGGAAAGGTGCAAACTATCAACCATGAGAATCCGGGCTATGAAAACGTTACGCTCGTCGCTTTCCGGCGCCATAATGCTGATGGCGCTCTTAACCTGCCATCTCGTCGCCGAAACGCAAAAAACACCGGTGCGGCAGCCGGGGCTCTACGCCGTCTTTGAAACCTCGATGGGAACGTTCGTATGCGTGCTCCATGAGAAACAGACCCCCAAAACGGTCGCCCGATTTGTCGGCCTGGCCGAAGGAAAGCTGGAATGGCTGAATCCCAAGGGAGATTTCGTTAAAAACCGTCCCTTTTACGACGGGACCATATTCTACCGGGTCGTAAAGAAATTCATGATCCAGGCCGGCGATGTGACTGGAATCGGCACCTTCCAATCGGTCCTCCCTTTCGAGGACGAAATCGTCGGTTCCCTCAAATTCGGCAATCCCGGCGTGCTGGCCATGGCCAATTCCGGCCCGCCGAACACAAATACCTCGCAGTTCTTTATAACGGTCGCTCCGGCGCCCCATCTGAACAACCTGCACACCATCTTCGGCCGGGTGGTCGAGGGCTTGGACGTGGTCGTGAACATCTCCAACGTTCCCGTCCTGGGCAGCAAGCCCATCAAGGACGTGCTGATCAAAAAACTTACTATTGAAAGGGTCGGCAGCAAATCTAAATAGAGGAAGGATTTGGAGTCAGCAGTATGGCACCGCTTTCAGTAAACATCAGGCCCCAAAATAGACGCCACGGATGGCAAAGATTCAAAAAGCTGGCGCATCATTGGTTCGAACTGGAGTTCTCTGGCGCCGCGTGTGAGAAGCAGCGCCGATGACCGGTCCTGAGAGTCGATCATGCAGCATTTCAGCCCCCTGGGTATCTAACCGGCGGCCCGAGTAAATGATCCAGAGGTTTTCGACAAATCCGTGCAATCCGTGTAATCCGTGGCGTTTTGGCTTTCGTTTCTCCTGAATCGACTCCTACGTCCTATTACGCCCGGATGTTCATCAGCATGCGCGTTTCGAGCCAGGATTTGGTATACTTCCGCGTTTTGAATTCCTGGCTGGAGGGGAATGGAGCACGCATATGTATCCGATCATAAAACGCGAGCAGTTTGGCCCGGTCACATTTCTCTGGGAGGTTCTGGCGCCCGACGTGGCGCGGGCCTGCAGGCCCGGGCATTTTGTCATGCTGCGTATCGACGAGATGGGAGAGCGGATCCCCCTGACCGTCGCCGATTATGACCGCGACCGGGGTACGGTCACGATTGTGGTTCAGGCGGTCGGGAAGACCACCTTCCAGATGATGGCGATGCCCGAAGGCGCGTCCATTCTGGACTTCATCGGACCCCTGGGCCTGGAATCCCATTTGCACCGGCGCACGAAGGCGGTTCTGGTCGGCGGCGGGCTGGGAGTGGCCCCCGTGTTTCCGCAACTGCGCTGCCACAAGGAGCTCGGATCCTACACCATTTCCATCATCGGCTTCCGCAGCAAGAGCCTGATGTTCTGGGATGATCGGTTCTCCAGGTATTCGGACGAATTCCGGGTCGCCACCGACGACGGATCTTTCGGCACCAAAGGTTTCGTCACCGTGGTCCTGGATCAGGTCCTGCAGGAGCACGCCGACATCGAGGAGGTCATAGCCATCGGGCCTTTGCCGATGATGAAGGCCTGCGCGGAACTGACCCGCGCGCGGGGCATCCGGACCATGGTCAGCCTGAACTCGATCATGGTCGACGGCACCGGGATGTGCGGTTCCTGTCGCGTAACGGTGGGGGGGAAGGTCAGGTTTGCCTGCGTCGACGGACCGGACTTCGATGGTCATGAAGTCAATTTTGACGAGTTGATGCTGCGACAGAAGCGATTCGAGTGCGAGGAACAGGAGTGCATGAAGCGGTACCAGGCCGAAGCCGCGAAGCTGGCCAGTTTCGGAGCAGGAGGCGCCAATCCGGCAATCGTGCCAGCTCGCAAGCGCTCCATCCCGGTCGAGGCCCCGGAGCCGCTCCCGGCTCAGGACGGAAAACCCAAGATCAAAAATATCCGTACCATTGCTCCCGCGCGCACTGCCATGCCCGAACAGCCCGCGGACCGGCGGGTAAGGAATTTCGAAGAGGTCGCCCAGGGGTATACGCTGGACATGGCGCTGGTCGAGGCGGATCGCTGCCTGGTCTGCAAAAAACCAAAATGCGTCCCAGGCTGCCCGGTATCGATCGACATTCCCGGATTCATTGGAGCGCTGGCGAAGCGGGACCTCCGGCGTTCCTATCAGGTTCTGAAGGATGCCAACACTTTGCCGGCAGTATGCGGCCGGGTCTGCCCCCAGGAAGTTCAGTGCGAAGCCACATGTGTGGTCGGCAACAAACTCGAGCCGGTCGCTATCGGCCGTCTTGAGCGCTTCGTTGCGGATTTCGCCGTCGGTCGGGGGTGGGATCTGCCGCCTCAGGTCCGGCCATCGGGGAAACGGGCCGCCATTATCGGCTCCGGGCCTGCGGGGCTCGCTTGCGCCGGGGACCTGGTGAAATCCGGGGTCGACGTGACCGTCTACGAGGCCCTGCATGTCGCCGGCGGCGTCCTCAAATATGGCATCCCCGAATTCCGGCTGCCGAATGACACCATCGACATAGAAATCGATGCCCTGGCCAATCTTGGGGTCAAGTTCGAACTCGACCGCATCATCGGCAAGGTTTTTACGATTCCCCAGCTCATGACCGAGATGGGGTTTGATACCGTGTTTATCGGAACCGGCGCCGGAAGCCCCAAATTCATGGGCATCCCGGGCGAATCTTTCAATGGCGTGGTTTCGGCCAATGAGCTCCTTACGCGCATCAATCTGATGCAGGGCTTCCGCCAACCCCTCTACGACACGCCGGTCGGCATGGGCAGGCGCGTAGCCGTGATCGGCGCCGGAAACACCGCGATGGATGCTCTCCGCGTTTCTCTGCGCATGGGCGCGGAAAAGGTCTACCTGGTGTATCGGCGGAGTGTCAAGGAATCTCCCGCGCGGGCGGAAGAACTGCACCATGCCATGGAGGAGGGGGTCATCTGCAAATGGCTTACCAATCCCGTGCGCATTATAGGCAACGAAGCGGGGTGGGTGACCGGCATGGAGGCGACCGAAATGGAGCTCGGAGAGCCTGATGACTCCGGCCGGCGACGCCCGGTTCCCAAAGCCGGCAGCGAATATATTCTCGATGTGGACATGGTGGTCTGCGCGCTGGGCACCACGGCCAATCCAATCATCGCCCAGAGCACGCCGGGATTGAAGGTAAACCGCTGGGGCTACATTGAAGTCGATGAAACCACCGGCATGGCGTCCGTTCCCGGGATCTTCGCCGGCGGCGACATCGTCACCGGCGCCGCCACAGTGATTCTCGCGATGGGCGCCGGACGGCGTGCCGCTCGCGGCATGCTTCAGTATATGGGACTGCAGCCGCACTCCGCATCGGCGGTACTGGCGGAGAGTGAAATCGGGGGATCCTAATTTCCGGAGGAAAATCCATGGCTTCCACATGCCCCAAATGCCATCAAGTGATTGAAGACGACAGCGTCTGCTGTGCCGAAGTAAGGTATACCTGGAAATGCAAGTCGTGCGGCAAGCTCTCCACCGGGTTCGTTGTCCCGTATGGCCGGTGCTTCCTGTGCGGCGGCGAGAATGAGCGCATCGAGGGTTACAGCGGCGCGCGGCCGGACCAGGTGGACATCGTGCGCGAGGCGCTGCAGTACGAGCTCGACATGTACCAGTTTTACCGGCTCGCCCTGCAGCGGACCCCCAGCAGCAGTCTGCGCACCATCCTCGACGAGCTGTACCACATGGAGGAGGATCACCTGAACGAGCTCGAGGAAAAATACCATGCCCATCTTGATCCCCAGCTGCGACAACTGCCCGACCGCACGGAAGAAATATTGTCCCAGTGGATCTTTCAGGGCATCGACTTCGACAATGCGGAAACGCACGTGGCCGATATCTATGCCAAGGCAATCGCAATGGAGAAACGGACTCGCGATCACTTCCAGGCGCGTGCCGATGCCTTCAAGCCCGGAGCCCAAAAAGAAATCTACCGCGAGCTCGCGGCCGAGGAAGAAGAGCACATCAGCATGCTGGAGACTGAACAGGATCAATTTCGCCGGTCCTAGCTGGTTTCCGTCGCGAGACCCCTGTTCCTGTGACAAAGATGAGATATCTGAAGGATTTGCTGGTCACCGACAGGTTCCTGATCAGGGGCCATATAGGCACCGGGGGTCAGCGACTGACCACCTTTTTAAACAACACTCCCAGGCGCTATGTCGAAATGAACGAGGCAACCATCGTGGAACACTGCCGGCGAGATCCCAGCTATTTCGCGCGCACGTTTGTTCGCCTCCAGGAGATTCTGCTGGCTTACGAAATGGAGGAAACCGGTGACGAGATCCTGAAAACGCTGGCCGAGCGGGACCGGTATGAGGTGCCGGTAACCGCGCATTTCGGCGGATGTCTTTCCCTGCAGATCCAAGGCACGATGAGCCGTCGCGTGCTTGACCGGGACGCCTCCGGCGGTCTCGATTTCATCATCGTGCTCAAGCCGGAAATCCGGGGGCTCGCAAACCGGACCGAGGGAGAATATGAAGTTCTTGACAATCTCCCTTATATCATCGCAAACCGGGAACGCATGGCACTGCTCTGCCATTAGGGCCTGTCAAGAAATAACGTTTGCACTTTGCTGCAGGCCCCCAGGCCCGCTGGCAAGGCGCGAGCGACGAGCATACCCGGGGTGGTATGTAAGGAGTGAGCAACGCGGCCAGCCGGCCTGGGGGCCGCAGCCCGAAGGGGCGCGGCGGCGGGCGGGCATCTGCGGCGTTGCCGCTCCTCGACGATGTCACCACATCGCCTGCGTCGCGGCGCCTGGCATCTGCCCGCCCCAGGAGCACCGCAGGTGCGACGGTGCTCGCGCCAAAGTGTAAACGTTATTTCTTGACAGGCCCTTAGCAGGCGTCGCCGGTCGGGTGGCCCGGAGCGGATCGGAACGGGCAAAAACCATTGCAACCGGGCCCGGAAGAATCTATCTTTGAAAGACCGGCAATGCGTGCGCCGGACACTGGCAGATCCACTATTTATCGGAATCAAGAGGCACCTGAAAGGACTCAAAGAATGGCTGATTTGGACGGCGCAACCGCCAACAAGGACTTTTATCTCGATATTCCGGCACAGAACCGGGCCTTCTATTTAAAGGGCTCGAATGCCCTCGATTGGGGCATGCAGAACCGACTCGCGCGTGTTTTCAACCCGGTCTCCGGCCGAACGGTAATGCTCGCCATCGACCACGGATACTTTCAGGGCCCTACCACCGGACTGGAACGGGTGGATGTCAACATCGTGCCCCTGCTCCCTTACACGGATGCTCTGATGCTTACCCGAGGCATGCTGCGCTCGACGATCCCCTCCTCATACAAAAACGGCATCGTATTGCGCGGAAGTGGAGGGCCAAGCATACTGAAAGAGCTGTCCAATGAGCTGCTCGCCGTCGATATCGAAGATGCGGTCCGGCTCAATGTGTCGGCCGTAGCGGTGCAAGTATACATCGGCGGTGAATACGAAACCCAGACCGTGCATGGCCTGACCCGGATGGTGGATTGCGGCAATCGTCATGGCGTCCCGATCCTGGGTGTTACGGCGGTCGGCAAAAGCCTGACGAGAGACGCCCGCTATCTGGGCCTTGCCTGCAGGATATGCGCGGAGTTGGGCGCCCATTTCGTCAAGACCTATTATATCGCGGAGGGATTTGAGACGGTTACCGCCGCCTGCCCGGTCCCGATCGTCATGGCGGGCGGGAAAAAACTGCCGGAACTTGACGCCCTGAAGATGGCGTACAACGCGATCAGCCAGGGGGCCGCCGGCGTTGACATGGGGCGCAACATTTTCCAATCCGACGCGCCGGCCGCCATGATTCAAGCCGTCGGAAAGGTGGTACACGAACTCATGAAGCCCGAGCAGGCATTCGAGCTTTACCGGACATTGAAGGAAGAGAAGAAGTGATGGAAAGCCGATGGTCGGATGCAAAGGCGGCTGAATACATTCAGCGCTACGGGTCCAAATGGGGCGAGGATTTGGCGCTGCGCACCTATCTGGGCGTTTTGATCGGAGCTGAAGACCGCCTGGTCCTTCACGGCGGCGGAAACAATTCGCTCAAAACATCGTTGACCAATATCCTGGGGGAAAGGCACCCGGTCGTTTTTGTCAAAGCCTCCGGATTCGACATGGCCGTAATAGAACCTGAAGGCTATACGGCTCTCGACCTCGAATACCTGAAAAGGCTGCGGGTGCTGCCGCTGATCTCCGACGAGGACATGATCGGCGAATTCCAGACTCACATGTGTCATGCGCGCGCATCCGCCCCGTCGATTGAAACCCTCGTGCACGCCTTCCTCCCGGCAAAATTCATCGACCACACACATGCCGATGCCATTCTGGCGCTCACCAATCAAACGGGTGGGGAGGCGCTGATCCGCGAGGCGCTAGGTCCCGACGTTCTGGTTCTCGACTACATCACTCCGGGCTTTAAGCTCGCCCAGGCAGCAGCAGCCGCCTACGAACAGCACCCCGACAGCATTGGCATGGTATGGATGCGCCACGGCCTGGTCAGCTGGGGAGAAACGGCACGCGAGTCGTATGAGGCAACAATTACGATTATCAACAGGGCCGAGGGCTATCTCGCAAAGCGTAAGCGCACGCCCCTGAGCGTTCGGGTCACAACCCCGATCGATGAGGCCCGCGTGCGTTATTCCCGGCTTGCACCGGTCATTCGAGGGCTGCTGGCCTTGCCGGCAGGCGAAACCAATCGCACATATGCCCGCGCGATCCTCCAGCCTCTGATCACTCGCGAGGCACTCGATTTCGTCGATTCGGATCGCGGTCGGGAACTGGCGCTGACCCCGGCACTCACAGCCGATCACCTGATCCGGACCAAGGCACTGCCACTCTGGATCGATCTCGCCGGGAGTTTCGAATCCGCCGGCGCGAAGGAACGGATTGCGGCTGCGATCCGCAACTACCGCGAGGCTTACGACGCCTATTTCGAGCGCCACCATCACCAGTTGCCTAAGGGGGTCGCCCGCCTCGATTCCCTCCCCCGCGTGACCCTGATCCCCGGAATCGGCGCCTTTTGCTGCGGCAGGGATGTCGCCAGCGCCGGGATTGTGCGGGATATCGCGGCGCATACCCTGGCTGTCAAGGCGCAAATCGCGGCCATGGGCAGCTATCAGGGCATGGACGAAAGCGACCTTTTCGCCATGGAGTATCGCAGCCTTCAGCACGCAAAACTCGGAAACGAAAAGGAGCGCCCCCTCTCGCGCCAGATCGCTCTGGTTACCGGGGCAGCCGGCGCCATTGGTTCCGGGATCTGCCAGGCACTTTTGGAGCAGGGCTGCCATGTAGCCGCTACCGACCTCCCGGGCGAAAACCTGACCTCTCTGGCGCGGGAATTGTCCTCGAACTTCGGCCCCCGTGTCATCGGCGTCCCCCTGGACGTAACCGACGCCGAGTCGGTCTCAGAGGCTTTCCGCACCATAAGCGGCGAGTGGGGCGGTGTCGACCTGGTGATCGTAAATGCGGGCGTCGCGCACGTTGCTTCTCTCGAGGAGATGAAACTGGAAGCTTTCCGCAAACTCGAAAGGGTCAACTCCGAAGGGACGCTTCTGATCCTGGCGGCTGCGGGCCGGTTGTTTCGCGAACAGGGTACCGGGGGGGATATCGTGCTGATCTCCACCAAAAACGTTTTCGCCCCGGGCGCCATGTTCGGAGCCTACAGCGCCACCAAGTGCGCCGCACACCAGCTTGCCCGAATTGCCAGCCTGGAGTTCGCCCCCATCGACGTGCGCGTGAACATGGTTGCGCCCGATGCCGTGTTTTCAAGCGGAGATCGCAAATCGGGGCTTTGGGCCGAGGTCGGCCCCGACCGGATGCGTTCAAAAGGATTGACGGCTGCTGAGCTGGAAGAACATTATCGCAATCGTAATCTTCTTAAGGCTCACATAAGCGCCCGGCATGTGGCGAACGCGGTTCTGTTCTTCGCCACCCGCCAGACTCCGACGACCGGAGCTACAATTCCCGTGGATGGCGGGCTCCCCGATGCCACGCCACGCTAGGGTCGTTATCCAGGTTGCGGAACAATGCCCCCGATGATTTCCGGAATCCGGCGCCGGCGGTCGTGTATGGCCATATTTGCGTGGGCTGGAATCAATCGCGCATCCTGAAACCCGGAACATGTATGGACCGGAAGCAAAAACCATCATTCTGGCTTTGGACCCTTTTTTTCGTAGTCATAGCCCTGCTCCTGCTCATTCCGATCCGTGGGCTCTTCTTCCCAAGCGGAGCTCCCCAGTCAACAACAGGGCAATCGGCAGTGCAGCATCTTCCGGGAGAGAGAACGGGCGAGTCCGGAAACATCGCCGGCAAAGCCGGGGCGCCACCGGCCCCATATAATCCATATGCATCCTCCCCCTTCCCCACTTCATCCGCCTTCGCCCAGCCTTCGGCGGTTGCCATCAAAGGGATTGTCTTGAATGAACAGGATCGCACTCCCATTGAGGGAGCCTCGGTCACGATTTTTGCGTTCGCTTCGGCTTCGTCGGTCGTCGAGAAGACCACCGACCCGGAGGGGAGGTTCCGGATCGAGGCGCCTCCCGCCTACCGTTATGGCATCAAAGCAAATGCTGAAGGATTCGCTCCTTACCAGGACGAATCGTTCATAATCACACGCCCGGCTTACGAGCTGGAAATCGTTCTGACGCCGGTTCTGGCCGTGCGGGGCCGCGTAGTTGACCCGCAGTCAAACGGAATTCCAGGTGCGGTGGTCACCGTGCAGCGCGAGAACGAACGCCCCGCCACAGGCAGCACCGCGGCGACCGATTCGGAAGGGGCTTTTACTCTGGCCGATATTCGTAGGAACGGCCGTTATCGCTTCGAAGCCTTTCATCCCGGATACGACACTCTCGGGATGGTGACCGTCACGATCCCGACTGAAAGCGAGATTGTTCTCCGGATGCGGCCCGCAAGCGCAACCGGTTCGCTGGTGGGAACGGTAGTGGACAAATCCCGCGTCCCGGTGGCCGGAGCTGAAATCTCCCTGTTTGACGCCACGGACGGTAGAGCCGTGTCCAGGATTCAGACATCCAGGGAAGGAACTTTTGCAATCCCCAGCCTGCGTGCCGGGTATTTCCTTGTCCGCTGCGCCGCGACCGGGTATCTCGAATCGCGCGGCAATCAGGGTGCGATTGCCGTCAGGGTCAACGCGGAAGCACGTCTCGACTTTACCCTGGACGCCGGATTGCAGATTAGGGGGATCGTCGTAAATCAAAAAGGTGAACCGGTCATGCAGGCGACTCTGTCTTATAAGATGCCGGACGCACCCAGATGGGAATCACCACAAACCATCACCACGGATGCTGAGGGCCGATTCCAGGTGTCGGGCTTGCACGACGCCCAGGTGGAATTCAGAGTGCAGCATCGTGATTATGTTGAACTGACCGCACGACTGCGCCCATCAAGCCAGTCCCAGACCCTGACCCTCGATGGCGGATATTCGGTGCGCGGCACCGTGAGTGATGCCCGCGGAACGGCCATCGAGAAATATCACCTGGCCTTTCGATCCACCACCGGATACCTGATCAGGAACTACCCCATGACCACCACGGACGGACGCTTCGAGGTGAGGGGTCTCCCGCGCGATAATTACCAGGTAATTCTCCGGGTCGGGAACCTCTCTTATAGCGGCCAGCTCGACCTGCAAGCCTCCACCGAGGTGTTTATTTCATTGAATCCTCCGGAGGGTCGGCGCGGCAACAATCCGATGAATATCGTCAAAGTCCGATAGATCGCATCCGGCTTGAGCACATCGAGCCCTGAAGTCCTGCACACGGATCCGATCCGCGTTCATCGGCGCCCAGTGATGTCTCCCTTCGTGATCAATGTGGGCTAATAAGGGCAAGTGATTCCGTCAATGTAATGTGGATTCATCTAGCGCACTCCTAAACATGCAGCTGCGCGACAGCAACGGCAATTTATTGGCGCGGGGAAACCTCCGGCTGGCGCCTTTCCAACACATGGCAAAGTTTCTCGATCAACTGGCACCGGATTTCGTCCTTCCCTCGGGGTTCGTAAATGACGGTCTCGGTTCTCTGGAGATTGTCAGCGATCAGCCGGTGTCGATCCTGGCACTTCGGCTTGCGATCAACCAGCGGGGCGACGTCTTGATTACCAGCACACCCATCGCCGATCTTTCCATGCCTCCGCCCGCCAACGCCTTGGCATTCCCGCAGATTGCGGATGGCGGAGGCTACCAGACGACTCTGATATTAATGAACACCGCGAACGCTCTCGAAAGCGGGAAATAATCGAGATGCAGCCACCCCGGGTGGCTGATTCGTGCCGAGGATCATTCTTAAGACTCGGGATCCGACAAAATCTCGAGGTTGTGGCGCCGGTCCCCAAAATCCACGCAAGTGGAGTCTGCCCGAGCGTCCTGATAGGTAGAGCCCTGATGAAGATCACCCGCGCGCCGGGATCAAGGGCCTATATCATGGAGGCCGGTATGACTTTTCGCTCATTTGCATTTCTGTCTTTGCTCGTCTCAACGGCCCTGCTCTGCCAGGGACAAAGCGTATCCAGGGGAATCAGACCGCGTGCCGCAGCAGAGGCCCCGCGGGTCACCCAGGGCTCCCTGCAAATAATTGACAAATCAGGAATCCCCACGGATGCCTGCCCGCTCAAACACACCGATGTCAAGGCCTCCATCAGCGGATTCCTCGCCCGGGTGAACGTAACGCAGCAATTCGGCAACACCAACGCCGAAAAGATCGAAGCCATATACACGTTTCCACTGCCGCAGAACGCCGCCGTCGACGACATGACCCTCACCGTCGGCACCCGGACCATACGGGGCCAGATCAGACGGCGCGAGGAGGCGCAGGCGATATACGAATCAGCCCGGGCGGCCGGCCACGTGGCAGGCCTTCTGGATCAGGAACGGCCCAACATTTTCACCCAGTCAGTTGCCAATATCATGCCGGGAGAACAGGTTACAGTCCGCATCAGCTATGTGG
Source organism: Terriglobia bacterium (assembly GCA_963824985.1). GTDB lineage: Bacteria > Acidobacteriota > UBA6911 > UBA6911 > UBA6911 > JAFNAG01. The sequence continues at coordinate 126,484 of CAWGRQ010000018.1, forward strand.
AGACACTCAGGTATGAGGATGGATCCTATGAATTCGTATTCCCGATGGTGGTTGGCCCCCGATACATCCCGGGAAAACCGATCGGCAAAACCGGGGGCGGCTGGGCCCCCGACACCACCCGTGTCCCGGATGCCTCGAAAATCACACCTCCCGTCGCAGCCGACCCCCGGACCGCAACCCCGACACGAGCCGGGCATGACATCTCTCTGGAAGCGCTGGTTGAGGCAGGAATGGCAATAGAAGATCTCCGATCCGTGCTGCACGAGGTTAACATCCAGAGATTCAACACCCACAGCGCCGCGGTGCGCCTCAATAACCTGTCCGAGATTCCCAACCGTGACTTCATCATGCGCTACAGCGTGGCCGGGGCCGGCATCAAGGACGCGGTCCTAACCCATCGTGAGGATGATCTGGGCTATTTCACGATCGTACTGCAACCGCCGGACCGGGTCACGGCCAAGGATGTGACACCCAAGGAACTGGTTTTCGTGCTCGACAGTTCCGGATCCATGAGCGGTTTCCCGATCGAGAAGGCCAAGGAAACGATGAGGCTGGCGCTTCAGGCGCTTTATCCACGGGATACGTTCAATCTCATAACCTTTTCCGGTGACACCCGGATCCTCTTCCCGGCACCGGTGTCAGCCACCACGGAGAATCTCCAGAAGGCGGAGCAGTTTCTCGCCGGGCAGTCCGGCGCCGGCGGCACGGAGATGATGAAGGCGATTCGCGCGGCTCTTGATCCATCCGACGCCCAGGGTCACATCCGGATTGTCGCTTTCATGACCGACGGCTATGTGGGCAATGACATCGAAATCATCTCGGAAGTTCAGCGGCATCCGAATGCGAGGGTCTTTGCCTTCGGCATCGGGAATTCGGTCAACCGTTTCCTGCTGGACCAGATGGCGATCCAGGGCCGGGGTGAAGTCGAGTATGTATCGCTAAGCGAGGATGGCTCGGCGGCGGCACGTCGCTTTCACGAAAGGGTGCGCAGCCCGTTGCTCACCGACATTGCCGTAGACTGGGGAGGTCTACCCGTAACCGACATTTATCCCCGGCGCATCCCGGACCTGTTCAGTGCCAGGCCGATCGTGATCTCCGGGCGCTATGCGCGAGCCGGCCAGGGGGTCATCCGGCTTTCCGGGAAAATGGCCGGAATGGGCTTCTCGCGCGACCTTCCGGTCAGCCTGCCTGGCCGCCAGACTGGAAACAGTGTGCTGGCCACCCTGTGGGCGCGAACGCGCATTGATGACCTGATGGCACAGGATTACAGTGGCATGCAGCGCGCCGACCTGCGCCCGGATCTGCGCGAAGAGATCACTCGTCTGGGTCTTCAATTCCGGCTCATGACCCAGTTCACATCGTTTGTGGCGGTAGAGGAAACGATCATCACCGAGGGGGGAAAACCCAGACGTATCGAGGTTCCGGTAGAAATGCCTGACGGGGTGAGCTACCGCGGGGTGTTCGGAGATCCACGCACGGCGAATGTCAGTTCGTTGCAGATGGCGCGGGCCGCCGCGGGCAAAGGGGGCATCGGAGGCGTCAGCTTTCTGCCCCGGCAGATGTCTGAAGCTCCGGCAACCATTGATTCCGTGGCCGCCGCCCTTACGCCCCAGGAGATGGCGATAGCGCAAACCCGCCTGAAAATGCACCCGGCAATCGCCGCCCTCATCGAGCGGTTGCGGACCGCGGGAACCCGTCCGGCCGACGCAGAGGCCGCCTTCGTCCGCAACGGCAAGGCCGAGATTCAGGTCTGGCTGACCGATACGAGTGCGGCGGTAATTACTGAATTGAAGCGGATCGGATTTGAAGTGATGCTGGGACCCAAGAGTGGGAACCTGCTCATCGGCAGGCTGCCGGTCGGCAACTTGCCGGCGCTGGTTGAGCTCGTCGCGGTGCGCTATGTTTCCCCGCTCGGGCTCGGGCGGTGAAGTGCTTCCGAAAATCCTGGGTGAGTGTTGCCCCGGCCATGAAAAGACCGCCGGTGGACAATGCTCACCCGGTTCGCATTACCCGGGGCAGCTGCGCAACCCAAGGACGACATTGATCAGCAGTTGCAGATCAAGCACGTTCGTACTCCCGTCCGTGTTGAGATCGCCGCCTGGCGGACTCCCGGGGATGCCCAGGACCATGTTGATCAGCAACTGCATATCCAGTACGTTGACGGACCCGTCCGCGTTGATGTCACAGCGACTGGTGTATGGACCGGCAAGGGTGGTCGCCGACACTTCGTTGGAATAGGCGGAGGGGCCATCCGCGCTGTTTGCTTCCGCCCGGTAATAATATGTAGTGTTGGCCGCCAGCCCCAGATCGCTGTACGACGTTGTGTTCGGCATGGTGGTGCCTACCTGTTGCCAGGTGCCTCCGGCCCCGGTTCTCCTCTCAATCGCAAACCCGGTTTCAGTGCCGCTGTTATCCTGCCACGTCAGGTTGATTCTCGAACTGGAGGCTGCGATGGCGGCGAGATTCGAGGGCGCAGCCGGCCCAGTGGTCAGGCAGGAAGAGCTGTTAAGAACGTGCGAGGTGATCTCGTCGATCGAGAAGGGGCAGAAGGTAAAGCCGCTGCCGATGGAGCTGTTCATGATGGTGTTGGTGCAATCCGTCGGCGGCGAACTCTCCTGATCCGTGTGTGTGGCGCCGAAGTTGTGCCCGATTTCATGGGCGGTGAGAATGTATTTTCCGGGGGAAGATGTGAACCTTTGCGACACACCAAAACTATAGGTTCGGGCCTCGCACACCACTGACAGGTAAGCGATTCCGATGGTGCTCCCATCCATGTCCTTGCCGGTCCACATATGGGCAAGATCGAACGCCACGGTATAGAAGTTTGCGTTCCAATGATCCCGGAACTCCGACAGCATGGTTGAGGGCGCGGTCGAGGTATAGGGATCATCCGGTGTCGACCATGCGTGCTGATAGACGACACGGAGCGATACCGATAGCTGGGTCTGATAGATGCCGTCCACCTGGTTAAGGATATCCAGAATGGTAGCATTGGCCTGCTCGGCGCCGCCGGAGGCGGTTACATACTCATAATCCGCTTCCGTCGCGACATCCGCCGTGTTGATGCCCAGGGCCGCGGCCTGCATCTGCGGTTCAACCATGGTGTGAGCATCACCGATTCTGTGAGCCAGGGTTGTGCCGCAGGTTCCGATTTCTTCCTCGACGATGTCGGATCGGCGGTAGAAAACCATCTCGGACGGATCCGCGCCCGGGGAAAAGTTTCGCAGCGGCTCGACGTAGTACCATTCCTCCGGCGTCAGGATTACGCCCTCCAGTGAGTCGGCGCGTACACTGAATCGTGCCTCGGAATTCCAGAGGCCGGGAACCGTACCCCGAAACGTGCGCAACGGCGAGGGAGCAAGCACCCGCCGGCCGCCGCCGGAGGGACTCTCCTCAGCCCGGTATTCCGGAGCGCGCAAGTCATAGGGTTCCAGCACGACATCGAAGGTCTGCCCGCTGGTTGTCAGTATGAATTCGCCGGTTTCCCGCACCTGCCGTGCCACCCCTGCCGTATCAATCCGCATCCGTTCATAGCGCCGCAGCATCCGGTCGATCTGTCGCTCGCCACCCGCTCGCTGCATCGCTCCGGTGGCTTCGTGCCGGCCTGGATTCAGAAGCAAAACCAGGATAACGACGCCAAAAACACGGAGAAATCGCACCAGCTGGCAATACCAGGGCCTTGAATCCATGATCTCATTCCTCGACACGGGACACATTGATTGGATGTGCCTTATCAACACCAGCAGCTATTTTAATTCGGGGGGGGATGAAAGATAAAAGAGCTGGCAGGCCGGCCCCTGATCATTGTGCGACCGTCCTGTCCCATATCTTATCGACAGGTCATCCTGAATGCAATAGTCCGAAACTTGATCCGTGCAAGCCTTCGACAAAGCCGGCGGCATGCTCGAACCAGCCACGGATCGCGGACGGCGGGCCAGGTGATTCCGCGCGAGCAGAATTGCGCCCAGACAGGGCATTGGGGAGAGGGCGCCGCCGAGCCACGGGGTCACCTTGACGGCGGCAGATTCCCGACGGTTCGCCGGGGCCTGCTTGCCGGGACTGATTAAATATTCGGAGCAGTCTGTCATGCGCCCTTGGCGCACCCGGTGACGCATGAAAATCTTTTGGCTTTGCGACTTTGCGTCTTGGCGTCCTTGCGTTGATTATTTTAACGCAATGACGCCAAGACGCGAGGGCGCAAAGAGATATTTTCGAAGCGGGTCAGTCCAGCAGGTCCGGCATGTAGGCATACAGGGCTGGAGATCCGCCCGTATGAACGAATAGGATATTCTCGCCCTTTCGGAAAAAGCCATTGCGAGCCAGGTCGATCATGCCTGCCATTGCCTTGCCTGTGTAAACCGGGTCCAGGAGGATCCCCTCGGTCCGTGCCACCAGTCGAACGGCTTCAGCCATCCCGGCGGTCGGGAGCGAATAACCACGCCCGACATAATCGCCGAAGCACAGGACGGAATCACGGAGGATTTCCGTCCCGATGCCGACATGCGCCGCGGTTCGCTGGACCAGATCAAACACCAGTTTTTCCTGTACCTCCTTCGGCCGGCTGACGTCGATGCCGACCACCGGAATATTGCTGTTGTTGCCATAAAAACCGGTGACCAGCCCGGCGTGTGTGCCGGCGCTGCCGCTGGCGCACACGACCCGATCGATATTGATCCCCTTTTCGAACATCTGGGCGAGGATCTCCTCAGCACATGAGACGTAGCCGGTCGCCCCGATCGGATTCGAACCGCCGCCCGGAATGACATAGGGAATGCGGCCGGCGGCGGAAACCTCATCCGCCACGCGGGCCATTTCCTTCATCATGTCGGAACCGCCGGGGACGACCTTGATCTCCTCCACGCCCAGGAGGCGAAACAGGAAATTGTTGCCGCTGGCGTCAACCTTGAAGCTGTTCGGCACTCGTTCTTCCAGTACCAGGCGACACTTCAATCCCTCCTTGACGGCCGCCGCCAAAGTCAGCCGGCAATGGTTGGATTGTACGGCCCCGCAGGTAACCAGCGTATCCGCCCCTCGAGCCAGAGCATCGGCGACCAGAAACTCAAGCTTCCGGGTCTTGTTTCCGCCCGCGGACAATCCCAGAAGATCATCCCGTTTGAAATAGATATTCGGGCCGCCGAGCGCAGCAGAAAATCGCGGTGCTGCTTCCAGTGGGGTGAATCCTTCGGTGTAGCGTCTGCGCGGAAAACGTGCCAGGTTCATGCGAATCTCTCCATGTTTGTCTTGATGATCGATTTGGAATAATGCCGCTCCATGGAACCGAGCCCCGATTTCCAAAGGCCGGCTGCCATGGAGAGACCAGCTTACGCGATGGTGGATTCGAGCTCAAGGGGGTTTTTGGCGTTGACAGCCTCTGACCCGAACTGTTCATGATCGTCTTTAGCCCGAATCATTCATGAAGGTCTTTCGCAAACGCGGGAATGGCAACATCCGGCGCCGGAATTCGCTTAAAACAAAAACTTCTTGGGGCACGGAAGAACACGGGCACGGCTTTGCACACGGATCGATTCCGTGTTCATCCGCCTGCTTCCGTGTCCTGGGATGTCTTGCGATCCGCTCTCGATAAGCAAAGCCGGCTAGGGGCGGATCTGGAGGACGGCGGCGCCTTCCAGACTTCCCTGCCGGAGGGCATCCAGGGCCTCATTTGCCCGCGAGAGCGGAAATGCCACAACTTCCGCCTTAACGCCTGCCGTGGCCGCAAGCTCGAGAAATTCGCGCCCGTCCTGACGGGTGAGATTGGCCACCGAGATCACCGAGCGTTCCTCCCAGAGAATGTCATAAGAAAATGACGGGATGTCGCTCATGTGAATACCGCCGCATACGACGATGCCCCCCTTGGCGGTGGCCCGCAGCGCTACCGGAACCAGCGTTCCGACCGGCGCAAAAATGATGGCGGCATCGAGTTTCTCCGGGGGCGAATCCGTAGATGAACCTGCCCACACTGCGCCCAGACGGCGCGCGAACCCCTGGGCTTTCAAATCGCCGGGTCGCGTAAAGGCATATACCTTTTTCCCTTCCGAAACCGCCAGCTGCGCTAAGAGATGGGCCGCCGCACCGAATCCATAAAAACCGAGCCGCTCCGCCTTGCGCCCGGCCAACCGATATGATCGGTACCCGATCAAACCCGCACACAGCAGCGGAGCGATTTGCACATCGCTGTATGATGCCGGCAACCGGTAACAATAGCGATGATCGGCGACCGCGTACTCGGCGTATCCGCCATCAAGCGTATATCCTGTGAATCCGGGATTGTCACACAGGTTTTCCCGGCCCTGCAGACAATAGCGACAGGAGTTGTCCGTAAAGCCGAGCCACGGAACACCGATCCGCTCCCCTCGGCGCAGGCCGGCAACCCCACTGCCGGTTTCGACCACAATTCCGACAATTTCATGCCCCAGAATCAGCGGCAACCGGACGTCGGGCAAATCTCCATCCGCAATGTGCAAATCCGTCCGGCACACCCCGCAGGCGCGGACCTCGATCAGGACCTGAGTCGGGCCCGGAACGGGCACCGGCACGGTCGCCGGCTGGAGCGGCGTTCCTGGAGCCAAGAGGAGCATAGCCTGCATCCGGTCTTTGACTGCCATTCACTCCCTCCCAGCGACCCGGGCGGGGCCGACCCCGCGTCAGCGGGCGCTCCAAATCCTGTTTCGGGCCCGATCAAAGAAATCAATTCCGGGGCCATCCCCGGTCAGCATAAGAATGGCGCGCGCGGCACCTGTGTCATCGTTAAGCACCAACCCGGGAGCACTTTCCTTTTCCAGGATTCCCAGCACCGCACGGGCCCGGTCGGATGAATCGAAAAAGCGCAGGGCAGTGCGATCCGGAGCCGCCACCAGCTGGGCGCCACCGCGCTCGCCGGCCCCGAAAAGATGTAGGAATGGATCATCTTGTGCGGTCAGTCCCAGGGCCGCCTTGGCTTCCCCCTTCCTGCCCACCAGTCCGACGGCAGGCCCGCGCGAGGTCACACTGATATTCAACCTCTTCTCTCCACCGGAATATAGCGTCAGGACCGGCCCATTCTCCGTTGTGCTCAGCCCCGCAACCTTACCGGATACTTTATCGTACAGAGTCAGCCCAGCACCCTCGGGTTCAGCACCGAGCGAAATCATGGCCGATTCGGTTTCATCATAGATGACCAACGCCGGACGATCGAGGAAGAGGCCGAGTTCGGCCCTCTTTTTTCCACGGCCATCCTTGAGAATGAACTTCCCTGCTTCCTGTACTTTCGCCACGCTCACCGGGCTCACCTTGGCTGCTTTGGTCTGTCCCATCAAAAATACTGCGGCGAAGGCGAGCAGAACCAGCCCCCCTGCCTGCCTGAGCCGATGATTCTGCCGTTCCAGCCGCTCGATGCGCCGCGCCAGAATGTCCAACGAAATCGATTCTGATTGCATGGATTTCAACTCCTCACCGGCGTTTGCCGCCCACAAAGCCGATCCTTTGAACCACAGAGATCCGGCGCCGCCGGCCGGTCCGGCCGTTCTCTGTTTGCCTGCCAGGACCAATGCTCGTGCCGATCTCCAAACACCTACCGGCAGGGCGTGAAGGTGTAATCCGGATGGCCACCTCCCAGCGATTGCCGGTTCCAATGCCTGCATATTTGAAAACTTGATATCGACATCTTCTTAAGTTTATGCCAAATTTAATAGTTGTCCTAATGAGCATTATAGTTTCTGTTGAACTTTGGAGGAACTCAAATGAAGACCATAGTCACACGCTGGTATGTGCGCGTGCCGGCGATGTTGCTGCCTGTTATTCTGGCTTCGGCTCTATTTGCTGGGGGGATAACCTCTGAGGCAAATGCGCTGGCACAGCAGGCTGCCTCGGCACCTAAAATCACGGTGGAAGGGGTTATCATCAAGCGCGCTCCTGACACGATCACCTTGCGCGACACTCGGGGCGTCGATGTCGTGATCGCCTTGACCGACGGCACGCAAGTGAAGGAAAAGAAAAGCAATCCGTTCCGCCGGGCCCGCAACTACGGAACCACCCAGTTATTGCGCGGCCTGAGTGTTGAGGTCACGGGCCGGCAGGACGGCGCCGGACAAATGGTGGCCGATGAAATCAAGCTCAAGGACAGCGACCTGCGCGTCGTAAGCTCAGTGGAGACCCGAGTCGATCCGATCGAGAACCGTCTGAGTGATGTCGAAACCAAGCTGATACAGTCCGAGCAGAACGCACAACGCCTCTCCGGTCAGGTGGAAGAAGTCTCGTCAATCGCAAAAGCCGCGCGCAGCGCCGCAAAGGCAGCCCAGGATACCGGGGATGCAGCAAAGCAAGCCGCGCTTGATGCCGCGCGTGAAGGGGTTGACGCTGCCAATGCGGCGGCACGTGCTGCCAACGAGCGAATTTCCTCCCTCGACGATTTTTCGGCCAAGAGCACCACAACGGTGCTTTTTCAGCTCGGGAGTGCGGTCCTGACCAAGGACGCCAAAACCGAACTCGACAAGCTTGCCGAGGAAGCCACGAAGGAAAAGGGGTACATGATCGAGGTGGCCGGTTTCGCTTCGGCGGAAGGAGATGCAGCCGCCAACGAGCGGCTGAGCCAGCGTCGTGCGGACGCCGTCGTACGCTACCTTACTGAGAATCATACGATTCCGTTGCGACGTCTCGTAACCCCTTTTGGATTCGGGGCTAAGCAGCCGGTCGCGGATAACGCCACGCTCGCGGGCCGCAAACAAAACCGCCGCGTCGAGGTCAAGATCCTGGTAAATCAGGGCCTGGCGGGCCAGATCGGCAAGTAACGCGGGCAGGCCCAAGAGACAGTGGAAGACTCCCGGCAATGAGAGTTTGCTCTGGAGAAGGGTTTATTGTTGCCGATGAGCTTCTTCGGAGGGTCGGGTTCCAATCAAGTGAGTCGTATGCCCCATAGAGTTCTGCTCTGTCTCTTCGTCATATTGCCGATGTCCCTGTCAGCGGGCCCGCGGCGCACCCTGAAGCATTATGCCGAGGCTTCTCAAAGTGCGGGTGCGCCCATACCTCCCCAGGGTAACCAACCGATCCGCATCGCAACCAACCTCGTTCAGGTGCCGGTCTCGGTCACGGATGGAGCCGGAAACCCGATCAAAAATCTGCAGAAGGACGATTTCCGTATCGAGGAAAATGGCGCCGCCGTCAACATTGAGCATATGGGGGAGCCCGGAGAAACACGGTTGGATATGGTTCTCGTGTTCGATGTCACCGGGAGCACGCGGGCGCGTTTCGACTTCGAACAGCTGGCGGCGACCCACTTTCTCAAAACCATTTTCCGGCCGAAAGACGAGGTGGCGATTCTCACGATCGCTTCGGCCCCGACAGTAGTTCTGGGACGAACCACAGTGCTTGCCACGGCGCTGGAAGGGCTTGGACAGCTCAAACCCTCCGGCGCAGCTACACCGTTCTACGATTCCGTAATCGCCGCAGCCCGGATACTGCGAATCCTGCCGGATCCCGAGACCCGCCGGGTGCAGATTGTACTCTCCGATGGAGAGGACAATCGCAGTGAGCACCCGTTGGCGGATGCCATGAGGGAAGTGCAGCAGGCAGATTGCATTTTTTACTCAATCAACCCCGGCGGGCAGTCCATCCGCCTGAACAAGGTCAGCCTGCGCGGCCAGCAGGGTATGGAGGCACTGGCGGCACAGACCGGCGGTTCGGCATTTCTCGCCGACCAGATGGAAGACCTTGAGAAGATCTACGGACGCATCGCCTCAGAATTGCAGGCACAGTATCTGCTCAGCTACTATTCCCCCGACCCAAAAATGGATGGCAGCTTCAGGAGCATCGTGGTACGCGTCCCCCAAAAACCGGAATTGCGCGTCCGTTCACGGCAGGGCTATTACTCCGCCGCCGGCATAAACAGCAGCTTCGCCCCGGACAAGCCCGCTCAGCTGATTCGCTAAGCAAGGTGCGGAGTTTGCAGAGTTATTCCCGTTATCGCAGCATCATCACCAGGTGCCGGCGAGCCAACAGCAAGATGGTCTGATCTACCTGCACATCCGGGTTCCATTCAATTCTCGCAGGGCAAACCGCCGGCTGCAGTTTCCGGCTCCGAACAATAATCCCAAGCTCTCTCCGATCGATTCGGATTGATGGATCAGGTAGATAACCGGAATGGAGGCCAGCCATGCAGGGAAACTACTGTGGCGGCGAAAGGCCTTCCAGGCGCGATAGAGCTGCATCCATGGGAGAACGATTGGAACGGCCAGGCTCAGAACCAGGCGCCGGCCGGCTTTCCAGCCAAAAGCCCTTGCGCGCCGCGCCGCCTGAAGACGGCTGAACAAAAAGTGGCAGTAAAGCAATTCCGCGAAGCGGGCATAGGATTCGTGGGCGACCAGCGCTCCGGTTGCGATACAAAACTGTTTCCCGCCCCTCCGCAGGCTTTCGTGCAGGGTGTAGTCCATCTCGAGCAAATCCGCCAGCCGTTCCCCGAACCGCAGAAGTTCCGACATCTTGTAGGAGACGTTGCTCCCGGGAAGGCGCCAGGTCGGTCCCCCGGGGTGGGGGTGCGACCAGGGTCCATATTCGGCCAGGAAGATCGATCGGAACAGATAGGTATCGGGGCTCCCATTGGTGAATGTGTAACCCACCGCGGCCCAGCCCCCCTGATGGGCCGCAAGAATCGACGACGCCCACTCCGGCTCCGGGTAACAATGATCCTCGAGATAGGCGATCAGCGGAGCCCGGGCGATTTCAGTCCCCTTGAATCTGGCTCTCCCCGGCATGATCCCCGGCTCTGCACGGACAACTCTGACTTCCGGTTTCGGTGGGAGCAGGAGCGCCAAGGCCCTATCCGATGCCGCATCTACGAAGATGACCTCCATGCGGTCGATCTGCGTTTGCGAGGCCAGGGCCGCAATCATCCGTTGTGCCCGTTCCCGGTTGTCTCCGATTACGACCACGACGGAAAGAGAGGCCCGATTCCAATCCGATGGCATGGTGAACGTTCCCGTTAAGTGCCGTCAGGCGCTTGATCCCACTCCCATTCCCAGGCATGACCGCTCAGTAGGGTTCCAGTCTGGGGGTCTGCTCCCGATAGCGTGCGTAAGCCTGTTGCCATGTTGCTGACACTCGCCGCTCCGACCATCCTCCGGTCTGGGATTGGCGCTGCATTTTTGAGGAGCCGGCTGTGCCTGTAGAATCCGCAGAGCCGGCAGAACCTCTCAAACTGCTCCTCCAGGGCATCATCTCGAGGCGGCAGGTGCTTCCTGCCGAGATCGAATCCGAACACCCGGTCGATGCCGCCGCATATGGGATGAGGATAATAGCCATGGCGGGTCAGCCCGAGCCCATAACATGCAGGGAGAAAACACCCTTGCGAAAAATCACCCCCATCGAGGTCAGGCATATCGCAGGGAGCAACATTAAACGCGCAGTGGTGCTGCTGAAATTTCGATGTTTTCCGGGTGCTCAGCACCAAAACGTCCTGCCGCCGGAAATCCTCCAGCGCGGAACGCGGCGCCTGGCCATACCCGTTGGTCAGGAGCTGAATGTGGGTTCGCGGCGAAAAGAACCTGCGATATCGCACCAGAAGGCTCATAACCTCGGGCAACCGCGGGTGGAGCGTCGGCTCTCCGCCTTCGATGGCAATCTCACGCCACTGTTTTCGGTACGCCACGCTTTCTTCAATGAACCGTTCGATTTGCTCCACGGACATGTGTTCATTGGCGCTGGCTTGCCGATCTCCGCAGGAACGATTGCAGTCGATGCAGCGGAGGTTACAGGCGGTCGTGATATCGATAATGATCTTTCGGTGGGAGGGGCGGTAAGGCGGTCCGGAGCGCAGAGCCCGACGGATTTCCAGCCTCTCCATCAGCTGAACGGGATTTAAGAGCGACCCTTCCAAGCGCTCGGCAAGCCGGGCCGGCAGATGCTTCCTGACCCTGGTGTATACGGCCTTTACGATGCCTGTCATCTGGAGTATTTCCAGTGATTGACACAATACGACGCAAGCGATTCAAGGGCCCACAGGGGTGCGCGCCCAAAGAAGTCCAGGAAATGCCTTGCACCCGGCTGCTGGTAGAAACGGACGAAACGGGGAAGCAGAGACTTGTATCTCATGTATCGGGCCCGGTCCGGTTCTTCCAGCAGATCGATGCCGCGTCCGATCTCGTCGTACATTTCCTTCATATACCGGCCAAGCATCATTTTGTGCCGTCCCAGCGTCTGCTGACCCAGCACGCTGCAAGGATGATGCCGCCAATGGACGACGCTGCTGGAATCGAGGTAAAACCTCGAACGCATCCCCAGCTGAAACAGCACCCACCAGTCGAAGAACAGGATGTCGCGCGGAAGAGTCAGGGAAATCCGATCCAGCAGGGATTTGCGGGTCATAAACGCGGAAAAGGTGGCCACGTTGTTTTTTTGCAGCAAATGTTTCAGGTTGTTGAAGGGGAAATCCGGAACCATAAACATGCCCAGGATCCACTGCCGGAAGGTCATATCGCAGCCATAAAACCCATTGGACAGGATCCTGTATCTGGAAAAGACGACGCCGATCTCCGGGTGATGATCCAGCACCTGCACTTTTCTGCTCAGGTGATCCGGACCCCAGAGGTCGTCCCCTTCAATGAAGGCGACATAGTCGCCTCCGGCCGCTCCAATCCCAAGATGATAAGTCCGGCTGATGCCCAGGTTCTGATGATTCGGGTGATGACAAAAGCGGATTTTCGCCGGGTGCCTGGCAACCAATTCGTGAATCAGCGCCAGGGAGCCGTCACTCGATCCATCATCAACGATAACGACTTCGTAGTTCTCGAACGGCTGATTCAGAACCGAATCAACCGCGGCACACAGATATCGCGATTGATTATAATTCACAACCAGAACACTGACTTTGGGAGCGGATGATCCGCACTTTTCGTCGGTTTGCATGGCCCCGGCCATTCCTTCCCGCGCAGATCTGATCTCCGCGGCTGTTGCCGGATCTCATTGACCCAGACCTATCGATACCCATGAAAGCCGGTCGCGCCGGCAAATTCAAGAAGAAACCGAGGGGACCGGAGGTCCCGAAGGAGTCAGTGCGGCCCGGAGTGTCCTCAGCCGCGCAGAACACCGCCTCCCATCCCGGCTCAATCGGGTATTGGAGTGGTGGGAATCCTGAGCGCATCCACAAAACGGGTAAAAAATTCGAATGCCGCGGCCACCGCCGCCAGCTCGATGATCTGCGGGTCGGTGAATGCGGATTTGAGTGCGGCATAAAACGGGTCATCAATCTCCAGGGCCGAGCGATGGAGCCGGTCCGCGAGGCGGAAGCCGAGCTTCTCCGTTTCACTGAAACCGGCAGTCTCGTAAGCCCTGATCCCGTTCACCTGCGCTTTCGTGGCCCCTTTCTGCTTTGCCAAAGCAGTGTGAGAGGAGAGTCAATAATCGCAGTTCTGCAGAAGTGCCACCCGGGCGGCGATGAGCTCCTTGTACCATCCCGCCAGAGCACCGTCGCCCATGAGAGGCTTGAGGAAGGCGGCTATGCCAAGCGCCAGTTCGGGTGTGTGAGCGACGGTCTTGAACATGTAGGGAACCACGCCGCGCTGCCGCTGCATCAAATCGTAGAGCGAGGCGATCTCTCCCGAGACCTCTTCCCGCTCCAGCATGGATATTCTGGTTTTCGGGCTGCCCCTCATGGCATACGCCTCCTGAACATACCGTGCGGCAGCTCCGGGCACACGGCCCGCGCCTACAGCCGTCACCCGCCGCCGCCGCCCGGCCCGCAGCCGCCGGCGCGCGGGCCAGCCGATCCGCTTCCCTGCCCACCATCACGACCCATGGCGAAGGCGGATATCTCCTGCCTCGAGCTCCGAACCGCCGCACGCGGGGCAGGCAGGTTTCTCGGATCCCATGACGAGAGCCTCAAACCGGTGACCGCATTTCCTGCATACATACTCGAATAATGGCATGGCGCCTGTCTCCTCAATCCGACACTTCTATTATTATGCTACGAAACGGATCGCCGGACAAAAGCGAAACCGGCGGCCGGGCTCATCCCGTCTCCGGCCCGCGGGTCCGCCGCAGGGAGACGGCCGGCACAGTCAAACCCCAACCGGGCGAGATCCGCCCGCACTACCACGCGGCCGGCATCACCTTGCCCGTGCAATGGCGATTCCGGACTGGCGGTTCAGACGCTATCCGCCGCTTCACCCACCCGCTCCGGCCGCGGCTTCCGGGTGCGCAACAGCTTGCCGGTCAGATCGTCGAGCAGTGAATAGACCACCGGAACCGCCAGAAGGGTCAACAATGTCGATGTGATCAGCCCGCCGATCACCGCACGGGCCATGGGTGCCCGAAGCTCGGAACCGGCGCCGATCTGAAAGGCGAGCGGCAACATGCCAAAGATCATCGCCAGCGTAGTCATGACGATCGGGCGCAATCTCGTGTTGCCCGCCTTCCGCAGCGCTTCATCACGTGCCATCCCGCCGCGGCGGAGCTGGTTGGCATAGTCGATCAGCAGGATGGCATTTTTCGTTACCAGGCCCATCAGCAGGATCAGCCCGATCATCGACATGATATTCAACGTGTCGCCCGTCAAGAGCAACATGCCGACCACGCCAACCAGCGACAGCGGCAGCGATAACATGATGGCCAGCGGGTGGGTGAAACTTCCGAACTGCGAAGCCAGGATCAGATAGATAAACACGACCGCAAGAATCAGAGCGTCATAGATGTAGCCGAAGCTCTCGCGCATGTCTTCCGCTTCGCCAGTGTACAGGACCTCGAAACCCGGGGGGAGGTTCAGCTCCGCCCCGCGCGCCCGGATATCGTTGACCACGTTCCCCATCGGCCGGCCCGCCGTGTTGGCGGAAACGCGCACTTCGCGGATCATGTCATACCGGCGGATCTGCGAGGAACTCGTGCTGCGCTCGAAGCTGGCAATCTGGCCGACCGGGATCAGCATATCTTTGCCGGCGGCATCCTTGTTGGCACTCAGGACGTCCATATCATTAAGCGATTCGAGTGCCCGCCGTTGCTGCGTGGCCAGGCGGACGCGCACGTCATAGGCGTCCCCATCCGGATCTTCATACTGCGTCGCCACTTCCCCGTTGAGGAGCGTCCGCAGCGTCAGCGCCACCGAATCAAGCTTGATGCCGAGATCGGAGGCCATCTTCCGGTCAATCTTCACCCGGACCTCGGGCTTGTCACGATCCAGGCTGCGGTCCACATCGGCCGCGCCCGGTACCGACCGGACCAGGTCGGCAACCTGGGATGAAACCCGATCCAGTTCGGCCAGGTCGCTCCCGCGGACGCTGATCTGAATCGGCTTGGAATCCCCCATATCGTTCACCTCCTCGACGCTGGTCTTCGCAAGACTATAGGAAGCAAACGCGGAGCGCAGCCGCGTGCGCAGCTGGTAATCGGACACCTGTCTTTCATCAGTCGGCTTGAGCTTGACGTAAATCAAGCCTTCATTCATGGCCCCGGAAGCGCCGGCGCCGATGGTCGTGAATGTATAGGCTATGCCCGGCTGTGTGGAAATCACGCCGGTGAGGTCATGGGCGATGGCTTCCGTCTGCTGGAGGCTTGCGCCGGGGGCCGACTTGAAGGCCACCTGGAATTCGCCGCGGTCGTAGTCCGGCATAAAAGTCGATCCGAGGCGCGGAAACATCGCCAGGGCGGCAACAAACAGCGCCCCCGCCACCAGGAGAACCAGGGCCCGGTGGCGCAGAGAGATCCCGATCACACCTTCATAAACGCCGTGCAGGCGCTCGAATTGATGATCGAAAACCTCCAGCACGCGGCTGAGGCCCCGCCGGCGCCCTCCGGCGATCGCGGGATCGTGCCAGCGCGACGACAGCATCGGATCCATGGTGAACGAGACAAACAACGAGACCAGGACCGCAAAGGCGACGGTAATGCCGAACTCGTAGAAGAACCTCCCGACGATGCCTTTCATGAAGGCAATCGGGACGAAGACTGCGATGATGGAAAAGGTCGTCGCCATCACGGCCAGACCGATCTCTGATGTTCCGATGCGCGCCGCCTCGTAGTGCCCGCGCCCATGCTGCATATGCCGGACAATGTTTTCCCGCACTACGATGGCATCGTCGATAAGGAGCCCGACGGCCAACGACAGGCCCATCAGGGTCAGGATATTGAGGCTGAACCCGAGGACTCTCATCACGATGAAGGCCGCCATGATCGATACCGGCAGCGTCAGCCCGGTGATCACCGTGCTGCGCCAGCTGTTGAGAAACACAAAGACGACCAGTACCGTGAAGATGGCGCCGAGAATCAAGGTGTTGCGTACATCCTCCACCGAGTCGCGAATGAAGGTCGAAAGATCCTTGACCACGGCGATCTGGGCCTGTCCGGCGAATTCCTGGTTCAAGCCGGGCAGAGCCGCCTTTACCGCCTCCGCGGCGCTGACCGTGTTCCCCCCCGACTGCTTCCTGATTTCCAGGGCGAGCGCCCGGCGGCCGTCGATGAGGGCCAGTTTGCGCTCCTCTTCATAGCCATCCGCAACGGCGGCCACTTCTTTGATGTAGACGGGGACGCCACGGATGGTCTTAACCACCAGATTCTCGAAACCGTCGGCCGTGGCAAACCTGCCGTCGACACGAACGAGCTCTTCCATCCGGGCATGTTCGATTTTTCCCGCGGGCACTTCAAGGTTTTCGCGCCCCAGGGCGATTACGACCTCCGGCACGGTGAGGTTGTAACTCTTCATCCGGTTAGGGTCGAGCAGGATCTGAATCTCGCGACGCTGCCCGCCTACGATGGTCAGCGATCCCACCCCTTCGATATTCTCGAGGCGCTTGGAAATGACCTTCTCGACCAGGCTCGTCAGCTGCTTGGGAGACAGATGCTCGGATGTAACCGAGAGCGAGAGGATGGGAAGGTCGGCAGGATCGAGGCGATCGATCACCGGCTCCTCCACTCCGGTCGGAAAGTCGCGGCGCAAGGCGCTTACCTTGCTGCGCACCTCCTGCGCGGCGTTATAGATGTCGGTGCCGAGCTGAAACTCCGCCACCACGCTCGAAATACCTTCCGAGGTCACAGACGAAATGTGGCGCACCCCCTCAATCGGATTGATCGCTTCCTCGATGCGTTTCGTTACCTCGGTCTCGACCGTTTCGGGCGAGACCCCCGGATACAGTGTGCGCACGCTGACTACCGGAAGATCGACCTTGGGAAACAAATCGGTCGGCAGTTCCTTGTAGGAAAAGATTCCAAGCACGACCAGGCCGACCATGAGCATGGTCGCGAAGACCGGTTGTCTGATGGAAAGGTCCGAAAGCAGCATCGGTTAATTCCCTCCGGCCGGACGGTCGGCCACCACACGCACCGCTGCTCCATCTTTCAGGGACGGTCCGATGTCGACGATCACCTGGTTTCCTGCCGTCAGACCCTTGGAAACCCAAAGCAGGTCCTGGCGAATCCCTCCGACCTGGATCGCGCGGCGCACCGCGCGGCCGTCGACAACAATGAACACGCTTCCGGAATCCGACTGATCCGGGTCGACCATCAGGGCCGAGCGCGGGATGACGATTGCGTTCCGCTCCAGGCGCACTTCAATGTCTCCGCGGGCAAACATGCCACTGCGCAGATCGCCTCCGGGATTGGCGATCTTTACCAGGACTTTGATCGATCGATTGTCGGATTCAACCATCGGGTTGATTGCCGAAACGGTCCCTGCAAAACTGCGATCCCCCCAGGTCGGCGTCGTGAATTCCACGCGCTGACCCATCCGGATTCCGGCCAACTGGTACGACGGCACCAGGCACTCTAATTCCAGCCTGAGGTTGTCCACCAGGCTGTAAATGGGAGTCCCCGGTGTCAATAACGATCCCACGTCCAGGTATTTGCGGCGCACCTGGCCGTCGGATGGGGCCGCGATGTTGCAATCATTGAGCGCCTTTTCGCCGATGGTCACCGCGGCGCGCGCCTGCCCGATCTGCGCCTCCGCCAGACGCGCCTGGGTTTCGGCTTCCTTGACACCGTTCACGGCCGCCTGGTGGTCCTTCTCGGTGATGCCGCCGCTGCGCAGGAGGTTTTCGGCCCGATCCCGCTCGCGCCGGGCATAATCAAGCGCGACCTGGATACGATCCAGCCCGGCCTGCGCCACCGCCAGGGCCGCCTTGGATTGATCGAGCGCGAGTCGATAGTTCACCGGATCGATCTCAGCCAGCAGCTGGCCCCTGCGCACCGTGTCCCCTTCTTCAAAATTCGTGACTACCAGTCTGCCCCCAACCTCGGACCGGATGTCGACGTTGGAGAGCGAACGCAGGCTTCCGGAGATCTCGATGGAGACGGGCCAGTCCGTTACGGAAACCGGCGCAACCTTGACCGCAAGCTCGTCCGCCGGCTGCGCCGGCGGAGGTGCGTTTTCCCCGCTGCTGCTGCCGGCACAATGCCATTGCCCGCAGGTCAGCAGGATCACAGCCAGAACAATGTATACATGTGGGTATTTCACCGGTCCGCCTCCCCGTCCAGGATGGGCATGCCGGCCGCCAGACGCAAGCGGCCCTTGGCCAGCTGGTATAGATAGGTTGCATTAATTTCGGCATTTCTCGCTATGGTGAGCGCCGTTTGCGAGTCAACTACGTCCAGGGTTGTCGCCGCGCCATATTGATAATTTGACTGCATCATCGTCAGGACTTTTTCGGCCTGCGCCACATTCAGCCGCGCCGCCGTGATCGCCTGCGCCGACGAGTGCAGGTCATCGGCAGCCGCCACGATCTCGAGCTTGACGGTATTCTGGAGCTGGGTGAGATTCTGCTCTGCTGCGCGCAGCCGCGCAGCCGCCTGAACCACGAGCCCCGCTTTGCGCCCACCATCGTAGAAGGGGAGTCGAAAGTTAACGGTGACATTCCAGCGCGTAAAATCCTTATCGAACAGATTCTTGGGATCGCGCGCACTCAACCCCATGCGGGCCTCCATGTCGACACTCAGCCTGTTTTCCGTGTGGGCAAGAGCTTCCAGCAGGCGAGCCTCCTCCACCAGACGCCGTGCGACCAGCACCTGCGGCAGGGCCTCGAGAGCGCGCTCCTGGATCACCTCCGGAGTCGGCGCCGCCCACGGCCGGAATTCGAGCTTGCCCACGATCTGGGTCGGTTCATTGATGTCCACAACGATCAGGTTATTCAGCGCGGCACGCGCCTGACGGATGAGGTTTTCGGCCCGGATCCTTTCCGGCTCGAGGTTGGCCAGGTTCACTTGAGATCGCAGCACATCGACCTCGGTGGCAACGCCCAGAGCAAACCGGTTGCGCACCTGTTCCAGGTGTTTTTCCCTTTGTGCAACCGTTTCCCGAACCAATTCCAGGTTAGCCTGTGATTGCAGCAGGTC
This sequence comes from Terriglobia bacterium, assembly GCA_963824985.1. GTDB lineage: Bacteria > Acidobacteriota > UBA6911 > UBA6911 > UBA6911 > JAFNAG01. The sequence goes on from CAWGRQ010000018.1 coordinate 145,762, forward strand.
GTGAAAGGCCTGAAAAACCCGGAAGGCGATCCGCTGGCGCACCGCTTCCAGCGCGGCTTCCTTCTCCCTCTGGCCCTCAACCGCGAGCTTGACCGCAGTGCCCACCTTGCCTGCGGTGTAAAGCGGTTGCTTCACCATGACTCCGATATCAAACAGGTTGGCGCCTCTGGGCACCAGCGCGGATCGAAATTCCGGAGGGAGGTCATCGAAGCTCGCGCTGTTCAGAATGCTGGGATCACGCAACCGAAGGCCGAAGCCCTGCATGCTGAACTGCGGGAAGGCCTCCGAACGCACCTCGGTGATTTTTCCCTTCAGCTCCTCCAGCTGCTGGCGTGCCACCTGAATTTCCGGATTGCGTTCCAGCGCCATCCGGACAATTTCTTCGAGGGTAAGGGGGGCGACAGACTGCCCGGCGGCCCACGCGCCGTTGACGGCGGCAAACATTGCCGAAATCAAAAGATGTGCCAGCAGTTTCCTCATTGCTGTCCTCGTTTTTACTATACCATTCGGTAACATTGCCATCAGGCCGCACCACCCTTCAGCAGCAGGTCGACACATCTCTCGGCGCACCGCCGCGTCAGGGTGGGCCGGCCCGTGAAGAGGTATTCCAGGGTAGCCATCAACTGCATACCAATCAGATCCGTGGCCAGCTCGCGGGCATTCCCGCGCAGGGTGCCATTCTGAAGGCCCTCCTGCAGGACGCCGGCAATGATGCGCCGTTCCTTTTCCATTTCCTTCACGTAATCAAATAGCGGGTGCTGCTCTCCGGGTGAAAAAATCATGCGCAGCACAAACTTGGTGCGGATGGCATCTTCCCGGGTGGCACGGAAATCGGTCTGAACCATGCGTACGAGCCGCTCTCTCAAGGTGCCTCGGAACTGCGAGGCGCTGAGCAGTATCTTCTGGTACGTGCTGAATGAATCGATCATCAACTCCCGATACAGATGCTCCTTGCCGCGGAAGTGGTAGTACAGAACCGGCTTGGTCAGGCCCGCCTGGGCGCAGATTTCCCGGGTCGAGGCGCCGGCATACCCTTTCCGGGCAAACACCTCAATCGCAGCCTTGACAATCGCCTCACGCCCGCCTCTCATCGACCCCCTCCAAGATCAAATAACTTTACCGTACGGTATAGACTTGTCAAGGTCCAGAAAACGGCCGGCAGCAAGGATGGTCAACCCGCAAAGGCGATCGTCGGCATTGAATTGCAGCCGCCGGGCGGCGATGAGGTTCCCGCCCCTACTTTTTGATGCCCATGGAAGGGTGAGGCATCGAAGGAGACGTGGGCTGTTCGACGAGAATCTTCCCGGTCAGAATGTAGTCGAGCGTCTCGGTGAGCTGTTGTTCTCCTTCGGCGGCCAGAATCAGTCCGCCCGCTTCCTTCACGGGGTCGAAATATTCCGCGCCCACGTCGAAGGCAATAAAGTAAATGGCCGCCCGGTCCGCCTCGGGCTCCGAGGCGATCACGCGCGCTACATCCCCCGGCAAATATCCCCGGTTGCTGTCTCCATCGGTAATCACCAGGATATGTCGATGAGACAGTCCGGTAGCATCAAGATCCCGTTTGGCGGCGATCATGGCATCGCCGATCGGCGTTGCCCCTTCCGCGATAATGCCGCTCAACGCGCTGTGAGCGCTGTCGAGTGCAGGAGGGCCAAGCGGGACAATCTGCCTGCATGACGCCTGGTTGGGCCGGGAGCTGAATTCGTAGATGCCCACCAGCAATTTCTTGTCGGGATTTTTCCGGGCAAATTCGGCAAACTGCCGCATCAGGTTCAAGAGGGCCTTTTGCGCCACCTGGAGTTTTGATTTCGGCTTCTTGTCCGCGCCGAGGACTTCTTCCTTCATGCTCCCTGTGGTGTCGAGGAGAATCGTGGCGGCGATGCCTTCCTGGCGGGTGACGGGCGTCGACAGCCGCAATGCCTTTTTGATGGCTTCCGGGTCATTGGGCTTATTGAACAATGGCTGTTGGGGAGGTGACGAATTGCAGGCACCGGTCATCAATCCCAGTGCCAGAATATTGACTCCGATAACGGTCTTCAAAAAACGCATGCTCATCCTCCCTTATGCAGCTGCTTCGAAAATAGCGGGAAAGGCGACAACCTTCGCGATCGGTATCGGGCTCGCAATCGCAGTCACAATCGGCCTTCCCTCCCGAAAAAGCCGATGGCGATGATGATTGTGATGGCGCTTCCGACCCCTACATTTGCCAACCAGGGAGACACAACCTTTTCCTTCAGGCGGCTGCGCCAAAGGCCCGTGGATTATTGCTCCGAAAATAGCTCTTTGCGCCCTCGCGCCCTTGCGTCATTGCGTTAAAAAAAATCAACGCAAGGACGCCAAGACGCAAAGTCGCAAAGCCAAAAGATTTTCATGCATCACCGGGTGCGCCATGGCACATGAGAAGCTGCTCCGAAAATAGCTCTTTGCGCCCTCGCGCCCTTGCGTCATTGCGTTAAAAAAAATCAACGCAAGGACGCCAAGACGCAAAGTCGCAAAGCCAAAAGATTTTCATGCGTCACCGGGTGCGCCATGGCGCATGAGGAGCTGCTACCAAAATCGGTGCGTCCGACACCCTATGCTCGAACCCTACTTTTGCTCGGGCGGGAAAACGCTGATTTCGACCCTGCGATTCAACGCTTGATTGTCCGGGTCTTCGGGATTCGCCGGCACATCCCATCCCCGTCCCTGAATGCTGAACTTGTTCGGATCGAACTTATATTTGTCAATCAACGCACGCTTGATCGCTTCCGCGCGCGCCAGGCTCAGATCCCGCACCGCTTCAACGGGAATCCTGCCCTTCATGCTGGAATCCGCATGCCCTTCGATCAGGATGACGGCGCGCGCAAACTGGCCGGAGAGGCGCGCCACTCTTTCGAGTGTGGCATCGACGTTGGGGTCGTACAGCTTCCCCTGGACGATGCTGTTGTTATCGTCGCGCGCCAGCTCATAGGGATTGGCCGAGTTGGGGAAAAAGTTGACGCGGATCGTCTGCGTCAGAATCGGAGCTTCCGCGGGGATCTTGCGAAAACTGGAAGGAGTGAAAGTCGCAATGCTCTCATCCTTCTGGTGATCGAAGGTCCTTTTCTTCTGGAGGGTCTGCATGAATGAGAAATCCATGACCTGGTCAAAAGAGACCGGCGCATCGATGCGACCCAGCTCCCGATAGACGTAGCTGGCATTTTTCCAGGTACGCTCGAAGTTGGTGGGGTTTGAGGAATTGACAAAAAACTGGACATTCTCCGGGAAGTTGGTGGCATGCGCGTCGTTGCGCATTCCCATGATGTCCTCCGGCTTCATGCCAAAAGCGTCCGCCATCCATCTGGCCGCCGGCGCCGGATCGTTCTTTATCATATCCATGCCTTCAAAGATGCCGGCCACCAGACCTTCAATCACCTCCGGATGGTCGCGCACGAAGTCGGCCCGGACCGCATAAACATCCGCGATGAGCTTGTTGGCATCCTTGGTGCTCGACAGGATGCGCGTCCCGGCAACCTTCTCCGGGATGTTGTAAATATCCGGAGCCCAGGAAACGCAGGCATCGACCTTTCGATCCGCCACGAAGGCAGCCGCGGCCTCGAAGGCGGTGGCGGTGTATACCATGCGGACATCCTTCAGGCTCAGCCCGGCGGAAAGCAGCAGCGATGTCAGGTAATATTCGCTGGGCGAGTTTTGCGCCAGCGTGATCGTCTTGCCGCGCAGGTCCGCGACAGTCTTGATCGAGTTGCGCACGACGATCCCGTCGCCGCCGTTGGACCAGTCAATCTGCTGCACGATGCGCGGAGCGGTGCGTGAATCCTTCACCAGCTCGGGCGCCATCAGCACCATCATGTCTGCGGTCCCCCACAGGGTATGGACCTTCCCGGCGGCGAAGGCATCGCGTGCCGCCACAGGATCATCCATCAAATCCAACTGAACCCGAAATCCGTGCTTTTTGGCGAACACGCTGTCGGCATTCGGCTTGGTGCCCCCGTTGGCGGCAATCACCGGCAGCCAGCCGGCCCAGACGTTGTAGGTGAAGTGCAGGATCTTTTCATTGGGATCCCAGACGTATTGGCTGACGCCCTTCACCGCCGGCAGCCTCTCGGCCGGAATATATTTATACTCCTTCACCGTGGTGACCCCGGTGGTGTCGGGGGCCTCGGTGTCGGGGACTTCCGAAAACACGCCGCCGCCCGGCTTGCCGCCCATGCCCTGGCGCAACACAATCCAGACCCCGGCACCAATCAGGCCGAGGATGAGGACGATCGAGATAATTTTACCCAAAGGGGTTAAGCGCGCACCCTGATCCGCCATATCATTTCTCCTTTTTAGGCAATCACCCCAGATTTACCCTTGTGGGACGGGGTGGTCATCATGCTCCGGGGCTCGCCGAAATCAGCGAGTTTTTGTCCCGCTTTCGGTCGCCGGGGGACCGGGAGCTCTGCGTGACCGCACTGACCTCCCAACACCGATTGCCCCTGCGATCCGGAGCGCCGAACATCATGAACCCTGGGTTGGACCGATTTCCTTGGCTGCGGCCGCCGATTCGCCGGCCGCCGGCGCCTGAATTCCTTGACTGGCCAGAAACTCCGCGAGTGCGGTCTGCTCGAGCGCCTTACGTTCACCTTCCTTCTCCCGTACTTGATCCATGTCGACCAGATCCTTGGCTACGCGTGCTTTCCCGGCCGACATTTCATATCGCTTCGCCAGGATATCCTGAACGCTTTTCATGGTATCCCCCAGGTCGCCCACTCTGAAGGCGGCGTTGCCCAGAGCCGCTGCCGCCTCAGCCTGCGCCTCTTTGATCTTCACCTGGGAAAGCTGTTTTTCCAACCCGCGGATCTTGTCTTCGAATTCCTTCTGAATGACCTTCGCCTGGCGCAGATTCCCCTGATAGGCATCCTCGGTCTCGGACAATTCCTGGGTATCGGTGGTTAAATCCGCCTTCAGCTCCTGAAGTTCCCGTGCCAGGCTGCCCGCCAGTTCCATGTTCCCTGCCTGGTGATTGGCGAGGATGCGCCGTTCCAGATCTTGAGCCCGCGTCGCCTTGCCCTTGATCTGGATCTTGAGCCGCTCAGCCACTCCGGCCATGCGGGCCAGCGCCAGATTGTATTGCGCCATTTTGTCGCGAAACTCCTGGCGCGCGGCTTCCATCAATGCTTCCGGATTGCGTTCCTCGATGCCGCTGATGAAGAGCCCCAGGAAGCCACGGAACAACCGGCCGATTCGTGCAAACAGTGCCATTTTGCTCTCCCTTCGCCTTTCGGAGACATCCGCCTCTGCCGCGGACGCCGGAATGTCGGTACGGCCCTAGCGTCGAACAACAACTCTATCGCAAATCCTCTGCAAACACACGTGCCTGCGGACTGGATGACCGGCCCGCCGTCCGCGGCGACCCCGGGCCCGGGTCATTCTCGCCCCTTCTCATCATCGGTACTGATCACTGGAAGATCCGTGACGTACCGGATTGCGGAAGCCAGCTCGCGCTCAAAGTCTCGTTTGTGCTGGCGCCAGTCGCGCAGCTTCTCCTGCTCCAGCTGCAACCGTTCCGTCAGGCGCGCGCGTTCACTCTGAAGCGCCTGGATGCCGGCGTCCGCCTCGGCAATGCGGCGTTCCGCGAGCGCTCGCCATTCCTCCACCTTCCTGTGAACGAAGGTCTCGAATGAATCAAGCGCCTGATCCTTCGCCACCGCTTCCCGCACCAGGTCTTCCGCGTCGACGTTTTCCGCTCTCAGCCTCTCCAGCAGAGCCCTCTGGGCGGCTTCACGCTCAAGCGCCCTGAACGAGTCCGTCCGCAACAGGTCCTGGACCCGCGCCACACTCCACCCGTGGCCCGACGCGCCGATACCCGCCGCCGCGAAGATCTTATCGAAGGGGAGGGCAAGTTCCGCCGGTAGATCCGCCAGGGCGCGCACCTCTTCCGAGCGGATCTCGGACTTCAGTTCCGACAAGGTCACCGTGCGGGTAAGCACCTTTCCCGCATGGCCGGCCGAGGGCTTGGGAGCCTCAAGAATGCCCAGCCGTCCCCCAACGCTTTGCAGCAGATCCAGCAAGCTCATGGCCTACACAAACCTCCGCAGCTCATCAATCCGCATCTCCAGCTCTTCCGGGGTCAGGCGCCGGAAACGTTCCGGCAGAAACTGCGCATCGGTGCATTCCTTCACCGCCACCAGATCCATATACTCCAGCTTGCGCGTGTGGGCACTGGGGCGGACTTCACCCAAAACCTGTCCGAGAATCTCCTTCAGGGAACGTCCCGGTTCCGCCCCGAGTGCGTGCACACGCAACGCCCGCACCAGGATGCCCTCGATTTCGTTCCCCCCCAGCACCAGGCCGTCGGAAATTGCAGGAAGATCATCTTCAGCCAGGGGAACTTTCAGCTTGCGGGCGATGGCCAGCAGCAGGTCGTGCACTTCCGCTGCGGTCTGCGGCGGGAACAGCGGGATGTGCACATCGAGCCTTCCCTGGCGCTTCAGATCCACTTCCAGCAAATCGGGGCGGGATGTGGCAAAGACCCAGATAATTCGGCCCCGATTGCGGGTATCGGACATTTCCTTTGCCAGCATGGCATACACGCGACCCGACAGGCCGCCGTCAGAATCCCCCCCTTCCCGCTTGCCGGCCGCCTGATCCGCCTCATCGACAAATACAACCACCTGGCCGAGCGCGTGCAGAACCGAGAAGATCTTTTCGAGATTCGATTCCGTGGCCCCGACCCAACGATCGCGGAAATTCTTGAACACGACGCAGGGAATCCCGAGCTCTCCCGCCCAACACTGAATCAGAAAGGTCTTCCCGGTTCCGATGCGACCGGTGATCAGGTAACCCATCGGCAGCGCCTGCAACACACCGCGGCGGAGCAGCTGGGTGTCTTCTCTCAGCCAGGTTTTGACGGCATCGTGGCCGGCGACATTGTCCAAAGTGAAGGGGGATTCCAGAAACTCGAGCAGTCCCTGGCACTCGCGTTCGATCATGTCCTTTTTGGTCAACGTCAGCCACTGCGCGGTGATCGTTCGGCCGTTTTTCACCGCCAGGGAAAGCAGCGTGCGGGCTCCCACCCGGCTCAGTCCGGTCATTCGCCTACCGAGCACATCGATTGGCATCTCGGATCGCGCCGGCAATTCCGGTAGCGAGGTTTCGATCAGGGCGTTCACATAGTCGGACATCTCCTCTTCCCCGGGGAGCGGGACGCGCAGTGCCGCGGCGTGCGGGTTTTCCACGACCAGCTCGTTCAGGTCGTGCAACCCTTCGGTCAGGAGGACCGTAACGATGTTGGACTGCAGAATCGCAGGATCGTTGGCCCACCCCAGAACCTTGACTACATTTGCGCTGAACGCCCCTCCCAGCTGGATGGCATCGCCGCGAGGCACGACAAACTCTGAGAAATCAACCACGACGGCGATCTTGTGCGAGGCCCCGTCACGACCGCGCAAGGCCTGCAGGTTAAGACTGCGCAGCAGATACCGATCGATCAGCTCCATGGCCGCACCCGGTTCCCGCGTCTGCGCCATGGCCGTAGCCTGATCACCGAGCACCTGCTTGAGCCACTCCCCCCAGTCCTCGCCGCCGCGCGCGGCGCGGATCCCCTTGCCCCGGTCGTAATGCAGGATAATGTCGTACGTCTCGAACATGACTTCGTCCAGAAACGTCCTCAGCGAAAGCAGGCGCCTCTTTGGAGAAACACCGAAGGAGACGAGGTCAAAGACGTTTCCGTGCAGGATAAACTGGGCTACAGACCCCGATTTGAAGAGGTCCCTCATCTCTTGCGCCCAGGCCGGCAATTCAGAACCCATAACTCACCTCAAAGCGCCGGCCCCACAGAACAACCGGCAGCCTCAGCAGGCGGCCGAAACACGATGGGATCCATACCCTGGATTCGCATCCGGGCCGCTCCTCCGCACGTCACGACATCGTTCGGTTGTCGGCGGGACATTCATCCACCGTCATTGCTTGACGGCAGCCTGTACGCTGACCGGAGGCGGCTCTGCGAGCAGATCCTCGGTGGCGCCATAGATCTGCTGCTGCTCCCGGATCCACTGATTGGTGCCGTCGAGCGATGCCGTGATCTGGTCGATGCGCTCAGAGACCAGCTGCGGATCCGTGCTGAGCACCGCCTGTTCACGGATCAACTCAACCTGCTCCTGCAGCCGGGTCAGCTCGGCATCGAGAAAAGCCAGCTTGTCCCGCGCCTCGCTTCGTTTCAGGAGTCGTTGCTTCAGAATATCAATCTGCCCGGTCAGACTGCGCCGGAGTTCCTCACTCACGGATCCCGATGCGAGCTGCGTCTCGAGATTGCGGATCCGCTCCTCCAGCTGCGCACCTTCCTCACCGGAGCCGGCTGCTTCGCGAACAATCCTGTCGATTGCCTGCCGCGTGAGCAGCAAGCGGAGGTATAGCCACAACAAACGGCCCAGTCCCTCTCCCTGGGCTTCCAACCCTGAAGGGACCACGGCTGAACGATGTTGCTGTTCCAGGATCGAACCGCAGCGGGATTCGAGTGCGCGATAGCGGCGCTGAGCCTCGGGTCCGAGCTGCTGTACGAGATCCTCCACCTGTTTCTGCCACAGGCGTCTCGATGCCCACTGCTGGTTGGCGGATACAACCCGCTGGAAGCGTTCATTGTTTGCCAGCACACCCAGGTAGGCAAGTTCGATCCCGAGCCCCAGAACCCAGAAACCGGGATTCAGAAATCCCAGTATTCCAAAAGCGGCCAATCCCACCCAATTCGGCGGGACGAACATCCCGATCGGACGGGCGTTAAATGCTGCGCGCACATAATCCCGGAAACGAGGCTTCATGGTCGTGCCTGTTGTTGAGGTCGGATCAGTCCGCTGTCCGAATCCTTAGATCGCCGTCCGAGACGCGACGGAAGGCCTCCGTCACCACATACACGGCCTCCTTGAATTCCGCCCGCTCCTGCGCCACCAGCGGCGGAACGCCCACCGTGGGCGGAATGCATCGCGGATGTCATAGGCGATTTGCCCCGGCGCCTGCGTGAAGATCCACACCCGCTCGCCCAGGTACACGGCCTCGGTGACGCTGTGCGTGACGCAGAAAATCGTCGGATGGATGCGGTACCAGAGGTTGACCAGCAATTCCTGCATCTCCAGCCGCGTCGGCTCGTCCAGCGCCGAGAACGGCTCGTCCATCAGCAGGATCTGCGGCTCCATCGCCAGCGAGCGGGCGATGGCCACGCGCTGCTGCTGGCCGCCGGAAAGCTGGTGCGGGTACTTGTCCTCGTGGCCGGCCAGCCCCACCTGGTCGATCAGGTCCTCGCGCGCTGCGCCGCGGCCGGCGGCGTCGAGGCCCAGTTTCCGCGGTTGATTTCCAGCCCGAACATCACGTTTTGCAGCACCGTCAGATGCGGAAACGAACTGTACTGCTGAAAGATCATCCCCCGATCCCGGCCCGGCCCGAGCGACCGGCTCGCCCCTGAACCAGCACCTCGCCTCCGGTCGGTGGCGCAGGAATCCGGCGATCAGGTTCAGCAGCGTGCTCTTGCCGCAGCCCGGAGGGACCGATGATGGCGACGAACTCGCCGTGGTCCGGCACGTCGGGAATGGCAAACGACACGTCGTTGAGGGCCGTGAACGAGCCAAAACGCACCGTGACGTTGTCGGGCTTCCACGATCGGGGGCGGTGCCGTGGCCTGGGACGGTTCGGGAGTAGTCACGCGCGGCTCCGGCGATATGGGAACAGAACATCGCGCCAGATGCTTCCAGACCAGGTCGGCAACCCACGCAATCAGGGTGATGATCACGATGACGAGATAGACTCGGCCCGAGAAGAGCGCGCCGTCGGGCCGTGTCGATCAGATCTCCCAGGCCTCCGGTTTTAACCACGACTTCCGCCAGCACCAGATAGGTCCATCCGACGCCGAAGGCCAGTCGCATCCCATGCCAGATGTCCGGCAGCGCCACGGGAATCAGCACCCGCATGATCACCTGCCAGCGCGACGCGCCCAGCGTGTACGCGGTCCGCAGATAGACGTCGGGAACGGAATCAATCGGCGTTGATGACCATCGGCGCGAGGAAAATGCCGAACGCCATGGCCAGGAAAACGACCTTCTGGATCTTCATCGAGCCCGAACCAGGACATCGTCAGGGGCACGAGCGTCGCGATGGGAATGTACCCGCTGGCCGTCATCACCGGATCGAACAGGGCCCGCACGCTGCCGAAAGCGCCCATCAATATCCCCAGGGGCAGCACAATCGACAGGGCGAGCAGGAACCCCAGGCCGACCCGGCGGACGCTGATCCAGATGTGGGTGAACAACGTTCGGTTTTCGCTGTCCCTGGTGGTCACCAGCTCGTTAAGGCTCGATGACGACCTTCTGCGGGGCTCGGCAGGATCGTGGGTCCCAGAATGCGCTCCTCCGGAGCCCCGCGGGTGGCAAACGTCCACAGCAGCAACAAGACCGCGATGGGCAGCAATCCCAGGACCAGTGAGGCGCCCCGCGGCACCCGGCCACGTATCTCCGCAATCCAATTCGGGATCATGAGCATGACATTACGCAATCCGGGTGCCGGGAGTCAACAACACAGACGAGGCAATCCGCCTGGTTCCAAGGATTCGGAGAGATGCCTTCCGGGTTCCGCTGGCCAAAGCGAATCCCGCCGCTCGCGCCGGAAATGAGCGTTTCAGATTTTTTTCTTCGAAAAGTACCAATCTTTGACCTCGAATTCCTTCGATTTAACGCGCTCTTCCGCAGCCTTCGCCGTCGCGGGCGGCGGCACGATAACGGCATCGCCGGGACGCCAATTGGCCGGGCAGGCGACTCCATGCCGGTCCACCGTTTGCAGCGCATCCACGGCGCGCAGAATCTCGTCGAAGTTGCGCCCCACATTAAGAGGATAATAAATCATCGCCCTGACCAATCTCTTCGGGT
>CAWGRQ010000019.1:0-43823 GCA_963824985.1 Terriglobia bacterium
ATGTCTTTGACCAACCCGGGCTGGGGTATGGAAATGACTGAACGCGGCATCGTCGCGGCGACCTTTCCAGACGGGGACGCTGCAATTGTCATCGGAAACAAAGGGAAAACCATCGTTAACGGTTTTCCGTCAGACGCACCCTCTCTTTCTTCTGACGGTATTGCCCTCTTTGAAAATGAAATCGAGACGGTCTTGCCCGTGACGGTAACTTCCCCGAACGGGGGAGAGGGAGTTACCGACGGGTGGCATCTTCCATATTCGTTGGATCACCGTCCCGAGCCGTAAGCTTCGACATCGATCTCTCAATCAATAACGGAGTGACCTGGAGCCCGTTGAAAACAGAGTACGGAGGTAATGATCTCGAGTGGGACGGTTCCGCTCCAGAAGAAGAACCTAACGGATTGTCGGATCAGAGTGACGGGTTATGATGCGTACGACAAGAGAGTCGGTAGAGATATGTCGGACAGGACGTTCACGATCGAGGTAGTCAAACTGAAAGTTCCCAATGGATTAGAGACGTGGGATTCAGGCAGCCCGCATAAGATTGTCTGGTCAACAAACAACACCTTGAAAGACGTCACAAGTGTGGAACTGTCCTATACGCTAAATGGTGGCAAAACATGGAAACTGATCGATCTCGATCCTCCTTTGGAAGGTAATCCAGGGTCTGCATCCTGGAGAGTGCCGAGTGTGAAATCGAACAAAAGCAAATGCAGAGTGATGGTAGTCTTAAGAGCCTCCGACGGGACGAGTGTGGGGAGTGATATTAGCGATTATGACTTTAAGATCGAAGCGCCCTAGGTCGTTGATCGGGATAGCCGTTGGAAATGAGATGGGCGACACTCCCACTACTTCACAACCGTAGGCAGGTGAAGGAATGAACTGACGACGCGGGCCGGAGGTGGATACCTCCGGCCCGGTCGGTATTGGCTTATTGCAGGCGGCCACCTATTCTGAACATTTTGGACTCACTTTCTAAGCGTAACCACCAATTTGTTTAACCTCGACTTAGTGCATAATTGTAAGTGTTATTCGCACCCTCCTTTCTCAACGCTTCCTTCTTGAACTATCGATTTTTTAAGCCTCCTTCAAAATACAAGGTTTCCAATCCAAAATCGTTAAATCCCAACTCTCCATATTAGCTTTCTCCATACGAAAATAGTGTTTTTTCCTGTCAAGAAGGACAAATTCCTGTCTCGTAGGAATATTTCCATTATGGCAGGACATTTTATTCCTTTTTATATTCTTCATATCCTTGCTTGTTAAGGGTAAGTTACTGAAATAAATAAGGGAAAATTTCCTTGTTTAATTGGTTATCCACTTTTGGTATGCTGAATGCACATCTCTAAAGAATAAAGCGGGCATCCAGATGGCCGAGGGTAAATTTGCAACATCATATTCAGTGATTGTTACATCCCTTTTAGTACAGAGGTTAAACAAGTGAAAATTTTAAAAAGGAGGTAAAAATATGTATAAAAAAGTCTTAGTTCCACTTGATGGTTCACCGTTAGCAGAGTGTACGTTGTCTCATGTCAAAAACCTTTTTAAAGATGGTTCCGTGGGAGAAGTGACCCTTCTAAATGTAGTCAAGGTTGATATATCATGGGCCACAATGGGGTCCGATGATATTCCCACCAGAGGCATTGATCTCCAAGCGATCAGGAAACCGCTCTTTATTGCATCAAGGAAGTATCTTGCAGATATAGAATCCCGGCTCGTTTCCGATGGGATTAAGGTAAAAACGGAGTCACTGGAGGGTAACCGGCCTGCCGATACAATCACTGAGTACGCTCAGGAAAAAGGTATGGATATGATCATCATCGGCACCCACGGTTATACCGGACTGAAAAAGCTGATGTTGGGCAGCGTGGCATTCGGTGTTCTCAATCGATCCCATATCCCTGTGCTCCTTATTCGGCCAGAGTCTTGCCGACTATAGGTATTGAAGGTGGAAGGATGAGTGCATCCTGTTGTTCATACGGACGGGTTTGTCCCTGTCTTTTGGATACCTCTTGTAGCGACTCTCGTTGTTGTTCCCGCATGCTCCTCTGGCAAGAAAGAGGCACCCGCCCCTAGACCCGTTCCGGTCATCGTGGGTGAGGTAACCCAAAGAGAACGTTCCGGTTCAGCTGCGCGCCATCGGAAATGTGCAGGCTTATTCAACGGTTTCGGTCAAATCTCTGGTCGAGGGTGAGATCATTCGTATTCACTTCAAGGAGGGGCAGGATGTGAGAAAGGGAGATCTCCTTTTCTCCATCGACGCCGAGGCCGTCTGAAGCGGCGGTCAAACAGGCAGAGGCGAATCTAGAAAGAGATCTGGCCCAGGTGAAGCAGGCGGAAGCCAACCTCGCAAGAGACCTTGCCCTGTTAAAACAGGCCGAGGCCAACCTGGAAAAGGATGTAGCTCAGGCCAAGAATACGGATTTGGACGCCCAACGTTATAAGTCTCTTTTTGAGAGAAAGGTCGTTGCAGAACAGCAGTATGACCAATTCCGGGCCAACGCGGAAGCCCTGGATGCGACCGTCCGGGCGGACAGAGCCGCCATTGACAGTGCCAACGCATCAGTCCAGGCCTCGAAAGAAGCTGTGGAAAACGCCCGGGCAGCGGTCCTTGCAGAGAGAGCTGCCCTCGAAAGTGCAAAAATCAAGCTTGGGTACTGCTCCATCTATTCACCGATCGATGGTCGAACCGGCAACCTCCTCCTTCAACAGGGGAACATCGTCAAAGCCAATGATACGCCCTATCTGGTCGTCATCAACCAGATCAATCCCATCTTTGTCGCATTTTCTGTTCCTGAACAGAACCTGCCTGCGATCAAAAAATACATGGCTGTTGGCAAACTCACCCTCGAGGCCATCATCCCTAACGATAAGAATCCTCCAGAGCAGGGGGTGCTCAGCTTTGTGGACAATACGGTAAACGCAGCCACTGGAACGATCCAGCTCAAGGGGACCTTTGCAAATGTTGACAGACGGCTTTGGCCGGGGCAATTTGTCAATGCTGTTCTCACACTGACCACGGAGCCCAACGCGATTGTCGTCCCTTCTCAGGCGATTCAGACCGGACAGCAGGGCCAGTACGTCTTTGTTGTCAAATCCGATCTCACTGTGGAATTGCGACCCGTTGTTGTCCAACGGACGCTCAATGGTGAGAATCGGTCGTCGAGCAGGGCCTCAAGCCGGGTGAGACGGTTGTTACGGACGGCCAGCTTCAGCTGGTTCCGGGTTCGAGGGTAGAAATGAAGAATCGTCTCTTCGGCAGCGAACTCTCAGGAAAAATCGCAATGAATATTCCGGAGCTTTTTATTCGGCGACCGGTCATGACAACGCTGGTCATGCTGGGGATTCTCCTCTTCGGCATCATCAGCTATCGGCTGCTTCCGGTAAGCGACCTGCCGAACGTCGATTTCCCGACCATTCTGGTGACTGCCAGTTTCCCGGGAGCCAGCCCTGAAACCATGGCCTCGGCCGTGGCCACCCCACTTGGAACGACAGTTTTCCACGATCGCTGGCATCGATTCGATGAATTCCACGAGTTCGCTGGGAAACACCCAGATCACCCTCCAGTTTAACCTGAGCCGGAACATTGATGCAGCGGCCCAGGACGTTCAAGCGGCCATCTCCAAGGCGTTAGGTCAGCTTCCGCCGGACCTGCCCACTCCTCCCTCTTATCAGAAGGTCAACCCTGCTGATCAGCCCATCCTTTATCTTTCCCTGAGCTCACCCACCCTTCCTCTCTCAACCGTGGACGAATACGCAGAAACCTTCATCTCTCAGCGCATTTCCATGATCAACGGCGTGGCCCAGGTGCAGGTCTTTGGTTCCCAGAAATACGCCGTTCGGGCTGAGCTCAATCCCAACGCCCTCGCTGCACGGTCCATCGGAATCGACGAGGTGGCAAACGCAATCCGGCAGGGGAATGTGAACCTGCCTACCGGGATTCTGGATGGGACCCATCAAGCCCTTACACTCGAGGCCAGCGGTCAGCTCATGGATGCAGCGGCTTACCGCCCTCTCATTGTGGCTTATCGCAATGGATCTCCGGTGCGGCTTCAGGACCTCGGGAGAGTGATCGACAGCGTCGAAAACGACAAGATCGCGAGCTGGTACAACAATACTCGTGCCATTGTCCTGGCCATCCAACGGCAGCCAGGGACGAACACGGTAGAGGTGGTGGACTCGATCAAGGAGCTGATTCCTCATTTTCGGACACTCATCCCGGCTTCGGTGAACCTTGATATTCTTTATGACCGATCCGTCTCGATCCGTGGCTCTGTCAATGATGTCAAAATCACGCTATTGATTGCTCTGTGCCTGGTTGTCCTCGTCATCTTTCTCTTCCTGCGCAACGTCTCAGCCACCTTGATCCCCAGCCTGGCCCTTCCCATGTCGATCATTGGGACTTTCACGGTCATGTATCTCCTTGGCTTCACGGTGGACAACCTTTCTCTGATGGCGCTGACGCTCTCGGTGGGGTTTGTGGTCGATGATGCCATTGTCGTGCTGGAGAACATCGTCCGGCATATGGAGATGGGGGAGGGCGTGCTCGAAGCGGCCCTCAACGGCTCCAGGGAAATCGGTTTTACCATTGTATCCATGACGGTCTCGCTTGCCGCTGTCTTCATCCCGGTGTTGTTCATGGGAGGGATTCTCGGACGCCTGCTCCATGAATTCGCCGTGACGATCGGGATGGCTGTTCTGGTCTCCGGTTTTGTTTCATTGACACTCACCCCCATGCTCAGCAGCCGCTTTTTGCGCCCCCCCAGTGCGATCAAACACGGCCGTTTGTACGCGGTCTCAGAGCGCTTCTTCAAGGGGATGCTTCATGTCTACGAATGGAGCCTCCAGCGAGTCTTAAATCATCGTCTGACCACCCTGGTGATTGCAGGCCTTCTCCTGCTGGCGACGGGATACCTGTTCATGATCATGCCAAAGGGATTTCTCCCGAGTGAGGATACTGATCAGATCTTTGGTTTTACGGAGGCCGCCCAGGGGATTTCCTTCGAAGCCATGGTTCGCCACCAGAGGGCGCTGGCAGCGCTCGTTCAACAGGAACCCAATGTGGATTCGTTCATGTCGAGCGTTGGATCCTTCAGCGGCGGAGCCAGTAATACCGGTCGAATCTTTATTCGTCTCAAACCCCGGTCCCAACGCCAGCTGAGCGTGGACGAGATCATTCAAGAGTTAAGACCGAAACTGGCCACCCTTCCCGGGGATTCGAGTATTCATGCAAAACCTTCCTCCGATTCGTATCGGGGGCCAGCTGACGAAGAGCCTCTATCAGTTTTCATTGCAGAGCCCGGATACGGATGAACTTTACCGGTATGCCACCCTCCTCGAAGGCAAGATGCGCGAGGTCAGGGATTTACAGGATGTGACGAGTGACCTCCAGATCAAGAACCCCCATGTCAATATCGGTATCGATAGAGACAAAGCCTCAGCGTTAGGGGTCTCGGCCCAGCAGGTAGAAGATGCCCTTTTCACGGCTTATGCGTCCAGGCAGATATCCACCATCTTGACTCCCAATAACGAATATCAGGTGATTGTGGAGCTCGAGCCTCAATATCAGAAGGACCCTTCAGTTCTCCCGTTGCTATACATACGCTCCTCCAGCGGCCAGCTGGTACCTTTGGATGCGGTAGGGAGCCTGACACCGAGTCTGGGTCCCCTGACGGTGAACCACCTTGGCCAGATCCCTTCCGTCACCCTCTCCTTCAACCTGAGACCGGGGGTCTCGCTGGGTGACGCAATCGCCGTCGGTAGACAGGCTTTCACGGACCACGCTGCCGGCCACGATCACCACGAGCTTTCAGGGAACGGCACAGGCCTTTCAGGCCTCGGAACAAGGGCTCTGGCTTCTCCTGGCCATGACCGTCCTGATCATCTATATTGTTCTGGGGATCCTCTATGAGAGCTTCATCCATCCCCTGACCATCCTTTCGGGGCTTCCGTCAGCAGCCTTCGGGGCTCTCTTTACGCTGAAATTGTTCGGTATGGATCTGAACCTCTATGCTTTTGTGGGGGTGATCATGCTGATTGGCATCGTGAAGAAAAATGCCATCATGATGATCGATTTTGCATTGGAGGCGGAGAGAAAAAAAGGGAGGAAACCTGCAGAAGCGATCTACCAGGGGTGTCTGATCCGATTCAGACCCATCATGATGACGACCATGGCCGCTCTTATGGGAACATTGCCCATCGCACTGGGTTTCGGTGCCGGAGCTGAGTCGCGCCGTCCTCTGGGCCTTTGCGTGGTCGGAGGTCTCCTCTTTTCGCAATTAATCACTCTCTACATTACACCCGTCATCTACATTTACCTGGACCTCTTTCAGGAAAAGATGAGCAGAAGGTTCAGCATCTTTCGTTCAAAGGAAGGACTGGTCAGACAAGGGACTTGCGGATCTCTTCGTGAACTCTTTCTTCGACTTTCCTTGGTGGAATGCTGGCCTTTCGATCCGACAGCAGCTTGTTGAGATTGGGGGCGATGCCGAACCGATATTTGTTCCGTTCGCTCGTGAGGTAGTAGCACGCCTCTGCCAGGGCTTCGCTGACGGTCTCCACATGGCCGATATCGAGATTGGGTTCGCCGACCGCAAGGCGGATTTCCGGGATGGTCGCCTCGGCCTTCGCCATGCCGCCGTTGGATTCGAAGAAGATGCTCAACGCCGACTTGCGGTGCAGCCGTCCCGTGCGAATGGCCTCGACGGCTTCGGCATCGAGCCGTACGGCATGGGATTCCGGCCGGCCAACTATGTCCGTGGTGACGGCCGCCTCCAGCCGGCTCTCACCCAGCTGTTCGAAGGTCGCGGCTCGGAACAGCGGATCTTCGAGCGGGCGCCGTGCCGAGTCCGATCAGAGGATCGCGATGTCCTCCCTTGAATCCGTCCTGGTAGGCTCGGGCGACCCATAACGCGAGGAGTCGCAGAACTCCGCGGGTTTGTTGAAAGCGCGGCAGGGATTGCCACTTCCGTTCGAAGACCGAAAGAACCACGGGATGGAACGGGTAGGTTGCCAGAAACGCTTCCCGGGCGTTGTCGGAGGAGAACCAGCCGGGCAACTGCTGCCGATGTTCACGCACCCAATCGGCGAATTCCTGGCACGTCTCGTGAGCTTCGCGGCTCAGCAGGATCTTGCCATCGGCCGATGTCGCCTTCTGGTCCCATTCGAAAAGGCGCCGGCGGATGATTTCGGCCGTTTCGGATTCCGCGGCCATCATGACCGCCTTTCCGAGGCGATCCAGGAGCTTTTTGATGCGTTCGTAATCCGCCTGGTCTTCGGCGTTCATTTCCAGCTCGGATGCCGGGATCGACACCGCCAGAACCATTTTGTCGCGGCCGCGCGCTTCTTCAGAAAGATTCTGCAGGAAGCGTATAGAGCTGGGCCGCCATGCCGCTGCGGCGCGACCGGCTGATGAAATTCATCAGCTCGTCCATGAGGATCACGACGGGCTTGTCTTTCGGCAGGAAACCGCGGATGACATCTCCGGCCGGCGCCGTGAGCTGCTGCTCGTGTTTTTCCAGCACCTTCAGGGCCTCGGCGCCGCCCAATTGGAACGCGATCTCTCCCCAGGGAGTCATGCGCAAGGGCGTGCCGTCCGCGCCGCCGCGGCCGGTTACCGGATCAAACTCGGTTCCCACGAAAACCGCCACGGCTGCCTCCGGGATCGTCTTCTGCTCCGCCGCCTCGAGGATCTTGCTCACGCCGGTCCAGCCGGCGGCATGCGGGCCATGCTTGGCGAGGTGGTACAGGAGCGTCAGGGCGTGCGTCTTGCCGCCGCCGAACTGGGTGGAGAGGTTGAACACCGCGGATGTCCCGGTCTTTTCGCCGGACAGACGGCGAACCGCCTGGGATGCCAGATCGAGGAGGTTTTTTGTCAGATAGGTCCGGTCGAAGAACTGCTCCGGATCCTGGTAAACGGCCGGCGCGCGCCGGTCGCGCACCTGGTCGAGGTGAACCGCGAACTCGGCCGCGTCGAGAGGCTTGCCTTCCCGGAGGTCTGCGCGCGGCGTAACGACTTTGTACCAGGGTTTCAGAGGCATAGGCTAGAATCCCAGTCCTTTCTTGCGGGCCAGCACGCCATCGACCCAGCGTTTTTCGTCGGTGTGGCCGGGTAGAGGGCGGAGAGCGCCTGGGCAAGGCGCCAGAAGCGCTGGTCCTGGCCGGCGCCGTCTTCGACGAGGAAACGCTTCAGCGCTTCGCCGCGGCCGGCGGCGAAGAGAATCATGCTCTGGTGGATGCGGTCGAGGACGGTTGCGCCGACATGCTCGATCTTGGTTTCGCCGAAACTCGCTTCCGCTTCGGCCACCTGCTGGCCGGCATCGAACAGATCCATTTGAGGGCCGCGCTTCTTGCGGACGGTCGCCGCCTTGCCCTCGTCCTCGCCGAACAAGTGGCGTGCGCGCTCGGCCACGGGCAGCAGGCGCGCCGTCTCGCCGGCCACTTCCACCAGGCTCTGCAGGTCCTCCAGATGCGCGCCGAGGCCCTGGGCGATCTTGCGGGCGGCGTCGAATTCCAGAACGAAGCCGCCGCCGGCCTTTTTGCCGCCGCCTTCTTCCTCATCGCCTGATTCCTCCTCGGCTGGCCTCGGTCTCAGTACCGTTTGTATCACCCGTCTTGAGCGTCCAGAGCCACATGGCGGTGAGGCGGGCGTCTTCCTCGAAGCCGGTGGCGTCTGCGCCGGTGAAGATCATGGTGAGGGCTTCTTTGGCGACGGCGGCCCAGACCTGCTCCAGGTATTCCTTGAGCGTGACGACCTCGCCGCTGGCCTTCTCCACGCGCGAATAGCGGGAGAAGATTTCCAGGGCCGGGCCGAGACAGGCGAAGATGGCGTCCGCACCCACGACGCCTTCCTCGGCCAGGCGCGGCATCCAGTCGTGGATGCGGCGGGGCAACTCGGCCAGCACGTCGCGCCAGTCGCCGACTTCATCGGTGCGGACGGAGCCGTCCGGGTTCTCGCGCGGGCGGCAGACGAGATGGACGGAGGAGGCGAGCGCGCGCGATTGCCTTGCGCACGACGCCGCGTTTCCATTTCCGTGTCAATCGGCCATGAGCCGGTGATAATCCAACCGGCATCAATGACGGCCTGCAGAATTGCTTCCCAACTCGCTGTGGTCTTGCTGCGCGAAGACGACAATGCCAACGCCTCCGGGCGTGAGAACTCGCCGGCCTTCGGCAAAAGCTCTGGTCAATTCGCGTTCGTAGAAAGCGCTATCGTGCTTCGACTTGCTCAGCTGTCGATCAACGACGATTTCGTCGTCTTTCGGCTCTGATTCGTTTGCGACAAAGCGGTCGTGGAATGCTCGGACAGATGCTACGCCTGAAGCCAGACGTAGAAGAAATCCGAGAGGTCGGCATAGGGAACGGCGTCGTAGTATGGTGGGTCGGTGATCAGAAGCATCGCGCGAATCGTCTGCGGCAAGGGATCGTTCGCTGTGCTTGCGATGAATGCCACGCTCCAACCGTATGCGATCTGCAATCGATGATAGACGCTCGGCTATCGCAATCCACTGCCTCGTCACCAATGTTCCAGTGCCAGGATCGCAACGGATTCGCCTCAGCAAAATCCCAAACAATCGGAATGGCCTGGCGAGCGAACAGTTGTGAGCCGAGGCATCTCAGCGTGCGAGTGCCAGGTACGCAGAAGGCGACTGAAAGTCCGAATTCAGCCACAAGCGCAGAGCAATTGCAAGGCACGCTCGCGCATTGTCGCGACCGTGTTTCGACTTCTCCGATGACTCAGCGATCGCGGACAAGTCGCTAGCGACGTGCGAACGCGAGGTGCTGGCCGGATGAACAGGTCGCCCCACACGTGTTCATCCCGTAGAGTGACGACGCAGACTCGACCGTGATCTCGTTCGATCGCAGTCGGGTTCTCGTCTGGAACCAAGGCTCAGCTCCCATTGTCGATCTGGATTCTGCGCATGCCAATTCGACTTGCGCAGTCCGATACGGCTCTTGCGTCTCGCGTCGTCGGCAGCCGGTAGACGCCGCCCTGCTCCTTTCGTGTTGTGTGACGACGCACAGCAAGCCGGGCATCATTGGCGCCGCCGCGCCGTGCTTTGAGTTGTTCACGCACGCGCGCCACCGGCGTCGTGTAGCCGCAGCACGGGCAGGTGGCGGAGCCGCGTTTGACCGTGCCGTCGAACTTCGGGTCTTCGATTTTGGTTTTCGGATCGTCCTGGTCCACCCAGCCGCCGCGTTGCTTGACGATGATTTGGAAGTCCACGCGCTTGGCCCTGGGCCGGGGCACGAGTTGCAGGGCCACGGAGCGGTTGGCTTTCTTGGCCAGCCAGAGGGAGCGGATGAGCGGGACTTCCGCGCCGCAGCCGGGGCCTTCGCATTGGATGGTGCGCGCCCAGAGGTAGGCGATGGGCGTCGCGCCGTCGGGGTCTTTGGGGTAGAACTCGGCCAGTTCCTTCTCGGCCTCCTGCTTGATCCACTCGCCCCATTTGCGGACTTCATCGGCGAGGCGCTGGCCGTACTTGGGGATGTATTCGAGGACGACCTTGTTGAGCAGGACGGCCACGGGGTTGAGGTCGCTGGCAAAGGCGTCCGCGCCCACGCGCAGGGCTTCGAGCGGAATGGAGCCGCCGCCGGCAAACGGGTCCACGACCAGCGGCCGGGTGCCGGGCGCGCCGCCCAGCGCCTCGTGCGCGGCCTGGGTGAGCGCGCGGCTGGTTTCCAGGTACTCCTGGACCGTGGAGTTGTCCCAGTTGGCGAAGTCGGCGATGAAGTCGAGGGGCAGCCACGGAGTTGCCTCAGGAGCGACAGTCTGGCAGCGCTTGCGGCGCTGCTGGACCTGCGAAGTGCGGGCGGCTCTCCTGCGCTCAGCAGGCCACTGGCGCTCATGCGCGCCCATGCCATCCATTTGCCTGCGGGCATCGCGTCGAAACGCCTCCGGGCAAGTCCTGATCCGCTGGGTCCGGCCAGAGCGCGGCGCAGATCACCGCCCGGCACGCCGCCAGCGGCCGCCGCGCCCACCAGATGTGCAGCGTCGAGATGTGCCCGTGCCGGATGGACTTCTCGCGCCGCGCGTGCGCGGAGATGCGCTTGATCGGCAGGTCAACTTCGATGAGGCGTTTGGGGTACTTCGGGCGATGGTTCATGCTCGCCATTTCACTCCGAAAATTACAAAAACACAAAAATCGATGTTACACCGAAACGATGATAGGATGGGCTTTCAGCCCTTGTTTATCCGCGGTTCCTCTTCCTGGGGCGTTGCCCCAGGCTGGTATGAAGCGCGCCTTCGGCGCTTGTCGGCTCACAAATAACGAAACAAATCATCTTTCGAAAGCGCAAGGTCACCCGGGAATTTTCCCATCCTTCTGACGAAGCCTCGTGGCGAAGGGCCGAAGGCCCGATCGATACCAGCCTGGGGCAACGCCCCAGGGAAGGCCAATTCCCGCTATCTTCCCCATCGGTCATAAGGGCTGAAAGCCCGCCCCATAGATCAATCCCATACATACCGTTCGTCGTATTCCACCCCATATTTCTTCAAAAAATCCAGGTACTCCTCTTGAAATGTCCTGACCCTATGATGCTCCTCCTGATTATCGACATAG
The DNA here is from genome assembly GCA_963824985.1 of Terriglobia bacterium. Lineage (GTDB taxonomy): Bacteria > Acidobacteriota > UBA6911 > UBA6911 > UBA6911 > JAFNAG01. Next base: position 11,562 of record CAWGRQ010000019.1, read on the forward strand.
GTCAACAACGCCTCAAGTTCATCCGGGCTCACGGAAAACGCACCGTATCCACGCTGCCAGGAAAATCGGCCCAATTCAGGCCGCTGCAGTTTCAGCCATTTCGAGGATGAAGTTTTTAATTCCTCCACCAATTCCGCGATGGCGATCGTTCGGGAGAGGCGGACAGCGAGATGCACGTGATCCCCGGTGCCACCGACCCGGTATCCTGCGCATTTCGCATTGCGCGCCACGGTGGCAAGATAAGCTTGCAGGTGGCCGCGCGTGGCAGGATCCAGGCAAGGGAAACGATCCTTCGTACTAAATATGATATGAACTATTACAAGACTTAGCGATTGCGGCACCGCGGTCTCCATGGAACGGGCTTTCAGCCCTCCATTTTTAGGATGGTTCTCGTTCCTGGGGCGTTGCCCCAAGCTGATATGGATCGCGCCTTCGGCGCTCTCCGCATTATTTAGGTTCCTCTTTTCTCTCGTCTCATTTCCTGGGGCGTTGCCCCAGGCTGGTATCAATCGCGCCTTCGGTCCTGGGGCGTTGCCCCAGGCTGATATGAGGTCGCGCCTTCGGCGCTTTCAGATCTTACCGCGCAGCTTCTAGAATCTCCTTTGCCGGTACGCTGTAATGCTCAACTTTGATAATGGGCTGCCATCCGAGCCGGGCGGGATCGCGCACGGCATGAATCTCTGCCTCGGCTTCGCAGTTGTAGACCACGTACAGCCAAAAATCGTTCTTCAGGCGCTGGGCGGTCTTGTATTCGTTGGAGGTCAGCGCCACTTCGCCCACGCGCGCCCTTCCCTTGACCTCGATGAATCGGACTTCGACTGCGGTCTTGGGATCCTCCGGATGCGGCCGCCGCGAGATCAGGTCGAAGCCGCGGTTCTGGGCCTCGACGCTCTCGACCTTCCAGCCGCGCGCTTCTTCGAAGGCAATTACGGCATCGACGGCTTGTTTTTCGACTTCGTCGCTCCGGACCATCGACGAAAATTCCGGTTGATTCCGTTCCGGGTGCGGCAGCACCCAGGCCCTGCCCAGGTGTCGAATGTCACCCAATGATAATTGCGCTTCCATCTGAAGCTCGCGCTGCCGCTTCTCCAGCCGGCCGTTCAATTCATCGAGCCGGTCGGTGGCAAGCTTGAGGTTGGCTGCGGACAGGGGCAAGCCCTCGCGCTCCTGGATTTCGCAGAGTTCGGCAATCTTCCGGTTCTGCCGATCGATCAGCGTGTTCAGGCTCAATTCGAGGTGGCGGGTAATCGTCAGGATTTCCTTCCTCCGCTGGGCGGCTACTTCATCGAGAAACGTCTGCAGCGTTCGTTCAATGAGTGTCCGCTCGGCCGCCGCCACGCCCGGCAACCCTTCGGAAGGAGGGACCTCGGTTCCCGCGGGTGCGGACGAAAGATCGAGCAGAATCGTCGGCTGGCGCACCGTCATCATGCCCACGCGATCGATTTGGACAGCAAACAGGCGACGATGTAGGACATTGCCGCGGCCGTCTAGGACGGATGCGCTGAAGAAGTCCAGAAGGTAAGGCTCCCGGCTGTGCAGGTCGTAGAAGGTAGCGCCGCGAACACAGTCGTCACGGCACAAATCGAAGGTTTCCTCGCGCACCACTTCGAACAGCGGATGACCCGGAGTCACCCATTCCAGCGTCGCATCCTGTTTGAGCAGTTCTTTGTCGAACGTCACGCGCGTATATTCGCGCCCGAGCTTGCCGAACCGCGGTTCCAGCTGATCGCCGCGCGGCCACAGGTTCCGGGGCACGCGTCCGGGGCGGTAGACGTGAGATCCGGCTCGAATCTCCCTGCCGTTGAATCCCACGAGCGGGGCGGCCTGAACGAAGAAGTCCTCGATGACTTCGGGGACCAGGCAGCGCTCTTTCGCCTCGCTGTGCTTGCCGATCAGGGCTGAAAGATTCAGTTCCTTTTTGGCGAGGCCTTCCAATGCCGATTCGGTGATCTGGCGGATACGGTCCAGGTCGACCTCCTCGAACGATGCGCTCTTTGATCGCCTCTTCCGTCAGGCTCCTGGCGTACATCTCCCGGATCATGCGTTCGAGCTGGTTGGCGGGAAACACGTCGCCCAGGACGTTGAACACCTTGCCCGGTCTGCTCGGGGTCGAGGTCTTTTTCGATCTGCTTAATGCGGTCAAACAGCTTCTCCAGCACGCGGCCTTCCCGGGTGTTGGTGGACACAAAATTCAGGACCAGGCAGTCCCGCTCCTGGCCGTAGCGGTGGATGCGGCCCATGCGCTGCTCCAGGCGCACGGGATTCCAGGGAATGTCGTAATTGATCATGAACCAGCAGAACTGGAGGTTGATGCCTTCGCCGGCGGCTTCCGTGGCAACCAGGACCTGGGCCTGCTCGCGGAATTCCCGTTCGGCGCTGATGCGCGTCCCGGGCATGTCGCGGTCGCCGATCTTCATGGCGCCGTGGATCTGCGTCAGGCTGAGCCCCCACTCGGTGAGCTTCGGACCAGGTAATCGAGGGTGTCTTTGTGCTCCGTGAAGATCAGCAGCTTCATCCTGGGATCGCAGAAGATCCCGTTTATCGTCAGGACTTCCTTGAGTTTGACGAGTTTCGATTCGATTTCCCGCTTCTCCAGATCCAATGCCCGGCGGATCAGCAGATCGAGCTGCAGGATTTCCTCGGAGAGTGATGCACGGTCATAAGAAGCGACTACCGCCTCCAGTTCCTCGGTAATCTGCTCCTGCTCGTCTTCGGGGAGTTCGTCGAAATCATCGGGCAGTTTCTTTTCGATCAGCGCGCGACGCCACGCTTCCGGATCTTCGAGGATCTTCTGGCGCTTCTCCTGCATCCGCTCGAGGCTGCGCCGGACGGCATACACACTGGACGCGAAACGCCGCTGGAGCATCGCCATGGTGAAGGAAAGCGCGCGCCCGCGCGCGGTGTCATCCGCCTGGGCTTTGATCGACTGGTCTTCGACGTAGCGGGTCAGCTGGTCGTAAAAGTCCCATTCGTCGGCATCGATCTCGAATGGAACAGTGCGGACATGGCGGCGCGTGAAGAGCTTTTTGACTTCGCCGGTTTCAGGATCGGGAAATGAGACCAGCGCCTCCTTGGTCCTGCGCAGGTAGAACGGGGCGTGGCTGCGCTTCAACGCCTCTTCGAGACTGCTCACGTCGCCGTAGACGTCGCGGTCGAGGAGCGCGAGGAAAAGACAGAAGTTCTCGGGGTCGCCCTTGTGGGGTGTGGCCGTCATCAGGAGGTAATGGTCGGTCTTTTCCGAGAGCAGTTCGCCAAGCTGGTAGGCGAGCGTCTTCTTTTCGACATTGTAAGCGCTCATCTTGTGCGCCTCGTCGACGATGATCAGATCCCAGTGGCTCCGGAGCAGGCTGTCTTTGGCTTCCTCGATCCGGGAAACCCAGGAGATCGAGGTGATCACCTGGTTTCTGTCCTGCCACGGGTTTTGCCCGTAGTTCGCTCGGAGCACGCTTCCGCGGATTACCTCAAATTGTTCGTGGAATTTGTCCCGCAGCTCACGCTGCCATTGGAAGGTCAGGTTGGCCGGCGTGACGATGAGCGTGCGCTGAACCAGGCCGCGGATCTTCAGTTCCTTCAGAAGCAGGCCCGCCATGATGGTCTTGCCGGCGCCGGGATCGTCCGCCAGCAGGAATCGGATGCGGGGCAACTCGAGGAAACAGTCATAGACGGCCTCGAGCTGATGCGGGAGAGGATCGACTCGGGCAATCGAGAGAGCGAAGTAGGGATCGTATTCATAGGTCAGGCCGAGGCGGAGGGCCTCGATGGCAAGCCGAAATCGAACGGCGTCCCCGTCAAAGGTCTGGGTGATGACGGCTTCAAGAGAGTCAAACTGAGCGGGACTGAGAATGGGCTCGTGAACCCGTCCTGATTGGAGACCCCTGGCAACGACCTTGAAGGCGGCGCCGACCGGGGTGACGATGATTACCTGGACCGGCTCCGGGAAGATCGGGCCTTTGATTATCGCGTTGGGGCCAAGCTGGTCGAGACGCATTGCGAGCATCCCTGGAGCGCTTCCATTGCTGGAAGCCTCATTACTGAATAAACACCTACGGCTTCACGCGCGGAGAGAGGAGCCGCCCGCGGAGATATTCTTTTGGGGGAGTTTTCGGCAAAGCAAAGACGTTCCATGATCGGTGTGGAAGAGCATGAAATCAACAAAAATCTTTGAATCTAAAGACGATGTCAGAATCAAGCCGCTCGGACCGTGAATCCCGATAATCGGGACGCCAGTAAAAGCGCTGGAATGAAGGTTGATTTGTTCTCGAATCTGAAGGGATGAATCAGCATGCAGATGCAGGACTGAAATATGAATCTGGCACTTGAAATGCTGGAACGGGCTGAAGGGCCTTCATAGCCTTGGGTGATCAGCAGGCGCCCTTCCGCTTCAGGATTTCGTTGAACTGCGTTTCGCTCATGGGGCAGCGGCAGAGGTCAACAACCTCTTGGTTTGAATTGAGTTTCAATTCTCTTTTCATCCGGCCGATCAAAGGAGGACCATAAGTCTTGTACGTGCTACCTGTTGAGGTGTATGTGTAGGCCCCCGTACGCTTGCCATCGTATTCGTGATAGTAATACCGGTGATGGGCTTCCACCTTCACAAACCCTTTCCGAGGCAGATTTCGTTCAATCTCATCTCGCGACAGCTGCATAGATCAGGCTTCATCGAAAAGATCTGAAAACAGTTTCTTCAGGCGAGCAGCATCCCCCGAGACTTGCTCAACAGTAAGGGTCTGATAGTAGTGGTAGAAGTGAGTCACGTGGAAACTAAAATCATCGATCGCCTCCGAGGCGGAGAGGCCGGTTCCCTCTATGGCAAGAGTTTCATTGCCGGCAAAAAAATAGATCCCTTCATTACGGATCCTGACAGCTATCGCCTTCCGGGCACGCAAAGCACTGTCGTCCGCCCTGAAAAACCAAAGGGGAATGATATTCGATGGGAACTCTTGCGCCTTAATCCCGATTCGGGTTTCCACATCGGAGACGGACGCGGTCTCAATATGCGGCTTGGTGGCCGTATATTTGGGAGGAAGTAAAGATTCCAGATTCTCACGGAGTTGCAACGCCAGAGAACTCATTCGACAACTTCCCCTCTCATGAAATTCCGATACTCATCGGTGACAATGGTTTCGAAGAAGAGCTTTGTTTCCTGATGGCTCTCGTCGATGTACTTCTCCAAATGATCAACCGTGAGTTCCTTTTCTTTTGCGTAATCGAAATCCAATAAGAACGCCGGCCTCTGATCCGGGGAAGCCACACACTCGATCCGAATGGTGAGGCTGCCATCTTCTCTGGGTACGGAATACCCCAAACTGAGATTTGATACCTGTGATGACTTGGCGGGCGGCACCTCCACTCGGAATTGAAAGTAGCGTTCGATTGGAAGCAAACCTTGCTCTCTGTTGAAGGGAATTATGTTAACATACCTTAAACCCGTTCGATTTAGCTTCTGGAGGCCGAATTTCTGAACGAACGCGGCCGTATGTTTCATCGCTTCACGCTTGAATGAAGCAAACCCGGTATAGGTTCGTGTGGAGTAGGCGAATCTGTTAATTGCGATCATCAGGCTGGATTTTTCATCAGCGCTTCGAAAATGGTAGGGTGACAATGCTGGGGACTGCCCAGCCTCCAGGTGCGGCACCCACACCATCGGAAATTCTCCACGGACCAGAGCAAAAAATTCATCACGATGGCATTCGACCGCCGGCTCTCCCGGGAAGCGGATTTCAAAAACTGCCTCCAACAATGGGGCGTTTGGATACAAGCTGGGATCGGGCAAAGTTCCTCCTTGGCTCGCGTAAATATTATAATGCGAATCCATTGCCTTCTGCGAGAAAACTGCGCACTTCGTCTTCGTCGTTTAGGAAAATCGGTGGCTTTCCCTCGTCGGGATGAACCGGCATGAGGCAGGAACCTCGGCTGCAGATGGATGAACCGCTTGTGCAGAACGGGAAATGGTTCCAATCGGCCGTTCGAGACTACCCCCAGTACCATGCAGGACCTGGGAACAGGGTCATCCGGAGCCTATTCCAACGCATTCGCCGAGATGCAAAAATAGGATCTTTCATTTCGATCGCTGGTGGAATCCACCGTCAAAGACCAGGCTACGGACCGTATTCACGGACTTCCACTCATGACCGCCGATGAACGAATTCAAAAGTGGGGAAAGGTGCCGACCTTCTGATTTTTCCCCGGCTCTCACTTGCTCGTTTGCCTGATTCGACCGGCACTGCCCTGAGAGAGGCAAAGCTGCAGACGGACACACGGCAACGATCCTTGCCCGCGCGGCAGCGGGCGCAAGTACAAAATAGTGTTGTGCGGAACTGGATGCGGCCCGCCTTGCCGGCCCATCCCCGGTCGCGGGAGTGACTGAGCGGACATCGGATCAGATCAACAGATCAGGCGGCCGGCTCACCATTTACACCGCGCAGGGATCACAGGATTGGAGCTTCCCGGTACACTCCGAACACGCTCCGGAGGCAATCCGATATCTCTCCTACCGTGGCCAGGGCGTCGACGGCTTCAACGATCGTGGGCATTAGATTTTCGCCTCCTCCGGCCGCGGCGCCGAGCCGGCCCAAAGCCTGCCGCACCCGCAGGCCGTCGCGGGCCGCCCGCAGTTCCGCAACGCGGCGGCACTGCTCCTGGCCGACGCGCTCGTCCACCACCAGGAGCTCGATCGGCTGAGACTCCGTCCCCGCGAAACGGTTGACGCCGACGATCACCGCGTCCCCTGATTCCACCTGCGTTTGATATCGATAGGCCGATTCCTGGATTTCACGTTGGACATATCCCCCTTCGATCGCCATGAGCATGCCGCCCATGGCGTCGATTTCGCGCAGGTAGCTTTCGACCCCGGATTCGATGTCGGCAGTCATGGCTTCAATGGCATAGGATCCTCCCACAGGGTCAACGGTGTTGGTCACGCCGCTCTCCCAGGCGAGGATCTGCTGGGTGCGCAGTGCAGTGCGGACAGCGTCAGCACTCGGCAGCGCCAGCGCCTCGTCCATGGAGTTGGTGTGCAACGACTGCGTCCCGCCGAGCACGGCGGCCAGCGCCTGAATCGTCACCCGAATGATGTTGTTTTCGGGCTGCTGTGCGGTCAGGGTGCTGCCGGCAGTCTGGGTGTGATAGCGAAGCGTACACGAGCGCGGGTCACGCGCACCGAATCGCTCGCGCATGATGCGTGCCCAGAGGCGGCGCGCCGCGCGAAATTTCGCAATCTCTTCGAGAAAATTGTTGTGCGCATTGAAAAAGAAGGACAGCTGCCCGGCGAATTCATCCACCTGCAGGCCGGCGGCCAGCGCACTCTGAACATAAGCAATGCCATCCGCCAGGGTGAAAGCCACTTCCTGGACGGCAGTCGAGCCGGCCTCGCGGATGTGATATCCGCTGATGGAGATCGGATTCCAGTTCGGAACCTCGCGGCTGCAGAAGCTGACGGCATCCGTGGTGAGGCGCAGCGATGGGGCCGGAGGAAAAATATAAGTGCCGCGGGCGATGTACTCTTTCAGAATGTCGTTCTGGATCGTGCCTCGCAGCGCCGGCCAGGGGACTCCGGCGCGGCGAGCCAAACACAGCACCATCGCCAGGAGAATGGCAGCGGTGCTGTTGATCGTCATCGAGATCGAAACCTGGGAGAGCGGGATGGCACGCAGCAGGATTTGCAGATCGGGAAGCGCGGCGATGGAGACGCCGACCTTGCCCACTTCTCCCGCGGCCAGCGGGTGGTCCGGATCGAGCCCGACTTGTGTGGGGAGGTCGAAGGCGACGCTGAGTCCCGTCTGGCCGTGCTCGAGAAGATAGCGATATCTGTCATTGGAGTCTTCCGCGGAACCGTAGCCGGCATATTGCCGCATCGTCCAGAGGCGGCCCCGGTACATGTTGGAATAGATGCCGCGGGTGAAGGGAAACTCACCTGCCGGTTCGGTCCATTCCTTCCAGCTCGGGTGCGGTTGGTAGATCGGCGGTGGCTCCATCGGCGCTCCCATCATCGGGGTGGCGGGCAGTCATGCGACAGCCGGCAGGCAAAACTTGCCACAAAATCGAACCATTGCCCAGAGCATTTCCTTTGCGTTCAAACTTGACAGCATATCCGCGCTTTTCTAAGATGCTTCTAGCCAATGTAATTATAATTGCTTCTTGCGCAGGCAACAGCCAGGAGTGCCGGATGCCGGACGCCGAAATCAAACGGATCATGAAAAACCTGGGAGATGCGCTCAATGAGACATTGAGCGAGTCTGAGAGAATCAACGAATCGATCCGCAGCATTCACGAAGCGGGCTATGAGGCCTTCCTGATCATAGATGCCACCATTGGGTTTACGCGCAAAGGCAAGGGTGAGGGCGAAAACCTTTCCCCGGCCCCCAAGGTGGAAGACCCGGTCCGTCTGCGCATCACCAATGATGATGCCAAATTCCTCAAATCATTGAAGATAGCTGTAGACGTGGAAAGCTAGTCCGCAGCCCCGCCCTCATCCACAATCAGAACCGAAGGTTGCGCGTGCTCAACCTCGCCGATGGTTGCCGCCGGCACCGCCTGCTGGCGCAAATCTCTCAGGAGAGCCTCCCGATCGTCCTGGTGGACGGCAATCAGCAATCCACCTGAAGTCTGAGGGTCGAGCAGGATGGTGCGCATCGGCTCGGAGATGGCGGGATCGAATACGGTTCTGGTTCCGATCAGTTTCCAGGTTTTGGCGATCAAACCGGGAAACACACCGGCTTCCGCAAGCGGAAGGGCTTCATGGAGGTAGGGGACGGCATGAACGTGAAGCCGCAGGGTCACGCGGCTGGCGTTTCCCATTTCGAAGGCATGCCCCAGGAGGCCGTTTCCGGTGATATCGGTTGCAGCGTGGCAGCGATAGGAAAGCATGATTCGGGCGGCTGTCCGGTTCAGTGCGGTCATGATTTCCGAGACTCTGGTGATCGTTTCGGGTTCAGCCCGGCCGCGTTTAATGGCGGTCGTGATAATGCCGATGCCGAGGGGCTTGGTCAGAATGAGCGCATCCCCGGGCTGCGCACCTGCATTGGTTAGAATCTTTTGCGGGTGCACGATTCCGGTGATCGAATAGCCGAACTTGATTTCGGCATCACAGACCGTGTGGCCCCCGACCAGGGCGACATCCGCTTCACGCAGTTTTTCCGCGCCCCCGGTCATGATCTGAACCAGAGTTTCCATCATATCGGGGCGGTCGGGGAAACAGGTGATGGCCATGGCGGTAAGAGGTGTGCCGCCCATGGCATAGACATCGCTCAGGGAATTGGCGGCGGCGATGGCGCCGAAAAGGTAGGGGTCATCCACAACCGGGGTAAAAAAATCGAGCGTTTGCACCAGGGCGCGCTGATCGTCAATGCGGAAGACACCGGCATCATCCGCGGTTTCAAAGCCGACGAGCACATCCGGGTGGGAGATTTTCGGGATTCGATCCAGGACCTGGATCAGGCTGCTGGCGCTCAGCTTCCCGGCTCAGCCGGCGCCTGTAACCATTTCTGTAAGTCTTTTTATGTCAGACATATAATCAGCTTTCAGGGGTCGTTTCGATGCCGGAGGAGGGGTGGCCGGCATCCCTGGCTGCTGCTGCTTTCTGATCATTCATGTTGCATTTGCCTTCGAACAGGGCGCCGGCTTCGATGATCAGGCAGGGCGTGTACAGGTCGCCGAATACTTTCCCCTCTCTGAGGATTTCGACACGGTCGGTGGCGTGAATCGTACCGTGGAACTCGCCATGGATGGCGACCCGGCGGATGGTTACGTCGGCTTCGATCTTTCCTTTGGGACCGATGACCAGCGAGGCATCGGCGCGTATCTTTCCCTGGACGGATCCATCAACCCTGATCCCATGGGTGAAGCAGAGTTCTCCGGCAAACTCGACCCCTTCCCCGAGGATGCTCACGATTTCATCCGCGTTTTCCTTCCTGAATCTCATCGCGCACCTCCCTCCGGTCGGCGTTTCTCACAAATAATACTATAGATACGAATAAGGTCCTCCTGGCTGAAAAAGTGAATGCGGATCTGTCCGGCGGCGCCGGAATTGCGTCCGCCGATGATCTCCACTTTGGTTCCGAGCAGCACTCGCAGTCGATCGGTGGCGGCGGAAACGTTTGGATCCTCGGCTTTCGGGGATTTCCGCGATTCGGATTGGCTCTTTTTGGCCCAACGTTCGGCCTCTCGTACCGACCAGCCTTTTTTGACCATGACATTGGCGGCGCGGACCATTTCAGCAGGAGGCACATTGGCGGCCAGAAGGGCGCGGGCATGTCCGGGGGAGAGTTTGCCATCCGCCACCAGAAGTTTGACTGTAGGCGGTAACTTCAATAATCTCAATGCATTAGATATTGTACTGCGCTCTTTGCCCAGCTGTCCGGCGAGGTCTTCCTGAGTAGTTGCGAGCGTGGTGATAAGGTTCTGGTAGGCCTGAGCTTCTTCAATCGGGTTGAGTTGCTCGCGCTGGATATTTTCGATTAAGGCCAGTTCAAGAAGCTGGTTATCGGGCACATCACGCACATAGGCCGGGACTTTTAAGAGCCCGGCGCGCTGCGCGGCCATGAGCCGGCGTTCGCCGGCCACCAGCTGGTAGGCATCGCCGAGGGGGCGGACCAGAACCGGCTGCAGGACGCCGTGGATCTTGATCGAATCCGCGAGTTCGTTCAGGCGATTTTCGTCGAAGCTCATCCGCGGCTGATCGGAATTGGTGGAGATCTGGTCTATGTCGATTTCATTAGGGACGGGTTCCGGATGGCCCGCATCCGGGATCAGCACCCCGAGCCCTCTACCCAGCACCTTTTTTTTCATGATTGAGGATTTCCTTGGCTAGGTTGATGTAACTCTCCGCACCTTTCGATCTTATATCATAGATAACAATAGGCTTACCAAAACTTGGCGCTTCGGCGAGGCGAATGTTGCGCGGTATGACGGTTGCGAAGATTTCCCGGGGAAAATAGCGGCGCAGATCTTCGCGCACCTGATTGCTGAGGTTAGTGCGCTCGTCGAACATGGTCAGGAGAATACCTGAGATGGTCAGACCTGGATTCAGGTTGTGGCGGACACGATTCACCGTATCGATGAGTTCGGAGATTCCTTCGAGGGCAAAATACTCACACTGGATGGGGACCAGCACCGATTGGGCCGCCACTAATCCATTAAGGGTGAGGAGATTCAGCGAAGGCGGGGTATCGATCAGGATAAAGTCGTAGTCGGGTATGATGGGGGCGATGAGGTTCCGGAGTACGAACTCCCTCTGCGGCATATCGACCAGCTCGATGGCGGCCCCGGTCAGGTTCCGGTCGGCCGGGACCAGCTTGAGATTGTCGAGCTCGGTGTCGTGGATGATCGGGGTGAGCGGTTCGCCCATGATCAGCGAATCATAGATGCTTTTGCGAATCGACGCCCGATCCATCCCCAGGCCGCTGGTGCAATTCGCCTGAGCATCAGTATCGACCACCAGCACGCGCATGTCGGCCATTGCCAGTGCCGCCCCGAGGTTGATGGCCGTGGTCGTCTTGCCGACCCCCCCTTTTTGATTCGTGATCGCGATGACTCTGCACTGATGATTTCCGTGTGCTCTCACAATGCGTGTGAGAATATCATAAGAGCCATGGGCGCCAAACCAAAAAGCGGCAACTCATCCCCGCTCGCGGCCCCGACCCGGCCGGGTATATCTGGAAACGGGACTCTATCGTGGAGAAATCAAATCAAAAACGCCACGGAATTAACGGATTTGTTAAGAAACTCCTCGATTGATTACCGGGACCCGCCAGAGAGATAAGGCGGTGGCTGGAACATTCTATCAAGAGCTCACAGGCATGGTCAGCGGCGCTTCGATGGCGGTTCGCAATCCGCACGGATCCGGACTCCCCCAAGTTTTTTGAATCAGTGTAATCTGTGCAATCCGTGGCGTTTTTGCTTCTTTGCCTGATTCGCTCTGGAAACATTGCACCCGATCTAGCGGTTTTTGGTGCTTCGATGGCGGTCCACAATCCGCACGGATCCGGACTCCCCCAAGCTTTTTGAATCAGTGTAATCTGTGCAATCCGTAGTGTTTTTTCTTCTTGGCCTGATTCGCTCTGGAAACATTGCACCCGATCTAGCGGTTTTTGGTGCTTCGATGGCGGTTCGCAATCCGCACGGATCCGGATTCCCCCAAGTTTTTTGAATCATTGTAATCTGTGCAATCCGTGGCGTTTTTGCTTCTTTGCCTGATTCGCGAGGTGGGAGTTGTTTCACGTGAAACAGGGGGACCGGCCGGTTTCACGTGAAACGCGCTCAGCGGAGCCGATAGATCGAAAGCCGCCATGATGGGTGGTCCGGGCAATCTTCCTGCCGGTGAAGCCGCAGCAGGGTCCCAAGCTGCTCCGGATCCTCAACCGCTGGTTCCCGTCCCTGGAAAACCCAGAACAGGGTGTCCCGGTGCCCGGCAGCCGCAATGGATTGGAGCGCCCGCCGGCCCAGTTTCACACCTTTCCATGAAACGTGATCCACTTGGGGCAGATTCCCGCTGGCGAGATAATCTTCGACCCGCCCGCAGACAACCTCAACCGCTGAAAGTTGCAGTTCCGCCGCCACCGTCTCGAGAAACGCGGCGCGCCGGGTGCGGCTTTCCAGCAGTTTCAACCTCATGCCCGGGCGCAGGATCCTCATTGGAATGGCTGGAAACCCGGATCCGCTCCCAATGTCCAGGTGCGAGACCTCCGACTTCGGGTACCACCCGGAGGCCCAGATTGCTTCCGCGAACAGGGGCTCAATCTCCTGCCAGACGGTTGAAGCGGTCAGGTTCACCCGGCGATTCCATTTTTCGAGCAGCGCCAGATACCGGATCATTTGCCGGCCGGCAGCCGATCCGGGCTCGATACCGCGGCTAATCATCAGCTCTTTAATCGAGTCCATCCCGAAGCCCATGACCGGACCGCACTGACTCAAGACGTGCGCTTGGAATTACGCAACTCAATGTGAATATTAAGGATGGATATTGCAGCCGGAGTGATTCCGGGTATGCGCGCCGCCGTCTCCAGATCCCTGGGACGAATCCTGGCCAGCTTTTCCCTGACCTCCCGGCTCAGGCCGCTGATGGCGGCAAAGTCCATATCCGCCGGAATCAGCCTCTGGCTGAACCGCCGCATCTTCTCGACATCCCTTTCCTGCTGGTCGATATAACCCTGATATCGAATCCCGATCTCGACCGTCCTGCGGGCCTCGCCTGATAACCAGACATCCCGCATCCTCATGAGCGGTTCGAAGTCCGCGAGCGTCAACCCCGGGCGTTTCAATATCTGCTCGAGCGTATCCCCCTTCCCCGAAGCAGGTTCGACGCCGCGCAGCGGCAAGGTGTCCGGATTCCAGCGCTCCCCCTGGAGAAAGGCGCGCATCCGCCCGGCCTCTTCATATTTTCTCAAGAAGGCGGCGTAGTCCGCTTCAGACACAAGCCCGAGGCTGTGCCCGAGCGGCGTCAGCCGCAGATCGGCGTTGTCGATGCGCAGCAACAGCCGGAACTCCGAGCGCGAGGTAAACATCCGGTATGGTTCATCCACGCCGCGCGTTACCAGGTCGTCGATCAGCGTGCCGATGTAGCTCCCGGTGCGCGGGAGTACGATCCCCTCCTCCCCGTGCGCCCTCCGGGCGGCATTAATCCCGGCCACCAATCCTTGCGCGGCAGCTTCTTCATACCCGGTCGTGCCGTTGATCTGGCCGGCATGGAACAGCCGCGCGACCCGCCGGGTTTCCAAGGTCGGTCCCAGCTCGGTGGGATTTATAAAATCATATTCGATCGCATAAGCAGGCCTGAGAATACGTGCTTGCTCCAGACCCGGTATCATCTTCACCATGGCTGCCTGGATCTCGACCGGCATGCTGGTCGACAGACCATTGAGATATACCTCGTCCGTATCCAGACCCTCGGGCTCGAGAAAAATCTGGTGGCGCTCCCGATCCGCAAACTTAACGACCTTATCCTCGATGCTGGGACAATACCGCGGACCGATCCCGACGATCGCCCCCCCATATAAGGCAGACCGTTTCAGATTCTCACGGAGCAGCTGATGCAGACCCTCATTGGTATAGCCGATATGACAAGGCACCTGGGGAAGTACTGCCGCCCGCGTTCTGAACGAAAAAAAAGTCGGCTCCGCATCCCCTTTCTGCTCGGAAAACGATGAAAAGTCGATCGTCTTCCGATCCAGCCTCGGCGGTGTCCCCGTCTTCAGCCTGCCGACGGCAAATCCCAAATTCCTCAACCAAGCCCCCAAATGCTGCGACGGCTCCTCTCCCATTCTCCCAGCCGCCGTCCTCTGGTCACCGATATGAATCACTCCGTTGAGAAATGTCCCGGTCGTAAGCACGACCGCTCCCGCTCCAGCACAACTGCCATCCGCCAGCTCAACCCCACATGCAGCCCCATTGTCAATCAGTACCCCGATCACTTCCGACTTATATAGTTTTAGAAGGTCAAGGCTAAGCAATCCTTCCTGCATAACATTGCAATATTTGTACTTATCAGACTGACACCTCGGAGCCTGGACTGCCGGGCCGCGACTGCTGTTCAAAAGTCGAAACTGGATGCCGGTAGAATCGGCAATGTGGGCCATGATGCCGCCTATGGCATCTATTTCCCTTACAAGGTGGCCCTTTGCTATTCCGCCGACCGCCGGATTGCATGACATGTGGGCCATACGCCCAATATCGAACGTATACAGGGCAGTCTTCGCGCCCATTCTTGCGGCGGCCGCTGCCGCTTCACATCCGGCATGCCCCCCGCCGACCACGATCACATCAAACATCTCCTTTCGCCTTTTCATAGATATCCCGCGAGCCGATCCGGGCCGAATTCGGCCACCCATCTGTCATCGCTCCATTTGGGCACCTGTACGCAAAACCATTCCCGGCGACCCCCGCATCCCCTCAGCATTTCACTTGCCGATGCAGAAGCGGGAAAAAATCTCGCCGAGAATCTCATCGATACCGGTTTCTCCGGTCAGCTCACCCAGTTTCCGTAACGCCCGGTGCATGTCCATCAGCACGAACTCCTCCGATAACCCTTCCTGCAGCGTAACACCCGCCGCCTCCACGTGTTCCTGAGCGGCGGCCAGGCAGCGATAATGCCGGACGTGCGTGATCAGCAGGCCGTCCCGATCAGCCGGGCCATTCCCGAACAGCTCCGCCTGAATGGCTTCCCTCAACGCCTCCACCTGGTCTCCGGACTTAGCCGAAACCGAAAGCCACGGCCAGCGGGAGGTGTACGTGCGACACACTTCCTCCGTCCACATCTGCGGGAGATCCGATTTGTTAAATACCGCCAGGCACGAATATCCCGCCATACGTTCCGCCAGCTTCTCGTCATCATCATCATGCGGGCGGCTCGGGTCCAGGACCATCAGAATCGCATCTGCATCCGCCATCGCCTGCAGACTGCGATCGACGCCGAGCCGCTCCGCAGGATCCTGGCCGGGACGCAGTCCCGCGGTATCCATAAGCCGTACCGGAAAACCTGAAATGCTGGCCGTTTCGGACACCAGATCCCTGGTCGTGCCGGGAAACTCCGTGACGATGGCGCGCTCTTCACCCAGGAGCGCATTAAACAGGCTGCTCTTCCCCACGTTCGGGCGGCCCACGATCGCAAGGCTGAAGCCATCGCGCACGATCCGCCCGCGCCGGAAAGTTGCCGCCAGGCAGGCGATCTCCCGGCCCGTCGCATCGATCCTGGCCGCCAGCTGAGAGCGGGTCGGGAAGGCCAGGTCTTCTTCCACAAACTCAACCGCGGTCTCGAGCTCGACGATGATCTCCACCAGCGCCCGCCTGACCGGCTTCAGCCGGCGGGACAATTCGCCTGCAAGCTGGCGATTCGCCACCTGCAGCTGGTAGAGCGTGTTGGCCTCAATCACATCCCTGACTGCTTCAGCCTGCACCAGATCCATGCGTCCGTGCAGGAAGGCGCGCATCGTGAATTCACCGGGCTCTGCCAGCCGGGCGCCCTGCCGGCAGAGACACTCCAGCAGCAGTTCCACGACCGCCGGGCTCCCGTGCACCGAGAGCTCCACGACATCTTCACCGGTATATGAGTTTGGGGAGAAAAAGCAGGTAGCCAGCGCCTGGTCAAACTCCTGGCCGCTGTGTGGATCCCGGATGTGCCCGAAGGTTGCCCGCCGATCAGGAAGTTCCGGATCGGGCCGCGCCGGTTCGAATATCTGCCGCAGTATACGGCGGCTTTCGGGACCGCTCATCCGCACCACTGCGATCCCGGAGCGCCCGCGGGCCGATGAGAGCGCACAAATCGTATCGTTGGGATCGACCATTGCAGTTGCGGCGCCTGTACCCGCCCGAGAGCTTTACTCGGCCGGATAAATGGTGATGTTGCGATGATCCCCCTCGCCATCGCTCTGCGAGCGCACACCCTGGATCGCGGCCAGCGCCAGATGAACGATTCTACGTTCCCTTGGCGACATCGGCTGCAGGTTGAGAGGCCGGCGCTGTGTAATTACCTTTTCGGACGCGATCTGCGCCAGCAATTTCAATTCGGCTTCCCGATGCACACGGTAACTGTCGGAATCGAATACGATCGTGGCGATCTCCTCGTCCTTGCCGGTGCGAAACACTTTGTTCACGATGTATTCGAGGCTGTTCAGCACCGCCGCGGTATTCGAAAGCAGAATCGACCGGTCGGGACCCGACAGGTTGACATGCACAATCCGACCCTCATCATGAACTTCAACGTCCAGTACCGCACCAAGACGCTTCACCAGATCACCACAGAAACGCTCCACGGCTTCGATCGCTTCCACGTCCAACTCACCACTAGACCTTGGATTTACGGACTTTTCGTTGGTCACCTACCCACCTTTCCGCAATCTTCTGGAATGCAATCTGAAAAACGTTACTACAGAGGAAATAGAGGTTCAAGCCGCTGGAGACGTTGAGGAAAAAGATCGTGAAGACCACCGGCATGATCATCATCATTTTCGCCTGAGTCGGATCCGCACCGGGCGACATAGGCGTCATTTTCTGGGAAATCAACATCGTGATTCCCATAACGATAGGGAGAATATACAGCGGATCCTTCATGGATAGATCGTGAATCCAGCCATAAAACGGCGCCTGGCGCAACTCCATGGAATAGGCGAGAAGGCTGTAGAAGGCGAACAGCAACGGCATCTGCAGGATCATCGGCAGGCACCCGCCGAGCGGATTTACCTTGTTCTCCTTGTAAACCGCCATGACTTCCTGGTTCATCTCGGCGCGTTTGGGATCGGTTTTTTTGTACCGCTTATATCTTTCCTGGATCTCCTTGATCTTGGGTTGCAGCACCTGCATCTTCTTCATCGAGATCATCTGCTTGAACCGGAAGGGAAACAGCAACAGCGTCAGCACGAAGGTGAGCAGAATGATGGCCAGCCCGTAGTTGTGCGTGTACCGATCGATGAATTGGAGCGCGAAGAACAGCGGCCTGACGATAATGGAAAACATCCCGTAATCGACGACTCCGGCAAGGTTCGCCCCCGGGATAGCCTCGAGATAGGTCTGGGACTTCGGCCCCAGATACAGCCGATAGCTGGCGGAACCCACAGCGGGAACCGTCAGCGGGATGAGACTCCGGGATACCTGCGCGCCATTCAATCCGGCGGTCTGTATGGCCTTGTGCTGGATGCGGAATTCTGCGATCGGTTTCGAGGGGATGGCGATAGCGGCAAAGTACTGCATGTCCAGGCCAGCCCATAAAATATTACCCGAGATGGATTTGACCTCGTTTTCGCCTTTGGGAGGGGCCTCGCGCTGAACCTTCCCGTTGAGATCGTAAACCGCGCTCAGCACGATCGAAGGATTTAACAGGTGCTCCTGCTCCGGTCCAATGTCCTGCCCCAGCAGCATCCGGCCGTTCATCGGCTGCCCACCGCGCTGCGCGGTCGTGGCGAGCTCGACAACGTAATTGTCGGCTTCGAAGTGAAAGGTCTTCTCGATCACCATGTCACCACGGCGCAGCCGCATTACCACAGTCACCGGCGCCGTCAGCGAGGCAACATCGCTCTGGCCCGCGGGCAACTCGACGACATAATTATCCTGATTGGCTGTCGCCGTGAGCTTCGGGTCGTCGTATTCGAGGGAACCCGGATAGGGCCGCTGCTCCATGTGGGTGGCGGCGACCATATCGAAAATCTCCCCCTTGGCCGATTTGTATTTTTTGAGCTGCCAGCTGGTAAGCACCGCTCCCCGATTATCGAGCACCGCTCGATAAAGATCCCCATCAACCACGATCCTCTGCTCGGGGACACTTTCCTCGGCCGGGAGGGGAAGAACCGGAACAGCCGCCGGCACCGGCGTCGCGGCGGCGGGGGCCTCCGGGGCGGGAACCAGGGGCGCCTGTTGGCTCACGGCAGGGCGCTGCCCTGCCAGTCTCGCAGCCTGGCGCTCTTCGTAATAGCGGAACGCAAACAGAATCGATATCGAAAGGGCAATCGCAGCCAGAACTCGTTTTTCCATGTCTCGACTCGGGAAGTTTATGGCACCGGATCAACGCCTCCGGCATGAAACGGGTGACATTTCAGCACTCGCTTCACGCCGAGATAAAGGCCTCGCATCATGCCTCTTTTTTCGATAGCTTGATACATATAAACTGAGCACGTGGGCTCAAAGCGGCAGGACGGGGGCAGCCACGGAGATACGTAGCGCTTATAGCCGCGCAAGAGCCATAGAAGGACCCTTTTCATACGCGCCCGTTCGCCCATCCCGCCGGCCAGGATGCCCATTTGCCATCCACATGACTCTTCTTACCGGCAGATTTTTCGTGCGGCGGAAAGAAATTCTTCGCGCAGAACAGCGTAGGAAACCGTGCCACATTCGCGCCGGGCATTTACGACGAGATCAAAATGGCTGGGGATATCAGCGGAATTCCTTCGAAATATCTCCCGAAACAGGCGCTTAATGCGGTTTCTGGCGACCGCGCCGCCGGCCTTGCGTGAGACGGTTAACCCCAACCGATGATGACCCAGGGTATTTGGCTGCCCGAAGATCACGAATTTCCCGGCGTCGTACCTTCGTCCCCTGGCATACAGAGAACGGTAGTCCGAGCTCTTGACGATTCTGCGCCGCCTGGGAAATGCTTCGTCTGCCTTTCTATCCACTCACGCTCAGCCTTTTTCGGCCTTTGGCTCGCCGCCGTTTTAATACCAGCTGGCCACCCTTGGTTGCCATTCGGGCGCGAAATCCATGGGTCTTTTTCCGCCTGCTGTTGTTGGGCTGGAACGTCCTCTTCATGATCTTTGCATCTCCGGCTGAAGTGTCTCAAAACTGAGGATTCTATAGACATTAGGGGCGAAAAGCAAGGTTGTTTAACAAATCACCCCAATTCCGAATCAGGCGCCGAACACTCTGCGGAAGATCGCATCCACATTTCTGAGCTGCAATTCTGGGTTCACTACCGCCCGGATTTCTTCCGCGGAGAGCACGCGCGGGATGTCCGGATCATTCTCCAGCACCTGGAGGAAGGCTTTGTCCTCGTTCCAGACCCGCATGGAGCAACGCTGTACCCAGATGTATGCTTCCTCGCGGGCGATCCCCTTGCGGGTCAGATCGAGGAGCAGCTGGCCGGAATAGGCAAGCCCGCGGGTCAGCTCCATGTTCTTCAGCATCCGTTCCGGGTATACCTGCATCGCTTTCACGATCCGGGTCATGGAACGGAGCATGTAGCAAATGAGTCCGGTGGCATCGGGAAGAATCACTCGTTCTGCGGATGAGTGGGATATGTCGCGTTCGTGCCAGAGAGGCATGTTTTCGAAGGCGGTCACGACATAACCGCGCAACAGGCGCGCCACACCCGAAATCTGCTCGCACTTCACGGGATTGCGTTTGTGCGGCATGGCGGAAGAGCCCTTTTGTCCCTCGGCGAACGGCTCTTCGACTTCGCGAACCTCCGTACGCTGCAGGTGCCGGATCTCCGTCGCGAACTTGTCCAGCGAGGACCCGATGATGGCGAGCGTGCACATGTACTCCGCATGCCGATCCCGCTGCAACGTCTGTGTCGATGCGGGCGCCGCCTCCAGACCCAAACGGCGGCAAACCGTTTCTTCGACATCGGGATCCAGGTGCGCGAAGGTGCCGACCGCGCCGGATATTTTCCCGACCCTGACACCCGCAGCGGCCCGGCGCATGCGGTCGCGGTTGCGCCGCATTTCCTCATACCAGACCGCGAGCTTGATGCCGAAGGTCGTCACTTCCGCATGCACCCCATGGGTGCGCCCCATCATCAGAGTATGCCTGTGTTCCCCGGCACGGGCCGCGACACAAGCCATGAATTCGTCGATGTCCACCAGGATCTTTTCGTTCACCTCGAGCAACTGCAATGCCTGCGCGGTGTCGACTACATCGGTCGAAGTCAGACCCCAGTGGATATATCGCGCATCTGCACCCACATGCTCGGCAACACTGGTGGTAAACGCAATCAGGTCGTGATGCGTAACCTGCTCGATTTCCAAAATCCGCGCCAGGGAGAAATCGGCCTTTTCGAGGATCCGGACCAGCGCTTCCTGAGGAATCCATCCCTTTTCCGCCAGCACCCGACATACTTCGAGTTCGACCTTGAGCCAGGTGCGGAACTTGTTCTCTTCCGACCATATTTCGGCAACATCCCGGGGGAAATAGCGATCGATCATGCCATCACTCTCCTTTGATGGTGAGAACCGCAGGTGAGTCACGGCGCCGGTTCTCGAAGCGCCACACCCATCATTCCTGATTTAATACCTGTAGGTTGCGCTTATCCGGTTGGGCAGGCCCAGCTCGAGCCGGGTTTGCGGATTCAGAGAGCTTGACCGCTCCTCCAGCGCCCTGCGTGCAGATAGCATCGCCAGTTCCGGCAGGTTATTCTTCTCGCTGAGATGAGCCAGCACCACGTGCCGCGCTCTGCCATCGAACTCTTTGGCCAGGAACTCGGCCACCCCATCATTGGACAAGTGGCCGCGGCGGCTCATCACCCGCTGTTTCAGTGACCACGGGTAGGGCCCGACCTTGAGCATATGCAGATCGTGGTTTGACTCGAGCACGATTCCGTCACACCCCTTCACGCGCTCCAATACCAGATTTGAGATATATCCCAGATCGAGCACTATGGCGATTTTGACTCCGCCCTTTTCTACCGACAAAGCGATCGGATCAGCGGCGTCGTGGGGGACGGCAAATGGCGTAAACAGCATGCCGAACACCTCGAAGGGGCAGCCTGATTCGATTCGCTGCAGCTTTCTCGCCTCGATGTTCATCCCGGAGGCGGCGTAGGCGTCATCCGTCATGAATATCGGTACGTCCAGATGTTTTGCGAAAGGAGCCACACCACGGCAATGGTCGCCGTGCTCGTGCGATATGACGATTGCCGAGATTTGCTGCGGGCTGAGTCCGCATTCCCCCAGGCGGCGAGCGGTTTCCCGGCCGCTGAGGCCGACATCCACCAGGATGTGGGTGTCTCCATCGCTTACGAGCGTGGCATTGCCGGAACTTCCACTGCCGAGCAAGGTGAACCCTAGAGCCATGGCGTCATATTCTCAGGCTTATTGTCTCCAGAAGGCGGTCATCGTTCCCCAGGGCCGCCAGCGTCAGGGACGCAGAATTGAAAATCCCCCGCGCCAGACGACGGACGTCCGCACGGCCCACCATATCGATTCGGTGCGCAACCTCCGCAAGGGAATAATAACTCCCAAAATCGATCTGTTGCTGGGCCAGATACATCATGCGGCCGCCCGTGCTTTCCAGGCTCAGAGTCAAGGATCCCTGGAGGCATTCCCTGGCGCGGTCCAGATCCTCCTGTGACACAAGATAATCGCGCAGACTCCTGAACTCCTTCAAGATCAATCGTATCACTTGTGCTGCCGTCTGGGGCGCAGTGGCGGCGCTAACGACCAGGGTCCCGGCATCCCGATAGAGGGTAAGGGTGGAATCGATCGAGTAAACCAGCCCGCGCTTTTCCCGGATGTTCTGGAAGAGCCGCGAACTCATTCCGCCCCCGAGGATGTTGCTCAAAAGGAGTACGCCGTAACGGTCTTCCGATACCCTTGCCGGGCAAGGCACGCCGATGCAGATGTGAGTCTGTTCCAGCCGGGGCTTGCGCCGCACCGTACGTACCGAACGCGCCACCGGAGCAGCACCGGTGGCGCTCGCGATCCCCCTCGGCATGTCTGAAAAATGGCGCTCCGCCAGGGCTTGCACCTGCCGATGCCGGATTTTGCCTGCAACGGAAACAACCGTATTGCAGGCCGCATTGTAGTTGCGCTTGAAATACCCCACGACCTGCCTGCGCCCGATCCCCGCCACCGATTCCCGGGTCCCGGCGATGCGACGTCCCAACGGATGCCCGTCCCAAAAACTCTCCAGATAGATATCCTGGATCAAATCCTGCGGCGAATCCTCCACGGCACTGATTTCCTCGAAAATGACGTTGCGCTCACGTTCCATCTCCCCTGCAGGAAAGGTCGGGTTCATGACGATATCCGACAGCAGCTCGAAGGCAAGCGGCAGATGGCGATCAAGAACCCGCGCATAAAATCCGACGTACTCTTTGTCCGTGAAAGCATCCAGTTGCCCGCCCACAGAGTCGATGGTCTTGGCGATCTGTTGGGCGGTGCGCGACCCGGTGCCCTTGAACAGCAGGTGCTCGATGAAGTGAGAAATGCCCGAAACTGCCGGATCCTCGAAGCGGGAACCCGACCGGATCCAGACCCCGATTGACACCGAACGGGAGTGCGGCATGACTTCGCTTGCCACCACGAGGCCGTTCTTCAGCACCTTTTTCCCAATATCCATTCACGCCCCAGGTCGGTTAACAGTGACGAAACAGCGTATTACTATCACAGAGCGATGCGCCCCGCAACCGGATCGGCAGCTGCGACAGGCCTCCAACCAACCCAGGAACCCGCCATCGACAGGCAGGTTAAAACGTGAGAGGGGGGTGGTCTGCCATTTGAAACCCTGACGGCCAGCTCTGAGCGGATCGCCTTCTCCGCTGCTCCGTGGTATGGTTTTCCAATGAGCGGGAAAGAGAGCGAACCCATCAACCTGATCGGGACCTCCATCCAGGAGCTGGAAGTCATCATTTCGGATCTTGGAGAGCCGCGCTTCCGTGCCCGTCAGATTTTTGCCGGCCTCTACCGTCACCGCCGGTGTGATTGGAATTCGTTCACCGATCTCCCACAGCCGTTGCGTGACTCGTTCAGCCGCCGCTTCCGCATCGCGTACCCGAACACGATCCGCATGTTTTTATCCACTGATGGAACCCGCCGCTACCTCCTCGAAATCGCCGGCGGACACAGAATTGAGTCCGTCTTCATCCCGGAGGAAAATCGGGACACCCTGTGCATCTCCACTCAGGTGGGGTGTGCAGTCGAATGTCTCTTTTGTGTCACGGGCAAGCTCGCCATGCGCCGCAACCTTTCCGCCGGCGAGATCGTCGGGCAGGTTCTCGCGTTGCAGGCCGATCGGCACACCGATCTCAAGCGCCTGAATATCGTCATCATGGGAATGGGGGAACCCCTCCTCAACTATGACAATCTCATGAAGGCGCTGCGGCTCCTGGCGGATCCCCTGGGATTTTCGATTTCTCCGCGACGCATTACCCTGTCTACAGCCGGGATCGTACCCGGACTGGATCGTCTCGCCCGGGAGGATGTGGTCCCGAACCTGGCGATCTCGCTCAACGCCACAACCGACGACGTTCGTGACCGCCTGATCCCGATCAATCGCAAATGGAACATTGCCGAGCTCCTGGAGGCCTGCCGCCGTTTCCCGTTGGATCCCCGGCGGCGCATTACCTTCGAATATGTCCTGATCGCAGACATCAACGACACGCCGGAGGACGCGCTCCGCCTCGTGAAGCTGCTCCAGGGCATGAAAATAAAAGTGAATCTGATCCCGTTGAATTCGGATCCGTGGCTGTCATTGCAGGCCCCGAGCGAAGCGCGGATACTCGCCTTTCAGCAGATCCTGGTCCAACACCATCTCACTGCCTGCATCCGCCGCCCTCGGGGCCAGGATGTCTCGGCCGCGTGTGGTATGCTTGCCGGCCGTGAACAGCAGCAAGCCGATCCACCCCTTCCCCAGAAAAGGGGACATTCCTGATTTCCGCATAATCATTTTATATACAAGAAGATGAACGGTAATTGATTAGCCAAATCAACTGGATGAAGAAGCAAAAAGCAAGACATTTCATTATGCGGATGCACACGGATTGCATCCGTGTGCAGCGCTTTTGCGGGCTCGAAAGGCCAGCGCAAAAGCCCTGGCCGTGTTCTTCCGTGTCCCACAAGTTTATTGTTATGATCGAAATCCGCCCCCGTGATCATGAGATCATGCATTTGCGAAAGTCCCTCATGAATAATGCGGGTTTAAGGGCTTTCGAGAATCACGATGGCAATAGCGGCAGTCTCTGAGTGGGACAGGGAGACGTGGACCGCGGCAGCTCCGAGCTCCGCGGCCAAAACGGCGGCGCGGCCGCTCAATGCAAGCTTGGGTGCTCCCTGGTCATTTCTGCGAACTTCCGCATCGACCCAGCTCACACCGAAAGCCCAGCCGGTCCCCAGCGCTTTGAATAGCGCTTCCTTGGCTGCAAACCGGACCGCGAAATAGGGCACCGGATCCCGATGTCTGCGGCAGTATTCCTGCTCGGTCTCGGTATAGACCCGCCGGATGAATCGATCTCCTTGCCTCTCGAGCGCGCGGCGCAGGCGGCTGATCTCGACGATATCAATCCCAATCCCTACGATCATCGTCCTGACCTCCCTTTCATGCAGCCGCGGGCGGCAAAGCCGGCCTCGTGGAGTGTTTCCATGCCTATCCTTAAGCCGATTGACACCGCATCCATCTTCGCGCGAATATTCCCGCTATGCAGGCCAGTGAATTCATGCGCCGTGAAGCAGAGGGCATTGTGTATTACTCCTGCACCCATTTTGAAAGCCTGCCTCTGGTACGCCACGGGTTCTCAACCCGGCATGGCGGCGTCAGTTCACTCCCTGCCCGATCTCTCAATCTGAGCCCGGTCAGCTGGGATTTGCCCGAGCTGGTCGCGGAAAACCGGCGTCGCTTTCTTGGGGCCTTGCGCATCCATCCCGACTCTCTGGCCACCGTCTCTCAGATTCACTCCGGCGAGTTTCATATCATAAAAACCCGGGCTCACCAATGGAATCCCCGGACCCGCGGGGACGCCCTTGTAACCGCAGAGGCGGGAGTGGCGCTGGCAGTGCTGGTTGCGGATTGCTTTCCGTTGCTGATTGCAGACCCTCAAACCGGCGCGATCGCTGCCGTCCATTCCGGTTGGCGCGGCACTCTGGCGGGCGTCCTGACGCGCACGCTGGCTGGAATGCACCGCGACCTGGGCGTCGATCCTTCCGGAGTGTGGGTAGCCATCGGTCCCGGAATCCGCAACTGCTGCCTGGAGGTCGGCGCAGAAGTCGCCACGGCTTTCCATAACACGTTCGTCGCCGCCGGAGTCTGTGAACCGCACCCGGCCCATGCCGAAAAGTTCCTGCTGGATCTGCCGCAGGCCCTGAACCTCCAGTTGGCACAGGCGGGCGTTCCCCGGGAACATGTTTTCGACCTGAAATTGTGTACCCGCTGTTGCCGGAGCGATTTTTTCTCCTACCGGGCTGAGGGAAACCAATCCGGCCGAATGATGGCGGTGATCTGCAGAGACTCCTCCTGAAACCGGCTCCGGGACCTGGAGGCGCGCGCAAAGCCATTTCAATTAAGGGCCTGTCAAGAAATAACGTTTACACTTTGGCGCGAGCACCGTCGCACCTGCGGTGCTCCTGGGGCGGGCAGATGCCAGGCGCCGCGACGCAGGCGATGTGGTGACATCGTCGAGGAGCGGCAACGCCGCAGATGCCCGCCCGCCGCCACGCCCCTTCGGGCTGCGGCCCGCAGGCCCGCTGGCCGCGTTGCTCACTCCTTACATACTACCCCGGGTATGCTCGTCGCTCGCGCCTTGCCAGCGGGCCTGGGGGCCTGCAGCAAAGTGCAAACGTTATTTCTTGACAGGCCCTAACTGGATTCCCAATAATTGTTTGAGATCTGGTTTGTCGATATGCGGGTAACCTGCCTCACGTTGTCATCGGGACAGCCCCTCATGCGCCGTGGCACACCCGGTGACGCATGAAAATGTTAAGCTCCCTCGCCCTTTCACTGTGCCGCCCTTTCAGGGCTCTGGCCAGGTTGATCCCCTGTCCCCAGGGCTCACGCCCTGGGCTTTGCTGCACCACCCCTTCGGGGTTTTCCCATGGGCGAGATGCTCAGCCCCGAAGGGCGACCAAAACCGATCGGTTGATCGGCACCGGATTTGTCGCCATTTTCGGAGCAGCAGCTTCTCATGTGCCGTGGCGCACCCGGTGATGCATGAAAATGTTAAGCTCCCATCGCCCTTTCACTGTGCCGCCCTTTCAGGGCTCTGGCCAGGTTGATCCCCTGTCCCCAGGGCTCACGCCCTGGGCTTTGCTGCACCACCCCTTCGGGGTTTTCCCATGGGCGAGATGCTCAGCCCTGAAGGGCGGCACAGAAACAGATCGGTTGATCGGCACCGGAATTGGCTCCATTTTCGGAGCAGAAACCAACTACACCAGGGCGCCTCGCGTTCCTTCAGGAAGAACCTCGTCGATACGAACGTCGATCAACCGGTTGGGCGGCACAGCATGCCGGCCGAGGCGCACATGGATGTAGTTGTCCGTCAGGGCGACCGAGGCTCCCACCTCTTCTTCTTCCGCCAGGCTGACGGCAGGGAGGACCCGGCCGATGAAACTTTCCCGGAAAGCGAGGTTCCGCGCACTCGAAATCTCGCGCAGCATCCTGCATCTTTGCCGAACAGTGCGCGCCGGAACCTGCCCCTCCATGCCCCAGGCGTCGGTCCCCTCCCGCGCGGAAAACGGGAAAACATGCAGGTACGTGAGGGGTGATTTTCGGACCAGTTCACAGGTCGCGTTAAAATCCGCGTCACTCTCGCCCGGGAAGCCGACCAGCAGATCGGAACCCAAGCCTGCCATCGGCAGGCTGGCATGAATGAAGTGAAGCAGGTCGAGGTAGTGCGCCGCCGAGTACGGTCGGCGCATGCGGCGCAAAATCCGGTCGCTGCCGCTCTGCAGCGGAATGTGAAAATGGCGCGCCATAACCGGATGGGCTTCCGCCAGCGTCGCGATTCCGCGATCGAAATCCATGGGTTCGATGCTGCTGAGACGCAAGCGCCCCAGGCCTGGAATCTGGAGCACCAGGCGCAGAAGCTCAGTCAGATTCATGGGCTGGGGCAGCCTGCGCCCATAGGCTCCCAGGTGTACCCCAGCGAGGACGATCTCCTGGAAACCATTCAGAATGAGCGCCCGGACATCCTCGAGGATGCGGTCGGGCCCGGCGCTTCGGCCGGGTCCTCTGACCGACGGGACAATGCAGTATGAGCAGCGGGCGTCGCACCCATCCTGAATCTTAAGGTTGGGGCGCGTTTTGCCGCCGATGTGCGCCGCGCCCCCGTTCAGAGACGGGGGTAGGGCGCCCAGGGGAGTTCGCACAATGCGTCCCCCTGCTTCAGGCTCGCCGCGCCAGACATCCGCCAACCGCTCCTTGTCGGCGTTTCCGAGGACCGTATGTACGCCCGGGATTGCGGCCAGTGCCTCCGGATCGCGCTGCGCGTAGCAGCCCGTGACGACGATTCGCGCCTTCGGGTTCTCCCGGTGGAGGCGACGTACGGTCTGGCGCACCTGTTGGTCGGCACGCCCGGTTACCGTGCAGGAATTGACCACGATCAGACCGGCATCCTCGGGCGTTTCGGTTTCGGTCAAGGCAATCCCGTTCAGCCGTGCCCTGATTTCGGAACTGTCGGCCTGATTGCAGCGACAACCGAATGTGCAGAGGTAAAACTTAGTACTCGTGGTCATAATTACGGTAACGTATGCGCCGAGCGCGGCGGCCCTGGATGCGCAAAGCGACGACGAAGGCGATGCCGGTCATCGTCAAGGAGGAGCGACAAAGCAGACAGGGCCGCCCCGCCGGCGCCCGAAGGGCGGGTGGGCATGAGCACCGTATCCGTTACGATGACGCTCAGGAAAGACCTTTCTCTTTAAAGAGATCCCTTGGAGCCCACCCGCAGACGTTAGCGTAATTACGACCACGAGTACTTAGGCATTCTGCGATTTTTTCAACTCCCGGTCGCGCTCCTCGACTTTATCGGCGAGCTTTTTCTTATATTCCCTGAGCCGGCCCGCCATGTCCGCATTACCGCGCGCCAGGATCTGAGCTGCGAGGATGGCGGCATTGCTGGCACCGGATTTACCGATGCCCATGGTTGCGACCGGCACCCCGGCCGGCATCATGGAGGTGGACAGCAGGGCATCCATACCCCTCAGGGGCGATGAATCGATGGGGACGCCGATCACGGGCAGGATCGTGTGGGAAGCGAGCACACCGGCCAGATGCGCCGCGGCGCCGGCACAGGCAATCACGACCTGAATTCCACGATCCTCCAGGGTCACGGCATAGCGATGGGTCCGGTCCGGTGACCGGTGCGCGCTGGAAATGGTAATCTCGTGGGGGATTTCGAACTCCTGAAGAATACGGATCATGTCCTGGATGACGGGATAATCGGTATCACTTCCCAGAACAATGGCCACCACCGGTTTACTCACGCTCCCCTCCTTCTATCCTTTGTTCAGCCCCTTGGCGCCGATGTCGCGGCGATAGTGCATCCCCTCAAAATAGATCTTGTTGACCGCCTCGTAGGTTGAAATCACCGCCGACGCGAGGTCGTCGGCCAGGGCTGTAACGCCCAGCACGCGGCCCCCATCCGTCAGAAGAGCGTTCCCCTGAAGCCGGGTTCCGGAATGGAAGACAACCACATGGTCGTCTTCATGTGCCATTTCCAGCCCTGTGATTGTTTTCCCCTTTTCATAGCTTCCCGGATAGCCCGCCGAAGCCAGCACAACGCAAACAGCGGCCTTGGGGGACCAGGATGCCTGATAATCTGCAAGTCTTCCCTGGCACAGCTGCTCGCAGAGCAGAGCGAAGTCGCTTTCCAATCTGGGTAAAATCACCTGACCTTCCGGGTCGCCCATGCGCACATTGAATTCGAGCACCATGGGTCCGGCGGAAGTGAGCATCAAACCGGTATACAGGATACCCTGGAAGGGGGCTCCCTCCGTCCGCATAGCATCAATGACGGGTCTCACGATATGGATCAGAATCTGCTCCTGCAGCGCGGGACCCAGGATGCTGTCGGTCGAGAAAGCTCCCATCCCTCCGGTGTTGGGACCTTGATCATGTTCGTAAACAGCCTTGTGATCCTGCGCCGCCACCGCAGGCAGGATGGTGTCACCGTCTGTGAATACGATGAACGAGGCTTCGGATCCTTCCAGAAACTCTTCGATCAATATCCGATCGCCGGCAGCCCCGAATTGGCGCTCTTCCATGATCGCCTCGATCGCCCGCTGCGCTTCGGCGCGATTTCTGGCCACGATCACTCCTTTTCCCGCAGCCAAGCCATCCGCCTTGATCACCACCGGATAACGGATCTCGGACGAATCGAGCCGGGCCAGGGCTTCCGCGCTTCGATCGTGAATCGTAAAGGCCGCGGTGGGAATTCCGTGACGAGCCATGAACTCCTTGGCAAACACCTTGCTTGATTCCAGACGAGCGGCCGCCCGTTTCGGACCCATCACCGAGACGCCGTGCGCCTGCAGGAAATCTGTCAGCCCCGCTGCCAGCGGCGCCTCGGGACCAACGACCACGCAGATCAATCCGTTCGCGCCTGACAAGATCCAATAGGGCAGCCTGATCCAGCGGGGATATCGGGAAGCAGTGTGCTTCACGTTGTATTCCGCCATTTCCAGGCGCGCAGAAGATCTCCCGAACGCGCCCACTCTGGCGCAGCTTCCAAACCAGAGCATGTTCTCTGCCGCCCGAACCGGTTACCAGTATGCGCATTCTCTCTACTCACCTATGGTTCGTTAAGATTGAGGGATTTGAGATAGGAACGAAAGGCACTGCCGAGTTCCTCATTCTTGAGAGCGAATTCGACGGTAGTTTTTAGAAAGCCGAGCTTCTCTCCGGCGTCGTACCGCTTGCCCTGGAATTTGAATGCGAGAACGCGCTCCGTGCTCAAAAGGTTCCGCAGACCATCGGTCAGCTGGATCTCGCCGGCGGCCCCCCGCCCGGTGGCCTCGAGAATCGAAAAAATACCAGGCGTCAGAATATAGCGGCCGATGATCGCCAGGTTCGAAGGGCTGTCCTCGATGCGGGGCTTTTCAACCATGTTTTTCACTTCAAATATTCTACCGTCATTACCGGCCAGGGGAATTCCGTCGATAATGCCGTAACGGCTCACTTCGTCGCGCGGGACTTCCATGATGGCTACGACGCTCGAACGGTATTTTTCGTAAATGTCAATCATCTGCCGGATGCACGGAACGGGTGCGTCGATAATGTCGTCGCCAAGCAGCACCGCGAAAGGCTCGCCCGCAACCAGGCCCTTGGCCATCAGGAGCGCATGCCCCAATCCGAGGGCCTCCTTTTGACGCACGTAGGCTATGTGGACCATATCCGACACCGCTCGTACCAGGCTCAGCAGCTCGGATTTGCCGCGGTCTTCCAGCATACGTTCCAGTTCGAAAGAGACATCGAAATGATCCTCGATCGCTTGCTTGCCCCGCCCGGTAATAATGACCAGATTTTCCAGACCGGATGCCACCGCCTCTTCGACGGCATACTGAATGACGGGTTTGTCGACGATCACCAGCATTTCCTTCGGCTGCGCCTTGGTGGCCGGCAGAAATCGAGTACCTAATCCCGCAGCGGGGAAAACCGCTCTACGAATTGTCTCCATGTCCCTCCTCAACGAAAGCAAATTCCCTATTCCACCGCATTGGCCACCCTCATTGAAACAATGCCCTCCCTCAATGTCAATCGGGAAAACCAGCAGCTCTTCCCGGAGTGGATTTCGTAGCCTGGTTGCCCGTTTCCTGTTACCCTTGGCTGTTGGTTTCAATTCCGTGGACTGACATTCGAGGCCAAGAGCATGCTCGACAAAAACTTCGTGCGGGACAACCTGCAACTGGTGCGGGAGCGACTGGCTGCCCGCGGCGGCGATTATTCCCTGGAGGAGTTGGTCGCGATCGATTCGGATTGGCGCAAGGCTGCCCTGCGCATCGAGGAACTGCGACGCCAACGCAACGAAGCGTCCGATCAGATAGGCAAGCTGAAACGCGCCGGGCAGGATACCGCGCCGCAGCAGCTTCGAGTCAAGGAGATCGGCAACGACATTAAATTACTGGAGGAGCAGGCCGGCGTGCTGGAGGCGCGCATGAATTCCATCCTGCACACCATCCCGAATCTCCCTGATGCCTCGGTGCCGGTTGGCCGCGATGAAACGGACAATCAGGAAGTGCGGCGCTGGGGCACGCCGCCGGAATTCGATTTTCCTCCCCTGGATCATGTGGACCTGGGCGCCAGGCTCGGCATTCTGGACCTGGATCGAGCCGCCCGGATCGCCGGCGCCCGTTTCTCGCTGCTCGTGGGCGCCGGGGCCTATATGGAGAGGGCGCTGATCAATTTCATGCTCGAAATCCACACCCGCGAGCATGGATATCTCGAGGTCTTACCCCCGTTCATGGCCAATTCGACAAGCCTGTTCGGCACCGGTAACCTGCCTAAGTTTGCCGAGGACCTGTTCAGAATCGAAGGGACGGACTACTATCTCATTCCCACCGCCGAGGTCCCCGTCACGAATTATTACCAGGGGGATTTGATCGATGGGGCCAGCCTGCCCCAAAAATTCGTGGCCTACACCCCCTGCTTCCGCAGCGAGGCGGGCTCCTACGGTAAGGATACGCGGGGATTGATCCGCCAGCATCAATTCAACAAAGTTGAACTGGTGAAGTTTGCCCATCCATCCAATTCATTCGCAGAACTCGAATCGCTCACCCATGACGCCGAAGAGATCCTGCAGCGCCTCGACCTGCACTACCGCGTAATCATCCTGTGCACCGCCGACATGGGTTTTTCCAGCGCCAAGACCTACGATATCGAGGTTTGGCTGCCGAGTCAGAACCGGTTCCGCGAGATCTCCTCCTGCAGCAATTTCGAGGCATTCCAGGCCCGCCGTGCCAACATCCGTTTCAAGGATGAAAATGGAAAACGTCAGTTCGTCCACACCTTGAACGGGTCCGGCCTGGCGATCGGAAGAACCTGGCTGGCCATCCTGGAGAATTATCAGCAGCGGGACGGCTCCGTGATCGTTCCGGAGGCGTTGCGGCCATTCATGGGCGGGCTGGAGCGCATTACACCACGGAT
>CAWGRQ010000020.1:0-81955 GCA_963824985.1 Terriglobia bacterium
GAAGTGCGCGCCCTGGCCAGAGCAACGATCGTCAACTACGTGCCGTTCATCCGCGATTTTCTCAAGGATCGTTTCGGCGACGGACGAGTCACGCTCTCGCGTCTGTGTGCCGGCGATGTCGTGAGATTTGTCCAGCGCCAAGCGCCACGTCTGCATCTGAAGCGAGCGAAGCTCATGACCAGCGCGTTGCGCTCCTTCCTGCGCTACGCGCGCTATCGCGGCGAGATGACGCTGGATCTGGCCGCTGCCGTTCCCGATCGTGGCCAACTGGTCGATGACGTCGATCCCCCGCGCGATTGCGGCGGATCAGGTACGCCAGTTGCTGGCCAGTATCGATCGACGTACCGCGATCGGGCGTCGCGACTACGCCATCTTGCTCCTGCTCGCGCGACTGGGGTTGCGTTCAAGCGAAGTGGCATTTCTCGAGCTCGATGACATCGATTGGAACACCGGCCGGTTGAGCGTGCGCGGTAAAGGTGGCCAGCGCACTCGAGTTGCCTTTGCCCACGGAGGTCGGCAAAGCGATCGCCGCCTATCTGCGGCATGGACGACCGCGTAGCACCAGCCGCCGCGTATTTTTGCGCGCCAAAGCCCCGATCCGCGGCTTTCTGGGGCCGAGTGGCGTCGGGTCGATCGTTCGCCATTCGCTCAAGCGCGCCGGCATCGATGCCCCCACCACGGGAGCACATCAGTTTCGCCATGGACTGGCCACCGAGATGTTGCGCCAGGGCGCCTCGCTGGCGAGATTGGCGAGTTGTTGGGTCATCGCCATCCCCAGACCACGAAGATCTACACCAAGGTCGATCTCAAGGCATTGCGTACGCTGGCTTTGCCGTGGCCGGGAGGTGTGCGATGAACACGCTTCGACAGGCCGTTCAGGAGTACCTGAGCCTGCGGCGCAATCTGGGATTCAAGCTGCAGGAGGCGGGCAAGGGATTGCTCGATTTCGTCACCTTCATGGAGCAGCACCGCGCTTCCTACATCACCCAGGCGTTGGCGCTCGCCTGGGCTCAACAACCGTCGAATGTTCAACCCGCGCACTGGGCACAACGACTGAGCTTCGTGCGCGGATTTGCGCGTTATCGCAGCGCGACCGATCCACGCACGCAGATTCCGCCGCCGGGCTTGTTGCCGTTCCAGCCGAAGCGGGCGCGACCCTACCTGTACTCGGATGATGAGATTCGAAGCTTGCTGCGCGCCGCGCTCAACATGCCCTGCCGCTATGAACGCGGTGAGCTGCGCCCTTGGATCTACCATTGTCTGTTCGGACTGCTGAGCGTCTCAGGCCTGCGTCTCGGCGAAGCGCGCAATCTCGAGCTTCAGGATGTCGATCTCGAGGCGGCGGTGTTGACGATCCGCGGCACCAAGTTCGGCAAGACCCGTCTGGTGCCTTTGCATGCCTCGACCTGCAAGGTGCTCGCAGACTACATCGCGCGACGCAAACGCCATTGGGCGGCAGCGGCCGGTGTCCTCCTACTTGTTCGTCTCCAGCTGGGGCAATCGTTTGGATGGCGGAGAGATTCATCGAACCTTCTATGCGTTGTCCCGGCAGATCGGTCTGCGCGGCGCATCCGACAGTCACGGGCCACGTCTGCACGACATGAGACATCGATTCGCAACGAATACGCTCGTGCACTGGTATCGGTCCAATCAGGATCCCGAGCGCCGCCTGCCGCTCTTGTCCGCCTACCTCGGCCATGTCCACGTCGCCGATACGCAGTGGTATTTGAGCGGCTCGCCGGAGCTGATGCGCGAGGCGATGCGCCGGCTCGAGCAGCGCTGGGAGGATCGGCCATGACCACCCCCACCAGCTTCGCTCCGCTGTTGGAGCGTTTCTTTACCCAGCGCCTGATGCAGCAGCGCCAGGCGAGTCCTCACACCATCAGTTCCTATCGCGATACCTTCCGTCAATTCCTGAAGTTCGCGCAGCAGCGGTTGCATAAACCGCCGTCACGCCTGAGCTTCGAGGAGATCGATGCCCCGTTGATCGTGGCGTTTCTGGATGACCTGGAGAAGCGCCAGGCGTGAGCGTTCGCAGCCGTAATCTGCGGCTCACCGCGATCCATTCCTTCTTTCGTTACGCGGCCTTCGAGGTGCCGACTCATTCCGCCCAGATCCAGCGGGTGCTCGCCATCCCCAGCAAGCGCTTCACGCGCACCTTGGTCCAGCTTTCTCACGCGTCCGGAAGTCGATGCCTTGCTCGCCGCTCCGGATCAGCGCACCTGGTCTGGCCGGCGCGATCACGCCTTTCTGCTGGTGGCAGTGCAGACGGGGCTGCGCTTATCCGAGATGACCGGGCTCAAACGCGAGGACCTTATCCTCGGGGCCGGCGCTCACGTGCGCGTGATCGGCAAGGGCCGCAAGGAACGCTGTACACCCCTCGCCAAATCCACACTCGCCGTATTGAAAGCCTGGCTGCGAGAACCGCAACGCGGTGACGGCGACGTGCTGTTTCCCAGCGCCAAGGGTAAACGTCTCAGCGTCCATGGCGTGCAGTACCTGCTGAACAAGCATCGCATGACGGCCTCCAAAGTTGTGCCCTTCGTTGAAGCAAAAGCGCGTCACCGTTCACCGCTTGAGGCACACCATGGCCATGGACCTTCTACAAGCGGGCGTTGATCGTTCTGTGATTGCCTTGTGGCTCGGACATGAATCGGTGGAGACGACGCAGATCTATCTGGAGGCGACACTCGCGATGAAGGAGCAGGCCCTCGCCAAGACAACACCGCCACAGGCAGAGCAGCGCGCTATCAACCCGGAGATCAACTACTCGGCTTTCTCAACAGTCTGTAGCGTCGAAAAGACTATGTCGGGTGATAGGCTCAGCATCTGCGCCGTGACCTGATTCTTCAGCATTGAGCCTCACCGATCCGGTATCGCTCGACATAGTCAGGAAGGGTAGATAGTGGCGGAGCAGGTGAGCCCCCATGGATGGAGCCTGGATACCCGTTCTCCGCAGAGTTCGACCGACCAAGCTCGAGATTGGGCCGCTGGAAGGCAGGGGCCCAAACGGCGGGCGGATTCTCAAAAAGACATGGTTATCATTCACACGCGGACGAAAATTCTGCCAATAATGCAGAATCGCATCTCCGGCATCCTGGGGAAGGGGAAGCCGGGTTTCCGAGCGTCCCTTGCCGGCGACTCGCAGGCGTGCGTTGGACCAGTCGATATCCTGGAACCGCAGCTCTCGAACATCACCGGCGCGGAGAGCGAGGCGAGCCAGAAGAAGAATAATCGCCCGGTCCCGTGCTCCACCGGCAGTGGACGGATTACATGCCCCAACCAATCGCTCGATGTCTTGGGTCGATATGTACCGTGGCAATGAGGATAGCCTCCAATGGGCTATCCTGGGAACCGCCCCAATGAGATCCGATGAACAGTAGGCGTAGGTTGAGAGGAAACGCAGAAACATCCGAATGGAGTTCGCAACTGACTTGGCGCGGCTCTGTCCGGTCCGGCCCATTTTCGCAAGGATGAACTTTC
The DNA here is from genome assembly GCA_963824985.1 of Terriglobia bacterium. Lineage (GTDB taxonomy): Bacteria > Acidobacteriota > UBA6911 > UBA6911 > UBA6911 > JAFNAG01. The sequence continues at coordinate 3,484 of CAWGRQ010000020.1, forward strand.
GCACCACAGTCGCATCATATTGACCGGTGTCCGTGCCAACATCTGCAAGAAACTCATTCGCAATCTGCACATACTGCGCGATCGTCGATTCTGTGGCGCCACGATGGTTGCGCATCCAATCACTGAATGCTTCCACCAAGAATGGCAGTGGTCGAGATTTGAGCTCCGCAGGCGGCAAGATCCCTCTACGCTGCAAATGCTCGACAAATCGTCTAGCCCCTGCCAGGTTGTAACAATCCCGCCCGTGAAAGACATGCGTGCACGCGCACGTGGCCACATGATGGGCAAAGCTGTCAAGCGCTGGCTGGTCAATCTGGTCGATTCGAACTTTGCGAATCGATCCCCATTGGCTGAGGTGGGCTGCGCCCCGCAGCAGCAGCTGCGCGGGCCTGCGTCTGTATCCTGCCGATTGAAGCCACTCGGCAAAATGATCCATGTGCTCCCCAGCCGCGCATCCGCGCAACTGGAGTACTTTGAATTTAGGCTCAATGTAATACTCCAACATGACAACCTCCTTGAATGTGAACGAATACATTTTCCGGGAAGTCGTCAGTGGCAAAAAGAATATGCGGAGTGTGTCGTGGCAGAGCTCAGGGCAAACCCGCGAAAAACGCCGCAACTTGCCCCGCTGATGTCACCATACTCCGCATATTCATCAACTCCGCATAAGACCTTATATGCTGTGCACTGCATATCAGGGGATTTTGTCCGAGTTGTTGCGGGCGGCGCATGGCCGACACCGCCGCCCATCTCGTGGACCGGGTCTTTCCCGAGGTCCCGGTCCGGCAGTGGGTGCTTTCGGTCCCCTATGCTTTGCGCTATCGCCTCGCTTACGACTCTTCCCTGGTCAGGGATGTATTGCAGATTTTCGTACGAACCATCTTTGCTTTCATCCGCCGCGCAGCGGGCATCCCGGCCTCAAACCGCCAGGCTCGCTGCGGCGCCGTCGCCTTCATTCAGCGCTTTTCCGACGCGTTGAATCTCGACCCGCACTTCCACTTGCTCGTGCTGGATGGCCTTTATGTGCCCGACGACAAGGGAGAACCGGTGTTCAGGCATGGTTCTCCCCCAACCGATAAGCAGGTTGCCCAGGTTGCGGAGCGCGTTCATCGCCGTGTCGCACGACTCATGGAAAAACGGAGCTTGGGGCCGCAAGCGGATCCCGATGATGCGGATGGCCTGCGGCGCGATCAGCCTTGGCTCGCCGAGCTCTACGGTGCCGCAGTGTCTGGGAGGATAGCGACGGGACGGCGCGCCGGCATGCGCATCGTGAGAGTGGGGGACGAGGTGGATCCCGAAGATGGCGCCCTTCCAACCGGACCCTCCTGTGCGTCGTCCGCCGGCTTCAGCGTGCATGCTGGAGTCCGCGTCCCGGCACGCGACCGGCTTCGATTGGAACGGCTCGCGAGATATGCCGGCCGTCCGCCGCTATCTACCGAGCGGCTGTCGAAGTTGGCGGACGGCAGACTGCTGTATCGACTCAAGCGCCGCTGCGTGACGGAACGTCCCATGTGATTTATGAGCCGCTGGAACTGATGGAACGGCTCGCGGCTCTTGTACATCCGCCGCGGTTCAATATCACAAGGTTCTACGGCATTTTTGCGCCGGCTGCGAGCCTGAGGCCCCGAGTGATTCCGGAAGCAGAAGGATCAAGCCTGCCGCGGCATCCGGGCTGTCAATCCGGAGTCGAGGTTCCGGCAACCGATCCAGAAAAGACCGGGAAGAAGCGAGGAGGTCAACCGAGAAACTACTCCTGGGCTACTCTTATGAAACGGGTGTTCGAATTGGACGTACTCGCCTGCCCCCGCTGCGGCGCCCAGATGAGAATAATTTCTGCCATCGATACTCCCGATGCTATCCAGAAGATTCTTGCCTGCCTTGGCCTCCCCACGAGGGCCCCGCCCATCGCCCCTGCGGCATCGGGTCCAGATTCGCTGCATGCATGGTAGCAGTTCGACCAATCCGCCCTGTTGCTAAAGGTGGAGGTGTGCCCGGGATGGCCAAGGTAACCTGCCAATCCGCCCTGCAATCAGGAGCCGTCGCACAAAAAACCGGTATTCGGAAGCAGATTCGGCAGTACAATGCCTGCCTGGGAGGGGAAAAAGCCCCTCGGTTGACATAACTCGTTTTATCAGAAGCTGGACGAAGCCGATCCTGAGGGGGAAATCAGGCGAAAGGCAGCCAATTCCACCTATCCTTCCGGGCGCATCGGTCAAAAAACCGCTCCGACCGCTCGATCCGCAAGGACAATTCCACGAAATATCGCCTCCTCCAGCAGGCCGCGCAGGTTGAACCGGTCTATTGGACCGACGTGGCACAGGGAAAAAGGGAGCATCGCCACAACATATAGCAGTGACCCGAGTCAGCCAAATATGCAATTCATTTCTTTATGATGTCCTTCACCTTGTCCCTTAGCTCTGAATTCCCTATCTTAGGCTCGAGATCAATCAAAAACCGTTTTGCAATATTGCCATAGTAACGATCATCTGCTTGAGCTACCGCCATCAGTTCCTTTATGGACTCCTCATCCCCAATGTTTTTTAGCCATGACAAACCCGTGGATTTCTCCATCTTCGACTGCAGGAGCCGCTTTGCAGCCGGAACGCAAGCCCCATCCAGCATAAATCGGATACCGTCTCTTGCCGCAGAGTCTTCGATTGCCTCCATCCTTGGTTTCCGCGCCATGAGGATAGCACTCAACGCCTCGCAACGCCGCCTCAACCGAATCTCGTCCCTTGGCACAATCTCGACGTCGAACATCTTTTGTGCATACAGAACATCCCCTTCTCCACCAGAATATTTTGTCGGAGCACTCAATGTAGCCTCAAACCGATACACGCCTACCTTTGGGAACTGGCACCATCGATTCAGAACCAGGTCTCGCCGTAATGAACTAAAAGGCGCAACTGTGATAAAACCCACCTCCTCTATTCCCTCGCGAATCTCCGGCATAAGTTCCTTCTTCCCCGCGCCGGAAATAAGCGCAAACCGTATCACACCTACACCATTTGCTCCCAGATCAATTTCAACAACTTTATCGATCGGATTGCGCACCACAAGACGCACAAATACGGGCTCGCCCAGGCTTACGGGAGAAAACACATCAATGCTCACTTCGGCTGGCCTTTGCCTTTCCCATGCACCATCACTGATCCAGAACGCACTTGACAAAATGACGACACTCATCACCGTGTGTCCCACAATTCATCCTTTCAGAAATCGCGTATATATTCTCCTTGTACGGCTAACATCAGCAACCCTCTCCAGCAACTAGGGAATAATTTGTTCCAAATACGCACCTGGTTTAAAAACCTTATACAACCAAGTCCCTCCCTGATTATTCACCTTGCGAGTGATGGTATGAGGACCGAGTAGCGTAGTTTCCTGTCCATTTTGATAGCACGGACAGGTAAAGTAGTAGAATTGCGTAGCATGAACTTCAGCACTCACATACGGACCCGCCCAGGTGCCAACTACCTTATGCGTGTCCCGTATTGCGAAGTTTCCGCGTGCTCTTAATTCATGTATGTTGCCCGTTCCCGGATTACCGCTCGGAAATGGCGGACTCGGATAGGGATTAACGTCGTATTGCACATCCTCCCCTAACATACAATCCTTAAGATCGCTTATGTCAGTACCGCCAATGCTGGAATCCCATCGATAATAAACTCCGAGCCAGTATGAATTGATGGTTTCTTGTCTTGTGATCCTCATGTTTGTAGGAATAGCGCATCCGCATTCGGTTACCGGATAATCGTAACCCGGTCCGTCCTCTTCCACATCGTCCCCAAACAAAAACCCAATTGGATTTGAAGCATCTCGGATGAAGTAAGCTTCGGCTAGATTCTTGATGACCATGCGATATCGTCCGGTCCTTGTATATTTGTCCCAAGGCGATCGCACAAGCGGGCTCAAATCCCCGGCGACCCCTGCAATATCGGGAAGAGCCGGATCGATGATTTCCGGTTCAAGCGTGTTATTGTTTCCGGCCGAGCGATGAAACAGCGCCACGGCCGCATAGCTTTGACTCTTTCCCTGCAGCGACAGGTCCACCGTGTACCTCACGATCCGATCCACGTCGCCAAGTTTGGCATTTATACGGCCTGCCATAGGGGCGCCGACACTCTTACCCGCCCACGCCACCTTGTAAAGAGCATGCTCCGGATCGGCGCCTCTGCGCAGGCCTACCCTTTCGATTGAAATCGTCTCAACTGCGCCGGACGCCGGAAGCACACGAAGAACTATCCCCGCGTCCTCCATCGTCGACGTTCGCATGTCTCGGAGCCGTATGACCAAATAGTCCTCTGCCGCCGTCGGTTCCCCAAGCTCCGCCGCATAGTACTCCCGGGCAGCCATATCATACCGCATCAGACGGGCATAGACGTCGCGCACGAACTTCTCTTCCTCCGGGAAACGGCCCTGACCCGCCAGTTGCGCCGGCGTCTTCCGAATCACTAGCCCCGTACGGTTGCCCTGAACTCCAGCAGCCGCCCATATCGGGGCAATCCCCCAAAGAAATCCGAATGCCAACATGACCGCATTTGCGCGTTTGCCCCTGACCATAATCTCATCCCTCCAGCTGACGAATCAATCAGAACCGCCATATTTCGATGCCTGTCAGCGCGCCCTGGTGCCGACGCCTGCCGCCTGATGCAGTTCAATCAGAAAGCTGGGAATCGCCATGTCCCGATAGCGCTTGACCACCGGATCTCGGGGAAGAGTGAAGGACGGCGCCACCTTGCCGCTAGCATGGTCAATCAGGAACTGGCCTTGAACTCCCATGCTGAGCACAAAAAGCGGACCGCGCCCCAGCCGATCGGTCCCGTTTTCCCTCAGGCAGAACAGATAGGTGCTGCCGTTGCTCGTCAGCCTGTAACTCCAGGCATGATACAGCACGCTGCTTCCGTCTCGAAAAGCATGTATCCCTCCCGGCAGATTCACCGTGATCACGCTTCCGGCGCGCAAATCGCCCTTGACGACCTCCTGCACATAGACCGCAAATTCAGAACTGACGCTCTTGCCGTCTTCCGAAAGCCGCGACCGGTTGCGCAGCGCTTTTCCGATGATCACAATCGGGCTGCGTTTGACGAGTTCCTTCAGGTTGGAACATACCACCGGGCGATCGGGAGTGAAACTCTCAACCAGCCGGCCGCCGCTTTGGAGAGCCCGCTCGTGAAGAGTTCCGGCGACTTCCCCCACGGCTTGTCCCATCAATCCTTGAGGCATCCATCCGATTGCAGTTATAATGGCCGCAAATGCCATCATGAATTGCTTTTTCATATCCATCTGCCTCCAGTTAATCCATCGATTCTCGAACGCGACCTTCCGCCAGCGTTTCGTCGGACTGGCCATTGAGAGTCGGATAATCAACAATCTGCTACCAATCGTAGAACTCGCAGTATCCCCACATGTCCCAGTATGGGATATAGCCGAAATCTTCGTATTCAGTCCACTCATCCCAGATGCGGCCATCCTGACAGAATTGAACATAGTACGCATAGGCGTACTCATGAAAAACGACGGTGAAATCGTCCTCGCACCATGCGAATTCCTGGTAGGCGTCCACGGAATACAGCTCCATCGGCCCCGCGTTGCATGGATTGCTGCACCGGCAGACCCGATCGTCCCAAGTTCCCCAGTCTTCGATGCAGGCAAACATGTTCTCCATCCCGCAGGGCGGGCCGCTGCAACTGCAGGTCGCCGTATCCCAAGTTCCGCCCGCCTCGAGGCAGGCATTCTCTTCCTCCGTTTCGCAGTAATCGCACGCAGTGCAGTCGTCATATCCGCATTCGAAGATCTGCTGGCAAGAATTTTCCACGCAACCCCAGTGCGGATTGGTCTCCTCGGTCGAATCACCGCCAATGCTTGCCGGGGAACCAGGATCCCCAGCGGCAATTGCGAGCCCTAACCCGTGGCCCCCACTTGAAAGCCAACTGACAAGCATCACCAGAAACAGAAGAATCCACGCTCTCCTCATAAATCCCCTCCAGAGATCTTCCTTCCCGACTCCTTCAGCCACGAATCGCCATCCCATGTCTCGCGCCATCATCCGTCTTCCAGCATCGTATTCAAAGGCCGTGCAGCATCCCCACGAATCAATCGATTTGACTCAGGATCTCCGACTCCTTCTCCGGAAGGATGCGCCCCATCCATGTATTTCGGACCACGCCCTTGCTGTCCACGACAATGACCGTGGGCGTGCCTCGAGCCCCGATCGAAGACATCTTCGCCTGCACTACCTGATCCAGGGACAATCCCAATCCGTTCAGATATTTCCTGCCCTCCTCGACTCCCTGCGGAAGCACCGCGATCAGCCTGATATTCCCGCGCTCAGCGGCCCGCTTGAGGACCTTCTGATAAAAGGGGACGCCTTCTGAGCAGAAATGACACGTCGTCGACAGAACCAGCACGACCGTCCGATCCGCCCCAGCCCACACGACGCCCGGAAGCGACAGTTTCGCTCCAGCAGGAGGTGCCAGGCCCGCGACTTTTCGCGGCGCGCGCGTCCCATCGGCCGCGCCCGTTACCAGGTTTCTGCCTAGAATTGCACAGACCAGCAACGCCGCCGCAATAATCGAAAGGTTGGCGAACACTTCAATCCTTCTGACTGCCGTTTCTCTCATCCGCTCAGATCCTTTCCATAATCCACGTGTCGCCGGCGCGGCCGAATGTCATGGAGAACACAATATCGGAGCCGCATTGCACGGCATCTTAGGAGATGGGAAACGGCCGTGTCATTCAACTATTGCAGGTATGTTGTTGATATTTTGCAATTGTCTAAGGCGCGCGTGCCTAAAAAAACGAATCCCGGGACCCGATTTCGATGTAGCATGCCGCTGGGAGGGGTCTAAGCCCCGAAGTTAACATAATTGCTTTTTATCGGAAGTTGGAGAGGGGGAACCGAGCCGGCCTGCCCCACGGAGCAACCGCGGAAAGGCAGCCAATTCCTCCTATCCGTCGGTGCGCCCGCGATTTGGCCTATTGCCCATCCCATGCCTTAAATTACCGCGAGAAGGCGAAAGGATAGTCGCGGTATCAAGAAAGCGGGGGAACCTATCTCGGCGGCGAGTGGATAGGATACCGGCTTCGAAGGTACTAATCAGTTCACTGGTAAGTAGACATATCGCCTGGCAAGAGCGCGGACAAAAAGGAGACAGAAGACAGGAGACAGAAGAAAAGCATTAAACTCGCGGTTTTGCCCCTGTTGCACGTCATTGCCCTTTCTATTCTGTCTCCTGTCTCCTCCAGCCAGATGTCCCGATACTTATGAACTGATTAATAACACCTTCGTAGGTGGAAGGTCCGGCCTGTCGAACATAGATTGCCCACCTGGGGCGCAAGGGTTTGCAGGACAAATCCAGAGTCTCCGCCCCATGACCTCAATCCAGAATGGGGTCATCTCCGATCCTGGTTGGCGGCCTGCGGAGTTGCCGCGGCTATGGCAGCACGGTGAATCCTTCTTTCAATGCTGATTCGCGCAGGTTCTGATCCAGGCAGACGAATTCAGCCCCCGAAGTCTTCTCTTCGGTCCAGATCAGGGATGCCGCCAACTGCATGGCGTCTCCTGCCCGCAGGGAGTGGACCGCGAGCAAGCGCTCGGCGCGATCCCTCACGGGCTCAGTGGGCAGGACTTCAGACCATTCCGAGGCGAGCGCGGAAAGAGCCGCTCTCGTTGACCTGTCAGCCTTTGATGTCAGTGCGCCTTCCCGGCGGCGTCGCGATACAGCAGACGTACATTCCACCCGCGTAGCCCACCAGACAATCAGGTCGCTATCCTTTTCGGCCAGAGCCCTGATCTTGCCGGATGCCGGTTCGTCAAGACAGAGAGGTATTATCGCCGAAGAATCCCAGAATCTCATCTGCCACTTTCTCTTTCTTCGAGGAGCGCCCGGAGGACCGATCTTCCTGGATCCTGCGCCTTCGACATCCTGCCGAAGCCTTTCGGCAACCGACCCGAACCGAGCTTGATCAGCCCACGCTTTTCGAGGCCTGCCATGGCATCTCTGCGGGCTGTCGCGCGCGCCACCGGCACTACGCGCGCCACCGGCTGGCCGCGGTCCGTCACCAGCACTTCCTCCCCTCCCTTGACTCGATTCAAGTACTCGCTCAATCGCGCCTTCAATTCTGAAATGGCAGCAGTCCTCATGATCATGGTCTCCTCTTTCGGCCAAGGGTGCGCGCCTTGACCGCGGCGCGATCCGGCCCAATTCATCGTGACTATTATAGTCAGATGATAATGTCTTGGAAAGTGCTGCATTTTCCCCATCACGGCCTGCTGCACACTCCACACCTCAAACGAGTGCCCCGAACCAGCCGGCTCCCGGTGTGCGCCTTGCGCATCCGGCCCGCATCATTGTGACGAACATAGTCATATGGAAGCTGTTTGTTAGGTCCGGTATTTTCCCGATCGCGGCCTGTGCCGCGGTTCCGCAACCTCGCCCATAGACGAACTCCGGACCGGGGTGCGATGGAAACAGGAAACTGCCGGGCTGCCTGGATTGTGCGGTCAGCGGCCCGGCGGTGTTTGGGCCTGCGACTCTTCCGGAGGCCGTACGGATCTGAACTCACGCCAGAGCGCGAGGTCATAGAGGATCTTCAATCCGCCACATAAGAAAAAGGGCGCGCTGAGGAGTCCCGGGATTCCGAGGAATACGCCGGTAATCGAAGGTGACAGAGCCGCGCCCGCGGAACGGGCTATGCCGGTCAGCCCTGCCGCTGCGGATCGCTCATCGGGCGCGACGACCGCCATGATGTACGACTGCCTGGTCGGCACGTCCATTTGGGAAATGCAGAACCGCAACAGCAGCATCACAATGGCGAGGGTTGATGTGGGCATTAGGGGCACCAGCATCAGCAGGATGCTGGAGGGGATATGCGTGAATACCATGGTGTTGATCAAGCCGATCCGGTTGGCGATCCGCGCGGACAGCAGCGCCGAAATGCCGGCCAGCACATCTGAAGCGAAAAAGATCAGCCCGAGGATGCCCGGCCCGATGCCGAACCTGAGGTAAAACCAGTAGGCCAACATGGACTGAATGATGAGTCCGCCCGCGAACGCATCCACCGCAAATAGGGCGCTGAGTTTGATTACGATCTTGCGCGAATGCGGGAGGCCGAGCGCTCCCGATGAAGCGGCAATTCTCGATTCCCGCGCCGCCTCTATGCCCGGCGAAAGGGCGGTGAACAGAATGCCGATGAGGAGTCCTCCCAGAGCATATCCGGCCAGAACGGCGCGGTAAGCCTCCAGCGCCGGCACGCCCCGGCCCTGCAACGTCTGAGCCAGCCAGCCACCGCACAGGGCGCCCAGCGCAGCGGCAAATGACCCTGCCAGATTGTACCAGGCGAACGTCCGGGTGCGCACGCGGTTGGATAGCCCTTGGGCCAGCGCGGCCTGCTCTACGGAGAGGAACGGCCCGATTTCCTTGCCGCTGGGACTGATCACGCCGACGATAGCCACCGACATCAGGACGACGAAATTGCGGCTGACCAGAAATACGGCGCCGGCGCCCAGCATCAGCAGCGCTCCGGCGATCAGCGTCCGCTTCCGCCCGACTCGGTCGGCAAAGGCAGTCAACAACCATGTAATGGCTGCATCGCCGGCCAGAGTGAGGGTGAATAGCAGCCCGATTTGTTCTTCCCGCAGACCCGCCTCGGCGAGGTATAGGGCAAGCACGATGGATAAGGATCCGTAGCTGAAAAGCCGGGCGGCGCGCGTCGTGAAAAGCAAGACAATGTCCGCGTCATGCTTCATGGGCAAATCCCGTTCATGCACCCGTCAGCCCGCAAGGCCTGATGCACACTCCGCACCTGAAAGGGGTTATCAGCTTTCCTCGAATCACCCGGCAACCATCGGCCGCGCCGTTATCTCTGCTCACTTGCCTTCGGCAGCTGGCACCCCTCATTCATGATTTTATAGGCACGGCCACTGAAGATGAAGCGTCGGTATGCAGCGCCATGCCCGGCAATCGATCGTCGGCGATATTGACGACAGCGCGCAACTCCACTTCACCCGGATTATGGAGGAATTCAGGGCAAAAGCATTTTGGGACACGGAAGAACACGGATTCCATCGGTCCGCGTTATTCCGTGTCTCAATCGGTTTTTGCCTTACGGCTCTTTCGGCACTTTTCGGTTGACCTGATATCCGGGCCGGGCGCGCACTTTGACGCCGTCCCTGGCGGTAGTGACCTGGATGCGCCGGAAGGAACCGCTATCCAATGGACCCGTCGGGTAATAGCAGAGGGTGTATTGATGGCGCAGCTCTTCGGCAATTGCAGAGAACGCGAGCGGAAGGTCGGCGCCTTTCGAGGCGTTGAAAAGGCGGCCCCCGCTGTTTGAGGCCAGTTCCTGCAGGTATTGCGCACCCTGGGAGTAGGCCGCGGCGGCCCCTGCGGCGGCGTTGCGGTATTTGGTTTTCGGCATCGGCGTGTCGTATTTTATGACGTAGACGAGGACGTCCGACTCTTCAATCCTCGCCAGAGTGCTCGGCGCCGTTGCCAGCCGGCTCCCGGTATCGACCCCGTCCGTGAAGAGCAGCATCGCCTTCCGGCCGGTCACTTGGTTCAGTCTTTCGGTCACGGTCAGATCAACGGCATCGTAGAGCCGGGTTCCTACGTATTCGGTCTTATCCCATTGCTGCTTGCGGGCTTTGTCTGGGCCGGAATAAGGGATGCCGGCCCGCGCCACCGCATTCTTGATTCCGCTGCGAAGGCGTCCGCGATCTCCGGTAAACTCGGAATCGACATAAATCACGTTGCTGAGCGAAAGCGCCATTAGTTCATCTTCAGGGCGCAATGATTCCAGAAACGTCAGGCCGGCGCTCTCGATGTCGGAGCGAACGAAACCGGTGCTTCGGGAAGTGTCCATCATCAATGCCGTGCGGAATGGCGCGGATTCGTCGATAAGCCGCTCGATCTTCTGCTCGATGCCGTTTTCAAACAGGCGGAAGTCCTTCAGCGTGAGATCCGGAATATAGCGGCCGTTGGCGTCGCTGGCGATCACCGGCACGGTTACAAGCACCGTCTCCGTCCTGATCACATTGGCGGAAGGAATCTGCCCAATCCCTTCCGCAGAGCGGATCAGGCTCCCGGAGTCCCCCACGGATTGCGGCCGCCGGCTGGAAACCGCCCCGGGGGCGCCGGTCGGCTGGATCGACCATGCGGGACAGATGGTCGGGAGGTCGGCTGGCCATTTCGACTTCTTGAAGAACCGCGCCACCAGGTCTTTTATGGAAGCGGACCGCGTGGACAGATACGGATCCACTCCCGCGCTGATAGATTGGTAAGGAGTCGCCCCCTGCCATACTGTCGCGCCGGCCCAGGTTCCGGCCCGCAAAAAGGCGGCGCAATCGACCGGATCACGCCGGTAAACTTCCGAGGGCACCACCACGGCAATGGCGGCTTGGCGCAACTGCTGTCCGAAGATCGGACCGGAGTCTGTAGCGAAATAATTCATCCGGCCGCCGCCCTCCGGCGCCCAATAGGTGTAATACAGGCCCTCGACGAGAAAGACGAAATCCGCCTTTTCGGCGGAATCGACAAGCTCGTAGGCCTTCTCTTTCCGGAACTCCGCCTCGATCTCCTTGCGCATCAGGGGATCCAACCAGCCAGATGGACATACACCTGCTATAAGCGCGGACAGCTCTCCCCAGTTCGGTCGGGCCCGCTCGAGGATGCCGGAATCGCGAGGAAAGTACGGAGGCGGAACAATCAACGGTCTGGCTTCACGATCCAACGGATGAGTGGGGCCGAGAGCGGAGTTTATTACCCACTTCCCGTCTGAATGCATGTAGACCGAATACCGGATGAATCCATATACATTGCCTTCATAATTGGGGAGTTTATTGATGCGCCGAAAATCTCCGCTGACCAGGGCGGTGCGGAGCTCCGGAGGGCACAATGTGAAGAGCGAAGAATCGTGAATCGCAACCACGTAGATGCGTGCGGGAGCAGGTTTGGCAGATCGTACGGCAGGGTACGCCGTACCAAGCAAAGCAATAACAGTGATCCCGGCAATGACGGCTGCGTTCTTTCGCGTAGTCACCTTACCTCCGCACGGATATCAGTTATTTACCTTGCATTGCCTCCTTTACCAGGCGCGAGATACGCTCCGTTCTTTCCCAAGGCAATCCTTCAATCATGACCACATAGATGCCATAATTAAACCAAAGAGTTGTCAAATTGTTTGAAGACCGCAAAACATATGCCTTGTCAGCAATTCCATTTATCCGTTCAGCTATTCCCTGAGCCGGGCTTAGCCGCCACTTTTCCAGCAAGTCATCACACTCCGTAATCGAAACACATCGTTTGATACTCACCCCAAGTTGCATCCCGGTTATATTCCATTTCTGAACACTGGTAGTTTCATCAGCATAGTGGCGCAGCAACTGCCCATCCTTCTCGGTCGCCCCGACTTTGCGTTGAACGTCCATTGCCACCTTATTCAACGCTCGCTCGCCACCCTGCTTGTCGTGCGACAATATCACAATAGGGCCGAAAAGATATATTACCGCCACAGCCTCTAAGATGCGTCTCACCATTAAATCTCCTCCCTCAAATAATCACTTTCTTGATAAGTCTACGGCGTCAAAAGTCGGTTGGATGAGTCGTAATTGTGCCAAGTTTGCCGCATCACATTAGCAAATTGCCGCCAGGATTCGTTCCTCCATGGCTTCAGTGCGAACCAGTTTCTTGTCAGCCAACGGCATTGAAGCAGTCTCCGCGTCGCAGGGTTGGGGCGTGTGGCTTCTTGCGTGCAGGGAATGTGCCCGGTCTCCATGGTCAAGATCCGCGAAAGCCCGCGGGAGAAGAGAGATATCTCCGCAGACGATTTCCACGTAGTCGGCTCGGGTCAGATTCAATGCGAGTGCGGCTTCCGCGGGCAGACGTTCAAAATCCTGTGTCAGGATTTTCCTGCCGCTGCGGCGTCTTTCGCCATGTTTCATTCCATGGAAGAAGCCTTCGAGGATATTGTTGGTACGGTCAACCAGGCGGATGCCGCCGGTTTGCCGGGAGAGCTTGATTACATGCCCCCAAAGGCAGGGTCCGTGGCGTTCGAGGTGCGCAAGCATGACATCCACAGCCTGGCGCTTGTCTTTGGCCGGCCCGCGTTCGGGGCGGCGTTGTTTGAGGCTTGCGGCAAGCTTGTCTATGGCGGACCGGATATCTTGATAGTCGTCCGTCGTTTGTGGCGGCGCTTCGACGGAATCCGCCGCATCCTTTCTCCCGCCCGATTTTGCACCCAGGCGCAAAGCCGCGCGCAATTCGCGAAACAGTTTCTTCCGCTTGTCCAAATCAATGGCCACCTGGGAGAACGGCGGCACATCGCAGTCCATTCGCGCAAGCATTTTCCGCAATGCGACGAGCTGTTTTGTAACCCGCGGATCTGCCGGCTGCTTTCGCAGGAAGCCGCAGGCTGCCCAGTAGCCATGCAGGCAACGGATATAGAAGTCCAGGTAGGGCAAATCAAAGGGAAAGCCTTCATCGTTGCCTTCAGCGGCGTAGTCGAGGATCCCCTGAGCCAGTGCGCGAACCACGGCGATGCCACCCATGCCTTCCGGCAGACCGAGTTGCTCGGCCGGCTTTGCCTGCCAGGCAAGAACGTCCACGCGCGCGTCCCGGATCTTGTCTCCAAGGCCCTGTCCCAGCTTGCGGACGAACGCACGCAGATCCTCGCGGATGTCGATGTGGCGGAACAACGCCCGCAGCTTGTCGTGACCTTCACGCAGAAGGTCGGATCCGACATCATTCAGAAAATGTTGATGGCAGGCCAGGATCGGAACAGGCGCGGGACATTTGCCCACGAACTGTTCCGCGGCCTCGGTGATCGCCCTGCCAAGATCACGTGCCACGGCACATGGGGGACCGAAAAGGGCGGCGGTTTCCTCCAGCCGAGGCAGGATCGCATCGGAGCGTTCCGTGGGTATCTTCCATGCCCCAAGCACCCATCGGCGCCATCCCGAATAGGCCACCAAAAGCGTGCCTCGTCCATCCTCGCCGGTTGCATCCACATGCAGCGGCCAACCGCCGTCCTGCTGCATGGCGGCGCGCAATGCGGACGCCTTGCGCCGATGCAGCTCACCCAAATATGCGAGGAATCGCCTGCCGAGGTCGCTGACCTCGCCGGTGGAGAGGACGATGCCGTGCTCTTCCTTGAGACTGGCGCGGATCTCTTCGCGCTGCCGGTGATGAACGAAGCGCTCAAATCCAACATAGGCCATGACGTCATACCCGAAGATACTCCCAGGCGGAATCAAGGAAGCCAAAGCCGCATGCCTGCAGACAGCCCGAGATTCTTCCTGCCGGCAACCCGAGGCGCAAACACGCACCGTTTCACGCACGCGGAAGGTGCCGTGACACAAGGTTGCCCCGTAGCGCTGGAGCGTTTTCTGCATATGGGTCGGCCCATTACAGATCCGGCATGCCCGGCTGGGATCCTCCGCGATTACCCGAACCCAGGCGACCTCGATCATTTTCCTGTGATGATCGTCCTGAAGCGTGCGGATCCGCTGCCTCAGGACGGCAAGCGTTTCGATCGTGAGAGCGCCGTTTTTTTACCCCGTGCCGGGCGAAGATCTCTTCCACTTGCGTGGGAGTGACCATCACGCCGCGCGCGGAAAGCCTCTCCGATACGCTCTCGACATCCACCTGCATTCCCGCGCCGCGGACGAGATCCAGCAGCACCTCGATGATGGACGACGTGGTCGCCTCCCATGCCGCCGATCTTTCGGCCTGGGTTCGCCTGGCAGCCAGCTGTGCGCCAGCTCGTTCTCTTTCGCAGCTGACATACAGATATTGTCGCGCCCAAGGCTCGCGGCCAATCCGTTGCCGCCGAACCAAGTCAAGCAGCGCGTTGTGCACCCGGATTCGGAGCCGAACCTGCAGCTCATGCTGCGTCCCGCCAGAATCGGACTGCTCTACCGTGTGGATCAGAGTTGACTTGAGGGTTCCATGTTGAGAAAAGCAGACACCCTGATGACACCACAATCCTTCACGGTCAAACACGGGAAGGCTGCGCAGCGTGTAATACCGGCCTGCATGGGTGTAGCTGGTCAAATACCCAATGTGCGAAAGCCGCCGGAAGACGGACATGCGGGATTGAGTTTTGAGCGTGGCGCAAAGCATATCGAGTTCCGCGATGGGCTGGCGGCGAAACAAGGCCGTCACCGCCGCGACAGAGTCTGCTGTATTGAGCATAGGCCTCCTTTGATACATATGGGACTTATACATCCCATATGTATCACAATGGGCCTTGCGACCGCAAGCAAGATATTGAAAATCCTGGGGTTTTAAGGGTGTGTCGGTGAAATCCGCTGGTAGAATGAGGACTGGGTGCTGTCAAAAGGACAGCTATGTCAACAAGTTAGCCTTTCCAACCGACTTTTGACGCCGTAGGCTTTTTCCTGCTAGTGAGATCATACGACGGATCGCCGATGAGAGTATGGGGAATTCTTTCTCCAGATTGGCTCATCTTCGTGCCACTCGCGCTTGTCCCGGAAATTCCCGCTGAAATGAATCGCGCGGTTCCGCCAGTATAGTCGGAGAACCAATTAGGAGGAACCAAGCATGAAACGCATCACGTTTATTACCATCGCTCTTGTCGCACTGGCTGTCATCGCTGCCGTCGTTCCGAGTCACAACACAGCAGCCGCAACGAGCCAGCCGCAGGTCAAACCAATCCCCAAGCCGCAGCTAACGCTGCATTGGCTTTCTGGGGTGACACTCAACAAGACGACTACGGTAGGCAATTCGGTGGATGGGGACATCACCGGGACTGTTCATCTGCTGCGTTCTGCGATCAGTAACCTGACGATCAACCTCACGACCGAAGGGTGTCTGATGGATGAAGCCGGAATCCTGGTAGCGACCCTTCCATCTCCCGTTATCACAATTCCTACCGGCAGTGACCGCGCGAGTTTCCAAATACAAACTCTCAGCAGCCCGAACGCTCTCTCAGCAGTCACCTGCAAAGTCAGGGCGCATTACGGTGATGAAAACGCGGCGGCCAGCTTCACGGTAGAGCCATTGCGGATTGCCTCGTTCAATATCGTGCCCGCGGCGGGGATTGGCCCGTTTACAGCGACCGGCACCATTACGCTGAACGCGCGACCTGCGGCCAGCAAAACTGTCACGTTGGCGGGCAATTCGATAGTACGATTCGGCACCGTTGGCAGCGCGCAATCCAGTGCCAGTGTTACGTTCACCAGCGCCGACAGCGTGCGCACAGTTCAAGTGGTCGCCAGCGCGGTGACAAACTCCACTACAGTGACGATTACGGCCAAGCTGGGATTACAAACGCTAACTCGTCAAGTCACCGTTCGCCCCGTGAGCTGACGGAACAAGTATCAATGCAGAGTGCCACCCGATGAGGCGATCTTCGGCGGCCCTGTCGATCAGGCATATGACCTTGAGCGGGGCGCCGCAACGCGGCCAGACAAGAGGTGTTTATCCCTACCGGGTCCTTGGCAGGGACAGCTCCAAACGATCAGGCAAATCCAGATCAAGTTTTTGGTAGGCACAATAACGGGAATCTTCTGTTCGTTGGAAGCCGGGAGTTTTATTCAATGACCGCGCGCATGGCCCTGCCGAATAGGACCCGTTCCTGACGCCCTGGAATGCCGGATTGTCGCTCAAAGAGAACCCGTTCCGCCGGATTCAACTCTCCACGGAGATATTCGTCGATCAACTCCGCCTCTGCCGCACAAAGCTGTTCGAACGACTCGTCGTTTCTGAAGAAGCGTTCTTCCAGTTCGGCCCGCGCCTCCTCCGTGCAGTTTCCAAGGAGGTAGTCAACGTATTGCTGTTCTTCTTCGGGCCGGTTTTCCATGGATTTGCGCTGCGCCTGAGCCCTCCCCCATTATGACTGGCGGGAATCCCGGATATATTTCATTCGCTTCGGCGCGAGGAACGCATGCATTGCCTCACGCATGAATGCAGGCTTTCCCGGATACGATGGGCTTTGATTCTCAGAGCGTTCAGCGGAATTGCCAGCTGCGCAGCCATCTGCTTTCGGGTCCTGATCTGCTCTCCCCCGTCGCCCCGATAATACCGGATTATCAGCTCATGCTGCTCGTGCGGTAGCCGCTGAAGACATTGCTGCAGACAGTCGATCCGCCTTATCAACGATTCGTCCGGTTCGGCGTCGGCCGGAAACATCTGCAGGCAACGAATCGCGCTTCGTTCCTTCGCCTGCTCTTTGATGCATTCCAGACACAGAAGTCGAGCGATTCCATAGCAGAACGTGTGCAGATCACGAATGGATTCCCCCTCCACGACCTTTCTTGCCATCCGGGCGAGCGCCTCGTCCGCGTGTTCTTCAGCATGGGGGCAGCTGCGCCATTCGAAGAACCGCACGAGCTTCGTCCGGATCTTCTCGTACTGTTTGCCGGCAGTCTCACGGTCCGGATCGAGAGATTTCAGGAATTCATCTAGAGATCGCTGCGTCCATTGCCACTTCACTTTTTCCCTCATGGCCAACACCCGCGAAACAATCGCCGTGGTTGAGAATGGCAGAGCAAAGAAAGGGCATAACCCCGCCGGGCACACGACTCTATTACACCCCACAGATTTGCGCAAGACGGAAGTGGCGCAGAAATATCAAAGTCGGTATGCTCACCTTTTCCCACGGGACTGCCGGGCACAGCGTGGTGATTCTGCGGCAGAGACCGGCAGCCCCCGGTTTGGGAGTGGCCACCGGCATGAAATGATTCCGCCATTTCTGCCAGTTGATTCAGAGAATATATAGGACGGATGCGTAAGCCGTCGGGCATCGCGTCTAACGCGAGAACAGGAGGATAGAGTCCCATGCACTGGTCACCAGGGCAGCAGGAGGGCCGGACTTCCCTGCCGGTTTTGGTTGGCGCTGATCCAGGCAGCCTGCAGATGAGCCCGGAGGGAAGCCGGTGATGCGAACGACCTTGGTATCAAAAAAATTGACCGGCTGGTCGGCGCTGGCATGCCTGGCTATCCTGCGCATTGCCGGCGCACAATCTCAGGGCGCGAATGTCGACAAGCTGGTTGTGACCGCAGGCTGGGAAGCCGATAAGCCCCTGCAATCCAGGTCGGCAATCGAAGTGAAGATGAACCGGCAATTGCAGCCTTCCGAGGGTAGGCTGGCAGTCCTGATCGGCCGGCTCGACGTTACAAGTCTGTTGGATCAGAGCGGCAACGGCGTTCGGTACACGCCAACGGTGTTGCCCCTCGCACAGGGCGCGTTTGAGGTTTTGGTCTATATCGTCTCAGCGGCCGATGAATGGAAAGAGGTTGCCAGACTGCCCGGGATCGTGGCCGATCCCCAGGGCAGCAGCGGAGCCGTGCCGAAGGAGGCCGCCCGCAATCCGGCGCAGCCCGCGGCGCCGGCCACGCCTTCGGCCGGCAATAAAATCACATGGAAGCCGTCGATCACCATCGGGATGAAGTCCCAGCCCGCGGTGTCCCAATTCCCCGCCGCGGGCGTTCTACCCCGGCGCCGGTTCGCTGATGCAACGCTTCAAGGCATGCTCCAGAATGGCGTAACCCTGGGAGGGCTCAGGTTCGAGAATCAATTCGATGTTGTCGGAACAAGCTTTCGGAACGAGGCTCTTCGGTTTTCAGAGCGAGGGGCTGGGGCGCCGTTGGTGGACCTGTCGCACTACTTGATGGTGCTGAAATTCGGCAAGGCAGAAGTGAAGGCGGGGCAGATCACTGTCGGCGGGAACCGGCACATGATCAATTCCTTTGCGAGCCGCGGCATGACAGTAACGACACCGCTGTTCTCATGGCTCGATCTTTCGCTGGCTGCGGTCAACGGCAGCAACATCGTCGGCTGGGACAATTTCCTCGGGCTGAGCAACCGCAGGCATCAGATCCTGACCGGCACGGTGGGGGTGGAATTCTTGCCCAAGAGGCCGGGAGGCGCGCGCCTGGAGATCAGCGCGCTCGACGGTTCGCTTCTACCCGTCAGCGGCTTCACTCAGAGCGTCGTTAACGACACAGAAAGAAGCCGGGGCTTGGGCGGGCGCCTCTTTATCAGCGACAAGTCCCAACGCTTCAAGCTCGACGGCGGCTTTACGAGGAGCACTTTCACCAATCCCTTCGATCCACAACTGGCGCAAGGCGAGAATGTCGTACCGGTAAAGAAGACAACCGAGAATGCCCGCTATGCGGACGCCTCCGTGGGAATCCTGCGCGAGCGGCATATTGGCAAAACGCGGATCCTGAACCTGATGTTTAATTACCGGCACGAACAGGTGGACCCTTTGTTT
This sequence comes from Terriglobia bacterium, assembly GCA_963824985.1. Taxonomy (GTDB): domain Bacteria; phylum Acidobacteriota; class UBA6911; order UBA6911; family UBA6911; genus JAFNAG01. The sequence goes on from CAWGRQ010000020.1 coordinate 22,724, forward strand.
CGCAGTGTGGCCGCGTCCGTGCAGGCTGACCGGCTGCAGAACCAGTACGAAATGGCGGGAAACCTCGGCCAGGTCAACGTGTCGTTTTCCCATACTCGGTCCAATAACAACCTGGACCACCTCAATTCGATCCTGACTACTCTGACCCGCCAGAACGCACTCAATTTCTCGGCACCCCTCTCTGGTCTCCTGGGAACCCCGGCAAAGTCGGCCGCCTGGCTCCCGCTTTTGATTTACAGCGACTTCAGGGGACACAGTTTCGGCGAATCCTTCCCTGCTGTCGGGTTTATCAGTCTCCATCAGATACCGGACCAACTCAATTCAGTGCAGACCCTCTCCCTCGAGTGGCAGATGAGCCGCTGGCATTGGGGGTATCGATTCAACCGCTCCTTCCAGGACAACCGCCAGCCCGGAAGGGAACTGGCAGATCTGAGAAATCTGATCAACGATGCGACCTTTGGGGTTAGTGCGCGCAGCAATCTCGACCTCGGCTGGGAACTGGACGCTGAGGACGCGCATAACTTTGAAGAAAAGCGTACGGATCGCCTCTGGCGGGCCAGTGCGAGCGCGAACTGGCGCATGACCCAACAGATGATCCTGACGTTGACGTTGTCCGGAACGCTGGCCGGCGATCTTGATCATGCCAGGAAAACGCGGAATAGCGAGGCCGATATTCAGTGGTCCTATCGTCTAGGCAATTCCCGCCCTGATTGGAAGCGGGTCCAAAGCCAATTCTCCATCCGGTATGGCAACCGATACGCCTTTGTGTCAGACAGGTTCGCCAATTCTGTCAACCTTACGAAATTGCAGACGCTCAACATTAATCTGAGTTTTGCGTTCTTCTGAATTGCGAATTGCGCAGGAGAGGAAAGGGATTGGAGGCCGACAGAGGAATATGATGAAAAAAATTCTCCTGAATTTGTTAGGCTGCTTTTTCGTCACCGTGGCGGCACCTGCGCAAACCATCCGGGTCGATCCGGTAGGTGTCAACGTCAACGCGAACGGCGCCACGACCGTTTTTTTGACATTCGGCGGCGTTGCCAATTATCGCCCGGCCGAGGCGGTGTGGTGCGGAGCCCTGATTTCTGCCAACCCTGATCTCGGGCAACGATGCGATCCGGCGACCATTTTCGGTTCCTTGCCCTCGCGCTTCAACCTGGCCGCGAGCAGCGGCATTGCGAGTTTGACCGACATTATGTCGATTCCTCCTTCCGTCGCGCGCCGGGCCTATCAGGCCGCGCAGCGCGGCGAGGATTCCGCCTTTTTTTATGTTCGGCGCTTCATCAACGCCCTTGGGGGACCGGACGAATATGTCGTTGTTATTTGCCGCATGACCGACGGGACTGCGCGCTCACCGTTCTCGTTGACGGAAGTCAAGCTCTCCTTTGCCACGGAAGCACCTGTGTTGCAGCTGCCTGCCGGCGGCAAGATGCCGTCTGTCAAAGCGGTGATCAGCTACAATGGAACCGGCCGGCTGAAAGGACGTTGGGAGGTTGTGCTTCCGGGAGATGAGCCTCCCGAAGCCGCCGATCTTCTGACCGAAGCCAGCCTGCCGGCCGAGCGCAGGGGAACACAGCGCCGTTATACCGAGTTGAGCCGGTTCAACCTGTTTCTGCCGCCGGGAGGCAGAGTGGTTCTCGATGGACCCGATCCGCCGAAGATTCCAACCCAGGTTGAGGGCCCGCATCTGATTCTTTTGCGCGTCGAGGCCTCCGACGACCGCGAGAGCGACTCGAATCTGGCAGCGGTGGGAGCCGGCCTGGGAGTGGTCCACAGCGGCGCCGTGGCAGGATTCCCCTTGCCCGTCCTTCGCTATTTCGTGGACGGCCCGCCCGGGGTGAGCAAGGCAAAAGGAAAACTGGCGCAATTGGAACCGCAGGATGAGGCGCTCATCACTGGAGAAGAAAAGGTCAACCTTACCTGGATGGAAACTGGCGCCGCCGCCCTGCTGCGTGTGGACGTGGTAGACGACCAAACAAACGTCCTGCTGTCTGCATTGGTCCCTCCGGGGGTGGGAGCCTACCGCTTGCCGCCCTGGCTGAAGGAGAGATCCGGGGGCAAAACGGTTCGCTGGCGCATTGCAGAGCTGGACGCCGCCGGCGCCGTCATCGCAGAGACGCCTTGGCGCAGCTTGCGTTGGCATCAGTATGCATGGAGTCATTCTGGCGCGAGCGCCGGGCGGGCAGATGCAAGGCGCCGCGACGCAGGCGATGTAAAGACATCGTCGAGGAGCGGCAACGCCGCAGATGCCCGCCGGCCGCCGCGACCCTTCGGGCTGCGGCCCGCAGGCCCGCCGGCTGCGTTGCTCGCTCCTTACATACCACACCGGGTATGCTCGTCGTTCGCGCCTTGCCGGCCGGCCTGGGGGCCGCAGCAAAGTGCAACCTTTATTCATTGACAGGCCCTTACGCTGACAGTCAGGAGGCAAAACCTACAGATTATCAGGAAATTCATAGTCAATACCTCGCGCGGCGCTCTAGCACCGCAGATGAAGGTGACTGCCGTGCCTATTCACGGCACACCTAAATTGATCCCCTCTATCCCTGTTTGCGATCTTTGTTTCGCTAACGATCTGCCTTTCAGCTTTGATCGTGGCCGCACCGGAAATGTCGGACCCAGCCATGGCTCAAGACATGCCGGGTCCGGCAGCGTGGAATGCGATGGCGCCATCCTCATCGCGCACAGAATATCGCAGTGTCCGTAATCGTTGAGCGACCGGCTAAAGTCACGATGTCACCGAACACTCAAAAGCGGCCACGACCGAACACTTGAAAACCGGCCACGCCGAGTAGCGGGCAATCAGTATTGAGCAGGTCTCCTCATAGATTCAAGATATTCCATAAATAAAAACCAGTAGGGCCTGTGGGCGCTCGTGGGAAACGCCGCAGGCGTTTTCCAAGGAGCTGTGGGAAGGTCCGAAGGAGCTTTCCACAGATCCGGCAGCGTCCATAGGCCACAACGATGGGTTGCTCTATTATTCATTGGGCCTCCTTGGCTGCGTGGCGAGCCCGCTGGTGGAGGCGATAGCTTTTGCCTTGCATCTGGACCACCTCGGCGTGAGCCAGGAACCTGTCGAGGATGGCGGTAGCGGCCGGGATGTCACCGAGGAATTGGCCCCAGTCCTGCGTCGGTCGATTTGTGGTGATCAGCGACGATGCCGTCTCATGGCGGCGAACGAAGATCTCCAGGAGATCCTCCGCGGCACTGGGCCCGAGTTTCTTCATGCCGAAGTCCTCGAGAACGAGCAAATCGACGCGAGTCAGGCGATCTACCAGTGCGCGCCTTTCGCCGGTTGCTTCCGCCTCGGCGAAGTCTTGAGCCAGGTCGAAGACACTCCGGAGGATGGCTCGATAGCCGGCTCGTATGGCGCCGATCGCAATGGCGATAGAGACGTGGCTTTTGCCGATTCCCGGCGGTCCGATCAGCAGAACCCCCTGATGAGAGGCAATGAAACGGGCCGTGGCAAGCTCGACGAGCTTTGCCCGTGGAATCTTGGGATTAAAGGAAAAATCGAAATCCGAGAGTTCTTTAACCTGGACGATGCCGGCCTGCTTGAGGCGACGGGCAAAGAGGCGGTCGGCGCGGCGGGCGAGTTCGTCCGCGACGATGAGTTCGAGGAACTCGAGGCAATCCAGGGGCGCACTGCGTGCCTGTTCGAGGCGAAGCGGCAGGGCCTCGGCCATGCCGGAAAGGCGCAGGTGCCGGAGCTGGGACAGGAGTTGTGGATTCATAGGAAGTCCTCCAGACGGTAGTCGGTTATGGGACGGATACTGGGATGCTCGGAAAGCAGGGGCTGGGAGATCGACCTGGCCGCGTACTGTTGGGTCAGGCGCTGCAGAGCTTTGTAACGGAACTGACGGTGGATGGTAGCCGTCCGAGCGGCCGCCAGCACTCGTTCCCGGGGATGGAGACGAGTCAAACCGAGCACTCCCTGGATCAATCGGAGAGCCCGGACGCCGCGTTCTTCCAGAGCCGCTTCCGCCCACTCGCGCAGCGGCGATCCTACGCGCTCGCAGCGTGCGAGCAGCTTGGCCGTGAAGGCCGTCTGCGAGGAGGTTTCGCCGCCGGCTTCACCGGGTCTGGCAGCGAATTGGCCCGGGCGAAGGCGTTGGTAGACGGCGACCTGGGTGTCACCGTGGTACAGACGCACCAGGTTGCGATCCCAACGCACGCGGATTTTCTGCCCGAGGAGATGCAGCGGCGCCGGGTAAAAGGCTCCATCGACCTCGACATGCCCGTCGGGATGGATGGTACGCTGTCCGGAGCGAAAGAAGGAGAAACGCTCCGGTGGCAGCGGCTGTAGAGCCGGTTTTTCGATCTCAAGGAAGTGGGCCATGACCTGCCGGCGCGTGGTGCCGTGAATCCGCAACCGGGCCACGGTTCGATTCCAGCGCCGGAGATGCTCGTTCTGCTCAGCAAGACTGTTGAAGCGACGGCCTTTGAGGGCATTGTCCTTGACGTATCCGCCACTGCGTTCCTGCTTCCCGTTCTCCTGCGGATTCCGGGGGCGTGTGGGCAAAGGCGTAAAGCCCCAGTGACGGGCGAAGACCGCATAGATCTCATTGCTGTCCGGGTCATAGAGGCATGCGCGCACGACCGCGCTTTTCTGATTATCATGGCGGATGACCCTCGGAACCCCACCCAGGTCGGCGAAAGCGTTTTCGTGCAAGCGGAGAAAGGTTTCAAGGCTCTGGTCCCAAACGGCCTCCTCATAACCATGTCGGGAGTGGCACAAGGTCAAGCGAAACACCCAAGGCCGCTTCCATTGACCGCTCGATTCGTCCAAGGTGGGGGCTCCCTGGAAGAAATCAACTTGCCCCTCTTCTCCTGGGGCACTGTGGAAGACGCCGACTGCCCGGTGACGGCGCGGCAGCTTGCGGACGAAACGCTTGACAGCTTCGTAGCTGTACCCGAACCCATACTCCTCGACAAGATCCTGCCAGATGCGCTGAACGGACAGTCCGGCGTCCAGCTTGGCGACGATCGTGTCACAGTAGAGCGCAGCTGATGACCTCGGGGGTGGGCTCGAGCCGGGGAACACTTTGGCCGGTTTTGAACCCGAGCCGGCGGTCACTTTGGCCGGTTTTGAAGGGTCGGAGACCGAAAAATCGCAGTTTTCACCAGCACCGGGCTCTTCAGAGCCGGGGAACACTTTGGCCGGTTTTGAATGCCGGATACGATCGTAGCGGGAGATGGTCTCGCGCCGGACACCGGTTTCGGCCTCTATGCGCCGATAGGTCCAGCGGAGTTCAAGAAGAGCGTTAACCTGTTGTAGTTTCGAAGTTTTCAAGTAGTTCGGCACCTGCATCCTCCGTCAATGAGATGACAGAGGATACGGGAAAGCCGCTACCTGACGTGGCCGGTTTTCAAGTGTTCGGTCGTGGCCGCTTTTGGGTGTTCGCTAACAGCGTCCGTTCCACCACACGATTCCGCGGATATAAACATCACTGGCACGTCGTTCTGATTGGGTAGTCTGAATGAACGACCGCATGCGCCTCTGCTCTGCAGGAGAGATGAAGTGCAGCTCGCCGTCAATGATCACAGCTTCCTTGCGGCGCACGTATCTTTCCGCCCGGCTGACAGTCGCATACTTCGCGCTGCCCGGCTGCGGGTTCGCTATTCTGATTCTTGACATAGTTTGGGTATTAAATCCGGCTCAGCGGGGGTGTTTTAATCCCAGGTCGTCGCTTCCTGGTGCTCCCATCAGGAGCAGACAGCCAATTCAGTTCATCGGCGCTGCCATACCGTAGCTTTTTGGTGCACTGCGTGTCAATAAAGCTTGGTTGCCTTTTTTTAAGAATCAAAAACGAGAGGGAGATTTCCTGTCCATAGCGCTCGTCCGGCCGAGTTTGCTCTGCAGCAAGAACAATCCGCAATCGAGGTGCATGCAGAATTCCGGAACGAATTCTGTTGATATTGTGTGTATTGTGCACTATGTCACAGGTGCCCATTCAAGGATGTGTGTTCCTGCAGTACTCACTGCGAGGGAATGATGATAGATTGGAACGGAAAAGAAATACTGTCCACGACGAGCAGGGGTGGCGTGCAGGTGGTCGCTCACCCATTCGACAATCTGATCCGCGCGGGATGCTCACCATGGCCGACGCCCGAGATTCTTCAGAAGCTATATCAAAGCCGCCAAGTTCGTGCATTCCACGATGATAATCTGACAATCTGCCAATCCGGTATCGGCTTCTATTGCGATCTCCAGTCTCTTCACAGTGAAGATGCCATTACGTGGTCGGTTTTCGGCACGGTTTCCCGTGCGCCGCGCGCCTGTTTGCAGACGTGGGTCGGCGATGTGATGGATTTCCTGGACATTCCAGACGCTTCGCCGGAACAGGCAGAGATCTTCCTGTGGCGTCGGATACTCCATCCCGACAATCTTGTGCCTGGCGGTCCTGAGATCGATGCCGGCATTCTCACTGAAAATTCCATCCTCTTTTGGGAGGCCAAGTGGCTATCCCAGGTGGGCACTGCCCAAGGAAAGGAAAGGGATAAAGACCAGATCCAATTACGCGGAGAATTCCTGGCGAAGTACTGTGGCAGGCTGTTTCCGAAAGCATCAGTGCTCGCGGTGATTGGGGTGAGCCTGTTCCCGGGCTGTTTCTGTAACACAGGCCCTGGCAACGTACTGTTCCGGTCCACGACGTGGGAGCACCTCTGCTCGCTTCCGTCACACCCGTTCGCGGATGAAGTACTACACTATTTTGCATGGAAGAAAAACAACTCGAGATTACCGGCCGCATGAAGGGGAATCTGGCAGTGCGACGTTGCTTGGAGACATGGAACCCAGGACTCGGCTGATTGCCTCAACGCCGAATGGCGGGAGTGAATGAAGGCGGAATCAAAGCATGTCTGAGATGGGATTGTACAAAGGTCGTCATTACACAGGTTGGGTCGAAGATGTAAAGCAGTTGAAACGTGAGAAACGTTTCACGGAGGCTGAAATCCTCCTCAAGGGGCTTGTGGAAACCGTCAAGGCGGAAAGCAAAGCCAGTGGAAGCTACCCGCCCCCCTGGTACTTCGGAGAGCTGGCATCCCTTTATCACAAGCAGGAACGGTTCGCAGAGGAACTCGCGCTTCTGGAGGAATTCCACTGCATATCAGGCTCCGATACCGCCTTTGCCGAAGATATCAGGCGGTGCAAGCTGGATGCCCAGAAAAAAGCGGAGGTTGAACGGCAGACGCCTTCTTGCCCGTATTGTGCTGCGATTCTGGAGCCGGTGCCCAAGACGACAAAGAAATGCCCTCATTGCGGGCAGAAGATCATCGTCCGGTCTATTAAAGGGAAAAGCCTGCTTCTGACCATCGAAGAGGCCGAGAGAAGGGCGCGTGATGAGGCTATCCGTTCACAACGCGAAGCAGCTTTGAGGCGGGCAAACGGGATTCATATCTGCGATTCAGAGTTCGAGAACGAGGAGAAGGAGCTCCGCACCAGACTTGGAGCGGCGTTGCCAAATGATGTTTTCTGGTCGCTGGCGAACAAGAAGGCTGTCGAACTCGCCGCAAAGGGGGACTGGAACAGCGCCGCCCATGCCTATCGGTCGATGGCCGATCTGCTCTTCCAGGAAGGCAAGGATCCGAATGAGGTGCAGGCACAGGCTGAGCTGTGCCTGCTCAGATTCCGCGCTGGTTTTCAGAGCCCTCACATTCCCTTATATGTCACGGGCTGTGATTGCGCAGCGTGCTCGAAAGAGCCACGAATGATCTCTCTCGCAGATGCATTGGAGAAGCTTCCAATTCCGCATTCCAGATGTGAAAAGGAGCGCTGCAAATGTTCGCTGGTCGAGGAGACAATGCTCCCTCAGAAGAAGTCGCAGCAAACTCCGGCGGGCCCCAGTGTATGCGAGAAGCAGTCAACCACCGGCTCAGCTCCTGTTCAGGCCGCGCTCCGAAAGAGTTTTTGGTCGAGACTGTTCGGAAAGAGTTAGCTTCGTCAACGTAACTGCTCCGGAGTAAGCCGCCAGCGCTCGAACGAGTTTGAGATATCGCCTGGTCGTCATTTCGGAGGGTTCGATTCCGGAGGCAACGGCCAGGCTCACCAGCGTGATGGCCAGCCGTTCCCAAATCTAACTCCCGTCACGTTCGCGGCATAGGCACGAGAAGCGCGTTTCCGCCCCCGTTCGGAATCAAAACCGTAAAGCACCCACCTTCAGGGTCCAAATCAAGCTACGTCATACGCGCTTGAATCCAACTCGTGATCAGATCCTGTAAACCCGTTACGAACTCATTCTTCACCATTACTGATGGGAATCAGGCTCGCAATTCTTGCTCGGACAAATTAAAGCTTGACAATTCACGGTTCTTGTCTACAATGTAGACATGGCAGACATCCTTGGCGGATTTGAACAGGCCGTCCTCCTGACTGTACTAAAACTTGGCGACGGCGCTTATGGCCGGACAATTCTGAAAGAGATTTCGATATGCCTCAACCGCGATGTCGCAGCTGGTGCCGTTTATGCGACCCTTGACCGTCTTGAAGTTAAAGGATTGATCTCTTCCCGTCTAGCCCCTGGCACGCCAGCGCGAGGCGGCCGTGCTCGTCGGTATTACGAGCTTGCAGCGGCGGGCATGGGGGCACTCAACGAAACAAAGGCGGCCCTGGAGAACCTCTGGCGGCACGCGGCTTGGCCCGTCGGAGGTGACGCATGACTTTACGTCACCCCACAGGTGCCGGATCGAATCCTGAGGCAACTTCAAAGCGCCCGCCGCGGTGGGCCGAATATCTCCTGATTCATATGCTGAAGCCGCGCGATCGAGAGAGCATTCCAGGCGATTTGTTCGAGGAATACCGGGAAGAGCGAGCTCCGGCGTTAGGGCGCGCGCGGGCAAATCTATGGTATTACCGGCAGGTACTCAGCCTCGCTTCTTTCCACGGAGGTCCCATGAAAAGATCTCTGATGTATCTGTGCTTCTTTACCTTGGCGACATCGGTTTGTCTGGGACTCACGGAAAATCTTCTGCGTACGCCCCTTTTCGAAGTGCGGATTGGGTGGGCTATTTTGTTGGGAGTCGCGAGTCTTTCCACCATTCTCTATTTGGTGCTACCAGAGTACAGGCTTTTGCGAATTCTCGTGTCGTTGGGCGCAGTTTTTATGCTTAGTCCCGCAATAGGCGCAATAGCAATGGCATTAGGGGGCAAGGGGCATACGCTGCTGATTGGAGCTGTGGTAATCCTTCAGTTGGCGCTTTCAGTTCTCACGCTACTGTTTGTGTCTGATGCACCTGGTTCCCGGCTTCATCTGTAACCCATAGGGACCGCGCCAAAAGCCCCGCGGGGTTATTTCGAAACGTCAACCCCTGCGCGTTTTGGCAAATGCAAATCTAAACGCTTGCGAAGTCCCACCTGCTGACATGAACAGTTGAATTGGTATTTGTGCGTCACTTACACTCTCGACTGGTGCTATCTGCATACATTTCTCAAGGGAAGCCGACCTACGATTCTACAAGGGCTCGATGCGAGCCGCTCGAATTCCAACTCCCGGACAATTGTCCCCAAAACGGCATCGCCCGAAATGGAATGGCCTTTGGAACTTTCAATTATATCAAGAAAGGAACAGCGATGCGAAGGAACGCCCAATACAGCATGATCGCTTTATTGCTTCTGTTTATAAGTGCCGCGAGCGCCGGTCAGGACACGAAATTGCAAGAAGGAAAAAACTTTTGGGCGAAGTGGATTGAAGCCCGCGGAGGCCGCGAACGCCTGGCGAAGATAACTGAATTCAAGTCGACCTCGGAATTAAAGATTGTTCAACGAGGATTGAATCTTACGATGACAACCTACAAAAAGGGACCAAACAAATTCCGCATAGACCAACAGGTGATGGGAATGACAATCACCCAGGTGGTAAACGGGGATAAAGGATGGTCTATCAACCCACAGACCGGTTTTGCTACAGACATGCCTGATGCAACAAAGGCCCAATTGATGACTGCCGCAAACGAATATGAAACCCTGCTCAACCCGGAACAGTTTGGCATCGTCATAACATTTGAAGGGCGGGAACCAATCGGAAGTAAAGAGTACATCCTTCTGCAGCATAAGCGCAAGGAAGATACGGTGGGGGTCACTTTTTACATCGATCCCGATACGTTCCTCCGGTACAAAAACAAATGGACGACAGGCCCTAATGTCGAAGATGAAGTCATCATGTCCGATTACCGGGACGTCGAAGGCATCAAGGTTCCTTTCAAACAAGTCCATCTGCAAAACGGGAAAGAAATATCGATTACCACGGTCACTGACTACAAATTCAACTGTAACCTGGCCGACTCTCTTTTTGTTAAGCAGTAGTCAGAGCGCTACTACCGGCCGCGACCAAACTGCTTCTGTGCGATGGATTTTGTACGGTCGTTTCATAATATTTTAATATCATGGAGCGAGATGCCGTCACTCCAAGAAGGACCGGACGATGAAGAACGTACTATTGGTTTCAGCAATTGTGATTTTTTTGGCGGACTCCCTCAGCGCCGGGCAGATCAGCGGGGACTGGCAGGGAGAACTGGCAGCCGGTTCCCAGCAATTGCGCCTTTTTCTCCAAATCGCGAAAGCTGAAGGCGGCGGTTGGAGAGCCACCCTGCTCAACATGGGAAGAGGAGTGGAAGCCATCCCCGTTGGTCCGATCACTCTGCAGAACTCGGACCTGAAATTCGCCGTAGAAGCCGTGAAGGCGACTTATGAAGGAAAGGTAAGCATGGACGGAACCGCCATCGACGGAACCTGGACACAGGACAAGCCGACGCCCCTGCGGTTTGTGCGCGCCACTGGAAATGGAGCGTGGCAGCACACGATTTACGTCACTGTGGAAGCGGGTGTCACGTTGGAAGTGATCGACTGGAGCGGCTCGGGACGCCCGCTGGTCCTCTTGTCCGGTTTGGGAAATACAGCCCATATTTTCGACCGATTCGCACAGAAACTTACTCCGGCATATCACGTTTACGGCATCACCCGGCGGGGCTTCGGCATCTCCAGCACACCGGAATCAGGATACTCAGCCGATCGGCTCGGCGACGACGTGCTGGCCGTCATCGATGAACTCAAGCTTGATCGCCCTGTGCTGGCTGGCCACTCCATTGCCGGGGAAGAATTGAGTTCTATTGGGTCGCGGCATCCCGAAAAGGTGGCCGGCCTGATCTATCTCGACGCTACCTACAGCTATGCTTTTTATGACCCTTCCGAGGGAGATTTCAGCATCGACGCGGCAACGCTGCAGAGGAACCTGGAACAGCTGCGCATGGTTCTGGTGAAAGGTCTTAATGCAAAGCCGCTGATCCAGACAATGCTGGAAACAGATATCCCGCTACTGCAAAAACACCTCCAGAATCTGAAAAGTGCACAGGTCGAATCACAACAGCTGCCGGCCTCCCTGCCGTTGGGTCCGATGTTGGCGATCGACACAGGTAGGCAGAAGTACACTCAAGTGAGGACGCCAGTTCTCGCGATCTGTGCTGCGCGTTCTGAGACGCTGCAAGCATGCGAAAGGCAATCGAAGCTCGTGGAAAATGCAGTGCCGCGGGCGAGGTTTGTCATCTTGCGGGATGCAGCTCATGGTGTCTTTCTTTCAAACGAGGAGGATGTGCTGCGCGAGATTAATGCATTTATCGCCGGGCTGAATTGAGCAGGAATAATGAAGACGACAATTCAATCTATTGAATTTGGACTATGTTAGCACGAATTTTCCGATTCGCGCGACGGTCAAAGAGCGAATAGTGCGGTTGTCGTACATGTACAGTGAACGTGAGGGTCAGGTTGTAAGAAGCAACGCGCAACCTCCGGGAGAATTGCCGAAGGCGCCTCATTTTCAAATCTGTATGATCAACTCTGGCGCCCGGATGAACAAAAATTGTCCGATCCGGGCACATATCATGAACTGCAATCACCCTGCGGCGCAGTTAAAAAACTCGCAGCGCAGGAAGCCCCATGATCAACGATCTCGGGCGGGGCCTTATCCCTGCATCCCCTTAAAATTCAAGATCGCGCGGATGCCAAGTTGATGATTACATATTGGTGGCCGCGCAACCGTGATGTCCCGCAGGAAAGCGCTGCGGCATAGGTTGGATAGGGCACAAGGCGGCAGGCCGGGCGCCGAACTATGTCGCAGCCCGGCCCACAAATGCAGTAGAATGGTGAAAATCGAAAAGGATTATCAATGAGGAAGAGCAAAGCGTCGAAGGAAAATCCCTATGCAGCCGCCTTCAGGAATGCAAAGCCAATCGATCCCGAGCAATTCGCCTTCGCGATGCAACTGGCAAGCGCGGGGGCAAGCTACAGAATGCCGATGGAAAGCCCAGCAAGTAAGCGTTTCGAGATCGAAATGACGGACGGGTCGGTGCAGCGCTTCTGCCTGACCGATAACTCCACGAATCGCGCGGCAGGCGCGATTGTGCAGCATTTCGCACCTGACATGGAAATGGCCCGCTCCGCTTTGATGCGTTGGATGGCGCTTATGCGTATAGCGCAGAAAAAACAGATGCGAAAATGGGAGCGGAAGCCGCCTGATGGGGACTACATCGAAATCTACAACGCAGTCTTTGAAGCTGCCGCCATACTGCCCCTGAACGGCAATGGAGATTTCAGTACAGCGGAGTTCTTTCACAAGGTCGAAGAAATTGCGGCAAGAGAAGACGCCGAGGAAGCGTCGCAGAAGGCAAGTGTCGACAAGCCCCCGACGCAGAACGGCTAGCGTTGCAGTTCGCCTGCGACGTGTTACTGACGCAGAGGTACATGACATTCATCTGGAACTAATGACACACAGGTCCGACTGACTGGCAATATAGATAATCCCGCGGAGGCAAGCGATACCCATTAGTGGGCCTGACAGGGGAAATCGATCCTTTAAGGATGGATGAACGGGGTCGCTGAGATCGAAGAAAAATACGCCTCTGGTCGCAATCACATAGGCCTCACCCCCCGATGCGCAGATTTGGCAGCTATCGTAAAACGCATCGGAAGAAAAGGATCCCAGGATCTTGGGCTGGGCCGGGTTACTGACGTCAAGAGTATTAAGCTCACGGGTGCCTGCCACACATAACAGGTTTCGGGGGCCAATCGTCGCGAATCCTCCCGTCGTATTTGCGTTCATCCGCACATCAGCCACCACGCTCGGCCGAGCCACGTCCCCTAGATCCACAACTGTGACTCCCTGGTCTTTTATAAGGACGTAGGCGAAATTTTCGATAGTGTGAATAGCGACTCCCCAACCGGATAAATGAAACGAACCAAGGATTTGTACGTCGTTCGGCCGCGAGCAATCGAGGATCTCAAGACTCTGCTTTTCCGTCGTGACCAGCAGGTGCCTACCCTGAAAACACAGGTCTGTTAGAAAATCCCGGCTTTGCCATTTTCCGAGGAGGCGTGGCCGATCGCGGTCAGCTAAATCGAAGATGACAAGGTCTCTGCCGATCAGGAGGTATAGCCGGTCCGCGTGGATTTCGGCGTGTGTAGGCCTAGCAGATCTTTCTGTGTCCATTTTGAGATCCGATATCTCTTGCAGAGAATTCGGATCAGCCACATTTAGCGTCAGCAGCCGGAACTCGTTCTGTATGCTGGCTGCCAAATATAGACGATCGTTCTCCGCAACCATGGCTGGGGAAAAGACTCTTCCAAAAGTCTCTCCCTTTACTTGAATAGCCGGGAGATTGGAGATGTCGATAATTTGAAGGCCATTCCATTGTCCAGCGTAGAGATACCCCGGCTTTACGCCTACCGCCATTAATAACCCCAAACTTTGGGATAATAATTCCTTGGGAGTGTCAACATCATGGACATCCAGCACTTTCAACCCGATACTTCCAACACAGTATGCGATGCCTTCAGAAACGACGCCGTCGTGAACCTGGCTATTAATTGTAAGAGAGATATCCCTGATCCATTTGGGATGTTCTTTCACCTTCAGGTCATAAATGCTCAATTGCCTGCCTCCGAAAACATAAAGCCTGCCTGCTTCCTGGCAAATGGAGACTGCACCTTGAAGGTCGGTTTCCGATGCAAGTCTGGGTTTTGCTGGGTCACTCAGGTCAAATACTTTCAGGCAAGGCAGTTTGTTGGAGGCAGCATACGCCAAACTGCCATACACCCGCAGCATGTAAATGTCCTCGTATGAAGAGTATCTTCCCACAGGCACGAGATGTTCGGGCAATGAAACATCGATGACTTGCAGTCCGTTGTTTCGGATGCCCACGATAGCGTATTTGCCGCGCAACGAAACGCACAAGGCGGCCCCATCCTCTTCTGGCGGGTAACCCACCGTGCCGCCAGGAGTCTTGTGTTTGCCTACGATGAGAGGCCTCGTTGGATCTCAAATATCAATGATGATAAGGCCATTATTCCCATTGGCAACATATACGTGGCTGCCTGCAACTGCCAAATCATGTACCTCATTCGGCAGGAAAACTTGTCCAATCGCCTTTGGAGATGAAGGTTCGTGCACGTCGAACAGCGTCACAGCAGACGAGGAGCCGAAGATGACGAAATCGTTGTAGGTCAGGATATGCCTACACTCGCCTAATCCGTACCTGTTGAGCAAAGTCGGGGTCACAGTACCAACCTGCCCATATGAATGGCCAACAACAGCCATGCATGCAACGATCGCAAATGCCAGACTGGGCCGGGCCTTAGATCTTCCCTTCTGGATCATCATCGTAGCCTCTTGCGACGGCATCGGTTCAATCCCCTGTCATATTTGGCACAGAGGGCATCTTTATCCGCTAGACAGATGCAGCTTTCTGAAAAAATCATCCAAGCCTACACCGGGCGGCGGGTGGTAAACAACTGACACATTGCTCCACGACACCAAAAGTACGCTGAAGCCTCCAGTCTGTGAGGATGGAGCGCCCCGTAGGACGGTTTCACGATGATCCCCCCAATCCAGAGCAGCCAGAATTGGCCGCTTCACTCCAGTCATTGCGCATCTTCGTAAGCCATTCTGAATTGGCTGCGATCTGGGCCTGGCGCTGCAGCTCGCAGGCAATGTCGTAGCAGCTCCGCGATGCTCGGAAATCTCGCAAACCGCAGGACGGCGCGGTCGGAAAGCTGCTCCCACTGCTCCGGGGCCAGACGCCAGCGTTCAAGCGATTTCAGGTACCGCCTGGTCGTCATCTCGGACGGTTCGATCCTGTAGGCGGCCGCCAGGTCCTCAAGCCACGCGATCAGATCCATGATTCCTTTCCTCCCGTTCTTTGCGGATTTTGTCGAACACGGTCGCGCCGCCGTCGCCGGGACTGGCCCTGGCGCCTGAGTCGTAGCGGCCCTCGAGCACCCGGATCACGTTGCGGTCGTTGGCGATGAACCAGTCGAAGTCGGCCTTCCAGCCGCGGTCGCCTTCGCCGCAGAGGAATGGCGTCTCCTGCGCCTTGATCACCGCGCGCGTGAACTGGTCGATGAACTTCTTCGGGTCCTTGGCGAGCCGGCGCCTGCACTTGTCCCGCCGTTCCGGGCCGAATTCCAGAACCTGCGGCAGCTTTTGGTTTTCCGCTTTGTAGATTTCGACCAGCACCTCCGGCGTCCGCGACAGCGCGGCGTCAGCCGCGGTTCCGTTCCGTGTCTGTTCGTGTTCTGTTAGGTTCTGTTAGGTTAGGTTCTGTTCTTCCGGGAATTTCCCGGGAGTCTGCGGAAGTTCCGGGAATTTCCCGGAAGTCTTGGGAATTTCCGGGAACTTCCGGGAATTTCCCAAAATCCTCCGGGAGGATCCGGGTAGTCGGACTTCGTCCGCTTGTGCAGCCCCGGCTGCTCGCGGTCGAAGTTGACGATCTCAAGGTATCTGTCCCCGCCGACTTCATAAAATCGAATCAGCCCGACAGCACTCATCGCCTGGAGCACGGTTTCGAAATCCTCCTCGGTCCTGGGCGACACGGGGAAGACCTTGTGCTTGACCGTGAAGGCGTCACCCTCCAGGCGCCCGAAGTCATCGGCATTCACCACGATGAGCGGGAACAGCGCCTGGGCGAAGTCCCCGAGCTTTCCGCACCTGGCATTGACCGCGTGGAACTTCCGCGAGCTGCCGAGATTTCTCGATATCATCCTTCTCTGTGCCATCAGTAACACTCCTTCTGAAGATCCGAGAACTTCGTGATCCGCTTCCTGAAGGAAAGCTGGAAGTTCCCGGTCATTCCGTTCCGTTGCTTGCCGATCGTGATTTCCGCGACGCCGTCGCCTGCCTGAGGCATCCGGGGTCTCCTCGTGGGATATGAAGAGCACGAGGTCGGCATCCTGCTCGATCGCGCCGCTTTCCCGCAGGTCGCTGAGTTGCGGCCGCCGGCCTCCGGAGCGCTTCTCGACCTCGCGGTTCAGCTGGGAGACGGCGATCACCGGGATGTCCAGTTCCTTCGCGAGGTTCTTCAGGCCGCGGCTGATCTCCGTCACCTCCTGGGTGCGGTTCTCGTAGCGCCGGCCGGATCCCGAGACGAGCTGCAGGTAGTCCACGACGAGGAGATCGATCCCATGTTCGAGGGCCAGCCTCTGGGCTTTCGCCCGCACCTGCAGCTGCGGCGGTCGGATGAGAATACTTGCCGCCATCGATTCCCCGGATGCAATCCACAAGATTTTAACCTGCCTTGGCCTCCCCACGAGGGCCCCGCCCATCGCCCCTGTGATATCGGACCCAGACATGGCGTATGCTTGGTAGCAAAGCGAAAGCGATCCATCCGCTTTGCCATTAGGTGTTCGTGTGCTCAGATGACTGAGTGCGGCCGCCAATCTGCCCTGCAATAAGGCGCGGGTGCCTAAAAAAACGAATCCCGGGACCCGATTTCGATGTAGCATGCCGCCTGGGAGGGGTCTAAGCCCCGAAGTTAACATAATTGCTTTTTATCGGAAGTTGGAGAGGGGGAACCGAGCCGGCCTGCCCCACGGAGCAACCGCGGAAAGGCAGCCAATTCCTCCTATCCGTTGTGACGTTAGTGACGCTACTTTGCCAACTTCGTGGGGCCAGTGGGGGTAGTTGCCTACCCACGGAAACCTGGAACGACTCTTTTCGCAGGGCGGGGCGCGCCCCCGAGTCCCCGGCGGTAACGTCACCGTCGTCACTAACGTCACAGGATGCCGGCGAAACTCAAAGGCGGGCACAGCTTAATCACAGCGAGTTTCCGAAGGTCTTGCCGGAGCGGTGCTGGAAACGAACGCCGGTTTCCCGATCCGGTGTCCCTCCTCGTGACAATCTGAGAAAGCGCCCGTCCACACGGCTTTGAAGACCAACTGAAGGCAACTCGATCAAAAAGGCCGGAGGTCGTCCAGAGAACTTGGAATCGCGGACATTATCCGATCAGCGAAAGTTGGCAGCAAACATCGACCGTCCTCCGGGCAAGTCCGGGGGCATGCCGGTTATAATCATCATTTTGAGAGATCACCTATAAAACGCGACAGGGCTTTGCTCAATTCGCGCGCATCTCGGAATTTCAGAGTGCGGGGCCGCATGCGTTTGAGCATTTCGGTAACCACTCCATCTCGAGTCCCGATTGGAGCCCCTGTTGGGGCAGAAGAAGGAAGCAGGCGAAAATAGTACAATCGGCATCCCTTTCTGTCATTCGGGCCGAGAACTTCTATCATGCTGCCCGGGCGTGCCCCGAAATCAAGGCAGATCAGTACGACGATTCGGCGGACGTTCTGTCCGGCGGGTTCGCTCCCGCTATTGTCCGACAGAATTGCCAGCAGCTGACGTCTAAGGAACGCAGCCGGCTCCTGCCAGTTTTCGAGGGTGCTGAAATCTACCGTCTTCCGAGCGGAAGCCCATATTGTTTCCTGCACCTCGTCCCAATTCAGTAAGCGAGCGTCCCGGCGATCCCAAAAAACGCGGTTTTGCCGATAATCCAGAACGCTTACGCGGACACAACCTTTCCGGACATCCATCATGGATAGGAGGCTGCCGATTTGCAGCGGAACGCCAATTGAAGAATTGAAGAAATCAGGAGAGGGAGACGAAGGACCGAATATCCACTGGCGGATGCCACCTATTCCAGGGCCCAGCACCGCATCGGGTCGCGGCCGTGTCGCCTTCGCACCCGCGAGCAACAGGTCGATCCGGACCGGCTCGGCTGTCGCGATCGGGATACGACTTGCCGGGTGAGCCAGCGGCCAGATTTCGATGCCGCGGCGGGGCTCACCCGGAATCATCCCGTCAGGCAGGTCCGAGGCAAACTCGACCCTCGGGAAATGATCCTCCCAGCCCCGCAGCGAATCAGCGGGCGAAGCCGGAACACGCACCTGCCCGTACCAGATGTTTTTCTTGCCTTCGGCGGGATCCTCGACCTGGATGGTCACCCGATAATTCCCAGACCGCAGGTAGATCCCGGCGACAAATCGTATCTCCTGACTATTAAGAGCGTCTGGCAGCCGCAGAACTTTGGGGGCCGTTTCGTCAAGACGGCGTCCGTCGGCGTCCTGCACCGTGACCGTTCCAATGAAAGGCTCGGTTGAAGACCGTTTCGCCAGGCTTTCGGCCGGAATGACAGCCGTCGCTTCTACAAGATACCTTTGCTGATAGGAAAGCTGCGGCTTGGACAGACGAATGGTCCAGGCGAAGTCCTTCCGTTCCGCTTCCTGCCTCGCGCCGGCCTTTGATCCTCCCTGTCCGGAGCTACGCGCAGATACCGACCAAAGGAGAGAAGCCGTTGTCCCGAGAAGCGCGACACAAACAAAAGCGGTGATTTCTCCAAAGTGCCTGTTCTTCATATTAATGGCAACCGCTTACAGTGATTCTTCTTGGTAATCCAGCGTTTCGATATTCAATGCATTTCCCCGGTTCCCCTCACAAAAAGGTATCACCTGTATCACAGCTTCATGGTTCAGCACTCCAGCATTTGTGAGGATCACTTATAAACGCGCCCGACCGCCCTGATGTCGAGCCACTCGCCGCCTTTAGCACATAGGAAGCACAAGCTGCCTGATTCTCTCGCCCTTCTGCGGCCGCAGTCCCGTGCCCGAACTGGCGCTGGCGGGATACTGCCGGCAATCGACGCGGGATTTCGAGTTGTTCATCGCCGACGACGGTTCCGGCTCGGAGGTGCGCACCCTATGTCTGTGCCTTGGCTGCGGCACAAAAGACAACTGTCAGGGCGAGCAGCCATCTGACCGTCGGGGCCCCCATGTTCACCCCCTGGAATTCTGCTGCCCAACGGTCCACTTTCCAGCCCGGGAATCCCCCGACAGAAGATCCGATAATGTGGCACTCGCTATTAAGCGATCTCGCACGCCTGCTGGGGGGGGCTGACCCCGGCGCGAGTGTGAGCCGCTGAATCTGCCCTTCTCCCGGGAGGGCACCTGTCGTGGATTATATCGCGCTCCCTGACAGCACTCAGCAGAAATCACCGGAACTCATAGATTACGATCCATTTCCATCCCGCCGGTCGTGTGGTTTTCGACTGGACCCAAAAGGCGGGCGAGAGTAACGATTATGTGGACGAAAAGCATGGCAAGATCGCGCGTTCCCTTATCATAACAAACCCTGGAATTGTATGGAGTTGAGGCGCGAATTGTCAATTCGCGATGGACAAGCAAAATTTTCATGCCAGGAGCATTAAGTTCAGGAATCCAAAAATCCAATGAAATCAATTGGGACGGAGTTTTTGCGGAACGCGGCTACCGCTCAAAAGTCAGCAATCCGTGGACTCGCTTATGAAAAAACGATTGCAGCACAGCGGCACAACGAAGAATGGGAAAACCTGGGGATCTCCAGATCTTCTCTTGCGACCGGCCCAACTGCTTTAGGCAGGCACCTGCTCGTAAGAGAACGAAGGGATTTGGGTGCGCTCGCGTGCATGTTCAATCGTGATCGCGCAAATGTTGCCGTCACGATCCAGGTCCATGATCGTGTTCTCGTCCAAGTCTTTGGTTTCGAGGACCGCTGCCTGGCGGAATTCGATATAGAGGGTGTCGGTATCTGCAAAATATTTGATTTTCATGGCACAAACGACCGATCAAAGAATGCGTTACGCACGGTTTCGCGATCCGGCAGCAAAACATCCCGCAAGTATCGCCCCTCAGCTTCCCGAATTGAAGCCCAGCACCGGACACGTCCATCCTGCTGCACAATTTCTTTTTCCGGAGCCCTGATGACTCGCTCAATCCACTCCAGCCTAATGATCGAGCGATCTGACCGTTGCCGCATGGTCTCGAAATATCGGGTGAATTTCACCTTCCCATTATAGCAAACCAATCGCAGAATGGCGTTTCAGGATCGTATTGGCCGTAATACGTTAGATCTCTAAAGGAGCGGATTGCGCCGAACCCAGCTTGTTAAAATCTACCTAGTCCGGTAAGACCACTGTAGTTCCTCAACACCTCGTCCGAATTAATAATATTGATCTTACGGGGTGATCCATCAGTCATTAACCCGGATTATTCATGAAATTCCTTCGCCAACGAATATGCAATCGCATACGGCGCCAGAAATCGCTGATTGCAGATGATTTTTGGACACGGAAGAACACGGGCAGGGCTTTTGCACCACCAGTTTCCGGCGCAGACTGTCAAATGCTCAAGCCGGCTGGAATCTCCCATCGATGCTCCTATTGAGCGTTTGACAGTCTGCGCCGGAAACTGATGGCCGGCGCGAAGCGCCGGGCCCTCCGGGCCTGCAAAAGCCCTGCACACGGATCGGATCCGTGTTCATCCGCGTTCATCCGTGTCCTGAAATGTTTTTCATTCTCTCCTTCATGAATAATCCGGGTTAAGGCTCTTGCCTTCCTTCGTTGCTTCAATAACCAAACGCTCGTGCAAATGCCTCCCTAAGCGGAGATTAAACTTGCCAGAGTAGTGCTTGCCCGCCATCCCGGGAGGCAATGATTCTTTCTCCTTTTCAGCGTCCCCGATCCATTCTTCTATTACTTCGCAAAGCTCGGCGAATACTTTCTGCTCATTCTTTCCATGCACGCCGCCAAGCATTAGTTCGGGACAGCGCCCCACATAGCACTGATCTTCTTCCGACCATTCCACAATTTTCAAATAGCGATCTGAATTTTTCATTCCGACACCTGCTCAATCGCAAGCCTTACTGCTTTCTCCTGATATGGTTTCGCATCGCCACCAGGAGAACCGCTGATTGTGATTCGAATCCCTGAAGAATGCTTGAAGTTCCGATGGCTCCCTTTCCCACCATGGTGCTTGAACCCCACAATAGCCGCTTTCGGCGCGTGCAGCGAGCCCGTCGAGGGCATGCCGGATTCAAAACCGCATCCTATTCCTACTGTCCATTGCAATAAGTGTCTCGCGCCGGTGTCGACCGCTGCTCGCTTTTACCATTCCCCTACGGGCCGTGCCAAAGGTGGGATTTGACCAGGCCGCTCTGCTGTGCCACAGCCGGCGCCATCAACCCGACTGCGGCCGCAAGAATCATGAGCAGAAGATCCGGGAAATTATGGCGTGCAGACTTATTATCGCAAGACATGGGCCGTTCCTCCCTTGGATGTAATACTCTCTGCATACCAGAAAAATGGGCGCACAAATATCAAATAATTGACGCCGCCAACCGGGTCATATTAGACAAGGGGGACACTCCATGCGGTTTCCAGTTTCCATTCAGGTCATGAACCAGGCGATGGATGCCGGATTTGAGGGCCTCGAGGATGCGCTCCAGTTTTTCTCCGCCCTTCATGCAGAGGTTGCTTGCCTGATCATACGCGATGCCGATCATGTCCCATTAGACGACCTACCGGTCCTGGCCCCGGCCGCTTTCCTGGCTTCCCTGAACCCTGAGTAATGCGCGTGGCTTTGAAGGTCAGGAAGGATTGGCTGCCTAATGTTCTCACACTCCTCTGGGCGCGCCTCCCTGCAGGCGATATCCTCATCTTCTGATCGATTATGTAACTTTCGGATCCCAGGCGCGAATCATCAATTCACGATGAACAGGCTATTGTGCGATTCTTACGTCCACGTCGCGTTCGGCGGAGCGGCCGTGATCGTCGACGACACGAATCAGATGGCGCCCGGCGTCGCCGGGCGCCAAGGCAACGGACCGTCGGCAACCGGGCGGATGCCGATAAGGGCACTGCCGTCGAACCAGAAGACGCGCCGCACGTCGGCGGCGACGCCGGCATCGAGCGCGATGGTTTGCTGCGGCGCCGATTGCCGCAAGGCATAGATCACGTTGCGGAGCGGCGAGGCGATGCGCGGTGGGTCCATCCGGTCCTGGGCGGCGCACGAGGGGAGCGCAGGCGGCGTGCGGCGCGGCACCCCGGCGCTGCGGAACAGTTCGAGCATGTCCGACGGCCAGAACTCGAAGACCTCGAAGCGCGTCGTGGCGGCAAAGGGCGGACAGGCAGGGCGCCCCGTTACAGCATTGATCGCGATCGAGCGGTGCAGCCGGCTGACACGAATTGGCGACTTGCCCGGGATGTACCAGGTATCCACGGTCTGGGGACAGTCGGCATTCGGCAGGTCTCCGCTCCCGATGCATACGGCCACTTTCGCCACCCCGGGCGGCGGTGTCGCCGGGGGCACGATCTCCGACGGCCGGGCCAGATTCAGAGCGTCGGCGATCCGAAAAAACAGGGGCGCGGCGGCATCAACGCCGATGAAAAGCGGGATTCCCCTGCCCACTGAAATTGCCGATCCAGACGACGAGAACGTACGGACCGGCCACGCCGGCCGACCAGGCGTCGCGAAAGCCCCAGGATGTGCCCGTCTTCCACGCGACCGGCCAGCGCGTGCGCAGCGGCGCCGTGCCCCCGCCTTCGGGACGGGGATTGTGGCGCAGCATGTCGAGGGTCACGAAGCTTGCCTCCGGGCTGAGCAGGCGCACCTCCTCCTCGGGCGGGCTCGACATCCGCAGTCGCAGCGGACGCAGCACTCCCTGGTTGGCGAGCATGGCGTACAGTCCGGCCAGTTCCTCCATCGTGACCTCGCCGCCGCCCAGCACCAGCGCCAGCCCATAAAACGACTCCGACCGCATGTCGCGCACTCCGGCGCTCTTCAGGAACTGGTAGAGGTTCGGCTGCCGCAACTGCGCGGCGGCCCAGACCGCCGGCACGTTGCGGCTGCGAATCAGCGCCTCTTCGGCGGTGATCGGACCGAAGAAACGGCCGTCGAAGTTCTCCGGGGGTGAACGGACCGAACGCCGTGGGCGCGTCGCGCAGAACGGTCTGCGGGTGCAGAACACCCTGATCGAGCGCCAGAACTCCCGCGACCTCTTCGAGAGCTTCCGCGAGGAGTTCCACCCTCGACCGCGAGTACTTCTTCATGATCACGCTCGACAGCAAGAACAGGACGATCGGCTACCATACGATCAGCATGGGAAGCCTCTCCTCCTCGGTCGTACACCCGAGGGAAGTCTTCAAGCCCGCCATCCTGGAGAACTCGGCCGCCGTCATCTTCCTGCACAACCATCCCTCCGGAGATCCGGCGCCGTCGCGGGAGGACCGCGAGTGCACCAACCGGCTGACGGCGGCGGCGAAGATCCTCGGAATCCGGGTGCTCGACCATATCGTCTTCGGCGAAACGGAATACTTCAGCTTCGCCGATGCCGGATTCTTGGCGATACCCTCGCCTGACAAATCTTTCTCCCGTATTGTGGAGACACATGAATCCGTCAGGATCATGTGTCTCCAAAATCATCCTGACTGCTGAAACCGTTAAGTACCGGATTTAGCAGACACCACAGTTTTTCAGAATTGATGGCACCTGCTTGATGGTGCCTGCGAATTCCAAACTGCCGGCCATAATAAAAGAGAGATCGTCAGGCTTACCAATGACTTTCGCGAATTCCTTGCCAATCTGATAGGCGGGACCGTTTGGGCTTTCTATCTTCATTGCGGTTGCATATCCGGACTGCCTCGCCGCCATTTGGTGCAGTAGAGGCGCAGATTTTGGGGACTGACCGAACATCATTTCTATACAGGAAGTGATTGCACTGCGCAGGGCCTCCCTATTCTGATGAGCCTGCATCACGCTCCATATGCCCAAATCAATCGCGAAGCACCTGAGACAGAACAATTCCCATCGTAACGTGTCAATGGATGCTGGTTCCAGATCCCCTTGGCCCAGTAGCTTCAGGTCTGATTCTTCCGACCTGCGGGCAAATGTAAGTAATCCTACAGCCATATCCTGCATGGACACTTCTTGTCGTGGCTTCGCTTTAAAGATATTGGACAATTTAGGCCACATTTTGAGTCCTCGCTTTGATAAAGAACAGAAGACCGCAGCAACAAATCTATTTCACCATGTGATGCAGTCGTGGACTGCGCCTTTCATCAGCTCAGAACAACTTAGTACCGAAACAGCAGGTACAAACCGGACCTGAAACCAACCGCGTATTTCATGGCATACTCATTCGCATTAAAGACGCGAGCAAGAGTGGCGCCTATTATGGCAGTGACAAGGATTCCCAGTAGCACGAGAGGAAAAGGCATCTTCGGATAATTCCGAACTTCGCCATGCCGAAGTTTGGAATACAAAGATACAATAGCAGTCAGCGGAAAATTGTAAAGGGCAATGCTGAGGGGCAACAATACTATAAGCCAGCCAAGCGCTTTGACGAACGTCATGACACATCCTCTCTGCCATTTGATTGACTTGTTCAGCCGGTTTTAATGAACCACGTCTCTACTGCAAGCTTAGCCAATCGCTTCTGCCGGGACTCGATCGCGTTGATATCCCATTTCCTTTCATTCCCGACTTCAGAAGTTAAAACGAATTTTGATGAAGCAAAGGCGCTCCTCTTTTTGGAGAATGGCGCACTTTTTAATGAAGAGTTGAGTTTCTTTTGGATGAGAACCATGTTCCCAATCCGCCTATAAAAAACCTTCGCAGTCTCTTCATCAAATTGAGCCCAGTTCTTACCGGGCTTTATAGGAAGCACATGTTCTAAATTCACTTCTTCTTCGTTTGGATTGGGTATAAGTTCTGGATCATTTTCACCGCCTGCTCGCTTTTCTAGAGCTCTCAGGTAATATCTTGCCAAATAGGCTTGGGAAACAGTGGCGGAAGAAAATGCAGCTTCGAACTCGGAATCCGATGGCGCAACGGTCGACATTGCCCTCGCTAGTTGCGACGCCGTCTTGATCGTCCCGTTATGAATCTCCTGTGCGCGATCACAATATTCTCTTTCGAGCACACCACCGCCTAAGCCGCCATGAATAAGGAATCGCACTCCCCAGGACACAGCTAAACGCAACGCTCTTTTTGCTTCAGCGACAGTAAATTTGTCGAGAACTGCTAGGAGCAGTGGTCGCACCTGCACCATGCGTAAGAGGTTAATTGTTTCAATGTGTTGCCGGGAACCTGGTCCATAATCGTTCCAGTACTCATGTGCGTGGCTGATTATGGCAGCATATCTTCGAGCAGCACTCTCGAGATTCATGAGAAAGGTCAACGGCAGCTTGTTTGCTGGTGATGCGTTTCCTAATAACACTGTAAAGTTCTCTCTCCCGCGTGGCGCCGTATATCGAGGACCAGTAGTGGCGAATGTAATCAACGACCGACGTATCGCTGCCGACAGCAGAAAGAGCTCCCAGCATGGCCGACCAAGCAGTCTGAACCTCAGGTAGGCGATTATCAGCGCGATAAAACAGATAGTTTTTTAGAAGATCGGAGATCGCCAAATCCAGACCGCGGTCATTGAGAGTCTCAAATATAGTAAAAGCATTCGCATCATCCGGGACTTTGACCAGGATTATTCTGGTGTTTTGCCTCAGGTAATCTATCCAATCCAAAAGCACGTCCACCGGGGTTTTCGTTGTTGCTGTTAACGATTTGATGTGGCGTTCGACTGTTGCAGCGGCTCCTTGCAGGCGATCGTGAGAAATGCGGCTTGGCGTCATTGAGCGATCTTGCGAACCGGGTCGGGATAGTACTGTCTTCTGAAAGTAGTCATTGTCTATCTCGTTTAGCGTTAGCCGAGAGACAGCTTCCTGGGTTCTAAGGTCCCTCTTGAACAGATACTCTGATTCAAGAGTATCTGCCCTTGAATGCTCGCCCTGTGCAACGAAATAGTCGCGGATCCGAGTCAAGACTATGGTTATAGTAGCAAGGCGCTGCTGGCCGTCTATGACCTCAAGGCTGCCGGCATGTTCCGTGGATACGACAATCGATCCGAGAAAGTATTCTTGTGAACCGGACTGGATTGCCTGTGTGAGGTCTTGCATGAGATCGTTGACGTGTGTTTCTTCCCATGCATATGATCTCTGAAAAGCCGGAACTCGCAAGCGGTTGTCGGCCAAAACGTGCGCGATGCCTTCTAGATCAATATGAATCTGTTGCAGTGAGGTCATCCAATGCCCTCCTGGGTTTTGTCGTCCCACTTCGGGACTCGGAAACCGAACTGATCAGAATTGCGCGAGTCTTTTTGAGTGAAAACCGGCTCAGTATATCATAGGAGTTGCTGGCTGACGGTAGCGTATGGAGTGCGTTTGTAAGCGTTGAAGTTCCTGGTAAGGAAGTTGGAGCGAATCTGTTCGGCGATCGCCCGCATGAAGAGCGGCGGAACGCTGTTTCCGATCCTTGCCCATCTGGCGTTGTAGCCGCCTCTGATCTGGAATGCCTTCGGGTAGGAGGCCAGCGCCTTTGCTTCGTCGATCGTCAGCTTGCGGATTTCCCACGGGTGGACGAGGCCGGTGGTTGTCCCTCCGATCCCGCTGAGAATGGTCGGCGACGGTTTTTCGGGATCCAGTTTGACGAGCCCGAAATGGTTCTTTCTCTCCTGTCCCGTCAGGACCCGATACATCTGCCAGGTCGGCCTGATCTCTCCCTCCTTCAGCTGGTACCCGGCCTCGGTCTTGCAGATCGTCGCGGCCGGCTCGTCGGCCGGTATCCAGGGATTGATCCTCTGCGACCTGGTGCCGAGCGACCGCGGGATGACGGCCTTCACTGGAATGGGTCGGAAGAGAGGTCCCGGGTGAAGGTTCATCAGGCGGTTTTGAGGCGGCGAGGATGACCATGCTGTCGCTCGATCCAAATACTCCCTATCCAAATGCAAATAAGTGTCCAGATTGGCCTTAAATAAGTTAGCCAGTAGCCCAAAGCCGTCATTGCAGGCGAAGGACTCAACACTCTTCATCCCATGAAGTGATAAATGATGACCAATAATCCCAGGTAATACGCGCCGAATACCAGCCTGATCATCCGCTCGTGCCCACTTAAGATTCGGCTGCAGATAATCCCAAGGGATAATCCGACGATGCTCCAGTTGAGAAGACTGACGAACAAGATCCACGAAATGTGACCAATTTGATGGGCGCCAGAGCAAGCTGTACATGGACCCAACAAGCCGTACCCAAAGGGAGTCGCCAAATGCAATGCAGAGCAAAGGAAGAATGATCACCGGGATCGTTACCCACCGCCAGGTCAGGGACAACAGATTTCGGCAAACCTCACGGCAGTACCATCGGCGTGCAGCAGCCATCCCGTGTTCTGATTCTCGCTGTTGAAATTCCTCTCTCAGATCCCCTTCAATTTGTGGATAGCAGGATTCCCCTTTGAAGGGCCACAGCAAGAACAGGATCCATTTAGGCGGAGCGATGGTTTCAGGCATCGGCGTTTCCTCCTGCGAGACTCAGTCCGACCATTAAGCCTTGTATCGCGCGTTGCGTTTCATTGAGAATCTTCAAGCCCCTCGCCGTCAGGCGATAATAGCGCTTCGCACGGCCTCCGCGCGCGGCAGTCGGCTCTCCGAGCCACGATTCGACGAATCCCTTCCGCTCCAGCCGCTCAAGGCCCGTATAAATGGCTCCAATTGCGACGTCCTTCTTCGCCCTGGTGAGCAGTTCACGACGGATGGGAACGCCGTAGGCTTGTTCACCCAGGCGCAATACCGCAAGGAGCAACATTGATTCAAAACCACCGAGAGTGCGATCAGTTTTCATAATAACTGCAATGTAGTATTAAGATCTCAATATGTCAACCTAAAACTCCAGGTGAATTGCAAATTGATATCAATGGGACCATTCGTGCCCGAATGTGATGTGCAATTGCCCGCATGAAAAGTGGGGGAACGCTGTTGCCGACCTGTCTTTTCGTTTGCTCCTGGCGGGCGGGCCAGTAGAAGGTTAGGAAGGATTGGCTGCCTAATGTTCTCACACTCCTCTGGGCGCGCCTCCCTGCAGGCGATATCCTCATCTTCTGATCGATTATGTAACTTTCGGATCCCAGGCGCGAATCATCAATTCACGATGAACAGGCTATTGTGCGATTCTTACGTCCACGTCGCGTTCGGCGGAGCGGCCGTGATCGTCGACGACACGAATCAGATGGCGCCCGGCGACAGCCGGGCGCCAAGGCAACGGACCGTCGGCAACCGGGCGGATGCCGATAAGGGCACTGCCGTCGAACCAGAAGACGCGCCGCACGTCGGCGGCGACGCCGGCATCGAGCGCGATGGTTTGCTGCGGCGCCGATTGCCGCAAGGCATAGATCACGTTGCGGAGCGGCGAGGCGATGCGCGGTGGGTCCATCCGGTCCTGGGCGGCGCAGGAGGGGAGCGCAGGCGGCGTGCGGCGCGGCACCCCGGCGCTGCGGAACAGTTCGAGCATGTCCGACGGCCAGAACTCGAAGACCTCGAATCGCGTCGTGGCGGCAAAGGGCGGACAGGCAGGGCGCCCCGTTACAGCATTGATCGCGATCGAGCGGTGCAGCCGGCTGACACGAATTGGCGACTTGCCCGGGATGTACCAGGTATCCACGGTCTGGGGACAGTCGGCATTCGGCAGGTCTCCGCTCCCGATGCATACGGCCACTTTCGCCACTCCGGGCGGCGGTGTCGCCGGGGGCACGATCTCCGACGGCCGGGCCAGATTCAGAGCGTCGGCGATCCGAAAAAACAGGGGCGCGGCGGCATCAACGCCGATGAAAGCTGGATTCCCCTGCCCGCTGAAATTGCCGATCCAGACGACGAGAACGTACGGACCGGCCACGCCGGCCGACCAGGCGTCGCGAAAGCCCCAGGATGTGCCCGTCTTCCACGCGACCGGCCAGCGCGTGCGCAGCGGCGCCGCGCCCCCGCCTTCGGGACGGGGATTGTGGCGCAGCATGTCGAGGGTCACGAAGCTTGCCTCCGGGCTGAGCAGGCGCACCTCCTCCTCGGGCGGGCTCGACATCCGCAGTTGCAGCGGACGCAGCACTCCCTGGTTGGCGAGCATGGCGTACAGTCCGGCCAGTTCCTCCATCGTGACCTCGCCGCCGCCCAGCACCAGCGCCAGCCCATAAAACGACTCCGACCGCATGTCGCGCACTCCGGCGCTCTTCAGGAACTGGTAGAGGTTCGGCTGCCGCAACTGCGCGGCGGCCCAGACCGCCGGCACGTTGCGGCTGCGAATCAGCGCCTCTTCGGCGGTGATCGGACCGAAGAAACGGCCGTCGAAGTTCTCGGGGGTGAACGGACCGAACGCCGTGGGCGCGTCGCGCAGAACGGTCTGCGGGTGCAGAACACCCTGATCGAGCGCCAGCGCGTAAACGAACGGCTTGAGCGTCGAACCGGGCGACCGCTTTGCCAGCACTCCATTCACCTGCCCGTCGATCGCCTCGTTCCAGTATCCGGCCGAGCCGACCCATGCCTTGACGGACATGTCGCGCGCATCCACGAGCAGGGCCGCCGCATTGCGCATCCCGACGTCATCGAATCCGTTCAAATAGCGGCGGATGTGCAGTTCCAGCAGGCGCTGCAGCCCCGCGTCGAGGGTGGTCACCACTTCGGAATTCGTGACCGCGGCCCGCCGCCCGCTGCCAAGCACCGCGTCGACGAAGTGGGGGGCCCGCCACGGCATCGCGAACTGCGGACGCGCCAGAATCGGCAGCTCAACCTGCCGGCGGTCCGCTTCGGTATTGCCGTGCCGCGCCAGC
Source organism: Terriglobia bacterium (assembly GCA_963824985.1). Classification (GTDB taxonomy): domain Bacteria; phylum Acidobacteriota; class UBA6911; order UBA6911; family UBA6911; genus JAFNAG01. The sequence goes on from CAWGRQ010000020.1 coordinate 52,485, forward strand.
CAGAGGCGGCCGAGGCGGGCGCGGGCGGCGAGCAGGGCGGCGGCCGACGCCGATCGCCCGGCGCGGCCGGCCGGCCGCTGCGGAATCACGGCCAGGGTCAGGGCTTCGCCGAGGGTCACGCGATCCGCGGATTTGCCGAAATAGATCCGGCTTGCCGCCCCCACCCCCTGGAGGTTGCCGCCGAAAGGAACGATGTTGAGGTAGGCCTCGAGCAGCTCCCGCTTCGAATAGCGCGCCTCAAGCCAGAGCGCGACGCCGATCTGCCGGACCTTGCCGAGCGCAGTCCGGGTGTTCAGGCGAATAGCCAGCCTGGCCAGCTGCATCGTCAGCGTCGATCCGCCCTGACGTTCTCCGCCCAAGTACGAGCGGTACGCCGCCCGCACGAGCGCGATGGGATTGACCCCCGGATGCCAGTAGAACCAGTGGTCTTCCTTCAGGAGAAAGGCCTCGACGATCGGGGGAGAGATCTGCGCAAGCGGCGTCCACAGCCGATACTGATCGTCGGCAGCCAGGGTGACGCGCAGCAGTTCACCGTCGGCCGCCCGGACAGTCGTCGATACCGGAAAGCGCTGCCTCAGCGGCGCGTGCGGCCAGGCGCGCAGCCCGACCAGGACGACGACCGCAATGATCAGGGCGCGGCGCCGGCCGCGCCCCAGGATTCGCCGGATCATGGCTTGACGACCTCCAGCGTGCCGGCGCGGCTGAGACCGACGACGGTGCGGTTGTATAGCCCCTCGGCAAATGCCGGGGGCACCTGGAACCGGCCGGCGTTGTCGGCCCGCACACGGTAGACGAACGTTCCGATATCCCTGCCGGCGTCCCCGTACAGTATGAGGCGATCCTCGCGCACGTCGATGTGGCTCGGTACCCAGTCCGACCTGTCGGGCAGCCCCACCGGGAGCGCTGCGCTTGCGCCGCGCTGCCGGCGCATTGCCGGGTCGTAGAACGGCGTGCTGGAATCGGCCGCCGGCTGCAGTTCGAGCACCGGCTCGACGCCGCCCGGGAGCAGATCGACGATCGCGATCTGCGGCAGACGGTCACGATTCGTCGCTCGCACGCGGACGCGGACGAAAAACTCGTCCCCCACGGTAACGCGCGACAGCAGGTTGCCCCTGGCGTCGATGAACTCCCGAATGATCTCGACTCCCTGGCTCAGTTCCGCCGCGGGCGGATTGCGGTCGAATCCCGACTCGTTGACGACATAGTAGGCGGGGGCGGACGCGCCCTTCGAGAACTCCACGCGGGCGGCCGTCTCCGAAAGGCTCACTTTCGGGATTGCCCCTTGCGGGAGGGTAAGCGCGCGCGCCCGGCCATCCTTGTCGATCTCGCGGATGCCGAGCCGGGCGGCCTCGCCCGTGCCCTTCGAGTAGGCATCGAGGGCGAGCAGTGTGCAGGCCGCCGACAGAGAATTCACCGATTGGCCGCTGATGGCGGCGCTCATGGTTTCAAGGGCGGCCGGCGGCGCCGCGTCGAGGCGGTTTGGAAAATGCTTCGCCATCAGATACAGGAGTTGCGCGTCGTGGACGACGACATCGTAATAGATCTCGTCGCCGAAGTCGCCCTTTCGGGCGGACCACGGCACCCGCGCCATGATGCGGTCGGCGTCAGCCGTGCGCTGCATCAGGCGGTAGGTCGATGCAAGATAGGCGGCGGCGAGATCGGTCGGCCAGGTCTGCCCATAGCGCTGGGTCAGCTCCTGCTCCACATTGGTCAGAGCGGCGGTCGGCCTCTCACCCTGGCGGGCCATCAGGTACGCGGCATAGGCGCGCAGGCGCGCCTCGGCGAGCGTGCTCGCCGGCGTCAAGACGAACTGCGCCAGCCATCGGTCGAGGCTTTGGAGCAGGTCCTGGGGAATGGCCTGGCCTCGCTCCCTGGCCTCGACCAGGAAGTGCACGGCGTAGACCGTCGGGAACTCGGCGGTATCCGGCGAGGACGTCCAGAGCCCGAGGCCGCCGCTATCGTTCAGCCGGCCGCGCAGTGCCGAGAACGTGGCGTCGAGCGGCTTATCGTTTTTGTCCCGGATCGAGCCGAACTCGGGGCGCGAAAGCAGGATCAGCGCGCCGAAGCCCTGGCTGATGATCTGTTCCGTACAGGTGTACTCGTAATCCCGGAGGTACGCCGTCAAGCCCTGTCCCCAGGCGAGCGGCAGCATGGACACGGCGGCTTCCACCGTGCGCCGTTCGCGGTAGAGCTCCCGGGTGAGCGGCGCGGCCGCACTCGAACCTTCCACGCGCCCCAGAGTCAGCGTGGTGCGGAATGCAGCGGCGGGCCGCACGCTTACGCTCTCTTCGATGCGCGCTTCCGCCTGGCCGCGGCGGGCCCGGAAAACGAGGGTTGCGGGACCGAGCGCCGGATTCGCCTTCACCCGGAATTCCCCCACGCCTTCCTTTTTCTCGGGAATCTGCAGATCCAGGCCGGTCGGGCTCAACAATGACAGTCCGGCGCCGGGCTGCACGTCCAGGCGGATCGGGCCGTCGCCAGACGAGTTGTTGAATACCCCGACGCTGAGGAGAAACTCGTCGCCCGGCGATACTGTCGCCGGCACGTTGGGCGTCAGAATGAAATCGCCCCGCACTTCGGTTGCGGCTTCCGCCACGCCCATGCGGCGAGGGCTGGCGGCCACGGCGACGATGCGCAACCGGCCGTTGAAGTAGTCGGGTACGGCGAACTCGAGATTGCGGCCGTCGCGGCCGACGTCGATCACCCCTGACCACCAGGCTACGGCCGGCTTGCGCTTCCTGCTGAACGGATTCAGCTGCCGGGCGATGCCCCCCTCGGAGTCGCCTCCCGGAGCCGACAGGGTAAGAAACCGCTGGAAGTCCGGCAGGATCAGATCCAGGATCTGCCGCGTCTCGACCTCGAGCATGCGCTTCTGGAAAAAGTATCCCAGCGGATCGGGATTCCGGTAGCGCGCGACCTGCAGGATGCCCTCGTCCACGGCGAGCACCGCGATGCGCGACGCCTCGCCCGTCGTTACCCGCATGGTCAGCATCTCGCCGGGTTTGATCTGCCGGGGCGCATCGATGGTTACCGCTTCCGTTCGCGACGACAGGTTTGCCCCGAATGCCGCAACCGCATACGACAGCGGGCTCATGAACAGCTCGTCGGAGGCGGGATCGCGGATGAACTGGACGCTGACATAGCCGTTGCCTTCGAAGTCATCCGGCAGCGTGATGCGCTGGACCGAACTCGTCGTGGAGGTCTTGAACCACTGGTGGCGGTACACGCGCTCGCGCTCGATCGTGATCAGGCCGGCGCCGGCATACGGCGCCCGAATGCTGACCTCAATGGTGTCGCCGCCCCGGTAACTGGGCTTGTCGAGCCGGATCTGCAGTTCGGCATCCCGGTCCAGGGAGCGTGACAGGTTCGCCTGCCCGGCTACCGTGTAGCCCAACGTGTTGAGTGTCGCTCCGGAAGCATCACGGAGCACCAGTACGAAATCGCCCGGTTCGTCGGTGGGCAGCGGGAAGGACGTGCCTCCGGCGTCGATGTCCACGCGGCGTGCGCTGCGCACGGTTTCCCGAAGCCGCGAGACGTACTTCAGGGTTCCGTCCCGCTGCTGGGTCAAAACCGAGACGAACTTCCGCTGGACCCATTCGAGCGTAAGGCCGGCGGCCGCCACCGGATCGAGCTTCTGGTTCACGGCGAGCCAGTCGGCGCTGCGGTCGCTGGCGCGGCGCAGGAACGAAAGGTCTCCGTCCGGCTTGACGCCGACGAGAAAGGAGGCATCGGAGACAATCGCGCTCTCCTGTGCGGCGACGTTGCGCCCCCCTTCGGCCTCGTACGCGCGGGCCAGAACGTTGAGACGGTAGGCGCGGCCGGCGAAGCGTTTCAGATCGAGGCTGAATTCAGCCAATCCGCTCGCATCGGTGGTTGCAGCCGCCAGGCGTTCGCGGTAGGGCTCCTTGAGCAGCTCGCCGATTTGAAAGCGGTAGTCCTGATGGCGCGCAAACCGCGGCAGCGCCGGCGTCAGGCTCAGGTCCCCCTCGACGCGCCGGTTGCCCGCCGGCTCTCCGAACAGATGCGCGACGGTAACCTTCGCCGTCACGTCGTCGGGCTTGAGCCAACCGGCAAAAGGCGTGCCGGCCAGCTCGAGCTGGACCTTCAAGCGATCGGGCTCGAACTCCTGGACCCGGAACGCCGTGCTGCCGATCTGAACGCGGCGGCGCTCATCGCTGGCCAGGTAGGCCACGGCTTCATAGGTGCCGGTCGGGGAGGCCGGCCCGCTGGTGAAGGTGACCTCGTCGAAGGAGTCCGCAGACAGGGTCAGGCGGGTGCGACTGACGACCAGACCGCGCGAATCGGTGATCTCGACATCGAGCGGCAGTCCTGCAAGTGATGCTTTCCAGTCGGCGGTCCGGGTGAGCACGCCGAGATGGGTGGTTTCGCCCGGGCGGTAGATGCCGCGATCCGAAAACATATAGGTGGACAACTGCTGCCCCGATTGTGCGCTCTCCACGCCTCCGGTGTCGTAGCGGGACAGGTCGAGCCGGCGCCCGCCGGTGCGGAACGGCATAAACGAAACATCGGCGTCCCTGGTTACGACAATCATTTGCGGCGTCTGCTCGTCCCGGAGCGGCGGCGGATTCGGGAGCTGCGCCCGGCCGGACGCATCCGTCAATCGGGAGAGCACCGCCAGGCCGTTGGCGCCCACCAGGTCTACTTGCGCGCCCACCGCAGGCAGGCCGGTCCGGATTGACTGCACGAACACGTCCCGGCTGCCGTCGTTTGCCTGTTTCACAATAAAGCCGAGATCGGTCGCGAGAATGAGCCGCGCGTCATTGATGGCAGGATAGTCCATTTCGAAATCGGACGGATTGCTGCCCGATCCGGCTGTCCCCGGCCGGCGGCGGACCGCGCGCAAGTGCAGAAGAAAAAGCCCCTGGCGCTGGGGCGACTGATCCTGCAGGTACTGGCCGAGGTCGATGCTGTCATAGACGGGTTTGCCGGGCGGCTGCCCGCCGTAGTTGCGCACCGTCACGAAACGCTCGATCAGCCTGTTTTCCAGGTCGCCGTAGAGCCCCGGCCGCGAAAAATCCCACATTGCGGTTTCGAGATGTTGCAGCTGGTTCGGCAGCAGGCGGCCGATCTCGACCCTGACGTACGCCACATCGCGCGTGAGGAACCCGACTTTCCGATTGCCCGTGAGCGGCAGCAGCGCCCCCTCGCCCAGGAATGTCAGGGCACGGGGATAAGGCTGCACTTTTACCGTGGCCAGGTAGGGCTTGGCCGTGATATATCCGCCGATGCCCTGGAGGTTGTCCTGCACCTGAACGTAAAGATAGCGGCCTACCGGAGCAGTGAGCCTGAATCCGTGGGCCGTTCCGCTCCCATCATCCGACGGCACATAGCTCAGACTCACCGGCTGGGACAAGGCAAGGATATCGGCGCCGATCTGGACCGGAGAGTTCCAGCTGAACGGACGGAGATCCTCCTTGGGCTGCTGCGGGTGGCGCTCCGGCAGAAGATGGGCGGTGATTCTGCCGCTGAACGCGCTTTCAGCGACCGGCGAGGAACTCGACAGCAGCAGGATCTGCTCGGGTTCGTAGCGCGCATTGTCCACTACGGTCATGCGCGCATCGGAAATGCGCAGGCTGGCGCGTCCTGGAATCGTGACGACGGCTTCGATCCGATCGACGGTATCATTGCCACCGCGGTCGGCGCGCACTCCCTTGTCGACGCGCAGGGTCATGGGCGTGTCGTCGCGCGGCATCGCCAGCGGCGACGAGTGGATGAAGGCGGCAAGGCGGAACTTATCGTAGGCCACCGTGAAATTGCGGCTGTCCGGCGCCAGGCCGAGGTACTCCGCGTCCTTCGCCGTGATGAGCGAAACCTTCGACTCGAACCGCTCGCTGTCCACCGGATGGGTGAACGCGACGGTCGCGACGAGTTTCTTCATATTCGGATCCTGCGGATCCTGGTAAAACTGGCTGTCGGCGATCCGCGCCGCGAAGGGTTGGCTCCTGAACTTGAATGTGTATTGCCTGAGCCTGGCCTGGGCGCTGAGTACGCCGCTCCGCGCGAGCCTCACGCTGAATTCAACATCGACCGGCCAGTCGTCCTTCGGAGTAAACAGCAGTTCTTTGTCGCCGGTCCAGAACCAGGTGCCGGCTACGGCCGGCGAAAGATCGATGCCCGAGGTTACTTCGGCGTTCACCGCTACCAGGGGCGCCGCCGACTCGGCAAACGCCACCTTCATGGGCTTGATCGACCTGATGCCGTTTTCGTCGTATTCGGTCAATCCCGGCGCATCGACGGTATAGGCGATGTAGTGCGGTTTGGGACGGGTCCCGTACCAATAGTAGGCGTAGCCGACCGCGACCAGGAGGAGCGCCAGCAGCGTCGCGGTTCTCGGATGCGTTGCCAGATGGCGCCTGCCGCGGGCGGCGTGCTTTCCCGTAATCCGAATCCATGCCGGCGCTTCCCAGTGCCAGTGCCCGAACACCGCAACCAAGAGGCGCTTAATCACTGTTAAAAAAATCCGGAAAGCCAATGAAATATTTTTCATAGGACCACTCTAATGTATTTTGGCAATGAGCCGCGCATTCCCTTATCATAACAGACCCTGGAATTATTCGGAGTTGAGGCGCGAACTATCAATTCGCGATGGACAGGACAGGTCAAGAGCCTTCGTTTCACATACCTGCAATTCGACTCAGTTTATTTACCTTGCGGGATTTCTTTCCAATACACGCGGTTGATCAAAAGGGAGTTCAACCTGATGGCGCCCGGAAAGGGGCAAGCCTCGACGCAGCTGCCGTCGTACCAGCACTCCCCCGGGTACATCACGATCGGGGGCTTCCCCTTCTCGGCATTCGGCAGAAACAGGTCCACCTGGCACACCTCGACGCACTGGTTGCAGCCGCGGCAGAGATCATCATCGATCGTAATCGGACTGAACACCGCCGGCTCCGGCGATGCGTATATCGTTCGCTTCGTCACGTTCCCTCCCGGGAACACCGGGTGCCGAGTACTGAGCAAAAACCTGAATGCGATGCTTTGACTCCGCACCGGTATGCAGCGCTCAGCACTCTCTCATGTAGTTCTCTTCCAGCGCCCCGTAGTAATCTATCGGCATCGAGCCTGTGTTCACTCCACTATCCGTCAGAAACACGGTCACGAATTTCTTCCACTCAGGCGGATCCACTTCAGGGAAATCAATCCTGGCGAATTGCAGCTCTTTGGAACTGGCTCTCCGCGCCCGGCAGGCGTGCAGGACAATTTCGGCATTGGTCAGCACGTTCGCCGCTTCCAGCGAGCGGACCAAATCGTGCGGATTTCGCGCGCCTAAGTTTGCGGCCTCGTTTGTCTGCATTTGTCGCACCAGGTGAATGCCGGTGCTCAGGATCTCCTCGCTTTTAACCGCGCCGCAGTAGTGCTGCATCAGTCGTGCGGAGGCGGCATTGAGTTCCTGCCAATGTATGCCGCGCTCCCGCTCGAGCGGACGGTAAACCCGATGTCTTTCGGCTTGCACCTGAGTGTCATCAGGAACGGCAGGCCCGGCTTTGGCTGCAAAGGCCGCGGCGTGGCGCCCGGCATAATGACCGGTCGCCGCGGCATGGCCGAAGCAATTCGAAGCGAAAAGCATATCTCCGGCAGCGAAGAGACCTTCGAGGTTGGTCATCAGCTTCCAGTCGTTGACCGCGCCGCCCGGCAATCCGAACAGTTGCCGTTCCTGGGGCAGGAAGGATCCCGATTTCCAGCCATCGCCGTAGCTTTGCAGTGCGTGGCGATCGGGATCGAATCCCGCGCTCTGGTACGCTTCGAGCACCGGAACTTTGGATTTGCCCTCCTGGCCCACCATCATTCCCCAGATCACCCGCCGCTCCATTTTCGGCATGCGCGAGAGATCGGCGAAGAACGGCAGCTTGAATCCTTTTTGGAGAAGCTCATCCACCGGAAGTGTTTCAGGACCCTGGAACTCATATACCGGAAAATCGGGCTCGCCGCCCCCTTTCAAAAACAGGCGCTGGCCGGGGGCGGGGCGATATCGATCCGAGACGCTCGACAGGATGCGGCCGTCCCGATCAGCCCATGGAATTTCCCGCCCTTCCGCGTCCACCATCGAGCAGGCGTACCAGGTATTGTGATTATTGCCGGTGGAGTACGGTGGAAAGCTCCGCGTGCCTGACCATTCCCCTTTCACCGACTTTTCCATCATCGTAAACCTGAGGCCGGCGCGCCATCCCATGGCATGGCCATCGCCGGTACATTGGGGAGGGCGGAATTCGGACAAGCCCGAAGCCGCCGGAGAGAAAAGCCAGATGCGTGTCGGCCGCGACGTGCACAGGACCGTTGCCTTGGCACCAAATACCAGGAACCTGCCGGTCCGGGCGTCGACTCCAACGGCGCCGACGATTCGGGATCCGATTTTTCCGCCTTCCGTCAGCAGACCGGTCGTCATCGAGCGATCCACGATGCGGACGCCCAACCGCTTGCATTCCTGGTAGAGCGCGCGTTTGAAGGTCGTGCCCCACACGCGCAGCGTGAAGCGGCTCACATAATCGTAGGCAAAGAGGAGCCTGGTTTTTTCGTCCCGAAATTCCGCGCCGCAAAATTCATCTTCCGTGTCCCGGATTTTCGCGCCCATGTTTTCCAGATCCAGCAAGCGGTCATATCCTTCGCGGCATTCGATATAATGGGAGATGCCGTTGGAATAGCCGTCGTGGCTTCGGATCATCGCATCGGCCAGTTCTTCGGGCGTGACGCGCGAACATGGATTCGTCGCGGCGGATTCCCAGTGATCGCAACCCGACCCGCCGGCGCCGCTGGAAATCGTCGCCGCTTTTTCCACCAGCAGGACCCTCGCTCCTTGGCGCGCGGCGCCAATTGCGGCAAAGCAGCCGGCGGCGCCGCCGCCGAGCACGAGGACATCCGAGCTCAATTTGGTGGTTTTATCCCATGCAACGGGATAGGGCCACCGGATTTTTTCAGGAGGCGTTTTCGGCATGCCGTTTCCCTGGTGTCGCCGACAGGCTGACGGCGACAAAGACAAATGCGGATACCGCATACGCGAGGAACAATCCGAGATCGACGTTGATCAGGCCCTGCAACGGGCCGGGAATTCCCAGCAAGAAAGCCAGCACGCCGATGGCGCCGCCCGCGATCATTGCGGCTAAAGCGCCCCGCGCGGTGGCTCGCTTCCACAGCACGCCGCCCAACAGCGGCACGAGCATGCTGCCCATGTAGGGATAATTAAAGATGATCATGGTATAGAGAATTCCCTTGGCATTCAGCGCAATCCAGATTCCGGCGCCGAGCGCTCCGATGATCGTCATGCGCGAGACCAGTTTCGCGTATTTCAGTTCGTCGAGCTGAGCGGAGGGGTGAAAAACCTTGTTGTAGAGGTCGCGGGCGAAACAGCCGGAAAGCGAAATCATCAGGCAACTCGCACACGACATCGCAGCGGCGAGCAAAGCGGAAACCACCAAACCAGCCAATACCGGATTCAGCATTGCCTGAATGACCTGCGGAAGCACGGCGGCATTGGCCGCTTCCGGGAAGAGCCGGCGTCCGGCGGCGCCGATCAGGGCGGTGCACAAGCTGATCCCGATCACGAGGATTCCGGCCAGAATGCAGCCCCAGCGGGCGATCTGCGCGGAGCGCGCCGCCTGATACCGCATATACGCGTCATAGGACACCGAGATCGATAATAGAAAGGGGACAATCAGAAATACGGCCTTGGATCCCATGCCGGCCGGGATGAATGGCGTCGACGCAAACTGCACGGCCGCATGCAAGCCTCCCGTTTTCATCAGTGCAAGAATGACGACCAATGGAATGCCGACGGTAACAATGCTGACCTGAACGGAGTCCGCGGCGACGACTCCCCACATTCCTGCCAGCACGCAGTAGAACATCACGACGAGACCGACGATGATGACCGCCTTGGCGTAGCTCAGACCGAAAATCGACAGGACGGAACCCGCAGCCATGAGTTGAGCGACGAAAATGCCGAGCAGGCTCGGGATGTTCGAGGCCCAGGCCCATAGTCGGACGGCTCTCATCTCGCCATATCGGTCGCCGAAGAAATCGAGCGGGACAAAGCCGGTTTGCGTGCGCAATTTGCCGGCGGCGAAGATGCCGGCGAGAATCAATCCGCCGCCGCATCCGAGCCCGTACCAAACTCCGGGCCAGAGTCCCTTGTCCGCGCCCATCTCGGCGCCGCCGAGAATGACGCCGGCGCCTATTTGAACGGCGGCGAGCGAGGCGGTTGTGAGCGCGAGTCCGAGCTTTCTGCCGGCAACCAGGAAGTCCGATGCCATTTTCACCCGCCGGGCCAGGACCATTCCGATCGTCAACATGACTATGAAATATAGAACCACGACCAAAAAAAGCATATCGGCTCGCATGTTGAGTTGGACCGCCAACTTACTACAGAGCGCCACCAGGATCAATGAATTCGCGGATGCGGTTCGCTAAAACCTCGTCCGCAAAGATTGATCTTACGGGGCGACCTCTCAGTTATTAGGTGCCGCAATGACACTCTTTCATGTGTGAGAATCTGTGTGAGAAAACCGCCCAAAACAGGCAAAAGCCGGAGAAAGCTTGCCAAACGAAAAGGGTTTCAGTGCAATTGCTGAATGGATCAGGCGGGCGGGGCGAATGAGGAGAGCTCACAAACCGGCAACAAGGCGATCTGAAGCACGCAGATGAGGTGACCTCTGTCGCGAACGATTGAGGATCAGGAGTTGCTGCCTGGCGAGTACGGACTCGGCGACAACGGAACGGAGGCTGCCCGGACCCAGTAGCCGGGCGAGAGTAGCGAGGACATGAACGAAAAGGATGACGAGATCGCGCATTTCCTGATTGTAAGAAATCCTGATATTGCCTGGGGGTGTGCTGCAAAGCAACAATTCGCCAGGAACAAGTCAAGGATTGGGAGAAATCCGCACGTCTACTCCAGCTTGAATCTGGCCAATTGCACCTGTTCCTTTCCGGAAACGTTTTTGTGAATCAGGGCATACAGCCAGCCATCGCGAAACACCATCTGTTTGCGGCCGCCAACGCGCAGGGATACGCCCTCAGGCAGGGTGAAGCGGCATGTGCCCAGTGTTTTTCCGGATTGTGAAAAGGCCATGAATTCCACGTTCGCCGAATTGACAGGGTCGGTCAGGAAAACCAGTATGTTTCCCTGGTCGTCGGTAAGCAGGTTGGAGTAATAGGGCAGTGTAGTGGGGTAATCGTTCAACTTTTCCCTGGCTTGCTTGATTGCATCCGTTGAAACTTTCTTGTTGGCGGCGAGTGAGTCGAGGTTCTGGCTAATGCGCTGCACGGCCTGAGCCTTCTGCTCGGGATTGAGTGTTGGGCGCCGGACGGGCAGGGTGAAACTGCCGATCTTGCGACCTTCTGAAGAAAAGAGCAGGATTTCGGGGGAATCGGAATAACCGACCACCAGCTTGCCTTCGGGTGTGCCGGCGATGATTAGCCTCCCGATATTGGAAGGCATACCCACGCCCAGCATCCCTCCCACCATCCTTCCCCCCATCCTTTGACCCACCTCCGGTTTTATTGGCAAGACTATGGCGTAATTTTTTTGGTTGAAGTTGGCAATCACGGTCTCTTCTGCGGTCTGAGTGTTCAACGGGCTGACAGAGAGTTTGACGACTCTCTGACCGGTGATGACATAGCCCGAGAGCATGAGCCCTCCGCCTTTCAAAAAGAGAAGATCTGTAATGGGATGATCGAGCTTGGTTACTGCCAGCACGTCTCCTTGCGTATCACAGCGGTTGAGGCGCGTGTATTCGCTAATCCAGAGTTCGTTCTTGTCGTTCACGGCGGGTAACTCCAGGTGACTGGCCCACACGCTGGGGTTGAACTTGCCGGGGGTGTCGGCTTTAGTGCTCAGCAGAGTCCCGTCAGCGGCGAATCTAAAAACGATTCCAGCGGTGAAGTTATTGCTCTCGACCACATAAATCGTGTTGTCCGGCGCCAGCGCCAGATATTCATGGGTTTCCATGGTTGGCTTGGGAGGAGCGGCAAGATTGGCGATAAAGAGTTTGGACCAATCACGGCCCGATGCGAAGGTCTCATCGGGGATCAGCTTGATCGTCCCTTTTTGATAGATATCGCCTGCAATCAAGTTGAAAACCAATGAAAGAGACGACACGACCATCAGAACAAGGCGTTTCATGAGGACCTCCTATTTTAATTCGGCGCTGATATCGGTTGTCCCGTCGAGCGCAATAACGCGGGCTGGCGCTCCGGGTTGGATGATGACCGCCAGGGGTGTCGTGAAGCTGGACGCGCCGGACCTGTCGGCGCTGTGCCTCTCAAGGTAGTGGAAGGCTTCGGCATAGGCCGATTGAACAGGATCATCGGTCAGCTCGGGAGCGGGCTTCCGAAGCAGCCAGAGGGCGGCGCCAAGACACAGGAGACATGACACGGCAAAGACCATGCGCCGGACCCGCACGCCGATCGAGGAGCGGAGATCTGCGCCGGACGGTTCTGTCTTGATGGGCATGGGCTGGAAGTACAAGCCGGCCAACTCGCCGGCAACTGCGCTTGTGACGCTCTGATGCAGCCGGCGCTGTGTTTCATAGTGCCCCCGGCATGCACCGCAGCCGGAGAGATGGAGTTCGATGGCGGAACGTGTAGCCTCGTTCACCATGCCGTCGACATAATCATAAAAACAGGATCGGATCTGTTTACAATTCATGGGCTTCCTCGCAAACTGGGAGCGAGCGACCATACCTTGCGCCCATCAATGCCTGCAAACGATTGCCGGCTTTGAACAGGCGCGACTTGACCGTGCCTTCCGGGAGCGACAGGATGCGGGCGATATCGGCGATTTTCAGGTCATTGACAAAGCGCAGGATGATGATTTCACGCTGTTTGACGGGCAGCTTGTGCAGCGTCGCCAGCAGGTGAGTCTGTGCGCTCTGCCGTTCGTAATGCTCGGCCGGGTCGCCCCCGGCGTGCGGCGTGCATGGCTGGCGCGCGAGAAAGTGAAAGAAACGCCTTTCATGGCGGCGATGCTTCAGATAGACGTTGCGCATGATGCTGAACAGCCAGGTATACATTTCTGCTTCTCCGCGGAAACCCGGCAACGCCGCCAATGCCCGGCAAAATGTCTCTTGAACGATGTCTTGGGCGTTGCTTGAATGGCCGCACATCAAATACGCCGAACGCAGAAGCCGGTCGCCATAGCTCGCAATCAGATCCGGCAGAGAGAGGGGCGGCTCATCCTTGGGCGGTATCGTTGCGGTGTTGTGATGGTTCTCCATTTGCCCTATTTTGATCCCGAAGAAGGGGAAAAGTTCATTTTTATACGAGCGGAGTGAATTAGCGGCTGATCAGCTCAATCCGGGAATATATGAACTTGGTGCTTCCGGCATCCAGTGCTGCCGCGCTGCCATTGAAAGGTGCGAATCGTCCACATTGACCAACAAGGCGGAGTCGAAGAAAACGACCGTGACATTTTGCAGCACCAAAAAATGCCTCGTCGTGGAGAAGATTTCCCTGAACGTCAGCCGCCCAGAGGTCAATCCCTCCTGCATTGCCGGCATCCTGACCTCGCGTCCGAATCTCAGCGCCCTGTGAGGTCTGACGAAGTTGTAGTGGCAGCGAAGCAATTCGAGATGATCCTCGAGACGCTGCTTCCATCGCGCGTGACAGATCGTCCGCCGGTGAAGATACGCTGAGCCCTGTCGGATTGTGAAATTCAGCCGTTCAATGAACGACGGGTTCAGTCTTGTAGAAGCCGTGGCGGATGATGTTTCCAACCCCGGGAATTCGCGCATGCGTGCATCCCTTGTTGGGACAGCAGAGACTCTTCATTGCTTCCGAACCCTTTTGAGAGTAGAACTGATCGTCTGGAATTGAGTCTCAAACTATACCACGCACGCATGTTACGGTTGGGCCGCCAACAGTTGATGGCGGATGCACCGTATCGAGAAGCCTTCTTTCATTTCATAAAACACGGACGAACTCAAAAATCCCTTGACACAATCATTTATTAGTACTAATTGATTAGCATGCGATATAAAAGCCCGACACTGACGGGACAGGAACTGGAAATCATGAAGGTCGTCTGGGCGCTGGGTCACGCCACCGTGCGGGACGTCTACGAAACCCTGCGCGAGCGCCGCCACATCGCCTACACGACCGTCATGACCGTGATGAAGATCATGGAGGAAAAGAAGTATCTCCGGCGCCGCCTCGAAGGGCGCGCCTATGTCTACGAAGGGACGCGCCCCAAGAAGCAGATGATTCGCGAAATGGTCAGCGAGTTCATCAACCGGGTCTTCAACGGCTCGGCCGAGCCGCTGATCGCGCATCTGGTCGAGGAGCGCCTCCTATCGCAGAAGGAGCGGGAGCTGATCGCCAAAATGATCCGGGACAAAAAGTAGGGACCGGGGACCCGGCCGGCGCCGCCCGGATCAATGGGACGGCGTTTGCGCCCGAGGGATAGCCATGACGACACAGATCTGGTTGGATAACCTGGCGGCTTACAGCCTCCAGGTCGCGGTTCTGGTTGTGGCCGGCACCGCGCTCATCACCGCCGCCCGCATCAAGGCGCCCCAGGTGCTGCTCGCCTTCTGGCAGGCGCTTCTGGTGCTCTGCCTGCTCCTGCCTGCGTTGCAACCCTGGGCCGCGGGAGGGCACTGGCTGCCTGGATCCTCCTCGTTCACGGGGCAGGAGGTCACCGACTCCGGCACGACTCCCGCGCAGGATGCGACACAGGCGGGAGCAACGGCGGTATCGTGGCGGGATTTCATCCCGGGCTACCGCACCGTCGCCTGGCTCCTGGCCGCGGGCGCCGGGTTGAAGCTTCTTTGGCTCGCCCTGGGATTGCTGCGGCTGCGGCGCTACCGGGACCGGTCGCGGCTTCTTTCCGACCTTTCCGAGCCGCTGCGCGACTTGCAGCGCCGCGTCGCCGTAAAGCCGGACATCTTCCTTTCGCCGGAAATCGACACGCCCGTCACCTTCGGCTGGCGCCGGCCCGCGGTGCTCTTTCCGAAGTCATTCCCAGAACTGGGCGAACAATGGCAGAGGCCGATCGCCTGTCACGAGTTCGTGCACGTGCGACGCCGCGACTGGGCCTTCATGGCCATCGAGGAGGTCCTCCGTTCCCTGTTCTGGTTTCACCCCGCCGTCTGGTGGCTTCTCGGCAGAATCCACCTGTGCCGCGAGCAGGTGGTCGATCGCGCCGTACTGAAAATCACCGGGGAGCGGGATTCTTACCTGGAGTCACTGCTTCACTTCGCATCGATGCGGGGCCGCCCCGCTGCCGTTCCGGCCCCCCTGCTTTTAAGGGAACGCCACCTGGTCCAACGGGTGGCGCTTATGCTCAAGGAGAATAAGATGAACCGAACGAGATTGATCGTCAGCCTTGCCGCCGTCGTCGCTTTGCTCCTCTGGGCCGGAACATTAGCCGCCGCATGGTTCCCGCTTGCGGGCCCCCCGGCGCCTCCGGGGCCGGTCATGGAAACCGTGACGCCTCATCCGGGACCGGCTGAGAATCCCGTGTCCGTCGCGGCGCCGGTTCCGTCGCAACCCGAAGCAGCCGCGCCGGCCGCCCCTGCCAAGGCTCCTGCGAAGGTTCCGCAGCAGAAAATCGAGCCGCTGCGGGTGGGAGGCAACGTGCAGGAATCCAAGCTGATCAAGCGCGTGGAACCGGTATACCCGGAGATAGCAAAGCAGACAGGCGTGTCGGGCATCGTCATGCTCGAGGTGCTGGTAAACGAAGAGGGCATGGTGGAGAATGTCCGGGTGATCCGCGGGTATCCGTTACTGGACCAGGCCGCCATCGATGCCGTCCGGCAGTGGCGCTATGCCCCGACCACGCTTAACGGCGTAGCCGTTCCGGTGATCGCCATCCAGACGGTGGTTTTCAATCCGAACGGCAGCTCCTCTACCGGCAAGTTCGTGACCCCGATGGAAGTCCCCAATATGGCGTCTGCGGTATTGCTGGATCCGGCCGGGAACCTGGTGGATCGGGAGGGGAATCCGGTCTCGCTCGAAGACCTGCAAAAGGGTACGCCCGTAATCCAGGTTCCCCCCGGTACCGAGGTGCCGTTCGAGATTCTCGAACGGACATTGAGGAACCTGCAGGCCCAGGGAATCCGGAATTTCCGGATCGCCGCGCCGGGCTATCGCTTTGCCGCCGGAAGGCTCTTCTATTATACGAGGACTTTAGCGGCCAACGTCGGCGGCAGGACTTTCCCGGACATCGAACCGCCGGTTCTCGAACTTGACACCGAAAGCCTCGCCGCCATGGCGGCGGGCAAAACGTCGATGCTGGGATACATCGTCTATGTGGATCAAACGGGACAGATCGTCAGCGTTGAGGCGATAGCCGGATTGGAGGACATACCTGAGGTCGTGACCGCCCTCAGCCAGACACGTGTCCTCTCCCCGGGCCGTCGCAACGGCCAACCTGTTCCTGTTGCTGTTGCAATCGCCATTCCCGTACGCAAACAGGTCGAGTAACTCTGCTCCGTTGCCACATGAGGACGCCGTTGGGTCAAAAAGGTCGTGCGACGTTCTTGCGGCGATGCAAGCCGAGCCGAGTTCATCGCTCTTTTTGATCCTACGTCGGCGTGCTTGATTAAAGGACGGGTCAGATTCTTGCCGTTTGCTCCAAGCGCGAGCAACTCGGGACGCGGATTCAGTCGGCGACACCCTGCTCTGCGGGCGTCACCCGCCGATCATCGGCCTGCAGGCCGAACTGTCTCCGAATTGAAGATTGCACGCTGGCGCGGTCCGGGATTTCCCCCTCGATGTCAGAAGGGGCATTTCGGAAATCACCGCGCCATCGATATAACGAGCCACATGGTCGACGCCTGCGTGTGCCATCGGCTGGGCCTCAATCCGGTATTGGCGAAGATCGATCCCGGGCATGGCGCAGCCCAGCCCCCCCGCCGCAGGGCTATCGCTGGCTTGACGGCGGCACCATCTTGTTCAGCCGCATGTAGGTGACGATGTTGCCATAGTGCTCGTTGTCGTGGCTCGTGTTGAAGGTCATCACCGCCAGCTTCGCCATGGGACGCCCGAAAAAGTTCACTTGGGCCGGAGCGCCCGCGTCGGTCAATGAACTGAACACCTTGTCACAGTAGGCGAACGACTCGCCCATCGCCTTGATCAGGTCGGCTTTGGCCGAAAGCGTCTTCTCGAGGTTTGCCACCGGCGGCTTCTCTCCCGCCGCCGCGGAGCAGATTTCGTAATTCGCTTCGGCGATGTGCGCGAAGAGCTGGCCGAACGTCCTGACCTCAGGCACGGGTTTGTAAGAGTACAGGTTCTCGGGAACCTGCTCGGCCGCCTTCGTCAGGTAAGCTTTCACCATCCGGTAGTCCATCTTTGCGCCATCGACAAGCGGGTTCGCCGACGGGGCGGACTTCGGCATCTGCCCGAAGGCCAGCGCCGCAGTTGCAATACTCAGCACCGCAATCCTGATCAATCCTCTCATTGTTTCCTCCCAGGCTAAAGGGTTTGCGACCGACAAACAGGCGCTGTTCGCTGTCAGCCGGCAAGGGAGCGGGGCCTGCGGGATTCCATTCCGTGAATCCGGAACGTCACACCCGTGCCGCGCGCAAGCCTCATGTCGATTCGATTGGAGTCGCCATGCCTGTTCCTCGTGGCGTATGACGATCAGCCGGCCCCGGAAGTTCCCCCTAATCCCGTAATCTCGCCGAATCCCGGTACGGGTCGGACCCCGATCCGCCAGGAGGATTTCCCCGATTACGCTCGCCGGCGCATAGGTCCTCGCGGGCGCGAAAAATGAGCCTGGCGGGTTTTATAAGCCCGTTTTCCGCTTAATTTTTGTATCCATTGTACTTGCCTCGGTACGCCCCCACTTGGACTTTTCACCCGTAGCGGCAGGTGGTACCATTTTTGCAGATGCGGATATGCAGTCACCAATGACCCATAATCCGCCGGAGGAAAAGGATATGCGAAGTGTTATGACGATAGCTCTCAGCTTGGTTGTCGTGGCCGTTTTGGCAACACCCATGGTCGCTCAGAACAAGGAAGTGACGCTGACCGGCAAGGTCACCTGTGCCATGTGCGACCTCAAAACGGAAAAGGCATGCGCAACCGTGATTGTAGTCAAGGAAGGGGGCAAGGACGTAACCTATTATCTCGATGAGAAGTCGGGCAAAGCCAATCACGATGCCATCTGCACGGCCGGTAAGGAAGGCACCGTGACCGGAATCGTATCCGAGAAGGGCGGGAAGCATATCATCACCGCCTCCAAGGTGGAGTTCAAAAAGTAGCGCTCCGTCAGGAAGACAGGGCCACTGATTTCACTTCTTAACGGCGCCGCCGATCCCCATGCGTTTCATGCTTTTCATCCGGTCGAGAAAATTGACCAGATCGTTGGGATCGGCTTCGAATCCGCCAAACCCGACCCCCTGCGTGGTGGCAGGGCCTGTCTGCCAGACATAGATGGCCCAACGCCCCTCCGGCAGAAAAGGCTCGTCCAGGGAGATCCACTCATAGAGATCCCCGTTCCACTCGAAGTTCAATTCTCTCCCCTGGACTTCCCCGGCCAGGACGGCGCCGGGAAACGGCCGGTAGGAGAACACCAGGCGTCCTGACTGGGGGCTATCGAGCGTGTTGAACTGCAGATTGGGGCCATTCAGGTCATCAACCGTCCCCTCGGTGCCGCCCCTGCTGATCACATCTTTGTCGTTGCGGATCACCAGACCGTTCATCGTCCCGAAGCGAGGAACCAGCGCCGGGTAATCCTGGAGAGGTTCAATGGCCTTGATTCGGGGCAGGAGGCGGACCGCGAGCCGCTTATTGGATGTCGGAGTCGCCGCCAGCTCGATGATCCCTTCCTCATAGTTTTTCAACGCCAGATTCCGGGAGGCGATGGTGTTTCCCGACTGATCCTTGACCACGACCTCGAGCACGATCCCGTCGGCATTCAATTGCAACAGCCTGGTCGTGATCGTCACGTAACCGTTTTCTTCCAATCGGAGTGAGCTCAGGGAGTTGCCTCCGACACGCATCCCGAGGTAACGCATGGTCCGGCCCGAGGTGCGCGTGGGCCGCTCGCTCGCTGCTTGCAGCACATTGATGCCGCCGGGAGTGATCTCCACCAGTTCTTTCTTCAAATCCAGATAGAGAACCGGCTCGCGATTGAGCAGCAGCCGCGCCTGTTTGGCGGCGGGGGCATTCGGATCCCGCGCACCTGCGATGATCCCGCCGGATTGGGCCATCCCGGCAATTGAACACGCAAGGATCAGGATTACGACCGTACAGAGCGACGCAACCACATTCCTGGTATCTGATCATGACGATTACCTTTCCTTTGCAATAAGGCGCGGGTGCCTAAAAAAAACGAATCCCGGGACCCGATTTCGATGTAGCATGCCGCCTGGGAGGGGTCTAAGCCCCGAAGTTAACATAATTGCTTTTTATCGGAAGTTGGAGAGGGGGAACCGAGCCGGCCTGCCCCACGGAGCAACCGCGGAAAGGCAGCCAATTCCTCCTATCCGTCGGATCATCATTCGCCAGGGCGTGCGATACCTTGCGGCACGGGGCGCTCTGCTCTCGGTGGTGCCGGTCCTGGGAGCTGTCCTTGTCGTGGATCTGCTTTTGCACGGCGACCAGCCGCTGATCGACATTCTGGAACTGCGCGGTTGGGTGTATGTAGCGTTGGGAGTTGCGGCCGTCACGGCTCATTGGCAACGCCGGCGCTGGGGGGATGCGATTGACCGGCTCTTCTTCCGCGAGCGCTATGAAGCCCGCAGGCTGCTTCTTGAAGTCGCCGGGCACGCCCGCCAGGCCGGCAGTTTCGAGCGCGCAGCCCCAGGAGTTGTGGCCCGCATCGAGAAGGCGCTGCACCCCGAATTCGCAGCCATGATGCTGCGCCCGCCAGGGAACACGAGCTTTCAAACCCTAGCTTCGGCTCCCTCAGGGCAGGCTCCTCCCACACTGATGGCGGACAGCAAGCTGATCGCTTTTCTGCGCATACTGGCCAAACCGTTGGAAGCAGGTGCGGATCAATCGAACTGGCTCGAGCGGCAACTGCCGCCTCGCGAGGTGGATTTCTTGCGGCAGTCGCGCATTGAAATCCTGATTCCAGTTGCCATGACGCCGGAACAAAACGAGGCGCTGCTGGTGCTCGGCGCCAAGCGCTCCGAAGAGCCTTATACGGGCGAAGACCTGGATCTGCTGGCGGCGATTGCCACGCGTCTTGCGCTGCTGCTCGAAATCCCGGCGGTGCCTCCGGCGCGCATGAGCGACTCATTCGACGAATGCCCTGAGTGCGGTACCTGCTACGAGACGGGAACGGGACGCTGCGCGCATGATCGGATACATCTCACTCCCGTCCTCATGCCCCGGTCGCTCGTGGGACGCTATCGCCTGGAGCGGCGCCGCGGACGCGGGGGCATGGGTACGGTGTACGAGGCGACCGACAAGGCGCTGGAGCGGAGGGTTGCGATAAAGGTCATGCGTGAGGATTGGGTGGACAACGCCATTGCCGCTCAGCGCTTCCAGCGGGAGGCGCGCACGGCTGCCGGTTTTGCCCACCCGAATGTCCTGACCGTGCACGATTACGGCGTCGAGGCGGGCACATGGGCATTTCTGGTCATGGAGTTGCTCGAGGGCACCACTCTGCGCGAAGAAATCAGGCGTTTCAAACGGCTCGATCCCGCACGCACCGTCGAGGTGTTCCAGGGAGTATGCGGTGCCGTGCATGCCGCCCACAGCCGCCGGTTGATCCACCGCGATCTGAAGCCTGAGAACATCTTCCTCGCCCGGAGCGGCGATAACGGAAACGAGACGGTAAAGGTTCTCGACTTCGGCATCGCCAAACTGCTTGCCGCGGGAGATGCGCCGGCGGCAACGCGGTCGGGAACCGAGACGGGCGCCGGCGTGCTGGTCGGTACTCTGGGCTACCTCTCGCCCGAGCAATTGCTCGGTGAAAGACCGGCAGTGTCCTGGGATCTGTGGGCGCTTGCCATTGCCGTCTACGAGACCCTGACCGGCGCCCTGCCATTTCCTGTCGAGAACCGGGAAATGTGGCGACAGTCCGTGACCGCCGGCCGTTACATACCCCTGAGCGCGCACCTGAAGAATCCTGCACCCCGGTTGCAGGAGTTCTTCGCGCGTTCCCTGGCAATGGATCGCACAAGGCGCCCGCAAACGGCAGCGGATTTTTCCCGTCAAATGGAACAGGCTCTGGACGCAACGCATAGGTGAAATCGGCTGCCGTTTCGCGGCCGCATTCTCCTCTGGGCCCCTCGGTTTCGGGATTCTGATCGATTATGTAACTTTCTGATCCTGGGCGCGATAACTGCAATCAGAGATACCGCGATGGTGAGTTCGCCAAAGGGCGTGACCGCGCCAGCGGCGACTACAACCAGTTCTGGGCTGAACGCGATCTCTTGAGGAAGGTTGGCAAAATCCGGGCGGCCGTGCTCATGGCCCACGCGTTCAACGACTGGAACGTGGTGCCGGAGCACAGCGTCCGGATCGTCAACGCGCTGAAAGGGAAGGTGCCGCTGCAGATGTACTACCACCAGGACGGCCACGGCGGTGCACCGCCGCTGGCGATGATGAACAGATGGTTTACGCGCTACCTGTATGGCGTGCAGAACGGCGTCGAGATGGACCCGAGAGCGTGGATTGTTCGGGAGGCGGCTCCCGACGCGGCGGCAAAAGTCGAAGGTACCGCTACCAAGGCGCCGCCAAATTCTGCCAGTTAGATGGGCCCATAGCTCAGTTGGTTAGAGCAGCTGACCCATAGTCACTCCGGAGCCGATCCTCCAAACTGTTGAAAATACATCAAAACCCTTGTTTGACCTGGGTTTTTGCGTTTGTGATATGGCCCCGTGGTTCCCGATGCAGCAGGCCTATGATCTGTGGCATGCGGAACAGCGGCTCGCAAACGAGCTGGCCAAGATCCCTACGGCACCGACCGCTGCCTGACCCAATCCTTCGCATCTTGGATCGGGGGACACAGTGCTCAACTCCTCTCTGATGCAGCCCTGTTCGGCAACGCGCAACATGGGGATAGCATGATCGGTACATCGCGCAACCGAGCCTTGCATTCAAACCGGCAAATGCGTGCTCGAGTCCCGCGATGCGGTGATCACACATTCTGTCGAGTCCAGCCTTGCTCTCAGATAGATTTCCCCGGCGGGTTCAGAAGAAACCGCCGGGGATGGCTGCAAACCGCGGCCCATTGTGACTGGCGCCTTGTGACGCGGGGCCGCGATCAGGACTACTTCTTGTCCTTGTGAAAACCTTTCAGCTTGTCCTTGTGAGGGCCTTTCAGCTTCGTTCGCGTGCTTCGGTATATGTCATTGCCTCCGAGAGTGCCAGTGCCAGTACGATTCGAGTGGAAGTAGAGTTCAGTGCCGTCGAACGATAACACCGGGCGAGCTTCTAAAAATACGCTATTAAACACGGCACCCAGGTTCACCGGTGTTGACCATGGATCCGAAGTCTTGGCTCGGGCCGAAATCCAGAGATCCTGGCCTCCGAGTGTCCCTGGTCGGTCAGAATCCAGGAATATGATTAGTCCGTTCTTCCAGACGAAAGGGCGCGCGTCACGGACTAAAGGATCCGGATCGCTGATTTCCTCGACGCGTACCGCCTGGCCGAAAGTCCCGTCCTCCTCCTGGAGCGTGCTGGCAAAGATATCTTCACGTGCATATAAAGTCGCACTAGAGCTGAAGTAGAGGGTGGTAATTCCACTCTCTTCATCCTCAAATAGAGCCGGACAGGATTCATTGGCGGCAGTGTTGACGCCGCTGCCGAGATTTACCGGGAGTTGCCAGCCGGAATCCTCCCGCTTGTTATGCCGTCGAGAGACAAAGATGTCTTGCCCGCCAAAGCCGCCGCAGTCTCTTGCGAAATAGAGCCAATGCCCGTCCATAGACAGCGTTGGGGTTTGCTCGTGGCAGGAGGTGTTGACGGCGGGGCCAAGGATCTGCGGCAGTTCCCAGTCTGCATCCTTGCAGGGACGATGCGAAACATAGATGTCGAAGTTGCCGCCGCGCATGGAACCAAAGTACAGGCTCAGCCCGTCCCTGGATATGAACGCGCCCGCGTCGTTAACGGTCGAATTTATGGCCGTGAGGTTCTCCGGATTAGACCAAGCTGAATATTGCGGGCGATCTTCAGCTGCTATCGCGGCACTCAACAAAATGCAGGCTGCAAACAAGAGCGCACTTGTGCGCGTTATCATTTCCTTGCTCCTTTCCTTTCATTTATCTGGCTATTTAGGGCGACCGCCTTCTAACTCAGAGGCGTATTGATGGCACCCGTTGATTTTTCTCCTCTGTTATTACAAGCGGAAATCAGAGGAAAAAGACCCAATCCCCGCTTCTCCTTCCGCGCGGATGTAAAAGGGCTGGGCTTTCTGATAATGCTACTGGGGTATCCCCTTGACTCAAGTCATCGCCGGTCGGCGCGGGCTTGCGGAGACGCATATGGACGGCCTGAGATAAACGTTGTGCAAAAGACCTTGCCTCATCCTTAGCTCCGGAGGCCGCCCTGTGGCTGCACGGCCTGCAGCAGCCCTGGCGCGTCACCTGGTCGTTACTTGAGTCAAGGGGATACCCCCATAATGCTATAATGAGTTGATACCGATGCTTACCGTAGGACCAGCGTGCCATGGCAGCCTTCGACCAGCAGGACCTTACAAAATGGCTTCAAGCATGGAGTGACGGCGACCGCTCAGCTTTGGACAAACTGGTTCCGGCCGTGTACGCGGAGCTGCATCGGATTGCCCGCCACTACATGAATCTTGAGAGGACGGATCGCATCCTGCAAACGAGTGCCCTGGTCAATGAAGCCTACATCCGGCTGGTTGATTCCAAGCAACAACACTGGCAAAACCGTGCGCATTTTTTTGCCGTTTCCGCCCAGGTAATGCGGCAGATCCTGGTCGATTTCGCCCGCGCGCGCCACAGCCGCAAGAGAGGTGGAAAAGCCCGGCAGGTCTCTTTGCATGAGGCTCAGTTCCTGGCGAATGAGGTGGGCGTCGACCTAATTGCCCTGAATGAGGCCATGGATGCGCTCGCTGCATTGGACCAGCGGAAGAGCCGGGTAGTGGAAATGCGTTTCTTCGGCGGGCTCAGCACGGAAGAAATAGCCGAAGTGCTGAAGGTGTCACCCAATACCGTGCTGTCGGATTGGAGTTTCGCCAAGGCCTGGCTTTGCCGGGAATTGCGCAGGAAGTAATCGAGAGTCCACGGTTTGTGCCTGTTCGGTCTCCTTTGAGGCCAGCGGACCATGAGATCAGACCCTGTCAAAGGGGAGACAAACTGGAAGCGCGTGGAAGAGCTGTATCACGAGGCTCTGTCAAAACCCCGGGCCGAACGAACTCAATTCCTGGAATCGGCCTGCCCGGACAACACAGAGTTGCGCCGGGAGGTGGAATCGTTGCTGGCCTCCCTTGAGAAAGACGGAGCGCTTCTCGAAGTCCCCGCACTGGAAGTTGCCGCCCGCATGTTGGCCAAGTCCCCGAACTCATCCACGCAAGGACCTCCGCAGAACCTGAATCACAACCTGGACTTGCCGGGCGCGAGGGGAATTGGCGAGGCATCCAAGACAGGCGCTGTCCTTACGGTGGCGAGTAAGATCATTCATCATGCCCCGTGGTGGATGTACCTCCTTGCCGCCGCCTTTCTGGCCGATTGCATCTTGCGAACCTATGGCTTCTTCCTGGGACCGGTTGGATTTGACTTCGGGTTGCGCTATGAAGAAGAGCGGCCGGTCATTGCTTCTGTGCCCTCCGGATCTCAGGCCGATCGCGCTGGCATCAGATCTGGTGATGTCCTGCTTGCTCTGGACGGTCAGCCAATCCGACATGCTTCCGATTGGAGGTGGATTAATTCGAATCTTGAAGCGGACCGGGACTACATCTTTGACATCGAGCGGGAGGGGCAGCGAATAGAAGTAGTTTATTCGATGGAACGCGTGAACTGGCGCAGGGGAGTTATGATCATTTGGCAGATCGATGGAATCTTCCTGCTTGCGACGGCGTTCCTCATCGGTTTCAGCCGCCCTTATGACTTCCTGGCGCGCATGGGGGCCCTGTCCCTGGCCGCCTTATCGGTCAGCCTTGCTGCTTTCGGCACGGTACCTCGCGGATATGCGGCGATGTGGAGAGGATTGCCGCAGGGTGTGGGCGCCCTACTGTGGATACCGATTGTCAGTTCCTATCTGGTGGGCCCAATCCTCCTGACCTTCTTTTTGCTCTTTCCGAGGCCTCTGTTTCGCCCGCGTTGGAGGTGGGCAATCATCTGGCTGCCGGCATTATGCTTCGTTCCGGCGTTTTTCCATTCTACCTTCCTCATCGTGTACCGTCCGTTACAGGTTTATGAAGTCATCCTGCTCAATGAGTTCCGGTATGTCGGTTATAGGCTTTTGGGTCTGTATGAATTGGCGTCCCTTGCAGCGCTGGCCGCAAATTATTTTCGGCTCAAGGATCCCAACGACAGGCGACGGCTGCGGGTTTTGTTTGTTGGCGGGGGAGCCGGAGTCCTTCCGGGTATCTTGAGATTGCTAATTTGGAGATATACGCCGCTGTCCGGGATGTGGAGCTGGCTTTCGTCAGGAGTGCCCGACCTCCTGCTGGCTTTGATATTTGTCTTGCTTCCTGCCTCTTTCGCTTACTCGATCCTGCGACATCGTCTGCTCGACATCCGCTTAATAATCCGCCAGGGCGTACAATACGCCGCGACCCGGGGCGCTCTGCTCTCGCTGGTGCCGGTCCTGGGAATCATCCTGGTGGCAGATTTGCTGGTGCATGGCGACCAGCCGCTACTCGGCATTCTGGAAGCGCGCGGCTGGATATACGCTGCCTTGGGAACCGTGGCGGTTGGGGCCCACTCGCAACGCCGCCGCTGGGGAGAGGCGATCGACCGGCGGTTTTTCCGCGAGCACTACGACGCCCGCCGGCTGCTCCGCGCAGTCGCCGCCGAGGCCAGTCAGGCCCGCAGTTTCGCCCATGCCGCTCCTGGCGTCGTTGCCCAAATCGAGGCGGCGCTGCACCCCGAATTTGTGGCCATCATGCAGCGGCAATCGGGCGAAACAACCTTCCGGACTCTGAGCCTCATCCCCCTCAGACAAGGCGCCGCCCGCCATCCTTGCCGATACCAACCTGATCTATGTCATGCGCGTTCTCGGAGGTTCCCTGGAGGTGTCGCTGGGAGAATCCGACTGGCTTCAGAGGCAGTTGCCTGATGAGGAGATCGAGTTTGTGCGCCAGGCCCGCATCGATCTATTGGTGCCGGTCGCGATCTTGCCCGAGCAGAAGGAAGCACTGATTGCTCTCGGAGCAAAGCGCTCCGAAGAGCCCTATACGCGGGAGGATCAGAAACTTCTCGAAGCGATCGCCGCAAGCCTCGCGCTGCTCTTCGAGCAGGAGGCGCTGGCGGCCAGGTATACCTCGGGCACTTTTGATGAATGTCCGCTGTGCGGCACGTGTTCCGATTCGGGTTCGGGCCGGTGCGCACTTGATGGCGCCGATTTGACTCCCGTGCCCTTGTCGCGGACGCTGGCAGGCCGTTACCAGCTGGAGCGGCGCCGGGGGCGTGGGGGCATGGGGACGGTGTACGAAGCTAAAGATAAAGCCCTTGGACGGCGAGTGGCCGTCAAGGTGATCCGCGATGATTTTGTTTACAGCACCGCGGCCGCGCGGCGTTTCGAGCGCGAGGCACGCGCAGGCGCCGCTTTTGACCATCCGAATGTCGTCACCGTGTATGACTATGGCGTTGAGGCCGGCCGGCGTGCGTTCCTCGTCATGGAGCTGCTTGATGGCGCCACTTTACGCGACCAGCTCAAGTCGCATGGGCGCCTTACTGCGGCGCGCACGGCCGAAATCTTCCGCCCGGTGTGCAGCGCCGTGAGTGCGGCGCACCGCCATCAGCTGATCCACCGCGACCTGAAGCCGGAGAATATTTTCCTGGTTCGGAACGGCGACATCGAAACCGAGACTGTCAAAGTGCTGGATTTCGGTGTGGCCAAGTTCCTCGACGCATCCGAGGCTGTGCCGGAATCGCAGAGCTATGCGGTGACGGAATCCGGCGTGCTCGTGGGCACGCTGGGCTACATGTCGCCCGAGCAGTTGCTGGGCGAAAAAGCTGCCATATCCTGGGACGTGTGGGCGCTTGCCGTCACCGCCTATGAAACCCTGACAGGCGCGCTTCCATTTCCCGCGGCCGACAGGGTCACTTGGCGGCAGTCGGTGCTGGCCGGCAGCTACACTCCTTTGAGCGAGCACCTGAAGGATCCGCCGGCATCATGGCGGGAGTTCTTTGTCTGTTCCCTGGCGGTGGACCGGGACAGACGCCCGCGATCGGCGGCAGAGTTCTTGCAGCAACTGGAACACGCACTTGCCTGCGGGGCATATTCCCACAATGACGCGGCGTGAATCCTCAGCGTCCGATCATCAACAATCTGCGGTGCAAGCCACTCATCAGGATTAGATTGGGACAGGGACTTTGGTTGCCTGTAATAATCTCTGCTGATTACGGATTCCGACTTGACAAGCAAAACAGCCCGCAAATTCGGAACATGGGATTCGGATCGTCTGCCGCGGGAGCCCGTAACACTGTTCCAACCAAAAATTTTATTGTGCTGCAATCCAAGGTTGCCGCAACTGGCGCAATGACATGACGCTTCCGACCCGGAGATGGGTTGGTCTCGCTACTCACACGAGGTCTACCCCCTTCGTGGCTGGTCATCACCGGCTTCCAATGTGAAAACTGGATTCAACAGATACGGCACCTGTCTTCTGATGATAGAATCGCGTGGAATTCAGGCTTCCTGTCCCTTTGTATTAAACGGTTAGAGGAGTTCGGATGCCGGCCTGCCTGCGGCTCTTGCTTGGGTGCCCGCTCCGGTTTGCTTTTGGTGTCCTGTCGACCGCGCAGACTGCTTCGGAACGGCCCAACCGGTTTTTCACTGTTTACTCCTCCACCAAAGATTTGCCTGCCGGACCTGTCTTTTAAATCCGTTCGGCACTCAACCTTCGAGTTGCTTCCGCTGGCCAGGTATCTCCGTCAAGACCACTCCTTGTGATTATCGATCCCGCCGGTTTCACAATGGTTGAGTAGCGCGGTTACGTATCCGCCCTTGCCCAGGCCTTGGCTCAGGAAGATCGGTTATTGAACGCCGGATCCCATGTCAGGGCGGGAATACCGGTGCTCGACGGCATCTTATCGGATCCAATCGCTGCTCCGAACGAGGCTCCCCGGGTATTGGAAAGCATCCTGTCCAGTTACGTTTCCGACGCATTTCTAGCGCCGGACACCAGTCGGGGCCCTGCGCAGCAACCAAAGTCAGCCCTGAAGGGCGGCATAGCTTGCACCGTCCATTCAGACCTGGTTCCCTGCTGGAGATCCGTCCTCAGGGCTTCGCCCTGGGCTTTGCTGTTGGACCCTCTCAGGGTCACAATTGAAATGCTTATCTTTGTGCCAATCGGGACGGTCACCACAGTGTCCCTGAGCACCCGGAGCCCTATGGGACACTGGGTCGCGGTAGGGATACGGGTCGCCCCGCACCCCCCGCACAGATCCGTACGGGCGCTGCTAGCGCACACGGCTCCTACCTCGGATGCGTGGCGTCAAACCGCACTTCAGGAAAGGGGTGAAGGATGCAGGGGTGGGGCAGCCAGCGGGCAAAATGCCGGCCCAGGCAGGTCCAGTTCGGACGCCGTTTCTGACTGCGTCGGCGAAGTACATGCCGCCACATCCGGATCAGGCGTTCGCGAAACACACCAAGGCTGTCAATGTTCCCCGGAATTGCATGGTATTGGTAGTAGCCGCGGACGACCGATTGCAGCCGTTCCCGCACTTCCCGCAGAAACCGCTCAGCCTCATCCTTGTGCTCGAAACCCAGCACGACGTCGTCCGCATAGCGCACTACGATCATGTCGCCGCGCGCCACCTTCCGCCGCCATGCTTCCACCCAGAGATCCAAGGCGTAGTGCAGATAGATATTCGCCAGCAGTGGCGATGCTACCGCCCCTTGTGGCGTACCTATCTTACTCTCAGACCACTCCCCGTCCTCGGATACTCCGGCCTTCAGCCATTTCTGGATCAGGCGCAGCATCCGCGGATCTCCTACTCGATGCTCTACGAACTTGACAATCCATTCGTGCGACATGTTGTCGAAAAATCCCCGAATGTCCAAATCCAACACCCAGTTCACTCGCTTCCGCGTGATCCCTACCGTCAGCGCGTCCAGCGCTTGATGCTGACTGCGCCCCGGCCGAAACCCGTAGGAGAATCCCAGAAAGTCGTTCTCATAGATCTCATTGAGAATCGTGACCACGGCCTGCTGTACGATCTTGTCTTCCAGCGCCGCGATCCCCAACGGACGTTGCCGCCCGTCGGCCTTCGGTATATACACTCTCCTTGAGGGCTGTGCCCGGTAGGCTCCGCGGTGAACCCGGCTGTGCAGGTCGGCAAGCCGCCCCTCCAGCCCGTCTTCATACTCCGCCCACCTGACCCCGTCCACTCCTGCCGCTGCCTCTCGCTTCAGTGCGTAGAAACTGC
>CAWGRQ010000021.1:0-71407 GCA_963824985.1 Terriglobia bacterium
TTTTTTTCGAGCATGGCACGGCGCAGGTTCATCGGGACCGGATCGATGAACTGACCGCCGCGCAGGATACGTCCGATGTTGGCGTCATCAAAGGTGCGGTCGATGCTGGGCAGGCCGAGCGCCGCCCCGGTGATGCCAATCCGCGCCGGCGGGGGGGCGCAGCCCCTCCTCCGGAATAGACCTGGAAACCACGTTCGAGGAAGTCGGCGAAAATATGACCGAGCTCGATATAGTGATCCGTGCCGGGGCGATGCGTCGCAGCCTGCGAAACCGGGCGCACCGGGGATGCGGCTGGAGCCGTTGGCGCGGCCATCGCGGACACGGAAGCCGGCGCCGGCACCGCACCTGCAACAGGCGCCGTGGACTGAACCTCGATGGCAGCCGGTCGCGCAGCCTCGAGGGCGAGGTCCCGACACCGAAGCCTGCCGCATATAGGCCGCACAATGCCAGGTTTACGGACGCGATTTCTCCGATCCGCGGGTGATTGGTGAACAATGGCACCACACCCTCACGGTCACCGAGCACGTCCTCCACAAATCCGTACAACACCCGCTTCGGGCCGACTTCGACGAAGATGCGTGCGCCCGCATCGTAAAGGCTGTTCAAACCCTTAATAAACTGAACCGGAGAAGCGACCTGCTTGCCGAGCAGCTCGATCATCTCAGGGACAACCTCCGGACCCATGGGGTAAAACTTGCCGGTAACATTGGAGATGATGGGGATGGCGGGCGGCTGCAGATTCATGCCTTGCAGAACCCGGGCCAGCGACGCGCTGGCGGGGGCCACGATGTCGGTATGGAAAGCATGGCTGACCGGCAGCTGCTGAGCCCGGTAGCCGGCCGCCCGCAACGCTGCCATGGCCTTTTCCACCGCCGGCGTCACACCACCAATCACGGCTTCTCTCGTACTGTTGATATTGGCAATGACAACATACCCGTCAATCGTGGTCAGGATCCTCTCGATTTCCTCGATCGGCCCGAAAACCGCCGCCATGACACCGTTGTCGTCGAGAGCGCACTTGGTCATTTCGGTGCCCCGCGCGCTGACCGCTTTCAGGGCTTCTTCGAACGACATCGCCCCTGAGGCCACCAGGGCGCCGTACTCTCCCAGGCTGTGCCCCATGACCATGTCGGGGGTGATGCCGTAGGCCCCGAGCAGGCGGGAGAGGGCTGTTTCGATGGCCAGCACGGCCGGCTGGGTGATCGCCGTCTGCTTGAGGTCCTGTTCTGCCCGGGCAACCGCACTTTCGTCGGATTCATCAAGGAAAATGGAGTCGCTGAGCTTTTTCCCGATCAGCGGCTGCATCACGCGATCGGCGGTGGCAAAGGTATCCGCGACAATCGGCTCACTGGTCCGCAGCATCTTCAGCATGTTTACGTACTGGGAGCCCTGCCCTGCGAACAGGAAAGCCACCTTGGGGGCGGGTCCCGCACCGAGGAAAATGCCTTTGGCACGCAGGGCCTTCCAGCGCCCCGGCTGATCTTCCTCGAAGGCTTTCAGAGCCCTGCCGCATTTGTCGGCCAGATCGGCGACCTCGGCATAATCAATCGCCAGACGCACGGGTGCGCGCAGGTCGGACTCCGCGGGGGGAGCCACAACCGGCGCCCTGCCGGCTGCCGCTTCCTGTTGCGCGGCCTGCAGGCGTTGAAGCACGGCAGCCTGAGAATCCCCACCGAGCAGGAGAGCGCCACGAAGCGGGTTCTTGAGCTCCGTCTGCCCAGCCCGCCAATCAATCTCGGGAACCGAAATCTTGAGCTTCGCCTCGGCCTCAATCCGTCCGGGGATGTATTCTTCCAGAACGGTGTGGAAGTTCGTCCCCCCAAAGCCGAAGGCGCTGACCCCCGCATGACGGACGGCGTCTTTGGCCACTTCCCAGGGTCTCAGCTGAGTATTGACGTAGAACGGGGACCGGACAAAGTCGATATCGGGATTCGGCTGCTTAAAATTTACGCTTGGCGGCAGCAGCTTTTCATGCAAAGCGAACATCGCTTTTAGAATGCCCGCCGCACCGGCTGCACCTTTGAGATGTCCGATGTTGGATTTCACGGATCCCAGGGCGATGGAACCTGGAGGAAGGCCGAATTCGGCAAAGACTTCGCTCAGGCTGTCGACCTCGACGATGTCACCGACCTGGGTGGATGTGCCGTGCCCTTCCATCAGATCTCCAGGACACGGCGTGACGCCGGCGTTCTCCCAGGCGCGGCGGACGCAGATTTTCTGCCCGACGGGATTGGGGGCGGTAATGCCTTTGCCTTTGCCGTCGCTCGAGCCGCCCAGGCCGCGGATCACGGCATAGATCCGGTCTCCGTCCCGCTCGGCATCGCTCAAACGCTTGAGCAGGAAGGTCGCCGCACCTTCTCCCATGACGAATCCGTCGGCGCCGTCAGCATAGGGACGCGATCCGGTCGCCGAAAGCGCTCCGATCTTGCAGAATTTTACAAAAGTGGACGGGCTCATGTTGGCATCGATCCCCCCCGTCATGACCAGCGTCGTAATCGTCTTCTACCAGTCCTCCGATGGCGGCGCTGAGCGCCGCCATGGTGGAGGCGCAGGCGGCATCCGCTACGAAAGTTGGGTCCTTTGAAATCGTAGAGCGCGGCGATACGTCCGGCGATGATATTGGCAAGTTCCCCGGGCATCGTGTCTTCCGTGATATCGCGGCAGGCGATTGCTTACTACCTTCCTGGAGTTGCGCGAGCATCGCCTTCCGCACCTGTGGGGCAGAGCTCGCGAAATCCGGGGTGCTTGCTCAGTTCCTGGATGTAATCCGCAAACAGGACCCGGGCCGCAGAGTAGAGGTGCGTGTCACCGGCCATAGCGTTGCCGAGAATCACCGCGGTGCGTTCCGCATTCAGCGGGCGTTTCGGATAGCCATAATCCATCAGCGCTTCGCGCACGGCGACAATCGCCCACTTCTGGGTCAGATCCATGGCCTGGCTGACGCGGGGCGGCATCGGCATCTTCCATTTCAGCGGATCCCACTCCCATTCGCGCACCCAGCCGCCGATCTTCGAGTAGGTCTTGGCGGGGGCTTTCGGGTCGGCGTCATAGTAAAGGTCCGGATCCCATCGCCGGCTTTCCACCTCGGAGATGCTGTAACGCCATCCCTGATGTTTTGCCAGAACTTGCGCGCATTCGGCGCATCGGGCAAAACCGCTCCCACACCAACAATCGCGACCGCTTTGTGAGCCGTTACTTTCATTACCGACTGCTCCTTCCGGAGGTAAGTGTATTTCTGCTGAACCGGCATTTCCGGGATGACAGCCGCATTCGGGATGGTCGATCTTCCGGAGTGTACCTTCGCCGTGCCGTTGGAACCACGACCGTGCGAGGCGATTCAACTGCGATCTATTTCCAGATTCCGAGTCCGTGAACCACCCGCAAAGCCGCGCCCCCTCAAGCCGTGCTTCGCCCGTACAGTATGTCGGCGAGCAGGTCCAGATCCTGAATCAGGCCGGCCTGATCGCGGTGGATGGGCCGGCAGGCTCAGCCTGCTCTCGAGTTCGAAGACGTCCTTGTCCTGGAGGCTGGCCGAACCTACCGATCCAGCGCATGCCTTCGGCCGCCAGTTTCGGCTGATGCTTCGCGGGCGAAGATCCGGCTCATGGCAGCCAGGGCCTCCGCCCCAAATCGCGTGTGCGCCTTGTCGCTCAGGGTTCCCTCCGCCGCACGGGCCGCTCGCCGGGCCAGGCTGCCCGCACACTTCGGCATAGGCAATCAGTTCGCCGAGACGGAAGAGAATGTGCTGGTGCCGGGTAAGCCGGTGAATTCGTGCCGATCTCGAGAAGCTCCGCCAGCGCATGCAGGCAGCGTCCGGCGATACCGGCGCCAATCGCCGGGTGGCGTCCCTGCAACTCCTCCACGGCGCGCGCCCCAGTCGTGATAGATACTGGCCGTGTGTCTTCAGATGCATCTGCCATCGGTCGCGGCAGATCGTCATTTCCATGATCTCCGAGGTGCCCTTCGTAAATCGTGGTGATGCGCACGTCTCGCTTGATCTTTTCGACGATATATTCCCGGGTGTAGCCATAGCCTCCCAGAGCCTGGATGCTGGCGTCGGCCGCAAGATTGCCGGCTTCAGTCGCCAGGTACTTGGAGATGGCACCTTCGGTGTTCAGGTTGCCCTCATCGCTGTCGATACGCTCTGCGGTCTCTTCTATATAGGAGCGGGCCGCTTCCAGACGCACCGCGTGAGGCACAATCAGCTTGTGGGTGTATCCCTGCTTCTCGGACAGCGGAGCACCCCCCTGGATCCGCCCCATCGAGTAAGGAATAGCTCGATCGAGTGCCGCCCAGCCGGAGCCCAGACCAAACGCCGCCACCATCAGGCGCGTATACCCGAACACCAGCTGCGCCTGAATAAGGCCCATGTCCTTCCTTATCCTCCCACGAGGCGGTCGACATCGACGTAGACATCTTCGAGCGAAACCGTCGCGGTGTTGCTGGCACGAATGCCGTGCTTGTCCTCCGGCTTGCCGTGCCCCAATCCCGGAGTCCCTTTTTCGACCACAAACCAGCTGGGGCCGCCGGGCGTGAGAGCCAATATGCTGTAAAGATCCGCAACGCCGCCATTGCTGATCCACTGCTTGTTCCCATTGATCCGGTAGCCGACGACCTTCCCTTCGTTCATGACCGGTGTGGCGATAGTACGCAAAGCTGCCAGATCGCTCCCTGCTTCTGGTTCCGTGGCGCCATAGGCCATCAGCAACCCCTCCAGGGCGATGCGTGACAACCAGCGCTTCTTCTGCTCGTGCGTGCCGCCGAAAACAATCGGGTCGCTGCCCAGGAAAGTTGCCAGAACGCTTGTGGCCACCCCCAAGTCAATCCGAGCCATCTCCTCGCACACCCGATAAACATCGAAAGCTCCCCCCCCAATACCTTCGAATTCCTCGGGGATGAACAGCATCTGAATCCCGATTTCCGGGCCACACATCTCCTTGACTGCTTCCTCGGGAAATTCATGTGTAGCATCCAGCTGCAGCAGAGTGCTTTCCGGCAGGCGCCGGCCAGCAAAATTCTGGATGGTCTGCAGCATCATTTCTAGCGTTTCCCTGTCGAGTCCTTTATGCATATTTTTCTGGGAGCCTTGCATTCCCTCCGCCCCTGCGGCAACAGGGCCGTAGTCGAATGGTTGTGCCTTTCTCCTGTGATAAGCCGGGCTCTGATCAAACCCGGAGCCAGCCCGTGCAGACTGATCGAATGCACGAGCACGCAATCCGGAGACCGGATTGCCGCCCTGTTGATTCTCGTACCCACCCCCGAAGGAGACTCGCCCCGATCGCGCGCGGCGAAATCGGGCTGGAACTCCCTCACAAAATTCATGATTGTCGCATAAATCCGGCAGGAATGAAGAGAATTTATTCAGAAAGTCCGCAGTTCGGACAAAGGCGTCCAGTCCCGGCAGCGATGTCCTCAAGAATCGGAGGAGGCCTCCTACGCCCCGAAACCCTGTAATCTAAATCACTAATGGGAGCAATGGGAATGCCGGACGGTGCGGAAGGCCCTGCTGACGTGAGACCGGGATTAAGTCCACGCCAGAACTGATTAGGCGAGGGCCGGTCGATACCAGCCAGTTTCTGTCTGGAAACTCCTTAACCCTCCGTCCGCGACTCGGACTTCGGCCTGTACCTGGACCTGGATGTGGACATGCACAATTAAGTGAAGATCTGGTAAATGCACTGTCTGGAACGTTTACATCGGATATGACCGGCTACATCCAAGATGAAGCTCAAATCCAGATCCGAGTTGCTCGTTTGGTTCTCTGATGTAACCTGCGAGTTTCGCTACAGAAACCAGCTAATAGCTGGCTACGTCCAGCACGATCTTCCAGGAACCCGGCGCGTGCATCTTCCATATTCGCAAATAATGCCCGGATCGCGCTCGGGTATCGCCAGACCGGTCATCCTTCACATGAATCGCCCCATAAGCATAGCCCAGGTCCCCGGATATCGAGGATCCTGAACCCAGCGGCTGCCAGGAACACACCCCCGGTTTGGCTGGCAGTTGGGGAATCATTTGATCCAAGCCGATGGCGGGAGTCCGGTCCGCGCGCAATAACCTGATCTCGTCGCCAAGGTAAGGGAGCAGGGCCGCCATCCCCTGCGTAACACTGAGGGTCGAGAGTCTGCGTTCCAGGCTGGTCAGGGTATCTGATGACTCATCCTCATCCGCGATCTGTCCGGGAGCGAAAGGAGGTCTACCCAGGCGGGGATTAAATTCCACAAAGTCCTTTCCCGGAGCGGGATTGGTCACGCCAAAATCGACGATCGCTTTCCAGGCTCCATCCTTCTGCCTCCTCCAAATCGTCACATAGTTTCCGAACGAGGAGGGTGCAGCATCGGCAGCATTCTTCCTGGATTCGTAGGGTCCGGTGCTATAACCCAAATCGCCGGCGGCCGAAACATCGGCGAAGCCAGGCCACCAGCTCAGCTTTCCGGACACAGGAGCGTGTTCGAGCCACCATTTTCTTCCCGGCACCGGTTGGGGCTGGAAGAGCACGGCATCTTCCGACAAGAAAGCAAGGAATGCCTCCCGGATCCCTTTTTCCGCCGCAGCCTGCGCAAAGGCGTGCTCGGAATCGATTATGCTGCGTAAAGCCAATCTCCACTGCTCGAGCGTCAGCGGAGCATCGGTTTGGGGCGCAACACCTCCAGGCAGCACCCAAAAAAGTGCCAATGACAAGCCCAATTCAACTATCCACCGCATCCCTTTCCCCCAGGAATCAGGCCGATCTACATTCTCCCCCCTCCACCAGGGAAATCGCCAAAACCAGCCATAAAGCAAATTACGAGCAAAAGTCCCGGTCATTTCGTATTGATTTGCCGCAACCGCCGGCCGCCGATATGTCTTTTTTGAAACAATCGTCAATGCCGGGTCGTTATTGAAGATAGCACCACTGATGGAGGTATTCATGAACGTGATGAAGGCTTTATCGCTCGCGGCTTTGATCCTTTCCATGGCGCCGGCATCGCTTCCGGGGCAGAACCTGGACCTGAGTGGAACCTGGATGGGCGAAACGGTCCTGCCCGGATCTTCCGAAAAGGTGGAAATCACTCTGGTACTGCAGAGTAGCGGGGATACTTACTCCGGAACGATTTCCAATTCAAAGGCATTATTCACCAAGGCGGCACTGGAAGAGGTTAGGTTCGACAACAAGCTGCTGAAATTCAAGTTCACTCTGACCATGGGTGGCCGGGACAGCAGGCTCCGGGTCTCGCTCAACAGTTTCATGGGTGGACTGATCGGTGGATGGGTCACGGAAGACGGAAACCACATGTTTGGCCCCATGGATCTGGACAGAAAGGAATAAAAAGCCTCAACCCGGCGACTGACCGGTAGAGGTTACCGAGTTTTGGCTGTAATGCCGTCGCCCCTTTGGTATAGGATTAGGTTTGGCATTTCACATTGAAAGGTCCCCAGGCGTTGCGATCAGACTGCCGCGAACCCATATCAATTCGTTTGGATCGCCATGGCTAACTTATTAACACCGTTGTCACTGTCCGGCCTCACGTTAAGGAACCGGATCGTCATGCCTCCCATGTGGTCGGGACAGGCCACTCCTGATGGCAAGGTCACCGACAGGATCATCGATTACCATCGGGAGCGGGCCGCGGCGGGGTGCGGACTCATCATCGTGGAACACTCCTTTGTGCACCCGGGCGGCAGGCACTCCTCGACACAGCTCGGGGTTTATTGTGACGAGATGATCGCGGGCATGACCCGGCTGGCTTCGGCCATCCGCTCGGAAGGGGCTGTGGCAGCCGTACAGATTTCCCATGCCGGTTCGCGCGTCGATTCGGCAACCCTGGATGGAATCAAGCCGGTAGCCCCATCCGCGATCCGGCACCCTTACGAACCCTCGGGAGAGATACCGGAAGAGCTGACAACTTCAGGCATTCAGGAGATCTCCGGTGCATTTGCCGCGGCGGCCCGGCGGGTGCGCGACGCTGGATTTGATGCCGTCGAGATCCATGCCGCCCATGGTTTTCTGCTTTCCGAGTTCCTTTCGCCGCTCACCAACCTGCGCAGCGACGATTTCGGGGGGAGCTTGAAAAACCGGGCGCGCATGCATCTTATGGTCCTCGAAGAAGTTCGGCGGAGTGTGGGCCCCCGGTTTCCGGTTTGTGTCCGGCTGGGAGCTCATGATGAAACCCCCGGCGGACTGGAACTCGAAGAAGCTTGTGAAGCGGCCCGGTTGCTGGCGGCCGGGGGCGCCGACCTGATCGACATCTCGGGGGGACTGCAGGGATCGCGCGGGGCTGGCAAAGCGCCAGGGTATTTTGTACCCTATGCCTCGGCAATCAGAGCGCAGGTAAAGATCCCGGTGATCGTAACCGGAGGCATCCGCGAGGCGGCACATGCGGACAGCATTGTGCGCGAAGGGCACGCCGATCTGGTCGGGATTGGACGAGGCATGTTGGAGGATGCCAATTGGGCTCGCAAAGCGATCGCAGCGCTTTCGTGAGATTGCCGATTTTCCCGGTCCAGGCCCCCGCCGGGAACGCGGCGATCAGGAGCACGCCTTGATCATACTCCCGGCCTGCTTTTTTCATGATGAAAGGATCGCAAGACAAATCAGGATAAGGAAAAACGAGGATGAACGCGGATCGGCACATTGCATTGTAATTCATTCGTTTGCAAAAGCCGTTCATGAATCCTGCGATCAAGGTGCAGATCGCAGGATGCTCGAACCCGACGCACCGAATTTCTCCAGAACCCGATGAACCGAGAAAACATATGAAACAGGCCGTTACGATCCTGCTGCTGATCGGAGCGGGGGCATTCCAGGAGGCCAATCGTCCCTACCTGGAGGGTGCGATCCAGGCAGCCCGTTGGCTGGATTCCGTGGCAGTGCGCACCCCCAGGGGAACCGCATGGCCCATGGATCCCCGTGAAGCGAAGACCATCCGGATCGATCTCTACAGCGGATCCCCCGGTGTCGTGCTCTTCTTCCTTGAAGCCTACGCCTCCACCGGAAACCGTTCCTATCTGGACACGGCCCGCTCCGGAGCCGACTACCTGGTCTCATCGATGACCCAGGAAAAGGTGACGGGCCTGTATGAGGGGATCAGTGGAATCGGATTCACGCTCCTGGAAACCTATAAGGCGACCTCCGACAAGAAATTTCTGCAGGCCGCCCGCCGATGCCTGGACTGGATTCGAGAGCGGGCTGTCAAACGGGGGGCGGGCATCGAGTGGAGCGACACAACGGATATCGTCAGCGGCAGTGCGGGAACCGGGCTGTTTCTCCTCTATGCGGCCCGGGAACTTAATGATTCCTCGTTCCGCGACCTCGCCTCGGCTGCTGGACGCCGTCTGCTGGAACTCGGGCAGCAGGAGAACGGCGGCCTGAAGTGGACTATGAGCCCCACTTCCCCCAGCCTGATGCCGAATTTTTCCCATGGCACCTCAGGCATCGCCTACTTTCTGGCAACTCTGTACCAGGACACCAAGGATCCGTCGTTTCTCAAGGGCGCGCTGGCAGGGGCAAAATATTTGCAGTCAATCGCAGAAACCGAAGGAGAGACCTGCCTCGTTTTTCATGACGAGCCGGGCGGCAGGCATCTATTTTACCTCGGCTGGTGTCACGGCCCCCCGGGCACAGGACGGCTGTTCTTCCGTCTCTATCAGGTTACGGGGGACGACGTCTGGATGGACTGGCTTAACCGATCGGCACGCAGCCTGCTTCAGAGCGGAATCCCGGAAAAGCAAACGCCCGGCTTCTGGAACAACGTGGGGCAATGCTGCGGATCCGCCGGAGTGGCCGAATTCGCGCTCAGCGTTTTCGGCGTGACCCGCAAGACGGAGTATCTGGAATTCGCCAGGACCATGACGGCCGATCTTCTGGCACGATCCACTCACGATGAGACCGGAACCCGGTGGGTGCAGGCTGAGCACCGTGTCCGGCCGGAGCTGTTGCTGGCCCAGACCGGACTTATGCAGGGTTCGGCGGGCGTCGGACTGTGGTTGCTCCATATGGATAATTTCGAGCACGGGAAGAAAGTGCGGATCATCCTGCCCGATTCGCCCTTCCAGTAATCCTATCCGGCGCCGCGGGCCTTGCCGATGAATATCCCCGGAAAGGCCGCAAAGACCCACGAGCACTCGCGGATCAAGCGGTCCGAATTATGATCCACGGCATTAAACCGTATGGCACGAGGCCGGATTCCGGTCCTGGTCCCCGGAAGAGGAAGAAAAATCATGAGCAAGATTCAGCGTATCGGCATCCTGACTGCGGGTGGTGACTGTCCGGGCCTGAATGCGGTTATCCGTGCGGTCGGCAAAACAGCCCTCAGCCGGCATAACGTGGAAGTCATGGGCATCGAGGATGGCTTTCTGGGACTGGTGCAAAACCGGATGCACACGCTCAGCAACGAATCCGTCAGCAACATACTCACGTTGGGCGGCACTATCCTGGGAACCAATAACCGGGTTGATCCGCGCCGGTACCCGGTCAAGGTCAACGGCACCACCGAAATCCGGGATGTCACCGACCGTTGCCTGGAACACATAGCGCACCGGCAACTGGATGCAATTGTGGTCATCGGCGGTGACGGGTCGATGACCGTCACGTCGCATTTCGTCGAACTCGGCATCAACTGCATCGGGGTCCCCAAGACCATCGACAACGACCTGCACGGGACGGATGTCACCTTCGGTTTTGCCACGGCGGTAATGATCGCCACCGAGGCCCTGGACCGGGTGCACACGACCGCCGCCAGCCATCACCGCGTGATGGTGGTCGAGGTGATGGGGAGAAATGCCGGATGGATCGCGTTACATTCCGGGATCGCCAGCGGCAGCGACGTGATCCTCATTCCTGAGATTCCTTTCGAACTGGAGAAAGTCTGCGATTCCGTGGTCGGCCGATCGAAGCGCGGCAAGCGTTTCAGCATTATCTGTGTGTCCGAGGGCGCCCGACCGAGGAATGGTTCACAGATCGTCCACCGGATTGACCCGACCAGCCCGGACCCGATCCGCCTGGGCGGCATCGGCCAGAAGGTGGCTTATGATATCGAAGCCGCAACCGGCATCGAAACCCGCACCGTGAGTCTCGGCCACGTGCAACGCGGAGGCACTCCGGTGGCTGCGGATCGCGTCCTGGCCACGGAATTCGGCGGAACTGCGATCGAACTGCTGATGGCCGGGGAGCACGGTCGCCTGGTCGTAATGAAAGGTCGAACGGTCACCCACATCCCCCTGGAAGAGGCGGCGGGCAAGCAGCGCCTGGTGCCTTTGGACCTGCCGTTGCTGGGCGCCGCGCGCAACGTCGGCACCTGTTTCGGCGACTGACGCAATCGCGGACGGCAAAATGACGACCCCGACACACTCGATATCACCGCATCCGCCGGCTGATGCCGATACCGGCGTCAGCATTCTCAACGATGTCCTCGGTCCGATCATGCGCGGCCCCTCCAGCTCGCACACCGCGGCATCGTATCATCTGGGCCGCCTGGCGGCGGCGCTGTGTCCGGCGGCGCCCACTTCGGTGGCGATCGCTTTCGACCCGGCCGGTTCGTATGGCCAGGTGTACCGCCAGCAGGGGGTCGACCTGGCCTTTGGCGATGGGCCTCCTGGATTTGCCCTTGACCGATCCCCGTTTCTTCAACGCGTTGCACGAAGTTGCCGGGAGGGGCATCGACCTTCGTTTCGCCGTCACCCC
Source organism: Terriglobia bacterium (assembly GCA_963824985.1). Classification (GTDB taxonomy): domain Bacteria; phylum Acidobacteriota; class UBA6911; order UBA6911; family UBA6911; genus JAFNAG01. The sequence continues at coordinate 11,663 of CAWGRQ010000021.1, forward strand.
GCTCGCGGACCCTGAACACCCCAACACCACGGACATCCGGCTTCAGGCATCCGACGGCCGATCCCTGGATCTGCGCGCGCTCTCCACGGGAGGGGGTGCGGTGGAAATCACGCGCCTGAACGGATGGCCGGTGCGCTTGACCGGACAAACGCACGAAGTGCTGGTCGAGTTGTCCGCAAAGCGAAACCGGCGGCTTGCGCCATTCTTGACGCCGGAGGCAACCGGATCGGCGAGCCGCACTGGCAAGTGCATGGGGACAGGGGATTACTGCACGCCAGACTCCGGGTGGCGCTCACAAGCGAAGCTCGCCGCGCCGTCTGCGGAATCAAGGGCTTCAAGCACCTCTGGACGGCCCCGCCCGTGGCTTTCATCAAGCAGGGGGCGCCTCTGTACTCGAGCGCGGCCGGCATGGTGGCCCTGGCAGACGCACGCGGCTGCTCTCTGGGTCGCATCGCGTTGGCATACGAGGCGGCTTTGCTCGGCATCGAAGAGCAGAAGGTACTCGAGGAAATGGCCGGCCGGATCGACCGAATGCGAACGGCCGTCCAGGAGGGTTTGGGAGACGCCATCCCCGCCATGCAACTCCTGACCCCCACGGCGGGGAAGATCTGGCGCGCCGAGGCCGAGGGAAAGTTGGCGATCGGGGGAATGCATACGCGCGCCGCGGTGCGGGCACTGGCCGTGATGCACGTCAACAGCGGCATGGGAGTCGTCTGCGCAGCCCCCACGGGCGGATCGGCCGGCGTTCTCCCCGGTGTCCTCGCCACGCTTATGGATGAGCGCAGCCTCGATCGGCCCGGAGCGACACTCGCGGCCATGGCCGCAGGCGGCATCGGGGTGATCGTGGGGTCGCGCGCCACCTTCGCTGCCGAAGTCGCAGGCTGCCAGGTGGAAATCGGCGCCGCCGGAGCCATGGCGGCGGCAGCCGTCGTGGAAGCCGCCGGCGGCACGCCCCGCCAGGCGGCGGATGCCGCGGCCATCTCCTTTCAAAACTCGATGGGGTCGGTGTGCGACCTGGTGCAGGGAATGGTTGAGATCCCCTGCCACACCCGCAACGCAGTCGCGGCCTCCGCGGCCTTCGTGTGCGCGGACTTGATCCTGGGCGGCTACCTGAACCTGATCCCGCTTGACGAGACCATCGATGCCGTGCTCGCCGTCGGCAAGATGCTCCCTTCTGAACTCCGCGTCACTTCGCGGGGCGGCCTGGCCATCACCCCTTCGGCGCTCAATCTGCGACGGCACACGTCGCAAAAATAGATTCCCAAGGTCACCGGGGATCCGCTATCGTGACTCGGATGAATGCTCCTCGGATAGTAGTTGTCGGCGGCGGCCCCGCCGGTCTGTTCGCAGCAATCACTTGTGCCGAGATCAGGCCGGGGCTCGAAGTGGCGGTGCTGGAAAAGAGCCCGCAGTTTCTGTCGAAAGTCCGTATCTCCGGCGGTGGACGCTGCAATATAACCCATGCCTGCTTCAATCCGAGGGACCTGGGCGACTCCTACCCTCGAGGAGGACGGGAACTGATCGGTCCGTTCACACGTTTCCAGGCCCGCGACACGATTGCTTGGTTTGAGAACCGGGGGGTGGCCCTCAAAACCGAAGCCGATGGGCGCATCTTCCCTGCCAGCGACAAGTCAGACACGGTGGTCGATTGCCTCCTGAAAGCAGCCGCGCAGGCAGGCATCGAACTGGTGCTCAACCATGGCGTGCACCACATAACCCGGCGGATGGAATCGGGATTTGAACTGCGGCTGCCGGATGGAAGAACGCGCAACTGCGATCGTCTGCTGCTGGCTACGGGAGGTTGCCGCACGGCCGCGGCGGGACAGTTGGCTGTGGAACTCGGCCACACGCTGTCACCCCCCGTCCCCTCATTGTTCGCGTTCCATCTCGAGCCCGCCTGGACAAACGAACTGGCGGGAATCTCGCTGGAGGACGTGGAGGTCTCCGCGCCGCAGGCAGGGGTGAAGGCCCGCGGAGGCCTTCTTCTTACTCATAGAGGGGTGAGCGGTCCGGCAATCCTGCACCTTTCAGCTTGGGGCGCAAGACAGTTCCACGAATGCCATTACCGCTTCACGCTGCGTATTCGCTGGCTGCCCGATCTGGGCAGCACGGACTTGGAAGCAGAACTGCTCCGGCACAGGACCATCTCTCCGGGGAGACTGGTCGCCAATTCGCCCTTGCAGTTTCTGCCGGCTCGACTGTGGCGAAGGCTGGTCCGGCTTTCCGGCGTAAAGCTCGACACCCGATGGTCAACCCTGTCGCCGCTTGAGCTGAAGGATCTGGGCCGGCAGCTTTCCGGCACCGAACTGCAGGTCGTGGGCAAGAGCCTTAATCGGGAGGAGTTCGTCACCTGTGGCGGAGTCCCCCTGAGCGAAGTCGATCTCAAGACCATGGAGAGCCGGGTCGCTCCCGGACTTTATTTTGCCGGCGAGGTCCTGGATATGGACGGCGTCACCGGAGGCTTCAATTTTCAGGCGGCCTGGACCACCGGTTGGCTCGCGGGCCGAGCCATGGCCGGGGCCCGGCCCGCGTGACCCGCTTTTTTCACGAAGAAAGGTCGCAAGAGATCGAAGGACATGGATGAACGCGGATACACACGGATTCGATCCGTGTGCGGGGCTTTTGGGCCCGAAGGGCCCAGCGCTGCGCGCTGGCCGTGTTCTTCCGTGTCCCGAAATCTCCCCATTTAGAGTGCATCCCGGCAGCGCACCTCGTTCGGGACCCCCGAGGCAAAAGAAAAAATACAGCATCGTCTCCGGGCATCGAGAATGGTTGAACCCGAAGCCGTTTTGTGAAATAAAGGCGGGCCAGGTGCAGCCCTGAACCCTTTCAAAAGGAGATAATCCGATGGTGACGCGGCGTGATTTTCTCAAGTCCTTCTCCCTCGCCACAGCCTTGCCGGTGGTCCCCGGACTGGCGCAAGGGGACGACACAAAAAGCGCGGCCCTCAATCTTACCTTCCCCGCTGAAGGCGATCCCGCCTATTGGAAAAAAATCCGGAAGATGTTTCTGATGCCCGAGAACAAGGCTTTCTTCAACACCGGAACCCTGGGCGCCCAACCCGCGGTCGTTTACGAGACGGTTGTCCGGCACATGCGCAGGGTCGCCGCAGACATCGCGGACTGGGATTACAAGGGTGATGACTGGATATCCGGTTACCAGCCAATGACCGCGCTGCGCGGCAAGCTGGCGGCATTGATGAATGCATCGGGGGCAGAGGTCTCCCTGATCGAGAACGCGACCACGGGAATGGACCTGGTCGCCAATGGACTCGACCTGAATCCGGGGGACGAGATCCTCGGCACCGACCAGGAACACCCCGGGGGAAGGCATGGATGGGATGTGAAAGCCAGGCGATGCCGCGGCGTTTACCGCTCCGTGACCATGCCGAAGCCGCCGCGCGATCCGGATGAAGTCGTCATCACGTTCCTGAACGCATTTACCTCCCGGACCAGGGTTCTGGCTGTCCCCCATATCATTTCCTCGACCGGAGCCATACTGCCGGTCAAGGAGCTCTGCGCCGAAGCGCGCGGGCGGGGAATCTTCACCATCATCGACGGTGCCCAGGCCCTCGGTCACATCGCCGTCGACGTCCGAGACATCGGCTGCGACGCTTATTACTCGAGGCACGCATAAATGGCTGTGCGCGCCGGCCGGGAACGGGATCCTCTTTGTTCGAAAGGAAAAGGTCCGGGATATCTGGACCACTCTGGCCAGCGGGCAGTGGGATAATCACCAGGACGAAGGCTACCGGCTGCAGCAGCGGGGCACCGGCAACCTTTCACTCCTGATGGGATTGAACGCAGCCGTCGATTTTCACAACCGGATCGGTCATGAACGCGTGATCCGCCGGATCAAGGAATTGGGCGACTATCTGCGGGCGGGGCTGGCGAAGATCCCCAGAGTCCGGATCAACACTCCCATGCACCCGGCCATGTGCGCGGGGATTACGAACTACCAGATCGAGGGAATGGTCGGCAGGGGCATGCAGGATGCCTTGTGGGCCAAGGGGATCCGCATCCGCAGCAATCGCCAGTCGACTCATGTTTACAACAGCGAAGCCGAACTCGACGCCACCCTGGCGGTCATCCGTGGGCTGGCGGGAGGCTAGATACAGACGCTCCGTCACGACTGAGAATCAGGATGACGGGCGCGTGTTTGCGAGGCCGATATGGAAATACAGTTTCTGGGGGCGGCGAGAACCATCACCGGGTCAATGCACCGGGTCAAGGCAAACGGCCGGCAGTTCCTGCTCGACTGCGGCATCTACGAGGGGCCACGCGGGGAGGCGCTCAAACGGAACAAGCTGGTGGATTTTTTTGATCCGGCGGAGATCGATTTCGTCATCCTGTCCCATGCCCATCTCGATCACAGCGGCAATCTCCCCTCGCTGGTCAAGGGAGGATTTCGCGGGCACATTTTTTCCACACCGGCCACGATGGACCTTACCTCCGTGATTCTGGCCAATAACGCCATCTCCCTGGAGAGAGATTTCGAATTCCTCCGCAAGACAGGCTCCGGGCCGGGACCGGCCCACGAACCGCTCTATCGACTCAAGGATATCGGGGACACGCTGAAGCGATTCGTGTGTATCAATTATCACCGCGAGATCCAGATCGCCCCGGGAATCCGACTGTCGTTTTACGACGCCGGACACATGCTGGGCTCGGCCAGCACTCATCTGGCGATCGAAGAGAACGGCAACACTCTCCGCCTGGCATTCTCCGGCGATATCGGCAAATCGGATGTCCCGCTGCTGGGTGAGCCGGAGCCCGTTCCAGATGCCGACTACCTGGTGTGCGAAGGCACCTATGGCGATACGCTCCACGATAGCCCCGAAGAACGGGAGGCCAAACTCCGCGAGTTGCTCGACACCGCGATCGCAAAGCGATCGAAGGTCATCGTCCCCTCTTCGGGGATCGGCAAAACCCAGGAACTGGTCTACATGCTCTTCCGGCTTTTCCAGGCCGACGAGTCGAAGGCGGTACCCATATACCTGGACAGCCCGTTTGCCGCCAACAATACGTTCCTGTTCAAGCTGCACCTGGAGTGCTTCAACTCCGAGGCTGCCGACTACCTGATCAACAATGTGAATCCCCTGGGTTTCGAGGACCTCCATCTGGTTTCGTCCCGGGAAGACTCGATGCGGCTGAATACCAAGCGGGGTCCATGCATCGTCATTACCAGCTCCCCAATGTGTGAATCGGGTCGCGTGCTTCATCATCTGGCGCACAATATTGAAAACCCTGACACCATCGTGTTGATGGTAGGGATGACGGCCGAAAACACACTGGGGGCAAAACTCGTCAACCGGGAACCGGTGGTGAAGATTTTCGGCAAACAGTATCAGGTGCGCGCTGACGTCCGCGTCATCCGTCTGAGCGGCCATGCGGACGCCCGTGAGCTCAGCTTCTTCTGCGGCCATTTCTCCCGGGAGCAGATGAAAGCGATCTTCCTGGTGCACGGCGAACTCGCTCAGCTGGAACCATTCCAGAAGCGCCTGGTCGACAGCGGTTTCGACTCCGTCACGATTCCCGAAGACCTGTCAGTTCATCCGATGAACGGGGCGTGAGGATGCCTGGGATTCGTCTCCCCAGCATCTCCCGGATGAGCAGAAGTTGCGGGCCGGCCGCCTTCGCCGCCGCGAGCGTCATCAGCCCGATATATTCGGAAATAACGAATCGCCGGACACCTCAGGACACGGAAGAATGCGGGCGAACGTAATTGTTTAGCCAAATCAAATGGATGAAGAAGCAAAACGCAAAGACGCAAAGGCGCAGGGGCGCAAAGATCGACACTGAGCAACAGGCGTGGGCGCAGCGCTTCGCGCTGGCGCATCCTTGGGCGAGCCGCGGGAGAAAGCGCGGGCAGAGCGGCTACTCAGGAGGATTGCGCTTTCTCCCGCGGCTCGCCCAAGGATGCGGCCGAAGGCCGCCCATGCCCGCGAACCGAAAGGAATCTCTTTGCATCCTTGCGTCTTTGCGTCTTTGCGTTCTGCTGTTCAGCATCGGCTAAACAGATACGGGCGAACAGGGATCGATTTGGTGTGCAGAGCTTTTGCAGACCCAATAAAAACGATCCGTTATGAGCGAATTCCGCCGCCGCCTACTCTTATTCATTCGTTTGCAAAAGACGGTCATGAATCGGTCGGGTCAGAGGGGATCGACCCGGGGGGCGGCCCGCCCGGCGCTTCTCCCCGGTCGCGAGCAGGGTTTCGAAGTGCGGCGCCTTGGACTCGCGGTGAACCACCGCCGTGCTCACAGCGCCGAACCCGGCGCCACGCAGCAGCCGTTGCACCTCAAGTTCGGTAAATCCCGGCCAGAGATCGGCATACAGATCCTGGGCCTCCGCGAAGCTGTGCCGCACCAGATCAAGCACGATCAACCGCCCCCCCGGTTTCAGGATCCGGAAGGCTTCGGCGATCGCGGCTTCCGGGCGTTGCGCGTGATGAAGAGACTGGCTGAAGAAGGCGATATCCACGGTCCGGTCGGCTATCGGCAGGGCCTCCAGGTCACCCCTGTGGTACTGGAGGTTGCAGACCCCATGCCGGCGCGCCAGGGCGGAACCGAACGCGACCATTTTCTCCGAGTTGTCGACGGCGATAACTTTTTTTGCCCGCCGGGCCAGCAATTGCGACACTGTCCCTTCCCCGGCACCCAGGTCGGCGATCACGAGCGGCGGCACGAGCAGCAACAGCATTTCGGCCAGTCCTTTCCATGACCGCCCCGGCACATACTGCCTCCCGAACTTGCCGGCCAGTTCATCAAAATAGGCCCGCACTTTGTCTCGCCGTTTCCGGCGTACGAGTTCGAGCGTCTCCGCGTCGGTCACGGCGCCGGGCATCTGGGCAGCCGCCTGCCGCAGGACGGTCATTAACGGCTCGAGGTGCGCGTCCCCACCCCCGTCCCGATCCCTGAGCCGGTAGAGGATGTTTTTTCCGGCGCGCCGATCCATGACCATACCCGCCTGCTTGAGCTGGGCCAGGTGCGTGGAGAGCGTGCTCTGACCCATGCCGAGAATCTCCTGCAGCTCAGCAACCGAGAGCTCCTCCTTCTCGAGCAACAAGACGATGCGGGTGCGGCTCGGGTCGGCAACCAGGCGCAGTGATTTCAGGATTGACGTCATGACCGTCCTTCGGCTATCATATCATCACATCAAGATTTTACGATATATACGAAAGGAATGCAATATGAAGAGCTCGCTTTTGCAGCACAGTGACGTCGGGTACAAGGTCGCGGATATGTCTTTGGCCGAGTGGGGCCGCAAGGAGATCGGCATCGCCGAGCATGAGATGCCCGGGTTAATGGCGATCCGCAACAAATACTCTGCGGAGAAGCCGCTGGCGGGGGTGCGGGTCACGGGAAGCCTGCACATGACTATTCAGACCGCGGTGCTGATCGAAACGCTCATCGATCTCGGCGCCGGCGTTCGCTGGGCAAGCTGCAACATCTTCTCCACGCAGGACCATGCGGCGGCGGCGGTGGCGGCGGCCGGGGTACCGGTGTTTGCGTGGAAAGGCGAGACGCTCGAAGAGTACTGGTGGTGTACCTACCAGGCCCTCAGTCATGAGGGAGGCAAAGGCCCGCAATTGGTGGTGGACGACGGCGGCGACGCCACGCTCCTGATCCACAAAGGGTACGAGCTGGAGAATGGATCTGACTGGGTACAAACGCCCTCGGCCAACCACGAGGAGAGCGTGATCAAAGACCTGCTGAAGCAGGTGCATGCGGAGAATCCGCGCCGGTGGCACGACATCGCCGCGGAGTGGCGCGGGGTGACCGAAGAGACTACCACGGGCGTACACCGGCTGTACCGGATGCACCAGCAGGGGTCGCTCCTGGTCCCCGCCATCAATGTCAATGACTCTGTGACCAAGTCGAAATTCGACAACCTGTACGGCTGCCGGGAATCGCTGAGCGACGGCATCAAGCGCGCGACCGATGTGATGGTCGCCGGCAAGGTGGCGGTCATCTGCGGCTATGGTGATGTCGGGAAGGGTTCGGCGCACTCGCTGCGCGGGTTCGGGGCGCGCGTCGTGGTCACCGAAATCGACCCGATCAACGCCCTGCAGGCGGCCATGGAGGGGTTAGAGGTGACCACCCTGGAAGACACCCTCGGCCGCGGCGACATCTATGTCACCTGTACCGGAAACTGCGACATCATCACCCTGGAGCACATGCAGCGGATGAAGGACCAGGCGATTGTCTGCAATATCGGCCACTTCGACAACGAGATCCAGATGGACCGGCTGAACAGTGCGCCGGGGGTTCTGAGGACCAACATCAAACCTCAGGTGGACCGGTACACTTTCCCGGACGGCCATTGTATCTATATGCTCGCCGAAGGCCGACTGGTAAATCTCGGGTGTGCGACGGGCCACCCCAGCTTCGTGATGAGCAACAGCTTCTCCAACCAGACGCTGGCCCAGATCGAACTGTGGAAAAATCGCGGCTCCTACCAAATCGGAGTCTACACCCTTCCCAAGCGTCTGGATGAAGAGGTTGCACGATTGCATCTGGAGCGGATCGGGGTCAAGCTCACCGCGCTGTCGCAGAAGCAGGCAGAATACCTGGGCGTCCCAGTCGAAGGCCCCTACAAACCGGACCATTATCGATACTGAGGAATCCGGGATTCATGCCGTTCGCGCGCTGGCCCGCATTATTCCTGAAAGTCTTTCGCAAGCGCACGAATAACAATACGTGGCGCCGGATTTCGCTCATAACAGGAAGTGAAGGGTGCAGGCAACATTCCCCTAATGGCAGTGCCTTTAAAGATCAGGGTAATCCGTGAAATCAGTGGCCGCTTTTTGCCGCCCTTGACCCTATGCCTTTACGGTTACCAAAAGCCGATTGCGTTGGCGATACCGGCCGTCCACGGCATGGGGCATCGCTCCGCCGGAGCGTCACTCAAAGAAAGCCTCCCGGTTACTCATTGTTTGATAAGAACTTGCCTGGAATCCGCTCGATGTGCAAGAAAGCCCTCAAGTACCCCGGGTAATTGCCGATATGATCCATGAGCAGCATCATTATTATTTGAGACGGGTCCGTAGCGGCCGTTGAGAATGACCTTGTGCAGTTTCCGAAATGATCCCCCCGGCATGAGTTCAGGAGAATACATTGAGCAGCAGATCGCTTGACCGATGGCGCCAGGATGCCGGTTTCACCATGGTTGAGGTCAGCCTGGTAATGCTGATCATTTTCATCATCACCGGCTTCGCGCTTGTGAACATCAACGGGATCCTCCCGGGGATGCACGCGAATGAAGCCATGGCCCAGACTGTGGCGCAGTTGCGGAACGGCCGGGAGCTGGCGATGGCACAACGACGCAATGTGGAGGTCCAATTCCTGGATAGCAACCAGATCCAACTGGTGCGCTTCGACGAGCCGGCCGGAACCACGATTGTGAGCGTGGTCGAGTTGGGAAACCGGGTCGAATTCAATCTGTTCGACGGTGTCCCGGACTCGCCCGACGGGTTCGGCAATGGATCGGCGCTGGACTTCGGCGGGGCCGATTCCCTGATATTTCTGAGCGACGGCACGCTGGCTGATTCGCAAGGAAGTCCGGTCAGCGGGACGGTTTTTCTGGGCTTGCCTGATCATCCGGAAACCGCCCGCGCAGTCACGATTCTGGGCGCGACCGGCCGGGTGCGGGGTTATCGATGGACGGGGGAATCATGGATTCAGTGAAGAGTACGCACATGCAGACCCGGGAAGAGTATCCGGCGGGGCAGCGCGGATTCACGATGATCGAAACGATAATTGCTCTCATCATCCTGGGGGGCGGTCTGCTGGCGCTGGCAACGGCATTCGCACAAAGCATGGTCGTTGTGTCCACGGCCCATTACCATCAGATCGCCAAGGAGAAAGCCTCCGAGGCGATCGAAAGCGTCTTCACATCCCGCGATACCCGGACTATCACCTGGGCGCAGATACGGAATGTGCAGTTTGGAGGCGTATTCCTGGACGGGGAGCAGCCTCTGCTCGCACAGGGTGACGACGGCCTGCTCAACACCGCCGACGACGACGCCCCCGAATACGAGATCCTGGCCGGCCCGGACGGAGAAATCGGCACCGGGGACGATATCATGAATTCGCTCGATAATTTCACCCGTGAGATCGAAATCCGGGATATCGCCGCAAACCTGCGCCGCATCCGAGTTATTGTCCGTTACCAGATAGGCCACTTGTCACGCCAGTATGAACTGGTCGCTTTCATCTCCTCCTTCGCCTAACGGCAGGAACAGCCCGGTGGAATGCAGAATGGGAAATCACGCGCCTGGAGGCACGGAATGAAAAGAGAACAGGGATTCAGCATGGTCGAGGTGCTGATTGCGGCGGCGATCTCGATTGTCCTGTTGGCGGGGGCGATGGGTTCGTTCAACAGTGCCCTGGGGTTGAATGAAAAGGCCAACCTCATGACCGACCTCGAACAGAACCTGCGCGCAGGCATGAACCTGCTGGTGCGTGACTTCATCACCGCCGGCTGGGGCATTCCAACCGGAGGCATTCCCATCCCTTCCGGTGACGGCACAACGCCAGTCACACGGCCCGGGCCACCGGGAACGACCTACACGTTCAGCCCTGCGCTAACCATAGCCGCGGTCAACCCGGGCGCAGCGCTCGGTCCTGAGGGGATCGGCCGGGCCACGGACCTCGTGAACATTCTGTACGCTGACAACCTGCTCCCCTTGAACGAGGCGCCGCTCACGTCGATCGCGAGCAACGGATCCAGCGCGGTTGTCAGCGCAGGCACACCCATCACCGGGATCACCAATCCCATTCGGCCGGGAGACCTGATCGCTTTCAGCAACGCCCTGGGAAACACGATGCAGTATGTCACCCGGGTGACCGACCAGACGATCTATTTTGAGGCAGGGGATCCCATGCACCTCAATCAGCCCTCCGCACCCCAGGGATCCATCATGCAGCTTCAGAGCGGAGGGACCTTCCCTCCCACGACTGCGACCCGGGTGTGGCTGGTAACCTTTTACCTTGACACCACTACGGATCCGGAAATGCCGCGGCTCATCCGCAGGATCAACGACCGGGATGGCGAAGTGGTCGCGCTGGTTCTGGAAGACCTGCAGTTGAGCTACGACCTCGTGGATGGTGTGACCAATCCGACCAACATTAAATCCCCCACGGAACCGAATTCACCGAATCAGATCCGGAAGGCCAGTATTCTCCTTTCGGGACGGTCCAGTGCGCTGATTCGAAATACGCGGGAATATCTGCGGCGGAGCCTGACGACACAGGTCAGCCTCCGCAGCCTGTCCTTTATTGATCGCTATCGCTGATGGGGGAAGACGCATGAACACTCGAAGCGAATCGGGCATCGCGCTGATCGGCGCACTGTTGATCCTGGTGCTGATGGCCGGCCTTATAACCGGTCTGATCATTTCCGTCAATTCAGATCAGAAGCTCATAGGAGTGGACCGGGACCAGAATAAGGCGTTTTATGGCGCCCTGGCGGGCCTGGAACAGCTCACCGCCGACCTGGGCACCCTGTTCAACAGCAACTATTCCCCCACGGTAACGCAGATCAATACACTGGCTACCCATCCGCCCTCGATCTCCGACATTTCCTATGTTTCTCCGGGCGGCGGGTCAGGCTATCAGATCGAGTTTCCGCTGGATGGTTCGGGGAAACCGAGAGCCGAAACGCGCACCATCCCGTCGGGGCCGTATGAGGGCCTCGTGGGCCTGTTGACCCCGTACACAATGACGTCGACAGCCCACACGATTACCGGCGCCGAAGTCAGGATGCGCCGCACCCTCCAGACCGTCGCCGTACCCGTATTTCAATTCGGCGTCTTTTCCGAGACCGATCTGAGCTTTTTCGCCGGTCCGAATTTCAATTTCGGCGGCCGGGTGCATACCAACGGCAACCTGTACCTGGCCGAAGGCAGCGGCGCGGTTCTGACTCTCTCGAACCGGGTCACCGCCGTCGGGGAAGTGGTGCGCACCAACCTGATCAATGGCTGGCCGACAAGCAGCAATTACACCGGCCGGGTCGACGTTACCCGGGCGCCGGGCGCCTACCGGGCCCTTGCTGCTACCGAAGGCAGCCTGGTGGGCACGATCGGATCGGCGGAAAATGAACCGACCTGGACCAATCTGTCCATCGGCACTTATAACGGCAATATCCGAAGCGGACGCACCGGAGCGCGCCGAATGGATCTGCCGCTGGTAAACCAGGGCGCGACCCCGGTCGATTTGATCCGACGCCCCCCGGCCAACGAAGACACTGCGAACGCCGATGTCTTCGGCCAACGGTTTTTTGCTCTGGCCAGTCTGAGGATCCTGCTTTCCGACAATGCGGCGGATATCACTTCCCTGCCGTCCGTCACCGCCACGGCGCCCGTCCAACTTCAGGGGTGGCGCCCGACGGCCGGCCAATCGCCACCTCTTCGGGCGTTTCCGCCCAGGGCTACCGCAGTCCGAACGGCACCAACCTTATTGACGGATACATCAAGATCGAAATGCAGGACCAGTCGGCAGTCTGGCATGACGTCACCCAGGAAATTCTCGCCCTCGGCATTGCCGGCAGGGATCTGACGGGAAGTTGCACCAATCCCCCGGATTCAATTGTGCGCGTCGAGCGCCTGAAGGACTCTCCCTCCGGTTGCACCATGGTGCCCTCCACACAGTACTGGCCGAACGTCCTGTATGACACCCGGGAAGGCAACCTGCGCGACAACATCCCGACCACCCAGACCACCGTGTACCTCGGCGGTGTGATGCACTACATCGAACTCGATGTGAACAACCTGGCACGGTGGTTCCGCGGCGCCATCGGAACCAGCGGCGGCAATGCCATTAACGTAACCGGCTATGTGGTCTATTTTTCCGACCGGCGCACCAATCATGATGCCGGCAACGCGGAAACGGGCGAGTATGGCTTTGAGGACTTCCTCAATTCGGGAAGTGTCAACGGCACTCCCGACGGTGTCCAGGAAACCGCCGAGGACGTCAACGGGAACGGCACCCTCGAAACCTATGGCCAGAATCCGCATCTTCCCATTTGGTTCCCCGCTGGACAGCACCGCCCGCCCCTGGACGGCCGTCGCCGGAAATATTGCGCGGGTCAACCAACCGGTCTTTTTCCGGCGCGCCTTGAAGCTGGTCAATGGCCAGAGCATCGACCTGGGCACCGTGGATGGGATCCCCCTCGGCCTGACGGTCGCAGCGGAGAATCCCGTCTATGTGGAGGGAAATTACAATGCCCCCGGCACGTTTTCAGGTTCCCACGTAGCCTGCGCCATTATCGCGGATGCAGTTACCCTCCTGTCCAACTCCTGGAATGATCGGAGCTCGTTTACATCTCCCCACTCGGTAGCGGGCGGCAGCGCGCGCTCGGCGAGCACCACCTGGTACCGAACGGCGATTATTGCCGGCAAGGGAAAGCCCTTCCCTCAACCTGCTTCCACACCCCAGGATTTCGGAACCGACGGCGGGGTTCACAATTTCATCCGCATGCTGGAAACCTGGTCCGGGGATACCTTGTATTATCGCGGATCCATCGTCAGTCTGTTCTATAACCGGCAGGCGGTGGGCCTGTACAAGTGCTGCACGAATGTCTATTCCCCCCCCACGCGCGGGTACAACTTCGATGCGGAGTTCCTGGAGCCCAGCCTGCTGCCGCCACGGACGCCAATGTTCCGCGACGTCAACATCACCGGTTTCACGCGCCTGATCATGCCGAACCAATAAGCGCCGGACGGCGGCGGCTTGCCCGTCAGCGCCGCTCGAACGCCAGGGGATACTCTGCATTGGGATCGAAGCCATACGACGCCAGCCGATCGCAGGTCAGCGGAACGGCGACCGCGTATTGTCAAACAATTCGGCCTAACCGCAAACGATTGTAATGGAAATAATTTGCCACGGCTGCCAGAGGCGACGAATGCGGCGCCTGAAGGACGAGTGTCTGGAGCGCATCATCTTCTTTGGGGAGAAATCGCTGCCGGTGGCCACGGGTGATTTCCTGGACCATTTTCATGCGGAGCGCAACCATCAGGGAATCGGGAACCGCCTGATTGCGCCGGAGCGAGAGGTGGGCGGGACGACCGGTGAAATCGCGTGCCGGGAGCGACTGGGCGGCACGCTGCGATACTACTACCGAAAAGCAGCTTGACCTGACTACGGTCCTTTAATTTGGGTTTGCGGGAGTCCAATTTGGGTACGCGCGCCTCGCCGTCAATATAAGCAGTGGTTCCCCGCCTGGCAACCCGCACGTGTGTCGCTTCTCCCTTCGACGTCATCCGAAATTGCTGCTCATTCCCGACTCCAACTTACTGAATCCTGTGCAGTTGAGGGCGTCCGAGTTCGTTTACCATACGGGATCGAGGTCTATTTGCGGATATTGTCTGGGCGCAAAATCGCGGATTAGTCGCCGGTCCTGGAAAGCTTATCGGATGACCCAATAGGCCTTGGCCAATCCGCGGGCGATCAGCATCTTCCCCGCTGAAACTGCGCTTTTACGGGAGTCGAAGCCCACAAGCCGGATCCGGTGCCAGGTCCCCTTCCCGGCAACTTGAACTGGAAAAACACGGCAGGAAAAGCCTGACCGTCGGAGTTTCTTGACACGCTCCTGCACAAATTTGAGCGTCTGGGCGGAGTCGATTTGCAGCTGAAACAGCCCCGTGGCCTGTGCCGGAGATTGCGGCTCCGCCGAGCCCGTGGGTTTTCCGGCCCCGCTGTTTGGCTTATCTTGCGCGGCTTCCGGGTTGCCTCTGCGGACGGCGCCCGCTTGCGACGCGGAGTTCGACTTTGAAGAACGCGCAGCCTTCCCCCGCGCGGGAGAGGCTGCTGATGGCTTGGGAGTCGCAGTTGCGGCGGAGAGTTTGGACGCCTCGTTCAGTTTTGGCTCAGGCTGCGGAGCCTTAGGCAGATTCTCTTTTGCCGCAGAGTTTTCCGGTGGGGCAGCCACAATGGGTTCCGCGGCCTGCGGCGGCAGAGTCTTTTGGACGACCAGCTTGGGCGGAATCACCAGCAAAAAGGCGACATCCATCGGCGCCTTGCCGGGTTTGATCAGCACCTGGATCGAAGGAGGCTTGGGCACATACCCCTCCGGCAGGGTCGCGCGATCCAGCTTCAGCTCATAGGAGCCGGGAGGCAGATCACCGATCAGGAAAATGCCGTTGAGCTCGGAAAAGGAATCGTACTGCGGCCCGGCAATAATGCGCACATCCGGCAGCGGGCGCTCTGCCGGCTTCTCCGGATTTCTGCTGTAATCAAGATACGTCACCTTTCCCGAAATGCGCCCCGTCCGCACCACACTGAAATTCAAAATATTGTCCCGGTAAGGAAGTATCGCCATCGTCCTTTTCCGAACATCGGAAAAGATCATGTCTGCAGGCAATCCTTCGAGTCCGGCCTGTACGGTGTGAGCCCCCGGCTCAATCTGCTCGAACCGAAACAAGCCGAGTGCATCGGTGACCGCAACCTGGGCGTTATCCAGCGTGATCTGAACATCGGCCACAGGCCGGTCGACCTCCTCGTCGAAGATTCCATTCGTGTTCTCATCGAGGAACACCCGGCCTGTGATGGACGCCCGGCGCATGATGCTGCCCGAGACAAGAGCGCTGCTCGTGCCCGCAGCTTCGTGCATCAGCCTGCCGCCAATCTCTACTCTCAAGGTCCGATAGTTGCGATCGGAATAATAGGTGAGTTCCAGGCTGTGCCCGTGAGGCAGGGGCAGCCTGATTCCCACCAGCGGCGAGAAACCGGAGGTGGCGTTCACTGCGGTGATCCGGTCGACGCCCAGTCGAATAAACCCGTTGCGCCTGGGCAGATCCAGGGTCCAATCCAGACCCCAGCGGTTGCCGCTGTGAAGCTGCAGCTGTTCATTCAGGGTGATGCGGCCCCGATTCTTCAGATCAATTGCGAACACGGCACTGAGGTTGCGCGCCCGGACGCCGGCGACCGCCATTTCTGAATAGTACGCATAGGCTGAGTACCGGTTGAGACTCGGGATGATCAGCGAGAATTGGGTCAGGGCGGATCTTCCCACCGACGTTATCGAGCTGGCCTGTTCGGACCGAAAAAAACCGAACTGTACCGAGTGCCGCCCTGGCAGCGTGGCGAGCGCTCCGAAGTTGTGGCCGCTGAGCCTGTCGCGGTCTCCCAGAAGATATTCACGCTTGTTGATTCCGGCCGTGAAACTGGCATATCGAATGGGTCGAAAGACCAGCGAGAGGGCGCCATTGAATTGTGCGCTGTATCGGGAGTCCAGCCGCGGCGTTAACAAATTGCGGCCGTAGTAATCCAATTGCCCGCTGACTGACAGCTGCCGGAACGGATTAAATGTGTCGTTGAGTGTGATACCAAATGCCGGCCCATCCACCCTCGCCGGCGTGAGCGCCTGGCTGGCCTGAAGGGAGAGGTTCTGGTCATAGCGATTTGTGCCGGTGAGGGCATCAAGCACGCCGCCTGTAAGATTGGACTCGTTGCCCGGAAGGATGCTCCTCGAACTCAGCCCTGAGAACACGCCCATGAGAAGCTGGGATCTGAATTGGTTTTTGGCGGTGAGGCGGCCATAAGCAAAACCGATGGCCGTTCCCTGGCGGTCGGGGCCGGAGAAGTGGTGTCCGCCAAAGGATAGTTCCTGAGCCTTTGTTTTTTTTCGCAGATTGAAACCGGCGATCGCAGTATCGTACCTGGCAAAACTGCCGCCTAGCGATCCAAAGGTCGCACTCGCAGACATGCCGCCGTACACATTGAATTGATATCCTCTCACGGGCTCGGCCATGCCGACGCCCCGGACCGTGGCTGCAAGCGCGCCAATGCCTGAATATGCTCCCTGGTCGCCGAAAACGAACTCGCGTGCTTTGGGCAGCACCACGTAGAGCGTGCCCCGGTTGAAGTTCAAGGCGGGCTGGCCCGGATACCGGCTGAGCAAAACGTTTCCCTTCAGCCGGGTGATTTTCGCCAGACCCTCGCCGAACAGATTGACGGACTGGCTGTAATCCTTCATGTTGGTGGTCAATCCGTAATTGTAGTTCAGAGATGTCAGGCTGAGGGCGGGTGCCGTCGCGGACGAGCCCGCTGTTGCTCCCCGGCTGGAATCGATGCGCAAAACGCCATGCTGCGGGTCTTCTTCAATGTCGACTCCCAACAGCGTGACAACGCCGCTGAGAGGGAACAGGAAATCCTCATTGGAGCCGGCAAATTGAATTTGCCTGGGGTTCTTCACCTGGCCGACAAGCACATAGCCATGCCTGATTTGCCCGGTACGGCCGTCATAGGTTACCTCGGTGCCGTTCTGACGCCGCGCGTGCAGTTCATGGCTGTCTGCCGCAATGCTGATTTCAATCCCCAGAGCTTCCGCGATAGGGACAAGCGGCAGGAACCACTCTTCGCCAATTCTGGTCACGGGTCGCGCAGTGACCAGCGGGCTGCCGTTTACGCTCAGGGTCGGTTGCAGAAGTTGAGCCAGTCCCGGGACTGCGAGGGACAGGATGAGCCCGGCCAGGCGCAATACGCGTGCCGGAAGCCGAGCAGAGATTTCAACGTCCCTCTTCATAATGGCTCGTCTCCCTGCACATGCAGGGAAGGGGGATGACGCAACCAGAGAGGTTGATCGGTTATCGCTTGATCGCGCTCGCCAGCACCGACTTGTCAGGGCCGGCAGGGACCTGGATGCTCCTTTTGATGGCCTGGACATACCCGCCATCGTTAAAATCGACCTGGGCATCCAGTTCGTATTGGCCCGGGAGCAGACTGTCGGCAATCGGGATCCGCACAGTCATGGTGGCGAAGGGGAGGAGAACAGTAGCCTCCTTGTTCTTCGCCGAAAAGATTTCCTTCTGATCGCCATCATGAATGGCCCAACCGAGGCGGGGACGGACGTGGCGGGAACCCAGGTTCTTCATTTGATAGAGGAGTGCCACACCCTCCCGGTCGGAGATGATCCGCACTTCCTGCAGTTCGCCCTTGCCCGCAACCGGAGGCACGATGACATACAGGGTAAACACATACCTGAATCGGAAGTAGAGCAGATGCTCGCCCGGCTTTACCGGGGTCGCGGGCGGGCGTTCCTGGACGAAAATGCCGGTGCGATAGACCCCCGGCTGCGCGGAGTCCGGGACCTTGGCGGTGACCCGCACGAGATGCGTTTCGCCTGAGCTGATGCTGATGGCACTGGGGCTGAAGATGATCCATGGAGAAGCCGAATTCGGCAGCGACCCAGGATCGGCATAGCTGACACTTCCTTGTTCATCGATGTTCCAGTCCGTCACGGAGAGCATCAGACGGCCTTGCACCGGGGTGTCGGAAGGCGGCGATTCGATGCGGAAAGCCACCGTTTTTTCGCCGCCCGGATTGATTTCAACCTCGAGCCTCGCCGGATTCAGCCCCAATCCCGCAGTCTTGTCGCCCACACCGTGGGAAAGTCCCGCGCCCAACAGGAGAAGCGCCAGGATCGCAATTGCACGGTTTCGTGTCTGAACAGACATTGGCAGTTACTCCCTTCTATTGCGAAGCAATGGTCAGGGTAATGGTGGTCGAAAAACCCGCATTCGGGGTGAAGTACTGCGGCAGGGTGGCGACCGCCAGCGTGGCCAGGATGAAATTGTCATCGGTGGAGATATTGCCCTGCGCGCTGATGCGCAGCCCGCTGAGGATCTGCGCGCCGCTTCCCGAAATGTCATCCAAAGTGCCGTTCGTGAGGGCCACAAACGGAGTCAGACCATTCGTAACTGAAAGCGAGCGCGGGTCATAGTCAAAGAGCGTGACCACGGTGTGACTGCCGCTGCCATTCGCCACGTTCGCCCCCGTATAATCGATCGAGCTGATGCCAAAACCGAAATCGCTCAAAGCGATCGGCCTGCCGCCGTCGTCACTGCCGCCGGTGGTAAAGGAGATGCTTGAAGCGGCTGCGCTCAGTTTATAGGCCTTGTTGCTTCTGAGGCGGATCTGAGTCGTTCCGCTGGTGAGGGTGCCGCCGGTGGCAGGATTCAGGGCGCCGAGAATGACAGTCGCACTCAGTTGGGCGTCGGAGGTGTTGGTGATCGAGAAGCTTTCGGGATCCGTCCCGCTAACCGTTATGGTCCCTGTTGTCTGCGCAAATCCGATTTGCGCAGCTGCTAACAACATTAATGCAACGATTCCAAAGGTGATCAGTGGGTACCTGTTCATGATGGTTCGCTCCGTTAGGGTTACCTGCAATTAAATGCTCGGGATTTTGTTGCGTGTTAGTTAGAGTTATGATGGCCGTGAAAGTGCCGGGCGTGAAGTATTGCGGCACCAGCGCAAAAGTCATGGTCACAGTTATGAAGTTGGCCGCACCGGACGTGTCTTCGTCGGCCGCTACCTGGGGCCCGGTCAGAATTGCAGCCTGGGGGTTGTTGACAAAATCGGCCAGGGTCGCCTGTCCATTGGCCTTCCCGGTATACGGGGTGAGCCCATTGTTTGCCGTTACCGCAGCTGGGTCGTAGTCGAAACCGGATACTATGGCGTCTGTGCGCGGCTTGAGAACCCCCGCCTTCGAGGCGTCGATCGCGGTGATTCCCACCCCTATATCCGAAGCGGCGATCGCACGCCCACCGTCATCCGGCGCGGTCCCCACCATCGAATAGACAGCTGAGGCCTCCAGCTGATACCCCGCCGCGTTCATGCAGCGAAGACGAACGTTCACAGTTTTGCCGGTTGGTGAATTCGAAGTGCCGGGCGTCACAGTAAAGGTCACTACGAGATTTAATGTCCCGTTTGAAGTATCGGTAATATTTTGACCACGGACGAATGCCGGCGAGCAAAGATGAGCAATCAAGAGCGCCAGCGATAACCTGCTCATAATGTTTACTCCGTCGACCACACCTGCCGGTCAACCCCGGCATGCATAGTAAATCGGCACAAATCATTCATGGGATTAACGATATGTAATCCTCGGAGTTGGAGGTGGAGTTCGGGCTTCATCACGCTTGCTCGACCGTCCGGAAATACATGGTTACAGGGCGAAGCAGCAAGAGCAACGATTTGAATAACTTCGGAGTTTCTGGCAGGGACAGGAGGTTTTTCAATCACCAGGCAGCGCCAACCCATGCTATTTTCATCATTGCGTTCCGTGACGCTCACTTGCAGATAACTGCAACAATTCCCGAGGAGAGCGACGAGCTTTCCAGCAAAGGTGGTTCAAGCTAAATGATCTTCCGCCAACATGATCGCTTGATCATCATCTTGCTTTTGATCGTCGTCACCTTGACGGTTTTCTGGCAGGTGCTGGGTCATGATTACATCCTCTACGATGATCCGCAGTACGTGTTCGAGAACCCTTGGATCCAGCATGGATTGACTCTGGAAAGCTTCAGGTGGGCTTTCACTGCAACATATGAGGCTAACTGGCATCCCCTTACCTGGATGTCTCATATGCTCGACTACCAGATCTACGGTACACAACCGGCAGGACATCACGCGACCAATCTTCTGCTCCACGTTGCAAACGTGTTAATCCTGTTCCTGGTCCTCAGCCAGATGACCGGAGCGGCGTTCAGGAGCGCGTTCGTTGCGGCACTTTTCGCCATTCACCCGCTTCATGTTGAATCAGTGGCATGGATCGCAGAACGAAAGGATGTATTGAGCGCATTTTTTTTGATGCTCACGATGTGGGCCTACCTTCGATATGCCAGGCAACCCAGTTTCAAAAAGTATCTGTTGGTGGTTTGTACGTTCGCTCTCGGTCTCATGTCGAAGCCGATGCTGGTATCGCTTCCGCTCATACTGCTGATGCTTGATTGGTGGCCGCTGGAGAGATTGCGATACGGATTTAAACTTGTTTGGGAAAAGACTCCACTTTTCGCCATGTCTGCTGCATCGAGCGTGATCACCTATATTGCCCAGCAGCATGGAAATACCGTTCGCTCTCTTGAGGCCTTCCCAATTTCCGTGCGTGCGTACAACTCCATCGTGGCCTATAGCAGCTACCTACTAAAAACGGTCCTTCCGCGCGGACTCGCGGTCTTCTATCCGTATCCACAGACCCCATCATTTTGGAAAGTCGGGGCAGCAGCCGTGATCTTTGTCTGCATCTCAGTGCTGGCCATCCGATTGGCACGGCGCCGTCCGTATTTGGCAATGGGATGGTCGTGGTACGTCGTTACTCTAATCCCTGTAATCGGACTGGTGCAGGTAGGCTCCCAGTCCATGGCCGACCGGTACACATATGTGCCCCTCATTGGCATTTTCATAGCAATTGCATGGGGTATTCCAGATCTCTGGCACCGCAAAGAACCTGACATACGAAAGTCAGCAGTAAAAGAGACACGGCGGAAAGAGAAGCCTAAGCAACGGCCTGCCGCCAAAGACGCGCGCATCAGCAATCCGAGATCCCGCCTCCTCGTCGTCCTGGCATGCACGCTTATCTTTATCCTGGCGATGTGCGCCCACGTACAGGTCGGTTACTGGCAGGACAGCATTACATTGCTGACGCATGCGACAGCCGTCACCGCCGATAACTACGTGGCGCATACCAACCTGGGAGAAGCTCTGCACAGAAGCGGCGCCACAGATCAGGCCGTCGAACATTTCGCCGAGGCGATTCGGATCAATCCTATGTGCCCATATGCGCATACCGATCTTGGAATCATTTTTCTTGAAAAACGAAAACCAGATGAGGCCATCCATCACTTCGCAGAAGAAATCAAGCTAAATCCCGGTTCCGCAGACGCGCACTTCAATCTGGGATGTGCTCTCAATGAAAAGCAGAAATACGGAGAAGCCATCGGGGAGTATCTTCGGGCACTGCAAATCGATCCCGAATTTGCGAAAGCGTACACCAACATGGGATTAACCGAAGCAGCACAGGGGAGGCTGGATGAGGCTGTGGGCTGCTTCCTGAAAGCAGTACGGATCAGGCCGGACATGGTCGAACCCCTCGCAAACCTGGGGAGCATATATTTCAAGAAAGGAAATCTCGACGAAGCAATCATCTGGTTCACCAAAGCACTGGATATCAAACCGGATCTGGCAGCAGCCCACCAAAGCCTTGCGTTTGTGCTCTATCAGAAAGGTGAATATGCAAAGGCATGGAAGGAAATTGCCATGTGCCGCAAGTACGGGCTGAATCCCGACCAGGCATTGGTAACGATGCTCTCCCAGAAGATGCCCGAACCCCGCTAGTTGCGAGTTGCGACACTGACGGAAAACCTGTCCCTGGCGAATTCTCATTCTTCAACATTTTCTACGTCTCACGGCCCAGGTTTTGGAGAACCATGATTCTGAAATACCGCGACGGATTGAAATCCTGGGACCACACGAAAGCTCGGTGAATCAATACCGGGGAATCCACCAAACTTGATCGTGAGATCATCGTTGAAGCTGCATTGGTTTTAGCGTTGGCCTTCCGCCGCGTATGGAGTTTACATGCCAGCGCCGCGATGTATAAAGAAAACGTAATTGCCGAGAGATTGTCCTGGTCTTCAGGCCCGCGGGAAATCAAGCCTTGGTACTCGTGTTCGTAATTACGCCAACGTTTGCTGGTGGGCCTCCCGGGATATTTCGATCAGCAGAATTCCTTCTCTTGATGCAAGACCGGATAGCCGGGTTCGAGAGCCCGCCAGCCCTTCGGGCGCCGGCGGGACAGCCCTGTCTGCTTTGTCGCTCCTCCTCAACGATGCACTCACATCGCCTTCGTCGTCGCTTCGCGCATCCAGAGCCGCCGCGCCCGGCGCAAACGTTACCGTAATTACGAACACGAGCGCTTGGCCGTCCCGGAGCTCTCTCCCTTCGTCGGCCAGTCGCCCGTTGCGACCACCGTGCCGTCGAGGCTGCTGAGACGACAATCCCAACGGCGTCCGTCCTCGAGAACGAGAGTGACGGGCTTGTTCAGCAGATCATAGAGCTGGAGATAGCCCCGCTGCTGAAACCGGGCGAACGGATACAGCCACTTTTTCGGTCCTGCCCGCCTGACTCGTATCGAATAGGCGACCTCGCCCATTTCAATCCCGTCGTGAATGATCTTCCCGGCACCCTGCAACTCTTCCGCGACTCCGTTCATTGGTTTCCAGTCTCCCCATCCTTAGTACATCACATTTCCTGCGCCGCCGCCATGAAATCGATAAACCGGAAACGAACTGATGGATCTCATCGAAGGGGGGCCGGCCCATACGGCTGATCGCCGCATTCGTAATCCTCGCGACGGTGGTGGTCGCCGTTTTCCTGCACAATACGGTCCGGACAATCCGTGCGGATGCAGTCCGGGACTTCAGGATGTGCCCGGTATCCCCTCCGCGCGAGTCAGGCGGCTGAGGCACAATACGGCGAATGCGATGAGAAGGCACCCGACGGCAGCGCCCGGGAGCGCTGCCGGGAAGGCCGCGGCGATACCTTCTTTGAGAGCAGCCAGGATGTCGAAAACACCCACTGCAAAGACGACCATCGCGCAGGAGAACCGCAGGACCATCCAATAGGATATCAGCAACAATATTCCGATTGCTATTCCCGCCGCCATCCACCCGCCCGCAGTCCGGACCGGACCGGCGCCGGCCACTGCGAAGCCGAACACGAATAGGAGCGCGCCAGACAGTGGCCTCCTCCGCGTCCATCGCGTTGTGAACTGGTCCAGCACGACGAAAACCAGCAGCAGGACCAGCAGGTGGACGATGTACCGGTCGAGCGATTCCAGCATCACCTGGACGATCGGAACATAAGATCCCTGCGGCGCATAGTCTGCCCAGACGGGCGAAACCGATGAGCCCATCGCCGATCCGGCCGCGGTCAGGCCCGCGGCCGCAAATCCCATTGATACTCCCGGAATGATAATGTCTGCCGAGAAGGGAAAGTCAAAGATTCTCCCCCGCGCGCCATCTCCGACCCCGATCTTCCGGCGGACAAGCCCGGCGATCAGTCCCATGATTCCCGCCAGGACGACCGCGGCGAGCAGGCCTCCGAGCAGCACCGTGAACAGCTGGATCCGGTACGGTTGTGCCGTCGAGAATTGGGAGATGAGCTCCGGGAGCGAATTCGCCAGATTGATGATCCGGATGGCCAGGATCGCGGCCAGCACCCACAGGAAGGCGGAAACGGCGAACTGCTTCCGGCTCCACGAGACGGTTGCCCATACGGCACCTGTCAGGATCACGATGGCTACGACCGCCAGGCAGGAAAGGTTGATGACCCAGGGCAAGACCTGCCGCTCCCGATCGAGACGTTCCCAATCCTCGGATGCGTAGACGTACCGACGGGCATCCGAGATCTGATCCCCCGCAACATGGACGGCCAGCCGTTTCTCTCCCGGGGACAGATCGATACCGGCCGGGTCCTCGTAGGCGAAATCCCAGTCAGTGCGGGCTTTCAGCTTCGAAGACTCCGCCGAGATCTCCTTCAAGGTGGAGGGATCGATCCGGAACCGCTCCCTCAGGGCGCCCGCGACGAGACGGCGAGCATCCCCCTCCGCAAGGTTGACACCCGGCGCCGCTTCCGGCAGGATGTGCCGGATCCGATATGCCTTTTGGTCATCCGCCAAGAATACCTGGTACTCTTCGGCGCGTTCCGCGACGTCGCCCGCAAACCGCACGAATCGAACCTTCCAATGCGGCGGCATTAGATATTGGCCCATCAGTTGGCTGTATGCAGCGCGCCCGGCTTTCTGCCACACAAATCGATCCGCCGGGCCGGGCTGGGCTTCGACCGCCGGGAGCGCCTCCCAGGTCCGTTCCATACGGATGCCCTGCTCTCGCAGCACGCTTTCAGCAATCGCCCGCGCCTGGCTTCGTCCCGGAGTCAAGGGGGGTGAGTCCGGCCGGAAATGGCCGGCGAACACCCACACGAGTATTCCCGCCACCCCTGCGACCGGCAGCAGATAACCTAGCCAGGTGGGAGCCGAATGTTGAGGAGCCGGCCGGGCTTCGACATCACCTTTCGGAGGAACTTCGGGCGGCTGCCAGGCTTGATTCAGGCTTAATTCACCGGCCTCATTCCACCTTCGCGCATGCAGGCGGGCGCCTAACACTATCCAGAGCGGAACGAGCGCCGCAGCCACGACGAGGATGCGGTCCACCCAGACGCCCGGCGCCGAGGAAACAAACAGCGGCAATGAAAGCCAGACGACGTCGAACGTGAAATGCAGCACGATGCCGGGCAGAAGGCCGAAGACAATGTAGAGGGCGCCGAAGGCAAGCGACGGGATGATCAGTTCCACCAGCCGCGCATACGCCGGCTGGTTCATATAACCGGCGTGTCCGGCGCCGAAAATGAGCGCCTGCAGGATCATGGCGCCGCCGATCCATACCTTTCGCTTTCCAAACCGGTCGCCCAGCAGCGCCGCTCCGGCGATCGGGACGGCGCGGAACAGGCTTTCCTCCCAAAAGCCGGCCTGCGCGGAGGTCGCAATCGGGCCCAGCCATGGTAAGTAGGAGGAGAGGATATCGGGCTGGACCAGTGCATCGGAAGGCGTCCACCACCCCAGCACCCGGCCGGCCATTAAATACAAGAGCACATCATAGGCAAAAAAAAGTCCGACCAGCAGGTAGCCGCCCGCGGTCCGGCCCAAAACCGCCGTGGAGTTGGCGATTCCAGCGGACCAGAGCTTCCATTGCTGGATGTGCCGCGGGAATGCGCGCCGCGACAGGCTTTCCGCCGCCATGAACGATAAGGAGAAGAGAACAAAATAGAGCAGGAAGAGCAATGCGGTCTGCGCAATGCGCTGGGCAGTGAAACTCTCAGCCGACAGCGCGGTATCGTACCCCATCCAGCTGAGCGGCCACTCGTTGATGCCGGCCGCCAGTTGAAGCAGGGCTATGACGAGCCCCCAGGCCAACGGCGCGCGCCACTGGACCCAACGCCTGCGCAGCAGGAAGAACAGGCCGAAGCCGCAGCCCCCGATGAGGTAGATCAGGACCAGCGCCGCGCCGTCAATCGTGCTGATGAAGTCGTTCGCCGACCGCATCTGTTCATAGCGGCGCGAAAAAGCCTCCGGCACCCGGATGAAATGAGTCAATTCCGTCAGCCGGTCGCCGCTTATCACCAACCGCAGCCGGTAACGCCCCTCGCCGACAATCGCATCGGACCGCTCGTACGTGAAGGTGTGATCCACGCGCCCGCCCGGGCGGACCTCCCGGGACTTCTCCTCCAGTCGGAAACTGTCGAGGCGCACCTGCCACTCCGCAAGCGCCGCGCGCTCGGCGATCGTCTGCGCCTGCTCCGCCTCCAGCGCGGCCCCCGGCTCCCCTTCGGGGATTTTTACGATAAATCCGTACGGGAAACCTTCCGGCGTGAACCGGATGCGGCTCTCCCGGGTTTCGCCCGGCTTGAAGTGCCTGACCGTCCAGGTGTAGGGCTGGTAGAGTCCGTGGGAAATGGCCGATCTGAGGGCATCGATGCCGCCTCCCTCCAACTCGATGAAGTATTGCCCCAGCGGGTCGCCCGCAAAAGAGGCGACTTCCCTGCCTCCTTCCGGCGGAAGTTTAAGCCGGCCGGCGATGTCACGCGCCTTGGCAAGCGCCTCTTCCCGGTTCATGCGCAGATCGAGGGTCATGATCGGATAGGCACTGCGGAAATAGCGCGCGGCGACAAACGCACATCCCAGCGACGCAATTGCCAATGCAGCCCAGAAGGCAGGTTTGCGGATCATAACTCCTATTTTCTATCCCCGAACCGCAGCAGGCACAAGCAAAAAAAGGTTCCGTTGCCTTCGGCGGGACGAGGCGTTCAATAGCTATCCTGCTGCCGGCCTCCGGAGCATGGATTTCGGCCCGTACCCAACTGCGGTCGTCCCCACACTCTCGAGTGGGAACAACAATCGCCGCTTTGTCGTTCGATCGGAGCAGGCAGGACTATTCGCACCGCAGTGAAACCATGGGATCAACCCGTGCGGCGCGCCGGGCCGGGAGGTAGCTCGCGAGCAGGGCGACCAGGATCAGCAGCAACGGGATCGCAGAGAAGGTTGAAACGTCGGTCGCGGTAATGCCGAACAACAGGCTGCTCATGAAGCGCGTAAGCATGAACGCTCCGGCCAGGCCGATGGCCACACCGGTTACCGCAAGGATCAGTCCCTGACGAACAATGAAACCGAGGATGCCTCTCCGGGAGGCCCCCAGCGCAATGCGGATGCCGATCTCCCTCGTCCCCTGGGTTACCAGATACGCCACTACCCCGTAAATCCCGGTGGCTGCCAGCACCAGCGCGAGGCCGGCAAAAATGCCCAGGAGCAGGACCGAAAAGCGCCGCCGTGCCAGAGACTGGTCGACAAACTCCGCCATGGTGCGGATGTTGTAGAGCGGGAGATCGGGATCGAGTTCCCGGACCTCCTGCCGGATGGCGCCAGAGAGAGTGCCCGGATCCGGAAGGCTTTTCAAAACTATATTCATGGTCCTGGTGGGCAACTGGGCGTGCGGCAGATAAAAAACGATGCGCGGATCGGAATCGAGGGTGTCATGTTTCACCCGGCCCACGACGCCGACAATCGTGTGCCAGGGAATGTCGGACTGCACCAGGTGGAAGCGCTTGCCGATGGGATCCTGGTTTGGCCAGTATTGCCGCGCCATGCTCTCGTCGATAATGGCGACCCTGGGATGGGCGGCGGTGTCCTGTTCCTGGAAGAAACGCCCCTGGAGCAGCGGGATTTCCATGGCCTGAAAATAGTCGCCTGCGATTACGCGCTCATCCGCATTGATGAACTTCTCGCCGGCCAAGGGCGCGCGTCCCTCGATCGTGATCGGCGTCCAGGCGAACGTCTGGGTCAGCGGCAATGCCGAGGTGCCGCCGGCGGCGGTCACGCCGGGGAGCTGTTCGAGACGCTCCCACAGCCGCCGATAGGTTGCCAGGGTCACCTGCACATCGCCGTACTTCCGGCCGCTCAACGTCATGCCAAATGTCAGCAGATTCCGCGCATTAAAACCCGGGTGGACATTCTGCAGGTTGGCAAAACTGCGGATCAGCAATCCGGCGCTGATAAGCAACACCACCGAGAGCGCCAACTCCGCGATGACGAGCATCCTGCGCACGTTGTGACCGCGACCCCACAGGGCGCTGCCCCCGGCCGCACCACGGCCCGCCTCATTCAGGGTCGAGCTCAAATCGATGCGGGTCACCCGCAGAGCCGGTATCAGGCCGAATAGAATCCCCGTGACCAGGGAAATCAGGAGCGTATACGAAAGCACCCTCCCATCAATGCCGATGTCCTGAATGCGCGGCACGCTTTTGGGGCCCAAGGCATGGATCCAGTCCACACTCCAGCCCGCCAGGAGGATGCCCAGGGCGCCTCCGCCGAGGGCCAGCACCAGGCTCTCCGTAAGCAATTGACGGATGATGCGCCGGCGGCTGGCGCCGAAGGCGGCACGCACGGCAATCTCCTTCTTGCGGGCCACCGCGCGCGCCAGGAGCAGATTGGCGATATTGGCGCAGGCCACCAGGAGAACGCATCCGACCGCTCCCAGCAGGATGTGGAGCGGCAGGCGTACGTCGCCCACCACCTGTTCCAGCAGCGGCACGATGCTGAAGGTCAGGCCGCCGTTCGGCGGATACAGGTCCGGATAATCGCGGCGCAGCCGCGCCGTGATGGCATCCATCTCGGCCTGGGCTTGCCTGACTGTAACGCCCGGCCTGAGCTTGCCCATGACGTTGTAGTCTTCGCGCGTCCGGATCTGAGACGCCGTGGACAGCAGGGGCAGCGGCAGCAGGACATCCGCCTGCTCGGCGCCGCCCAGGGTCGGCAGAACCTCCCGCGGCAGGGAGAAGGATTTCCGCATGATGCCGATCACCTGGAACGGCTGGCCGTTCAGCGTGATCGCCCTGCCAATGATTCCCGGGTCCGAGCCAAAGCGGCGGGCCCACATGCCATAACTCAGCACGACCGTGGCCGGACGGCCCGGTGCATCCTCCTCCGACACGAAAATACGACCGGACACGGCATCTTCTCCAAGCATCGGGAGGAGATTGGATGAGACCCGGATGTATCCGATGCGCTCGGGCTCTCCGCCTCCCGTCAGGTTGATGTTGCCACCGATGGCGATCGCCAGCTGCTCGAAGCCTTTGTGGCCGTTCTTGATGTCGAAAATACTGCGCGGTCGAAAACCAGTCCTCCGCAATGTTCAGGCCCGGCGAGCGGTTCCAGAGGATCGTGAGCCGATCAGCGTCCCGGTAGGGGAGCGGATTGAGCAACAGCGCGTCGATCACGCTGAATATGGAGGTGTTGGCGCCAATGCCGATCGCCAGGGACAGGAGCGCCGCGGCGGTAAATCCCGGGTTCCGGCCGAAACCCCGAATGGCATACCGGATGTCCTGAAACAAGGTGCCGG
Source organism: Terriglobia bacterium (assembly GCA_963824985.1). Lineage (GTDB taxonomy): Bacteria > Acidobacteriota > UBA6911 > UBA6911 > UBA6911 > JAFNAG01. The sequence goes on from CAWGRQ010000021.1 coordinate 40,890, forward strand.
CGGACATGCGCAAAGCATCCAACCACCGTGCGCCGGCGGCACGGAACCGCAAACGGTCGACCATTCTTATTATGTATCATGAAACGGGGGTGGTTCCGCAACCGAACTTGCCCCGAAATAGCAATTTTGAAAGGGTTTCATTGAGGCCGGTCCACAGGGAACCCGAACCTGGAATCATTCGTATGTCTTTATCACTGGGAAAGGAGCATCCCCATGAGTGTGCGCCAATATGGTAATTTTTTACCATTTCTCTCTTGACGGGGCAAAACCCATGTGGTAATTTTTTACCAGATCATGAAAACTCCCCTCACATGGAGGAGGGACAAAATGAGGAGGAAGACGAAAAACGAGGCGGTCGCAAGTCGATTGAGCCGGCGCGAGCGCCAGATCATGGATGCGATCTACCGCCGCGGCAAGGCGACCGCGACCGAGATTGTGGACAGCCTCCCGGACCCCCCGACCAAAGATGCCATCCGCAGGTTGATCCGGATTCTGGAGGAAAAGGGGTGGTTGCGGCATGAAGCGGATGGGGTCCGCCACGTCTATCATCCGACGCTGCCCGCGGATCAGGCGCGGAGATCCGCGCTCGACCATGTCATCCAGACCCATTTTCGAGGATCCGTATCCCAGGCAATTGCGGCCCTGCTTGAGTCCTCAGGCGATGACCTGACGGAGCGGGAGCTGCGGGACATTGGCACCTTGATCGAAGATGCCAAAAAGGAGGGACGCTGATGCCGGACACGACCCCCCTCATCCTCGCTTCCCTGCTGGACTGGCTGGCAAAGGGCTTTTTGATTATGGGATTTGCCTTCCTGGCGGATCTGTTGCTGCGGCGCGCCCATGCGTCGCTGCGGCACTGGGTATGGCTGGCCGGGCTGGCCGGTTGTGTTTTGCTGCCGGCGATATCATTCTTCGTTCCGAGCCTCAATGCACCCCTATTCCATCTCAGTACGCTGACGGCCGCTCCGGCAGGAGGGCTGGAATCGGCCGCCGCCGCAAGCGAGCCCCGATTCGGATGGAGCTCAGCGCAGATTCTGGTCGGCATTTATGCTGCCGGCGCGCTGCTGGTGTTCGCCTGGCAGCTCGTGGGACGAGCGTATGCGCACCGTCTGCGCAAGGCCGCAACCAGGATTGCCGATCCGCAGACCATCGGCGAGCTTTGCCGCCTGCAGGCTGCGCTTGCAATCCGCGCTCGTGTCGAGCTTCTGGCCAGCGATTTGATCTCCATCCCTTTTTCCACCGGGTATCTTCGTCCCGTGATTGTGCTGCCGCAAGCGACCTCTCTGTGGCCACGGCCGGTTTTGACATCGGTTCTGGTCCACGAACTGGCTCATATCAAGAGAAAGGACATCCTCGGCCGCCTCGTCGCCCAGGTCAGCTGCTGCATCCACTGGATCAATCCGCTGGCGTGGTATGGACTCGGGCGGATCATCATGGAGCAGGAAATCGCCTGTGATCACCTGGTGCTCGGGACCGGGACCAAACCCTCCGAATATGCCCGCAATCTTCTGGAACTCGCCAAAGTGCGGCGCGGCCGCCTCGACTTCGCCCTGACCGCGCTCGGCCGCCGCACGGAGCTCAGGAGCAGGTTGATGGAGATCCTGAAACCGACGCGCAGCCGCACGCCGCTGCGTATCGGCGGTTCCCTGGTATTCCTGGTCCTTACGCTGGGCCTGATCTTGCCGGTATCGGCGCTGCACATCTGGGATGCCCCGGATGCGGGCGCGCTTACCAGGAAGCCGGATTCGTTCCAGGCGCAGCCCGTCCCCTTGCGGCTCAAGTCAATTGAAGGCAATTCACAGGCATCGAAGCTGCCAGACCTGGAAACGGTCAAGCAGAAGATCAGCAGCAAACTCAAGGATATGAAGGCCCAGGGGTTGCCCCAGGAGCAGCTGGATCAGTTTGTGGCCGAGTCCAAAGTCAAATTAGCCAGTCTGCAGAACGAGATAAAGAAGCAGGAAGAGAAAAACAGGCAGATCGAGCTGCAGAGGCTGGGGAATTCGAAGGTGGTTAGATAGGAGAGGAGGCTTTCTTTCCTGAGTGGGTGGTCGGGAGTCGTTGCTGCGGCGGTTTGCATGAATCTCCGCACAATGAGTGTTTCCCGTGCCGGGTGCTGAAGCGTCGTCATTGCAGTCACAGGTAAGCAACCGCCCGGATCAGCAATCCCCGGACGGCGGCGAAAATAAAAACATCAACAGCTTCAACGGCCGACGACCGCGTTGCGGGCGAACAGTCGAAGTGTGCCCGGGCGCCGCCGGCGTTGGAGCAGGAGAATACCATGAAGAAACTAGTGCTTTTGACTTCCGTGCTGTTTCTCGCTTTTCTCATTCCATGTGCATCCGCGCAGGACAAGCCGGATGCCAAGATGCTGCAGGAGAAATTGGATAAGAAGATCGCCGATATGCGGGCCTCCGGTGCGTCTCAGGCGGAGATCGATGCTTTCACCGTCGAGTTCAAGAATAAGGTGGCAGCCATGAATGCGGGCCAGCCCAAAAGCACCCCGGATGCCAAAATGATGAAGGAAAAACTGAACCAGAAGGTTGCCCAGATGAAGGCTTCGGGCGCTTCTCAGGAGGAAATCGACACCGTCATCGCCGACTTCAAGAAGAAAGCGGCCGCCATGAACAACCGTCCGCTCTCGAGCCCTCCGGATGAAACGACCTTCATGGAGAAGGTCAACCAGAAAGCCCAGGAAATGAAAGCGAATGGCGCGTCGGCGGACGAAATCAAAAAGATGGTCACCGAGGCCAAGCAGAAATGGGCGGAGATGAACGCCAAGGCTCAGAAGGAGGCGCAGAACACCAAAACCCAGAAGATTGAAAAGTAACCGCCCGATCATCCCGCACTTGAATCCGCAGTCACAATACCCTGGTGCAGGGGTGAGCGTCAGGCTCGCCCCTGCACCATCCCTCATCCCAGAGCGGTCCTTAGGGCTCGCGCAAAAATAACTTCACATTCTGCTGCCGGCTCTCCAGCTTGCAGACAGGGCGCAGAAGCAGCATAGGAATACAGCAAGCTGGAGAGCCGGCAGCCCTGAGGGGCGCGGCGGCGGACGGGCATCTGCGGCGTTGCCGCTCCTCGACGATGTCACCACATCGCCTGCGTCGCGGCGCCTTGCATCTGCCCGCCCCAGGAGCACCGCAGGTGCGACGGTGCTCGCGCCAGAATGCGAAGTTATTTCTGCGCGAACCCTTAGTACTCGTGGGGGTAATTACACTAACGTCTGCGGGTGGGCTCCAAGGGATCTCTTTAAGGAGAAAAGATCGATTCCCGTGACTGCAACACCTTTGCAGGCAAGTTCAACAGCATGGCGCCCGGTGCCGCAACCCACATCTGAAAGAAAAACGCTCACCAGGTGTAGTGGACCGAGTAGGTCACGATTTGCTCCTGTCCCGGCCTCACGTCAATTCTGAATTCAATGGTCTGGCTGTCATTTTTTGAGGAAGGACTGGATTGAGAGCCGATGTTCCACGAGCTGCCCCGATACAGATGCTCCACGACCCGCACTGCGACTGACTCCACTTTGCGATTTCTGACTTTGATTTCAAAAGACTCATCCAGCGTGCGGCGAGCCATGTCGATTCGATAATCGGTGCGCCGCCGCTCCCCGACGAGATCGAAGGCGCTCCCGGTGAATATCCGGATGGTCTCGTCGCGGGGAGTATGCCGAATGTTATTCTCACCCGTAAATTCCAGCCTGCCATCCTTGTCCCTCCGATAGAAACGAGCCCGCCCCTGGGGCAGGGGCATACCCAGGTGATTGGCGCCGGAGTTGATGAACTCCCGCATCACCCACACCTGGGGATTCGACTGCACACCATACTCCTGGTCCTGCCGGATGCTCATGACATTATAGCCGCGGTATCGGTCCTGTTCGATCTTGACTCCGTCATAAACATAGATCCTCTCGGAGGTCACTCCCCCGGTGCGGATGAACTCGACCTGTTTGGTCTCCCGGTCGTGGAGAGTCACGGGTCGGGTGAGATCATAGAGATGGTAATCATCAAAGGTCCTCTCCGTGACGGGTGGAAGGCCTCCCGGGATGCCTCCGAGGGCGCCGCCCACTCTCAGAGGCGTATCCAGGCTCGCCGAGGCCTGGAGCTTGTTGATATCGCCGGCCATCAGCTTGATTTGTGCATTTTCAAATGTCTTGCCGCTTTGGTTTTCGATGGTAACCCAGCCGACCATGTCCAGCAGGTCTCCCTGTTCGGGCGCAACGATGTTGTAATCCGCCTGCCACGTCATGCCCCCGGTGACGTAGCTCATTTCGGCCTCGAGCGGTCCTGCCTGATTGGAGGATAGTTGCCATTCGAGCGTCGGCTTGAGGATCGTGTCATCCGCCAGCGAAGGAAAGAGAGGGATTCCCGGCAGACTGAAGCGGAGCTTCCCATCGACCTCGATGATCGGCTGCCCCGATCCCCCGCGCACCATTGCGGCTTGCGCCGTGCTGTATTGCTGGCCGAACGATTGGGAAGCCGACAGATGAGGAACATATCCGCTGCGGACGATTTTCCCCGAAACCGTTGTATTCGTCAGGTCCGGCCGCTGCACCAGAAACTCGATGGTCTTGCCCTCGAACAGAGACAGCAGAAGTTCCTGGGATACGGGATCCGCCCGGTAGTTCTGCTCCAGAATCTGAATCGGACGTTTGCCGGACGGATCCCGAAGGATCACGGAATCGGGTTCCAGATGAGCTGTGACGTCCGTGAGGCGGACGCTGGTGACACCTTGCCGCAGCTGCAGCGGAATCATCTGACGCACGACAGCAAACCTCTGGTTGTAGATCGTAAGCCGGGGCACATCCCCCAGGCCCGCGCCGGTATAAAAGACGAATGCAAAAACGACGGCCGCCCATTTTGCCGACATACGATACCTCCTGGGTCGTGAACGGATTCTCGTTGATCCTATTAGACACTCCGATCGGCAGGGGGTTCCCCTCAATTTTGAATGGGAGCGGGCCATGCCGGCATTGGATCATCGCCGATATGCCGCTGTTTTGGCGCCTGCGCTCAGGTTCTCTGCTTGAGTATGGGGCGTGTGTTTTCCTACCCCACAATTCCGGACCGGCCTGAAATCCTGTCCAATTCCCTTCTGAAGGGGATAGAGGCGATATGTCTCGGTCTCCTACCCGTTGGATACAGTGGGCTTGCGGCGAGGCCCGCTTAGGTCCTGTCAGTGTAAACGTTATTCCTTGACAAGCCCTTAGCTCGGCGGGCCCCGCCCACTGGCGTCCGCTGAATATCATCAACCGCTATTTGCCGGCCTTCAGGCTCACATGGCTGTGTGGGCCGGGTGCGCCGGTGAAGTGGAACCCGTCTGTCCCCGGCGAGTGGAGTTCAGAGAGGTAATACTGATCTCCCATCTTATCAAAAACCACTCTGTCGATATCCCCCGGGGCCTGGCTGATGCGCGTGAGTATGCTGGCCATGTAACTCTTGCCGCTCTTCGCGTTGGTTACCGTCATTATCCCCGCTTTGTCCCCAAGGTTGAAGTTGTAGGTCCCGGCAGGCAGGACTTCCTTGCCGAGGTGAAAGTCGAAATCGATGTTGGCAACTACCATCCTGGGATTCACTTGCGCGATGCTAACCCAGGAAAACGCCAATGCCAGAACCACCGCCGGCACGGCAGCTGTTCTCATACAAGCCTCCTCATTCTTTAGCTTCTTTAGAGTTCCCACGAGCACCCGCACTCATGGGCGGCGCTTTTCGCCCTGTTTAACTTAAGATCAATTATGGACTGAAGAGTTTCACCCGCCTGGAGGCTTTATTTTATCCCGGCAGCAGTCATCAGCACGGGTTCTGCCCGGAGCGGACCTCTTACGCCGCGCTGTCTATCAGGATTTGTCGACAGACATGCAGACACTCGCCGCAGATATTCCCCGCCGGTCCCGCAAGCAGGGGTCGGTCGGCCGCCCTGCGTTTGCCACAGAAGGAGCACCGGGCTCTCGCACCCTCCCCGGCAACCGAGAGAGAGGTGTGACTCGTGGAAACGGAACCGCCGGTCATCCCCTTTTCTGCAATGGCCACACACGCATCGCAGATGTAGATCTTCGGTCCGGCGATCAGTCTGGCGACCTGGGTTTGCGGGCGCGCGCAGAAGGTGCAGATCAAGTCGTGCTTTATGTTGCGCGATCGCCATACCCGCTGCCACCAGCTGCCGCCGGCACCGTCGACCATCTGCTGCACGCGCTGATGGCTCAACTCGAGCGCCCGGGCGATCTCCCGTAAGGAGCCTCCACCCAAATGCAGGCGGCGGACGATCGCGTGGTACTCCGTGCGCGCCAGTTGAACCTCGCGTTCCCGGTCGGCGAGCCTGGCCCCGGCGGCACGCGCCTTTTCCAGCAGTTTTTCGTTGATGCCCATGGTATCCCCCATTCGGCTATAGTTAATAGACATATTAGTCTATCAAGTATAGACAATCAAGGATCATCCAGGACCAAAATTATTCGTAGCGCACCGCGCTGATGGGATCGAGGCGAGAGGCACGTCGCGCCGGGATGTAACAGGCCAGGAGTGCTACTCCGGTGAGGATCAGAGAGACGGCGGCGAACGTCGCCAGGTCCATCGGCCCCACACCAAATAACAGACCCGACATCCACCGCGTCAGGACGAGGGCGCCCGCCAAACCGAAGGCCACGCCGGTCAAAGCCATCCGAATCCCCCGTCCTGCAACCAGCATGAGCACATCATGCCGTTGTGCACCGAGCGCCATGCGAATACCTATCTCGTGGGTCCGCTGAAGGTATTGGCCGTGCCCCGATTGTCATTGTCCAGCAGCCCCCGTGCTAGCCCGCTTTTCTCACCAGATTAAAGTGCATGGCGACGAACGGCACCCAGTTCGCAAGGCCCCTGGCGGAGTAGCCGGACCGGTATTTATTCACTGCCTGCTCAAACATAATGCAAGGGAACAGTTGCAGCGGCGGAGAGAAGATGCTAGAAAATCTCTGTACGGCCGAGCTTCCTTGATCAAGAGATTTCTTGCCAAAAAACAATTTTGCCAGGTCGGGCTCGGCCGGGCACATCACCTTTCCTAATCAGATAACGTCATCAATTCACGATTTTCTAAAATTCAGTTTTGGACAAGAGCGAAGGACGGGAACGCTGGAAATCCTGATGGGCATTGAAGGGGACATATCATGATCGACACTTCTACGGACGTTTCGAGTCTCTCTCCGTGGTGGAAACACGCGGCGATCCTGGTGATGATTGTTGGTTTTTCGGTTCTGTCCTTGGTTACGGTCCTGACCTACACAAACGCTCCGCCCATCCCCGAGAGGGTTACAGATGTAACGGGAACCGTGGTTTTTACAGGAGCCGACATTCAAAAAGGCCAGGAGGTCTTCCTCAAGTATGGTCTTATGGAGCACGGGAGCCTGTGGGGCCACGGGGCTTATCTGGGTCCTGATTACAGCGCGGAGTATCTGCACAGACTCAGCGAGGTAACCCGGGACGGGATGGCAATCGAGAAGTACGGCAAGCCGTTTGCGCAGCTCTCGCCGGACGAGCAGAGCGTCGCATCAGCGCGGACGGTAACAGGTGCTCAAGGAAAACCGGTACGATGCAGCCTCGCGAACGCTCCGGCTCTCGTCAGGCGAGGTGGATGCCTATCGCACCCAGCTCTCCGAATGGAGCGAGTACTTCAGCAGGAAGGATGCCGCTCCCGGGCTGCCGGACCAACTATATTCAGAATCCCGCGGAGATCAAAGCTCTGACCGCTTACTTCGCCTGGGCAGCCTGGGCCACGACGGCGAATCGCCCGGGGAAGAATTATTCGTACACCAACAACTGGCCCTACGAGCCCATCGCGGGAAACCGTCCTTCCACCGAAACCTATGTCTGGAGCGCCTTGAGTCTCATCACCCTCCTGTCAGGGCTTGGTTTGATCCTCTTCGTCGTCGGCAAGTTCGACTACCTGGGTTGGAAGGGCGAGGGCGGCGGCATCCATATCATGCACTCTGCGCCCCCCGCTCTGAAGCTCACGCCCAGTCAGTGGGCTACCGGGGCGTTTTTCGGCATCGTGGCGCTCTTGTTCCTGGCGCAGGCATTCCTGGGAGGCGTGCTCGCCCACTACCGTGTGGAGCCGGGCGCCTTTTACGGATTCGACATAGCCCGCGTGCTGCCCTACACCCTGGCGCGCACCTGGCACCTCCAACTCGCTATCTTCTGGATCGCGACGGCCTGGGTGGGCGGCGGCCTTTTCCTGGCTGCGTGGGTTGGCGGCGGGGATCCCAGGGGCCAGATGACCGGCGTTTACGCACTCCTCGGGGCGCTGGTGGTGGTCGTCGTCGGCAGCCTTGTCGGCGAGTCCCTCGGCATCAACGACAAGCTGGGACAGCTCTGGTTCTGGTTCGGCCACCAGGGTTCCGAGTACCTGGACCTCGGGCGGTTCTGGCAGTTCCTGCTGGCGGTCGGGCTCCTCTTCTGGCTGTTTCTGATGTTTCGGGCGCTGAAGCCTGCCATCAAGAGCCCCGGCATGCGTGCACTGTCCTCACTCTTTCTGTACGCGGCCGTGGCGATCCCTGTCTTCTACCTGCCCGCCCTTTTCTACGGCCCCCACACCAACTTCGCGGTTATCGACAACTGGCGCTTCTGGATCATTCACCTTTGGGTGGAAGGATTCTTCGAACTCTTCGCGACGGTGCTGGTGGCCATCATGTTCCACCAGATGGGTGTGGTCAGCACCAAGACCGCAACGCGCCTGATTTACCTGGACGCGATCCTGTACCTCAGCGGCGGGATCATCGGCACGGGACACCATTGGTATTTCACGGGACAGGGAACGCTCAACATGGGCCTGGCGGCATGCTTCTCCGCCATGGAGGTTGTGCCTCTCACGCTTCTGACGCTGGACGCCTGGGACTTCATCAAGCTGAGGAAGGCGCAGTGTTCCACGTGCGGCCACGATCTCGCCTGGGGCCAGAAGTGGGCCATTTATTTCCTCATGGCTGTGGGTGTATGGAACTTCGTCGGCGCAGGCATCCTCGGTTTCCTGATCAACCTGCCGATCGTGTCCTACTTCGAGGTGGGCACGACGCTCACCCCCAATCACGGCCACGCCGCACTATTTGGCGTCTTTGGGATGTTGGCCCTGGCGGTCCTGGTCTTCTGCTTGAGGGCCATGCAATCCGACGCCACTTGGAAGGGGACGGAGAAGTTCATCCGGGTGGGCTTCTGGGGTCTTAATGTGGGCCTCGCGCTCATGATCATCCTGGATCTGTTCCCCGGCGGAGTAATCCAGCTCTGGGATTCCATCGCCAATGGTTACTGGCACGCACGCCGCCTGACCTTCCTGATGAGCGGCACCTACCATAAGCTGGAATGGCTGCGCATGGTGGGGGATATGGTATTCCTCTTGGCCGGCGCCTTGCCAATAGCGCTCGGCGCGTTGCGAAGTGTGTGGAAAAGGGATCTCTCTCCCACGGAATGAAACATCCCGCGGGTAAATTACGAGACATGCCCGGATCCGCCGCCGCAGCTGAGAGTTGGCGAGAAGTGCCGGCCAGGTCAGGCCAGGAAGAAAAGCGGCACGAGACCCATGACGGCCAGGAGGATAAGTGCGACGAGGCTCTGGCGCCCTGTGGGCCGGTCGGCAAAGGAGAAGGCGTAAATCCCCTTGATCACGTTGTTGCTGGCGGCGGCGATAAGAATGCTTGCGGAGGCCATTACAAGGGGCCCGGAGGTTCCCGCGGACGCCGTCATACTGAGGATGAAAGGATCCACATCGGTCAGGCCCATCAGAGCCGCCAGAGTGTAAACGCCGATTCGCCCGAAGTAAGCTACCGCGAGGTGGGTGATAATGGAGGCGGCCAGGAAAATAATTGCGAACAGGAGCGCGGTCCGGATTTCGAGAGGATTCTTGGCCTGGTATTGCCGCTTCACATCGCTGCCTGCCGTGTCCGGAAGGCGAGACCAGAGCCACCCACCCAACAGGGCGAAGGCCGCCAAATACAGGAACGCCGGCAGCAACCTCGAGGCGAGCACCCGATTGAAGAGGCCCACCAAAATGGCGAGGCGCAGATACATGACGCCCGAGGCGACCAGTATGCACCCGGAAAACAGATGGGGACGGTTCTCGGCAGTGGCGCGCTTGGCCAGGACCACCGTCATGACTGTGGAAGAGTAGGCTCCACCAAGGATCGCCGCGACCAGGATACCACCTTTTTGCTTCGTGGCCTTTTGGAGGACATAACTGGAGTAAGAGACCGTGCTGACCGCAGCCACCACGAGCCAGGTTTTGAAGGGATTCAGCTTGAAGATCGTGAATTCGGCATTGGGCACCGCAGGCAAAACAATCGCGGTGAGGAGCAGGAACTTCGTAAAGGTAAAGATCTCCTCTGATGGTATCCGCTCGGCCAGGGTTTCGAGCGCCACCTTGAGCTCCAGGAGGAACATGCTGATCACGACCAGCGTCGATGCGATCCAGAAGTACTCCCGGTAAATCAGGGCGCCCACGACATAGATGGTGAGCCCCATTAACTCCGTGGTCAGCCCGGCGGTCTCTGCGCCGGCGAGCTTGTGGCTATAGGAGATAATGAGGAAGCTGCCCACCACGGCGAGGCCCGCCGCAAGCGGCCACTGCTGATCACCAGAAAGCAGAGCCAAGCCATAGCCCAGCAGTCCGATGATGGGAAATGTCCGGACACCGCCGAATGCGTAGTGCGCCTTGTGGGATTTGTGCTCCTCCCTCTCGATGCCGATCAGGAATGAGAGGAACAGTACCAGGAGGATTTTGAGGCCTTCGGCCGGCAGAAATTGTGCCAATTCATTGAACAAATCGAAATCCTCTGAAAGGCCCCGGCATTATTCGAACCGCGGAGGGGAAAGACGAGCCGCGTTTCCGATCGAGGTCCACGCCAAGGCGCCCGCTCGTCTGCCCTCCTCCCGGGTCCTCTGAAGGTGCATACCTGGATTCCCCAGGTCTGTATGCTGCCTTCCCCCCCTCTCGAAATCAGAGCTGTGAGGGGCTCTGGCAGGATTCTACGCCCGGAAAGGGGTGGAGCGGTAAACAAATTCCTTTATCCTTTTGGGCATTGACATTGCCTTAACAGCAGGCTGACAATGCACTCATCGCTGTGGTCTCGTTTGAGATTCCAACCCAATCGAAGGTGTAAGCGGGTAACCCTGCAGGGACCGCGTAAACCCGTTCGCAGATTTTGTAAATTGTGTGTAAAAGGCCTGCGGGGCAGGTTGCAGCCGCACGCGGCCGAGACTAGCATAACGGGCAGAATCACCCGACGAGTCGTAATTGCGGGTTTGTGGTACACGAGTTGCCGAAGCCGGGAGAAACCGTGATCCGAGATTGTTTGAAGCGCGCCAAGGTGCGGCTGAAAGTCGTGCTCATCAAGCCCTCCAAGTACGACGATGAGGGGTATGTCATTCGCCACTTTCGCGGCATCCTCCCAAGCAACACCCTGGCCTGCCTCTACAGCCTGACTGAGGACCTCGAGAGCCGCAAATCCCTCGGCGAGAACATCAGGATCGAGGCAACCGTCCTTGACGACGCGGTCCAGAAGATTCCGGTGGATCGAATCATCCGCTCTCATCACCCCCCTGCGCATCACACTCTTGTTGCACTTGTGGGAGTTCAATCCAATCAGTTCCCTCGTGCTGCCGATCTTGCCCGGCGTTTCCGGGAGGGCGGCCTGCAGGTCCTCATTGGCGGGTTTCATGTCAGCGGCTCGCTCTCGCTTTCCGGGGAGGTCACGGCGGAGATCCAGGAGTTGATCGATCTCGGGGTCTCGGTTGTGAAGGGAGAAGTGGAGGAAACCTGGGGGGAGATTCTGCAGGACGCCCTGCACGACCGTTTGCGGCCGATCTACGATTTCCTGGAAAACAAGCCTGACCTTTACAGCAAGCCAGTCCCGAGGATCCATCGCAAATACTTCAAGCGCTTCATCCTGGCAAATGAGGGCACGATCGATTGCGGGCGGGGTTGTCCATTCAACTGCAGCTTCTGCACCGTCATCAGCGTACAGGGACGGAAAATGCGCTTTCGCTCGGTGGAGATGCTGGCAGAGGCCATACGTCGGAATTACCATCATCACCGCATCGATTTTTATTTCTTTACTGACGACAACTTTGCGCGCAATGCCTTATGGCGAGAGATATTCGAGATGTTGATCCGCTTGCGGACCGAAGAGCGCATCCGAATCCGATTCTCTTGCCAGGTGGACACCCAGGCCTACAAGATTCAAGACTTTGTGAATCTGGCCGGTCGGGCAGGCTGCATTCAGGTATTCATCGGTATGGAGAGCATTAATCCGAAGAATCTTGCGGCCGCGGGCAAGGCGCAAAACCACGTTCAGGACTATGAAGAAATGGTTTCGACCTGGCACGGCGCGAAGATCGCGACGCATGTCGCCTACATCATTGGTTTTCCATTCGATACGCCGCAATCAATCCAGGAAGATGTCGAGCGCCTGCAGCGGGAGCTTCGGGCGGAGCAGGCGTCCTTTTTCATGCTTATGCCCCTTCCAGGATCCCGAGATCACATGCACATGGTCCGCAACGGTGAGTATATGGACCCGGATCTCAACAAATACGACGCGGCCCACGAAACCATGCGGCACCCCAACTTCGAACCTGGAGAGTGGTACCTGGCCTACAGGGAGGCCTGGAAAAACTTTTACACCTTCGATTACATGCGCGAGATACTGAGCCATGCCCATCCGGAAAATTACTGGGACATCTTCAGGAATTTCATATGGTATAAGAATTCGGCCCTGATTGAACGTGGACATCCGATGATCCACGGCTTCTTTCGCCTGAAGGAGCGCGGGGACCGACGTCCCGGATACGCCGTGGAATCCCGCCTCCGGCACTGCCTGCGCCGGTTCCGTGAGTTGCGCAGCCTGGCCCGGGACTGGACCTCGCTTCTGCTCGAAATGGAAGAACTCTGGCTGCAGACGCGCCCCCGCAGTGCTGGAGAACTGCGTCTCATGGCGGAGCTGAAACGGGGGCGGGAAGAAGCAAACCGCAGCCTCCGATCCGCGGAGTTGCAGATTGCCCACATCCGGGCGCGAATTCATTTTCCGAAACTGCGTGTCCCCTCTCGACTGACGCTGGCGTTCCGAGACTTCAATCTCGGCCTCGCAATGAGGGTTACATACTCACGAGCGGATCTGCAGAAATTCTGGAACAAAACCTGGCGAAGCTGGCGGCAGGGCCGAATCCTTTTGATACGCCCCCACAAAGTTGTCCTCAGCTTCCTTAGGGACGTCCAACTGCTGTTCCTGTTTGTCATCGCGCTGGTGCGCGCCGAAACGTACATTCAACCAGGACAGAGCCAATCCTGAGCAGAACCTCGCCCGTCGAAGAAGATAAGGGGACTGACGACGATAACAATTTGATGCCGCGATAATTGGTCGATCCCATCCCCCGGGAAATTGTGTTTGGACTAAATGGAATCATCGCCTGGTTGACGCACTTGCAGTGGAAGTGAAATCGCCACGCTCCCGAGAATTCTACTTCTTCATGAATGCCTCGATCTCTGCGACCGTCCGGGGCAATCCCGGCGTGAGATTCTCGCAACCCGTCTCGGTGATGACGACCGTGTCTTCAACACGAACACCCAGATCTTCTCCGGGGAATACGGCGTAGATGTCGCACGCAAACACCATGCCCGGCCGGAGCGGACCGCGTGGCCCGGCGCTGACATCGTGGACCGCCATCCCGACATTGTGGCTGATGCCCGTCTGCATTGTCCGGATCTTGAACAGGTCTTTGGCAATGTCGAATCCCCGCTTTTTCAGGATCTCGAAGACTTGGGGCTGGACATCCCTGGCTTCGATGCCGGGTCGATACACCTGCCTGCAGGCCTCCTGGATCGCCAGGGCGGCCTCGTAGATCTCTCTCTGGCGGGGGGTAAACTTCCCGTCGGCGGGGTAGGATGCCGAGATGTCGGTGACGTAGTAGTCAAGAACCGGTCCGGCATCGACAACGATGAAATCGCCGGCCTTGAAGATGCGATCGTGGCGGTAATAGTGAAGATACGGGTGGTTCTCGGCCGAACTGATGATGACGTTGTAGGCAAGATCGCGCGCCCCGGCCTTCTTGGACGCATATTCAAAGGCGGCCGACATCTCGTATTCGGGGGCGCCGACCCGGGTGGCCCGCATCATCGCCTTGTGAGCCTCCACACCAAGCCGGCCGACCTTGCGCAGCTGCTCGATTTCGGCCGGCGACTTGATCGAACGCAGCTCCCAAATGAATGGAGCCGCATCCCTGACCACGGCTTGGGGGAAACGCTCGCGGAGGTTGGTGACGAACTGCAACTCGCGCGTGAGGCGGCCGTCCCACAGGTTGAGAGTCATGGCATTCTGCACGATGCCGAACTTTTCGGCCGAACATTCGCGGGCCAGCTCCTCCGGTTTGAAAGACGTGAAGAGGACCGCGCCGGAACCGGCCAGCCGGGACAAGGTCGGCGTGAATTGGTCGATGGGAGAGACGCGCTCAATGCCGGTGACGGCCGCCGCGTTGCGGACCAGGTCCAGGCTGATCCCCTCGTTGCGCGCGCCGCTGTCGGTGATGGTGAAAAAGAGCGTGCTTGTCTTTGAACGGCCGTCGATGATCAGGGCGGCGTTGGGAATTTCCACGCCCGCAAAATACATCAGATCGTTGTTCTGGACGAATTCGCCGTAGCCGGTGGCGGGGGTCGCCCCAAGGAGTATCGCCACCCCATCGGGGATCTTCTCTATCAACCTGGCCCGCCGGGCGGCATATTCGGCTTTATCGAACAGAAGCGGTCCAGCCGCCAGCGCGGTTGCACCACAGGCAAGCACCAGTAAAACAATTGCGCCTTTCGCCATCCAGACTTTCATGAAAACCTCCTTGGTAGCTCGCGGGCCCGGGCCCGGCGGCGCTATTTGCTCAGAGAGCATAGCCGGTGGATCACGCCCTCTTCGATCCAGAAAATATCACGCAATCCGTCTCGCGGCAGGAAACATAGTGACTGCCAGCATTGCGGTCACACACCGAGTATTGTTCCGCCGGTTGTTTCGGCGCACACTTGACACTCACGGGCCGAACGTGCCAGCCTACCATGTTTTATACTCTATGAGCACTAGCCGAAAAACGCCGGGCGGGTGGGTCCTGCCCACCCTGCAGCGAGGTCCGAACGGCAGAGGCATCTGCCGGCGGTGTGGCGTCGAAGTGCCGAAGGGCCGCCGCACCTTTTGCCGTGATGCCTGCGTGGGGCATGTGCCCTTACAGTGGTTGCTGCGATGGAGATCCACATGATCCCACGGCACATCGTCACATTACTTGCGGTCATGTTATTACTGGCGGGTTTGCGACGGTTGTGATCGGCATGGACGTGGTGGACTCGATCCTCGAAGGCGACCAAATCCAAGAGATCAAGATCGTCGAGGCGCGCAGGAGTTCGTGATCCGAAGGGGCGCCAGAGAGTAGCCCCGGGCGTGTGACCCTGCGCTGGCTGAAGAGATCGCACAGGACCGCCTGGCAGCGCTTGTAGAGCGTTGGAGGAGCTCCGGTCCCCCGGACTCCGTGGAGGCTTTTGTGTTTGCCGTCGCCCGGCGGCGCGCAGGCCGCGCTTTGCTGCGCCGCCGGTTGTTGGTGCCCATCGAAGGCCTTATCGGCAATGGCGACGGTGCGCCCAGCCGGGAGAACCGCGCCATCGAAAAGAACGAACAAAAACGCGTGCTTGCGGCTATATCCAGACTGCCCCACATCGAGCGGGATTTGCGAGGGCATCGATTGTCGGTATCGCCTCGACGGCAAGAAGATGGTCATCGAACCGCTCTGGATGGGCTTCGCGCCGTCCTCCCATGCCGCACGGTCGTGAGGAGCCGCGCCTCAAGGCGCCCCCCGGGAGCCCCTGCCCAGGTATCGTTGATACAGGAACGAAACCAGGATCAAAACCAGCGCCAGGCCGATGATGGAACCGACGCGATAGAGCTGGCTCAGTTGCCACAGGTCGTACAGAAACACCTTGAAGATTGTGATCAGCAGCAGGCCGAGGCTGGCGTTGCGCGCCCCCTTTGAATTCTGCCGGATCCCGATCAAAAGCAGAATCGTCGCAAAGGCCGCCCACGCGAGTGAGTAGGTCATGTCGCGGGCCAGGTTGCCGGAAAAATCGAGGGTAAGAGTCCGACCGGTGCTGAACCAGTCGGCCACTTCGATGTTGACCAGCTGGAAGGCGAGGATCGTCCCCATTCCCTGCAGCAATTGGTTTTCGGTCAGCGATTCGATAAGCTGGAAGCGCGTCGATATCGGGAGCAGCCGGGCAGCAAGAAACATACAGGCGGCCACGGCCCCGAAGACGAAGAAGTACCAGTTCAGGAGCGGAACGCCGGTCCGCGGGTAGTAGTGGAGAATCGCCGGGTTGAAGGCCAGGCGCACGAAGGCGATAAGCAGCAGCGCCCATGCCCAGCCCTTCAGTCCGCGGTGGGGAATGCGCCGATACAGCCAGAGCAAAGCGGTCCCCTCGATGGCAAATCCGACGGTGATCCATGCCCGGTCAAACTGTACCGGCACAATCAGCGTAAGGAAGAAAAGGGAGGCTCCGCCGAACAGGGCGAGCAGCGTGTTGCGCCGCGGGTCATCGGACCCAACCGTCTTGACCAGGCGGACCAGCCCGGCCAGAGATGGAAGGGCGAACAGAGCCGGAATCAGGCCTGGATAAATGTTTATGGCTGCGTGGGAAACTAGATGGAAGATGAGGAAAAAATGGAGCGGGCCTGCCAGAGCGGAAGCGGTCCAGGCATGCCGGGCACGCTGCTTCCCCACGGCAACGAACGGGAAGATCGTATAGAGACCATAGAAGACCGCAAACCAGGAAAGCGGCATCGCCAGGGTGGCCGGAGGGTGGTTGCCGAAATACCAGGCCGTCTCGACCATAAGAGTAGCCGGAAGGGCCACCAGGATCGACAGGTCAAGGCCGCGGGCGCGCGCCAGGATCATCAGGAGGACCACCAGCAGCATCATGCAGGCAAACAGAAGGGATGGATCGGATATCGGGATGAGTTCGCATGCCAGGGCAAAAAGCGCGAACGGCATCAACATGGGAATCAGACATCCCCACCGGAGGACCTTCTGCTCCGGCCGGAGGCGAAGGAGAAACAGGAGGACACCGCTGTGAAACAGGGCAAAGGCCAGCGCATGGCCCAGGCCGGGATTCAACAGTCCCGGCGTGATCGAGGATGCGGTCCAGGTCCAGAGTGTCACGAAAGCCGCCCCAATCATGATCAGGTATGGCCATAGCATGTCTGCGCGCCGGACGGCGAGGCAGCCGGAAAGAATCCCGAGCAGCAGCAGCAGGGTAAGGACTACCGCCGGCCGGGCGCCCAATTCGGGCAACCGGATCATGTTCAAAACAAACCCGACCGACAGCAACGGCATCAGAACAGCGGTGACGTGGAACCTCCAGCGGCCCTCGTTCATCCGCCGGGCAGCCTCGCTGCCCAGGAAGTAGAGCAGGCAGAAAGCCAGACAGATAACCGCCGCGGCAACGCCGTTTCCAGCAGCCAGAAACGCCGCCGTCCAGCCCCCCTCGGTCAAGAGCGTGGCCCCCGCCGAAAGGGGCAGCAGGAAACTCCAACGCCGGTGGAGCGCCATTGCCACCAGCCCCAGGTCCAGCAAGGCAATGTAGGAGAACAGGAGGATCGGGTGGTCTTCACCGGTTGAAAGCACCGGCGGTGTCAGGAATCCCCCGATCAAGCCCAGAATGGCGACGTAGCGCGATCTGAGGCCGACAGCCAACAGGAAGGAGGCCAGCGTGACCACGGCCATCAGAATGAACGCCGCCGTGGGGTCCAGGAAACCATAATAGGAGCGGCTCGCATAGATATCAGCATAGAGAATGGCGATCCCGGCAGCGCAGAGCGTCTGGGCGGTGATTTCGTAACCGCTTTTGCGCACGAAAAGACCGCCGGCGACGGCGCTCACTCCGACCAGGGCGCCGATCACGACTCTCATCAAAGGACTGATCAGATTGTGATCAATCGAGTATTTGACGAAGAACGCCATGCCGAGAAACAGGCCGAATCCACCCAGCCAGGCGAAGAGCTTGACCCCCATGAATTTCTCCCAATCGATTTCCCAGGCAGACCAGGGCGCGGCAGGAGGGGAGAATGCACTTCGCGGCTGTTGATAATCCCGTGCCGGCGCCGCGGCCGCAACCGGCGCCGGTATTCCTCCCGGATGAATCCAGATATCGGAAGGAGATCCGGCAGGCTTTGCCTGCCCCATGGCAGCCGCATTCAGGTCACCTCGCGCGGTCTCAGGAGCGGTGGCCGGTCCCCGGTGCGATTCTGCAGGCGGCGGTGCGGGGGCGGCCCATACCAATAGTGATTCGATCCGGCGCTCGATGTAGTCGGCCCGGCGCACGAGCTCGCGAATCTGCTCTTCAAGGATTCTGTAGTGTTTGTATCCGACCGCCGCCAGGGCGATCAGAGACAGGAACAGGAAAAATTCCATAAGTCCCTCCCGGATACACACATCTTAAGAGGTTCGTAACATATCCCAGACGGCATCGGCAACCAGACCGGTACTTTCCCGCACATCCACGGCCAGGTCACCGTACATGCGCGTCACACAGACGCGAAGGACCGCGCCGACGAAGAGAGACACCAGGAGAAGCGGGTCGCCTTTGCGGATGGCGCCGTCTGCCTGGCCGTCCTCGACGATCTTCAGGGCAACATGACCCGGATGCGCATATGTGGCAGGGTACGTACTGAATTCCTTATGTTCGGACAGGATCAGGTAGGTGAACAGCTCCCGGTCAGCTTCGAAGGCGGCAAACGACTCTCGCACGAATGCGCGCACGCGATCCTGCGGCGACGGCTCGCCCAGGACCCGCGCCATCAGTATGGAAGTGAAATGACTGAGATGGACGGCAAAGATGTTCCAGGCCAGATCCTCTTTGCTCTTGAAGTGTCGATAGAGGGCTCCTTCGGCCACACCGGCCTGCCGGGCGATATCCTTGACGGTGGTGCCATCGATTCCATTCTTTGAAAATAAGTGAATGGCCGCTCGCATTACCAATGGTAACTTCGTGTTTTTCTTTTTATTGTCAACAATTATACTCATATATGTGATCTAATTGTGAGTGAATATTCACATACTATAGCCTCCATATTCAACTGTCAAGAATAATCTCAGGTCTGGCCTTGGCCGGCCCCTTCCATGCGAGATTTCATGGGATGGGCTAAGGCACGTGGCTGCAAAGAGCGGTGTTTGCTCCGGTGCCGAGCCCAAGTGAGAGGATTAAAATCTGAAAATCGGGGAGGTTCGCCAATTTCCGCCGCTTCCACCAGCCATTGCCGTTACCGGTCGTTTGCGGAAATGGGTGAACGTCCCCGATTTTCATGCATGATTTCGATGCAGAACAGCTATAGGAACTGCTTCCGTTCACTCCTTTTTCGCGAAGCAGTAGAGCGTCTCATATGTGCGAATGTAAAGTTTCCCGTCGGCAATGGCCGGGGTGCCTTTGCATCCGACCCCCAGGTCGTTGACTTTCAAGGCCAGCCATTGAGATCCGGCCTGGATCACGGTGGCCTTTCCCTCTTCGCTGACGACATACAGCTTCCCGTCTGCCGCGACCGGCGACGCATAGTAATCGCCGAGCGCATCCTGGAGCCGGGCCTGCTTTACGATCTCGCCGGAGCGCAGGTCAAACGAGGTCAGGATGCCGCCCTCCTTCAGCGTATACAGCACGCCGCGGTACACCAGCGGAGAGGGGACATTGGGCAATGAGCGGGGATTCTTCCACAGGAGATGAGTCTCGGTCAGATCGCCTTTGCCGCCCAGACGGTACGCCCGCAGGCCATTCTCTCCCAGACGGCGCTCCTGATACTGCTTCCAGTCTCGTTCCTCGATGTACCCGGTGTCGTCCAGGTCGAGATATTCGTCAAAGCGGCTCTTGACGTCGGGATCGGCGATTTCGTCCTTGGAGAGCTTTCCGTCCTTGTTCAGGTCCAGCTTGGCCAGCGCCTCGCCGAACGAAGGCACGTTCTCCTGGGCGCCCGGATCGGATTCGCCCGAATACGTGACAAAGTAAACCTCGTTACCCGAAACCACCGGAGTAGGTTTGATCTGCCAGGGCAAACGCCGGATCCACCAGATTTCTTTTCCGGACCGGACGTCGTAACCCGAGAGCCTGTACGAGCCGGCGACCAGCACCTGCAGCGTCCCGCCCGGATCGCGGTAGAGCACTGGCGTCGCATAGCCGCGTTGGGCGAGTGGACGCTCCGAGCGCCACAAAATGCGGCCGCTGTTCTTCTCCACGGCGAGCAGGTAGGAACCGGTATCCTGATCGATGTTCATCAGCAGGGTGTTCCCTGCCAGGATCGGAGAGGCGCCGTGGCCGAATGGATTGTTGAACGGCCCCAGGGGCATGCGCCACAGTTCCTTCCCGTCGGGCCCGTAGGCAAGGAGGCCGAAATCCTGGAAGAATACGTAGGCATTCTCCCCGTCGCTGACCGGACTTGCCGAGGCCGGACCATTCGACGGCCGCTCGATGACCTGTTTTCGCGGGCGGGGCGCTTCCCGTTGCCAGAGGACTCGCCCCGTGAGCCTGTCAACGGCAACGGTCAGGAGGCGTTCCTTTTCAAAGCCGGTCAGATAAACCTTGTCCCCGGCCACTACCGGCGACGAATTCCCCATCGGCACGGGCGTCTTCCAGACCACGTTTTCCCCCGGACCGAACGAGACCGGAAGATTGGTCGCCTCGGAAACACCCGAGGCATTCGGTCCGCGGAACTGCGGCCAGTCGCTCTGGATCAAAAATGCCAACACGAAGAAAAGAAGCAACCCCGAATTCCTGTCCATAATGCCCACCCTTCCCCAGACAAACTATCACAAAATTCGGGCGACAGGCGCCACAACCTCGAAATTATTCATCGCAGGTCGTGAACCGCACCCGGGAATTTCAATGACCTCGGACAACCGATTATAACCATTCCCCAGGTGCGCGACCCGTACCGGACGAAGGATTATGGCCGGTATACATTCCCAAGAGCAATGAATTGCCCATCAACCTCCTCTGCGACACGGATACCACCGGCGGCAAATCTGGGAGCCCCCTGATGAACGCCCGGGGTGAGCTGGTTGGGATCAACTTCGATACTACGTTGCACGGCGGCCCGCAGCCTGGGCTGCAGTTGGCATTGCGGAGATCTTGGTATTTTAAAACGCCACGATGTGCCATCTTGCCTCTTCCTTTGTCACGATCAACGTCGGGCGCGTCGCTATTTCGCGCGTTTCATTGCCTTCGTTGAAATTCAGGTTCGCTCGGGCGAAGACGATCGCGACGTCGGGGCGGGCGAAGTACTTCCGATCGAGTTATTTATTGTGCAGCAGCTGAGTGACCGCGAGATTCCATCCGGCCATAAAACTTGCTTGCTGCCCTCCGCTGACAGTGAAGTCGAGACTGTAAGCGTGAGGCATTGTCAGACCGTCAATTGTTTTAAAATTGTCGAATGTCTCCACGAGCTTATAGACCGTGTTCGATTGCTGCGAGGAGGCCTGCGGCAATCGCGCCATGGTTTCGGGCACAATAACCAGGTATTGCGACCGAACGTGGCGGAAGCTTTCCGTTTCGAAGTAAAGGGTCACCTTCGAGTCCCCGCCGCTCTTTTTTGGTACGTATTTCAGCTCGTGCAGCTGCCTGCCCTCTATTTTTTTCAACCCGGAATATTCCAGCCTTGGTTGCCTCGCGCCAAGATCGAGCAAAGGCCAGGCAGTGGAGAGGGTACCGCCCAGGAGTCCTTCGCTCAGCAGTGTGCTGTAAGTATAGACGAAATCGGAAAGACGGGATCGCACTCCAGGGCGGATCATCCCTACCGTCACCTTGCTATCGTCAAAGGCAAACAGCTCCCCGGGATATTCCGTCGAGTTGAAGCTCATTTCCAGGCGGACCACCCTCCCGTCCGAAAAGATGCTTTCCTTTCCCGAGAGTTGTCCCGAGGCCCCGAGCCGAAAGGTCACCGTTACGTCTCCGGCAACGGCACGATTCCTGGCCGCGGTTCTGGCTTCCGCTGTTCCCACTGAAACCAGATGCTTGTCAACCAATTCCTCAGGCTTCATCTTCTGTGCTGCGCCCGCGAACAAAGCCAGGCAGCAAAAGACGAGAATGAGTGCTCCCAGCCAGGCGGCGCTTCTGGACAATATGTATCTGGATTTCATTCCTCCCCCCTCATGATGGGAAGATAATTTTGTTGGTATAATACCACAAGGAAATTCGGTTCTATGAAAGGGGCGTCATTCACTGATTTTGAAAAAAGTGAAGGACGCTCCTGTCACTGAATCTTAGGGCTCGCGCAAAAATAATTTCACATTTTGCTGCTGGCTCTCCAGAACCCACGAGCCACAGGAGAGGTTGCCATAGGATATTAGATGCTTGGAAGCCAGCAGCCCTTCGGGGCGCGGCGGCGGGCGGGCATCTGCGGCGTTGCCGCTCCTCGACGATGTCACCACATCGCCTGCGTCGCGGCGCCTTGCATCTGCCCGCCCGGCGCTCGCGCCAAAATGTAAACTTATTTTTGCGCGAACCCTTAATGTGTTCCTCGTCCGTGAGGCAGCGTGCTTTTGCCCGTCAACATCCCACAGCGGCGTTTCCGGCCGGCGTGCCGGTTCGCGGGCACCCGATGTCGCAACAAGTGCTGCGGATTCAGAGCAAATCTGTACAAATTAAAGGCCCGCAACACCATTCCGATGTAAAATCCAGAACTGCTGCCGTCATAAGATCCTTGGAACAGACAAGCGCAGCTAACATGATACCTGCAGCTCGGTAACCGGGGGCATCATGGGCAGGTTGCAATGCAAAATTGCAGCTTATTCCGTCATACGCTCTCTATGTACCAGGTTGTCGTCAGCACGGGAGCCTCTGACGTGGCATGCGACGCTGCGGAAGAGCGATCTGCACGCGTGCTTGTGTCAGGAATCGCCACGCCGCTGAAAGGAAATGCCATGAAGAAGTCAACGAGATTGTTCGACTGGGCGATGGTTGTGTTTGCGATCGTGCTTGGCGTGGGATCGGTAGCCTTGTTTGTCGCAATGGGCTCGGTGACGTTTTTCCGAATGGAGTGGCCGGAATCCAAAATCCTTGTCTGGGACGCCGCACTGTCGTTTGTATTCTTCCTCCAGCACAGCGGCATGGTTCGCAGGTCAATCAGGACCCGCATGACCGCCGTCATCGCACCGCGCTACCAGGGTGCCACATACGCCATCGCGTCCGGGGTCGTTTTGACCCTGGTTGCCGTCCTCTGGCAGCGGTCCGAGACCCACCTGCTCATTCTTCACGGTGCCCCCCTGTGGATAGCCCAAGCGTGCGCTGTGTCGGCGGTCGTGGTTTTTGTCCGGAGTGCGTACGTGCTCGGATCTCTGTTCGATCCGCTCGGCCTCGTGCCGATCAAGAGACACCTGCGCGGGATCTCGGAGGGACCGTCAGCATTCGTGGTCAAGGGTCCGTACCGGTGGGTCCGCCACCCGCTGTACTCCTGCATCCTGGTTTTGTTCTGGTCGAATCCCGACCTGACTGCGGACCGTCTCCTCTTCAATGTGGTTTGGACGGGCTGGATCGTTGCGGCAGCTGTCCTCGAAGAGGCGGATCTGGTGAGCGACTTCGGAGACGCCTACCGTGCCTACCGCCGGAAAGTGCCCATGCTCGTCCCATGGCGCGGTCGCGTGGCAATGTAGCCATCATCCGATATCAGCCTTCCCGTTTTAACGGCGAGCCGAGAGCCTTCGGTGCTTGCCAGAAAGTGCCCACTTCCTGCTTTCCTAAAATGGCCCACCTTTCGCTGGCATAGTTTCTTCGAGCTTTCCCTATTTCCCTAAAAGTGGCGACTCGGGAGCATTGCGACATCATCCGATACAGGACGAATGTCGAAAGCGAAGGATGGTGGACAGTCACCAGCGTCCCCGCCGATGGGACAGGGGTGACTGTCCCGCGACAATTACGCCGGGGCCGTATTTGCTTTGGGCATATCCATGTTTGAATCGAGGTATTTTGCAGCCACGGCGATTCATGCGGGCGCATGGAGGGATGCGCAGGGATTCGCCTTGATGGATTTCGCCAAGCGCAAGATTCCGCTTGCTCTCGTCGTGGGCGACAGGGATGCGTTCTTTCCGGCGGCGGCAGTCATCGCGACCGAGAATGGTCTGAAGGCGAAGGGATTCGATGTGGCGGTGACAATAATAAAAGGCCACGATCACAACTATTATGATACCGCCGGGAAGATCAACCAGAAATTATGGAATTTCCTGAAGAATTGCGAGCTCACCGAAGAGCCTGCATATGAGCAGTACCTATTCCAGAAGCAGTAACCCATAGGCGGGATTAAAGCTTATTTGGAGCGGGAAACAGGATTCGAACCTGCGACTTCAACCTTGGCGATGTCCATATAACTCTTGCAGATGCTTTCAGCTCGGGCAACGGCAGCTTATGCAGCCTATGCCTCCACTGGTCGAGCCTCCCATCGATGTTTCGAACGGCGGATAGACTACTACAATCCGACATTCGGTCTAAGTTTTCCTCATCTGCCGCGTCTTCTCACTAGCGTTTGGGCAGGATCAGGGAATTCCATTTGACAAATCGCCTTCGTTTCTCGCCGGAAATTAGCTACACCCTTGATAAGCACCAAAGCCCAGAACCATACCTGGTTGATGGTCTCCCAACCGAGATTAGGTCCGCACAGGGACAAATACCAACCGGGGCGTGAGGACATAAAGACCAGGTAGAGGATCCACTGCACGATCAGAAAAGCCATACTAACAGCAACGTCCACCACGTTGCCGTTGCTGCCGATCTGATTCGGCTCTCAGCTGAATTCATAAGGATTCTACTGGTCTTTTGACCTTGAAACCAGAAACTGACGGGATTTGGATGTATTGCGGGATACTTGTACGTTGAAAACGTGCGTCGTCGACCTGGCGCGCCCGAGGATTGTAGGCCTCAATGGTTAGTTTTCTCGTTCGTCTTATGCAACTCTCTCCGCAACCGATCAGCATCAGCGCGCGAACGGCGGTCAGACACTAGGTACAAAACAGCTGTACCGACTTCCACGGCAATAAACAAGGGCAGAAACCAGTCTTGGGCACTTTCCGGCAGGAAAATAGACACAAAGAAAAATGCAAAGGCGATGGAAATTAGTAAGCCGGGCAGTCCCTGGGGGCCTTCGCCCTCGGTGCCGCTGGAACCACAGCCACGGGTTGGTTTCACCAGGCACCTCCTCACACGGATGCGGATGCCATTGAATTTACAACTATTATACTCGGCGCACTCCCACTTGGACAACTGAATCATCGGAAATGGTGGAAAGTGGGACGTGTGCAAAACGAGCTTTTTGGATGGCGAGTTGACTACCAGTATGGGAAAAGAAATCTGTCGACGGGTGGGCTTATTGGACATTTGGATTTTTCGGGATCAGGGTCGGACCGAGGGAAGTGCCGGAATGCTGATGCGAAAAGCATCTGGAGAGGCGCCCCGAACCTTCTTAGCCGCGATTTTTGCCGCCGTCTTCCCGTTTTAGGGTTTTGGCCACTGCGTGTAGGGGTTGAGGTGCCGTACCTGTCCAGTGAACCCACCAGCCGCCGCAAAAACGCCGATGTGATGCTCGGAATTAATTAGGGTATAACCTTCCTTGGCGGATCCCATCATAGCGTCAGACCAACAAACTGCGACCTCATAGTTGGACGTTTAAGGGCCGTTACTCGTTACTGTCCGCGGCCGTTTGCCCTCATGTGCCATCAAGTTTTTAGTTTCGGTGACAGGCGCCATAACCTCGAAATTCTCAATGGCACATGGATGCGTCTCTCGGAATTTCGAGGTTATGGCGCCTGTCACCGAAATCCCTGTGGAGGGGCCCAGCGATATAATCACATGCGAGGAGATCCACGAACGGCTCTGGCGCTTCGGCATCGTCATCGATTTCGAGCACGGCGTAAACTCGGCGGGGAAGCGGCTGCGCAACTGCCGTTGCGACTTCGCAACCATCCCACGGTTCATGGAATCAGGAATAGGGGACTGACGACGCTGACCTCCTGAGCGCCTGTCACATCGGCAGTGCCGAGGCCAGGAACTACTTTTTGCGGCCAAAAAAAAACAGGCCCGATTCCTTGATGCTCCCCCCGCCTGGAAAGCTCCTGATCTGTACCTTTCCGTGCACTTCCGAACAGTCGCCGTCGTCAATCCCCGATTCAACCCCAATCCGCAATCCATTCGATCGGGCAAATCGCTCTTCTGCTTCGATTGCATACCGCAACAAGTGGTTGCAGCAGCGGATTTCTACTTGTCATGCGATTCCTCACACATCATCCTCAGGAGGCGCATGATCTGGTGAAATATCTGGCCAATGCCGGGTTTCTGGATTGAGCTGCCTGGATGACCGACAATCCAGTTGTCGTGAACATAAGGCAGGCCGGTATCCGGGTTTATCATGTCGGCAATCACCAGTATCTGGTTACGAGCTCCGCCGGTCCCTCTTGGGAAGCGGCCGCTCTCAAAAATCAGGTTGTTCTTCACTTCGGTTCCGGCGCCCCCGAGATCCTTCCCCGACGCAAGAATGATCGCGCCGCTTTTGCGCTCCGTGAGCCGGTAATCGTTGTGCATGGATCACACAGTTCTCGACGGGATTCGGCAGCGGGGTCGTGGCGGGCGCCCCATGCAACGATTCAAGCCATAGGACCGGCTGCAATTCAGATCCATCCGGTATGAGCTTTCCCAGGACATTGTTCGAGAAGGTCGTATCGGCCATCAAAATACATGACGTGGTTGTATGCCTGCATCTCCGAAAGGTCGTTATCTACGAGGATGTTATCGTGTCCGTAGAGGGCTACTGCGATGGTAACGCCGCACGTGCCCGACATGGTGTTACCCCTGACGACACTGTGACTGAGACCCGTCGAGATGCCCCCCAGACACATTGCCTCGGCTCCAGTTTCGGGGGGCGAATCCATCCATATGTCGTTCCCTCTGATAAGGACCGGGCCGTTGTCTCCCTGGACAAACTGATATACCCACGGCGAGCTCGTGGTTTGGCTGTTCCGTCTGCAACCTATTTCAGGATCCGGATCAGGGCTGTTGAGGTTGGACCAGCCACAGATCAGTATCGCCTGAGTGAACACACCGGGAGTCGTGATCATCTGGTTATTGGTGATTTTAAACGGATAGCGGACGGTGTTGCCGAGCGAATCTGTCGGCACGACGGGCACGTCATACGGGTAGGTACTGATGGGTTGCAGTGTGAATCCGAGCCATCGGCCACCGACACAGTACACTCCCCTGAGTACGTTGTTGTCTATCCTGACCGGGAAAGCCTGCGGAATACGTGCGAGGACTGCGTTGGTTTTTGCACTGATGTCATTCTTCTCCACCACGACGGGGTGGTCGCTCGCCTGCAGATTTGCCGATGAAATATACACCCCGGTACCGGCGCTACTGTGGAAGTCAGTTTGAGTTCACGGACAGTGACGCCCGGAGCATTGACTGCGAACACCATCGCATTACCGGAGTTGGTGGGGGAGAACGTGAACTTCCCCCCCGCCGCCGATGATTTTCGTCTTCGGCTCATCGAGAGTGGCGTCCCAGCCATCGCCTGTCAGGGTTATGTCCGGACGCAGGAGTTTGATCACGCCACCCGTTCCGCTGACGTCGTGCCGCCGAAGTTGAATGCCAAGGGATTACCGGAGGCATCGGTCGATTTCATGATGACCGTCCCCGGTGAATCGACGTTGTCCAAAGCCCACTGCACATTGTCCCTGTCTGTCGGATAGATACCGGTCGGATACACTTCATGGACCCATTGCCCGCGGCTCCCAAAGCTATAGCCGACGGACCAGGCGCCTCGCCTGGTTCGGCTACGCCGACCAGGGACATGGCAACCAGAAGTAGGGTAAATAGAAATCGGTATTTCATAGCAACCTCCTTGTTTGGACGAGAATACACTTTTCTGAGCTTCGCCCTATTAATGCGGGAATTGGCTTTAAACGGGGTCACAGGTCACGATTTCCCGGGATTGCCAGGAATTGCGATGAGGGAGACCGGTCGCTCCGTTCCACGCGCAACCGCTATTCCACGGCAAGGTGAAAAATCAGCGTAGCGGTTTATTGTCGGACCGATCTATAATTAGAGAAACATAAGAGTTACCTTCGATTCCTGGAGACCGTTCCATGGGAGCCAATGCTCCGGAGGAAGTTACCGGGCTACTGCAGGCGTGGTGTCACGGCGACCGCGCCGCCCTCGATCAACTCATCCCCCTGGTGCATGACGAACTCCACCGGCTTGCGCATCAGTACATGGTGCATGAAGCTGCCGGCCACATGCTTCAGACCACAGCCCTGGTCAACGAAGCCTACATGCGGCTGATTGACGCAAGCCGGGTCGAGTGGCAGAACCGGGCGCGCTTCTTCGCCATTTCGGCCAATCTCATGCGTCGCATTCTGGTCGATTTTGCACGCTCCCGCCGTTATAAGAAACGGCGGGCCGGCGCCCGAATGCACACCTCGACCTTGATCGAGGGCGAATCCCCCAATTGCAGGTGGGGCCGGACATCATAGCTCTAATGATGCGCTGCAGGCGCTTGCAGCCTCGATCCCCGGGGTGCCAGGGTGGTGGAACTGCGCTTCTTCGGCGGCCTTACTGTGCAGGAAACAGCCGAGGTGCTGGCAGTGTCGCCCAAAACCGTCGAGCGGGATTGGGCGGCGGCGGAAAAGTATGGCTTCTTGGCCAAATGAAACGCGGAGGAAGGGATTGAATCCCGAGCGCTGGGAACGACTCAAGCAGTTGTTTCATTCCGCCCTGGAGAAGGGCCGGGCCGGCGGACCGAATTCCTGCAGGGAGGCCTGTGCCGGCGACGAGTCTCTGCGGGGCAGAAGTCGACTCAATGCTGGCGCGCCATGCTGAATCCCCGGCTTTCCTGGAGTCGCCAGCCCTGCAGGCTGAGGCCGAGGTACTGGCAAGGGACCTTGCGGATGACGGTCCTCACTTCCCCCTATGGTTCTTCCGCTTCGGAAGCAGACTGTCGTCCCCGCATTCCGCACCTTCCAGGCGACCGCCATGGTGGATGGTTTTCCTTGCCGCCGTCTTCGTGGCCGATTGCCTTTTGCGTAGTTATTGCCTGTTCCTGGGACCGAAGGGATTTGATTTCGGAATCCGGCGGGAAGGAGACCGGCCGGTAGTTTCCGCTGTGTCCTCGGGTTCTGCTGCCGATCGCGCCGGCATTAAAGCCGGGGATATCCTGCTTTCCCTGGACGGCCAGCCCATCCGGCGTGGTGATTGGACATGGATCAATTCGAATCTGAAAAGGGGCCGGACTTACCTCTTTGACATAGAGCGGGAGGGGAAACAGCGTCAGGCAAGGTATTTGATGGAGCGGGTCAGCGTACTGGAGAATCGAGATTTGACTTTATGGCAGATCAACGGCATCCTCCTGCTTGCCACGGCCCTGCTTATTGCGTTCGGCCGCCCGTATTACTTCCCGGCGCGGATGGGAGCACTGGCGCTGGCCACCTTGTCGATCAGCCTGATCCGATGGGGGTCCCTTGGGCCCCCGGGTTATGCGGCTATCTGGAGAGACTTGCCGCTTGTCGTGGGCGCTCTGCTGTGGATACCGACAGTCTGTTCCTATCTGGTGGGACCTATCATTCTTACCTTTTTTGCATTGTTCCCGCGCGCGCTGTTTCGGGTGCGCTGGCCGTGGGTGGTCATCTGGCTGCCGGCGCTCTGCTTCGTACCGGTGTACTTCCATTCCAATTTCCTGATGGTGTACCACCCGCTGCAGGCTTACGGCAATCTCGTGCCCGCGGAGCTGGTGGTTTTCGGCGGCCGGCTCTATGGACTTTGCGGTCTGGCATCGCTTGGCGCGCTGACCGTCAATTATTTCCGGCTGACCGATCCTAATGACAGGCGCCGGTTGCGGGTTTTGTTTGTCGGCGGGGGGGCAGCAGTCCTTCCGGGGATCTTTAGATTGCTGATCTGGAATTCGGCGTCGCTGGCTGCGATCTGGAAGTGGGTGTCAAGAGGGACTCCCGATCTCTTGCTGACTTTGATATTTGTCCTGTTTCCTGTCAGTTTCGCATACTCGATCCTGCGACACAGGCTGCTTGATATCCGGATCATCATTCGCCAGGGCGTGCGATACCTTGCGGCACGGGGCGCTCTGCTCTCGGTGGTGCCGGGCCTGGGAGCTGTCCTGGTGGTGGATCTGCTTGTGCACGGCGACCAGCCGCTGATCGACATTCTGGAACTGCGCGGTTGGGTGTATGTAGCGTTGGGAGTTTTGCGGCGGTCACGGCTCATTGGCAACGCCGGCACTGGGGGGATGCGATTGACCGGCTTTTCTTCCGCGAGCGCTATGACGCCCGCAGGCTGCCTTCTTGAAGTCGCCGGGCACGCCCGCCAGGCCGGCAGTTTCGAGCGCGCAGCCCCAGGCGTTGTGGCCCGCATCGAGAAGGCACTGCACCCCGAATTCGCGGCCATGATGCTGCGCCCGCCCGGGAACACGAGCTTTCAAACCCTCGCTTCGGCTCCCTCCGGGCAGGCTCCCCCGCACTGATGGCGGA
>CAWGRQ010000022.1:0-29532 GCA_963824985.1 Terriglobia bacterium
GTCTTTTGTAATTGGGACCAGCCCTGATTTACCTTACATACTTGCCCCGGGCGACGATCGTTCCCTCGACGTCGGGAGGAACGTCAACCCCGACCTCATCATCCAATCCCTCGAAGGCAGCCTGCAGCGGCTTGGGCTCGAACATGTCTATATTTATTACCTGGCATCGGTCAGCAGCCGGGAAAGCACGTTGTTTGAGCCCTATGTGAAGGCGTTCGCCAGCCTGAAAGCGACCGGTAAAGCCAGATTCGTCGGGATCACGACCCACAGCAACGAACCCGAAGTGATCCGTGCCGCTACCGAAAGCGGATTCTGGGATGTAGTCCTGACCGCATATAATTTCCGCCAGTCTCACCGCGAGGAAATACGGGCGGCAATCGCTCAGGCTGCCGCCGCCGGACTCGGGGTGGTAGCAATGAAGACACAGGCGGGAGTTTACTGGGATCCGGGCCGGCGCACGAAGATCAATATGAAAGCCGCTCTTAAATGGGTGTTGGCGGACGAAAACGTCCACACGGCCGTCCCGGCGTTTTCCAACTACGACGAACTTCGCGAGGACCTCTCGGTGATGGAAAACCTGGCTCTGACCCCAGAGGAAATCCGCGACCTCAGGCCTGGGAGATTCGGCCGGGCTTGCCGGGCTTTTCTGCCAGCAATGCAGGCGTTGCCTGCCGCAATGTCCCGCCGGCATGAATATCCCGGCCCTCATGCGCAGTGCCATACGCTCTCGGCTATCGCCAGGCGCAACAAGCCCGCCAGGTACTGCATCGGGTATGATGCGGCGGATATCGCATGCGGGCGTTGCCGGCGATGCAGCGTGCAGTGCACTCTCGGTCTCGATGTGAGATCGCGTGCGCTGGAGGTCGCGCAGATTCTGGCAACGCATAGTCGGCATTATGGCGCCTGATTTGTCCCCTAATCTATCGCGATGACTCCGATCCCTTGCGTGCACGGATCACAACCCGATACTGGTTTTCGGAATTGAGATTGATGAGCGAGACAAAAGCGCGACCCTGAGAGCGTCCGATCGTCCCGGATTGCGACACGCCGGCAACTTCCCAACCGGCGGGAAGCAGGATCGTATTGCGGAGCCCATGGACGGTGCGATCGAACACCAGGTTCCCTCCTTCCACCTTGTAGGCGGGATCCGCGAGCGTGCCGGTGATCCTGAGGTGGACGCTCTGCCTGTCGTCTGTGATCGGAACCTCCAACTGGATGGACATCGCGCTGCCATCCTTCGCCGGCTGGAAGGCCTTCGCCGTGTCAAGATCGATCACTTTCAGATCCTGCAGCGGCAGGTACGCTAGAGAATCCAGCCTTGCCTTGCGGCCTTTACGATAATCGCTGTAGCTCTGATCCACCCTGATGCCGTGGGTCTCGGGCGCGCCCAGGTCATACAGGGTCTTGATATCATCGAAGAACATGTCGGCGGTTGGGAGCGCCGCAAAATTGGCCGTGGTCCTGCGCGCATGAACGGTCACCGGGTTGCTCTGCCGCTCGGATTGGCGAACATCAGTTTCAGCCTGCCGTCCGCGAGCGTGGTCAACTGGGCGGCGACATTCGAGGACAGGAAGGAGAATCCCGAGCGGGAGAATCACGCCCAGGCGATAGCCGCTCAGGCTGCGCACCCAGACGATATCGTCTCCGTTCATCATGTAGGTCCGCGGATCTTTGTAGGTTTTGTAGATCAGGACGCGGCCGATCCCGCCTTCGGGAACCGGCATCGGCAGCGGCGCATGGATGACGTGTGCATCGCCTTCCTGCAGGTATTCGAATTTCAGCGGCTTTCCGGTGCGCGGATCAAAGACTTCGATGTCGGATCCTTCGCTGCCGCCGCGCGTCGCATTGACCAACTCCGCAGCCCCGGCCCTGGTTTCTTCCGGGAGATATCGAATCCGGAACTGCTCGCTTCCCGGGGCGAGAATCGAATATTCAGTGTAAGGATCCTGCGTGAACAAGCGGGTGAGCGGGGGCGTCGGCCTTAGTGAGCCGTCAGGATTGGTTCCCCCGGGAAATGGATTGCCGGCCTGGCCGCCGCGCCCCTGGCCCTGTGCCGCCGCCGGCGTCCCCCACAACAGCCATGCGGCCACTCCTGCCGGAACCAGAGTAATCAGGAACACGAAAGCATAACCTGCAATTCTCAACTGCCTTGGACCATGCATATTCTCATCCCTTCGTGGCGATCCGGGAGTCATACCCCAAAATATGGAACGCAGCGGTTCGGATTGAAATTCAGTTTTGAGGGTACACATCGGCAGGATCTTAGCGCAAAACCGGGCGGCATCCTATTGTTAGAAGAGAGCTCATGAGGGGAAACAATGAAGCGGGCGACCTGCCGGTCGCCCCCACGGTTGAACACAGGCGATCGGGAGGTGGAGCACATGCGAGTGCGATGGGTTTATGGGTCGGGGGACCAATTCATGGGATTATCAAGGATGTACTCCCGGATGCGCTCCCAATCATCGGCATCCCGGATGATATGATCGTAATAATTGCGCTGCCACACCCGAAAACGCGGCTTATTGAGCCGTCGTCGAATCCTGCTCGTGACCGCTCCCTTATAATTCCCGATAATTGCCCCCGCCGATCCCCGCCGCGGCCCGGTCGGCCGCGTCGACCTCTTCGGCCTCGTAGGGGCGACCGGCAGGTCGCCCGCCTCTTCCATAATGATAAGGATCCCGTGCATATGATTCGGCATTACCTCGAATTCCCCTAACCTCACCCCCGGGCGCAACGATGGCGTTTTCATCCACTCCTCAAGTGCAATCTTACCCGCGACCGTTCAGCTGCATCTTGCCCGAGCGCACGGTTCCAAAGATGCAACGTT
The DNA here is from genome assembly GCA_963824985.1 of Terriglobia bacterium. Classification (GTDB taxonomy): domain Bacteria; phylum Acidobacteriota; class UBA6911; order UBA6911; family UBA6911; genus JAFNAG01. Next base: position 2,828 of record CAWGRQ010000022.1, read on the forward strand.
GGCGGCAAGTGCAGAGAGTTATGTGATAAGCTCCGGAACCCGAGTAATCGAAGCCACGCGGGCGATGGGATACGCGATAGGATTTGGCGGTTCGCATACCAATATAACTGCAAGGTATGCGGATTGAGCGAAATAATCTGCGGGCGACCTGCCGGTCGCCCCTACTTAGGGGGACAGGGCGGAATTGTGTAACCGACGACCGGGAGGTCATGTATTTGGGGGGAGATCGGTGACAGGGCTGGGCCTGTCACCGATCCTTTCTGCTAAAACGGCATGCCCGGCAGCGGCGGCAGCACTGGGGTCAGCTTACCCCAGCCCTGAGCCTGAACGTTTTTCATGTCATTGATCAGCTGTTCAGGGAGCTTGTCATTCAGCCTGGGCCGCGTGGCCGCATTGGCCACGACCCACCCGATGGCGGCTACCGTTCGGGTGACCTTCTGCATCAGCAGGTAGTCGAGCTTTTCGGGACTGTCGGTGACACGATGATAGTCCGAGTGCAGCCCGCTGGTGAAAAAGGCGACCGGGATCCCCATCTTGGCAAAGTTGTAGTGATCGCTGCGATAGAAGATCCGCTGGCCATTTGGCTGAGGCCCCAGGTTGTCATGCGTGTCATCCGGCGCGGTGACGTCGTAGAAGTGGTTGAAATTCAGTTTTTGATAGGAACCGTTCACCGTTTCCATGGTCTTGCCCAGATCGTCGCTGCTGATATTGGGGCCAACCACGAAGATCTCGTTTTCCTCAACCAGCTTGTACTGGGGCGGATCGACATAACCCGGCGTCTTGTGACGGCCGATCATGTCCAGGTTGAGGTTCAGGACCACCTTGCTGATATCGACCGGGGGGAACTGATTGAAATATTGAGACCCCCAGAGCCCTTTCTCCTCGCCCGCAACCCACAGGAAAATCATCGTTCTCTTGGGCCTCATCCCTTTGGCCGCCCCCTCCTGATAGGTTCGCGCCATTGCCATAAGGGCAGCGCACCCGGAGGCATCATCATCCGCGCCGTTGGCAATGCCGTCGCCATTGGCATCGGGATTGCTCAGCCCGATATGATCGAGATGAGCGCTGAAGACCACGAATTCGTTCTTCAGCACCGGATCGCCCCCCTCAACCATGGCGATTACGTTCTCCGCGTGATTGTGATCGCTCGTCGCCGCAATTGTCAGGCTCAGCTTCTTCCCGGCATTGAATTCGAAGGACTCCAGTCTGGCAATGGCAGTGGCGCCTTCGAATACCTGAACCGCGTTCAGTTTCTCATTCTGGAACAGGGCGTTGGTCAGCTCGAGGCCTGCGGTGATCGTTGGCACCGATGCCGGCCGGGCAGCCTGGAATTTCACCACCTGGTAGGAGGGGCCATTGAGCCCGGGACCGCGTCCGCCCCCCCCTGCATTGGGATTTGCCATGGTCGACAGCTGCTGGAAGCTCGGTACCATAATGATTCCCAGTGCGCCGTTCTTGGCCGCATAGCCCTGCGGGGTTACGAAGTCGGTGTTCTCGATCCCAAGCGGGTTGGGACCCGCTCCCCGCCCGCGCCCGCCGCCTCCGGCGCCTGCTCCGGCACCACGGGCCGCGGCCGCAGCCAGCTCCGGAGGCAGTCCGGCAACTACCATGATCTTGCCGCGGACATCCATGCCTTCATAGGGATTGGTGTTGGTCTTGTTGATCACATAGCCGTTGCCGACAAACACCAGCTGAGCTTCGGCGATAGCTGCCGGCGCGGCTGCCCCGCCACCTCTCCCACCACCCCCGAACCCGCCTCCGATCGTCCATTGCGTCGCATAATCAAAACTGCGCGGACCCGCATTGGCGCCTGCAGCGCCGCCGCCCCGGCCGCCGAAACCGCCACCCCCGGCCCCGCCGCGGCCACCGCGCGCCGGCGGCGGCGGAATCGTCAGGGAGAGCTTCATGCCCGCCACATCAAGCTGGTTGCTTACCAGCTCGATCGGCATGAGGTAGGATTGCAGCGGCCCGTCGGTACCCTCGGTGCTGCCGCCGGGCTTGAGACCCCATTCCTTCATATGGCTGGCAATGTACAGCGCCGCGGCATCGTAGCCGCGAGACGGAAGGTTGCGCCCTTCCATCTGATCCGAAGCCAGAAAATAGTCGTAAACCTTCAATTCGTCTTCGGTGATGGCGTCGGCATTGCCGTAGGCCGCAACCGCGGACTTCTTGTTGCTTGATTTGGATTGTTGCGGCGCGGCTACACTCCACGCCAGGCTGAACAACAGCAGGCCTGCGAAGGCCAGGGTCACCGGAATTCTACGCATACGGGTCCTCAATCGATTATGGGTTGCTTTTTCAGAATGGCGAAGGATACCACCCGCAGAAGGGATATTCACACCGAAATGTGTCACCAACTAAAGCATCCGGAGTCAGCAACGCCAGGAGCTGATCACGCCGTGACCGCCCTCTGTGGCCGGCTTCAGCTGACGTGTATCACCCGATTGCGGCCGTTTTACTTGGCCGAATAAAGGACATGATCGGCAGTCTCGATGAGAGATTCATGGTTTGAAGAGGGGTTCGGGATCATGGAACTTTTGCCTGTTTGACATAATTCCAAGCCCATGATAAACCAGCGGCAAGACGTCGTTGTCAACAGGAGGTTCAAACCTATGAAGAGATCGGGTAATGCCCTTTTGCTGTGTTGCTTAATCATGTTCGCCGCCGGCCTGCTTCAGGCGCAAACCTCGCCCGAACAATTCCTGGGGTTCAAGGTCGGGGCCGATCGGAAACTGGCCGACTACACGCAGATCACCGGGTATTTTCGGAAGCTGGCGCAGGAAACCCCCAAGGTGAAGCTCTTCACGATCGGCGAATCGACGCTAAAAAAGCCGATGCTGATGGCGGCGATTTCGACCCCCGAGAACCTCGCCAATCTGGATCGATACAAGGACATCACCCACCGGCTCCGTGATCCGAGATCGACCGGTGCGGAAGAGGCCCGGAAGCTTGCCAGGGAAGGCAAGGCGATCGTCCTGATCACGGGCTCGGTTCATGCCTCCGAGGTCGCCGGCGCCCAGATGTCGATGGAGCTTGCCTATGACCTGGTCACCGGCAAAACTCCTTATGACGCCGACAAGTTGCTGAGCGAAGTCATCCTTCTGCTCGTGCCGACGCACAATCCGGACGGCAATCAGATGATTGTTGACTGGTACAAAAAGTATGTCGGAACCCAGTTTGAGGGTGGCAACATGCCCTGGCTGTATCACCCCTATGCGGGCCACGACGACAACCGCGATCTCTACATGAACAATCTCGTGGAAACGCGCGCCGTAACCAAAGTCCTGTACCACGACTACCTGCCACAGATCCATCTGGATGTGCACCAGATGGGATCGAACGGTGCCCGCTTGTTTGTCCCTCCATTCATGGATCCGCCGCTGCCCAACATCCAGCCGCTCGTGTGGCGGGGGGTCAACCTGGTGGGAACCAACATGAGCTTTGATCTGCAGCGGGCCGGACATTCCGGCGTCGTGAACGCCCGCTCATACACCGCCTGGTACATCGGCGCCGGCGACGACACACCATGGCTACACAATGTCATCGGTCTGTTGAGCGAAGCGGCCTCGGTGCGCATCGCCACACCGATCTACATCGAGCCCAACGAAATCGCCACTTCCTTCTTTGTCAAGCGCATGGATTTTCTCGACCCCTGGCCCGGCGGCTGGTGGCGTCTCCGCGACATCGTCGATTACGAACTGACGCTGTCCAAGAGCATGGTCAAGACGGCGGCACTATACAAGGAGGATCTCCTCTCCAACTTCTACCAGATGTACAAGAACTCGATCGAGACGGTGGACAAAAACCAGCCCTACGCTTTCGTAATCCCGGCCCGCCAGCACGACTACCCGACCATGCTCAAAATGCTCGATGTGCTGATGATCGGGGGCGTCGAGATCCACCGGGCCAAGGCCGACTTCGTCGCCGGCGGCAGGTTCTACAACTCGGGCTCGTTCGTCGTCAAAATGGCCCAGCCATACAAGACCTATGCCTGGACCCTGCTCGAAAGGCAGAGGTACCCCGACATCCGCCAGTTCCCGGGCGGCCCGCCGGTCCCGCCCTACGACAACGCCGGCTGGACGCTGCCGCTTCAGATGGGGGTCGCCTGCGATCAGGTCGACGAGCCGTTTGAAGCCGGCCTCGAGCCGGTCACCGCCGTTCCCTACCCCCCGCCACAGACGGGCCCGGGCCGGGGCGCATATGTAATGTTGAACGCCCAAACCAATGCCTCGTACGCCGTCGCCAATGCCCTGCTGGCGGCCGGCGCCGCAAATGAGAGCCCGGAAATCTGGCGCACCCGGACCCGGGCGACGAAAAACGGCGTGGAGATCCCGGCGGGAAGCTTCCTCGTGAAGAACTCGCCGGCAGTCACGAAGGCGCTCCCTGCGCTGCTAAGCAAACATCACGCGACCGCCGTCGACATCCAGGACATCGCCGACCTCGCGAAAGCGAGAGTGAAGTTTCACCGCGTCGGTCTCTTTCAGAGCTGGCGCGGAAATATGGACGAAGGGTGGACCCGCTATGTTTTCGACGACCTGGGTATCCCCTACAAGACACTCCACAATGAAGACATCAAGGGTACCAAGGAGAAGAAGCCGGACCTGCGTGCCGACTACGACGTCATCGTCTTTGCCGACGAAAGCGCAAACAACATCAAGGGGACGCGCCCGGCGGCGTCTCAGGGTGGAACGGCCCAACCGGCCCGCTCCTCGGCGCCCAACCTGCCGCCCGAATATGAAGGCGGCATTGGCCCGGAGGGGGTTGCCAATCTGAAGGAGTTCGTCGAAAAGGGGGGCATTCTGATGACCCTCAACAACGCCACCGAACTGGCGATCGGGGATCTCGAGGCCCCGGCACGCAACATCCTGCAGGGAGTAGACCGGGCACGTTTCTTCTGCCCGACTTCAATCCTCAGAATCCTGGTGGACAACGAGACGCCGATCGGATACGGCATGCCGAAAGAAGCGGCGGCAATGTTCGCCAACTGCCCCGCGTTCGACACCCTGGCGCCGGCTTTCGACTGGAATCGCAAGGTCGTCGCCAGCTATCCCGAGGACAACCTGCTCATGAGCGGCTGGCTGCTCGGAGAGGACATGATCGCGCGCAAGGCGGCGGTCGTGGACACACAATACAAGGACGGCCGGATCATCCTGATCGGCATCCGGTGCCAGAGCCGGGCGCAAGCTCATGGAACCTATAAGTTCCTGCTGAACGCACTGCTCTATCCGGAAGATGAGTAGCCCGCAATCGGTTCCGGGCCACGTTTGTCCGCGGAATGCTGCTGGACCATTTTATGGTCCTCCTTTAAATTCCTATTTGGTTTCCGTCGCGAAACTCACAAAACACCGTAGGGGCGACCGGCAGGTCGCCCGCCGGCAGGTCATCCGATGACCTGAAAACCAAAATTGATAGAGATTCGCTTCCGTCTCATTTTCCGCGACGTCGGGCGACCTGCCGGTCGCCCCTACGGGCTCCTTCCTAAAAGGCGAAGCATCTGTGCAACACTGGGTCCGATCTCGGGAAATACCACCCCAGGAGAGATCAGACTGGTTTCCTGGTACCCGGCCCGCCGGAATCGATCGGGTGCCCGCAGGCGGGGCAAACTCCCTGGGCGTTATCCCCGGTCAGCGGAGCGTGGCAGTAAGCGCATGCCCTTCCCGAACCCTTCTCATACCCCCCGCCAAGCCCCGGGCTATCGGTTACATACCCCCCTCCCGCACCCGGGCCTTTCACAGCGTATCCACCGCCAAGCCCCGGGCTATCTTTCACGGAGCCGCTTCCCGAACCGGGTTTTCCCACGAGGTATCCCCCGCCAAGCCCCGGGCCGTCGATTGCGGAGCCACCTCCGGAACCAGGCTTTTCCACGAGGTAGCCGCCGCCAAGCCCCGGGCTATCTTTCACGGAGCCGCTTCCCGAACCGGGTTTTTCCACGAGGTAGCCGCCGCCTAATCCCGGACTATCGGTCACGTAGCCGCCTCCCGCGCCTGGACCATCTGCGGAAGCACCCGGCGGCGCGCCGGCTCCCTCCCCAGTCGAATCCGGGCGAATCGCTTCCCCGCCCCCAAAGAAATTCAGACAGCTGCCGCAAAGGTGCCGGCCATAATGGCCGTTCGCCTGGCTGCAGGCACCCGTGCCGCCGTCGTTGCATCGATGACCCATTTTGCATTGAGACAGATTCATCGTCCACTCCCGATGCTTGCCAGGAGCCGCGCCCGAGACCCAACGGTCCGTTCCGCGCCGCCTGACGGTTTTTCGATTCCTGATCCCATCCTGTTAGCGCTGCGTCCGCCAGGAAATCTCGGCCGGATGCCGGCAAAACCCATCCAAATCCATTCCGGCACCGAAGCCATACACTTCAGCCCTCACCGAGTCGCGTCTTCCGGATTGTTCCATTCTCCCGAGCTGGTCAGAAAGTCTCGTGAATATCCAGGCTAGTGGATGGAGTGTTTGCCGCCGCCTGGAGCGTGAGGATCGGGCCCAAATTCTCCTTCTTCAGAATCTTCCTCGCGCGATTCGAGGTCCCAGTGCTGCCGGGTTTCGATGTTGCCGTGGAATACATCGACGCAGGCGCGCGCATTCCCGTACCAGCAGTGAATGATCTCCTGCTGGATTTTATCCCTGAGATAGTCCCCCCAGGTCCGGCGGATGCCGAACGCTTCGTATTCAGGCAGCGCCGTCTCCAGATTGATATCGTGCGCCAGAAGCACCGTCATAGCCAGGTTGTCGGGGACGGTTTCGCTGACCAGGATCCGCCCACAGGGCTCGCATTCGCCCTGAAGGAGGATGTCGTAGGCTTCGTGGTCCCTCCCCCGCGACGTGCGCCGCAAACGAACGAAGGCCTCGTATTGATGTTCCAGCTTGTGCAGTTCTTCCCGGTGCTTGTCGCAGTACTCCCCGGCGGGCGCACCGGCCGGATTACAGATGGCGCACGACGGGTCCCCTTTTTTGATGCTCATTCGAAGAACTCCCCCGCAAAGTCAGATCTTCGCACGGGCCGCGGCGTGAAGTCCACCTCTACTGGCAGTGCTTTTAAAAAATCGGTGTAATCCGTGAAATCCGTGGCCGCTTTTTGCTGCCGCTGTCCGCAGGCCCAAACAGTCACGGGATTTCCAATGCCGTCCTATTCGTCGCCATCCGGCAGCATCACTTCCGCCTGGGCCCCCACCACCGTCGCCCACTCGCGAACGCGCCAACGGGTGACCAGTCCGTTGATCACATAAGGATCGGCGGCGGCGAATCCCTCGGCGGCAGCAGGAGAGGAACTGCGAAAAAGCAGCACGGCGCCGTCAAGCGGATTCGCCAGAGCGCCACCGAGAATAAGTTCGCCGCGCGTCACCGCCTGGGCTGCGTGACGCAGGTGGACCGCGCGCAGGGCCAGCCGGCGTTCCGCATAATCATCCACAACCTCATAGAAGAGCAGATAGTGCATATCGAACCCCCTTTCCGTCTGCCATCATGGATGCCTGGATCCCAAAAGTACACAGCACCGTCGTTTCCTGCGATTCAATTCAGCCCTTTTAGAAAATTTTCCGATATGGTATCAGTGATTAACACAGGTGTTGGGGGGTAGTAATGGATTCGCATTCAGGCAGCATCCACTATCGTCGTTTCCTCTTCTCCGCCGTTATCCTGATCCTGCTCGCAGGAGGCCAGTACCATGCCCCGGCGATCTTTGCTGGTGCGGCCAGCGTTCCCGAAAGCCTCAGCGACGAGGAATTCTGGCGAATAACGGGAGAATTCTCCGAGCCGAACGGCTATTTCCGCTCGGATAATCTGCTCTCCAACGAAATCTGGATGCAGTATGTCATTCCGGAACTGATCCGGAAGACGCAACCCGGCGGCGCATACCTGGGGGTAGGCCCGGAGCAGAACTTCACCTATATCGCGGCCCTGAAACCCAAAATTGTCTTCATCACCGACATCCGCCGGGGAAACCTGCATACGCAGTTGATGTACAAGGCACTCTTCGAACTGGCGACAGACCGCGCCGATTTTGTAGCGCGCCTGTTCACCAAAAAGCGCCCGGACTTACTGGATGGGAAATCGACCGTGCAGGACATTTTCCAGAAATTCAACGGCGTGGCCACCGGCGATGAAACCGCCTTTAAGGCAAATCTGAAAGCCGTCCTCGATCTCCTCGTGGAGAAACACAAGCTCCCGCTATCAGCTGAGGACCGGGCGGGAATCGAATATGTGTATCACACATTTTTCTCCTTCGGACCCGGCATCAACTATACTTCCTCGGGGCAGAGCTTCGGTGGCCGCGGCAGGAATTATGTGACCTATGCGGATCTCATGACGCTCACGGATGAGAGCGGCGTCAGCCGCGGCTTCCTGGCCAACGATGAAAATTTCAAGACCTTGAAATTGCTTGAAGAGAAAAACCTCATCATTCCGGTCGTCGGCGATTTCTCCGGGCCCAAAGCGCTGCGGGCGGTCGGCAAATACCTGAAAGAGCATAACACGACCGTGACTGCATTCTACCTGTCGAATGTCGAACAGTATCTGGGCGGCGCCTGGAGCACTTTTTGCGCCAGCGTGGCCAGTTTGCCCCTCGACGAAAAAAGCACATTCATCCGAGCCTCCCGCAACGGCAGCTATGGTTACGGCGGCCCCGTGGGCGGTCTGATGTCGTCGCTGGGGAACATGCAGTCCGAAACCAAGGGCTGCGGCAGCCAGCAATAGGTTCATGGCTGACGTGGGCCGCGGAAATAAACCCTGACCCGAACTATGCATGAACGTCCGTCGCCAACAGATGAAGAAAAGCACACGGCGCCGGAAAATGATGGCCGGCACAAGCCCCGCACGCGGATCCAATCCGTGTTCATCCGCTTCCGGAGATCCTCTTGCATCGTGAATAATGCGGGCTGACGGCTCGAATTATTTGTGCCCGGCATCGTTCCAGATTTGGGGCAGCTCCCGGTAATAGTGAACCACGGTTCTGATCCCCCCGAAAAAGTTTTTCAGGTTGATGAATTCATTCGGGGCGTGCGCGTTTTCGTCCGGCAGACCGAATCCCAGAAGCACCGAGTCGATGCCAAGCAGCTTTTTGAATTCCACCACGATCGGGATCGAACCGCCTTCGCGCTGATAGAGCGGCTTTTTGCCGAATCCTTTTTCAAGGGCCGCAACCGCTGCGCGCACTCCTGGACTGTCAACCGGGGTGAGGGCCGGTTCCCCCCATGGAGATTGCGCACCTTCACCTTGATGGTCTCGGGTGCGATGGACTTGAGATGTCTCTCAAACAGGCGGGCGATCTTTGCCGATGACTGGTCCGGAACCAGCCGCATCGATATTTTGGCCATGGCTTTGGAGGGGAGCACGGTCTTGGCCCCCTCGCCGGTGTACCCTCCCCAGATCCCGTTGCATTCCAAGGTCGGCCGCGCCCAGAGCCTTTCAAGCGTAGAGAATCCCTTTTCTCCATACAGCTGTTTCAATCCGAGTGATTTCGCATAATTTCGGTCGCTCCACGGAAGCAGCTTGAAGGCATTCCGTTCCGCCCGGGAAAGAGGGCGGACATCGTCGTACATCCCCTTGACCGTAATGCGGCCGTTTTTGTCGTGGAGCGACGCGATCATTTCCGCCAGAGCCTGAATCGGATTGTGCACCGACCCGCCGAAGGATCCCGAATGCAGATCGCCGTTCGGACCGGTGACCTCCACTTCCATGTAGGCCAGCCCACGCAAAGCATAGGTGACCGACGGCACCCCCTTGGCAAACATGCCCGAGTCGGAGATGAGAATCACGTCCGCCTTTAAGAGTTCGAGGTGCCGACTCACGAAGGGTCCCAGGTGCTCGCTGCCGACTTCCTCTTCCCCTTCAAACAGGATCTTGATGTTTACGGGGAGCGCCGCGCCGTTTTTCAGATAGGCCTCGATGGCCTTGAGATGAATGAAAATCTGTCCCTTGTCGTCCGCGGCACCCCGCGCATAGAGATTGTCTCCTCGGATCGTAGCCTCAAAGGGCGGAGTTTCCCACTTGTCCGCCGGATCCTCAGGCTGCACATCGTAATGCCCATACAGGAGAATGGTCGGTTTCCCCGGCGCCCCCAGCCAGTCTGCATATACGACTGGATGGCCTTCGGTCTCCAGGATCTGAACATTTTGCATCCCGATGCCCGTCATGTGCGCCTGAAGCCACTCCGCCGCCCGGCGGATGTCCGGTTTGCGATCGCTCTGGGAACTGACGCTGGGGATGGCAAGGAATTCCCCGAGCTCCTGTAGGTACCGCTCGCGATTGGATTCCACAAACGATAGAATGGTTTTCATATTCGGGTCCTTTCACAAGGTCCGCGGCTGGGTGGTACGGCCGACGGTTCCTGTAACTCACGTGCGCGCGCCCCGTGTTGCGCGGGCCCCGCGGTTACGACCGATTGACGTTTCATCCTACTGGATTCTATGTGAACGGGCTCCACGGTACAACCGGTATCCTCCGGTCAGCCGTACGGATGCGCAGATCCGGCTGGGTTCGCGACAGAAATCAAAAAGGAGCACTCACGGGGTGAAATGAATCCGCGTCATCGTCCCGGCGCCGGGTACGATGATGAACAGGCTGTCGTATTCGTTGTCGGCGATCGAGACATCGCCGCCGCCCAGCATCTTGATCAGGGCCGGCAGCGTGTTGGAATGGCCCACCACAAGCACGATATCGTCGGCATGCCGCCCCCGCAGTTCGCGGACGAGTCCATTGGTGTCGCTCGCGGCGTATTTCCGGGGTTCCTGCCCGAGTTTGGCGGCCAGCGGTTTCGCCGTATCCTGCGTCCGCCGGTATTCGGTGACGAAAATCGCCTGGACACGGGCGTCCTTCAGCATGGCGGCCAGCTTCGCGGCGCGCTCCTCACCTGCGGGGGACAGCGGGGGATCTGCCTGCATCTGCATCTGCCCCGAACTGGCGTCGGCGCGTTCCGCGTGACGCACCACAAAGACGAGTTTTTGAGCCGATGCCACCGCCGGCAGGCTCGCGCACGCCACCGCGATCAATGCGACAATCCATCCGCTTTTTCGAGACATGGGTGGACTCCCTCAGTCCGGTGAATCCGGCATTTCCAGTAATCCGACCGGGGGCCTTGCCGCCCGACCATCAGGAAAATCATACACCCGAAGGGACACCATCTCCGTTTACATTTCGCGCACTGGCTCTCAAGCAGGCAATACGGCAAAGCTCGACGCGGCGGCTCCCCTATCGGATGATGGGACCGGAAACAACCGCCTCGAATGCATTTCCGGGAACCGTCTTTAGCTGATTCAGATCCGTGTCATTCCAACGGGTATCCATGGCCCCGGTGAAAAACCAATCAGACCCATTGTCGGCGAGAATCATTCCATATTTTTCCATGGCGGTCAGGATGACGCGGGCAGCTCCGGTGAACCGCGAGATATCGAATGTGGCTTTGAGGCGCACACGCAGCCCCATGGGCGGGGCGGCAGGGTCGGTGTTGCTGCTGGCATAATGGGTGGCGGGATGAATAATAAGATGTGACAGGACTCACGCAAGGATGAAGCCGGAAATGGTTTCTCCCGAGGGCTGGCAGCAAACATCACTGGCGCAAGGGGAAGAAATCGTGAGATCATCAGCCACCCGGAGGCTGCCTGGGGAAAACCCGGCAGCATGAGGATTGCCCTGGGGCCTTGGAGGAAAAAGTGAACGACAACCGCTGGTCACGAAGGTCTGTCCTGCGGACAATTCCGGGTATGGCCCTGGGGGCAGCGGCGATGGCGCGGGGATCCGGTCCTCAATCGGTCCGCTGGTCGTCGGGAACCGGACGGCCGAAGATCAAGGCACCTCCGAATGCGACCGATTGCCACTTCCACATTTACGATGCGCGCTTTCCGGCGGACCCGAAGGCCGTGTTACGCCCGGATGACGCTTTGATCGGCGATTATCAATTGCTCCAGAAGCGCCTCGGTATCACCCGCTGTGTGATCATCCAACCCTCTACCTACGGCGTGGACAATCGATTGATCCTGGAGGCGCTCGGCACTTTCGGTCTGACCGCCGCCCGTGGAGTTGCGGTGGTCAACACAGGAGTTCGGGATGAAGTCCTGAAGCAGATGCATGCATCCGGCATCCGTGGCCTCCGCTTCAACCTGGTGCAGGCCGGGGCTACGACTCTCGACATGATAGAGCCATTGTCCCGGCGCGTGGCGCCGCTCGGCTGGCATATCCAGATCCAGGCCACCGCAGACCAGATCGTGGCCGCGAATACCATCTGGCTTCGCGTCTCCTGCCCAATTGTCTATGACCATCTCGGTCATGTTCCGGAGCCCGCGGGCATCAGCCATCCCGTCTTCGGCATCATTTGCAGGCTGATGCAAAAAGGGAAGGCCTGGGTCAAACTGTCCGGATTTTACATGGACACGCGCATCGGGCCGCCGACTTATGCCGACCGGGTCGCCTTGGGCAGGGCCTACGTTAAGGAGGCGCCTGAGCGGCTTGTCTGGGGCAGCGATTGGCCTCATCCCACGGAAAAAGCAGACGCCAAGCCTGACGACGCCCTGCTGCTCGATCTCCTGGCAAATTGCGCTGGGGAGGAAGCCACGCGCAATCGTATTCTGGGGAGCAATGCGTCGCGGCTTTACGGATTTGAAGATTAATATTGGACTTTCCAGGTTTGCGTGAACTGGAGCCCAAAATCCTCGTTTCTCAGAGGCTTAGCTATGCCTGGCAGGGGCCCGGACCAAACTCGGGAAAAAGGCAGCCAACTCTTTGCCGGGCTTTGGTTTACCTGGCACTAAAGTGCCAGAGGATTTCTTGTGCAGGTTGCGGTGAAAGGCTAAACTCGAAGAAGGCTTTTGTCGAAGAGTCTGTCAGGACAGTTTGCGATCCGGTGCCACATAACTGGTCCGAAAGGCAACTGCGAGAGGAAGCCAGTGTTTAAATCCGGCAATTCATCCAAAGAAACTTCAGGATCCGGGGCCGAACGCCGGACCTCCCCGCGCCTCCCCCCCTCGGCGTTTACGGAACCCATATCGGTCCACCTCAATTCCTCTGTCGATGTTTCCCTGGTCAATATCTCGCGCGGCGGGGCTATGCTCCAGAGCGCCCAGATGTTGCGTCCCAACACGAAGATTGCGTTGCAGATCCTGATCGGCGGCGAAGTCCATAAAGTCCTAGGCCGCGTCATCCGCTCCCAGGTCGCCGGGATCGAGGGGGGATTGCATTACCACTCGGCGATCGCTTTCGATCGCGACTTGACGCGCCTGGATGAAATGGCTCCGGTCACGGCAGTTAAGACCCTGAACGACACCGAGGAGACACCACCCCCGGCACCCGAGGAGGTTCTCCTGTTTTCGGAAATAATTCAGTCCCTGCCGGAGGACTCGCCCGAATACACTCCCGAGGACATCCTCGTCATAACGCCTGAACTCGTTATGTCCGATCCCGCCATGCTCCAGGCCCTCAAGCTGAATCGCTGGTAATTTGCAGGGCTGATTGAATTCCGTTAGAGCTTGCCGGCGATCAGGTTGGCCAGGTCTGCGGTGCGAACACTGTATCCCCACTCATTGTCGTACCATGTCACAACCTTGAGAAATCGCTCTTCTCCTTACCGAGCACCATGGTAAACGGGAGGTCGACCGAAGAGCTGTGGGGATCGCCCTTGTAGTCGATGCTGACCAGCGGCTCATCAATGGCGGCCAGGATCCCGGTCATCGGCCCCCGAGCGGCATCCCGGAAAGCCTGGCGCAATTCATCGGTGGTCGTCGGACATCTCTACCTGCACGGTGAAGTCAACCACGGAGACCGTGGGCGTGGGCACGCGCAGCGCGTAGCCGTCAAACTTCCCTTTCAGATCCGGGATGACCAGGGCAACGGCTTTGGCGGCGCCGGTCGTGGTTGGAATGATGCTCATGGCCGCAGCTCTCGCCCGGCGCAGGTCGCTGTGAGGCAGGTCGAGAATCTTCTGATCGTTCGTGTACGCGTGCACCGTGGTCATGAAGCCGCGCAATATCCTGAATCGATCATGAACGACCTTGGCCGCCGGCGCCAGGCAATTGGTGGTGCACGACGCATTCGAGATCACATGGTGGGTAGCCGGATTGTACTTGTCATCATTCACCCCCATAACAATGGTGAGATCCTCGCCTTCGGCCGGGGCGGAAATGATGACCTTCTTGGCGCCCCCCTTGGTGATGTGGTTTTCCGCACCCTGGACCGTCTTACCTTTTTTATTGACGCCATCCTTCTTGATGGTGAACAGTCCTGTGCTTTCCACCACGATATCGACACCCAATTCACGCCACGGCAATTTCGACGGGTCCGTTTCCTTGAACACCTTGACCGGCCTGCCGTTAACCACCAGGGCCCCGTCTGCCACCTCCACGGTTCCGTTGAAGCGGCCGTAGTTTGAGTCGTACCGGAGCAAATGGGCCATGGTATTGAGATCGCCAATATCATTGAAAGCCACCACCTCGAGGGTAGCCGGATAGAAGTCTGTGATTGCCTTGAGTACCTGCCGCCCGATGCGGCCAAAACCGTTGATACCGACTCTGGTCACCATACCGCAACCCTCCTAGGTCGATTGGTTAACAATTGCGTCATCATAGTAGCGTGCAGCCTTATTTTTTGTCGAGGATTTCGATGGGCGGCATGGGTTTGCCCTCCAGATATTCCAGGCTTGCGCCCCCACCTGTGGACACATGGGTCATGCGGGCTTCCAGACCCAGTTCTTCGACTGCGGCCGCGGAATCTCCGCCGCCGATAATGCTCACGGCGCCTCGCGCCGTGGCCTCGGCCAGCGCCTCGGCGATGGCCCTGGTGCCGGCCGCGATATTCGGCGGCTTCGAAAACTCCCATCGGGCCATTCCATACCACGGTACCGGCATCTGCAATGAGCTGCCGGAAAACGGCAATGGTTTTGGGTCCGATATCCATGCCCATCGCCGTTGCGGGAATGTCCGCACCCGGGGTCACGATCGCGGCACTCCCGGTCATGGCCTTAAAATCGAAATTATCGGTGACCATATGATCCGAGGGGAGCACGACTTTGTTGCCCGCTGATGCCAGGAGGTTCTTCATCGCCTCGACCTGGTCGTCCTCGACACGACTGCGTCCAACCATGATACCCTGGGCTTTGAGCAGGGTATAAGCCATTGCCCCCCCGATCAAGATCCGATCCACCTTGGGAAGCAGGCTCGAGATCAGCTTGATCTTGTCGGAGACTTTGGCCCCTCCGAGTATGGCGATGAAGGGCCGCTTCGGGTTGGTCAACACCTCGCTGAGGTAACGAACCTCCTTCTCGACCAGGTATCCGGCGACCGCCGGTCCGCCCTTTGCCTGGATTGCCTTGGCGACTCCGTACATGCTGACGTGTTTGCGATGGCAGGTGCCGAAGGCATCATTGACATAGATGTCACCGAACCGCGCCAGCTTCGCGGTAAGATCGTTGATGCGGGCCTCCTGTTCCGGGGTTGGTTTCTTATCCGGGTTCTTTTTGGCTTTGTCGATCAGGTCTTCTCCGGCATGGAAACGCACATTTTCGAGCAGCAGGACCTCGCCGGGCTTGAGCGACCGGGCGACGGCAAAATCGGAGTCCCCCCCCACATCTTCGCCGCCGAGCTTAACCGGTTGTCCGAGCAGCCGGCTCAATCTCTCCGCGGCCGGCCGATTGGAGAATTCCGTCTCGTACCCCTTGCCGGAAGGGCGGCCGCAGTGGCTCATCAAAACCAGCCGGCAACCGGAAGCAAGAAGTTTCCGGATGCTCGGCAGAGCGCCGACAATCCTCTTTTCATTAACCACATGCCCGTCCTTGATCGGAACATTGAAATCCACCCGCATCAAGACCGATTTCCCGCTCACACTGATGTCGTCGATTGACTTCGTTGCCATGTCGTCTCCTGCTCAAAGTGAGTGCCAGCCCCATTTGGGCACAGGCCGGACAGGAACCGGAATATATCAGACCATGGCCGGGTGAACGTATAATAAAGATGAACCGGACCGCGCGCCGGAGAGAGCATGAGGGCTCATGTTGTTTTTTGACTGTTTCAGCTCAGGCTGCCCATGATGGAAACCGACATCTCCCAATCGCCAGGATTCTTCCGCAGTGATGCGGATGAGGCAATACCGGCCCACCGCTTCGCCCACAGGGCGATGGGCACAATCTTCGAGGTCGTGTGCGTGCACGAGCATCGGGGCTATGCAGAACAGGCCGCTCGCGCAGCTTTTGAGCTGATTGATTGCCTGGAAAGGGAACTTACCTGTCATCGCGGCAGCAGTGATATCGTCCGGATCAACAATCTAAAAACCGGAGAGACAACACCGGTGGGCCTTTGGACTATGGAGTGCCTGCTGCTGGCCCGGCATTTTTATGAGGAAACCGGGGGCGCCTTCGATGTTTCGTTGGGCACGGGCCTGGCGGCGGTCGAAATGTTCCCTGCCGCGTCTTGCGTGAAGATACACGCCGAAAAGGTGCGCCTCGACCTTGGCGGCATAGGCAAAGGGTACGCTATCGATCGTGCCGGAGAATTGCTGCTGGAATGGGAGATCAACCGGGCGATCATCCATGGCGGATTCAGTTCGGTGCTCGTACTGGATGCACCCCCACATCGGCAGGGGTGGCCCTTGACGCTCAGCATCCCGTCCACGGCGTCGGGGCTGGCGCGCATCGAGGCCTGCCGCCAGGCCTGGAGCGCCTCCGGAATTCGCAAAAAGGATCACATCCTGGATCCGCGCACCGGACTCCCGGTTCGCAGCCGTCCTGCGGTCTGGGTTATGGGATCCCTGGCGTCACTGGCAGCGACCTACCGCGGGAAAGGCACCGCCGTGCCTGCGGGCGTTTTTGAAACCGGGGATTCGCCGTCGGCGGCCGCAGAAGCTCTGTCGACCGCTTTCATGATCATGCCCCTGGAAGAAATCGCCGGTTACTGTCTTAAATACCCGGGTGTGACCGCCAGACTCCTGATTTCCGATCCTGCGGACCCGTCCGGCGCCCCCATCCAGGTGCACTTCACCCATTGACCCGGATTATTCAAGAAAGTCTTGTGCAATTGCTGGAATATGGTCTCGTGACCCCAGAATTCGTTCAGGGCAGCGGCGTCCAGGCGCCGTCATGACCACTGCTCCTGACGCAGGCATCAATAAAGGCGATTCCAGTCCGGCCATCTTCCACATTGGCGTACTCAGATCCGTCACTGGAAAAGGGCTCGTCGGCCTTCCATTTGCGGACGTCGGCCTCAAAGCAACGATGCAGGCGGGCGAACGCATCGTGGAATCCTTCGGGATGACCCGCGGGAATAGTCGGCTCCGCCAGAAGTCGAGGAGGCATGGTTTCGGGCAGGAACCCGTCGCCCGGCGTGACGGCGCCGCGCCAATAGGTGCGGTCGGGCTGGTTGGGGAGGCAGATCGTGAGGCACTCCGGCTCTTCCTGACGCCATCGCAGCGTACCCAGGGTTCCGGCAACAACGATGCCGAGGTCATTCTTGAAACCGATGCACACCTGCGAGGCACGGACCAATGCCTTACCGCCGTTGCTCAAGCGGCAGTATGCCGTGAAGTGGTCGTCCAGCAGGCGGCCTTCGACAAACCGCTCCATCTGCGCCGAAACCGCGGGAACCTGAAGCCCGGTCACGTATCGAAGCTGCATCAGGGCGTGGCTGCCGATATCTCCGCCGCAACCGGAACCGCCGGCACGCTTGGGATCCACCCGCCAGGATGCCTGCTGCTGGCCGGTATCCTCGAGCTTGGTCGCCAGCCATCCCTGGATATAGTGGGAATCCACCCAGCGGACATCGCCCAGCAATCCGCTGCGCACGATGTAGCGGGACAGACGGCTGGTCCAGTGGCCCAGGTAGGTATGCGCCACGCCAAACGGAATCTTGTGTTTGTGAACCGCGGCGACGAGACGATCGGCCTCCTCGAGATTCAGACAGAGCGGCTTTTCACAGAATACCGGAATGCCCGCCTGGATCGCTTTCATGGCCGGATCGAAGTGCACTGAATTCGGGGTGACAATGAGGATGTAATCAAGCCTGTGGTCTGCGGGCAGGCGTACCTGGTCCTGGATCATCTCGTCATAGGAGCCGTAGCCCTTGATTGGATAGGGCCAATTCGCCGCTTCTTCGAGGGCGATCCTGGCGTCGGGAAACAGCGCTCCGGCCGTCACCCGGCGGGTGCCGTCGAAGTGAATCGCCTTCTGATGAGGGTGCACAATAAATGCGCCCTTGCCACCGCCAACCAATCCGACATTCAGGGGTCTGTTCGCCATTGTTTTTCCTTTCGCAGTCGAGGCTCGGGACAGTCCCGGACGCATAAGAGCGTCCCCGGGCAGGCCATTTTTCCCGGTCACGGTTTCAGGAACTCAATCGGTTTCGCGTTTTGTCCGGCAATCATTTCCTTTCGAAAGCCGCATCAAAGACGATGGCACTCGGCTTGAAGTTGAGCCTTTTGACAAAGGCGCAGGCTTCGGCGGCTCCGTACTCCCGATCCATGCGGCCGTCTTCCCACTCCACGCTGAGGGGGCCGCCGTACCCGATGTCGTTCAGGGCGACGATGATCTCCTCGAAATGAATGTCGCCGTGGCCGAGGCTGCGAAAATCCCAATAGCGCCTCGGGTCGCCGAAATCAACGTGGCCTCCGAAGACGCCGACGCTGCCGTCACCGTGCCCCCACCACGCGTCCTTCATGTGGGCATGGAAGATGCGATCGGGGAATGTTCGGATAAACTTGATGTAGGACACCCCCTGGTATCCGAGGTGAGAAGGATCGAAATTAAAGCCGAACTCCCTGCGATTGCCAATCGCCGCCAGGGTGCGTTCGGCGCTGGCAATATCGAAGGCGATTTCGGTCGGATGCACCTCCAGCCCGAACCTGACGCCGCACTTCTGGAATTCATCGAGGATCGGATTCCACATGCGGCCGAACAGCCCGTAGCCGTCATCGATCATCTGCCGGCTGACCGGGGGAAATGAGTAGAGGAGATGCCAGATCGGGCTGCCGGTGAAACCGTTCACCACCTTCACCCCGAGGTTCCTGGCCGCATGGGCGGCGCTCATCATCTGTTCCTGGGCGCGCTTGCGGACGTCGCCGGGTTTGCCGTCACCCCAGATGTCGGGTGGCAGAATCGACTTGTGGCGCTCATCGATATTGTCGCAAACCGCCTGGCCGACCAGGTGATTGCTGATGGCCCAGGTCTTTAAGCCGTGCCGGGCAAGAATCTCGTGGCGTGAGTCGCAGTATGACTTGTCCTTCGCGCCCTTCCGGACATCGAAGTGATCGCCCCAACAAGCCAGTTCGAGACCATCAAAGCCGAAGTCACGGGCTTTTCCGGCAAGTGTCTCGAGAGGCAGATCGGCCCATTGGCCGGTGAAGAGTGTGACGGGTCTGGTCATGGCAGCAATCTCCGGTTCTGGTTGAGCGAATCAACCGTTGTTGGATAATTCTATTATTGTACAACACTGCGAAGTCTGCCCGTTCCGCCGGGTGCAGGCCGGGCGCCACTATTGCGGGCGCACATCGGAAGCTGCAGTGGCGGCCCCGCCCAAAGCATCGGTCGCGCTGCTCCGGCCCGCCAGGTACTTGTTCAGGATCCGGTCGATACCATAGAAACGTCCGCTGCAACAGGCAAAGGTGACCAGGAGCGCAGCCGCCTCGACCAGGTTTTTATTGATAATGAGATAGCTCCCCTCCGAAGGCAGTGAGTAAAAGTAACCCACGAACGGCGGGTTGCAGAAATAGTACATCAGGATCAGCAGCAAACCGGCGCCGCTTGCGGTGCGCGTGAAAGCGCCGAGGATGAGCCCCATACCGATCAGGATCAGCCCCCAAATGTTCATGAAATCGACGTACCGGAGCAGTTCAGGGCTGCCGGCCATCCAATGGAAAAATCCTCGCAGGGGGCCGCGCGCCTGCATCAGGAAGGAAGCAGCCGACCAGTTCGCTTTCATCAGCTTGGCCATTCCTTCATAGAGGAAATGCCATCCGATGAAGACCCTGAGCAACACCAGGGCGCCTATCTGCAACTTTGTGAATTTTCCTGTTTCCATGTCGTTTCTTTGCCTCACGGAGATGAAAGCCTGCCGGCAGGCTCACCCGTCGATTCAGATCGTGAATTCCCCCTCGCCGAAATCCAGCCGCCGATTGGCTTCGATCGCATCATTGACCTTCAGCACGGTCACGGCGGTTTCGTAGCCCGCTTCGGCCGGGCAATTCAGCCTGGCATTGCCCCGGACGGCGTTGAAGAAATTTTCCAGGTGGGGTTTATGATAGGGATCATTCAGCACGACCGGGATCCGGTGCTCATCGGGAGACACCGACTCCCGCACATCCAGCACCGCCGCGCTCTCCTCCGACTTCACCGACTGTTCCTGGGGGGCGGCGATGTACCCTTTGCGCACCCATTCGTCCCAGGGCGGCGCCGAAATCTCACGGTATATGGAACCGGAATTTGCCGCTTCCGATTCGGAAATCACAAGGGTTCCCTGATCCCCCATGAAGGTTTCAAAATAACCCTGGCTGCCGTTGGTGGTTTGGGTTTTGTAGTAAGCCCGGGCTTTGCCCGCTGCCGACTGGTACTCGTAAACCGCCATCACGGTGTCGTACCACTCGTGCGTAGCCGGGTCATAATAGTCGGTGCCGCCGCTGGCGACCACGTGACTTGGCGAGACGCCGAGGAACCAATTGAAGATATCAATTTGGTGGGAGCCAAGATCGACGATCGGGCCGCCGCCCAGCCCTTTGTACCAGCGCCAGTTGCGGAATTGCTGCATCGAAGTGAAACCGTATTTCTTGAGCCGGTCGTCAGGGATGGCATAGCGTTGCGGCCAGCCATTGTCGGGTTTTACCGAGCGATTCCATTGCCCCTGCGCGGTGACAATCCGACCCAGAAGTTTTGCTTCCCGTAGCAGCTGCTCGTAGCAGTGAAGGTAGCGCGGATTGCTGCGCCGCTGGTGCCCGATCTGGAGCAGTTTGCCGGTCTCACGGGCCGCAAGCACCATGTTTTTCGCCCCTTCGAGCGTGTTGGACATCTCCTTTTCGCAATAAACGTGCTTCCCGGCACGCAGGCAGTCGATTGTGTGCCGCGCATGCCAGAAGTCGGGCGTTGCAATCACAACCGCATCCAGATCCCTCTCCTTGTCCAGCATTTCCTTGTAGTCTTCGTACCCGTTCACTTCGAAATCATATTTCTTCAGACGGTTGACCAGCTTCTTCTGGTTGTATTCGGTCCAGATGTCGCAGATCGCCCGGAAACGAAGTCCGGGGATTTTCAGCATGGAATTGAGCAGGACCTCTCCCTGGTCTCCTCCACCGAGCAGGGCAACATTGATTTCAGATAGCTTTCCCGCCGGGCCAGTGGTTTTGATTTGCGCCTCCAGCCGGGCACTTTCATAGTCCGCCTGCTTCTTCACCGCATAGCCAAAAAGGCCAAGCACGGGAACGGTAGACAGTCCCTGCAGAAGATCCCGCCGACCGATCCCTTTACCCGGCTCTTTTCCGGGAACTCCCTGCTTGCCGAGAAGGTCCTGTTTGTCCTGTTCGCTCATCACCTGTTCTCCTGTAAATCTCTCCGCTGTCGTGCCACTTTCTCAAGTTGGTCTGCTCTCGACCAAAGGAACGCAACCGGCTCCCCACACCGCGCGGTGATTCTATCATCTTACCGGCCGCAAAAAGCATAGCCCGCATTTTTCATGAACATATTTCGAGAACACATGGATGGCACGACGGGTCAAATCTCCGGGTACCAGGTCTGGCATGAAGCGTCGGACCGCTCTGCCGCATCGTTCGCTGGGACGGTGCTTCATTGACTTAGGGCCTGTCAATAAATAAAGGTTGCACTTTGCTGGGGCCCCCAGGCCGGCCGGCAAGGCGCGAACGACGAGCATGCTGGGGTGTGGTATGTAAGGAGCGAGCAACGCAGCAGGCGGGCCTGCGGGCCGCAGCCCGAAGGGTCGCGGCGGCGGGCGGGCATCTGCGGCGTTGCCGCTCCTCGACGATGTCCTCGCATCGCCTGCGTCGCGGCGCCTTGCATCTGCCCGCCCCAGGAGCACCGCAGGTGCGACGGTGCTCGCGACAAAGTGTAACCTTTATTTATTGACAGGCCCTTACTTCGCGCGCGGTCTACAATGGCCTCAAAGACCGGCCGGCGCATGAATTCCTGGTGCAATAGCACTCAGCCGAACTATCGAGCGGGAGGCAGAATGAAACACAGAATGAGACTCGAATCGTTTCTATCCCTGATTGCTGTAGCCATCGCCTTCGCGGCTTGCACGGACGCCCGGCGGCAGCCCACTCTCGGAGAGATCTGGCAGGTGTTGGCAACCAGGGAATTCGTCGATCTGACCCACTCTTTTGAGCCGGGGATTCCCCACTGGCCCGGTTTCCCTGACGAAAAGGATGAAACTCTCTTCTGGTACGAGCCCGGCGTGGCTCCCGGTTCCGGCTTCTATGCCCAATATTTCTCGCATGTCGGCCAATGGGGGACTCACGCAGACCCGCCGGCGCATTTCGTAAAAGGGGGTCGCACCCTCGATCAGATTGATGTTAAGGAAATGATAATGCCCATGGTCGTCCTCGACGTCCACAACCAGGCCGCCGTGAATCCGGACTACACGCTGACAATGGACGATGTGAAGTCATGGGAAGGGCGCCACGGTCCCGTCCCGGAAAATGCCTTCGTCGTCATGCGCACAGACTGGGCCAACCGCTGGCCCGACATTTCCGCGATGCAGAACAAGGATGCCAGGGGAATCAGCCATTATCCCGGCTGGAGTCTGGAAGTGCTTCAGTACTTATATGAGACAAGGAAGATCCGGGCCTCGGGGCACGAAACCACCGACACGGATCCGGGCATTTCGGCCAGCAAGGGCGTATTCCCGCTGGAGACATATATCCTAAAACGAGACCGCTACCAGATAGAGCTTCTGGCTGGTCTCGAGCGTGTGCCCGAGGCCGGCGCGCTGGCCGTCGTGGCGTTCCCGAAGCCAAAAAACGGCAGCGGCTTCCCTGCCCGCGTGTTCGCTATCCTGCCTTGAAAGCAACGGGCGCTTCGAGCGTGGACGCGTCGATCTGGCTGGCATCGAGGTATTCCCGGGCATACCGCAGGTAGATCTTCTCGCGAATGAACAGGTCATAAAGATCGGGATCGATGTGTCCGTTCTCCTTCATGCTGCGCAAAATGCTCAGTACCTCCGAGAGCGGTTTCCTCGGCTTGTACGGTCGGTCTCCGGCGGTCAGCGCCTCGAAGACATCGGCGATCGCGATGATCCGGCCTTGCATCGAAAGCCGACTGCGATCCAGCCCGAATGGATACCCTTTCCCGTCCATGCGCTCGTGGTGCAGGGCCGCGTGCAGGGGAACATTTCGCAGTTTGCGCGGATAGGGCAGGGCCTTCAGCATCTGGTGCGTCAGGTCGACATGTCTCTGGATCACCAGCCGCTCCTCATTGTTGAGTGTCCCGCGTTCGATGGTCAAATTACGGACTTCATCCGGAGTGAGGACTGACACCGGTTCGCCGTTTACATCGGACCAGCTGTACTTCGCGGCAATCTCCTTGACCCTGCTGCTCCAGCCGGGCGGCATGGATTCCGCGCCCTGGTTGCAGTCGCGCAGGAATGCCATGTCTTGATCCAGCTGTTGCCGGAAGCGGTCCATTTCAGCATCGATTTCAGGGGCGCCGGATGACGCACCGGCGGAATCGACTGCCTGAAGCTTCTGTTCCAGCAGGGCAATGCGCCGGTCGCGCCGCAGGATTTCAAACCGGGTTTCGATAAGCTGGATACGGTCAAGGATGGTCTCCAGCTTGGTTGCCTTGTCGGCGACGTGCACCGGGGTTGCCACCTTGCCGCAATCGTGCAATTGTGCGGCGATCTTCAGTTCATACATCTCATCTTCGGAGAGGGCAAAATCCCGCAGGGCTCCGTAGCCTGTCCTGCATGCGGCTTCTGCAATCATCATGGCGAGGACGGGAACCCTCTTGCAATGGTCCCCCGTGTGCGGAGACTTCGCGTCGATCGCGGTTGCGATGAGTTCCGTCAGCCCTTCGAAAAGCCTCTTGAACTCGTCCACCAGTCTGTTTTTGCTCAGCACGATGGCGGCCTGGGAGGCGAGGGATTCGGCCATGCGCGCATCTTCGTCTGAAAACGCCACGGCGGATCCGGAATGTCTCTCACGGGCATTGAAGAGCTGAAGCGTGCCGATCACTTCGTTCTCGTGATTTTTCAAGGGCACGCTCAGCCAGGACTGCGTCCGGTATCCGCTGTGCCGGTCAAAATCATGCAAGGCGCGAAAACCGTCGCCGGGGGCGGCATAGGTGTCGTCACAGCGCCGGGTTAGATCGTCGAGGATGGCCGGCTCTCCCCCCGGCCGGAATCCTGCCAGGGATAGCCAGGCTTTTGCCTCAGAGCCGGAGTCGTTTCGGATATGGAGCCCCAGCGAATCGATTTCAAGGAGGGCGAGGATCAGCCCCCCCTGATCGGACAGGAGGGACAGGGCGCCGCCGTCAGCGTTGGTGAGTCGTTTGGCGCCGCTGAGAATGAGATCGAGGAGCAGCGCCTCGCTCTTCTCCGCCGTGAGCGACTTGCCGATGGTATTGACTGTCTCCATCGTCGCCACATGAGCGCCCAGGCGTTCCGCCATGTCATTGAAGGATGTGCCCAGCGCCTCGAATTCATCCCTGGTTCGGATCGCTACGCGCGCCGTGAAGTCTTTGGCGGCAATTTTCTGCGTCGCATCCCGGAGTTGCTCGATCGGCCCGGTGCTGCGCCGGATCTCCCGGAGGCTGAGGAAGGCCACGATGCCAAGCGTCAGGAAGACAATCGCCGGGAAGATTACCCGGAAGCTGCGCAGAGGCTCCAGGACATCATCCCTCCTCTCGTTGACCAAGATGATCCAGGTATCCCAATACGTGGGGTGCATAAAGAGAACCCAGTACCTGGCTTCGTACCGGACGTCCGCGGCGGCCCAGTCAAACCTTCCGGAGGCATCGGATATCGCCATGGCCCGTGTGAGTTCGCGCGCCGGAACATCCCCGGTCAAGGATGAGAAGAGGACCTCGCGGCCCGCGCCCAGCACAGCGATTTCAGTCAAAGCCGGGAGAAACCCTTCACCCCCCCAGAGGTAATCCTGGTTGATCTTGCCTACCAGGATCCGCCTTTCCCCCCTGGCGGTGGAAGCCGGCCTGGCCATGAAAATCGCGGATGATCCGTCGGATTCCTTGCGGGTCGCGACCAGCGTGTTATTTCCGGCGAGATGTTTCCATTCATCGGCTGTGGGAAGGAACGGTTGAACTCCGGGATCATTCCGCGCCAGAATCCGGCCGTCCTCCGCCTGGAGGCTGAACCATCGGAAACGCGCAGAGATGCGCTCGTGCACCGCCGAATCCTGGAACGACGGGGCGTCCGGAGCCTCCGGCCTCCAGAGCGATCCCATCATATCCAAATCCGACTCGAGCAGAGCCAGGCGTTCCATCAGCGTCATCCCCGCGGACCGGCATGCCTGGTGCATGCGCTCGTCTGCCTGGCGCTGAAGCTGGGAGGTGACTTCGAAATAGGAAACCAGGGCCATCAGTCCCAACGGCACGATTGCGCAAACCATGAACACCAGAAAAATCCGGCGTCCCACTTTGTTTTCGAGAAATGTCCGGTCGGGTCGAAATTTTGGCAGTCTCATAATGATCGGCGCCCGCGGTTCCCGCGGGATCAGTGATTGCTCGCCAGGCCGATAAAGCTCCCGTTGTTGGCGCGCACGATATCATCCCGGCTCATTCTCGCGGTGATCGGCGGCGCGGTGCGGCCATCTCGGCCGCAACTGTACAGGTCATAGTCGGAATTCAACGGCACCAGGTTCTTGTCCTTCCGGACGCCCCCTTTTTTCCCTTTCATACCCACGATCAGCAGATATTCGTACGGACGGCCCCATGGATCCATCTTCCCATCCCTTCCCACATCCCGGAGAGAAGTTGGATATGCGCCGTTGCTCGCCAGGTACAGGGTGATGTCATTGGAGATCTGCTTGATGTCGGCGATAGCCGACACGACCTGGGCGTTATAGACCATTTCCCTATAACTCGGAATCGCGATGGCGGCGACGATGGCAATGATAGCCACCACGATCACCAACTCGACCAGGCTGTATCCACGGGAATGTTCCAGGGGTACATCCCCGGCACCCGGCCGACTGCCGCCGCGAAAAGACGATTCGTGGCACTGATCATCCCCAGGACGACATTTATCGTATGATGTGAATGGTGCGTGTCGCCTGCGCAAGTAAATCTCCTCGCTCCGCGAGTTCCTCGATGCATCGCGAAATGCCGGGATCGCCTGGAAGAGCCGCCCGACGTTTGTACTCCGCTATCGATTGTTCCAGCAATTCACCGGCCTTCTGGATTTCCGAAATTATGGAACTGAGGCCCGCAAGCATCTCATTGACGGATTGCATTTCAGCCTGAAGAAAGTCTTTTCGGCGAAGGTGCGCCGCCCTGGGGATGGCGCCCTCCTTGAGATCCTGGAAGATGAGACGAAAGCGATAGAGAGGACCGGCCACCCGGTGTGAGATCAGAATCGAATGGAGGGCAACGACGATAATGGAAAGCAGCGCCACCGGCCAGAAGTGGTAGTGCAGGTACAGGAAGCTGGTGGCGATGGCAAGCGCCTCCGGTGAGGCCTGGTCTGCTTTCGATAGCTTGAACATCAGGGGGAGAAAAAGGCCGGCACCAATCGCCGCAACGTAAAACAGGATGTACCCGACGGAATAAAGCAGCAGTTTGAATTGCAGGCTGC
>CAWGRQ010000023.1:0-71262 GCA_963824985.1 Terriglobia bacterium
GCACGTGGAGATCTATCCCGGTCAGCGGAAGGCGGAGATCCGCGGTACCTACTTCCTCGTGAACGGCAATGCAGTGGCCATAGACTCGATCCACCTGGCCACTGCCTCGGAAGTCGGAGACCGCAGTAACCCTGGATCGACCGGCGGCTCTCGTGCTCGCGGACAAGGATCTCGGCCACCGGATCTATGCCTTGGACCCTCCGCTCCTACCCGGCGACTCGCTGCGGCTCGGCTTCGAGGTGCGTTTCGAACCCCGTGGCTTCCGTAACGACGGAGGCCTGCTGGTCGACGCCTCGGTCGTCGCGAACGGCACCTTCTTCACGAATCAGGATTGGCTGCCCGTCATCGGTTATCAGGCGAATCGCGAACTCAGCGATGCCGGGGACCGGCGGGCGCACGGGCTCGCTCCGCATCCCGCGATCCCCTCTCTCTACGATGTTGAAGCGCGCCAGGACGAGACCGGCAAGGAGCAGATCGCTTTCGAAGCGGTTGTGGGTACGGACGAAGATCAGATCGCGGTCGCGCCGGGGGCGCTGCGCCGGACGTGGATAGAAGGCGGGCGTCGTTACTTCCGTTATTCGACAGATGCCCCCATCGGGAATGAATACGCCTTCTTCTCCGCGAAGTACGCGGTGTATGAAGGAGAGTGGAATGACTCTTCGGCCGGCTCAGGGCAGGTTGTCGCGATCCGGATCTTCCATCACCCCAGGCATACTGCGAACCTGGACCGCATGCTCCGAAGCGTACGAGCGTCGCTGAGCCACTACACCAAACAGTTCGGTCCATTTCCGTACCGCCACATCAGTCTCGTGGAGCATCCCGGCCACGGCATGGGTATGCATGCCGAAGCCGGCATGATCGCATTTCAAGAGGGGTTTTCCCTCCTGAATCCGGAGGACGGTCCGCAGGGCCTCGATCTCCCATTCTACGTGGTGGCACACGAGGTAGCGCACCAGTGGTGGGGCAGCGGACTCGCCGCCCGCGTCGAAGGAGCCGGGCTGCTGTCCGAGACCCTCGCATCGTATTCCGGGTACCAGGTCGTAGAGAATACCTACGACCACGAGCATTTGCGCCGACTCCTGAACCGGTTACGGACGGCGGACGACATCCCGCCGACACGCACTGCTGTCCCGTTGCTTCGGGCCGCCGACTCGTACGCTGCCTACCGCAAGGGTCCCTTCGCGATGTACGCGCTGAGCGAGTATATCGGCGAGGAGCGGGTGAACGATGCGCTCCGGCGCTTGCTCAATGCGCATCGTTTGGGAGCGCCTCCCCTGCTGACCACCCTCGACCTCTATCGGGAGCTTCAGGCGGTTACGCCGGACTCACTCCAGTACCTGCTCCACGACCTCTTCGAGGCGAACACTTTCTGGGAGCTCGAGACCGAGCGCGCCACGGCGGAGCAGACCGAAGCAGGCGCCTGGCAGGTGACGCTCGAGATAAAGGCGCGCAAGGTGGTGGTCGATGAGGCGGGCATCGAGACTGAGGTGCCGATGGATGACTGGGTGGAGATCGGGGTCTTTTCTCCCGCCGGGGAGGGCGAAGAGTCAGGCGAGTTGCTCTATGCTCGGAAGCACCGCATCCGCACTGGTGTGCAAACGATCACGGTGACGGTGCCGCGCAAGCCCGCCCGCGCCGGAATCGACCCGTACCACCTGCTGATCGACTGGGAGACGGACGACAACGTCCGCACGGTAAAGGGTAAGTGATCGAATTCACGACCCTTTCCGCCCGCTAACAGCGCAAAGCGGGTCGGATTGGGGCTACAGCCAAACCTGCAGGGGCGCGGATCCTGAAAATTTGTGATTTGTCATTTGTGATTGGCCATTTGATGACCTGGTATTGTTTAGCCAAATCAAATGGATGAAAAAGCAAAACGCAAAGACGCAAAGGCGCAAGGGCGCAAAGATCGACACTGAGCAACAGGCGTGGGCGCAGCGCTTCGCGCTGGCGCATCCTTGGGCGAGCCGCGCGAGAAAGCGCGGGCAGCGGCGACTCAGGAGGATTGCGCTTTCTCGCGCGGCTCGTTCAAGGATGCGGCCGAAGGCCGCCCACGCCCTCGAACCGAAAGGAATCGCTTTGCGACCTCGCGTCTTTGCGTTCTGCTGTTCAACATCGGCTAACCAGTTGCGATGACCTGAAACTGGCTGGATTCAATGACAAATGACAAATCACCAATGACAAATGACAAATTCATTTCGCTCCTGCTTCGCGGCGGCGATACAACACCATATTTATATGAAAAATGCGCTCAGAACTGAGTGTGCTCCGGAGGAAACGTGCCGAAGATTCGGATCCAGACCTTACTTGCGCTGATCGTCCTCGCCGTCGGCGTGCCGCTGGTCGCGATCCTGGGGGTTCATACGTACATGAGCACCACTGCGACGCCCCTGCACCCGGACCTGCAGAGCGTGCCATCCGTTACGCATGTAAGCCCATCGCGAGAATGGACGGACGCCGTGGAGCAAGGGCGGCAGATCGTCCGTGCGGGGCTCACCGGGCAAAACCTGCCCGGGCTTTCGGTGGCGGTCGGTCTCGGTGACGAGGTCGTGTGGGCCGAAGGCTTTGGCTGGGCGGATCTCGAGAACCTGGTGCCCGTCGCACCACAGATGCGGTTCAGGATCGGAACCGCATCTGTGGTGCTCACCTCCGCCGCGGTCGGCCTGCTGTTGGAGAAGAACCGTTTGAATCTGGACGACGAGATTCAGACGTACGTCCCTGAGTTCCCGAAGAAACAGTGGCCTGTGACGCTGCGCCAGCTGATGGGGCATCTGGCGGGCGTCAGGACCGACGGCGGTGACGAGGGGCCGCTTTTCTCTCAGCGCTGCGAGCGGCCGGTCGAAGCGCTGCGGTTCTTTGCGGATCGGTCGCTGCTGTTCGAGCCGGGGACCCAGTATCGCTCTTCGAGCTACGGCTGGATCCTGGTGAGCGCGGCCGTCGAAGCCGCCGCGAACGAGCCGTTCCTCACGTTCATGCGGAAGCAGATCTTCGAGCCGCTGGGGATGGACGACACGCGGGCCGACTCCGCGACGGAGCCGATCCCGGACCGGGTGACTCCCTACTTCCCGAGGTACGCGGCGGATCCCCGCTACGGCCTGCACCTGATGCGCGAGATCGATTATTCCTGTTACGCGGGATCCAGCGCGTTCCTGTCCACCCCGTCCGACCTGGTGCGCTTCGGTATGGCCATCAACAGCGGCAGGCTGCTGCAACCGGCCACGGTCCAATTACTCCAGACGTCACAGCGACTGCCCTCGGGCGAGGAGACGGGTTACGGTCTCGGCTGGGACCTCGAGACCGTCACGCTGGCAGGTGAACAAACGCGCATGGTCGGCTACGACGGCGAATCGTTAGGCGGGACGGTTGCGTCTTTGATGACGTTTCGCGAACGCGGGCTCGTCGTGGCCGTGACGTCGAATATCTCATACGCGGACACGTTTTCTATTGCGTTGAAAATTGCCGAGGCCTTCGCGGCCCAGGGGAAAAAGCGCTGACCGGTTTTTGATGTCGCTTCCACAATGAAGTCCGAGTCAACTTCGCCATTTCAGTGTTCGGGGCCTCCTTTTCAGATCAGGTACTCTTTTTGCCAAGAAAGTTGTGGCTCGATTTTTGGAAGCGGCGGTTAGATATGATAAAGGAATGTTCTACGCAGCGTTGCCCTCCCGATCACCCATTTTCCCGTGGACCAGGCAATGCCAAGAATCGCCCGGATTGTCGTCCCAGGTCTCCCCTGCCACATTACCCAGCGGGGCAACCGGCGCGAAGACGTTTCTTTCTGCGACGCGGATTGGCGCAGGTATCTGGCGCTGGCTCTCGAGTACTCCACGCAGTTCGGATTGTAGATTCTGGCCTATTGTCTAATGACAAACCATCTCCATCTCGTTTGCATCCCGCCATTGGCCGCGTCGCCGGCAAGAGTCTTTAAGCCCGTGCACTCAGGGAATCGGGGTGGATGTCCCCGAGTCTCCCGCATTAGTCCGATCGCAGGGCCGCCAGGGGATCGACCCTGGCTGCGCGACGGGCCGGAATCCATGTCGCACACAGGGAGACTGCCGCCAACAGCAAAGGAGCCGCGAGCAGCACCACGGGGTCGAGCGGGCTGACCTCGTAGAGCAGCCTGCCGAGGACTCGTCCGATCAACAGTGAAAGGGCGAGCCCAATGCAGGCCCCCGCTGCAATCAACCAGAGTCCTTCTTTCAGAACGAGCCAGAGATTGTCGTGGATCGATGCGCCGAGTGCCGTGCGAATTCCTATCTCCCGCGCCCGAAGGGACACGGCATAGGCCTTCAAGCCATAGACCCCGACGACAGCCAGGAACAAGGCAAGTCCCCCAACAAGCAAGAAAGCCCGGGCCCCGGTGCGGAACAACCACATGTCCATGCTGCTGTCGAACTGGGCCCGCATGGTTTTCAAGCTCAATATAGGGAGATTGGGATCTGCGGATTGGATGGCGCGGCGAATCAGCGGCATCAAAGCGGCTTCCGCCGACGGACCCGGATTCGTCATCTTCACATGAAAATGCATGTTGGATTGAAAGGCATATTCAAAAGGCACATAGACATGTGGAGTGACCTGAGGATCACGCAGCGAGTCTCTCAATGAGGGCACCACGCCCACAACCTCGATTTCGTTCTGGACCCTGACAATGTCACCGTTCCTGAAAGCGATTCGTTTCCCAAGCGGGTCTTCCCCCGGCCAGAGTTTCTTGGCCGTAGATGGATCGATGACCGCCACCAGTGCGCTTGGTCCCGCCTTTTCTTCCGCGGCGGTAAATCCCCGTCCCCGCAGCACGGGCACGCCCAGTGTGCGAAAGTACTCGGCACCCACCAGGTTGTATACTGCCGCAGCCGACGGAATCCGGCTGTACATCTCCGGCCGGTCGCGCGCCGCATCCTCCGCCTTGAGCACCTCCCGTCCGAGGGTAACCAGGCCGAACGGGGCAGCCGCCGCCGGGCTCACGGATGCCACTCCCGGCAGAGCTGTCAAAACCTCCTGCACCCGGCGATATGCGGCCCTTCCCTGGATATCGTCATAGCCGGCCAGCGCTGCATCCAGCTCCACGAGTATGCCGTTCTCTAAACTGTAGCCCGGATCAGCGGCGCCGGCCTTCAGAGCGCTGCGTGTAAACAACCCTGCAGCGGTCAACAGGGCCAAGGACAGGGCGAGTTGCCCCACGACCAGCAGATTGCGCGATGAGAAGAGGCGCCGCCCACGCCCCCCGGGTGAATCCTCGGCCGCACCCTCTTTCAACCAGGTTGCAGAATCATGTTTCACAGCCCTCCAGGCGGGTCCGGCGCCGAACAGCAGGGTACTGAGGAGGCAGAATCCGAGCATGGCCAGGAAAACCCGGCCATCGGGCTCGACGTTGAAACGGATCGGAATCGGGGAGATTGCCTTCAGGGAATAGAGCAGCAGTTCGTTGCCCCACATGGAAAAGAAAAATCCGACCAGGGTGCCGAGCGCAGACAAAACGAATCCCTCGACCATCAACTGTCTGAGAAGCCTGCGCCGCGAGCATCCCAACGCCAGGCGGACGGCAAATTCCTTCCGGCGGGCCGTTCCGCGCGCGAGCATCATGTTGGCCAGATTGAAACAGGCAATCAGCAAAACCAGGCCGGCCATGGCAGCGAGCAGGATCGAGATCCCGGTCAACTGGACATCATCGTCGGGCGAGGCGCTGAAGCGGAACCGAGTAACACGGTGGGTGATGACTGTATGGTTTTCGTTTTCGCGCGGGTAGTCTCCCCATTCCGGACCCCCACCTTACCCATCGATTGCGCCATCAGATCGCTGAACACCGTGTTGCGGTCCCTGATGTCCAGGTAGTTGGCGTAGGAAAATGGTCGGTATGAGTCTTGTGATTGGGTGTTCTTGTTGAAACAGCCCACCAGTTGCTCCGGTTTTTCGAAAATCGGCGGGCGCAGGATGAGGATATTGATGATCGTGAAGGCGACCGTGTTGGTGCCGGTCCCGAGCGCGAGCACGAGCAGTGCGATCCCGCTGAAACCGGGATTACGAAGAATCAACCGCAAACCGAATTTGACATCAAGCCACAAGTTCCGCATAAGTTCTCCCGACTCCGGGGCTCCCCGATCAGGCGGGAAACGCTCCGGCTGTTTGTCGACTTGCGTTCAGGTTCGTGCCCGTCGCTTCAATGCGGTCCGGATCATGATCAAGGACAGCGCCATAGGGCATTCAGGACTCTCTGCGCAGGAGCCGGCCCGCGTGCAACGGTTCATCGAATATCATGGATACCCCTCTTTCGTCTCCGCCGGCCCCGCCTGGCGTGCCTTCATCGCGATCCTGAAGGCGCGCCAGGGAGGTCGTCAGGCATGTCCGGCTACTTGGTGGCAATCATGCGCACGAGTCGGGACCCGGGCCCGCCCCAGTCGCCGATCCCGTCGATTTCCTCGTACCGTTCGATCTGGAAACCACTGAAACAGTTCTTCAACTGGCCAGGTTCCAGGGCCCGGATGAATTCCGGATACGGGTGATGCGCATCGCGGATGAAGTGCTCGAAAACCACCTTTCCCCCTTTTCGCAGAGAGGCCTGGATCCTGCGAACGAATGCCGGATCCGACACCGGCGCCCACGCATAGGTCATGACGATCAGATCCCACTTGTCGGCGCCGTAATCGAAGGCGTCGTAGCTGGCTTTGACGGTTGTGATGCGCAGGCCCTTTTTCTCGGCGTTAGCGCGGGCGGCGATGATCCCCATCTCGGAAATGTCAAAACCGGTGACATTCCAGCCCGCCTGGGCGAGATACAGGGCGTTGCGGCCCTGTCCCATCGCGGCATCCAACGCGGCGGCGGGCGTCAGCCCTCGGGTCGCCTCGATCAAGAATGCGCTTGGCTCGCTGGTGAATCCGTCCATCGCCGGATCGCCCGGAGAACCGGCCGGGAATAAATCTTGTCGTAGAGAATCGCAACTCCCTCCGGACGTTCGGCCAATAGCCGCATAATGATCGCGGCCTGACGCTGGCTCTCCTCCGGGGAGATCCCTTTCTTTTGAAGTTCTGCCTGATAGGCCTGCACCGGATTGCCTCCCAGGGGAGCGGTCCGGAACCAGGTCAGAATCCTTCCATATCTGCTCGGAATCGACAGGCTTTTGAGCCTGCGGAACCAGCGACACAAGCGCGAGAATCAGTAACGGGCATATGTTTGTCATCGTCGTTGCTCCCTCCTTTTGAAGGTTTGAGGTCTGCGGCTGGAAACCCTTGCGTCCGGTGAACCCGGCCACTCTTTCCTGTCAGAACCGCCGGATTCGCGAATCGTTCCCCGCTCGAGAGATTAGACGTCAACTTGTGCCAGGACGGCAATTATGAAGAAGTGGGAAAATGATCATTGCCACTTTCTGGGTAGCGGTTTTTGCACCGGATACCACTTTGAGAAGCCAGGTTCCCGCGCGGGAGTGCTCCGTGAGGTCAGGGCCGGCCCGACTTTCGTGGCAGCGTTCAGGCAGGTGTGTATTTCCTGAGCTCATTCTGGTAGAAAGGAACCATGCACAGTTCCCAATCACTATCTCTATTTTTTCGCTGTCGCCGCGATCGGTGGCCTCATCGTCCGAAAGGCCTACGTTTTGCAGTCCACCTACGGCCTGCCGTATCTGCACTCCTACACTTTTTTCCTGGCGTCCTGGAGCGCCTTGTCCTGTTTTCCATCTTTCAATGCATCCTCGCGGTCAAATTTCTTCCGGCCGGCACGTGGAATCCGTTTGCGCAGGCTACAGCCCCCTGTTCATCATCATCATGGCCGTCAGCCTTTACTTCATTTCCTCCTTCCTGGCACAGCTGTCCGGGAGTCCGCTGACAAAGATCTATAAGATCATTTTTGTCGTGATCTGGGTCGGGCTGGCGCGTTGGGATCGCATTGGCGAACGGGCAGTTGCGCGATCCCACGTGCGGCCGTCACGCGAGTCATGGGACGTGCTTTTCTTCCTGTTTAAGAGCGCGTCGATCTACGGCTGGATTCTGGTTGCCATGATCAGGCTGAGAAGAGACAGAGGATTTGTCAAAGAGGCGGTCGCTGCGGATATTCGTTTTGCTGCTTGCTGCAGGCGTCATCATTTTCGATCTTTCCGTGAGAATTCCTCTTCCGGCGGGCATTCGACGATTACATCATTTCAGCCTGCCAGGTCCTCGCTCCATCCCCTTCTCTGATCTATCTGGGCGACTTCCTGCGCCGGCAGGCCCTCGACCGGCCTTTTCAGGAGCCCCGACGGGACCTGAAGGCCGTGCTAACCCCATTCGGCATCTCGGCCCGTGAAACCGAAATCGTGGAACTGATCATGAAAGGGCTCAGCAACAAGGAGATCGCCGACCGGCTCTGCATCTCGGTGGATACCGTGAAAAAGCACAGCTACAACAGCTACAAAAAACTGAACGTGCAAAACCGCGTCCAGCTCAGCTACTTCATCCAGAACCTGCAGATCAAGAAGCAATGACGCTCTTTCCTGGCCTTCGTGAGCGGGAAAAGAATGGCCCGTCCCCTGTTTTCCCTGTTTTCCGTCGAGTCCCGCAGAAAAGAGGTCGCGCGCGACATGTTCTGACTCCCTGGCGGGCCTCGTGATCTGCGTCAGTTGCAATTCGCATTTGTGTGGCTTAGAGTAGTCAAACATATTGGGTTATTCATGATGCCCCGTTGCGACGCGTGCAGTCCCCGCCCAGCGCCGCGGTCGAAGTGGAGCGCGTTTCGATGGGGGGAGGGGGACAGTCTCACGAATGTCCCTCCTCGCCATCCCCATACCCGCCTTCTGCCTTCGCCTTGCCTTTTGCCTTAGGGGACACTGGTGGCTGTCCCCCTTCCCCTTCGTTCGATAGTAGTGCGGCCAAAATCCTCTATCCTGCGGCATCGTTTTGAGATATGATCGCATTCGTAGGACGGAGAGACGGCGCAATTTGACAGAATGCCCCTCATCAGAAGCTGGAGAGAAGGCCACCCGGGTACCACCAGTACAAAAACGGCAGCTTGATCTTCCCATCCGTTTGAAGTCCAGGCGAACGGCATGCCTCCTGCTCTTCCCGGAGAAGGAGTTTTCGCAGCCAGCGGCATCACGGTTACTGTCCATGGTGAGCGCAGCATCTGGTTCGCGACGGGCGGCGCTGCAACGGCCAGCGGTCGATGTTTGAGCCCGCAGGTATTGTACAGAGGCGATCGGTAGCGTATAAAGCTCCTTTTCTCTGAACATTATGGGGCAATGGAGTCATTCATATAATGCGCACTCACTTCGAGCGGATCGCCATAATCAATCGCGGAGAACCGGCGATCCGATTTATCCGCGCCGTGCGCCAGTTCAACCGCGAGCATCAGACCCAGCTTCAAACCATCGTCTTCTATGCGGTTCCGGACCGCCATGCGCGCTTTATCCGTGAGGCGGATGAAGCCGTCGGTATCGGGGCAGCCAACTATTTCGACACGCTCGACGGACAGCGCAAGCCTGCCTACATGGACCATGAAAGAGTAGCGCGCGCGTTGGCAGAATGCCGGGCTGATGCCGTCTGGGTCGGCTGGGGCTTTGTTTCAGAGAGTCCCGAATTCGTCGACCTGTGCACGCGCATGGGCCTTACGTTTATTGGGCCCGACAGCGCCTCAATGAAGCTCCTGGGAGATAAGATCAGCGCAAAGCGCCTCGCCGAGCGGATCGGCGTGCCCGTGATCCCATGGCAGAGTGAGCCGGCGGACACTATCGAAGCCGCGCTGGCGCACGCGCGCTCCCTCGGCTATCCCGTCGTCATCAAGGCCACTGCCGGAGAGGGCGGCCGGGGAATCCGCGGCGTTGCCTCCGAGCACGAATTGCCCGCCGCCTACCACAGCACCCGGAATGAGGCACAGAGATTCTTCGGCAATCCTACCGTCTTCGTGGAGAAATGGCTGGAAGGTGCACGGCATGTCGAAGTCCAGATAGTAGCGGATTCCGCCGGCACCACGTGGGCAGTCGGGGTGCGCGATTGCACCCTGCAACGGCGCCACCAAAAGATCGTGGAAGAGGCTCCCGCCACTATCCTTTCGGCACGCAAAGATCGCGCCCTCCGCGAAGCTGCGGTCAGGATCTGCAAGGCCGCCCGCTACCTGAACGCCGGGACGGTAGAGTTCCTCCTGGATCCGCGCACGCACCGGTTCGGTTTCATGGATGTGAACGTCCGGTTGCAGGTGGAACATGCGGTCACCGAGCTCACGACGGGCCTGGATCTCGTCCAATTGCAGCTGCACATCGCCCGGGGCGGCCTGCTGGAAGGCAAGCCTCCCAAGCCTCGCGGACATGCCATCGAAGTGCGCTTGAACGCCGAGGATGCGGAAGATGCGTTCGCTCCCGCCCCCGGTAAGATCGAACTCTTCCGCATACCCACACAACCCGGTTTGCGTTTGGATTCCGGCGTGTCGGAAGGAGACGATATCCCGGCAGAGTTTGACTCCATGTTTGCGAAGTTGATCTGCTTTGGACAGACTCGCGACGCGGCGTTATCCGGCCTCACCAAGGCATTGGAGGACAGCGCCATCATCGTGGCGGGCGGCGCAACAAACCGGGCGTTTCTCCTCCAGCTTCTCGAGCGCGAGGAAGTGAGGCAGGACAAGACGGACGTCTCATGGCTGGATCGTCAGACTGCCGCGGGCGGGCACATCACGGAAAAGCACGCCGACATCGCTTTGATCAAAGCGGCCATCGATGCCTATGACGCGGAATTCGAGGCGGAACGTGAGCAGTTCTTCGCTTCGGCCCTCCGCATGCGCCCCTTGATCCGAACGGAAGCAGGGCGATCCTTCGAGCTCTACCACCGCCGTCATCGGTACCAATTCCGGGTTTTCAAGCACAGCAGGGAACACTATCGGATCGATGCCGACGGCACCAGCATCCGTGTTGAGATCAATCCGGGCGGGAGATATGAACACTGGCTGAACTATAACGGCAGGCGGTTTCGCGTACTGTCGATCGTCCGGGGTCTCACTCAGCTGGTCGAGGTGGACGGCACGCTGCACAAGATCTCCCGGGACGAGACCGGAAATGTCTGCGCGCACATTCCATCCGTGGTTGTATCCATCGACGTCAAGCCGGGCGATCGGGTATCGGCAGGCGATCAGCTTGCCCTGCTTGAGGCCATGAAAATGGAAATGCCGATCGTGGCCCCTTTCGCAGGCGCGGTTCGGGAAGTGTTCGTGCGCAGCAACTCCCAGGTTGGGACCGGGACCCCCCTGCTCCGGCTTGACCCTGCGACTCCAGGTATTTACGAGGATGCTCACCCGCGCGTCACGTTTCACCCCTGGGAGACGAGTGCCGCCGCCAAAAACGATCGGGACGGAAACCAGCACCTGATCCTGGCCGAATTGCGCCATCTCATGCTTGGGGCTGATATTCACCCGACGGAAGCCAAAAAGCTGGTCGAAGACTACACCCGCATCAGCCAGCTTCTTCCCTCGGAACACCGGGAATTCAACCGGGCGGAGGACGAGATCCTCAGCATCTACATTGACATCTCAGCGCTTTTCCGGCGCCAGGCGGCTGCTGAAGACAAGGAAGACGCCGGCAAAATAAGCTCGGGTGAATATCTGCTCACTTACCTTCGGAATCTGGACAGCCGCGGCACAGCTTTGCCTGCCTCCTTTCTGGAAAAAGTCCGCCGCGCTCTGCGCCATTATGGCGACGACAGCCTCGATCCCACCCCCGAGCTGAAGGGGCTCCTGCTGCTCATTTATAAATCACACCAGAATATGGAGCAGCGCGTGCCCGTAATTGCCGCGATCCTGGAGCGCCGTCTGGCATGTGCCGCTGAGCTGGCGCCGTATGCCAGTCCGGAATTCTCACTTTTGCTGGACCGGCTGGCTGCGGTTTCCAAGGGACGTTTCCCGGCTCTGAGTGATTTGGCGCGAGAGATTAAGTACCGATATTATGATCTGCCCGTGTTTGAAAAGGCCCGCAGCGCCGTCTGCGCAGAAATGGAAGGTCACCTGACGCACCTCCTCCGGAATGCCGACGCCGCCGATCGAGCGGAGAGAGTCCAGTCGCTGATTCAATGCCCGTACCCGTTGCTGGCCATGCTGACGGCTCGATTCGAAAATGCACCGCGCGCGACGCGCCGGCTGATGCTGGAGGTGCTCACGCGCCGTTTTTACCGGATAAGAAACCTCGAGGCTTTGCGGACGACCGAGGTCCAGGGGCAATGTCTTGCCTTGGCGGAATATGACCTGCAAGGCAAGCGCGTGCACGTGGTGTCGGCCGACATTGCAGGATTGGATATCGCCCGTGCCATCGAGGCGCTCCGGCCCGCGGTTGCGGAGATTCCTGCCACTCACGACACGGTTGTTGACTTGTATGGCTGGAGCCGCGATACCCTTCCGGATCCGGATGCGACCGGCATCCGGCTGGGTGCCATCCTGAACAAGACCGGCTTCGACCGTCCGCTGCGCCGCGTGGTGATTGGATTGGAGGGTCCCAGGAGTGGAGGAGAGGCGGGTCAAACCCAGTATTACACCTTTCGCCCCTCGGAGGATTGCTATCGGGAGGAAAAGCTCTACCGTGGCATGCATCCCATGATGAGCAAGCGCCTGCAGCTTTGGCGCCTGCAAAACTTCCACATCGAGCGACTGCCATCGGTTGAGGACATATATTTCTTCCGGGGAGTCGCCCGGGAGAATTCCAAAGACGAACGATTGTTCGCTATTGCCGAAGTGCGCGACTTGACCCCGGTAAGCGACCCGTGTGGCCGGGTCGCGCGTCTGCCCCACCTGGAAGGAATGCTCACGGAGGTATTCGCCGCCATTCGCAAGGTCCAGCTCCAGAGGGTGCCGGAGGAAAGACTCCACTGGAATCGGGTGCTCCTGTATGTCTGGCCATCCACAACACTGCAGGTTGGTGAGCTGCAAACCCTCATCCGCCGCATGGCGCGCCAGACGGATGGGCTCGGGCTGGAAAAGGTGGCGCTTCGCGTGGAAATGGCCGATCCGCAGACCGGGGTCCTGCAGAATAAGATACTGAGTTTTTCCAATCCCGCCGGGCGCGGCGTCACTTTCCGTTTTTCGTTGCCGACCGATCAGCTCGTCCGTCCACTGAGCGAATACGACCAGAAAGTGGTCCGCATGAGGCAACGGGGATTGAACTATCCCTACGAAATAATCCGGACCTTGACTCCCCAGGGGGAAACCATCCACTCGGAACTTCCCCCGGGAACATTCACGGAATACGATCTGGATGAGAATTTGAACCTCGTTCCGGTCGAAAGGCCTTACGGCCGCAACACGGCGAATATCGTGGCAGGCGTGATCCGCAATGTAACGGCGAAGTATCCCGAGGGAATGTCGCGCGTCATCCTGCTCGGAGATCCCAGCAAGGAGATGGGTTCTCTCGCGGAGCCGGAGTGCCGCAGAATTCTGGCGGCACTGGACCTCGCCGAAGAACTCCGTGTGCCGCTCGAGTGGTTCACCCACTCGGCGGGGGCCAAGATCGCGCTGGATAGCGGCACGGAGAACATGGATTGGATCGCGCGTGTGCTGCGACGTCTGATTGAATTCACACAGGCCGGCAGCGAGGTCAATGTCATCGTTGCGGGCATCAACGTCGGGGCTCAGCCATACTGGAATGCCGAGGCAACCATGTTAATGCACACCCGCGGTATCCTGGTGATGATGCCGGAAAGTGCGATGGTGCTCACCGGGAAAACCGCTCTGGATTACTCGGGATCCGTGTCGGCTGAGGACAATCAAGGCATCGGCGGCTATGAGCGCGTCATGGGCCCAAACGGCCAGGCGCAGTACTGGGCTCGCGATCTGGCCGGATCATGCGGGATCCTCATGCGCCATTACGATCACACCTACATCATGCCGGGCGAGCGCTTTCCGCGTCGCGGCACGACCGTCGACCCCCCGTCACGCGATGTCTGCCAGTTCCCTCATAGCGAAAATGGAGAAGGCTTCAAGCGGGTAGGCGACATTTTTTCGGACGAGCACAACCCCGGACGCAAGAAACCGTTTGAGATCCGCAAAGTGATGCTGGCGGTGACGGACCAGGACCATCGGCCGCTCGAGCGCTGGCCCGGAATGGAGGATGGCGAAATCGCAGTCGTCTGGGATGCGCACATCGGAGGCTACCCGGTCTGCCTCCTGGGCTTTGAATCGCGCTCGATGGCGCGCACCGGATTCGTAGCAACGGACGGCCCGGAACAGTATACTTCCGGCACACTCTTCCCCATGGCCTCCAAGAAAGTTGCCCGCGCCATCAACGCATCCAGCAACAACCGGCCTCTCGTCATTCTGGCCAATCTCTCCGGTTTTGATGGTTCGCCGGAGTCCATGCGCAGGCGACAGCTCGAATTTGGCGCGGAAATCGGGCGGGCCATCGTGAATTTCAAGGGTCCGGTGGTCTTCTGTGTCGTTTCCCGATATCACGGCGGCGCGTTTGTGGTTTTTTCGCGCGTCCTGAATCAAAACTTCGAGGCCATCGCGCTGGAGGGAACTTACGCCTCGGTGATCGGAGGCGCTCCGGCGGCAGCAGTGGTGTTCGCACGCGAGGTCGATATGCGGACCCGAGCCGATGCGCGCTTTGTGGCGCTGGAAAAAGAGATCGCCGCAGCTGCCAACAGCCAGAAACGGCACCTCCATGACCAGCTCGCCGAGTTGAAAGAACTGGTGCGCTCCGAAAAGCTGGGCGAGGTTGCGGATGAATTCGACCGCATCCACACCGTGCACCGCGCCTTGAAAGTGGGATCGCTCGACCGTATCATCCCTCCCAGTCGGTTGCGTCCCTACCTCATTGACGCGATCGAGCGGGGTATTGCCCGGGAACTGCAGGGCAGGCCATCCTCTTAAAAAAAAGTAACGCGAATGCGTCGGGACAGTGGGAACAAGCCCATCTGGGAACATCGAATGATCCCGATGCCACCCGGCAGGAAACCTTCGGAAGGGAATCAGCTCATCGACAACACGCCGCGGGCAGCGTCCAGTTTCGCTTTTATTCTCCGGTAAACCTTTTCGATGCCGGTCAGATTGCCGCCATGCAGGGGCTTGTACAGCTCCTCGCAGTTTTTCTTTGCCCTGGCTTCGAAGTCGCCTTTTAATAACTCCGCCGCCGCGAATGAATCGATCGCATCTTCGATCGAGTTTTCTTTCCACTGGATCATGCCGATGTAGTAATAGCCGGCGTCATATTGCTTTATCTTTAGAGCCGTCTCGAGTGACTGCAGCGCCTGGGGATATTTGTTCTCATTGAAATAATTCATGCCGAGAATGTTGTAGCACGTATGCCGGATAATCGTGACCGCCTTGTTCCAGTCGGCCTCCGATGTCGCCTCGGGCTTCTTGGCCAAAGCCAGGGATTTAAGCGTCTGCTGGGCATAGTCTGCAGCTTTGGGAAGATCCGCTTCGGCATATTTCGAGACGAATTGCCACCGGAGCTCGAAGTTGTCGTTGAA
This sequence comes from Terriglobia bacterium, assembly GCA_963824985.1. Lineage (GTDB taxonomy): Bacteria > Acidobacteriota > UBA6911 > UBA6911 > UBA6911 > JAFNAG01. The sequence goes on from CAWGRQ010000023.1 coordinate 15,396, forward strand.
TTCCGGATATTGGAGCAGCTTCAGCGCCCATTCCATCTTTTTGGGCTCATTGCCGAGCTTCTGATAGGCCAGGTAGATGGCCGATGCGAGATGAGGCAATGGTTTCTGGGCAAACACCTTCTCCCCATATTCGATGAACTTCTGGTCGTGCCCCAGCCTTTGTGCCGCCTCGGCGACGAAAGCGATCGTCTGCAGGTCGTTCGGCGCATACTTGAGCCACTGCTCCGCCACCGGCTCGAGCTTGGCATAATCTCCGGCTTTCTGGTACTCGAACATCAGGTTCTGGTAGGCGGTTACAATGTAAACCTGAAGCTTGGATTTGGGATACTTCTCCATGAACGCAATCAGGGCGGCGCCCCGCTTTGCCAGATCCGGCTCCTTGGTCGCCTTTTCATAGGCGTCGTACTCTTCTTCGGTATACTCTTCCGCCGGGTCCTGCTTTTGCTGCTCCACAACCTTCTTTTGCTGACGGGGATTGTCTGCCCGGCTACCCGCGTCGGGCCAGGCGAATCCCACAGCAAGCATAGTCGAAACAGCCAGGAGGGCCAGAAACAGTCTCTGATGGCCTCGAATCATGGATGTTAGTCTCCCTTCATTCTCATTGATCTCGCGCATTCTAAAAGATTCCCAAAATTCAAATCAACTATATATTTCCTGGTTTATGGATGTAATGCAGTTCGCCGCCGTTTCGGGCGGATGCGCCTGCCTGATGGATGCTCAAAACCTTCTCTAAGCTCTCCACCAAATAAAGATGATCGCAATGAGCCGAAGTTTCGCCGATTGGGCTCGGCGGCCCAGTCTGCCTCCATGGCATCGAACCGAAGAAAGGCGACGCCGCCACATTACTTAGACACCTTTTACTTGCTGCCGGTTCCCCCGAGGCTTGCATGGAGGGCTCATGGAACGTAACTTGCCCCCTGCATAGGAGATTCTGGCATGACCTGATGAAAGGTGCAACATCATCGTGGAGGAAAATAGGGAATATCGCCCGGGACCCGTTTATGAAAAGATGCCATAAATCTATATGGACAAATATATCCATTTATCTTATATTATTGATCGGAGCTGGGGTTGACGCGATGTGGGCGGCAACCCGGGGAAGAATTGACCGGTAGTTGCACTTGTCAGTTTGATCGCGGGATGTGCCGTGGATAGTGGGATTGCATGCGTGGAAGTCAAACGGAAGGACGACCCACGCCTTCCGACGCGGGTAAAGCCCGGCATAAAACGGGTCTGCAAGCCGGTGCGCGACTGCTCCCAGAGGTGGCGCCGCGGGTTTCAGATTGTCTTCCTCCTGTTGAATCTTGCCATCGGTTTTCAGTTCTATCTTTTCATCCGCTATTTCGAATCGGCGGGTGGGTCGCAACCAATCCCCCGACCTCCCGGCGTCGACGGCTGGCTGCCGATCGGCGGTATGATGAATCTCAAATACGCTCTGGGGACAGGGAACATTCCTGCCATCCACCCCGCTGCCATGGTTCTGCTTGTGGCGTTTCTCCTGATGTCGCTCTTTTTCCGGAAGGCATTCTGCGGCTGGCTCTGTCCGATCGGAACCCTGTCGGAAGGATTATGGAAACTCGGCAGAAAATATTTCAACTATAACTGGAGCCTGCCGAACTGGGCCGATCTTCCGCTGCGCAGCCTGAAATACATTCTCTTCGGACTGTTTCTCTACGCCGTCGCAAGCATGCCGGTTGCCTCCCTTCAGGGTTTTCTCGAGAGTCCCTATTTCAAGGTCGCCGACGTGAAGATGCTGAATTTCTTCCGCTACATGGGATCGACCGCGGCGATCACACTCGTCGTTCTGGCCGGGCTCTCCGTGCTGGTGAAAAACTTCTGGTGCCGGTATCTTTGCCCCTATGGCGCGTTGATGGGGCTGGCATCGCTGATCAGCCCGTCGGGAATCCGCCGCGATCCGCAAGTATGCATCGACTGCGCCAGATGCGCCCGGTCTTGCCCAGCGCTGCTGCCGGTAGACCGACTGCTTGCGGTTCGATCTCCGGAATGCATGGCCTGCATGGAGTGCGTGGCCGTTTGCCCGGCGCGCGGCGCGCTGCAGATGTCGCTCCCCGGGCTTCGCCCCCTGCCCCCCTGGATGTTTGCCGCCGGCATCGCCGCCGTCTTTCTGGGGATCGTCCTGATAGCCGGATTCGCCGGTGTCTGGCAGACCCGGATTCCCGACGAGGTCTATTTTCAGCTGATTCCCAGGGTGCAGGAATTCATTCATCCCTGACCCCCCACTCTTTGCCTCCGCTTCCATTTTTTGGCGCCCCGCATTTGACAAGTCCGCTTTGCGATTTATATTATTAGCACTCGCCATGGTCGAGTGCTAATCAGATGCTGGAATGCCGTATCAGGGGCTTTTGAATGAAAAGGAGATCTAAAGGTATGAAAATCAGGCCTTTGCACGATCGTGTGCTTCTAAAGCGATTTGAGGAAAAGGAAGTGGTTAAGGGCGGGATCATCATCCCGGACACGGCCAAGGAAAAGCCGATGGAGGGAGAGGTGATCGCGGTCGGCCCGGGAAAGATGCTGGATGACGGCAAGCGGTCGCCTATCGACGTCAAGGCGGGAGACCGGGTGCTGTTCGGCAAATACGCCGGGACCGAGATCAAGATTGATGACGAGGAACTCGTAATCATGCGCGAGGAAGAGATCCTGGCGGTGCTGGCAAAAGGGAAGTAAGCGGATCCAGAGAATCGGGTCATAGAAACTGAAGAATTGGGAAGGAGCGAAAATTTATGGCTAAGGAAATCATTCATGGTGAGCATTCACGCCAGGCGCTGCTGCGCGGAGTGAATCAGCTGGCGGATGCGGTCAAGATCACGCTCGGCCCGAAGGGTCGCAACGTGGTTCTGGACAAGAAATTCGGATCGCCGCTGATTACGAAGGACGGCGTCACGGTGGCGAAAGAGATCGAGCTCAAGGAGGGCGCCGAAAACATGGGCGCCCAGATGGTGCGCGAGGTGGCGTCGAAGACCTCGGACGTGGCCGGCGACGGCACGACCACCGCGACCGTGCTGGCCCAGGCGATCTACCGCGAAGGCGTGAAGAACGTGGCGGCGGGCTCGAACCCGATGGCGCTCAAGCGCGGCATCGAACAGGCCGTGGAAGCGGCGGTTGCGGAACTGAAGAAGCTGAGCAAGCCGGTGAAGGGCGAGATGATCTCCCAGGTGGGATCGGTGTCGGCCAACAATGACCGGACGGTCGGCGGGATCATCGCCGAGGCGATGAAGAAGGTGGGGAAGGACGGCGTGATCACGGTGGAAGAGGCCAAGTCGATCGAGACCTCCCTGGAAGTCGTCGAGGGGATGCAGTTCGACCGCGGGTATCTGTCCCCGTACTTCGTGACCGATGCCGAACGGATGGAAGCGGAACTCACCGACTGTGTGATCCTGCTCAACGAGAAGAAGATCAGCTCGATGAAGGACCTGCTGCCGCTGCTGGAGCAGATTGCCAAGGGTGGGCGGCCCCTGCTGATCATCGCCGAGGACATCGAAGGCGAAGCGCTGGCGACGCTGGTGGTGAACAAGCTGCGCGGGACGCTGTCGGTGGCGGCGGTGAAGGCGCCCGGATTCGGCGACCGGAGAAAGGCGATGCTGGAGGATATCGGGATACTGACCGGCGGCAAGGTGATTTCGGAAGACCTGGGGATCAAGCTGGAGAACGTGCGTCTGGAGGATCTGGGGCGGGCGAAGAAGGTGACGATCGACAAGGACAACACGACGATCATCGAGGGGGCGGGGAAGCACTCGGACATCGAGGGGCGCGTGAAGCAGTTGCGCGTGCAGATCGAAGAGACGACGTCGGACTACGACCGTGAGAAGCTGCAGGAACGGCTGGCGAAGCTGGTCGGGGGCGTGGCGGTGATCAAGGTTGGGGCGGCGACGGAGACGGAGCTTAAGGAAAAGAAGGCGAGAGTTGAGGATGCGATGCATGCGACCCGCGCGGCGGTCGAGGAAGGGATCGTGCCCGGAGGCGGGGTGGCGCTGCTGCGCTGCGTGCCGGCGGTGGAAAAGCTGAAACTGGGCGGGGACGAGGCGATCGGGTGCAACATTCTGCGCCGGGCGCTGGAGGAGCCGCTGCGGCAGATCGTGAACAACGCCGGGCATGAAGGGGCGATTGTGACCGAGAAGGTGCGCCAGAGCAGCGACGCGAACTATGGATTCAACGCCGAGACGGAGATATACGAAGACCTGGTGGCCGCCGGCGTGATCGATCCGACGAAAGTGACCCGGACGGCGCTGCAGAATGCGGCGTCGATCGCGGCCCTGTTGCTGACCACCGAAGCCCTGGTATCGGAAATCAAAGAGGAGAAAAAGACTCCCCCGATGCCTTCGGGCGGCGGCATGGGAGACATGTACTAAATTCCGCTTTGCATCCTGGACCCTCTCAGAGGCCCGGAGATCCGATCTCCGGGCTTCTGCCACAGTAACGATTCTCCCGGGGTGGAGGATCGGCATTTCCCCGGAAGCCTGTTCCGAAAATAAGCCAAATCAGGCGCGGGCAGGCGCCTCCTAGCCTGGACCTGGACCTGGACCTGGACTTAGACCTGGACCTGGTCTGATGCGGACGAGGTCCACGTCAAGGACGAGGTCGAGGTTTAAGTCGGAGTCTGCATATCGCGATGCCCATTTTCATGCGTCACCGGGTGCGCCATAGCGCATGAGGAGCTGCTCCGAAAATAGCTCTTTGCGCCCTCGCGCCCTTGCGTCATTGCGTTAAAAAAATCAACGCAAGGACGCAAAGCCAAAGGATTTTCATGCGTCACCGGGTGCGCCACAGGCCCATGGATTACTGCTTCATGAATGATGCGGGCTAGGGAGCCCACTGCGGGAACACATACGCATAGATCATCGTGATCAGGCCGATGATGGATGCCAGGATCACGCTGTGCCTGAGAGTGAATCGAAAGAGCTTCGATTCCTCCTCCGGCTTCATCCCGGTTGCTGCCGCCGCGACCGCAATGCTTTGCAGGCTGATCATTTTCCCCATCACCCCGCCGCTTGAGTTGCCTGCCGCCATCAGCACCGGATTGAGTCCAAGCCGCCCGGCGGTGACCACCTGAAGATTGCCGAACAGGGCGTTGGCCGATGTGTCGGATCCGGTGAGAAACACGCCCAGCCATCCAAGCAGGGCGCTGAAAAAGGGGAACACCCGGCCCGTGGCCGCGAATGCGAGGCCGAGGGTAGCCGTGGCGCCCGAATAATTCATCAGAAACGCCAGGGCCAGCACGGAGGCGATCGTAAGTGTGGGAAACGCAAGCTGCCGGGCCGTCTGTCCCACAACCCTGCCGAACCGCACCGGGGACATGCCCAGCAGGAGTGCCGATGCGAGGGCGGCGATCAGGCATGCGGTCCCGGAAGCAGATAACCAGTTGAGCTTGAAGATTGCGTCATACGCGACCGGGACGGCCACAGCCGGTGGCATGCGCTGAACCAGGTTGTGCAGTCCAGGCCAGGTGAAGGTGACGGTCGCCGCGTTCAGCCAGCTCTGCATCGGCCCCCAGCCCCAGGCCAGAACGCAAAGCACCAGGAACAGGTATGGCGCCCAGGCGCGCAACAAACCGGATTTGGTGTAGGCGCGCGGGCAATCCGGCGTGGGGCCGTTTCCCGGCAGTTGGAAGCTGTCTTTGGGCTTCCACAGGATGAATAGCGCTACCAGGGTTCCGAGGGCCGCGAGCGAGCTCAGGATGTCGGTCAGCTGCGGACCCAGGAGGTTGGATACCAGCAGCTGCACACCGGCAAAAGATACTCCGCACAGCACCACCGCCGGGAGCACGCCCCGCAGTCCACGCCAGCCGCCCATGACGGCAACCAGGTAGGCCGGGATTATGAGGGACACCGGCGCGCAGATCCGGCCTACGCCGGCGCTGAGGCGGTCCATGGGGAGTCCGGTCACCCCGGCGAGGGTGAGGATGGGGATGCCGATGGATCCGAAGGCGACCGGGGCCGTGTTGGCCAGGAGGCAGATTGCGGCCGCATAGAACGGGGGAAATCCAAGCCCGGCGAGCATCGCCGAAGACACCGCCACCGGCGTGCCAAAGCCGGCCGCCCCTTCGATAAAGGCGCCGAAGGCGAAGGCGATCAGCAGCGCCTGCAGGCGCCGGTCCGCGGTCAGCGACGCCACCGAATCGCGAACTACATCGAACTGTCCCGTCTCCACCGTGATGCGATAGAGCAGGATGGCGCTGAAAACCACCCAGCCGATCGGGAAAAGCCCGAATGCCGCACCGAAAGCGGCTGCACTGGCCATCAGGCCAGCAGGCATGCCGTATCCGAACCGGGCAACGAGGGCTGCGGCTCCGACTCCCGCCAGCCCCGCAATCCAGGCCGGTTTCCGTTTTACCCCCAGAAGATAAAGCAGGGAGAATATCGGGAGGGTGGCCACCAGGGCTGAGATTCCAAGACTATCCGCAACGGGTGCATAATCCTGCTGCCACATGAACGATCGTCCTCAGGAATGGGGGTGAGACCCAAAACCGCATCGCTTCTGATCATGGCCGTGGCACCGGAGCAACTCGGGTCAGAAACGAGGTCACCGCCCGGTTGAAGGCGTCGGGCTGTTCCAGGTTTGACAGGTGCGAAGCTTCGGGAATGATCACCAACTCGGAACCGTGAATCTGTCCCTGGATCTCCCGGGACATCGCGACCGGAGTGCCCGGGTCCTCCTCCCCCACGACAATGAGCGTCTCCAACCTGACTCCGTGCAGGCGTGCGGTCAAGTCAAGGGGAGCGATGGCCTGGCAACAGCCGGCATACCCCGCCGGCGGGGTCTTCCGGATCATGCCGCGTACCTTTTCGACGACACCGGTTTGAGTTTTTCGGAAGCCCGGAGTGAACCATCTCGTGATGGTTGGCTCGACCAGGGGCTCCATCCCCTCCTGCAAGGAGATCTTGATCCGCTCATCCCAAAGCGGCCGCGTTTCAGGCAGGATGCGGCTGGTGGTGTCGCACAGCAACAGGCTGGCCAGACATTGCGGCTCCCGGAGGGCGAGGACCTGGCCGATCATCCCCCCCAGCGACAGACCCAGGAAGTGGACCCTGTCGATCCCAAGCGCCTTCAGAAGTCCGGCTGCCTGTTCCGCCAGTTTGTCGAGCGTATAGGGGCCTGCCGGGGCATCCGTGCCGCCGTGCCCCAGGATATCATAGCGCACCACACGATAATTGCGGGCCAGTTCCGCCACCTGCGGATCCCATTGACTGAGGTCGGCTGCCAGCGAATGGCTCATTAGAACGACAGGGGCCGAATCGGGACCCTCAATCTCGTATTTGACCTGGTTGCCGCCGACGTTGATATTCATGATTACACCCTCCGGGGGTCGGAATCTGCGGACCGGTCGGTCCGATGGGTTCATCATAGCAAAGTTACCGTCTCCCTGGGGCCCAATCGCTGTGCGAGATGCAGAAATGCCGGTCCTGGATTGGCAGATCACGAAAGCGCGACCCCGACAAAAACCGAGTAGCGGCCCGAAACCCGCGCCAGCCGCGATCCTCATGCGGGCGACCGCATGAGGTGGCGGCTCGCGGACATATGTTCTGCCGTCCCCGGTCGTGTGCTACCATGATCTCTATTTGTTTGGCGCCGCGGGTCTCGGCCATGGCCAGGACAATCGGCAGGTTCATGGATCAAGCGGCCGGGGCGCGTGCGGCTCCGGAATGGGATATCGATGAAAGCGAAGGCCACAAAGAGGACTTTGGTTCTTCCGGGCATACTGATTCTGGCGCTCTTGAGTCTAGGTGCGTGGATCGGAGCCGAAATTTTTCTGGTCGGCCCTCCACCCCTGATCAACATTCAGCCCGCGATCCCGGTCATCGGGAAACGAACCCCGGTCACCATCGAAATCGTCGAGCCAAAGAGAGGCTTGAGTTTTGTACGGGTCGAATTCGTCCAGGGGGATCGAATCGAAACCCTGGCCACCAAGAACTACGCCCTCCCGGCGGCTCTGGCGTTCTGGAGTGAGCGCACCGCCAGGGACAAGATTCAGGTCCCGGTGGGACGCGAGACGATTTCGGGGCTGAAGGCCGGCGAAGCAACGATCCGCGTGATCGCAGGCCGCGCCGGTACCTGGTTGCGGAATCCGGATCCGGCCCGCCAGGAAATCCGGCTGCCCGTCCGACTCTCGCCGCCATCGCTGCAAGTGCTCTCCACCCAGACGTATGTCGTGCAAGGGGGGAGCGAAGCGGTAGTCTATCGGGTCGGTGAATCTTCCGTCCGCGACGGAGTGCGCGCCGGTACCCGGTGGTTTCCCGGATATCCGCTGCCAGGGGGAGGCAAGGGCGATCGCTTTGCCCTTTTTGCGGTTCCATACGACATGTCTTCTCCGGCCGTGAGGCTGGTGGCCTCCGATGCCGCCGAAAATGAGGCGGAGGTAGCCTTTGTCGATCAGTTCTTCCCGAAAAAATTCCGCGAAGATGAGGTCAGCCTGTCCGACGCCTTTCTCGGAAAAGTGGTCCCCGAAATCATGGGACAGACTCCGGATTTTTCCGACCACGGCAATCTGCTCGACAACTACCTTGCCATCAACCAGGATCTGCGCCAGAAGGATGCCGCAATCCTCCAGGAACTGGCCGGGCAGTCGCGCCCGGAAATCCTCTGGAACCGGCCGTTTCTTCAAATGAGGAACGGGAAGGTCATGGCCGGTTTCGCCGATGCCCGAACCTACAACTATCAGGGCCGCGTGGTCGACCACCAGACCCATCTCGGCTACGATCTTGCAGCCACCCGCCATGCTCCCGTGCCAGCCTCGAACGATGGAGTCGTGCTGCTGGCCAGATACTTCGGCATTTACGGCAATGCCGTTCTGATCGACCACGGCTGCGGCGTCATGAGTTTGTACGGTCACCTGTCTTCCATTGACGTCACGCAGGGCCAGACGGTCGCGCGCGGCGATGTTATCGGCCATTCAGGGGAAACGGGCCTGGCAGGCGGCGACCATCTCCACTTTGCCATCATCCTCCAGGGCTTGCCGGTGAACCCCGTGGAATGGTGGGATGGGCGCTGGATCAGCAACCGGATCGCGCGCAAATTGGGACCGGGATTCCCATTTTCCGAGTAAAACCCCGTCGCAAAAAAGGGGACATTCCGAATTTCTCCATAACTTGTTGTCTGGCAGTGGGAAAGCCAGAAATTCGGAATGTCCCCTTTTTGCGGCATTGAAACTTTATATTATAAAGTACTTGACATAATAATTATTGTCATGATACAAACGCACATCTAACGAGGAGGGAGGGCTGTGGTGGATCCAACCAGTTCGGAAACGGCTCGCGAAAATCTCCAGTACATTCGCCGGACGCTGGATGCTGCCGGGCGCTTCACTGCGGTGCCGGGGTGGGGGCTGATGGCGGCCGGCATCGTGGCCGTCGGCGGAGTCGGATTTAATCTTCTGGTTACGGGCGCTCCTTGGGACGTAGGGACGCTCCAGGAGCTGGCGCTTCAAACCTGGGGGGTTGTGCTCGGCATTTCTCTCGCCATCGTATCGTATGGCATTTATCGCAAATCGCTTCAGACCGGCACCCGGCTGCAGGCGCCGTTGGTGCGCAAGCTCCTCTGGAGTTTATGCCCGGCACTTTTTGTCGGGGCCATCCTGACCAACCTCGCCGCGCGCAATGGGAGCCTGGGCTGGCTGCCGACAATCTGGCTCGGATGTTACGGTGCGGCCATCACCAACGGCGGCCAGGTGTCCGTGGCACCGGTGCGTTACCTGGGTCTGGCGCTGCTGGCCACTGCGGCGGGCGCCGCGCTGTCCCCGCCGGGTCTGGGGCTGGCATGGCTCGCGGCCGGTTTCGGCTGGCTGCACCTGGTCTTCGGCGCCTATATCGCCTGGAGGCACAATGGCTAAGAAAAGCAAACCGGCGCGGCCGACGCCCCACGAACTTGATCCGATGATCCACGAGCGATTGCGGCTGGGTATCTTGTCGGCCCTGGTGGTGCAGGATTCGCTCACCTTCACCGAATTGCGCGAACTTCTTCATACCAGCGACGGCAACCTGAGTGTCCAGGCGCGCAAACTCGAAGAGGCCGGGTATGTCATCTGCGTCAAAAAATTCGAGGCGCGCAAGCCTAAGAGCACGTACCGCCTAAGCCCCGTGGGTCGTGCCGCACTGGAGGAGTATCTCGAGAAGCTCGCGGGATTGCTCCCGGGTCTTGAGCGTCTGCGCGGCGCGGCCGGCTCGATCCGCACCGGAATTAATCCCCTGCCAACCCACAGCTGAGACGATATGAATCCGATTCGCCACGTAGCCATCATTATGGACGGTAACGGCCGCTGGGCCGAGCAGCGCGGCTGGGCGCGCTGGAAGGGGCACGAAGCCGGCACGCTCGCCGTGCGGCGCACCATCGAGGCCGCGTGCCGCCTCGAAATTCCGGTCCTGACCCTGTTCGCATTCTCGAGTGAGAATTGGAAACGCCCCCGGCAGGAGGTGGAGACCCTCTTCCGTTTGTTTCTCCGCTACCTCGATTCCGAGCTGGATGCCCTGATCAAGAATGGTATCCGGCTTTCGGCCTTCGGTCGGCGGGATCGCATGTCGCCCGCAGTGGTGAAGGCGCTGGCCCGGGTCGAATGCGCCACCCGCGGCTGCACCTGCCTGCATCTCCGCCTGGCGCTCGACTATGGATCCCGCTATGAAATGGTGGAGGCCGCGCGGATCCTTGCCCGGCAGGCGATGCGCGGCGACCTGGCGCCTGAGGAGATCACCGAGGGAAAGCTCACCAGCCTGTTGACTCCACCCGAAGTGCCCGACCCCGATCTGGTAATTCGAACGGCGGGAGAGCAGCGGCTGTCCAATTTTCTGCTCTGGCAGGCGGCCTACGCCGAGCTTTATTTCTGTGCCCGGCTGTGGCCGGACTTCGGCGAGAGCGATCTTCAGGAAGCCCTGGCGGATTATCATTCCCGAACCCGCAAGTTCGGCGCGCTCCCGTGCGCCAGCGGCGCCATCGCCTGAGGGTATTCCGGCTCCGTTAACGGCGGAGCGTGCCTCCATCTACCACCAGGACCTGGCCGGAGACATAGCTGGAGAGGTCGGAGGCCAGAAAGAGGGCCGCCCGGCCGACTTCCACGGGATCACCCCACCTCCCCAATGGAGACTCGGATTCGAGAGCCCGGCGGCTGGCCTCGTCCAGCAGGTTGTAGGTAGCCGGCGTCCGGATGTTTCCGAGTGCCAGCGCATTAGCCCGGATATTGTCCCGGCCGTGCTCACGCGCCACCTCGCGCATCAATCCCAGCACGGCCGCCTTCGCCATCGTGTACGGGCTCCCCTGGAATCCCTCCAGGGCCGGTGTCGAAGCCACATAGACAATGGCGCCGCGGCGGCGCGACGTCATGAGGGGCAGCGCCTCGAAGGTGCTGAAGACGGAACCCATGGCGTCGGTCCGGTAGACGTCGAGATACCATTCCGGAAGACGCTCGGGAGGTGTGGCGTGCAACGGCGTATTCCAGAGCTCGGACCGGAAGGGGTACCCGGCGCAGCACACGAGGATGTCGAGACGGTCCGCAGACCAGGCCCGTAAATGTTGAAACATCTCGCGGACGCTCTCCAGGCGGGAGACATCGGCTTCCAGTCCGATCGTGTTCACTCCGTGCGCAATGCTGATCTGGTCAGCCGCCGCACGACATTCCTGGAGATTGCGGGAGCTCAGGGCAACGTTGCTGCCGGCTTCGGCAAGTGCATCGGCGATGGCACGGCCGATCCCACGGCTACCGCCGGTGATCAACGTGAATTGTCCGGTCAACAGGCTGGTAGTGTCTTCGGCCATCGGTAACCTCCTTGCAGCAGTTGCGATGAAACACCCGCCGCCTCACGGTCGCCTCTCCGGCATGGGATCCTCCATCCGGGCATCCAGACATGAGAGCAGGCGAGGAAAAACATCGTGTATCACCTGGGGATCGAGGGCAAAACTGAACACCAGGTGGTGGGGATCGATGTCGTAAAAATAGCCTGGATGCACCAGGGCTCCCGTCGCGCGCAGGATGGCGGCGGCCGCGTCCTCCTCATCTCTCTCCACCCGCAGGGTCACATAAAACCCGCCCTCGGGAGCACAATAGCGGCCGTGTTCGAGGCGGTCCAGATACCCGCGCAGCGCTTGCCAGCGCTGCCGGATTTCATCCCTGTATTTCCCCAGAAAACTCCGACCCTGCTCGAAAATCGCCGGAGCGGCCGCCTGAACGATTTCATTGACCGGCAGGAACGTGTCGGAGATAAGCTCCAACGCACGCAGCGCCCGGCGCACCCTTCCGGATTCACCGGTAACGCCCATCCAGCCGAACTTGATGCCGGGAAGGGCGAACATTTTCGAAAAGCCGTTCAGCGTCAGAACCAGGGGCGCCCGACCGCCGGCCGGGCGCGGCAGACCCTCCCGATGCAGCAGGAACTCGCTGAACACCTCGTCGGAAATGATCGCCAGATCGTGGCGCGCGGCGAGCTCGCCGAACGCGTCCGATTCCGCGCGGGTTGCCACATGCCCGGTCGGGTTGTGCGGCGAAATTACGACCAGGGCGCGGGTCCGGGTCGAGATGCTGTTTTCCAGATCTTCGAGATCAATGCGCCAGGTTTCCTCCTCACGCATCCTGTATGGGGTCAGGGTCGCGCCGCACAGGGCGGCGATATAATCGAACAGCGGATAGGATGGTCGCGGACAGAGGATTTCATCCCCTTCGTCGGCCAGAAGCTTGAAGGCATACCAGTAGGCGAGGCTCGTGCCCGGCGTGATCAGGATCTGATCCGAGGGGAGATCGACGCCCTGGGCGCGGTAGTACTGCGAAACGGCAATCCGCGCGGGTTCCTGGCCGAACGAATCCGGCCGGTAGACGCGGGACCGGCGCGTCGCCTCGGTCAGGATCTCCTCCAGCAGCGGCTGAGGGAACAGGATGCCGCTCTCCGTGACATTTCCCGATGCCAGGTCGATGATCCGATGGCCGGCCTGCAACATCTCATCCCGAAGCCGGTAGAGTGGGTTGGTTTCGGCGTGGAGGCTAGAGGCTGCTTTGGAGAACATGCCGATCGGGACCATTCCGGCGCGAACCCGGGTTCCGCGCCTTCCATATATTGTGGGTTTCGGTTGCGGGTCACTTCTTCCAGTGGTCGTAGTTGACCTGGATGAACTCTTTCCACTTCTCCGGCACTTCATCTTCCGGGAAAATCGCCGCCACCGGGCAGGCCGGCTCGCACGCGCCGCAGTCGATGCATTCGTCGGGATTGATGTAAAGCTGCACCGCTTCGGTGAACCCGGCTTCATCCTTGCGCGGGTGAATGCAATCCACGGGGCAGACATCCACGCACGCGGTGTCCTTAACGTTGATACACGGCTCGGCAATGATGTAGGTCACGGTACCTCCTTTTGACTACCCCAATCCTGTCAATAGAATAGTAGCGCACGGCCGGATGAAGCGATAGCGCAAACGGCAGCCGCCGCACGCGGTTAGTTCAAATGCAGCATTAGGATTAAGGCAGGTCACTAACGGATGGGGATAAACAATTGGACGGCGGTCGGAACCGGCGCGCCGCCGCGATTCCCCGGGGAAAGGACGCGCGCCTGGCGCAACACCGTCTCGACATCGGTCAATCCGCGCATGCTGCCTTCCACCGCAACTATCTCACCCAATTCGGTGACGAACACGGTGTAGCCAACCACCACACCGCTACCGGCGGTCTGCTCCCCAAAGCGGCCCGAGGCCTTGGCCATCGCGGCCAGGCTGTCCAGATTGACGTCGAGCACCGCGGGGCGCACGCTCGGATCCATCCCGGAATCCGCCGAGACCGCAACCCGGGGCGCGCCGGCCGGGCTCGGATTCGATGTTGGCCGGACAAACTGGGTTTTGGGTGCGGATGTGGCGTAGAAGAGACGTCCGGCAGCGAGCCCGTACATTGTGGAGATGAGACGTATGTCCCGGATTCCCTGGTCCTGGAGAAATCTCAACGCCTGTTCCACGGCCGCGAAGGGGACAGAGGATCCAAAGGGGACCTGGACCGCGGTCCGGCCATTTCTAAGGCTCTTGAGCGAAGCCGGATTCCCCTCCAGGTCCTTGAGGCTGCCGTCGGGAGCGACGACCACGTGGGCCTCATTGATCGAGTCGGTCAACTTGAAAACGACGCTTTGGGTGGTGATCACGGGGACGGCTTCGCCGTTGAGATAGGTCGGCTGGTAGCGCCACTGTTTCACGGCGTCCATCGCCGCCGCATCGAGCAGCGGATGACCCCGGATAATCCTGATGTTGGCGATCTCCCCCTGCTCATTGATCAGCACCTCGAGAATGACGGTGGTTTCGATTCGAGCCTGCCGGGCGATCTCCGGATATACGGGCTCAACTCTCTTGATCAGCTTGCTCTCCTGAAGCGCGCCGCCGACGTTCACCGGGGGATGAGAGGAAGGGGACTCGATGCTGGGAGCCGCCCTACCCGCGGGTCTCGCTCCCGTCGCGGCGCCCGGCAATTTGAAAGTCACGGTTGCCGTCGTGAGCACCGGTACGGCTTCGCCGTTGAGATAGGTCGGCTGGTAGCGCCACTGTTTCACGGCGTCCATCGCCGCCGCATCGAGCAACGGATGGCCCTGGATAATCCTGATGTTGGCGACCTCCCCTTGCTCATTGATCAGCAGCTCGAGTATGACGGTGGTTTCGACGCGAGCCCGCAGGGCGACCTCCGGATATACCGCAACAACTTTCTTGGTCAGCTTGCTCTCCTGAATTGCGCCCCCAACGCGCGTTGGGGGGCGCGAGGAAGGGGATGCGATGTTGGGAGCCGCCGTAGCCGCCGGTCTTGGTCCCGTTGCGGCGCCCGGCAGTTTGAAAGTCACGCTTGCGGTCGTGAGCACCGGTACGGCTTCGCCGTTGAGATAGGTCGGCTGGTAGCGCCACTGGCGCACGGCTTCCGCCGCCGCGGGCTGCAGCGGCGGATATCCGCCCCGAATGATGCGCACCCGCGCCACCAGTCCCTGCTCGTTCACGAGCACTTCCAGATCGACCGTCCCCTCCATTCGACCCCGGAGCGCGATTTCCGGATAGACCGGCGCGACGCGTTCCAGCAGTTTCGATTCCATGAGCTTGCCATCGACCTGGACGGGCTCGCGCTGCTGGGCCTGGAGAGTCGGATTCGAGGCCGGCGCGGATTGGGCCGCGGTTTCCGGCGCTTGCGGCGGAGCGGTGAGCGGCAACCAGGCTGCGGCATAGACGCCGGCCCCGATCATGAGCATCGCGGTGGCGGTGAGGCTGAAAACAAGTTTTGATCGCGTCATGGCGGACTCCTCCAGGATAAGGGCCACCCGTTGCACCAGGTGGCGCTCTCCCCCTATTACTATTTCATTGGCGTGTCAAGAAAAAATTGCGCCGGGTCCCGGAACCCGCGCCCCGGCCGCCGGTCCGCGGCCCCGGGCCCGCCGCCAGGGAACTTTGTCACCCGCAGGGTGTCTATTAAATCAGGAACAGAAACACGGATTTGATCTGAGATTCCAGGCCATCACTGACTGAAACTCGGTCTGTGCGCCGCAGGCCGGCGCGGCTGGAGCGAACGCCTCCGGCCGGGCGGAGCCGTCGCACGGACAAGGGGGGAACCATGTTTGAAACACTGGAAGGAAAAAACCGGCGCCGGGACGCCGGACGATTGCTGGCCCTGCTGTTTTCGATCTCGATTCACGGCCTGCTGGTCCTTTTCCTGGTGATTCTGCCGTTGCTGTTCATTCATGCCCTGCCGGGCGTGGAACTGCTGACCTTTCTGATTGCCGCTCCCGCGCCCCCACCGGCTCCTCCTCCGCCGGCCCCTCCGCCCCCGCAGGCACAGACGCCGGCCGCGCGCCAGTTTGTGGGAGTGCGGGAGTTTCCCATCGGGCCGGTTTCAATCCCCAAGGGCATTCCACCTCCGGATAATGAACCGGGAGCCGTAATTGCTCCGAGCGCGCTGAGTGGCATTCCCGCCAGCATCCTGGGCGGGGCGGGCCTGAATTCCGGAACGCTTCTGGGGAGTGTTCTTCAATCTTCTCAACCGCCGGCCCCGCTCCCGGCGCCGCCGCGTCCGGCGCCGATGAAGATCGGGGGCAGCGTTCAGGATGCCAAGCTGATCCACAAGGTGCTGCCCGAGTATCCCCGGATCGCGCTTCAGGCGCGCGTTTCCGGAACCGTGTCGCTCGAAGTCCAGGTAGACGAGGAAGGGAATGTGACCAGCGTCAAGGTGCTCGGCGGCCATCCCCTGCTGGTCGAGGAAGCCGTCCGGGTGGTGAAACTGTGGAAGTATTCGCCGACCCTGCTCAACAACGAGCCGATTCCGGTGATCTCCACCGTTCATGTCATCTTCAGCATGAAATAGGACGGTGTGGCCGGTCCGGACCCGGGTTCCGCCTCGCCCCTGGCGATGGCGGTTCGGTGAAGGAGGGCCTCGGGCTACAGGCCGGCCATTCCCGGATATATTTTCGCCCTGTCAGCATGATCCGGGGATGAATATCAGCGGCGCCGGCTCCCCTCATCGGCAAGGCCGAGAGCGCGGATGCGTTTGTGCAGCCGGGTGCGCTCGATGCCGAGCGCGCGGGCGGCGGCCGAGACATTCCCGTCGGCCAGGTCAAGCGCCTGCCGGATCATATCGCGTTCAGCCCGCGCCCTGGTTTCTTCAAGGCTGGAGGGTGCCGGGTCGTCGCGGCGCAGCCGGATTTCCAGGGGGACGGAATCTGCGGTGAGCAGTTCAAGCGGCGACAGGATGGCCATGCGCTCAATGACGTTGCGCAATTCGCGGACATTCCCCGGCCAGGCGTAATCACGCAGCCCGACGAACACTTCGTCGGCGATTCGTTTCGGTTTGAAGTTGTTGCGGCGGCAGAACTCCTCGAGAAAATATTCCGCCAGCGGACGGATATCTTCAGGGCGCTCGCGCAATGGCGGCACGCGGATGGGCACGACGCTCAGACGGTAATAGAGATCTTCCCGGAATTTTTTTTGTTCTACCAGGGCCGCCAGATCCTGATTGGTGGCCGCAATGACGCGCACGTTGACGTGCAGGGTGGCTTCGCCGCCGACGCGCTGGAATTCGCCCTCCTGTAAAACCCGCAGCAGCTTGGCCTGGGACGCCTCATGAAGGTCGCTCACCTCGTCGAGAAAGATCGTCCCACCGTCGGCCAGCTCGAATTTGCCGCGCCTGCTGGCGGTGGCCCCGGTGAAAGCGCCCTTTTCGTGACCGAACAGCTCACTTTCCAGAAGTTCGACCGGAATGGCAGCACAGTTGACTTTGACAAAGGGCCCTGAGGCAAAAGGGCTTTGCCGGTGGAGATGGCTCGCGATCAGTTCTTTGCCGCTCCCCGATTCGCCGGTTAGGAGGACGCGGGCGTCGGAGCGGGCCACCTGGCCGGCCTGCTCCAGCACGCGGGCAAAAGCGGGGCTGGCTCCGATCATCCTGGGGGAATCACCGACCAGTTCCCGCAATCGGGCGTTCTCCTTTTGCAGGGTCACCTGCTCCAGGGCGTTCTTCAGCGCCAGGAGCAAGCGATCGCGGGCCAGCGGCTTTTCCAGGAAATCGTAGGCGCCCGCCCGGGTGGCGGCGACCGCGTCGGCGATGGTGCCGTGGCCGGAGATCATAAGCACCGGGGCCTGTTCGTCGATTTGTCGCAGGGAAGTCAGCAGGTCAATGCCGTTGCCATCCGGCAGCCGGACATCGAGCAGGTAAGCATCGGCTCTCCAGTGCGGAAGCCGTTGCCTGAATTCGGCGGCCGAGTTGCAGAGTGCCACGCTGTACCCGGCTCCCTCGAGCACCAGCCGCAGCGAGGCGCCGACATTGATTTCGTCATCGACGATGAGGATTTTCTTTGCCGCCAACGTTCCTACCTCCAGTCCAACTGACCCCCGGGATCCAAAGACGGTGAAGTGCGGTCCCTGATATCCCTGCCGCGCCTCATATCTTCGCGGTTTCCTGCTGGGGCAGCAACAGGCGGAAACCCGCGCCCCCCAGTCGGCCCTCGATGGCCAACAGATCGCCCCCGGCCAGCAGGGCATTTTTGCGCGAAATGGACAGCCCCAGTCCCATACCATGTTTTTTAAAGGAGATCGATGGTTCAAACAGCGAGCGCCGCGCTTCTTCGCTCAGTCCTGGTCCGTTATCGTGCACCTCGACGATGATTTTCCCCTGGGCCACTCCCGTGACGCCGAGCACCTTCCCCCCGGCGGCTACTGCCTGGGCGGCATTTTCGAGCAGATTAGTCAAGATGCCCTTTATCTGGTCAGTATCAGCCCGGGCGGCGGGAAGATCCGGCGCCGGGTCGATCTCATAAGCCACGTCCGGGTGTGCGACCTGCAAAAAGGAAATCCGTTCCGCCAGCAGGGAATTGACGTCCAAAGCTTCGGGCCTGGAAGGGGGCTCGGCGGCAAACTCCGAGAAGGCACGCACGCGGCACTCCAGGCTTTCAATTTCATCGATTACGACCTGCGCTGCCTGTTCCATGAAAGATCGGTCGATGGCCGGCTGGCGGGCCAGCATTTCCTCCACGGTCAACCGGATTGGAGTGAGGGAGTTCTTGAGCTCGTGTGCCATCTTGCGGGCGAGGGTCTGCCAACTGGCGATCTGGGCCAGGTAGACCAGGCGGTCCCGATTCTGCCTTAAATGCTCGGCAGTATGATTGAAGGCCTCGATGGCCCGGCCGATCTCATCGCGCCGGCCGGGACGGAGCCGGGTCTCGAAATCCCCGCCTGCCAGCTGAAACAGTCCCGCGGTCAACTCCTGCACGGGGCGGCTCATGCGGTGGGCAAGATAAAAAATGCTCACCATGGCCAGTCCCCAGATGATCGTGCTCAGCAGGACCAGCGTATAAATGAATCCTCGGCGCAGGTCGCGCTGGCGCAGGCTTTCCACCTGCAGCCGAGCCTGCCCGATCTGCTGGGTCAATTCCGACATGTGCACGCCGTTGAGCGTTCGGATGTACAGCGAGATCCCTTTTCCCCGGCGCATCAGATAGTACAGCTGGTCCCCATCCGGTTCGGATAGCTGGAAGCGCTCCGGCTCCCGGCTTTCCCAGAACTGCTGCAGGTACTGCGGCCAACCCGTGCGGGTGCTCTCATCAAATTGCCGGGGCTCCAGCTTCCCCGCGGCCGCATCGGTCTTCAGATTTTCCCGGGCCTGCCGATAATATTCCCGTGCAATCCCTTCCAGCGACCGCGAGAGTATGTCGATATCCTCGGTGCCCACATAGCTGAGGCTGTGTTCCAGCAAAGCCGTGCTCATCCAGAGGATGGCCGCCAGCGGCATCAGGGTGGCCGCGAGAAACGCCAGAATGAGCTGGTTTCGGATCCGGTTCACATAATTTCCATGTTTACAAGCAAAGCGTATCGGCTGCCACCGCGGTGGCTCAGGGCCTGTTAAAGAATAACGTTTACACTTTGGCGCGAGCACTGTCGCACCTGCGGTGCTCCTGGGGTGGGCAGATGCCCGCCCGCTGCCGCGCCCCTATGGGCTGCGGCCCGCAGGCCCGCTGGCCGCGTTGCTCGCTCCTTACATACCACCCCGGGTATGCTCGTCGCTCGCGCCTTGCCGGCGGGCTTGGAGGCCACAGCAAAGTGCAAACGTTATTTATTGGACAGGCCCTAAGGCGTAGCGGGTCCATCCCTGGCCGGATGCGTCATGGATTTTCCCGCTATCCTTGAGTTCCGCCGGACGAAAAGGGGCGGAGATTGCCTCCCACCGAAGCGGGATATCGCGCCCTTTGCGGCTAAAAACATCGATCAAACCCGCCAGAGTCAGACTGGAGCTTGCTTCGCCTCCGCTCTGGACGTCGTTCTCGGCGATCCTGCAGGTCAACTTTATCATGAAGTTCGTTCCCGACGACGACGGAGGCAACGGGACCGAAAGGTTGTCGAGGCACCACCCCTCGGCCATGACGGCGGTCAAATGCGATCCGGAGCGGGCTGGTGGGCCGGCCTGCACCACGGAAAATCTCTCCTCCCACAGATCGTAGCTTACAATAAAGCGCTCACGCCGGCGGAAAGCCGGCTTGCTCTTTGAATCTGCAATGAGCGTCAGTTCGAATTCATAGGATACGGAAGCGCCATTATGCAGCTGTTCCAAGGGCTTCCCTTCGAGAAAGTGCAGCCGTGGGGCGGTGACATGAAGGGAATCGCCCCGGCGTTCCACTACCAGCGGGGGGGGTTGAGCCACGAGCTGAAAGCAGGCGAAGCCGGCGATGGCGATCAAGAGCACGGCATAGCGGTAAGTTCTCATGTGGCCCCCTAAAACCTGAAGCCCAGCATGAATACCGGGACCACATGATGGAGTCTGACGGGACATGCCAGAGACATGAAGCCGCCGTTGCGGAAGGCAAGACCGAATCCCAAGCCATGCCTGACCTGCCCGTCCGGTCCCGGATCCCAGACCTTTCCCACGTCATAGAAGATCTGGAAGGGACGGTAACGGTATTCGAGCGATCCGTGAACGGAGCGGGATCCGCCGATCGGCGCCACATCGAATTTGTTCCAGCCACGCAGCGTGGTGCTGTCGCCGAGCGAGAAGCGCTCAAAGAGCGGTGCGCGCCCAAACAGAACGCCGGCCTCAAATTGGGCGCCGAAGAGGTGATTCCCCTTGGTGAGTGAATATTGGGCTGTCCAGGCGTGGCGCGTATAAATAAAATCGCTGTCGAGCACCCGTGTGGCGGTGCGCAGATTGTAGCCTGCGCGGATATCCTGACGGAAACCCTGCGTGCTGCCGGAGCGATGGCGATACTGGATGCCGGCCGTCCCCGCGTATGCCGTTTCCGTGTGTGGATCCGGGTACTGGGTTTGAAAGCGCTGGAAGCTGGTCCCCACGCTCAACTTCAGATCCCGGATCGGAATCACCGACACCGATGGGGCGAAATCCTGGCGCCATCTATAGATGCCGGGAACCTCCGGAGCTGTTGCCAGTGCCCTCTCGGTAGCCTGATTCCACTTTTGATGGAAGGTATCAAAATCAATGCGCAGCTGCACCCGGTCCGTGCCCACCTTCCGGTGCTCGTAACGAAAACGGAATCCGGCATTGCGCTCCAACAGTTCGTCGGCGCTGTTGACGGCGCCGAAGGTGAACACATTGTGGTGTGATTCGATGGGGATTTCGATGGAGCCGCTCATCCCCTGCTTTGAGTGGTAAACCACGGGGGGAATGGTTATTTCAAACCGTTTCCACCACATCCGGTCCGCGACATAAATGACTTTGACATGTTCGGTCTTATCCCCGCGTTTTACCTGGACCGCGATCCGGTAATCCGGCAACTGGCGGCGCAGCTTGGCCGCAATCTCCCGGGCGGCGGCCGGATTGTATTTTTCTCCTACCAGCTTTTGCATCTCTTCGTGCAGTGATTTGCTGATTCTGGCTGGAGAAATGCCTGAGACCGCCGCGGATTCAACGGTGTAGCGGGAATTTACATTGGTCTCGGGCTTCTGGTTGCCGGCCTGCAATCCGGACGGCACGAGGAAAACCAACAAAACGGTGAGAACGTGTATGTTTTTCATGCCCTCACAGATAGCAAAATGCGTTCCAAATCATAAGTAATATAAAATCAATTGTTTAACAGATGCGCACCCGTGAATTTGCGGCACGGGTGTGCCCCTGCGTAAGGAGATAACCATATCTGGCTCACGCTCGCGTCTATCTCGCCAATCATGCGGGTCAAGGTTCCCTATTTTGTGGAGATTGGAAACGAATCCGATCTCGGGACAGGGTCAGCTTCAGAGCCGGAGGAGTGATCAGGGTCGTAACGATCACCATGATCACAACGGCCGAAAAGGTGGCATCATCCATCACGCGGAGGTTTTTGCCCATATTGGCAAAAATCAACCCGACTTCGCCGCGCGGGATCATCCCGACGCCGACCGTCAGGCGATCCAGTCCTTTCTCCAGGACCCCGAAACCGCACACCTGCTTGCCTGCAATGGCTGCCAACGTCAAACCGGCGGCCACACCCATGACGGAGAGATTGGCGAAGGTCTCCAGGCGCACCTGAATGCCCATGAGCACGAAGAAAATCGGCACCAGGAAGGTCGAAACCGGCTTGAGGAGTTGTTCGATGCGGATATCCTCATGGAAACCGACAAAGTGCACCTCGTCCAGGATCAGGCCGGCAGCGAAGGCCCCGACGATGGTCGCCAATCCAATCATGCCGGCCAGGTAGGAAAGGACAAACGCGAACAGCAGGGAGGAGATCAGCATGACCCCTGCGGTCCGCAACCGGGCCAATTGCCCCATGACTCTGGGGATCAGGTAATGGCCGACTACGAGTGATCCGCCAAGAAAGAGCACGGCAACTGAAACCAGCTGCAGGATCGAGCCCACCGCCAGCGGTTGACCCAGTTCGGCTGCTGTGATCACTCCGGAAACGACCGCCAGCACGATCAACCCGAGCACATCATCGATCACGGCGGCGCCGAGGACGATTTGCGCCTCCTTGGTCTGCAGGCGGTTCAAGTCCCTAAAAACGCGGGCGGTGATGCCGACGCTCGTGGCACACAGCACGGCTCCGATGAACATATGGACATAATTCAGGCTGAACCCGGCGGGGGCGATGGCTAACAGCCCCTGCGGGATCTCTTTTATAAAAAGCCAGCTGACCCCGAAGCCGAGCAGAAAGGGGGTGATGACGCCCAACACCGCCACAATCAATGATGAAGCCCCGACCTTCAGCATGCCTTGAATCGTGGATTCCAGGCCGACTTCGAAGAGCAGGATGATGACACCCAGCTGGGCGAGACCGCTAACGATCACCGCCCAGTCGGACCCCAGGGGAATAACCCTCAGCGGTTCAAAAAAATTCCAATTGGAATTCAGCAGGATCAGGTTGCCGATGACCACACCTCCCAGCAATTCCCCGAGGACTGCCGGCATTCCGAGGCGTTCGAGCACCTCACTCCCCAGTTTGGCCACGGCCAGAATGGCAATCAGGGCCACCAGCACCTTTTCAATCGGGTCGGTGTGACCGGAACCCTCGGCGGCAAATCCGGTCGAAATAAAGGCGAGCAGCATGATGGGGGGAATCAAGGAGAGTTTTCGTTTTGCCAGCATGTTTTTTCCTGCCTCAACTGAGCGTCGTTATGTATTGATCGGGTGTCCCGGTTTGCCGGTCCACTCCTCGCCATGACTTAGAGTAACCGGGTCCTCGGGTCGGAGGGTCCCAAGCCAAGATAACTGAGATCGGCCCCGAAACCAAACCTCATTTGTAGATCTGGACTGAGACATTTTGAGGTTTCAAGCGGAACCTGCATACCGGGATAAGGAAATACTATGGGCCAATGCTTTATCTTGGTGAGGACGTAGTTCCGGCGTAGAATCCAGGAATGCAGGTTTCAACGCAATCGGGAGCCAGTCGCCGCCGGAGGGACTTGATCACGGCCATAGTCCCCGAACCGCCCCATTCTCACAGACATCTCCTCAGGCGGGACCGATTATGTTGTCCTTGGCAATCCTTGCTTTCCTCCTATTGATATGGAAGATGTAGCGTTACAGGGAGAGTGCCGGATGACTACCGAGCCGACCTTCGCGGATGTTTGGCACCGACTTCTGGAGCGGCTGGCAGCCCGTGAATCGTGGCTGATCGGAGTGTGGACCTCCTGCCGGCGCGACCTGGAGAGCATCCTGGACCTGCAATCGCACCCGGATCCGGTCGATTCTGTTTTAGAGCCCGACGGGTTCGATCTGGATGCTTATAAGGAAGCTCGCTGGAAATCCGCGCAGCGGCTCCTGATCGATCCGATCGGGGAGTGGGAGCGGCTTCAGCCATATAGTCGGGTTCTGGCTGCCATCGAGAGTTACGACCGCCGCCTCGAAGAACTGCAGCGTGCCATTCCGCTGGAGGTGCGGAGCACAGGCGCGGCGATCGTCGAGACGTTGAGCCAGCATGTGCCGCCGGGATGGCGCGGGCTGGCCGTCGGCCTGCGGCGGAAGCCTTTTGCTTTTCCCTTCCGATCACTGATCGCCGGGGCAATCGTGAAGGATCGGCACCGCAGGTCTCGGATTGAAGGCGAATTTTTGTTGGCCTTCGCGTTGGCCGCCCACGATTTGAAAGCGCCATGGGAAGACGCGCGCACGTCTCTCGATTCCTCGGTTGCGGGATCGGGATCGCCGGCAGCGGCGCCCCCGGCGGCTGACAATAATGCTTTCCGGGAGCACATCCAGGCGGCGGATGGCGCACTGGAACGATGGCGGAGTGCTGAGCAAAACGTCAGCCAGCGCTTCGCAAGCCGATTGATGACCGGCGTGTTGTGGGGATACCGGCGCCGGCCGCGCGATGGGGTAATCATCGGGTACGATGAGGTAACGCTCCGGGCCGAACAAGTGCGGGCGACCAAGACCGAGCTCCTCCTGGAGGCGGACCTGGCGCGCAGCGAAGATCGCATCATCGACCTGCTCCGGCGCGCGCTGCAGCAATTGGAATCGGAATTGTCCGGTCTGACCGCAGAACTCGATGGCGCGATCGAGTGGTTGCGCCTTCGATCCTCCCATGATCAGGCCGATGAGTTTCCTCGCTCGCAGGTTGATGTAGTTCCCGCCGCCAGCCGGCTCGCCGAACTCGACGCCGGGATCAGGGAGGAACTGGACTCCCTGCCTCAATCGGCGCAGATATTGAGGAAATATCGCGCCGACACCCGTCGCCGTCCACGCTGGAAACAGTATCAGCCCCGCGCCACGCTGCTTCAAGCCTACATGCAGACTGGGCGTGGGGAGATCGCCCGGCTCCTGGATGGGATCGTGGAGGAGCATCGAAAGATATTCCAGGGGATCGAACGGGCGCGTCAGGTGGTCGGCTTTGCGAGCGAAACAAGCCTGATCGAGGAGACCGCGGAGGCATCGCTGACGCACGAGGCCGTTCTGAATGCCATCTCACTGCTGGACTTCCTTCGCGAAGAGCCCCCGGAATGGCGACGATCGGCGGCTTCCCGGCTGGCCAGGATTCTGGCCGCGGTGTTCATCGAAAACCGGCTGGTGATGACCCGTCGCCGGCTGGGGGTTATCGCCTATCTGGCCCAGCAGGGATTCCGGCGCGCTGTCCTGCGGATCAGCCGCCAGGCTGTAGTTCTCCTGGACCGCGGCCTGCGCCACCTCTGGCAGGCCCAGGAAAGAGCGGGTCAGAGATTCCGGGTGTACATCGGGTGGCAACGGGCCGCAACTGCAGGCAAGGTGCAGGTGAATACCCGCCCCTATCTGCCGGAGGAATTGACGATCGATGTGAACACCGGGAAGCTCTCGGCGTTGTATCGGTATCTTTTCCGCGCCGAAGCGGTCCAGGACCCGAGATTCCTGGTGGGCCGCGCGCAGGAGATGGCTGCGATCGCCCAGGCGCGAGACATGTGGGAACAGGCCCGTCCGGCGGCAATCGTCATCGTCGGGGAGCGGGGCAGCGGCAAGACCAGCCTCATCAACTGCGCCCTGAAGCGGTGGCTGGATGACCTGGATATCGTATGCGCGGAGTTCAGCGAACGAATCGCTGAGGACGCCCGGCTGCACGAATTTCTAGCCCGATTGGCCGGAGTGGCCGATCCGGCCGGGCTGGTGCCTGCACTCGGGGAGCGGCGCCGGGTGATCATCCTTGAAGGACTCGAACGCCTGTTTGTGCGTCGCGTGGGTGGCTATGTTGCGATCCGGGAACTTCAGCGGTTGATTGCCGCGACCTGCTCATCCGTGCTCTGGATTGCTTCCATCAACCAGGTGGCATTCCAGTTTCTGGACGCGTCGGTCAATCTGGGCCGGAGTTTTTCCCACCGGATCAACGCCGGTGGCATAAGCCGGGATGATCTGCGGCAGGCCATCATGGAGCGTCACAACCTGTCGGGCCTGCGCTTGCACTTCCCCGATCCTCCGCCGGCGCACAAGCTGCACAGCCGGCTGCGCGCTCGGGTTGAGGGTCAGACGGATCCGGAAAGCAAGTTCTTTGAGATCCTGGCGAGCCAATCCGCGGGGATCTACCGGACGGCGTTCAATATCTGGATCGGCCAGGTAGAGTCAATCCAGGCGGGCGCCCTGTACCTGCAACCCTTTGCCATGGGGGATCCGGGCGGAGTTATGGAAGATCTGAGCCTGGATCAGGTCTTTGCCCTCGTGGCGATTCTCCAGCACGGCTGCCTTACTCCCGAAGAACACGCGACCGTGTTCCAGAACGCGATAACTGACAGCCGCGCCCAGATGGATGAACTGCTGGCACGTGAGATCATCGAGGCGGATCCTCGTCAACCGGGATTTCGATTGCGCCCGGAGGCGATGCCGCTGGTTAAGGAGGCGCTCTACCGCCGCAATCTGCTGTGAGCGGGCCGGAAGCGCGGGACAGCCATGAAAACATCCTTTTTCCTTTCTGCACCGCCGGTCCTTCAATCCCTCCCGGAATCGCCGGTCGACATCCTCAGCCGGATTTCGGGGCTCAAGATCGGATATGCGCTCCTGGTATTGGCGAGTGTTTACCTGCTGATCCGGCTGGCCGATTCCGTCCTGGAAGGTCTCAGCCGCAGGGCGCCGCGCTCCCGCTTTTTCTTCAAGATGATGAGCCCCTTGATCCGTTTCGGATTATGGATTCTGGGCGCCTTCGTTATCCTGGCCACCTTCGCCCCTTCGACGAACACGCTCTGGGCGGTCCTGGCCTCGGTCGGGATTGCCCTCGGCCTGGGGGCTCAGGACTTGGTCAGGAATCTTTTGGGCGGCCTGGTGATCCTGGCGGACCGTCCCTACCAGTTGGGCGATCTCGTAAAGATCGGGGATGCTTTCGGCGAGATCGATCACATCGGCCTGCGCAGCACGAAACTGACCACTTTCGACGATACGCGCGTTACGATTCCCAACGGCGATATCCTGAACGGGAAGGCATGGTGTGCGAATTCGGGAATGCCCTATTGCCAGGTTGAAACGTATCTCTACCTTCCCCATGACGTGAATCCGGTCGAGGTGCAGGAGATCGGCTGCGAGGCGGCCTACAGTTCACCCTTTGTTTACCTGGGGAAGCCGGTGGTGGTTCTGGTGCAGGACAGTTTCGAATACCGCCCGTATCTGCGCGTCAACATCAAGGCCTATGTCTACGATCACCGCTATCAGCCGAGATTCCTGAGCGACGTCACGGTGCGGGCGAAGACGGAGTTCATCAGGCGCGGCTTGCTGCGGGGGTGGCAGGTGGATCCGCAAGGGCTGCCATCCGGCGGGGCATGAAACCTGGCCCGCATTATTCATAAACATCGTTCGCAAACGAATGAAAACCAGCGTGCGGAGCCGATCCGCGTTCATCCGCGTTCTTCCATCAGGCCGCCGTCAAGGCGCTGGGCGGCTAGGAAATTCGGAATGTCCCCTTTTTGACTTTCCGGATTTGGGTGGCCCCGGTCGTGATACCATAGGGGGGCCGTTGCGCATTTGCATTCCCGGGCCGGGAGGCTTCAGGCTCCACGGGTCTGTGGCAGCAAACGTCGGCAATCAGATCAAATCCAGGGGCGGATATGCCAGGTGCGGGGAGGATGCTGCGGAAAAAACGGACCTTCTGGCACTGGGTTGTGGAAGTCCTGATCCGACTGCGGAGCGAGCTGACCTGGAGTGATCTCATTGTCGGCGTTCTGGCTGCCATCCTCATGTCCGCCATGGTTCAGGGCCTCCGATTTCAAACGCTGCCACGGTATCGAGTCGGGGACATTGCTTTAGAAGATGTTCGTGCCGACCAGGACATGGTTTACGAGGACCAGCAGGCTACCCAACTCCTCCGCCAGGCCGCCGAGGAGCGCACTCCCGCCGTATATCTGCTCGATGATGAATTGATCGCCGACCGGGAGAAGCGAATCTCCCAGGCGTTCGCCATTGCGCGACAGAGCCTGGTGGATCACAAGATCCCGGTCCAGGGTGAGCTGGCCCGGACGCAGCGGACGCGGATTCTCCAGGCGCTGGAGAAAGAAATCCAGACCACGATCCCCGGTGAATTCCTGCCCCTGCTGTTGGATCAACGGTTCAATGGTTCGCTGGAAACCAGAATTCTGAAAGTCCTGGATGATGTGCTGCGCAGCGGCATTGTGGCCGACCCCGAGGCTCTGCAACGGGATCTGAAGCGCGGCGTGGTCGTGAGGACGCGCTCCTCTTCCTTTGAACGACCGCTTGGAGACCCCTCCCGGGTGCGCAGTCAGGAAGCCGCCAGCGCCTACCTGCGCCAGGTGCACCTGGAATTTGCCGACCTGGAGGCGCCGGCGCGCGCCAGGCTGCTGGAACTGATGGACACCTTCCTTGGTCCGACGCTCGTCTACGACGCGCAGGAGACGGAAACCCGGCGCGCTGCGGCCGCAGCCCGGGTCGCGCCCAGTGAAATCCAGATCAAGAAAGGGAAGATCATCGTCCGCGCCGGCGAGGAAGTGACTGCCCGGGCGTTTGAAGACCTCGAAGCCCTGCGCAATGGGCGTCAGCCGCGACCGATTGCCGGACGGTTGCTGGGTCTCTTTGTCTTCATCGCCGGGCTTCTCTATGCCTTGTGGCGCTATTTCCTTTACCATCACAGAGAATTCCGCAGGATGCGCAACTACGCGTTGCTTGTGGTTGTTCTCCTTATCCTGGTAGTCATCGCTACCCGGCTGCTGACCTTCCTGGCTGACATCGTGCGCGAGCAGGTTGCCGGCCTCGTGCTGCAGACTCCCTTCGATCTGTATGCCGTGGTCCCGTTTGCCTTCGGTGCGCTCCTGGCGACGCTGTTGGTGAATCTCAACACGGGATTGATGATGGCGATGATCGTGGCCGCGGTTGTCGGGCTCTTCTACGGAGATGTGTATGCATCCGCCTACGCGCTGCTGGGGAGCCTGGCGGCCGTATACAGCGTCAAACAGTATCGGGAGCGGGCGGTTATCTTCCGTTCCGGTCTGGCTGTAGGCCTCACCAACGCGGTCGTTCTCGTCGGCATGCATCTGGCGCGGCAGGAGGGCCTTGGCACGACGGAGCTGTTGCTTACGGCCGCCCTGGGGGTTGCCGGCGGCGTCCTTGCCGCCGCCCTCTCGGCCACGGTCCTTCCTGTTCTGGAGTCCTTTTTCAAGATCACAACCGACATCCGGCTGCTCGAGCTGTCTAATCTGAATTTCCCGGCGTTGCGCCGACTTTCAGTGGAGGTCCCGGGGACCTACCACCACAGCTTGATGGTGGGAGCCCTGGCCGAGGCGGCGGCGCAGGCCATCGGCGCCAACCCTCTCCTGGCGCAGGTGGGCGCGTACTATCACGACATCGGCAAGATAATCCAGCCGGAATATTTCACGGAAAACCAGTCGGCCGGAGAAAACCGGCATGCTACGCTGGCGCCAAGCATGAGCTGCCTGATCATTTCGAGACATGTAAAAGACGGTATCGAAATGGCCCGGGAGGCCGGCCTGCCCGAGATAGTCCGGGACATGATTCCGCAGCACCACGGCACCCGTGTCATGAAATATTTTTATGAGAAGGCAAAGTCGGCTGCCGAAGAGGGCGGCCAGGAAATCCGGGAAGACGATTTCCGCTATCCAGGTCCAAAACCACAGAGCCGCGAAGCCGCCATCCTGATGATGGCGGACTCGATTGAGGCTGCGTCCCGGACCCTCGCCAATCCCACCTCGGCACAGATTCAAGGCATGATTGACCGGCTGGTCGGAGACGTGCTGGTCGAGGACCAGCTGGATGAATGCGACATTACGCTGCACGAGATCCGTCTGATAAAAGAAAGCTTTTTCAAGGTGTTGAGCGGGATGCACCACCATCGTATCGATTATCCGGGATACGACTTCCAGATGAATCCTGCGGGCTAAAGCGCCTCAAACCGCCCCTGGAAAAAGCGCAGTTTTTCCGGCTCATACACGAACTTGAGCCCCTTGATCTCGTGCCGTCGCTGGTACAGCCGGATGATCCCTTCGGCCACGGCGCGCATATGATCATTGGTATATACGCGTCGGGGGATCGTCAGCCGGACCAATTCCAGGGCCGGCCGGTAGTTCCTTCCGGTCGCGGCATCGCGTCCCTTCGAGACGTTGCCGCGCTCCATGGCCCGCACCCCGGTTTCGACATAAATTTCCGCTGCCAGCCGCTGGGCCGGATATTCGTCCTGATCGATGTGAGGGAGGAACCGCTTGGCATCCAGGAAGATCGCATGGGTTCCTGGGGGCATCACGATCGGAACTCCCGCGTCAGCCAGCAACCGGCTGAGGTAGTGAGTCTGGGCGATGCGCGAACGGATGTAGCGGTCATCGACCATCTCCTCGATCCCGCAGACCATTGCCGCCAGGTCCGCAACCGCGAGGCCGCCGTCGGCGATATTGCCTTCATATATGCGCAACAACTCCTGCGCCCGATGTGCCAGATTGTCGTTGTCGCGGAAGCAGAGCGCGCCGCCGATGTTGATGAGGAAGTCCTTCTTGCCGCTGACCGTGCAGCCATCACCGTAAAGCATCATCTCGCGCACGATGTCTTTCACCTTCACCCTGGCATACCGGGGATCGCCCTTCTGGATCATGTAGGCGTTCTCGACGGTCCGGGTGGCATCAAAATAGACCGGGATGTCCTGCGAACTGCAATATTGGTAGACATCCTTCATGTTGTCCATGCTGACCGGCTGGCCGCCGGCCAGGTTCACCGTGTGCTCGAAGGAGATATAGGCGACCGAGGCGGCCCCATGGGTGTCCACGAGCTTCCGGAGTTTGCCCAGGTCGATGTTCCCTTTCCAGGGGAACGGGCTGCAGGGATCATGCGCCTCGTCGACGATCACGTCGACGAAGATGCCCCCGGCCAGTTCCTGATGCAGCTTGGTGGTGGTGAAATACATGTTGCCCGGAACCCACTGTCCTTTCCGGATGCACACCTGGCTCAGGATATGCTCGGCGGCCCGCCCCTGGTGCGTCGGGATGATGTGCTTGTACCCGTACAGTTCCTGCAGCGCGTGCACCAGGCGGTAATATTCGTCACTGGTGGTGGAACTGGCGCGCGCATGATCGTATGCCGCCCACTGGACGGTGCTCATCGCCGAGGTGCCAGAATCGGTCAGCAGGTCGATGCTGACATCGGCAGAGCGCAGCAGGAAGGTGTTGTATCCCGCCGCGCGGATCGCCCGCTCGCGCTGTTCACGCGTCAGCCCCCCCACCCTTTCAATAGTGTGGATCTGGTAGGGGAATGAGTCGAACTCCCAGGATTCGAGGTCGGGAAATATCCAGTGATATGCCATCTCGTCGCGCCACTTTCCCGCCGTCGAGGTCTGTAACCCGGTCAGCTTCTGGCGCTGCCGGTACAGGCCGGCGATGGCATTTCCGATCTGGTCGAGTTGTTCGTTCGTCAGGACCAGCCGCGGAATCTGCACCGGGACGAGGGTGTCTTTCCCCACCAACCCCTGGGCCACGGCGCGCACGCCGGACATGAGGTACAGGGCGGCGGAGAAGGTATCCTGAGCGTGCTGCCGGATATGGGGCAGGAATTCGTCCGCCTTGATGTAGGCGCCGTCACAACCGCGTTCAAGCGGCACGCCGGCCTCGATCAGGCGCTCCGTGAACCGTTCCGTCTGGTGCATGACCCAATGCACTTCGGATTCATCGCACATTTCCTTCAAGCCGCGCGCCAGAACTTCCATGGTGCGCCCGGCCATCCCGCCGTAGGTGTGCAGGCCCTCATAGACGACCACCTCGTTGATGAACTTTTCGTGGTCCGCGGGATTGTCGGTAGTCAGGATCCCGCCCGTGTTGCACTTGGGGTCCTGGGCGCCATCCACCTGGAAAATGTGCGTGGTCTTGACGATCTGCCTGACGATGTCAGCGATGGAGCGGTCCCCCTGCCCCGCCTCATGGCGCTGGATGAACCAGGCATTCTCGATCACCCGGGAACCGTCGCAGATCAGGCGAATGCCATACCGGTCGGCGAGGGCGCGGACGGCGCGCAGATTTTCCATACTGAAAGGATGCTGGCCATCCGCAAACGCCTGCGTGCCTATGAGTGCCACACCCCCGGTTTTCAGCGTCTCCTCCAGACGAGCCAGATCTACGTTGCCGGTGAACAGCGGGCTTCCATAATCCCTCGTATCCGGATACTTGACCCCCAGGGGCTGGAATTGATCTATTCGGGAACGTGCGTTGCTGGGCAGGACCGACCCCGGCGGGACCATGGTGGCCATCACCAGCTTGACGCAGCCGAGCACGTTGTGCGTCGGACAGACATAGGTGTGCCCCAGCACGTCATGAACCGCCTGTTCCAGGGTTTCAAAATTGCGCGCCCCGGCGTAGGCCTCGTCGCCGATCAGCTGCCCAGCGAGTTGATCCTGGCTGAATGCGCTCGTGCCCAAAGAGCACATGTCGAAAACTACCTGGGAAGGGGTCAGCCGGAATACGTTGAAGCCCACCTCCCCCAGGTGTTTCTTTCGCTCCTCCAGCGTCGGAAACGACAGCAGGCGTACGGTTTTGATCTTGTGCGGTTCGTGGTTCGGCATAACTTCTCCTTGAACACCGATCGCGAATAAAGAAGATACAATGATAGCAAAGCCGGGCCGGTAATTCCCCGGTCCGGTCGGTATATCGGCAGCAGGGCTCTCAGTGCCGGATGGCGATGGTCAATCAGGGAAGATCATCAGGATCGTCAACGTCCCGGAAGAACCGCGGCCACGCTAATTCCTTGACCGGTCCCGGCCGCAGCACCATTTCGTGGATCATCGGGCTATGAGTCGCCAGGACCTCCGTCGGAGTGCTGAATACCTGCAATCCTCGCCTTTGCTCTCCTTATGATTTCTTGATTGGCACCGGATCACTGGGCAGCGCGCCGCATCGCCGTCCACTTCACCTCGGGACCGGCGCCGATCTTGACCGTGCCTTGGATAGTGTTGCCATTGACGCGGCCGGAATATAGCCGCAATGCCGGCTGGCCGTCATCGACGGCAAAACTGATGTGATCCCCCTCCAGTTTGGCGCTGTTGATCGGCATGTCTTTGCCGTTCAGCCTCAGGTTCCCATCGATCTTCTGGTACGCCTGCCGAAGGGTGAGCTCCCCATTGGTCCAGTTCCACGCGCCTTCAACTTTGGCCGGGACCACCCAGAAGTAGGCAGTCCTCCCTTCGGCGCTCTGCGTCTGATCGGCCTCCCAGTCCCCCATCGTGAAGGCGTGGGAGACGACGCGGGTGCCGGGCTTCATGTCGAGAATCTTGGGTCGCAACCTCATGTTGAGATCAGGGAGGAGGTACATGGTGACCACGGTCGCCTGGCTGAAGTCGGTTTCGAAAATGTCACCGTTCGTAAAGGTCGCCTTGTCGGCAACCCCTGCCTTCTGTGCATTTTCTCTGGAGAGCGCCACCATATCGGGATTGAATTCCACCCCCATCGCCCGCGCTCCGCGTTTGGCGGCGGCGATCACGATGCGCCCATCCCCGGAACCGAGGTCGACGACATAATCATTGGGTGTCACCTGGGCCATGGTTAGCATAGCCGCGATGAGTTCCTCCGGAGTCGGCACCCAGATTACATCCTTGCCAGCCTGGCCGACGGTTGGTTGATACTGCTGCTGTTGTGCCCCAGTTGTCGCCGGAGCGACAAACGACAGAGCCATGATGGTGATAACTGAAACAAAGGTTAAGGTTTTGTTGCCCATGATCGCCAGTTTCTCCTTTACTGATGCTGTTTGTATCCCGGCATTCTAATCGCCCGGGCGCACACGCGGCAAGGCAAATTCAATGATTGGTCGGGCTGAAGGCAAAGGATGGGCTCCGGAGACAATCTCCAGGCGCAGGGACAGGGGGGCTACTTTTCGGAGCGGGCCAGCGCGGGCTGTTCCTTCAGGGTTCTGAGGATGGAGCACCAGGACTTGTGCTGCTCAACCGGCATGCCGCATTCGATGCAGATTCTGACCCTTTGAACCGTTTGTTTGCGCTTCCATCGGAACAGTTTCCTGAACTGAATCATATATCCCTCTCGATTCAGGGGGGCCAACCCCTTTTGCCCAAAGAACCATCGCAACCATGAACTCCAGGTTCGCGCGACTTCGTCATCCACGCGTGTGTGTATCTATTACGAAATTCAGACTCATTTGGTTCATCAGCGGGCAGCCGAATCAAAAGAAATCCTTTTTTGATCATCAGACAGGCGTGAATTGGGGGAAAAAGCAAAAAACGCCGCGGATTACGCGGATTTAACGAAAAGCCTGGCGGATCATAAACAAATCTGTGAAATCCGTGTAATCCGTGGCGTTTTGGCTTCGGCTTCCCCGTAAGCGACTCGCACCTCCAATTACACTCCTTTGATTGACTCGGTTTGGGAATCTGCCATAGAATCAAAAACAGGACTAAGAGCTCCGCCGGGCTCGGTGCAGCCGATGCCACATTCGGCGCATCATTCATGGTATCAATAAGTTACATTAGTATGGACCGGTTGAGGGAGGAGGATTGTGAATTACAGAGTTCTGGGGAGAACCGGATGGCGGGTATCGGAAATCAGCTTCGGAGCATGGGCGATCGGCGGAAACTGGGGTCCTGTCGATGACGACGCATCTCTCGCCGCGTTGCGCGCCGCATTGGATGCGGGTGTCAACTTCATCGATACTGCGGACGTTTATGGCGATGGGCGGAGCGAGCGGCTGATTGCCGGGATTCTGAAGGAAAGATCCGAGCGCATCTATGTTGCCACCAAGATCGGGCGGCGACTCGATCCTCACGTAGCGGCCGGGTACTCGCGCGACAATCTCAAGGCCTTTGTCGAGCGCAGTCTCAACAACCTGCAGGTGGATGCCCTGGATCTGGTGCAGCTCCACTGCCCGCCAACCGCGGTTTATTATCACCCCGAGGTGTTTGAAATACTTGATGATATGGTTCAGGCAGGGAAAATAATCCATTACGGTGTCAGCGTGGAAAAGGTGGAAGAGGCCATCAAGGCGCTTTCTTTCCCCAACGTGCAAAGCGTTCAGATCATCTTTAATATCTTCCGGCAGCGGCCGGCCGACCTGTTTTTCGATCTGGCAAAAAGACAGAGAGTGGGGATCCTGGCCCGTGTTCCTCTGGCAAGTGGTCTGCTGAGCGGAAAGATGACTGACGAGAGCACGTTTCCCGAAGATGATCACCGCAATTTTAATGCCCGCGGCGAGCACTTTGATGTCGGTGAGACCTTTTCGGGGGTGGGCTTAAAGACCGGGCTGGAAGCCGTAGAGCGGATTCGCCCGCTCGTTCCCCGGGGCGCAACCATGTCCCAATTTGCTTTGCGCTGGATCCTGATGTTCGATGCGGTGACCTGCGCCATCCCCGGGGCCAAGAGCGACCTCCAGGCCAGGGACAATGCCGGAGCCGTCGCGCTCCCGGCGCTGGATGATTGGAGCATGGCGGAGATGCGCTCCCTTTACGATGATGTGATCCGGGCCAGGGTTCACCAGCGCTGGTAATTACCGCCGGGAGATCCTGCGCCCATACGTGTTATGCTGTCGGCTGATCTGGTTGCCGCGTTCAATGGGGGGCTTGAGTGGGCCTGATCAGCAGCAGACTGGAAAAGCTTGTGAGAATGCTGGCGGGTCCGGCCGCCGAAGACGTCATCGCGATGCTCCACGATGAATCCCGTCCCCACCGGGCAGCGCGTCAACAGCGAGTGATCGAGAAGGCGGCTGAGCACATTATCGCCGGCACAGCTGCCGTTCCGGAGAATATTCTGCTCACGATCCTGGAACGGGCGGCGGTTGCGGACGACGAACAACTGCTGGCCATGTGGGCGGCGCTGCTCGCGCGTGCGGCCCTGCGGGATGAGAGTCCTGCCATCACGCCGGTTTTTCTCGAAATTCTCAAGCAGATATCTACGGTGGAAGCCACTTTCCTGCTTCATCTTCAGGACATTGTCGCCGAGGAAGTTGGCGCGGATGCCGACAGCCCGAACTCCTTTACCTCCCAAAGCGTTGTGCTCGGCACGGATGTCGATCTGTTGATGAGATACCTGAAGCTGGGTCTCGGGAGGCCAACCGAGACAAGGGAGCAGGCGCTCAGGAATATCCCCGGCAACCTGAGAGATTTCATGGCCATCCTCGATAACCTGGAGCGGCTGAACCTGCTTTTCCATCGCCTTGACGTCGAGGCGCCGGGGTGGGGGATGCACTCCGCAGCCGGGGGCCCGGACCCGGTTCGCGTATACCACCTGACCATGCTCGGGTATCAATTCATCCGTGCCTGTCAAACTCCGCCTTAAGCAGAAATGTCGAGCCGGATCGTGGAAGCCATGCGCAACCGGCCAACAATTCGATTGAAATACGAGTCCTCATTGCGTATCTTCCCAGTAATTTCCAAACTAGAATAGATGTTCCGGACCATGCGGGTCCATTAATCGCGGGCCGGCGGTTGCCGCCCGTTCGGAGGAACTTTGATGCCAAAAACCATGTTATCGCGCCTCGTGGCCCTGCTGGGACTCGCGCTGGTGGTCGCCGTGCCGGGAATGATCGCCCAGGGCCCCCAGGGTGCCCCACCGGCCTCCCCTGTGATTAACCAATCCGGCGATCCGCTGCTCCAGACGTTTCGCTGGCGTTCCATCGGCCCCGCGGTGATGAGCGGCCGCATTGACGACATCGAGATCGTCGAAAGCAACCCGACTACCTTTTACCTGGGGTATGCCACGGGAGGAGTCTGGAAAACAGTCAACAATGGCATAACTTTCACGCCGATCTTCGACACCTATCCGGTATCTTCGATAGGGGACATCGGCATCAGCCAGTCCAATCCGGATGTGATTTATATCGGAACCGGTGAGCCGAACAACCGTCAGAGTTCATCCTTCGGAGCCGGCATTTTCAAATCGACTGACGGCGGCAAGACGTTCCAGTATTTGGCTCTGAAAGAGACTCAGAGCATCGCGCGGATCGTAGTCCATCCCAAAGACCCGAACATCGTATTCGTGGCCGTAATCGGACACCTCTTTGGCCCGAACCCGGAACGCGGCCTGTACAAGACCAGCGACGGCGGGAAGACCTGGGCGATTTCGAAGTTCATCGACAACGATACCGGCTTCACCGATGTTGTGATGGATCCATCCAATCCGAATGTGCTTTGGGCGGCGTCCTACCAGCGGCGGCGCCTGCCCTGGGGATTCAATGGCGGCGGGCCGGGAAGCGCAATCTGGAAAACCGCTGATGCGGGTAAGACATGGACTAAGGTGACCGGCAACGGGCTGCCCAACAACCCCATCATTGGACGCATCGGTCTCGATATCTGCCGGACCAAACCGAATGTTATCTATGCGCAGATCGAAGTCGGCCCGAGCGGCGGTACCGGCGCCGGCGTCAATGACGACGGCACCCTGGTCCAGCCCGGCCAGCGTGGCGGAGGGGGCGGAGGGGGCGGCGGACGGGGCGGGCAGCAGCCGGCTCCGGATCCCACCAAGAGCGGCGTCTGGCGCTCCGAGGATGCCGGCAAGACCTGGCAGTTCATGAGCAACAACAATAACCGCCCGATGTACTACAGCCAGATTCGTATCGACCCGAACAACGATCAGATCGTGTACACCATGGGTGCAAGCGCCTACAAGTCGATCGACGGCGGCAAGACCTTCCCCACGATGGGCGGCGAGGGCCATGGCGACCATCACGCGTTTTTGATTGATCCCGCCAACAGCAACCGTCTGCTGATCGGCAACGACGGCGGGCTCGACATGAGCTACGACCAGGGGGACACATGGGAAGACATCACGACCATGGCAGTCGGCCAGTTCTATGCCGTCAGCGCCGACATGAGAAAACCCTATTACGTATGCGGCGGCCTTCAGGACAACGGCAGCTGGTGCGGTCCGAGTGCCATGCGCAGCGGCCAGAGCCTCAACAGCGACTGGTATCGGATCGGTGGCGGGGATGGTTTCTACACTCAGAATGATCCGGGTGACTGGACCATCGGCTACTCCGAGTCGCAGGACGGCAGCACCAGCCGCTACGATCTGCGCACCGGCCGCAGCCAGAGCATCCGTCCGCGACCGCCGCAGCCGCCGCCGGCGGCCGGAGAGGGCCAGCGGGGAGCCGGGGCCCCTGGCTCGGATGCCGCAGCGCAGCAAACTGGCGGCCGGGGCGGCGGTGGCAGCGGCAACATTATTCCGCCGCCATCACCGGACACGACCTACAGGTTTTATTGGAACACTCCATTCATACTGTCTCCTCATGATCCACGCATTCTCTTTCTGGGCGGCGACCGGCTGTTCAGGTCTACCGACCGGGGAAACACTTACACAGCCACTCCGGACCTGACCCGGAATATCGGCCGCAACGACCGGCCGATCATGGGAGTCGCCGGCAGTGCGCCGATGGCCTCCAAGCATGATGGCGCTGCCTCGTACAGCAACATCATCACCATCTCCGAATCGGCTGCCGTTCCGGGAGTTGTGTGGGTGGGGACCAACGACGGCAATGTGCAGGTCAGCCGCGACGACGGCGCAACCTGGAAAAATGTGGTAGATGCCATCCGGGGCGTGCCCGCGGAAACTCACGTATCCAGAGTCGAAGCGTCGCACTTCGACGGGGGCACCTGCTACGTAACGTTTGATGGCCATCGCACAGACGATCAAAAGCCTTATGTGTTCGTCACGCGCGATTATGGCGCCACCTGGGCGGCCATCGCCAACAACCTCCCAGAGGGGAACGTCAATGTCATCCGCGAGGATCCGAAGAATCGCAACCTGCTGTACCTCGGGACCGAATACGCCTTCTACATTTCGCTGAATGGCGGCCGGGAGTGGAAGCGGTTCATGACCGGGCTGCCCACGGTCCGGATTGACGACATCCTCGTGCATCCGCGCGAAAACGACCTGATTGTCGGCACGCATGGCCGCAGCATCTGGATCTGTGACGACATCACTCCGCTGCAGCAGCTTTCCGACGCGGTGATGGCCAGCGAGGCCCATGTGTTCGATGTCAGGCCAAACGTCCAATGGCTCGGCGACACGATGTTGAGCCGGGGCGTTGGGGGTGCGAAGCACTTCCGCGGCGAAAATCCGCCCAACGGAACGGCCATCAGCTACTACCTGAAGTCGGTGCCGGCAGGCGACATCAAGATTGTCATCACCGACGTTGCCGGCAGGACGGTGCGGGAGCTGCCCGGCACGAAGAACGCCGGCATCAACCGCGTTCAGTGGAACTTCAGCGCCGCTCCGCCGCAAGGC
Source organism: Terriglobia bacterium (assembly GCA_963824985.1). Classification (GTDB taxonomy): domain Bacteria; phylum Acidobacteriota; class UBA6911; order UBA6911; family UBA6911; genus JAFNAG01. Next base: position 54,397 of record CAWGRQ010000023.1, read on the forward strand.
GCGGGCGGAGGCCGCGGCGGCGGCGGTGGCGGCGGCCGTGGTGGTGGTGGCGGCGGCCAGCCGGTTGAGCCGGGCTCGTATCTGGCAAAGATCACCATTGGGGGTACGGAGTTCTTCCGGACCGTTGTGGTGGATCCGGATAGCCTCGATCGGTAAATTGCCGGTGACGCATCGATGCGTGGGGGCGGTTTTATCGACCGCCCCCACGGGAGTCTGATGCCGGTGAGTTGTGCGGCGAACTCACCAGCCGGCTTTATTCATGAAAGAAACTCCCTGGGGGAAACAAGACAAAAACGCCACGGATTTCGCAGATTACACAGATTTAGGAAAAGAAATTCTCGACGCAGAACACCACGCTCAGGCCTTGTATTCCCTGACCGCCATGGGACTCCGGCTGGCGCTGCTCCTTGACTTCAACACCAGCTAGCTCCAGTTCGATCGTATGATCCGCCAGGCTTTTTGAGTCTGTGTAATCCGTGCAATTTGTGGCGTTTTTGCTTTTTGCTTATGCAGCTGGATTTCGGTGCTGAATTCGGCTGATCGGCAGACAAATTGATGATAGTCTGGCTCTGCCGACGCCATACAACCAAATATAGATGAGGTGATCAAAATGATACGAAGGGCAGTTCTGTGTGCCGTTCTGGCGCTGTTGCTGGTCGCCACCGTTGCGAGTGCGGCGACTATTCGGTTGGCCCGTACCCCGGACTATCATGCAGGGAAAATCGCATTCAGTTATCTGGGCGACATCTGGGTCATGAATGAGGACGGATCCAACCCGACGAGGATTACCATTAACACGGCTCGTGAGGTGAACCCCCGGTTTTCGCCGGACGGGCGCTGGATCGCATTTTCATCCAATCGCTACGGGAACAACGACGTGTTTGTCGTTCCGGCCGCCGGAGGCACGCCGCGGCAGCTCACCTATCACACCGGAGGCGATGAAATTGTCGCCTGGACGCCGGATTCGAAGTTTGTTGTTTTCCGCGCATCTCGAGGCGACGGCGTTTTCCCCGGCACCGCGACTCTGTACCAGATTTCCGTCGATGGCGGGCAGGAGACTCCCCTCCCGGTCGACTGGGGCTGGTGGGGCGGATTCTCCCCCGACGGGAAACAGTTCCTGTTCAACCGGCACCCTTCCACCTGGACGCGCAAGCACTACCGCGGCAGTTACGCCGCCGATATCTGGGTGGCGGACCTGGCAGCCAAAAGCTATCGCCAGATCCTGGCCGGCGAGAATTACAATCGCTATTGGCCGATGTGGGGACCAAAGGACGAGATCTATTTTGTCGGCGACCCGTTGCCCAACGACAAGGCCGTCAAGCCGGGCAGCCCTGAAGTCCGCAAGAGCCTGAACAACATTTACAGGATTCCGGCCAAGGGGGGATCCCAGCCGGTTCAGGTGACCAAACACACCGACGGTAATGTCTTCTTCCCTTCGATGTCGAGCGACGGCAAGGTGATCGTATACGAAGAGAATTTCGGCATCTGGAAACTCGACGTCGCCTCGGGACGCACGTCCGAAGTCAAGATCGACATTACGACCGATGAAAAGGTGAACGATTTCGCGATCGTGGCCGTCAACAGCGAGGCCGATGCGTTCGATCTTTCCCCTTCAGGACGGCGGGCGGTAATCTCATCACGGAACCAGATTTTCACTGTGGCTACCGACCGGGGGGACATCACCGAGATTACCAACGACAAGGGCGCGTCGCGCAACGACTCGCCGCAATGGTCTCCCGACGGCAAGAACATTGCCTTCATTTCCGATCGTTCGGGGCGCCAGGAGATTTACCTGACCGACGAGGAAGGGAAGAACCTGAAGAAGCTTACTGACCTGGACACCGACAAGGGGCCGATCGTATGGACTCCGGACTCCAGCGCCCTGGTCTACGGTTCGACCGACAAAAAGCTCTATTACTACACGGTGGCGGATGGGAAAACGGCCGTCCTCACTTCGAGCGAAATCTCCGCGCCGCGCTCCCCGGCGTTTTCACCCGATGGCAAGTGGGTGACCTTCGTCAAGCAGGACACCACGATGCGGAACCACGTTTATATCGCCCCCGTGACCGGAGGCGAGGAGCGGCATATTACCGATGACAGCCTCGCCTTCAGTGAAAGCGGGGCGGTGTGGACTGCCGACGGCCGGTATATCGTGTACACAACATCTGCCGGCACCAGCGGCGGCGTGGCCTCGACCGGCGGGCGGGCGCAGAACCAGATGCAATTGATGGTACTGCCGTTGCGCGCTCAGGAGCGTGACCCGCTGAACCGCGACATTGATACCGAGGCCCAGGCGAAGGCGGCTGAAGCCACGGGAGGGAGAGGCGCCGGCCGGGGTGCCGGCGCGGGCAGTGGCGCGCCGCAACCGGCGGTGGAAGTCAGGATTGACTGGGATGGCCTGGTGCCGCGGAGCCGCCGGCTGACTGTGCCGGGTGACACCTTTGGCGGCCTCACGCCGTCGCCGGTAGGCAGCATGGTTGCCTTTACCTCTTCCAGCAGCGGAGCAGGGGCTGCCGCCGAGAGTGGGATCTACACCATCAACGTGGCCGACGGCAGCGGACTGACCCGCGTTCCTCCGGCCGCTCCCAGTGCTTCGGCAGCGGGCCGCGGCGGTGGCGGCGGCGCACGGGGTGGCGGCGGAGGCATGGTTTTCACCACCGACGGCCGCACACTCTACTTCCGTTCCGGTCGTGGCATCTACGCCGCATCGGTCGGTGGTGGCGGCGGTGCTGCCGCGGCTGCTCCCGCGGCCGCAACATCCGGTCGCGGCGGCGGGAGGGGTGGTGCCGCCCCGGCGACTCCGGCCGCGGCCACCAGCAGTGGCAGTGCGCGCCAGGTGAGCTTCACCATCAACATGGAGCTCGATCGCAAGGCGCTGCGCAAGGAAGTTTTCGAAGAAGGCTGGCGGGTCATGAAAAACCGGTTCTATGACGCGAAGATGCACGGAGCCGACTGGAATGCCGCCAAGGCCACTTATGGTTCGCTCCTCGATTACCTCGTGGACCAGGAAGAGCTGCAGAATGTCATGATGATGATGATTGGTGAGCTGAACGCATCCCATACCGGCGTCAGCGGCGGATCGTCATCCGCGGAACCCTCGCCGGCACAGACCCGCCATCCCGGTTTCAACCTGGAGCCCGATCCTTCGGGATATTACCGGGTCGGGGATATCTGGGAAGCCGGTCCGGTCGACCACGAGTGGATGAAGATCAAGAAAGGCGATTACATCATCGCCATCAACGACCAGGAGCTGAAGACGACCGACAACTATTGGAAGCATTTCACCTTCGCCGCCGGACGCAAATTCCATTTCCTGCTCAACAACAAACCGGGCAAGGACGGGGCGTGGGAACTGACGGTCGAGCCCTGGAACGGGGGCGCGCTCTCCAATGCCCAGTATGCCAAGTGGGTGGAGGATCGGCGCGCCATGGTCGACAAGTCGAGCAACGGCGAGATCGGCTACCTGCACATCCGCGCCATGGATGCCGCGTCCCTGCGCCAGTTCACTCTTGATCTGGCCACCAACCGGACCAAAAAGGCGCTCATCATCGATCAGCGCTTTAATGGCGGCGGTGGCATCGACCAGGAGCTTCTGTCCATTCTCGTCGGGCAGAAGTACCAGTACACGCGGGGGCGGGATGCCGGCCTGGAGGTGCCACGCCCATTGGAGACGTTTTACGGGCCGATGGTGGTGATGCAGAATGAACGGTCCGCCTCGGATGCCGAGATGTTCCCGCAGGGCTTCAAAGACCTGAAGCTCGGGAAAGTCATCGGTGTGCCCACCATGGGCGCAGTGATCGGCACCGGATCCTTCACCCTTGCGGACGGTTCCAGCATTCGCACGCCGGGGTCAGGCGTCTGGGTTGCCACCGGCGAAAATATGGAGAATTTCGGCGTCAAGCCCGACATTTACATCGATAACACGCCGGAGGATTTCGTGAAAGGGCGCGACGCCCAGATCGAAAAGGCGGTTGAAACGCTGAAAGCGGAGATTGCGGCCGGGAGGAAAAAGTAGGCCATCCGGTTGCGGGCGAGAGTGGTTCTGATAGATAGTTTCTTTCGCCAACCACCTTGGCCTTCCGACCCGGACTTGGACTTCGACCTGGACATGCTAAGGCAAAGAACGATCTGATGGATATTCTGTTTGGAACGTTTACATCGGACAAGCCCGTCCACGTCCACGACGAGGTCCAAGTCCAGGACCAAGTCGCTCACTCGGTTATTTGATATCACGTGCAAAAAGGGGACATTCCGAGTTTCCCTGTAACTTGCGGCATAGCAGCGCCGAAGGGGGAAATTCGGAATGTCCCCTTTTTCTATTGAATCGGCTCCAGGCTGGTCAAGACCTGGATCAGCTTTGTGATCGTCGGCATGTCGGCGAAGGTGCCGCGCACGAAATGGGCGTCCACGCGCGAAATCCCCGGGATATAGGCGGCCCGCTCTGCGTCAGGCGTGAATTTGAAACCGATCTCGAGCTCAATCGGCGCTTTCAGCCGGTAAGGCGGGCTCTGTTGAGCTTTCCGAATCGCCCGAGTGACTCCCTCGGCAATCAGCTGCCGTCCGCGCGCGGGTGTAACCGTAATCGCGGAATGAAATCCGAACGGCTCCTTAACGATTACGCCCTCGACCTGAGGAAGCGTTTTCTGCATTTCCGATACCGCCACCCGGTCGCCGGAAATGAACAGCACGGGCACCCCGAAGTGACCGGCGATCGCGGCGTTGAAAACCGCCTCCATGACCCATGAGCCGTTGAGCTTGATGCCGAGCAGACGCCCGCTCGAAATCGTGTGGCTGCGCACGGCGTCCACATTCCATTCGCTGGCGTGATAGCCGACCAGCAGCACCCCGTCGAAGGTCGAATCGATCCCCTGCATCATTTCGAGCGGCCTGGGAAAGCCGCGCACCACCCGCACGTCATCGGGCAGTTTGTCGATCAGCAGATTCTGGGCATTGCCATGGGAATCGCACACGACGAACTCCGTGGCGCCCGCGGCACGCGCGCCCTGGATTGCGGCATTGACCTCGCCGGTGGCCCACTCCCGGGCCTGGCCGTACTCGAACCCGGTCGGACCGAGCTGGGCCGGTTGCACAACCCCGGTGATTCCCTCCATGTCGACCGAGATAAAAACCTTCCGGACAGCACGCGACTGCCGGGCATAGACGCCCTGCATGAGCAGGGCTGCGCCGGCGAGCACGAGCACGGCGGATAATGGGGCTGGGAGACGCCGAACATTGCGAAACATGAGTTCACCTCCTGCTGCGAAAATCGTTTGGGGCCGCGCGCGTCCCGCGCGCATGGCTTATGGAATCAGGCGCGCATGCAGGCGAGACGCCCGCGATTTCAGGGCGCCGACCCCTCACCCTGTTTTCATGAACTTGGGTGCGCCCCAGGCCCATGGATTGCTGACTCGATAATCCGAAACTTAATGCTTTGCGGATCGATCTCCGAGCCGGTAGCCGGTGCGAGCCCGGATTTTGGCGCCCGGCGTATCAACGGTCACGCGGATTTTTCGAAATCCCGGCTCCCGGCGGGAACCGTCGGGGTAGTAGCAGATCGTGTATTGGTGCTGCAATTCGCCGGCGATCTCCGCGAACGCGGTCGCGAGGCTGGACATCGTCGAGGCGAGAAAGAGCCGGCCACCGCTGTTTTCGCTGAGCCCCAGCAGATAGGGAGAGGCGGGAGCCGCCACCATCGTGTCATACTGGACGGCATACACGAGTGCATCCGATTCTTCCACCTTTTCGCGGTAATTGCCGAAGCGCGCCAGCCAGCTTTGAGTGTCGATCCCGTCGGTGAACAGGACGATCGCCTTCCTCCCCTCCTCCCGGCTCAGGCATTCGGTGATGACCATGTCGAGGGCATCGTACAGACGGGTCCCGGGTCCGGTATCGGTCTGCAGGATAGCGCGCCGGAGGGCGGCTCGGTCTGTGGTAAAAGGCGAATCAAGATAAATAGAGGAATCGAAGGACACGACCATGACCCGGTCGTCCGGGCGCAACGTCTCCACGAATGCCAGAGCCGCATTCTGAATCTCGGTGTGCTTGAAGAGTGTGCTTCCCGACGTATCCAGCATCAGGACTACGTTGAAAGGCGTGATTTCAGGGATCACCCGGTCGACCTGCTGTTCGGCGCCATCTTCGAATAGATGAAAATCCCGGGATGTCAGACCAGGGATGTGTGCCCCCGCCGCATCGCTGATGATTACGGGGACCGTTACCATTGAGACGTCGACCTTGATGACCTTGTCTGTCGAGGCTCCCCCCGGGTTGATGGCAGGCAAGGTCGTGAGAGCGGCAGCCGGATCCGGAAGGACGATCCGGGCTCGTGGCTTTCCCTGGCTGTCCACCGAGGGCATCAGGGTTCGGGCGGCACAGAGAGGCGGAAATTTCTCTTTTTCCCCTTGGGGTTCGGCAAACTGACCGACCAATCCCGCGATCGATGCCGGCTCCGCGGCCGGTTGCCGATCGATGCCGGGCGGGGACGATTTCCAGGCCTCCGCTCCCGTCCACCGCGCCGCCTGCAGGAGCAGGTCGGCATCAGAAGGGAATCGCGCATAAACCGCTGCCGGCATCGCAGCCGCCATGACAAAAGCCAGCAGCGGCCGCCCGGCAGCGCGATAGCGTCCGGGTTGGGCGCCGACGAAACCGGCGGATGCATCCGCGTAAAACCCCTCGGCCAGAAACACCAGGTCGGCCTTCTGCGGAACATCCACGATCTGATAATCACTGCGCCCGGCAAACTCCCGCTCGATGTCCCGCTTGAGGTCGGGATCCAAAACTCCCGAGGGGGATGAGCCCGGCACCCTGCCTACGATGTCCCACCACTCGGCGCGCGAGCGGTCCAGAACCGGCCGATCCAACTGGATGACGTGCTGAGGGAGTCCGAGGCGCGGACCCTCGGGATTTTGAATCATCTCCTGGCTTTGGGTTCGCCCCACGTATCCCCATTTCCTGATCAGCGAACCCGAAGGGCACATGGTGAATAGCCCTGAGTTGCGGACTGCGACCACGCAGACCCGGGTGCTGTCAGGCTGAATGCCGCGTGCGCCGGCACCGACGGCAATCCAGGCCGCGAATGCAATCGATAGCGAAAGCTTCAGCATCGCGCCCTATTTCTTTTCCGGTTCCTTCTTGTCCGTTTTCTTTTCCGGCGTCTGCCACACCTTGACCCTCTCCTTCAGATCATCCTTCATATCGAGATAGGAGATCCCATCGATCATCCACTTGGGGGCCGACTTTCCCATCAGGTAGTGATCAAAAAATTCCTTCATGCGCACCGTGTAGTCTTTCTGGTTGGCGGGTTTGGCCAGCCCATGGTTCTCCCCGACGTACTGCAACATGATGACCGGCTTTTTGAGGCGACGCAGCGTGTTGTAGTACTCGATCCCCTGGTTCCAGACGACGGCGCCATCTTTATCGTTGTGCAGGATAATGAGCGGCGTTTTCACTTTGGCGGCATAGTACACGGGCGAATTTCTCTGGTAGGCTTCGAGGTTTTCCCAGTAACCGCCGTAAAACCGTCCCTGGGAGCTTTCGAAAATGGCCTGGTTGGCGCCGCCGGTATTGAAATAGATCGAACTGTACATTGAGATCATGTTGGTGAGGGGCGCCCCGGCGACCGCGGCGGCGAATTCGGCCTGGGTGACCAGGAAGGCGGTCTGGTACCCGCCCCAGGAATGTCCGTGCAGGCCGACCTTGGCGCGGTCTACGACTCCGGCGGCGACGGCGGTATCGATCGCAGGCAGCACACACCAGACGGCCGACATTCCCGGATCATTGATTTTGTAAGTGATGTCCGGCATCAGAACGGCGTACCCGTTGCTCGTGTACACCGATTTGTTAAAACCGTTGGCCGTGGGTTGCGTGTAACGGTTGAGACCCTGGGAGGATTTCTCGTAGTAGTACACGAGCGTAGGATACCTTTTCCCCTTTTCGTAATTGGCGGGGAGGAACAACGCCGCCTGAAGCTTGTCCCCCTTGGCGCTCTTATAATCGAGAAGCATCACGCCGCTCGACCAGAGAAAATCCTTCTGTTGGGGATTGGCTTCGGTGATTCGCCTTCCGTTTTTGAGCAGCGCGTCGGTGACGTAATAGTCAGGGTACTCGTTGTTCCGGTCACGGGTGTAGAACAAGACATCGGCTTTGCGGGCTTTCATGGGTCCGCCGAACCCGGCATCGTCCCAGAGGAGAACCTCGATGCCGGTCTTTCCCTTTTCCAAACGACCGAATCCCGATTTTTTGGTCCACTCACCGTACATGGATACATACTGGGGTTTGGACAGGTCGATGCCCCGGTCATCGGTGTCGAGAGAGCGGAGCGATCGGTAGCGGATCTGGTCCTTCCGGCCATTCAGCGTAAGGTTGATCCCCTTGCCGCCGTGAACCGGCACGCTCCAAATGTCCCAGCCGTCGCTCAGAAACACATCCTTGCCGTCCTCGCCCCAGCCCACGACCGGGTCGGGCGGATTCTTGGTGTTGTGATCATCATCCTCATTGATGAAGTTTGCCGGAATGTCCTTGGTGATTGCGTAGGATTTTCCCGCCGTCATGTCGTAAGTGTAGTAGACGCCGTCAATGTAATAGAGGAAGTGGGTGCCATCCGGAGAGATCGACTGAGAATACTGCTGCTTTTTCAGGGCCAGCGTGCGCGTGCCGGTTTTCATGTCGATGGCGTAAATGTCCTGATAGCGCCGGCCGTCGAGGTTTGCATCAAGCTCATACTCCCGGTTGTCCACACCCATGGCAAACAGGCCCTTCTCAGATGGCTGAACCTGGCGGACATTCTCATCGGCGAGCCGAATGAACTTCTTCTCCTGGACGCGATACTCTGAAAGATAGCTGAAATTCCTGTCGCTGGTGGCCTGCACCTGCTGCTGCGACTGCAGACGAGGATCCTGGTAATGCCAGAGGACGAGATCGGGGATGTCCTCGTCCGCCCCCGCGGCAGCCGGCGGAGCGCCGGCGCCGCCCGGGGCAGCTGCGTCGGGAGCTCCGGTGGCCGCGCCTCCGGCCTCTTTCTTCTTCGGTTCATGGATGCCGAAAAGGATGGCACTGAAATCCTCCGTCCACTGCGGCGATCGATTGGGGCTGATCGTCATGCCGGCGGGAAAACTCTTGTCGTCCTTGGGATCGAAGGCGACTTTCTGAAGGGAGGCTCCATCGGGCGCGGCGAAGCCGGCAAACCCGACAACACTGAGCATCTTGTCTTCGTAGGCCTTGTCCTCCTTCCCCTTGAGGCAGGCGAGCGCTTCTCCTTTGTCGGTCCATACCAGACGGCTGTAGTTGGCCCTGTCATTGTCGAGAGACGTGACCGCTCCTGTAGCCATGTTGCGGAGCTGGATGCCGTTACCGGTCTGCCCCATGGCGTCAATGATGAATGCCATCCACCGTCCGTAGCGGTCGAATGAAAACTCGGAGACGTTGCCGAAGGTCAGTTCTTTTCCGGTCTCGAGCTCACGCAGTATCAGGTCGGAACCGGACCATTTCTCGCGTTCACGGGCCTGGCTTTCAGCGGCGGCTTTCTGCAGCGCGAGCCAGCCCGGGTTTTCACGGGAGAAGGAAAAATTGCGGATCTTGTCGTATTCGACTTTATCTCCGGTGGCCAGGTTCACGACGTTGGCTTTGGTATAGATGGTTGCGCGGGTCCTGCGCAAGGTCTTGGCTTCCTTGGCCGTGGGATAGGACATGAAGGCAGCGAATTTCGCGTCTTCCGAGAATGCAATCTGGCTCATGCGCGACTCACCGGCAGGGAACTTGTATTCTTTCGTCCCTTTGGCCTGGCGCAGGATGACCTCGCCATCCCCTTCCGCCGGTGACAGCCGGTATCCGAACCATTGGCCGTCGGCGGAAATCGCCGTGGTGGAAATCGACTTCCAGGCCATGATGTCCAGATATCCGATCGCGCGCGGCGTGGCCGGCGTCGAGACTCCCACTTGCTCCTGGCCAGGGTTCTGCGCCGGGGCTAGAGCGACCGCAAGCAGAAGAACGAGAACTGCGACAGAAGAAACTTTGATCCTTTTCATGGAAGCTCCTTGAATCACCGTGAGGCCTTGTTTACCCAGAGTGAGTGAAGGTACCCGTATCGTGAACAATCCGCGGATTGCATCCGGCAATCTTGCGCATCATTAAAATACCAAAACGGTCCCGGGGTCAAGCCTTGATGCAGGGATGGGTGCGGTGAATTGGGCAAAAAAAACGCCACGGATTCCACGGATTCATATGCATAGGGCATGGGCGATTCAAGGCGTGCCGGATGATGTCATTGTCCTTGCCTGCATCCCGGAGGCTGCATGAATTACCGCCTTCTGGCTGTGCCTTAATAAAATCTGTGGAATCCGTGAAATCCGTGGCGTTTTTGCTTTGATTCCCCCGGAAGGGAATCCGAACCGGAGGCAATTCTGGGGAGGGAGGCAATTCTAGCGCGCGCTCTTCCGACTCGATGCTGGCTGTTTGGCGTCGTAAACCGGGTCTTCCACCTGGAGCCCGACGAGGAACTCATCCCGATGTGCCTGGCAATAAATCAGTTCGCCGACAAATCGGGTTGTGCCCCATTCAACCCTGACGATGGATCCGGATGGCAATTCCTCGGTCATGATTATGCTGAGCCCGTGGGCGGAAAGGTTTGCCAGCCGGGCCTTATAGGATATTTCCGGCTCGTCGAGAGAGGTGACTTTAACAGTCATATCGGTCTTGAATCGTACTCGGCTTCGCCTGTTCATTCCTCTCCCATCGACCCAAGTGCAACCATACGTTAGTGGAAAAGCGTATGGGAGGGATCGGGCCTGGACAAATCGAATCTACTCAATTTGTTAGCACGAAAGCAAGCGCAAAAACGCGTCCCGATCGCAAATTTCACCTGCAGCGCCGGAAACATCTGCTGCAAGCGGGTCTCTCATGCCTCTTCGATGCCCAAGATAATGGGTGATTTTCGCGGTGAGCAGTGCTATCCTCCGCCAATCGCAAACAGCTTAACCACCATTTGTCGTTGGAGGATCCATGTCGAGGCACTTTCGACTTTTTTTGATTTGTGCGGCGCTGCTGCTCGTTGCTGCCGGCTCCATACTCCTGAGCCAGACTCCCGGCGGAGTTCCGGTGGCCACCCAGTTTGACCAGCTGCATTTCCGTTCCATCGGTCCGGCGAGCATGTCGGGACGAATCACCGATTTCGCGGTGTATGAGGCGAATCCGAGCATCTATTACGTCGGCTCGGCGCACGGCGGGGTGTGGAAGACGGTCAACAACGGGCTTACATTCACCCCCCAATTTCAGGACATGGGACTGATTGCCATCGGTGATGTTACCGTTTCGCAATTGAATCCCGATCTGGTCTGGGTGGGGACCGGGGAAGGAAACAACCGCCAGAGCCTCTCCTGGGGAGATGGAGTTTACAAGTCGACCGATGGCGGCAAGACGTTCAAGAACATGGGGCTGCGTGCGTCCTATCATATCAACCGCATCGTGATCGATCCTAATGACAACAATGTGGTCTTCGTCGCGGCGCAGGGATCCCTCTTCGGTCCCGGCGGGGATCGTGGCGTCTACAAGACAACCGACGGCGGAACCAACTGGAAACAGGTGCTGAAGGTCGACGAGAATACCGGCGCCAACGAAGTGGTCATGGATCCGACCAACAACAAGATTCTTTACGCGTCCACATATCAGCGCCAGCGGTCCCAGTGCTGTTTTAACGGCGGGGGCCCCGGCAGCGGAATCTGGAAATCCACGGACGGCGGCGATACTTGGGCGCGTCTCGCGGCCGGCCTTCCCAAGGTCGCCCTGGGCCGCATCGGGCTTGATGTTTACCGGAAGAGCCCCAACGTCCTTTATGCCTCCATCCAGGCGGAAGATCCCCCGGGCGGCGGACGCGGCGGCGGTGGGGGCGGTGGGGGCGCTGCGGGCGCTGCGCCAGGCGACTCCGGCCTCTATCGATCGGACGACGGCGGCGCCTCCTGGCAGAAAATGAATTCGGTCAATCCGCGCCCGATGTACTTTTCGCAAGTGCGCGTCGATCCCAACAACCCCAATACGGTCCTGATGGGGGGCGTCGGTCTGCACATGACGATCGATGGCGGCAAGACGGTGGAGACCGATGCCGCCCAGGCGACGCATGACGACGTCCATGCCATATGGATCGATCCTTCCAACTCGAATCACATCCTGATCGGCCATGACGGCGGGGTCTCCGTCAGCTATGACGGCAGCCGGACGTGGCAGTGGCTCCCCAATCTTCCGGTCGGCACCTTCTATCACATCGGTTATGACCTGCAGTACCCGTTCAACGTGTGCGGCGGCCTGCAGGACAACTACGACTGGTGCGGCCCGAGCGCCGTGCGTTTCCGGGGCGGCATCGGGAATGACCAGTGGCAGACGGTTCAGGGAGGTGACGGATTTGTCGCCATCATCGACCAACGCGACTGGCGTATCGTCTACACCGAATCGCAGGACGGCAACATGACGCGGAAAAACCGGTTAACCGGGGATTCCAAGAGCATCCGCCCGAGTGCCGAAAACGTTACTCCGGCGCCGCCCGCCAATGAGCGCTACCGCTGGAACTGGGATACGCCGATGATCTTTTCTCCGCACGATCCGGGTACCCTGTATGTGGCGGCGCAGATGGTTTTCAAATCCACCGATCGCGGTGACACCTGGACGGCATTGAGTCCGGATCTGACCACCAACGCGGATCGCAACAACGAAATGATCATGGGAGTGAAGGGGAGCGAGGTCCGCATCCAGAGGAATGACGGCATCGCCAACTGGCCCACGATCGTCTCACTTGCCGAATCGCCGAAGCAGCCTGGAATCTTTTATACCGGCACGGATGACGGTGTTGTGAGCGTGACGCGGGATGGCGGCAAGACCTGGCAGAACGTCACCGACAAGCTGCCCGGCTTTCCCAAAGGCGGCTGGGTTTCTGAAGTGGTGCCGTCACGCTTCGATGCCGGCACGGTGTATGTCACCGTCGATGGGCACCGGCTGAACGATTACAACACCTACATCTGGGTGAGCAACGACTTCGGGGCGACCTTCCGATCGCTGAACGCCAACCTCAAGGGCGAGGTGATCAAGACCCTGACCGAAGATCAGCGCAACGCGGATGTGCTCTACCTCGGCGCCGAGACCGGCATCTTCCTCACGCTTGATCGCGGCCAGAGCTGGGCGCGCCTCAAAGCCAACTTCCCGACGGTGCGCGTTGACGAAATCACGTTGCACCCGCGCGACAATGCGATGCTGATAGCCACTCATGGCCGCTCCCTGTGGATCCTCGATCATCTCGAGCCGATCCAGGAATATGCGGCCGCGCAGAGTGCGGCGGCCGGAGCGAAGCTCTTTTCCATCGGGCCTGCCCTGCAATGGAAGTCCATGGACGACAAAAACGACGAGTTCTGGGGCCATCAGTACTTTCTGGGTGAGAATCCGCCCTATGAGGCGCTGATTCAATACCAGCTTAAGACGCAGGCCGGGGACGTCAAACTGAAGATCACCGACGTGTTGGGCAAGGATGTCCGCGAATTGACGCTGACCGGGGACAAGCTGAAGCCCGGCGTCCAGACCGGGTGCTGGGACATGCGCGTGGAACCAATCCCCGTCAACATCCCCGCCGGGGCTGCCGGACAGGCCGCCGGCCGGGGCGCTGGTGGAGCCCCGGGCCAGGGCGGCGGTCGCGGCGGCGGCCGCGGGCCGGTGATTCCGGGAATTCCTGCGCCTCAGCCCGATGCTGGCTACATGCCGAATAACCCGTGCGGCGGTGGCGGCGGCGGCCGTGGAGGCGGTGGCGGCTTCGGCGGCGGTGGCGGCAACGCCGGCCCGCTCGTAATGCCTGCATCTTACAATGTCACGCTCGTGGTCGATGGCAAGACGATCGAAAGCAAACCGATCAAGATTGTGGCCGATCCGGAGTCCCAGCTGACCGACGTGCAGCGCAAACGTTACAACGACATCCTGATGGATCTGCACGAAATGCAGCGCAAAGGCACCCCGGTCCAGCAGGCGCTGAACACCCTCTATCCGCAGATGACCGATGTTGCGGCCAAGCTCAAGGATTCGACGGCCGTCCCGGCTGCGGTTAAGACGCAGTTTGACGCCTATAACAAGGAATTTGACGCCATCCGGGTCAAGTTCGGCGTGCCGATCGTTGCCGGCGGTGGCGGTCGCGGTGGTGGCGGAGGCGGTGGGGGAGCAGCCCCCGCCGGTGGGCGCGGAGGAGCGGCGGCAGCGGGTGGTGGAGGCGGAGCCGCGGCTGCCGGTGCTGCTGCGGCCAATCAGGAGAACACCGGCGGCTTTAATCCCGCGATGATGGCCGCTTTCGGCGGCGGGCGCAATCAGGGGCTCGTCGGCCAGGCCGGCGCCCTCAAAGGGCAAATCATGTCGTTCTACGAGTTGCCCAGTGATGCGCTCATGAAGCAGTATAACGATATCAAACTGGCGCTTCCCAAAGCCCTTATCGAAGCCAACGCATTTCTGGCCAAGGGGACCGCGATCAGCGATGCCTTAAAGAAGCACGACATTACGTTAAACGTACCTGCTCCAATCAAGTAGGAGTCAGATGCCCGGGTGCCGGTCCTTGATCTTTCCTTTTCGCCACCGCGCGCTCAAGGAGGATCATGGCCCGGCACCCGATCGCAATGGGTATCGGGCCCAGTTATTCTGTTCCGAAAATAAGACCGAATGTGGCGCCAATTCACTCTTCCATCCCTGTGCCGCCCTTTCAGGGCTTGAAATCTCGGCACCTTAACCCAGGGCTTACGCCCTGGGCTGTGCTATTGCGCCCTTTCAGGGCTTAGCCGCTCACGACCGCAACAATCCTGAAGAGTCAGGCAGTTTATGACTGCAACAATCCCGAAGGGTCAGGCAGTTCACGACTGCCATAATCCCGAAGGGATGGTGCAACAAAGCCCAGGGCGTGAGCCCTGGGAAAACGGGAGAGCTGGCAACAGCCCTGAAAGGGCGGCGCAGAGAACGCGCGATGAGAGCACAAAACATTTTCATGCGTCACCGGGTGCGCCATAGGCGCATGAGAAGCTGATCCGAAAATAGCCGGAAAAGCGACAACGTTCGGGGTCGGAATCGGAATCGGGGTCGAAAGCACCGCCCGTCTGGCATCGAAGCCGATGCCGATAGCGACTGCGACCCCGATTCCGACCCCGACAATTGCCAACCGGAGAGGCACGGCCTTTTCATGCCTCATTGGGCGCGCCCCTGGGAGCCTGAGGAACTGCTCCGTTAACAACGAGACGAATGTTGGGGCGACCTGCAGGTCGCCCGAAAATTCGCATATGTTTGGTTTGATTTTTGGTTTGTCGGATCGCGGGCGACCTGCCGGTCGCCCCTACGGGTTTTGTGAATTGTGCCACAGAAACTTGTTGTTTACTCAATTTGGAGAGGGGAGCCATGGGAAAGATCTACTCTCGATTCCCGACGCTGATCTGGTGCGGAATCCTGCTGGGAACAGTTCTGGTCCAGGCACAGGATTGGCCGCAGTGGCGCGGGCCCAACCGGGACGGTAAGGTTTCGGGATTCACGCCCCCGGCGACCTGGCCCGCGCAGTTCACTCAAAAGTGGAAGGTGAATGTCGGCCTGGGCGCCGACTCGACGCCCGCGCTGGTCGGCGACCGGCTGTACGTATTGGCGCGTCAGGGGACTGACGAGACGATCCTTTGTCTGGATGCCGCCACCGGCAAGGAACTCTGGCAGGATAAATACGCCTGTCCCGCCGTCAGCGGCCCCGCCGCTCCCCTGCATTCGGGGCCGCGCAGTTCGCCTGCGGTAGCCGGCGGCAAGGTCGTCGTCCTCGGCGTCACCGGGATTGTATCCTGCCTGGATGCGGCGAGCGGCAAGCTCCTGTGGCGCAAAGATGATTATCCCGGGGCCTATCCGATCTTTTACACCGGGATGTCACCCCTCATCGTGGACGGAATGGCAATTGTCGGGGTCGGCGGCCCAGGCAATGGCGCCGTGATTGCCTATGATCTGAACAGCGGCAATGCCAGGTGGAAGTGGACCGGAGACGGACCCGCCTACGGATCTCCAGCCCTGATGACCGTCGCCGGCACGCGGCAGATCGTTACCCTGACCGACAAATTGCTCGTGGGTGTGGCTCTGACCGATGGCAAGCTCCTGTGGCAGATCCCGTTTGCCATAGTCGGAAGGGCGTACAACGCAGCCACACCGATCATCGACGGCCAGACCGTCATCATCACCGGCCAGGGGCGCGGAACCCGCGCTTTGCGCATCGAAAAGCAGGGGGACGCTTTCGCCGTGAAAGACCTGTGGACCGTCGGAGAGCTCGCGGTCCAGTTCAACACCCCGGTGCTCAGAGATGGATTTCTTTACGGCTTGTCGGACCGCGGCAATTACTTCTGCATCAACTCCCAAAGCGGCGCCACGGCCTGGACCGACACGTTGCGCCGCGGGCAGTTCGGCGCCATTGTCGATGCCGGGACCGTGCTCCTGGGGCTGACCCAGGATGGCACGCTGTCGGTGTTCCGGCCAACCGACAAGGCATACACGGAAGTTGCCAGCATTAAAGTTGCCGATACCCAGACGTACGCACACCCGGTGCTGGCGGGGAAGAGGATCTTCGTTCGCGATCGCGATTCAATCACGCTCTGGATGATCGACTAAGGTCGCGAGCCGGCACAATGAATTCAAAGCCCGGACGCGCTTGTCCTCTGACAACGTGGAAATGTAGGGGCGACCGGCAGGTCGCCCGAAGATCTGCCTATGCTTGGCCAAAATCCAGGCCGCGTTGAAACAACCGACATTCCACGATCCAAGTTACGATGCGGCAATCCTGACGGTTAAACCCGGCGGTTCCGAAATGGGGCAGGGGATATGTCCGGTAAACCGACATCTCGCCCGCAATGT
>CAWGRQ010000024.1:0-381554 GCA_963824985.1 Terriglobia bacterium
GGGAAGGTGAATATGAGCGACACGAAAAAGGAAGCAAAACCGATCAGCCGGCGCCGCTTTGGCGCCCTTCTGGCCGCCACAGGCGCAGCCGTTCCGGCGCTTGCCGCGCAGCAGCAGAACCCGCCGCAAACGCAACGTCCCGTAAACGAAGCGCCCGCGCAACAGGCGCCGCCGTCGAGCCGGCAAATGCCGCCAGAGCCGGCGCCGTTTGACGCCCCGCTGCAGTTCACGCGCAACGACATTGTGTTCCGGGCCAAGCCATTTCCGATGAACCAGGTGCGCCTGCTGCCCGGCAGTATCTACCACGACGCTCAGGAATGGAACCGCGGCTATATGTCGCGGTTGACAGCCGACCGGCTGCTCTACAACTTCCGTGCGAATGCCGGATTGCCGGTGGGCTCGGCCCAGCCGTTGGGCGGCTGGGAGCAGCCCGACAACGGACAGCGTTCCAGCGAGCTGCGCGGGCACTTCACCGGGCACTTCCTCTCAGCTATCGCGCTGCTCTATGCCTCGACCGGCGATACTGAGGCCAAATCGAACGGCGACTACATGGTGGCCGAACTTGCCAAGTGCCAGGAAAAGCTCGGCGGCAAATACCTGAGCGCCTTCCCCGTCAGTTTCTGGGACCGGCTGGCGGCCGGCGAACGTGTCTGGGCGCCGTTCTATACAATTCACAAGATCATGGCCGGCCTGTTCGACATGTACTCCCTGGCCGGCAACAAGCAGGCTTTGCAGGTTCTTCAGGGCATGGCCGCGTGGGCCGATGAATGGACGGGTACGAAGAACGACGAGCAAATGCAGCGCATTCTCCGGACCGAATACGGCGGCATCGCCGAGACGCTGTACAACCTTGCGGCCGCAACCAACGACGACCGCTGGGCCGGGGTGGGCGACCGCTATCAGAAGAGAATATTCATCAATCCTCTGGCTCTTCGCCGTGACGAACTGCGCGGGCTCCACGTAAACACGCATGTGCCCCAGGTGATCGCCGCCGCCCGCCGCTATGAAATTTCCGGTGACATGCGTTTCCACGACGTAGCCGACTTCTTCTTCTACGAAGTCAGCAGTGCGCGTTCCTATGTCACCACGGGAACCAGCAACGGCGAATCGTGGCAGGTGGGGCCGCGCCGGTTGGCAGCCGAACTGCCGCGTTCCATTTCCACCGCCGAGTGCTGCTGCTCGTACAACATGTTGAAGCTTGCGCGGAAGCTCTACAGCTGGAATCCGGATCCGGCGTACTTCGATTACTACGAACGCTCGCTGTTGAACATGCGCATTGGCACCATCCAACCGAAGACGGGCTACACGCAGTACTATCTTTCGCTGACGCCGGGCGCCTGGAAGACCTTCAATAGCGAAGACCAGTCATTCTGGTGCTGCACAGGCTCGGGAGTGGAGGAATACGCCAAGCTGAACGACAGCATCTACTGGCACGACGCCGAAGGCCTGTATGTCAACCTGTTCGTCCCGTCCGAGCTGAACTGGACGGAGAAGGGCCTAAAGCTGCGCCAGGAGACGAAGTTTCCCGAAACCCAAAGCACGCTGCTGACGATAACAGCCGCAAAGCCGCAGATGCTGTCCATACGGTTGCGTGTGCCGGCGTGGCTGAAAGATGCGCCTGCCGTGAAGCTGAACGGGAAGGTGCTCGATGCTTCCGCGGCGCCGGGGAGCTACCTGACCATCCGCCGGACGTGGGCCGTCGGCGACAAGCTCGAGATGCAACTTCCCATGCACCTCTACGCCGAGGCGATGCCAGACGACCGGCAGATGCAGGCATTCCTCTACGGCCCCCTGGTTTTGGCCGCCGATCTGGGCGCCGAAGGCCTGACTCCGAAACACGTGGTCGGAACGAACACGCCGGCGATCCAACGGGCCGGAGGGGGTGGAAGTAACCCTCGCCCGGATGCCCCAACTCCTCTGCCGGCGATCGAGATGCCGGCGCTCAAGGCCGCATCCGCCGATCCGGAGTCGTACATCAAACCGGCGGGCAAGCCGTTTACCTTTACGACGACCGGTCAGCAGAAAGACCTGACACTGGTGCCGATCAACAGCCTGTTTGATCGTCGATATTCGGTGTATTTCAGGGTGACCTAAACCGGTTTTTGCTGACGAGTCGGCAATTCAGACCATGGTCTTTGCGCACGATACCATGGTCTATGCAGTCGTTAAAAACTGGGGACGCTGTCCAGTTTTGATTACGTCCCTCCTGCGTGCAATCTCAGCGCATAAGTTTTGATTGCCGGAAAATGGAGCACCCCGACGCCGGTCTGGCCGGCGGTCTCGATCGTGGCCGGAAATCTCAAAATGGGAATCCCGGATAATACCCGAAACTCTCGTTTCGGAAGCTCCGCCGGATGCGTGATCTGGTTGCTGATCGTATCCGCCTTGCCGCGGCAGGCGGCGGGCCAGGGATGGTTCATCGCCTTTCAGGGTTCGAGCCGTTCCATACGCAGGGACGTCTACCTAAGGGAAGGGAAATAGGATAAACATGAAAACGAGAATCAATCTTGTGCTGATGCTCGCACTGGCGCTCACGCTGATTGGCGCCACGTTGACGATGGCCACACAGGCCGGGGCGGGACGCACTACTCCTCCGCCCAGGCCGCAAGGCCCATGTGACATCTACGCCGCCGCCGGCGACCCCTGCGTGGCCGCCCACAGCACCACGCGCGCGCTGTACGCCTCCTACAACGGCCCGCTCTACCAGGTCCTGCGCCAGTCGGACGGCAAGACCCTGGACATCGGCGTCGTCCAGCCCGTCGCGTCGCCGGTCCCGGATGCGGGCGGATACGCCAACGCGGCCGCGCAGGACGCGTTCTGCGCCAACACGTACTGCTGGATCACGCACCATCTACGACCAATCCCCCAAGCACAACGACCTCATCCAGGCGCCCCGCGGCGGATTCAGCGGCCCGGCCATGGGCGGGTTCAACAACCTCCCGGTCGCCGACATGGCGCCGATCACGATCATGGGCCACAAGGCCTACGGCGTCTTCATCGCGCCGGGCATGGGCCTCCGCCAGAACGACGCGAAGGGCACCGCGGTCGACGACCAGGCGGAGGGGCAGTACTGGGTCATCAACGGCCACCACTACAACTCCGGCTGCTGCTTCGACTACGGCAACGCCGAGACCGACAGCCGCGACGACGGCAACGGCACCATGGAAACCACCTACTACGGCAACGCCACCGCCTGGTATCACGGGAACCCGCCCGGCCCGTGGATCATGACCGACCAGGAGAACAACCTGGTCGGTTGCGTCAACCCGGATGGATCCAAACTCTGCGCGAACCTGCCGAGCATCACCTGGCGATTCGTGACCGCGATCGCCAAGGGCGAACCGCACCACTGGACCTCCATGGGCGGCGACGCGCAGCGGGGCGCCCTGTCGGTCATGTTCGACGGACCGCGCGTCGACGTCACCTATGACCCGATGCGCAAGCAGGGGGCCATCCTCCTGGGCAACGGCGGCGACAACAGCAACGGCTCGCAGGGCACCTTCTATGAAGGCGCGATGACGGCCGCGGGCACCTTCCCGACCGACGCCACCGACCAGCTGGTGCAGGCCAACGTCGTGGCCGCCAGGTACGACGTGCCGCGGCTGAGCCTGGCGCCGGCGTCGGCAACCGCCACTCCGCCGGGACTCCAGACGTTCTCACCGGGGTCCTCGCAGGACACCACCGTGACGTTCACGAATACCACGGGGGCGCCCGCGACGGGCGTCCAGTTGAGCATTTCCGTGCCCGAGGCAGTGGACCTCCGTCGTTCCGGGCACCACCAGGACGTCGGTGACGATCGCTGACCCGGTCGCGCCGGGCGCGAGCGTGAGCGCGACCTTCAAGGTCACCTCGGGGCCGGCGGCCTTCAACGGCGACCTGGTCGGCAACGCCTCGTGGACGAACCCGGCGAACGGCGCGACGCAATCCGAGACCACGGCCGAGAAGGTGCGGAACGTCAGCCCGATCAAGATCAACGAGTTCCGCATCAGCGCCGGTTCTCCCGCCAACTCGACGAACTCGTTCATCGAGCTCTACAACGCCGGCGCCAGCAGCCGTCGACATCTCCAACTGGACCCTGACCGCAGCACCCGACCCAGCAGGCCATCTTCTCGTCGGTGAAGATCCCGGCCGGGACGAAGCTCGCGGCTCGCGGCTTCTACCTGCTCGGCCTCTCCAACTCCGGGCTGGCGGTCCCCGCGCGCGCGGGCGATACCACCATCCACGTCAGGAGCACGACCGGCATGACGGTCGGCGATACGATCAGCATCGACACCGGCTCCAGCGTGGAGACCCGCAAGATCGCAAGCATCGGGACGGCGGCCGGCAACAGTACGACGCTGTGGCAACCCCTCCCCGACGGTCCGGTGATCACGATCCCCGCCGGCTCGACCAACGTGCCTGTCACGAGCGTGACCGGCTTCGTGGTCGGCGAGAAGATCGGCATCGGCTATGGCGCCACCTACCCCACCGTCGCAAGAGCCGTGGAGCAGTACGAGGTGGCCACGGTCACCGCGGTCGGCAAGCCGGGCACGCAAGCCTTCCTGGGGGCGGACGCGCCCGCCGGCGCGACCAACATCAAGGTGACGTCCGTCGCCAACATCTCGGCTCGGTGACAAGATCAGGTTGGACATCGACAGCGTCGGCCATGGGATCGAGACCGTCACGGTCACGCGCGTCGGCACGCAGTCGAGCCGCACGGCGCTCACGGCTGATGCGGGCGCCGGCGCGACCAACATCAAAGTCCGCAGCGTGAACGGCTTCGTTGTGGGCGACAAGCTGACCGTCGGCACCCCCGCGAACCAGGAAACGGTTACCATCACCGCCGTCGGCGCCGCGGGTCCGACCGGCGCCGGCGTCGACTTTACGCCGGCCCTCGCCAGGGCGCATCTCAACCGCGAGGAGGTGGTCGCTCAGGGAACGGGCCTCGACCTGGCCGCCCCGCTGAAGTTCAACCATGCGGCCAACCTCCCCTTCAGCGCTCGGGGAACGGGGATCAGCTTCAAGCCGGCGACGGCCTTTGCCCACTCGAGCAACGAGCCCGTCCAGCCGCTCGGCACCGGCATCACGCTCGACAGCCCGCTGGCCAAGGACCACGCGATCGACGCGGTTGTGCGTGACGCCGCGGTCACGACCGCGGGCTACCAGGGGACTCCGGCGCCCAACCAGTGGTTCGGCGGCCCCGCCCTCTCCCCCGAGCGCCGGCAACATGGTGCTGCGTGACGCCGCTGGCCTGGTCGTCGACAGCCTCAACTACGGCGGCCTCGTCGACCCATGGGCCGCCGAGGGTTACCAGGCCACCTCCGGAGCAGGGGAGAGTGGCTGCCGCGTGCCTACGCCCGGCGCGGGCCGCGGTGGCTTCGGCGGGCCGGCCGCTCCGGCCGCCAGCACGCCCCACAGGAGCGCGGGCCGCTTCCCGGACGGCATCGACACCGACAGCAACTGCACCGATTTCCTGTTGCAGCCCGCCAGCACCCTGTCGGCCGCTTCGGCCGCCGGCGCGAACAATATCAAAGTCGCCAGCGTGGCGGACTTTGGCGCCGGCCAGACGATTCATGATTGATACGGGCGCGAACCTCGAGACCGCCGTCATCGCGACGGTCGGCACGGCCGGCGCCACCACGGTGGGCGCCGCCACCGCCGTGGGCGCGACCGTTATCCCTGTCGCCAGCGGGACGGGCTTCAGCGCCGGCCAGACCATCACCATTGACAGTGGCGCGAACCAGGAGACGGCGGTTGTCGCCTCCACCACCGGCGGCAGAGGCGGCCCCGGCGGCAGCGCCACAATCACCGTCGCCGCGCCGCTCACGTCTCGCGCACGCGGCCGGCGCGCAGGTCTCCGGCACCGGCATCACCCTCACCACTGCGTTGACCAAGGCGCATGCCAGCGGGGCGCAGGTCGCCGGCAACGTTCCCACGCCCGGTGCGCCCAACCAGTATTACAGGAGACGTCGTTGAGGGTGCCTGTGGAAGTGAATTGGACAGCAGTAGCTCGAACCGTCCCGGACAACACAGTGATGTCGAGGGCAGCTTGCGCCCAGCTGATCGACGAGATCGTCGCAGAGGTTTCTCCTTCGATCGATGGCGGCGCAGATAAACGGACATTCGCCTCATCAACGAAATCCGGATTGGCATTCCCAGGCCGATGGAGATACAAAGTAGTAACGTAGTATGAACAACATTGAGGTTCGATCATGGTGAAAAAACTGACCAAACACGGCAACAGCCTTGCCCTGGTAATCGAAAAGCCGGTGCTTGACCTGCTGGGCACAGGCCCCGAAACATCGTTTGACATTACTACGGATGGACATGTCCTCGTACTGACCCCGATCAAGGACGCCAAACGACAGAAGGCTTTCAAGTCCACGCTCGGCAAGGTGAATGAAAAATATTCCAAAGCCCAGGACGCTATCGGCGACCGGTGAGCACCATCGACATCCGTGTCGAAGGCGGCTGGCGAATCCTAAGCCCACGGCATGCGCCATCGCCCGATCTTGGCGGGCATCTGACTTTTGCCCTCAAATATGAAGGGGTAGACCTTGCTGTATTGAAGCGGCTCTTCAAAGCCGCGGGGTCTGGCGAGATTGAAGATCTCGTCCGCGCCAAACCGACGGGAAGATATGCGCGCCGGATCTGGTTCCTGTATGAGTGGCTGATCGGCACGCGGCTCGATCTGCCCGATGCCGGCATGGGTGGGTATGTTTCGGCTATTGATCCGGAGCAGCAGTGGACGGTCGAGGGCGAGAACTCGCAGCGACATCATGTTGTGAACAACTTGCCGGGAACTCCTGCGTTCTGCCCCCTGGTCTTCCGTACGAAGACACTGGAGGATTTCGCGACGATGGATCTGGCCAATCGGGCTCGGGCTGCGGTTGCCAATGTTCCGCGCGATCTGCTGGCACGCACGGCGACCTTCCTGCTGTTGAAGGATTCGAAGTCGAGTTATGCCATCGAGCGAGAACACGCTCCGCAGAGCCGGATCCAGCGCTGGGGGCGTGCCATCGGGGAGGCGGGTCGGCGTCAGATCGATTGCCAAGAACTTTTGCGCCTGCAGCAAATAGTTATCGGCGACGCGCGCTTTGTGCGGATCGGACTTCGGCAGGAAGGTGGATTCGTCGGCGAACGCGACCGGGGAACCGGCATGCCGATCCCGGGCCACATCAGCGCCCGCCCGGAAGATCTGGATTCATTGATCGACGGCCTGGGAGCTTTCGACTCCGACGCAGTCAGCGGACTCGATGCCGTGATCGCGGCGGCGGCGCTGGCTTTTGGATTCGTCTACATTCATCCGTTCCAGGACGGAAACGGAAGAATTCACCGCTACCTGATCCATCACGTCCTGGCCCGGCGCGGCTTCAACCCAGCCGGCGTCGTCTTTCCGATCTCGGCGTCGATCCTGGACAGAATCGAGGAATACCGTACCGTTCTTGAGGAATACTCAAGGCGAATGCTACCGCTAGTCGAATGGGAGCCCACGGCAGAAGGGAACGTGCGCACGCTTAACGATACGGCTGACTTCTACCGCTTCTTCGACGCCACGCCTCACGCCGAGTTTCTCTACTCGGGCGTCAGGAAAACGATCGAGGAAGACCTGCCGCGCGAGACCGATTTCCTCGCGCGCTATGACCAATTTCGGGCGCGGATCGAAGCCAAGGTCGATATGCCGGATCGCACTCTGGACCTCTTGTTTCGGTTTCTCCGGCAGAATGGCGGCCGCCTTTCCAAACGCGCCCGCGAGGGCGAACTGGCAGCAATGTCGGATGGAGAGGTTGCCTCCGCTGAACAAGCTTATGCCGATCTGTTTTCTGAATTGCCAAACGGCTGGGAATGACGGGATCACTCGAGAGGAAGTTATTGGCAGGGACAGCATTCTTGATGTGCCGTGATTCCAGGCGGCTCTGCGCTTATATGGACGCCGAGCCGGCGGCGGAGAACAAGGATTTCCACTTGCAATGAGGCTCGCGTCCGGAGTGTGGATGCGGGGGCGGCGAACATCGAAGTCAGCAGGTCAACCATGGCTCGGGACGATTTCAGCGCGAAGCCGCAAGTGCAACGATTTGAACAACTACGGAATATATGGTGTGGACAAAGGACTATTGAGTTCCCTCTTCTTATGATTTGATCCTGCTGGTACAATCGCTGGGTGTCCGTTCGTGCAGCGCGCCAGGGAATGAGTGCCGGCG
Organism: Terriglobia bacterium; assembly: GCA_963824985.1. Lineage (GTDB taxonomy): Bacteria > Acidobacteriota > UBA6911 > UBA6911 > UBA6911 > JAFNAG01. The sequence continues at coordinate 8,181 of CAWGRQ010000024.1, forward strand.
GTCGAAGACCAATCATGACGAGGAGCGTGCCGTGAGTGATCCCGAGGAAGACTTTGCCGCGATGTTCGAGGCTTCGCTCCAGGCCAAGCGCCTCGATAAGGGCGAAATCGTTGAGGGCAGGATCGTCGCCATCGGCCCGGAGGTGGCGTTAGTCGACGTTGGAGGCAAGGGCGAGGCGGTCATCGAGATCGACGAACTGAAGAACGCCGACGGCGAGATCGAGGTTGCGCTGGGCGATCGCGTTCAGGCGATGGTGGTGTCGACGTCAGGTGGGCTGACGCTCTCCCGAAGGCTGGCGGGAGCGGCCGCGAGCGATCGGCAGTTCGAAGACGCCTTTCACAGCGGCCTGCCGGTGGAAGGGAAGGTCGAACGGGAGATAAAGGGCGGCTACGAGGTGCGCATCGGCCGCCAGCGCGCGTTCTGCCCGATTTCCCAGATCGACGTCCGCGGCGCGGACGCGTCGGCGCACGAAGGGAATGTCTACCAATTCCGGATCATCGAGTACAAGGAAGGCGGCTCGAACATCGTCGTCTCCCGGCGCGCGCTCCTCGAGGACGAGCAGCGGGCGAACGCCGCCGAGGTCCGCGACAAGATCGTCCCCGGCGCCGTCATGACCGGCCGTGTCACCTCCGTCCGCGAGTTCGGCGCGTTCGTCGATCTCGGCGCAGGTGTCCAGGGCCTGCTCCACGTGTCCGAGATGTCGTGGTCCCGCGTGTCGGCCCCTTCGGAGATCGTCAAGGCGGGCGAGGAGATCACGGTCAAGGTTCTGCGCGTGGACGAGGACAAGCAGAAGATCTCGCTCGGGTTGAAGCAGCTCTCTGCCGACCCGTGGTCGAGGGTGGGCGACGTGTACGAAGTAGGCCAGCTGCGGCCTGGCCGCGTCACGCGCGTCGCGGAGTTCGGCGCGTTCGTGGAGCTCGAGCCGGGCATCGAAGCGCTGGCCCATGCTTCCACGTTCGCGCCGACCGGACGATCGGGAGGCTGGTCGGGCCAGGTCGCTCCAGGGATGACGGGCACATTCGAGATTCTATCCATCGACCTCGAGCAGAAACGGATCGGCGTGGCGCTCGTTCAGGAAGGCTTGGCGCGGGCCGAGGGGGCTACGGGAGCCCGGCCTGGCATCGTTCCGGGCGCGCGCCTGACGGGAAAGGTCGAGCGACACGAGAAATTCGGCGTGTTCGTCTTCCTGGCCCCCGGGCGTACCGGTCTCATCCCATTGAGCGAAACCGGCGTCGCGAAGGAAGGCGATGTCCAGCGAGCCTTTCCGGTCGGGGCGGACGTCGAGGTCATCGTGCTGGAAGTCGATCCGTCAGGCCGGCGCATCCGCCTGAGCGCGAAGGCGGTCATGGAAGCGCGCGAGGCCGAGGAAGTGCGCGAGTGGGCGGAACGCAAGGCTCCTCCCGCCGAGGGCTTCGGGACACTCGCCGACAAGCTGCGCTCGGCGCTCAAGCCGCGAGAGAAGTGACACTCGTCACCGTCCCGCCTCCTACATTGCGAGGGCGAACTGGCAGCAATGTCCGATGGAGAGGTTGCCTCCGCTGAACGGGCTTACGCCGACCTGTTTTCCGACCTGCCAAACCGATAGGAATGACGGGATCTTTCGTTTGCTGCCCGCTGGGAGACGCTGGTTTTTACCCCATCTGCTCTACAAATTGTCTTTGCGTCGGTCCGACCTCGAACCGCGTGACGCATGAAAACAGCAGATGTCGCGCGCAGCGCCTTGGAGTGCGGCGCCACGGCCTGAACCTTATACGCATCTTGTTCGCGACAGGCAAACTCCCTGGAGGCGGGTGCCGGCCCTTGCGGGCCTCATTTCTCCACCACTCCCTACCCCGCGCTGACTCGCGGGGCTAGGTACTGCCGGCGCTTCGCGCCTGGATTTCGTGACCATCGCGGCATGGCTCCTGATTTTGGCCACAGGGGATACGGGCGCTTGATTGACCCATGGACAGGCATGCCCGAGGCCCGAGGGGCCGGCAGTACCCAGGCCCGGCCGTAAGGCCGGGAATGGGATGACTCGGGAACGAGCGCCGACGGCGCGGCACAAAAACGCTTATTTTTACCAGCATGAAGATGCGTACAAGGTCCAGGCCACGGCGCCGCCTTCTTCGGCAGTGTTATCCAAAAAGGTCATTTTCGGAGCAGCGTCATTATGGTATCTGGTCCTCAATAGGGTAGAATAACGCTCACACGGCAGGATATGTAGGGAGCGCGTATGCGCATTGCACTGAATCGCAGGTTATTCCTGAAGCTCTCGGGGGCGGCGGCCGGAGGCATAGCCGCCGGGGAGATCTTCGGACGCGCTGCTCTGGACCAGATCCTGCCCGGCGAAACTGCGGGGGACGGGATGCAGATCCTGGCGATCGCCTGCAACAACAACTGCGGCGGACGCTGCCAGCTCAAAGCCCACATCAAGGACGGCAAGGTCATCCGGATCAGCACCGACGAAATGCCCGATTCTGAAAGCCTGCCGCAGCTTCGCGCGTGTCTCAAAGGGCGAGCCATCAGAAATCGGATCTACCATCCGGACCGCCTCAAGTACCCCATGAAACGCGTGGGGCGGAGAGGCGAGGCAAATTTCCAGCGGATTTCCTGGGACGAGGCCGTCGGGACCATCGCCTCGAATTTGCGTCGAACATTGGACCGCCACGGACCAGCCTCCGTCTATATTCAATACGGAACCGGCGATTGCGGCGCTGTTTCGGGCGTCGCGGCGGCCCGGCGTTTGATGAACCTGCTGGGCGGCTACCTCGGCTATTACAACAGCTACAGTTCCGCTTGCCTCCGTTACACCGCTCCCTTCGTCACCGGCTATCGGGACACCAGTTCCTACCAGAGTCTGCCCCACTCAAAGCTGATCGTGCTGAATGGCTTCAACCCTGCCGAGACAGTGTTCGAGACCAATTCCAATTACTATCTCGTCCAAAGCCAGGGAAGCGGGCGCAAGAATCGTCGTGATCGACCCGCGCTACACAGAAACTGCGGCAACCTTCGCCGACGAATGGCTGCCGCTGAAGCCGACGACTGATACGGCGCTATTTCTTGCTCTGGCCCATGTGATCGTCACCGGAATCTGCTGGATCAGCGCTTCCTCGACAAGTACTGCATCGGCTTCGACGAAGCGCACATGCCTTCGGGAGTGCCTGCTGGAGAGTCATTCAAGAGCTACGTGCTTGGATTGCCGGATCATTTGCCGAAAACGCCGGATTGGGCCGCACCCATTACCGGGATCGACGCCCATACGATCCGTAATCTGGCGAGGGAGTATGCCGGCACGAAGCCGGCGCAGCTGCTGCAGGGATTAGGTCCACAGCGCCATGCGCACGGAGAGCAGTCCGTTCGCGCCGGAATCGCCCTCGCCTGCATGACGGGCAACCTTGGTATTCTTGGCGGCGGCTGGGGAGGCGGCGAGGGAGGCCGCACCCTGGCGCGGGGGCAGGAGGACTCCCGCGGGGACAATCCCGTCAAAACCAGGATTCCGGTTTTCCTGTGGACCGACGCCGTTGTGCGCGGCACCGAGATGACCGACGACGACGGCGTGCAGGACGGGTCCACTCGAGAGCAATATCAAGTTCATCTTCAACCTGGCCAGCAATACGCTCGTCAATCAGCACGCAGACATCAATCGGACAATCAAGATCTTCAAGAACGAGAACCTCGTCGAGTGTATTGTCGTATCCGACCATTTCATGACGCCGAGTGCAAGGTTCGCCGATCTTCTGCTGCCTGCGGATCAGTCACTCGAACGCAACGATCTCGGGTTTCCCTGGTCGGGCGAAAAATACATCGTATTCGGAAACAAGGTTGTGGATCCCCCGTTCGAGTGCAGGAATGAGTACGATGGCTCGGCCGGTCGCCGAGAAACTGGGAATCGGGGAAAGATTCACGGAGGGCAAAACCCGCGAAGGCTGGCTGAAGCAGATCCTCAATGCGCGCGAAAAAAGTCAATCCCGCGATTCCGTCCTGGGAGGAATTGACGAAGACAGGTCTTTACCGGGAGGCGCCGGAAGCCTACGTCGCGTTCGAGAATGAGATCAAGGATCCCGCCCGCCACCCGTTCAGGACTCCGTCAGGGAAGATCGAGATCTTCTCGAAAGTCCTGTACGACATGAACCGGCCGGATATAACCGGGGTTCCGAAGTATATTCCGGCATGGGAGGGGCCGGAGGATTCGCTGATACAGAAGTACCCTTTGCAGTGCATCGGTCCTCATTACAAACGTCGGACGCATTCTACTTTCGACGAAATCGCCTGGATGGAAGAGGCCGAGTCCCAGGTGATGTGGATCAGCCCACAGGATGCGGCGCGCGCGGGATCAAGGACGGCTCGAACGTCAGAGTGTTCAACGACCGCGGCGCACTCAACATCGCGGCGCGAGTGACGAAACGGGTGCGGCCGGGCGTCATCGCGATCCCGCAGGGCGCATGGTACACGCCCGACCAGGATGGCATATGCCGGAGAGGCTGCATTAACGTCCTCACAAGCCAGAGAGCCAACGCCGTCTGGCTCACGGCAATGCCCAGCACACGATCCTGGTCGAGGTGCGAAGTGGCCGAAGGAGGACGGGTGGGTAGCGGACAGATCGCCTTTTTGTGGACACCACCAAATGCACCAATTGCCGGACATGTGAGATCGCCTGCAAGGATTTCAACGACGCCGCGGTCGGCCAGAGAATACGCAGGGTGCGCATGTTCGAGGGCGGGGAGTTCCCGAGGATTTTCGCCTACAATATCTCGATGTCCTGCAACCACTGTGAGGATCCGATCTGCGTCAGACATTGCCCGACCGGCGCTTATCGCAAACGCGCAAGCGATGGGATCGTGGTGCACGATCCCGAGCGCTGCATCGGCTGCCGTTATTGCACATGGCTGTGCCCGTACGGCGCCCCGCAATACGACGCCCGCGAGGGCCGGGTCCAGAAATGCAATTTCTGTGTGGAGGAACTGGACCGGGGAAAGAGCCCGATATGCGTGACCGCCTGCCCGATGCGTGCCATCGAAATTGGCCGGCTGTCTGAAATTGCCTCGCGGCCGGATTAGCTGGGCATATTCGCAACCTCCCCTCACCCGGCCTGACAAATCCTGCCTGCAGATACAGGGTGAGACCGGAGGCTGAGCACGCGTGAGGGGTGAGAGCATGTCCGAATGGCCGTTGGTAGTGTTTACCCTGGCGATCCAGTTCTCTTGCGGACTTGCGTTGGCCGCCACTGTTTCGATTGGGCAGGCAATCAGTCAGATGGGCTCTCATGCGTCCTCTGGGAATCGCGATATTCCCGCTTGCTGCAATCGGGTTGCTGGCGTCCCTGCTCCACCTGGGCCGTCCCCTCTCCGCCTGGAAGTCTTTTCTCAATTTGGGGACTTCAAGACTGAGCCTGGAGGTCTTCCTGACCATGCTGTTTGTTTTCGCGGCCCTGTTGTACAGCCATTCGTGGTGGGCGCACAAACCCGATCATAGGGTAACAACCGGTGTCGCAACCAGTCTGCTTTCATTGGCCGCGGTCGCCTCCAGTACGGCGGTCTATCTGATCCCGACTCAGCCGGCCTGGAATGCGGGCTGGGTGCCGGTTTCCTTTTTCGGCACGGCGCTGCTGCTGGGAGGCTCCGCTTCAGCGGCATTCGTCAGCCTGCATGGCCCGAGGAATCTACTCGGCTGTTTCCTCGGAGGAGCGGTGGCAGGCAGCCTCATGCTTATCGTTTCGGCAGTGTGGATGTTGGCGACATTGTCCCGGGCTCCGCTGGATGATTTTGCGGCAGCACGGTTGCAAGAGGCCTTGCACCTAATCACGTCCCAGCATCCCATCGCGTTGGGAATTCAGTTGCTTCTGACAACGGTCGTCCCCATTGCATTCGCGGCATTGCTCTGGTTCGGCGGAAGTACTCCTGGAACGTCACCCTGGCTGCGCCTCCTCGTGTTCCTCGCAATTACTCTGGGCGCCTTTATCGGCCGCAACCTGATGTATATCGTCGTCACACTGCCTCACCCGTTCTGATGAAATCCATGCCCCACCCGGCGCCGGCGTCGAGCCGCAGCGGCACCCAATAGGCGGACTCGGACGTCGGAAAGCGAAACCAATCCGGCATGATGCCTGCGACGACATACTGCGTACCGTCAAGCGGGATCGACGATCCAACGACCGAAGAACTGGCATGGAAGTACCGCCGCCACGTCGTGTGGCTGAGCACGATTTGATGCGCGTCGTGTGCCGCCAGGTCGAACGCGCGTCCCACTTCCGGCGAAGCGCCCAGAAGGTCCAACTTCATTTGATGCTTTCCCAGGATGAGTTCCAGGTTGGTTATCATGGTGGTGTTATTCGTCCGTGCAATTCCTTCGATGACCAAAGGGGAGACGATCGCCAATATCGGCGTCGTTGGCACACCGAAATAAATGGTCCTAACACCTAAAGACGGGAGGCGATCAATTTGCCCAGAGCTGTAAGCTGGTCAACCGTCAGGTAGACCTTCTTTTTTATGAAGTCCCCGAACGAGGTCAGGACGACACAGCGGCTCCCTTTGGTGAACGCGAGCAGGTTATCCGGCAGCCCGGGCATCGCAGCTCCCTGGACCGCCTCACTGCCGACGCCGCTGACGGCACCCTTGGCATACCTGTTCTTGAAACCGCCGAAATTCTTCGCATCTGCGAACTGGACCATCAGGATCAGTTCCCCAGAAGCATCTGCAAAATTGAGATCGCCGGCCGCCGCGGCGACGGCTCCGCGCGGAATCAGTTTAATCCCCTTCATCCCGGCGATTTTTTCGACATCAGCTCCCGTGAGATATTTTTCATAGGGATTCTGCGCCCATGCCGTGAGAGCCGGACCCAGACTCAAATACAGCCAAATCGCGAATGCGCAGGAAAATTTCCTCATCTCCCAGACCTCTCTCGTCCCACTTACCTGCAAATCCTTGCCATTCAGACGCGATAAACAACCGCTCGCCGCCGGGATCGCGGAGACTGCGGAGACATGCTATATAAGAACCAAGGAGCTCTCTGCGATCTCGGCGATCTCTGCGGTGCAATTCATCGGTGGCGGCTATCGCGCGCCGTGAATTACCAATCAAAGGTACGACGAACGGCTCCCACAGTCAACGAGCGGCTGCGTGCGCAGGGGCGGTTGCAGGATCCTCTGCAGCCTTTGAATGACCCGAGGCACGACGGCCCGCCCCGCCGCCAGAAGAAGCGTAGCCAACCGGGATGCAGCCCGCATTGCCCGCCGGACCATTCGTGCCTGCCGCGCATCAGGTCGCTGTTGTGCCGCCGGAATCGGGTTTTGCATGTGATCCCTTAGCCGGAGATGTCGGTCTTCAGGCGGAGCGGGGGCTTGCCTGAACTGGCCAGCTTCAGTGCTGGCTCGCGCTCCATCACGCCGAGCAACTCGCGGGTCACGCGATCGTCGATTTCGGATGCATTCATCAAATCCACCGGATATCGGATGACCACTTCGAGGCCGGATGTTGCCGGATGCAGACGGCTCGTCGGCTGCAGGGCTCCTCTCGGCGCGGTCGACAGGGTCTTCTGGATGTGGCGGTACTGCTTTTCCATCTCGTCCCGGTACTCCGCGAAAATGGCTTCAACGACACCGCGCAACCGTTCTTCCACAAGGAGATAGTCACTTTCGGGGGATACCGTCATGGCGACCTCGTGCCAAAGGAAATTCGTGCCGGGGATCTGTTTGAAAAAACCGGCATTCGATTGAAAAACGACCGAATTCGAGAATGCGACGACCCGGCCGCTCGCCGTTTTCTCTCCGCCGCTGACCAGTTCGATCATGTGGAACCGTACGAGTCCGATATCCACCACCTCGCCGGTGATTCCAGCCACCTGCACGCGGTCGCCCACCCGGATGCCGTATTTGCCGATCAGGAAGAAGTACGCCACGACGGAAAGAATGACATTCTGGAGCGCGACGGCAACGCCGGCCGTGATCAGCCCGGCAAAGGTCGCCACCGAGCTGAGCTCGTTCGCAAACGAGAAAGCGAGCACGATGGCGATCACGCACCAGAACACAATCTTGCGCAGCAACAGGTACTGATATCTGCGGCGCGGGTCGCGCACATAACCGACGATCGCTCGCCGCCACAGCTCTGCGCCTCCGATAATCACCGCCAGGACCGCTACAAGCATCCCCAGCCTGACGAGGAGGTTCCTCAACTCCGTCGCATACCGGGTTTCGAGCGAGCCCAGCCAGTTGGTCAGGTTCTTCTTATACAGCCCGAGCAGGATCCCTTGCTTGCTCAATGGCATCACGGAATCCGACGTGCGCTTGAACTGCATGGTCAGAGCGTCCAGCATGGCTTTCTGCTGAACGAGCACGAGCTGGTCGGAGGTGTCGGCCAGGCCGGCGAGCTCATCGCCGCGTTTCGACAGTTCTCTCAGCGTGTTCACAAGAGGCGCGCGCAGCACTTTCAAGTCCTGGCTCAGGGCATCCGTCAACTGCACGGCGTCACGGATCGTGCGCATTCTTCTTGAGTCGGCGATGACCTCTGAGGCCAAACTCCAGACACCGGACGGTTCGCTTTTGCGCGTTCCGGATGCGGGAGCGGCGTACATCTGCTCATTGGCTGCCGCCGGGGTCTCCGGTTTTGTGGCGGGCTTCGCAAGGGCTGCGGGGACCGACCTTGCCAGCGCTTCGATCTTCTCACGAATGCCGGTAGCGCCCAGGCCGCTGGTGCTCGACCCGCCGACAAACTCGGTCATGCTTCGGAGCGAGTCCCTGCGCACCTGTGCCAGTTCAAGTTCGCTCCGGGTTTCATCCATCCGCGCCTGAAGGGATTCCCGCTGCCGGCCCGCTGCATTGGCCAGCTGCTGTCGCAGCGATTCCAGTTCCATCTGGTTTGCCCGGACCTGCTGATCCAGGCCGGTCAGCATCTGGCGCAGGGCCTGATAACGCGATGCGCCGGCCTCATCCGGGCTCCCCGCCTGTGCCGACGCCTCTTCTTTTTCGATCGACTCCGCCTCGACCCTGGCGAACTCGAAGGCCAGCGACACCACCTGGTTGGCGATCTGCTGATTATCATTGACGACCATCCCCTCGTCGGATTCAGTCATCACTTGCCTCTGAAGGTCCAGCTGCCGATACCAGTCAATCGTCCGATTGAGGTACTGAAGAAGCACTGCCGAGGTCAGGTCAGGAGCCGGCGCGTTCTGCGCAAACGAGACCCACATTCCGGAAAGGAGGATGATCCCTACGAGCGCCAACGCCTTTTTCAAACGAAGAAATCTCATTGAAAGCTTCCGATCTCAAGGGTCCGTTCTGATAGTGTAGACGATTGGACCGGCGAGTTCCATTTGGGATCAGGAAAATCAATGCGTCCGGCGGCTGGATCTTCCTCCGTTTGGGAACAGGGGGACTGACGACGTTAACCCGACTTTGACAACTGGAGGGTTGGACGGCAGGTAAGTCATTGAAAACATTAGAAGCGACCCCCGAAAGTCTTCACTACACGTTCATCTTCAGGTTGGTCATTGCGGGCTTCCTGTCCAGAAGTTCGGGCCTCGGCTGAGGGGGCAGTTTTAAATCCAGTCTGGAGAGCAATAGCAGGTGCTCTTTGTCCGGTTCGGTATATCTCGGCAAACGCAGTTCTCTGCCGTCCGTCGTCGGCAGATGAACATCGACCAGTTGGATCGCCGCGAACTTTTCAAGAACCGACCGCACCGTCAGGCCTGGAGCAAGGGCTTTCAATCGCTGCTGCAGAGTGATTTGAAGGCAGTACGACAGGAAGGCCACGAAAATATGCGCCTCAATCCTCTCGTCTTTCTGGTGGTGGATAGGCCGTAAGGAAAGATCCATTTTGAGGGTCTTGAACGCTTGTTCCACCTCGACAAGCTGTATGTAGTACTTCCATAACGTGGCCGGATCCTCACCAGTCAAATTCGAGCGCAACAGGTATTGTCCTTCCTGCCTGCGAACCTTGCGGAGCTTGTCTTTGCACAAGCTGAAGCGAAACGTTTCCGGTGTGACCGCCTGATGCAGCGAAGGCAACGATAGTTCGACCAACCGGGCGGCATTGCCGGCTTCCTTTTTGGCCGCTCCGATTTTCATCAGCAGCCGGTCACGATCCAGCTTCTGGCCGCTGAGTTCGCGGAGCCGGTTCCAGTACTGCTTCAGTCGGCGGCGGCGCATGGAACGCTCTTTCGCCTGCCGGCTCGTACTGCACGCCAGCACGTACAGTTCCTGGTCTTGCTTGAGCAGCTTGACACTCAAACTGTCGCGCACCTTTTCCCAAGGCATGGGCAGCAGCTGTGCTTCGAGCTTGTTCAGCCGCCCTTTCGGTGTTCCCACCAGATAATGGATCGGCGTCTCCGATTGCCGCATCTCCGTCAGCACCTCCTCGGTCGGAATGCCACGATCCATGATCCACACGCGGCGGGCTTTGCCATACTGACTTTCGATCTTGTTGAGAAACTGCCGCAGCGTGGTTCGATCGCTGGTGTTTCCATCCATCACCTCGTAACAGAGCGGAAAACCTTCCGGCGTCACCACCAGGGCAATGACCACCTGCACGCAGTCCGAGCGTTTGTCCCGGCTATATCCGTAACGTCTCTTTCCTGCGCCAGGAGGATCACACTCAAAATACGTGCTGGTCAGGTCGTAGAGAAGAACATCAAAACCCGCATTGAAGAGGTCCTGCCAGCGCTGCCTCAGGAAGGTGAACATTCCCTCCTTGTGCGCCACCAGCTTGTCCAGGCATCGATAGAGATTCTGATAGGGAACGACTTCTCCTTCCTCACCCAGCAGGTCTCCCACGGCACTCTTGCCGTACCACTCGCGGTGCAACCGCCACTCACTGCCGGGTTGGATCAGCCTGTAGGCGACCAGAATCTTCAATACGTTCAACCACCGGGTCCCTTCCCGGCTCTCCGGCAGTTTTTCGGCCCAATAGCGATCCAGCTGCAGCTGATCCCACAAAAGCAGGGCCATCCAGCAGGCTCCCCATTGCCGCGGCCGATTCAGTCGCATCTGGTTCACATGGACGTGGATCACGTCGTGATCATGCGACTGCACCATTCGATCTTCGGGAAACAGCGAGATCTTGCGCGGTGTTTTTTTGCCATTTTCTAAAATCTCAATCGAGCGCCACCAGGCTTCTCTCTGGCTGTCATTGATCTCGCCAAGATAAAGCACGTGCTTCTGTGCAACGCGGCCGCCTGCGAGGCGGTGATTCTCGACGATGCTCCAGTAGCGATGTTCTTTGCCGTCCTTGATGCGCTTGGTCATTCGCAGGAACATGCTGCTATTGTCTACAGACAGATAGCCACTGCAAGGGGGTAGGTCTTCACTACAAGCACTTTTGGCCTATTTTGAGGGGTGCCTTTGTTGATTCAAAAAGACTTATGGCGACGAACTACCCTCATTTTTGTGGTTTTTGAGGTCGAGTTGTCAAAGTCGGGCTAACCCACGCGCTGTGGCGGCGCAGTCTTGGCTCCGACGTTTCCATCATTGGAAAGACCGTCAACTTCCAGGAGGAATCCCGCACCATCATCGGTGTGCTTCCTCCGGATTTCCGGTTCCCTGCGGAAACGCCTGGCCAGAACGTGGAAATCCTTCTTCCCTTTCCTGCCAAATGGCAGTTGCCTTATTGCACACTGATCGGCCGCCTGAAGCCGAATATCTCACTGAGCCAGGCCCAGGCGGAGTCGCAAGTCATAAACGGTCGCGGATCGTTTTTTAAATTGCCGACAACTCAGATTTTCATCTCGCCTATCAACAGAATTGAATATGTGGACCGTACGACATTGCTTTCACTTTTCGGTGCAGTTATCTTCCTGGTGCTTATTGCCTGTGCAAATGTTGCCAACCTGCAAATTGCGCGCAGCGTCACGCGCCGACGAGAACTTGCGGTTCGCGCCTCGCTTGGCGCGGGCCGAGGCCGGTTACTGAGACAGCTAATGACCGAGAGTTTATTGCTGTCAGGCATTGGCGGATTTCTGGGAGTGCTGCTTGCGTACGGCACGCTGGATCTGTTTCTGGCAAAGCTGCCGGTCTTTTTCCGCCCTATGGCGACGGACGTTCGGATCGACATTCGAGTTTTGGCATTTTCTGCGGCGCTCACCGTCGTCGCCGGGATGCTTTTCGGGGCTGTGCCCGCGCTGCAAGGCTCCACTCCCAATTTGACCGCTGGTTTGAAGTCGGCCGAAGATCCGGCATTTCATTTTTGGGGCCGATGGAAGATCAGGGGGATTTTGATCGTAGTGGAAGTCGGCCTTGCCCTCGTACTAATGATGGGTTCGGGCTTACTGCTGAACAGCTTTGTTCGCTTACAGCGCATTGATCTCGGATACGATCCCGCAAATATCCGCATTGGCATTCCCATCGGTCTGAGAAATATGAGTTCCGAGAAGCTCGCACGACTGTGCGATGAGACCGTAACAGGGCTGCGAACTGCCCCTGGAGTGCAATCTGCTGCCGTTGTGGAATCACCTCTTCTCTCCGTTCGCAGCAAACAGCGCGGTTGCGGTAAGTACATTCCGGGTGAGCAGCGGCTATTTTGAAACTCTGGGCGTCTCCTGCGTTTTGGGGACGACTGTTTACCAAGCAAGACGAGCAGGGTCCGCCGGCGGTTGCCCTGATGAACGAGAGCATGGCGAAACGCAGCTTCCCCGGACAAAATCCGCTCGGCCGAACACTGGTCGTAGAGAAGGAACAAATAGTGCGTATCATCGGGATTGTTCCCGATCTGCGTGAGCGAAACTTGCGGGTGCCTGCCGGACCCTCCATCTATCTTCCCTACAATCTCGACTACAAAGGACGTCACAATATTCTGTTTAGGGTTGCCCCAGGCAGCGGAGAAGCCACGCCGCAGATAAAAGCGATTCTGAATGGAAGGCTGCCCTTTAAAATTGTCAAGCTCGAGGATGAACTTGGCGATTCGATCTCCTCGCCAAGGTTTTTTGCGCTGATCATGGGACTGTTCGCAGCGATCGGGATTGCTCTGACTACCGTGGGAATCAGCGGCGTAACGGCGCAAAGCGTTGCTCGCCGCCGACATGAGATCGGCGTACGCCTGGCGCTAGGCGCGGAGGCGTCGCAGGTCGTGGTCATGGTGCTTCGCCAGGTCATCCTCCCCGTAGTGATCGGGCTCGCCATCGGGATTGCCGGAGCTCTGGCGCTCACACGCGTTTTCGCCAGCCTGCTATTTGAAATCAAATCCACCGATCCTGTCACTTTTTTATTTGTTTCCGTTCTATCCTTGGGCGCAGCCTTCCTGTCCAGCTATATTCCGGCCCGTCGTGCCTCGCTGATCGACCCAATGGGCACGCTTCGGTGCGACTAAAGCAGGTGACACACCAAAGGGCTCACAGTGTGGATTTGTGAGCCACCCAAATCCAGGTCAGACAACGATTCTAATCATTTCCTTTTGGAAATCGTTGGCCTCGCGGAGGTGAGCCTGATCGGCAGATTTGGATGAACCTCAGCTTGTTTTCTTCTGAACCCTGTATTTCATATGCAAAGATGCGGATGTAGAGAAAGACGAGTGCCATCACATAAGCGGTCAAGTCGATAAGCCGCGCTGGATTCATTTGCGCATGGGCGGCAATCCGGATCGGATCACTTGCCCGAATCGACAACGGTTTTGTCCGGTTTTTTCCCGTTTAACGCCCAGCTGGCAGGTCCATGCATGCCATTCGTGCCTGTCACTGATTCTGGCCGGATGATATACTTGCTTCCCATGAAAGCAACCATTTTGGCAGCAGTCGCTTGTGTACTTTTTCTGCCCGGAATGGCCGGGAGTCAGACGCCGGCGGATACTCCCGTTCACTGGTCGGCCAGGCCGCCGGCCGGCCCGCTGCAGGCGGGCGCCCGATTCGAAATCAAGATCGATGCCGCCATCGACGGCAACTGGCACATGTACTCCACGACCCAGCCGCCGGGCGGGCCCATCGCCACCCGGTTCACCCTCCTCTCCGGCGAACCGTTCGAAATCGACGGGACGGTCCGGCAATCGCCGCCCAAGAGCGAATTTGACCCGAATTTCAACATCCAGACCGAGGTTTTTTCGGGGAGCGCCCAATTCTGGATTCCTCTCCGGGTCGCGGCCTCGGCCAAGCCCGGGGATTATGAAGTACGCATACAGGCCTACTACCAGGTCTGCGACGACCGCTCCTGTTTGCCCCCCCGCGGCGTTCCGGTGCCAGTCACCATCCGGATCATCCCCGGAGTCGCCTCCGTGACCGCGGCCCCGGCAGACACTGCAGTCGATGCCAAGCCCCAGGCGACGCCACCGGCCACTGGAGCCTCAAAAGGCAGCCTCGCCTCGGGCACGGCCGCCGAGGTTCAGGAGGCGCGTTCGAGCGGCTTCTTCCCGTTTCTCTGGCTGGCCATGACCATGGGGGCGCTGTCCCTGGCGACTCCCTGCGTCTTCCCGATGATTCCGATCACGGTCTCGTACTTCACCAAAAGCGCGGAGACCAACCGGGCTTCAGGCCTCCGCCTGGCCATCGTCTATTGCTTTGGCATCATATTCACATTTACCGGGCTCGGCCTGGGGCTGGCAGCGCTACTGGGAGCTACCGGCATCAACCAGTTCGCGGCCAATCCGTGGGTCAACCTGCTGATCACGGCGGTATTCATCGGCTTCGCGCTGAACCTGTTCGGGCTGTACCAGATCGGCATTCCTTCGAGCCTGCTCACCAGGCTTTCCCGCGCCGGATCGGGCAGCGGCTATGCTTCGACTCTGCTGATGGGACTGACGTTCACCTTGACCAGCTTCACCTGCACCGTCCCCTTCGTGGGCACCGTGCTGGTGGCGACCTCGCAGGGGGATTGGCTCTGGCCCGCGCTCGGCATGCTCGGCTTTTCGGTCGTTTTTGCCGCCCCATTCTTTGTGCTCGCGCTGGTGCCCCGGCTGCTGGTATCGCTCCCCCGGAGCGGCGGCTGGCTGAACTCGGTGAAGGTGACGATGGGCTTTCTGGAAGTTGCCGCCGCCATGAAGTTCATCTCCAACGTGGACCTGGTGTGGCACTGGGAGATCTTCACGCGTGAGGTGGTGCTGTCGATCTGGATCGCCACGGCGGTCCTGGCGACCGTGTACCTGCTCGGCAAATTCCGGCTGCCTCACGACAGCCCCATCGAGAATCTCGGCGTCCTGCGCATGAGTTCGGCGCTCGTCTTTCTCGCCATCGGGTTCTACCTGTTTACCGGCCTGATGGGGGCAAGCATCGGAGAACTGGATGCCTTCCTGCCGCCGCGCACCGCGGGGGAATTCTCGCTCACCGGCGGGAGCCGGGGGGAAGAGCTCACCTGGCACACCAACCTGGAAAACGCCCTGGCCCAGGCCCGCCAGGAACGGAAGCTGGTGTTTGTCGATTTCACGGGTTACACCTGCACCAATTGCCGCTGGATGGAAGCAAACATCTTCCCCCTGCCCGCCGTCCACGCCGCGCTGCTGAAATACGTCCGGTTGCAGCTATACACCGACGGCGCCGGCAAGGAATACGAGGATAATCAGACGTACCAGAAGGAAGCCTTCGGAACCGTGGCGCTGCCGCTTTATGCCATCCTCGACGCCGAGGGGAATAAAGTCTCCACGTTTCCCGGCATGACCCGCAACCCGGAAGAGTTCGTGCGCTTTCTGACACCTCCGGTCTCGCCGGCGGACGCGCAGGTTACTGCAGCAGAAAAATGACGGCATTGGCGGCGCAGAAGGCCGCCAGCGCCATCCGCGCCCGGCGGGGCCGGGTCCGTTTCCAGCCGTGCCAGAGCCCGGCCATCCATATCATCAGCACGACGATCGCGGCGCTCATCAGGAAGCAGACACCCAGCCCCGCCTCCCGGCCGAGAAGCGCGGCGATGGTCTTGCCGCGCAAAACGCTGAAGATCAGCAGCAGGTGCATCGAATACACCAGCAGCGATTCCTGCCCGGCCAGACGGATGGCATGCGGCACCCAGCCCAGACGCTTTTCCATCAAGTAGAGCCCGGCGCAGAGGATGAGCACGCAGCCGAGACGGATCAGGACGTACAGCGGGCTGGTGCGATAGAATCCGACATTCCAGGCGCTGAGCCAGGGCACGGCACGCCCCGCCAGTCCCGCCGCGATCGCCCCCACGCCCGCAATCAGCATCCAGCGCATCATGCGCGAGTCCGTTTTTCCGGCCACGGCATTCAGGAATAGGTGCGCCACGCAGCTTCCCGCCAGCAGGAAGCTGATCCAGGGGAACAGTGGAAAAAGCGACACTCCCTGCGGATTGAGGAACAGCGCCAGGGCCAGGGGAACCCGGCCGGTAAAATCCTGCGCCCACATCCACGGAGTCGCCAGCGCGGCGCCCGCAGCAATGGCGGCCGCAACCCAGAAGAACACAGACGGCCGGCGCGTCAGCAGGATCAGAACGTTGACCACCAGCAGCGAGACGACGATACACTGCAACACATCGACCTGCAGCGCCCGTTTCCAGAAAGCCTGATCCTTCTCGACCAGGAATCTGCTGATGCCGAAATGCGGCAGGTGAATGTAATAGGCCACCAGAAGAATGAATCCCAGGCGGCGCATCTGCTTGCCGAACGCGGGGCCGATGCGCAGCCAATCCTCCCAGCGGCGGCGCGCCTGCAGCACGACCGAGAAACCCGACGCGAATAGAAACGACGGGGCGACCAGTCCGTTGACGAAAGAAAGCCAGAAGAAGAGCGGATTACTCCGAGCGGCCTGCGGCAGGTAGGCGTTCACCACGTGGGTCTCGATCATGACGAGCAGGGCAAAGCCCCGAAGCAGATCGACAAAGCCGTACCGTGGGGCGCCGCCGGGAGCGCCGGAGCCGGCAGCCGCAGAGACGCGCGGAAGGATCAGCTGATCGGGTTTTTCCAAGGCGACCTGGCCGGTTTTCATACGTTTGCAGCCGTTACCGGAGAACCCACGAAACCTGCGAAAAGCGATTTCCCAGGCCGGGCGGTTTTGGTTTAGGATATGATCTGATTTCAGTCACAAAAGGACACTGAACGATGACCATCAAGATCGGCCTTATCCAGATGACGTGCAGCGATGATCCCCAGGCCAACCTGGACAAAGCCCGGGATCGCATTCGCCAGGCTGCCGCCCGGGGCGCTCAAGTTGTCTGTCTACCCGAGCTGTTCAACAGCCTCTACTTCTGCCAGGCCGAGGACCACGCCCATTTCAAGCTGGCTGAAACCATCCCCGGACCTACCACCGAGCGGCTCGGCGCGCTGGCTCGCGAACTGGTGGTCGTCCTGATCGCACCCCTGTTCGAGCGCCGGGCGCCCGGAGTGTACCACAACACGGCCGCCATCATCGATGCCGATGGCGCCTACCTGGGGAAATATCGCAAGATGCACATCCCCGATGATCCGCTTTACTACGAGAAGTTCTACTTCACTCCCGGGGATCTCGGCTTCCGGGCCTGGGACACGCGCTACGGCCGGATCGGGGTACTGATCTGCTGGGATCAGTGGTACCCGGAAGCGGCGCGCCTGACCGCCCTTCAAGGGGCGCAGATCATTTTCTATCCGACCGCCATCGGGTGGCACCCGGAAGAGAAGGCGGAGCTCGGCGCCCGCCAGCATTCGGCATGGGAAGCCATCCAGCGCAGCCACGCCATCGCCAACGGCATCTATGTGGCGGCCATAAACAGGATCGGGCACGAGGGGGCCGTTCCCGGGGGGATTGATTTCTGGGGCGGGAGCTTCCTCTGCGATCCGGAAGGGGACGTCGTGGCGCGGTGCTCTCACGAAAAGGAGGAGACCGTAGTCCTCTCCTGTGACCTCGCAAAGGTAGACATCATCCGCACCCACTGGCCTTTCCTGCGCGATCGCAGGGTGGATGCGTACCAGGACCTGACCCGCCGCTACCTGGATTGACATTAGAGCCGCATCCATAGAAAAACCGGTCCGGAATTTGGGGAATCATATGCCGACGGTACTGATTACCGGCGCAGGCCGGGGCCTGGGGCGGGAATTGACGGATGTGTTCTTCGGCAGGGGTTGGACTCTGTTTCCTCTGGTCCGCAATCCCGACGTCGCCGCCGCGCTCGCGGGCATTTATGGCCCGAGCTGCCGCCCGATCGTCGCGGATGTCGCCACCGCCGATGTCGAGGGACGGATTCAGGAGGTCCTGGCCGGGCATTCCCCTTCTCTTGACCTGCTGATCAACAATGCGGGCAATATCAAAAAACTGCGCTGGCTGCCGGACACGTCGCCCGAAGACATCGAAAGCCTGTTCCGCGTTCATTGCCTGGGCGCATTCCGCTGCACCCGGGCGGCGCTCCCCTTCCTCCGCCGGGCTCCCCATCCGGTGGTGGTCAACGTAACCTCACGTTGGGGATCGATCGGGCGCACCGTGGCGGGGGAATTCCGGGGCATTTACTCGTACCAGATCGCCAAATGCGCACAGAACATGCTCACCGCCTGCCTGGACCAGGAACTCGGGAAGGAAGGCATTCGCGTGTTTGCCGTCCATCCCGGCAAGCTGATGACGGAAGCGGGCGCGTTTGACGCCGACACCCCACCCCGGGAGGCGGCCCTGAGGCTGGCCGATTGGGTCCAGGCGCTCGAGCCCGGCCGGGTCTGCGGCTGTTACGACCTGATGAGCGGCGACCTGATCGCGTGGTGACGCACTCCCGGTCCGCATTATTCAGAAAATTCTCAGGCAAACGCACGAATGGCAACACGAGGAGTTGGAATTTGCCCATATCCGAAAGTTTATGGGACACGGATCCAATCCGCGTTCATCCGCGTCCTGCGATGTCCTGTTTCCTGAATAATGCGGGCTGCTATTTGGCCGGCGTCAGTGGACATTGGCATCGCGTTTGTTTCTGCGGTGGCGCGGGCTTCTGGCGATCAGTACGAGCGGGACGGTCAGGATGAAAACCCATCCCAACAGGCGGAAAATGTCGATGAACGACAGAATGGTGGCCTGCCGTTGCACCTGGAAAAACAGGATCGCATCCGTGCGCATGGCCGCCGTGGCGGGATTCACGCCCCGCGCGATGAGGCCGTTCCGGATCTGGTTCATCGCCATCCGCGTCGGCATGCTGTACGGATTCACGTGCTTGACCAGCATGTTGGTGTAGATCTGCCGATTTCGGGCCAGAAGAGTTGCCGAGACGGCAATTCCCATGCTGCCGCCGATGTTGCGCATGACGTTGAAAATGCTGGCCGCGTTCCCCATTTTCTCCTTGGCAATCGCATCCATGGTAATGGTCGTCAACGGCACGAACAGGCAGCTCATGGAGATTCCCTGAATGAACTGAGGCCAGAAGATGTCCCAGTAGCCGGCGTTCAGGTTCAGGTTCCCCAGCCATAGCAGAGTGAGACCGCAGACCACAATTCCCGCAGTAAGTAGTTTGCGGGGATCAATCCGCCCGATGATCACGCCGATGATGGGGGTGGCCAGGAAGGAGCCGATCCCGCGGGGAGCCAGCGCGATGCCCGCCTGCAGGGATGGATAGCCCAGGAGGGTCTGCAGCATGATGGGGAGCAGAACCAGGCTGCCGTAAAGCACGAACCCGAGCATGGTCATCAAAAAAACGCCGGTCGCGTACGTGCGATCGCGGAACACGCGCAGATCGACGATGGGGTGCTCCGCCACCAACTCCCGGATGATGAAGACCGCCACGGCGATCCCGGCGAGCATCGCCAGCATGGTCATGGTGTCGGAAGAGAACCAGTCTTCCTGTTCGCCCTTGTCCAGCAGGATCTGCAACGATGCCATGCCGACCGCCAGCAATCCGATCCCCCAGTAATCCACGCTCGCCGACTCCCGGCGCAGGTAGGGCGGGTCGAAAACGAACAGCCGGGCCATAATGAGCGAAGTGATGCCCACCGGAAGGTTGATGTAGAACACCCAGCGCCAGCTGTAGCTGTCCGTCAGCCATCCGCCGACCACCGGGCCGACAATGGGCGCGAGGACGATGCACAGCGACCAGGCGGCCATGGCCTTGCCGCGCTCTTCGGGAGCGAACGTCTCGAGCATGATGGCCTGCGAGAGCGGCTGCATGGTCCCGCCGCAGAGTCCCTGAAGACAACGGAAGATGATCAGGCTGGTGAGATTCGGCGCCAGGCCGCAAAGGACCGACGCGCTGGTGAAACCGATGACGGCCAGCAGCAGGAGTCGCTTGCGACCGAAAAACCGCGCCAGCCAGCCCGTCATGGGCAGGATGATCGCATTGGCCACCAGATACGAGGTCAATACCCAGGTGCTCTCCTCGACGGTCGCCGACATGCTTCCGGCGATATGCGGCAGCGACACGTTCACCACCGTGGTGTCGAGCACTTCCATGAAGGTGGCGAATACCACCGACAGGGAGATGATCCATCGGTTAACCTGAGGACCTGCCGCGTATGCTTCGTCTGCCATGACCGCGTCGCATTCCCTGGAGGGTCGGGATCGGGTCCCGACGGTTGCACTATTTTACGAACACGGTCGGCACGACCGACATCCCCGGCCGCAGGAGATGTCCGGAGTTCTGCCCATCATCAAGCCGGATCCTGACGGGGATGCGCTGCACCACCTTGACGTAATTTCCGGTCGCGTTTTCCGGGGGCAGGAGGCTGAAGCGCGCCCCGGTAGCGGCCGCAATGCTCTCGACGCGGCCCTGGTAGCGGTGTCCGCCATACGCATCGACCTTGACGACCGCAGTCTGGCCGACCCGCATGTTCATCAACTGATCTTCCTTGAAGTTGGCGGTCACCCAGATGTCGTCGAGGGGAACAACGGCCATAAGCGGCATATCCTTCTGCACCACCTGGCCGATCTCGACATTCCTCATGGCTACAATTCCGCGGACCGGCGCATACACCTTCACGTATTCGAGGTCGAGCTGCGCGCGGGCCAGTGCGGCCCGGGCCTGCGCCACCCGCGCCTGGGCGGTTGCGGCGTTCGCGCGGACGATCGTCATCTGCTCCGGCGCGGACCGCGCGGCATCGATCGTGGCCCGGGCTTCCGCGACTCCGGCGTGGGCTTGTCCGAGCCGGGCTTCGGAAGTGGCTACGTTTTTCTCCGCCTCGATGACCGCCGCGGCCGCGGCATCCCGGGCACGCCCAGGCGGCATCCGCGGCCGCCACGGCGGCATCATACTGCTGTCGCGAGATCCGGTCTTTGGCGATCAGCGCCTTCATGCGTTCCAGATCCTGGCCCGCGCGGATACCGAGAGCCTCGGCCTCACGCAGTCGCGCCTGCAGCGGAGCCATGCGGGAGCGCGAGGCCTCCAGGTCCCGGACCGCGACCGTTACCCGCGCTTCGGCGCTCTCCAATATCGCCTGCGCGCCGCTCACCTGGCTGGAGGTGGTGATGTGGGCAGCCGGCACCGCGGCTTCGGCGGCCCGGGCAGCGGCCTCCGCCGCCGCCAACTCGGCCTGCGCACGTTCAAGGGCCACCCGGAAATCACGGGGGTCGATTTCCACCAGGAGCGTTCCGGCTTCGACTTCCTGGTTGTCTTCGACATGGACCGCGACCACCGTTCCTCCGACCCGGGACGCCACCGGATTGATGTGCCCGTCGATCTGGGCGTCATCGGTCGATTCGCGCGCCGCCTGGTAGCGATAGATCCAGAACGCGGCCGCGCCGCCGAGGATCAGAATCAGGAGCAGGATCCATTTTGCCTTGCCTCCGCGCCTGTTTTTGCCGGACCCGGTCGAAGGGGCCGGATTTCCGCCTGGCGCGCCGCCTTTAGAGTTCATGGGTTCGTCCATTTAATTGCCTCGAAGAAATCGTATGAAGGAAGACTCCGCCACCCCAAGTATCTGCGCGATCCTCCCTTTGGCGATATTGTGGGCAAACAGGCTCTCAATATATGAATCGGTCGCGATCACGAGCGCTTCCTGGGCCTGCACGACTTCAATATTGCCCGCCACACCCGCGCTGAAACGGTCCTGCGCCTGATCGAGCTGGTCCTGGGCAAGCTGGACCGAGCTGCGAGCAACCTTGACGCTTTGCGCGGCGGCATCGAGGTCCAGGAATGCCGTCTGCAGCTCGTAGTATATCCTCCCGCGCAGGTCCTCCAACTCCGCCTGCCGCTGCTTGAGCGCCGCGTCAGCTTCGAGAATCGCCGCCCCCATCCGCCCCCCGTCGAAAATGGGGAACTGGAGACTGGCCGCGACCACAAAACTGCCGTGAGTCTGGCCCGGCGCGGGTCCGTTCACGCCGTAGTTGGCCGCGGTTTGAAGCGTCGGCAGCCGCTCCGCCTCCGCCGCCTTCTTGGCATACTCCGCCGCCTGCACCCGGGCGCGTGCGCTCTGGAAATCGGCTCGATCCCGGTATGCCTGCTGCACCCCCTCTTCCAGCGGCAGCGGCGTGAATGCAGCATAGGAGAGCGCATCCGCAAAATCGAAGCTCTGCCCGGGGGGCAGGCCGATAGCGCGCGCCAGATTCAGCTTCTGCTTTTCGAAGTCGTTCTCCGCGGTGATCCGCCGCTGCTGCTGTGCCTGCAGCTCCACCTGGGCTCGCACCACATCGATTCCGGCCACGACACCGGCCTGCCTGCGGTCGACCGCCAGGTCATACAGTTCCTGGGCGGTGCGCACATGGGCTCGGACGGCATCGATGCGGCTTTTGCCCGCCAGGGCCTGCAGGTACAGTTCGCCGCAGACGGATACGATGCGGTTGCGGATGCTTTGATACGAGAGCTCCGCGGCCTGCTCCTGTTCTGTCTCCGAGCGCAGATTATTGAGGGCCTTGACATCCAGAATGGATTGCGTGAGGAAGAGGCGCGTGTCGAACACGCTGAAGGGCCCGACCACGGTCGGCACCCCCGGAAATCCGCCGAACCCCATGGCTTTCAAGTTTATCTGGTTTATCGATTCGCCGACACCGGCCGTCAGGGTGGGCAGAAACCTGCTCAACGCCCTCTGGCGTGTTCCGTGGGCGGCCCGGGTCGCCTCCGCGCTCAGGACGCCCGCCAGGTTATATCGCAGGCCACGGTTGATTACGTCGGCAAGGGATAGCACCAGCATCTCCTGGGACCGCGGACCGGCGGGCACCCCACCCAGCACCGGGTCCTGAGTGGAAATCGCCATGGCTGTCGGGCCGGGGAGGAAGACGGCTGCCGGCCCGCCTTGCCGGGGCGAATCCTGCGGTTCGGGCGCCGGCAGCGGACGAGCGTACATTCCAGCCGGCCACAAAAACATAACCACGACCATCGACCGAAAGAGTCCCATCGTGCGGCAAGTCCTTTCCAGATCAGATTGAACAAGGAGGTGGAGGTATGGCTGAATCCTCTCGCGGCAAAAACCGTGCGGGCGCCCTGAAGGATCTCAGCATTCCGAAATTCGGAAACAACCTCCTGCTTCGTTTTCCCTTGCAGCGGCATACTATGAAACCAAGCGGTCAACAATCTTTCACAACTCTGGTGCTATTGTCAATCAGACGGTCTCCAAGGCAAAAACGCCACGGATTCCACGGATTACACAGATTTTTTTAAAGGCACTACCATCAGGGGGGTGCTTCTTGCGCCCGCCAGGATGCCGGCAAAGACGATGACATCATTTGGCGCGCCTCGTAACGCGCATGCCCCATGCATTTGAATCTGTGAAATCCGTGCAATCCGTGGCTGCTTTTAAAAGGCCATGTATTTAGGCTGCCCGTTGACCGGATGCAGGACCTTTTTCATTGCAACGCCAGGTTGAAATGCCTATCTTGAAGCCGGCGCCTCAACGCCCGGGCACATGAAAATACGGGACACAAATGCACCACAAATGCCGGCTAAAGAGTGCCGGCCGGAGTGGGACGGCGCGGCCTTTACTCATGGATCGGGGCTTCTGGTCGCCTGGATCCAAATGCTGTTTTCGGAGCCCTGAGCTGATGTCTGCTGATTCGCGGGTCATGATGCGGGAAAATGTGGCGCTTGCCCCGTACACCACCCTGAGAATCGGGGGCCCGGCCCGATTCTTTGCCGAAGTAACCTCGGAAGCCGACGTAGTAGCCGCCCTGGAGTTTGCCGCCGCCCGCGCGTTGCCCGTGTTCGTTCTGGGCGGAGGCAGCAATGTGGTGGTTGCCGACTCCGGATTCCCGGGGCTGATCATCAGGATGGGCTTGCGTGGGATTGAACAGCAGGCCGCGGGACTGTTCGCCGTGGCTGCCGGAGAAGAATGGGATCCGTTTGTCGGCCGGTGCGTCGATCAGGGATGCGCGGGCATCGAGTGTTTGAGTGGAATTCCGGGAACCGTGGGCGGCACCCCGGTCCAGAACGTCGGAGCCTATGGCCAGGAGGTCAGCGATGTGATCGTGTCGGTGCGCGCATTGGAGCGGGGCACGCATCGCATATTCGATCTCAGCAGAGACGAGTGCCGGTTCGGATACCGGAGCAGCATCTTCAGCCCTCCGGGCCATGAGCGCTACGTCATCCTTTCGGTCCGTTTCTCACTGGAGCCGGGAGGTGCTCCCCGGGTCGTCTATCCCGATCTGCAGAAACATTTCGCCGGCGCTTCGGATCGGCCGGGTTTGCCGGATGTGCGCCAGGCGGTGCTTCGCATCCGGGAGAGTAAGTCGATGGTCCTGCGCGCCGGCGATCCGGATGCCCGCAGCGCCGGCTCTTTCTTCAAGAACCCGGTGGTGTCGGCGGAGCAGGCCGCGGGGGTGCTCGCCGCCGCGGGGACCAGGGTCGGATCGGGCGTTGAAGCCCCACTCCCCGTATATCCAATGCCCGACGGCAGCTTCAAATTGCCGGCCGCCCGGCTCATCGAACTTGCCGGCTTCGCGCGCGGATTTCGCCGCGGCCGTGTCGGTTTGTCGAGCAAACACACGCTGGCTCTGATCAACTGCGGTGACGCTACGGCCCGGGAACTTCTGGATCTCATGCATGACATCCAGTCCGCTGTGCACGAAATCTTCGGTGTCCGCCTGATCCCCGAACCGGTTTTCCTCGGCTTCCCCGCCGACCTCTGACTGAGAAGGCACATTTTTCGATTGCACAGGTATCCGCCGGGTGTTTATCCTCGCACCGTCATGGGCAGCCATGACAACGGGGATAACCCACCCGTGGCGGGGTCCGTACGGCAGGAGGTGCCGGTGAAACGAATTCTCGAAGTGTGTGTTGAATCGGTCGAGGGAGCGGTTGCGGCGCAGCAGGGGGAGCGGATCGCGTCGAGCTGTGCGCCAATCTGATGGAGGGGGGGACGACCCCCAGCGCCGGGACGATTCAGCGCGCGCGGCGCATCCTTCATCTTGGCATCCAGGTCATGATCCGGCCCCGCGGCGGCGATTTCTGCTATACAGATGCCGAGTTTGAGATCATGAAGCTGGACATCGAATTTGCCAAAACTACAGGTGCCAACGGAGTGGTTTTCGGCATTTTAAGCCCCGATGGCTCGGTCGATGAAGTTCGAACGAAAGCGCTGGCCGACCTGGCCCGTCCGATGAATGTCACCTTTCACCGCGCCTTCGACATGTCGAAAGATCCCCATGAAGCCATGGAAGCTCTAATTCGGTTGGGAATCGACAGGATCCTCTCCTCCGGACAGGAGGTCAGCGCGCTGGAGGGTCTGGACCTGATTTCCGATCTGGTTCGCAAGGCAGGCGACCGCATTATCATCATGCCGGGTGGCGGGATCACCGAGCGGAATTTCATCCGGATTGCGACCCGGAGCGCGGCCAGGGAATTGCACGTCGCCGCCCTTGCCAGCGTCGAGGGGCCGATGAGACACCGGAATGACCACTGCTTCATGGGCGGAGAGTTGAGACCTCCCGAATTCAGCCTGCTCGCAACTGATGCCAGCCGTGTCACCTCATTTATTCGCGCGCTCCAGAGCGTGCCATAATTTGCTATAATCATAGTTCAACGCTGCCAAGCTTCAGGAGGCCATCATGAAGAAAGGTTGTCTTATCGCCGTCGGAATCGTCGTGATCCTGGTGTTGATACCCGGCTTTATGCTGCAGGGCACCTATAACGATATCGTTGCCAAAGAGCAGGAAGTCAACCAGCAATGGGCGCAGGTCGAAAACGTCTATCAGCGCCGCGCCGATCTGATCCCCAATCTGGTGGCCACCGTAAAGGGCTATGCCGCCCACGAAAGCGAAGTGCTGGAAACAGTGACCGCCTCGCGCGCCCAGATAGGCTCGATCCGGATTTCCCAGGACATCCTGAATAACGCGGCGGAATTCCAGAAATTCCAGCAGGCCCAGTCCGGCCTGTCCAGCGCGCTCTCCCGGCTCATGGCGGTTGCCGAGAACTACCCCGACCTGAAAGCCAACCAGAGCTTCCTCGAGCTGCAGAGCCAGCTCGAAGGGAGCGAAAACCGCATTACCGTGGAAAGAAAGAGATTCAACGAAAGCGCACAGATCTACAACACGCGGGTCAAACAGTTCCCGGCGAACCTGGTGGCCCGTTTCTTCGGCTTCAACGAGAAGCAGTATTTTCAAAGTACGCCCGGAAGTGAAAAACCTCCGGTCGTCAATTTTGGTAAATGATCGATGCGAATCCTCGTCCGCCCGCTGCTGATCGTTGCGGGCTTGATCCTGTTGGCGGCCCAGATTTCGGCCCAGACCCTCGAGATCCCCAAGCTCGCGGCCCGAGTCACGGATCTGGCAGGTGTGCTTACGCCGGAGCAGGTCGCCGCGCTTGAGGATAAGCTCAGGCAGTTCGAGGCATCCGATTCCACCCAGATTGCAGTGCTGATCATCCCAAGTCTGGAAGGAGAAGTGCTCGAAGACTATTCGGTACGTGTGGCCGAGGCCTGGCGGCTGGGGCAAAAAGGGCGGGACAACGGCGCCCTGCTGGTCATTGCCATGAAAGAACGCCAAGTGCGCATCGAAGTCGGCTATGGGCTGGAGGGAACCCTGACCGATGCGAGGAGCCGGAGCATCATCGAAAATGAGATTATACCCAATTTCAGGCAGCAGCAGTTTTACCAGGGCATCGACTCGGGAGTCACCGCGATCATGCAGACGGTCCGGGGCGAGTATCAGCCCACGCCGCGATCCTCGGCCGAGTCCAGGCGCACGGGCGATACGGGGAATCGGTTCCAGCTGCTCGTGTTTCTCCTGGCCCCCCTGCTCTGGGTGCTCGGATCGACGGGGAAATGGGGTGGAGGCATTCTGGGAGGCGGCGCCGGCCTCTTCCTCATATACTCTCTCTTCGGGCCCACGCTGATCGCGATGCTCGCCGGAGGCCTGATCGGCTCGGTCCTGGGTGGTGTCCTCGGAGCTGTGGTCAAGGCGGGAAGCCGGTCCGGCTCGGGACGGGGCGGGCGTTTCGGAGGCCCATTCTTTCCGGGCGGTTTCGGCGGCGGCTTTGGCGGCGGTGGTTTCGGCGGCGGCGGCTTCTCCGGAGGCGGCGGGGGATTCGGCGGCGGCGGAGCCTCGGGACGCTGGTGAAAAAGGTACGATGGGCCATGGCTGACGCCATGTTTCCCATTCGTGGCTGAGATTGAGGCTGCACATGGTGTCGCTGAGCAAAGAAGACAAGCAGGCGATTGCAGAGGCAATCAAGCAGGCGGAACTCCTGACATCCGGCGAAATTGTTTTCGCCTTCACCGATGCCTCGGACCGCTACTACCACGCCAACCTGCAGGGCGCTCTGATCGGCGCGGTCGTTGCGACGGCCATCTATCTTTTGTTGCCCACTCCGCACACCATCGGCATGGTTCTCTGGACAGAATTCATTTCCTTCGCCCTGTTCCTCGCGCTGCTCCCTCATTTCCCCTGGAGGCGATGGCTGATCTCCCGCCGGGAGATGCAGGAACATGTCCAGGAATCAGCGTTTCGCGAATTTTACGCCAGCGGCCTTTATAAGACCCGTGATGCCAACGGGATCGTCATCTATCTCTCCAGCCTCGAGCGCCAGGTTGTCGTTATGGGAGACAAGGGGATCCACGAAAAAATGGGGGATCAGCACTGGACCGCAGTCCGTGACCATATCATCAGCGGCATCCGCCGGGGCCAGGCCAGAGAAGGGATCTGCGCTGCCATCGAGACCTGCGGCAATGCCCTTTCGAAACACTTCCCGCGCCGGGCCGATGACATCAACGAACTTCCCGACCGGGTCATAGACCGCACCGGACGAAACCCCCGGGATTCAAACCTGCTGTAATCCGCATTATTCATGAACAGCTCTCACGAGGGTAAAAGAAACACTCCTCTAATCGCAGTGCCCTAAGAGAATCTGTGTAATCCGTGAAATCCGTAGCTGCTTTTTGCTGCCTCTGACCACAAGGCTAAACGGTTACTGTGCTTAAGTGTCCTGAGATGCTCTGTGTTCCCTTCTTCATGAAAAATGCAGGGCCAGCACCCGCCGGTTGGAACTCTCAAGGGTCGATCAGGCTTGTAATCTCGCGAAAACCCTGCTGGATCGGAGGGATCAGACTTACGGCCATATCGATGGTTTCGCGGTCATAGATAATGCGACAACTCCCCCCCAGCGCCAGCCTGGCGATTCCCCAATCGAGGTTTCCGGCTGAATCCCGGAGGCTGGTTACATATACTCCGCCCGTGATATTTGTCAGTCCGCTGCATTCAAACTCGCCCGCCCCGATCGCAAGGATAAGGCCGTTAAACCGAAACCGGCCGCGCACGGCAAGTCTGCCCGTGACCACCAGAAGACCGCCCCCAGCCAGATCCCCATCGATTATCAGGTCCCCCTCCACCAAGGTTACCCTCGGATCCTGTCCGGGCGAGCCCGGCGGCAATGCCGGATCGTAGCTGCCCAGGGAGGCAGGAGCGGCGCCGGCCCAATTCTGATTGCCCGCATAGGCAATGTCGGCAAACTCGGGGACAGTTTTCCGGGCAAAACCCCGGATGTATCCCTTGTCGAGCAGCAGGCGCTGGTCCGGGTGCGCACAGACCACGGACGTCAGGTCACGGACCGAAGGGATGATTCCCTCGCCCTGAATCATTTCGTCCTGCGCCGGCGCCAGCCGGGCAAGTATTTGTACCGCAGTTGCCGCTCCGGTACCCATGGTCGTATCGATGGTTGCGATTCCGGGGTGGGCGGATCCGCCCTGAACGAAAAACGACTCGCCGCTGAACATATTAGAGCCTGCAGGCTCGATGAGACTCCCCTGCAAAACTACAGGTGCCTGGAGAGCAAACGCGGTGCAGCGCCTGAATCGGGCTTCCAGGAGGACGACAGAGTTTCTGCGGATCCCGGCAGCCGAGTATTCCGCCAGGCTCCGGGCTATCCCCATGGAACGTACAATGATCTGGCCATCGCCGTCCACAAAGGGATCATCCTGCGGATCACCGGCCAACTCGGCGGCCTCGCCGTTATTGTCCGCCACCTTGACAAAATACCGGCTGACTATCTGATCCTCACTCCCTTCCGGTCCAGGCACGATGCGGACGATGCCGGATCCAGGAATCAGAATCACTCCGTCTCCGGCCGGCTGGCGGCCGGAATTCAGGAGTCCGTCATCAGGAACATTCTCAAGCATCGCTTGAGGATCCAGCAGGTTCAGAATGCGTGCAGTATTCCAGGCGACGGGAGTGCGGTA
Source organism: Terriglobia bacterium (assembly GCA_963824985.1). Lineage (GTDB taxonomy): Bacteria > Acidobacteriota > UBA6911 > UBA6911 > UBA6911 > JAFNAG01. Next base: position 37,547 of record CAWGRQ010000024.1, read on the forward strand.
GCCGTCGCTCTGGGCATAATCGATATAAGCCTGATCGGCGTCATGTACACCATCAGGGCCTGAAAGAAGGTCATCAAAACGCAAACCTCTCAACATGGCCTGGGCATGGTTCAGGCCGGCAAGCGCCGCCGCGCGCGCCTGGACAGTGCTTTCGTAGTTATCACTGATGCGCACGGCAGTCGTCGCCGCCAGGGAAAGATAAAGGCCAATGACGGAGAAGAGTGAGACCGCAATTAGTGCCATCAGCAGGGCAAATCCGCTTTGTTGTGAAGTGCCGCGCCGGCCTTGAGTCGTTTTCTTTTGCATACCCTGTAATTTCCTCAACCCTCCCCTTATTTCATCCCCTGATCAGTTTCTGTCGCGAAATTCGCTATCCGATGACAACGCATGGATTGTAGGCATTTGTTTAGCCGATGCTGAACAGCAGAACGCAAAGCCGCAAAGGCGCAAGGGCGCAGAGATCGACTGAGCAACAGGCGTGGGCGCAGCGCTTCGCGCTGGCGCATCCTTGGGCGAGCCGTGGGAGAAAGCGCGGGCAGCGGCTACTCAGGAGGATTGCGCTTTCTCCCGCGGCTCGCCCAAGGATGCGGCCGAAGGCCGCCCATGCCCGCGAACCGAAAAGAATCTCTTTGCGTCCTTGCGTCTTTGCGTTTTGCTTCTTCATCCATTTGATTTGGCTAAACAATTACGATTGGTGGCATCGTGGGTTTGTGATAAAGGATACGGGGTGGAAAATCTCGACGACCAGATCCGCGAGTTTGCCAACGAACTTCGGCCGCAGTTCGCCGGAGATATCCGCCTTGACCGGTTCACCCGCCTGCTCTACAGCACGGATGCCAGCATTTACCAGATCGAGCCCCTTGCGGTCCTTTTGCCCCGACAGCATGATGATGTTGCATCCGCTGTAGCGCTTGCGGCTCGTTACCAGCTGCCGTTGCTCCCCCGCGGAGGCGGCACAAGTCTGGCCGGCCAGACCGTCGGGTCCGCGGTCGTGATCGATTTCTCCAGATACATGAATCGCATTCTGGAGGTGGATTTCGACCAGCAGTGGGTCCGCGTGGAATCCGGGATCGTACTCGATCAGCTGAACGGCGAAATGCTGAAGTCGGGCTGGCGATTTCCTCCGGATGTGGCCACCAGCAACCGGGCAACTCTGGGAGGCATGATCGGAAACAATGCCTCGGGTTCCCACTCGATCCTGTACGGCATCACACTCGACCACGTCCGGCGCATGAGGATCCTGCTCCCTTCGGGGGAGGAAGCGGACTTCAGGGAATTGAGTCGCGAAGAGTGGCAGCGGAAGGGGGCGCTCGACAGCCTGGAAGGAAAGGTGTATCGCGTCGTCGACCGCGTCTTAGCGGAAAACCGCGCGGAAATCGCCGGCCGCTTTCCGCGCATCATGCGTCATGTCGGCGGATACAACCTGGACCGGGTGGCAAACGAGCAGGGGGGCAACCTCTGCCGGCTGATCGTCGGCAGCGAGGGCACCCTGGCAACCTGCACCGAGGCGGTCCTGAACCTGACCCGCGAGCCCCGGGCCAAAGGGCTGATTCTGGTTCATTTTTCCGATCTCATCGCCTCGCTGGACGCACTGCAGGAAATTCTCGCGCTGCAGCCGGCCGCGGTCGAGCTCGTGGACAAAATGCTGCTTGACCTGACCCGCCTTCAGCCGGCTTTCGCCCGGAAGATGAATTTCATTGAAGGGGATCCGGCCGCAATCCTGATCGTGGAGTTTTTCGGCGAGACCGTCCCCGAAATCCGGAGCAGGTTCGCTCAGCTCACCGCCCGTCTCCGCTCTTTGGGAATGGGAAACGCCTTCATCCAGGTCGAGCATCCGTCTGACCAGGCGGATGTCTGGGCCATCCGCAAAGCCGGGGTCGGTCTGCTTTCGAGCATCCGGGGTGACGCCAAACCGATCGCGTTTGTCGAGGACACGGCGGTCGCGCCCGAGCAGATGAGCGATTACGTGCGCCGGTTCCGGCAAGTGCTGCAGCAGCACAATGTCCCCGCCGGCTATTACGGTCATGCCTCGGTGGGCTGCCTTCACATCCGGCCCTTCATCAATCTGAAGGAAGCAGACGGAGTCCGCAAGATGGTGGCCATCGCCGCCGCCATCAAGGACCTGGTGGTGGAATTCAAGGGGTCGATGAGCGGTGAGCACGGAGACGGAATTGCCCGAAGCCATTGGAACCGGCAGCTGTTCGGGGAGCGTCTCTATGGCGCATTCCGCGAGATCAAGACCGCCTTTGACCCTCTTGGCATCATGAACCCGGGCAAGATCACCGAGGCGCCGCCGATGACGGCGCATCTGCGCTATGGGGAGCACTATCGTCCGGTCGAGGTTGCCACCCGCCTCGATTTCTCGAATTGCGGAGGCTTTCTGCGCGCCATCGAACAGTGCAACGGCATGGGAGTGTGCCGCAAAATCGATGTCGGCACGATGTGCCCATCCTACATGGCCACACGCGAGGAGGAACACTCCACCCGTGGTCGCGCCAATGCTCTGCGCGCGGCGCTCTCCGGCAGTCTCCCGATCGAAGAGTTGTCGGGCGCCAGGATATACGCGGCCCTTGACCTCTGCCTTGCCTGTAAAGCATGCAAGACCGAGTGTCCTGCAAACGTCGACATGGCCAAGCTCAAATACGAGTTTCTGGCCCGGCACCGCGAGGTTCATGGCACCCCGCTGCGTTCCCTCTTGTTCGGCAATATCGCGGCGCTCAGCCGCGTGGGTTCGGCAACCGCGCCGGTTTCGAACTGGCTGCTGGCCGTGCCGACGATCCGCCGGGCAGTTCTTCGCCTGGCGGGAATTCATCCCGATCGCCACCCGCCTCCCTTCGTGCGGAACACCTTCCGGCGCTGGCTGCGCGACCATCCGCCCCGGAAGCAGCCTGAGGGCGCGCCGCAGGTTGTCCTTTTCAATGACACCTTCACCAACTACAATGAGCCCTGGATCGGCGTGGCCGCGTTACGCGTCCTGGAGCACAGCGGCGCGCAGGTAGTTGTCCCTGAGGTATTATGTTGCGGCCGGCCGATGATTTCCAAAGGGCTCCTGGAAGAGGCACGGGTGAATGCGCGCGCAAATGTGGCCCTGCTGGCGCCCTGGGTCGCGGCCGGCGCTTTCGTGGTCGGCTGCGAGCCGAGTTGCATCCTGACTCTGCGCGACGAATATCCGGATCTCCTCGGCACCGAGGAAGCCCGGGCGCTGGCCGGGAAGGCTTTGCTGCTGGAGGAATATCTGTGCCATCGCCTCGATTCAGGAGCCTGGCGCCCCGATTTCTCAAAGGCGCCCCGGTCGGTCCTGTTTCATGGTCATTGTCATCAAAAAAGCCTGGTGGGATCAGCTCCCTCGCTGCGTCTGCTGAGCATGGCGCCGGGTTTCAAGACGGAAGAGGTCGATTCCGGCTGCTGCGGCATGGCCGGGGCTTTCGGATTTGAAAAGGAGCATTACCGGATTTCAATGCAGATTGGCGAGGCCCGCCTTTTTCCGGCCATCCGCATGGCCCCGCAAGAGGCGATGATCGTGGCGTGCGGCACATCCTGCCGCCAGCAGATTCTCCACGCTACCGGGCACCGGGCGCTCCATCTCGCCGAGACTCTGGCCGGCGCACTTGGTGTGGACACTATTGACCTCTAGATTTCAAGATCGAATACCTGGAGACCAAGCTACAATGCACAGACTCATGACGATCCTGGAACGCAGGCCCGGAAATTTCCGGGCATTGGGCTATTGTCGCATATGGATCCTGATCGGCATCGCCGGCCTGCTGTTGCAGCCCGCGTGCCTGTTCAAGAAGCGAGCCCCGGCAGCCCCGCCAACGATTCCGGCCCCGGTACGCATCGTGATGCTGCCCGTCAATGCCCCGGCCGACAGCGCCGACCTGCGGCTGGCGGGTCTATCCGCGACCGTTCAGATGATGGAAACCGCCCTGGCCGCCCCGGATCTGGAACCGGTGCCGCTCTGGGAATCGATCCCGGCCGCATTGATGTCTCTGGGAACCTCGCGCACCATCACCGACGACATTGCCGAATTCACCACGACCCGATTGGCGGCACGCTGGGGCGTGAAGGGTGACTTCCTGACTGCCGGAAATGTCACGACCCTGCGCCTGGACTTTATCCCTTCGAAGCCGACCCTGGTGCCATTCCGTTATGAGAAACAGGCGGCCGCGGGCGATATCCAGTCCCGCATAGCGGAAAGCTATGCTCAGTTCCTGCGTTACCTGGTTCTGCGACCTATGGCGGTCAACAGCGTTCAGCCCCTGGAGGGCGCCCGTCTCCTTGAAATAGCGCGCGCACTGGATAGTGAATACGGCTGGTTTGGCGCGGCGAAGCCCGGCAGTTCCGGCAAGGTTGTGGAAGATCTGGCCGGATCTCATATCAACCTGGCCCGCATGCTCTTCAACCCGGCGCTGTATCCGATCCTCGGCAAACAGGCGGAGGCACAGGAGCCTTTGCCTTGACAAGCAGGGCAGGACCGAGTATCAATTAGCGTTCGCGGAAGTGATTATTATGAGAACTTGCCCGGCCGACTTCCTTTTCAATACCTACATGGCTATGCCCATGCGTGGCCCCTCTGGTGTGGGAGGCACGTTCATGTAACCGCAAGACTTGAATGCGAGCCGCCAAAACCCACTACCGGAGAGGGCCTCTGGTGCGTGGGTTTTTTTTTGCTCTATCCACAACAGATTTTTGCGACAGGATCCTGAAATGTCAACCAAACGACTTGAAACTCTAGCGTTACACGCCGGGCAGGAAGTCCCTGATCCCGCCACCGGCGCCCGGGCGGTGCCGATCTACCAGACTTCGTCCTTCGTGTTCCGGAACACCGAACATGCCGCCAGCCTCTTTGCGCTCAAGGAGACCGGAAACATCTACACGCGCATCATGAATCCGACCACCACAGCCTTCGAGACCAGACTCGCCGCCCTGGAAGGTGGAACCGGAGCCCTGGCGGTCGCATCCGGCCAGGCGGCGGTGGCCTATGCCCTCCTGACGGTGACCGGGCCGGGCGACGAAATCGTTGCCGCCAATAACCTGTATGGCGGGACCTATCAACTGTTGCACCACACTTTCCCAAAACTGGGGAGAAGCGCCACCTTCGTCGATTCTGCGCGGCCGGATGCATTCGAACGGGCCATCACCGACCGGACCCGGGCGATTTACGCCGAGACAATCGGAAATCCGAAGCTCGACGTTCCCGATTTCGAGGCCATCGCCCGGATCGCCCACGAGGCCGGAGTCCCGTTCATCGTGGACAATACGGTCGGCGTGGGCCTGGTCCGTCCTCTGGACTTCGGAGCAGACATCACCGTGCTCTCCGCCACCAAGTACATCGGCGGGCACGGCACTTCCATCGGCGGGGTGATTGTCGATTCCGGGAAATTTGACTGGAATAACGGCAAATTCCCCGAGCTCACGGAACCGGACCCGAGCTATCACGGAATCAGATTCCATGATGCCTTTCAAAATGTACCCGGGGCCGGCAACATCGCGCTTGTCATGAAGGCCAGGCTGCTTTGGTTGCGCGATCTGGGCGCCGCACTCAGCCCTTTTAACTCTTTTCTGTTTCTCCAGGGGCTGGAAACCCTGCCGTTGCGGATCCGGAAACACTCGGAAAATGCCCTGGAGGTAGCGCGCTTCTGAAATCGCATCCGCTTGTAAGTTGGGTCAATTACCCGGGACTGGAGGATCATCCAAGTCACGCCCTGGCTGTTAAGCATCTTAAGGGGCATTTCGGGGCGACTGGTCGGGTTTGGCATCGTGGGGGGGCTGGCCGCCGGTAGACGATTCATCGACTCGGTAAAGCTCCTGTCACACCTGGCGAACATCGGGGATGCCAAAAGCCTGGTGATCCATCCCGCGTCAACCACGCACCAGCAGCTGAACCGCGAGGAACAGGAGGCGACGGGAGTAACCGAGGACTACATCCGCCTTTCCATCGGGTTGGAGGCCGTCGAGGATATCGAGGAGGACCTGGATCAGGCACTCAGAAAGGCGGCGCTATGAAGAAGGCGGAACTCGCACCTGAACGCCGGACTGAGGCTGCCGAAACCGGCATTTCCCGCCCCCGGTTCCGCTGTGATAAGAATTCCGGAGGCACCGGAGTCGGGGAGGTGCGGACAGAATATCTTCGGTTTGCCGATCCTCCGGATGCGTTCATCCTCGAGAACGGTGAGCAGCTCTCTCCGGTCACTGTGGCATATGAAACATACGGCAGGCTAAATGAGGAGCGGTCGAACGCCATCCTCATTCTCCACGCCCTGTCCGGCGACGCGCATGCTGCCGGGTATCACCACGGAGAAACAAAGCCGGGCTGGTGGGATGAGATGATCGGGCCGGGAAAGGCATTCGACACCAATAAATATTTCGTGATCTGCTCGAATGTCTTGGGGGGGTGCAAGGGTACGACGGGACCATCCTCGATCAATCCGGCAAACGGCAACCGGTATGATCTCGGTTTTCCGCTGATCACGATTTCCGACATGGTGAATGCGCAACGGCGCCTGATTGACTATCTCGGGATCGCTCAATTGCTTGCCGTGGCCGGCGGCTCGATGGGCGGGATGCAGGGACTGGAGTGGATGGTGTCACATCCGGATCGGTCGAAAAGCGCAATCCTGATCGCCACAGCCGCCCGGCATTCACCGCAGCAGATTGCGTTTAACGAGGTCGGGCGGCAGGCGATCATGGCTGACCCGCAATGGAGGGAGGGAAGCTACGACGGGCATCCGCCTTCAAAAGGGCTTGCCGTCGCCCGCATGATCGGCCATGTCACCTACATGAGCGACCTGTCGATGGCCGAAAAATTCGGCCGGCGCGTTCGCAACAGCCAGCCGGCGCACCGGTTCAGCTCCGGCTTCGAGGTAGAGGAGTATCTGCACCACAAGGGTCATCACTTCGTTAAGCGCTTCGATGCCAACTCCTATCTCTACCTCACTTACGCAATGGATACCTTCGATCTGTCGCGGGGCAGGGACCCTCATGCTGTTTTTCGCGGTCTCTCGACCAAGGTGCTCCTCCTGGCATTCAAGTCCGACTGGCTGTACCCGGCCTCCCAGGTGCGCGAGATCGCACGATCATGCAAGGTCGCCGGGGTCGATACCACCTACTGCGAGATTGACTCGAATTATGGGCATGACGCTTTTCTGCTCGAGATTGAAGAGGAGTCTCATATGATCCGGCACTTCCTGCGCCGGGTGGCCGGGGATCGGACCGTGGCCCAAGGGGGGGCGCCGAATGAAGTTCAGTGACAGCCGTCCGGATTACAGGATCATCCTGAACTGGATCAAGCCGGGCTCTTCGGTGCTTGACCTGGGGTGCGGCGACGGGGAGCTGCTGGACCTTCTGGTCCGGGAACGCGGAATTCAGGCTCGCGGCATCGAGATCGAAGAACAGGCTATTTACCGATGCGTGGCGCGCGGGCTGAGCGTATTCCAGGAGGACATCGAGGGCGGGCTGGCGGGTTATGGAGACCGATCGTTCGATTTCGTCATCCTCAATCAGAGCCTGCAGCAGGTGAGAAAGCTCGATACGGTGATGCGGGAGGCGCTCAGGGTGGGGCACAAGGTAATTGTCGGCTTCCCAAACTTCGCGCACTACCGGGCCAGGTGGCAAATCGCCGTTCAGGGAAGGACTCCGGTCACACCTTCTCTCCCCTATGCCTGGCACGATACCCCCAACCTGCATTTTTTGAGCATCTCGGATTTTATCGCGTATTGCCGGGAGAGGGGAATCCGCGTTAACCAGGCCACCTGGATTGGCGGGATCCGGAGGATAAGATTCCTGCCAAACCTTTTCGCAAGCGCCGGCATATTCCTGATTTCGGATGGATGATGGCAGGGATGACATCGCCCGCCACGGACGGCCGGGTCAACCAAGTTCGGCCCACTTCCCCTTCCCTTCCCAGACACGGACGCTGAAAGGGAGGGATATCCGTTCACCGAGCTTGTGATGGATCATCTCGCAGATATTCTCGACCGAGGGGAATTCGAGGATATCATTGAGGGATCGATGGTCGTAGATGCCCAGGATCTCCCGGAGAATTCCCTTCAGGTCGGCAAAATCGATGATCATTCCGGTCTTGTTCTCCCCTTCCACCGTGACCTCAACCCGATAGGTGTGTCCATGCAGCGTGCCGCACTTCGTATGCCCGGGCAGATAGTGGGCACAATCGATGTATTCAATGACTCCCAGTTTCATCCCTGACCTCCTGATCAGGGCAATGATACCAGATAACCGGGAACGGACGCGCGGGGCGGATGCCGGATCTTTGCGGGCCGGAATGCGAATCGAATGCGGCATTCCGGTCATCCCCGCCGCCGGCGGAGGCCCCGGTCAGTCCCGGAGGCCCGCGGCCGCGAACGCGCGTTCCCGTTCGAGACAGGAACTGCATGTGCCGCACGGGTGTCCGGCGTTGAAATAACAACTCCAGGTCAATTCGAACGGGACCCTGAGACACTGGCCCATCTTGACGACCTCCGCTTTTCCCAGTTCAATCAACGGCAACACGATCTCGGTGCGGATCGCAGCATGACTCCATTGCGCCAGCGGAAGAATCTGGTTGAGCCGGTGCCAGAATTCCACACCTGCATCCGGAAATCTCTCGCCGTCGGTCCGGTTATGGCCACACACGATAAAGCGGGCACCGGCGATCTCCGCATGGTGGACTGCGAGCGCATAGAAGATGAGGTTTCGCGAAGGAACGTAGCCCTCGGGGGCGCCGAAGAGGGCTGCGTTGGTGACCATTTCGGGGAGCATATCGGCAACTTCGCGAATGAAGGGGAGCGGCACCACCAAAGGCTCGCGAATGCCGGCATGCGCACACAAGGCATGGCAGGCTCGCCGTTCCCCCGCAGGCCGCTCGTGATAATCGAACTCCAGGGCATGAACATCCCAACCGTGGGAGCAGGCCCAGTAAAGAGCGACCGCCGAGTCAAGCCCGCCCGATAGAAGCACGAGCGCACGGTCATCAGATTTCCGATAGCCGGCTGTTTTCTCCATGAGGCCCGTTCTCCCACTGCTGGTAAACCGCATCCGTGATTTCCATGCGCCTCAGTCAATCCTTGAACGCAGCGTTTGTCTTCATTATTGCCTGATTCCCGGCCACCCCTCGGATGCTTCTCGGTCTGCCTTTCATGCCGGCCGGTCTGGTTTCAGGGGGTCCGGATCTCAAGTTGACATTATCGCCTGTGTTTGCTAGATTTTGCAATTGGTCAGCGTACTGCTGCCCGAATTGGTGCAGTATTAGTCACTTCCCGCCTCGCCCGGACCCAGTGTTTCCACGGGAAATCCCGGAATAGAGCATCGAGGCCGGACTGCTGCGAAAGTGGCGGAATTGGCAGACGCGCTGGACTTAGGATCCAGTCCCGCAAGGGGTGGGGGTTCAACTCCCCCCTTTCGCACCATGTATGCCCGCGAGAGCTGTTTCAGGCCCGCCGGTTGAGAGGAAAGGACCGGCGTTTTTACACCCAGAGCCATGGAAAAGGAACCGTACTCCGTTGAATCTAGAAATTGTTGAAATCAACAGCTGCAAGAAAAACCTGGTCGCGGAAGTGCCGGCGGAGCAGGTGGAGGATGAAATCAGCCGGCTCGCCAACAAGTATGCCCGGCAAGCCAAAGTTCCGGGATTCCGGCCGGGCAAGGTTCCGCTGACCATTATCCGGCAGCGGTTCGGCGCCGATTTGCGGAGCGACGTGACCCAGGAAATCATCAGCCGCACCTGGCGGCAGACGGTTGAAGAACGGGGACTGCAGCCGCTCACAGAACCGGTTGTGGAGAAAGTGGAGTCCGATGCCGGTCAGCCGCTTAAATTCGTGCTCGCCTTCGAAGTTCTGCCTAAGATAGAAATCATTGATTACAAAGGCATTACAATAGCACCGACTCCCGTTGCAATCCAGGACTCGGATGTCGATGCCGCCATGGAGCACCTGCGGCAGGAAAATGCCCAGTTTGTCCCGGTTGAGAACGGCACGGTTGGAGATGGGCACTATGTGACGATCAGGCTGGATGGGGAATTCGATGGCGGAGGCAAACCGATCCACGAAGAGGACGCGACCTTGATTGTAGGGGCGCCGCAGACCAACCGTGAGTTCTCAGAAAACCTCCTGGGGTCCCGGGTCGATGAACTCCGGACTTTTGAGGTCTCCTATCCGGAGGATTATCGCCAGAAGCGATTGGCTGGGAAAAGAGTCCATTATCAGGCTAAAGTCAAGGAAATAAAGGAAAAACAGGTTTCCGAACTCAACGATGACTTCGCGCGTGATATCGGGTCCGCGAGCCTTGAGGAGTTGCGCAGCAAGGTGCGGGACGAATTGGTAACGAAGGCCGGGCAAGCTGCCGAAGAGAAGGCGAGGGAAGCGGTCCTGGATCAGATGGTCCAGCGCTCATCATTTGATATTCCCGAAATCATGGTGCAGGAAGAACTGGAGGACCATGGTCGAAGGATCGCAGCCAATCTGGCTCGCCAGGGAATCGACGTAAACAAGACCTCCATTGACTGGAAGAAGATTTTCGACGAAGAGCGGCCACACGCTGAATCGTCCGTTCGTCGACAACTGGTACTGGATGCGATCGCGCGCCAGGAGCACATGGAAGTAACCGAGCAGGAGATCGACGAGGAGTTCCAGAAGATCGCGGGCCGGGGCGGGAAATCGGCTGCGGCGATACGGGCTCAGTTCGAAAAGGATCAACGCCTTCAGGCATTTAGGATGTTTTTGCTCCAGAATAAGGCGCTTGATTTCATCTATCGCAATGCTACTATTACGGGGGGTGAGGCATTGGCTTTAATACCCATGGTTGTCGAGCAGACGAATCGAGGCGAACGCGCCTACGATATTTACTCGCGCCTTCTCAAAGACAACATCATCTTCCTCGGCACGCCGATTGACGACAACGTGGCCAATGTGGTCACGGCGCAGCTGCTCTTCCTGGAAGCCGAAGATCCTGAGAAGGACATATCGCTCTATATCAATTCTCCCGGCGGTTCGATTTCGGCCGGAATGGCAATTTACGACACCATGCAGTTTATCCGGCCGGATGTGACGACTATCTGCATCGGCCAGGCCGCCAGCATGGCGGCACTGCTGCTGGCTGCAGGAGCTCCCGGGAAGCGGTTTGCGCTGCCCAATTCCAGGATTCTGATCCACCAGCCGTCGATGAGCGGCCTGTCCGGCCAGGCGACCGATATCGATATTCATGCCCGGGAGATTCTCCGGCTGCGTGAGGAAATGAGCAAGATTCTGGCCCACCACACAGGGCAGACAATGGAAAAGATCCACCAGGATGTCGAACGTGATTACATCATGACGGCGAGTCAGGCCAAGGATTATGGTATTGTGGACCAGGTCATCTCCAAAAAAGAATAACGGGTCAGCGGCTCCAGCTGGAGGATCCCGGTGAGAAAAGACGACGAACGCGACGATATCTTGCGATGTTCGTTCTGCTCCAAGAGTCAGAATGATGTCAAGAAACTCATTGCCGGACCCACAGTTTATATCTGCGACGAATGCGTGGATGTCTGCAACGAGATCATCGCTGACGACGTCGTATCTTCTCCAATCGGCGACAAACTTCCGAAACCTAAGGAAATAAAGGAGTTTCTTGATCTCTATGTCATCGGCCAGGAGACGACGAAGAAGAAGCTGGCGGTTGCGGTTTACAACCACTACAAGCGGCTGGAAATCTCCAAGAAACGCGGCGACCTGGAACTGCAGAAGAGCAACGTGCTGCTGATCGGCCCGACCGGAACCGGAAAGACCCTTCTGGCCCAAACCCTGGCCAAGATGCTCTCGGTGCCGTTTGCCATCGTCGACGCCACCACCCTTACCGAAGCGGGGTACGTGGGCGAGGATGTCGAAAACATCATCCTCAAGCTGCTCCAGAATGCGGGCGGTGACAAGGAGAAGTGCCAGCAGGGCATCGTATACATTGACGAGATCGATAAGATCGCGCGCAAGGATGAGAATCCTTCGATCACCCGCGATGTCTCGGGTGAGGGCGTGCAGCAGGCTCTGCTGAAGATCCTCGAGGGGACCGTCGCCAATGTGCCCCCGCAGGGCGGTCGAAAGCACCCGCATCAGGAGTTCATCCAGATCGACACGACCAACATTCTGTTCATTTGCGGCGGCGCCTTCGTCGGTCTGGAAAAGATCATCGAACGGCGAGTCGGCAAGAAGAGCCTTGGGTTTCTTTCCGACAAGAGCACAAAAGGCAAGTCCGCAACCCCGGCGAACATCCTCGATGTCACGCAGCCAAGGGATCTGATCAAGTTCGGCCTCATTCCCGAGTTCGTGGGGCGCTTGCCGGTGATCGGTTCGCTGTCGGAACTGGATGCCGCCGCTCTGGTGGAAATTCTGACCAAGCCGAAAAACGCCCTGGTGCGACAATATCAGAAACTTTTCGAGTTCGAGAACGTCAAGCTTAAGTTTACGGACGATGCCATCGTCGCGATAGCCGACCTGGCCCTGGAGCGGAAAATGGGGGCCCGCGGATTGAAAATCATTCTCGAGGATCTTATGTTGGATGTGATGTACCAACTGCCATCGCAGAAGAAGGTAAAGGAGTTTATGGTGACGCGCGAGATGGTGGAAAACAAGGACATCGTCTTCACGCTCCTGGAAAAGGCCGGTTAACCGACAGTATGGCACACGAAGATTCCAAAAAAACCGAACGACTGCCCATGATCCCTATCCGGGACGTGGTGGTTTTCCCGCACATGATGATTCCGTTTGTGATCGGGCGCCCGTCTTCCGTCCGGGCCCTCGAGTTCGCCCACGAAGGATCCAAGCGGGTGTTTCTCGCCACTCAGATCGACGCTTCGGTGGATGAGCCTAGGGCCAAAGACATTTACAGCATCGGGACGGTCGCCAACATCGTGCAGAGCGTCAAGCTCTCGGACGGCAACATCAAGGTGCTCGTCGAAGGTATTCAGCGGGTCCGGGCACTGCGTCTCATTACCGAACCGGGGTTTTTTGTCGCCGACGTGGAACTGCTCGAGGAGGAGTTGACCCCCAGCGCCCGCACCAGCCTGCTGGTCAAGCGGTTACAGTCGGTGTTCGAGCAGTTTTCCAAGCTCAGCCATCACGTCAACTATGACGCGATCCTGAACGCGATGAAGAATCTCGAACCTTCCAAGCTGGCCGACAACATCTGCGCCAACCTGCCCATCAGCATCGAGGAGAAGCAGCAACTCCTGGAGACCATCGACCTTGCCGAGCGGATCGAAAAAATCAACGAGATCATCGAGGTCGAGATCGAGAAGATCAAGGTCGACCGCAACATCCAGGGTCGGGTCAAACGCCAGATGGAGCGGGCCCAAAAAGAGTACTACCTCAACGAGAAGATGAAGGCGATCCAGAAAGAACTGGGGCGCAAGGACGAAAAGTCCGAACTGGAAGATCTGAAGAAGCAGGTCGAAGCGGCCAAAATGCCGAAGGATGCGCACGACAAGGCCGTCAAGGAGATCCAGCGGCTGGAGATGATGCCTCCCATGTCGGCCGAATCCACCGTCTCGCGTACGTACCTGGACTGGCTGCTGGCAGTGCCCTGGAACAAGAAGTCGAAGGAAATCCGGGACATGCGCTGGTCGATGAAGGTCCTCGAGGAGGATCATTACGGCCTGGAAAAGATCAAGGACCGGATTACGGAGTTCCTGGCGGTGCGCAGCCTGCTGAAAAAGCCGCAAGGAACGATTCTGTGCTTCGTCGGACCGCCGGGCGTCGGCAAGACCTCGCTCGGGAAATCGATTGCGCGCGCCACGGGCCGGCAAGTTTGTGCGACTGTCGCTCGGCGGTGTGCGGGATGAAGCGGAAATTCGCGGCCATCGGCGGACTTACATCGGCGCTCTGCCCGGGCAGATCATCCAGTACATGAAGAAGGCCGGTACGAGCAACCCGGTGTTTATGCTCGATGAAGTCGACAAGATGAGCATGGATTTCCGTGGCGACCCTTCGGCCGCCCTGCTGGAAGTGCTCGATCCCGAGCAGAACCACATGTTCGTGGATCATTACCTGGACACCGAATTCGACCTCTCGATGGTCATGTTCATCGCCACCGCCAACGTGCTGCACACAATTCCGCGCGCTCTTCAGGACCGCATGGAAGTGATCCAGCTTTCCGGGTACACCGAGCTCGAAAAACTGCAGATCGCCAAGCGATTCCTGGTCCACAAGCAGGTGGAGGCAAACGGACTCAAGCCCGAACAGCTTGCCTTTACCGATGAGGGCCTGCTCGAGCTGATCCGCAAGTATACGCGTGAGTCGGGAGTCCGAAACCTGGAGCGTGAGATCGCCAATGTCTGTCGCAAGACGGCCAAGAAGATCGTCACGGACGAAGCCACCGAACAGCAGGTCACTCCGGAAGTGGTCGAGCAGCTGCTCGGCAAGCCGAAGTTCCGCGAACAGGACGATCCGGGAGGGGAACCAGGTCGGGCCTGGCTTGCGGCCTGGCCTGGACCGAGGTCGGGGGTGAAGTGCTGTTTACCGAAGCCACCCTGATGGATGGCAAGGGACAGTTGACGATGACCGGCAAGCTTGGTGAGGTCATGCAGGAATCGGCGCGCGCCGCCATGTCCTTTGTCCGCAGCCGGGCGTCCATGTATGGCATCAACCGGGATTTTCACCGAAAGATGGATCTGCACATCCACATTCCGGAAGGGGCCATACCCAAGGATGGACCATCTGCCGGGATCACTTTAGCGACCACGATCGTTTCCGTGCTGACGCGCATTCCGGTTCGTGCCGACGTCGCCATGACCGGGGAGATCACGCTGCGCGGCAAGGTTCTGCCGGTCGGCGGGGTGAAGGAAAAACTTCTGGCAGCTCATCGAGCCGGCATCAAGGAAGTGATCCTGCCCAAGGAGAACGAGAAGGATCTTCAGGACATCCCGCAGGACATCCTGGAAGAGATGAAAGTCAACCTCGTGGAAACCATGGACGAAGTCTTGCAAGTCGCCCTCGAGAGGCTTCCTGTGCCTCAAGGGCCGGTGACGGAAATGTCCGTCCGACCGAACGAAGGCATTGCACACTAGCGGTTCGGAAACCCTCAAGATGCATCAGTCGTGAAGCAAGCTCAGGTTGAGTTCATCGCTAGCGCTTTTGTCCAGCGTGAATTTCCGCGTGCGGAGATCCCTGAGATCGTTCTGGCCGGCCGCTCGAATGTCGGCAAGTCGAGTCTGCTCAATCGGCTGGTCGGGATCAAGGGTCTGGCGCGAATCAGCGCCACTCCGGGCAAGACGCGGAGCATCAATTTTTATCGGTACGAGAGCTCGTTCTTTCTCGTCGATTTGCCCGGTTTCGGCTACGCCAAGGGACGAGGCGCCAGCCGCGAATGGAAGGTGCTTGTCGAGCAGTACTTCAAGAGCAGGACGGTTGTGGCGCTTGTGATCCACCTGGTGGATGCCCGCCTGCCGCCCACGGCGCTCGACATTCAGTTCGCGGAGTGGCTCGATACTCTTGGCATCGCCCGGCTGGTTGTCGCGACCAAGGTGGACAAGCTGTCCGGAAATCAGCGGGCGGTGCAACAGCGGGCCCTGAACGGAGTATTTCCTGAAGTCAATGTGATTTATTCTTCTGCAACGACAGGTGTCGGCTGCAAGGAGATCTGGAACCGGGTGGTGGAAGCCGCCCGAAATCAATAACCCCGAGAGAATTCCCCGAGAGATTTTTTAGTGACCTACCGGAACTTCTCCCCCCTGGAGGGTAGTTATGCCTGAGACGACGCAACGTCGAAGCAACGCCAACAGTACCAACGGCCGAGAGAAGGAAAACGGCCATTTGAACATTCGCGACCTGAAGGAAATGAACATCGCCGCCCTGACCCAGGTAGCCAAGGATCTGAACGTCCCCGGTTACACGGGCATGCGCAAGCAGGAACTGATTTTCCAGATCCTGAAAGCGCAGACCGAGCAGAGCGGGCTGATCTTTTCCGAAGGTGTTCTGGAATGTCTGCCCGAAGGATTCGGATTCCTCCGCGCCCCGGACTACAACTATCTGCCCGGGCCGGATGACATCTATGTCTCCCCTTCCCAGATCCGCAAGTTCGACCTGCGAACGGGTGACACGGTCTCCGGGCAGATCCGCCCGCCCAAGGACGGCGAACGCTATTTCGCGCTGATCAAGGTCGAAGCCGTAAATTTCGAGCATCCGGACGCGGCCAAGGACAAGATCTTTTTCGACAACCTGACGCCGCTGTATCCGCATGAAGCCTTCAAGCTTGAAACCACGTCGGACAATCTCTCCGGCCGTGTCATGGACATGCTGTCGCCGATCGGGAAAGGGCAGCGCGGTCTCGATCGTGTCCCCGCCCCGAACCGGCAAGACCATGCTGCTGCAGTCGATCGCCAACTCGATGTCCAAGAACCACCCGGAAGTGGTCCTCATCGTGCTCCTGATCGACGAACGCCCCGAAGAAGTGACCGACATGCAGCGCTCCGTGAAGGGGGAAGTGATCAGTTCCACGTTCGACGAGCCGGCTTCGCGGCACGTGCAGGTTGCCGAAATGGTCATGGAGAAGGCGAAGCGCTTCGTGGAGCACAAGCGCGATGTGGTGATCCTGCTCGACAGCATCACGCGCCTGGCCCGCGCCTACAACACGATCGTGCCGCCCAGCGGCAAGGTGCTGTCCGGCGGTGTCGACAGTAACGCTCTGCAGAGGCCCAAGCGATTCTTCGGAGCGGCCCGCAACATCGAGGAGGGGGGCAGCCTGACCATCATCGCCACCTCCCTGATCGATACCGGCAGCCGTATGGACGACGTCATTTTCGAGGAATTCAAGGGGACGGGCAACATGGAGCTTCACCTCGACCGCAAGCTCGTCGACCGTCGCGTCTTCCCTGCCATCGACATTAACAAGTCGGGGACGCGCAAGGAAGAGTTGCTGCTGCCCCAGGCGGACCTGAATCGGATCTGGATCCTGCGCAAGGTGCTCAACCCGCTGTCCGTGACCGAAAGCATGGAATTGCTGCTGGAAAAGCTGTCCAAGACCAAGAGCAATGCCGATTTCCTCGGTTCCCTCTCCGGCGGCTAACCGGTCGGGAAAAGCCGAATGACAACGGATCAAAGAGCGGAAGGAAACCCTCCGAAAGCCTCATTGTAGCGCAGTGCGCGCGTGTTGATCCGGCCCCAAGAGCCGAACCTCGAAGAATTTGAAGACCGCGAAGAATCTCTTCTCCTTCGCGGTCTTCAAGCTTCAGGCTGCAGGCGCAGCAATCCCGAATTCCTGTCACCTGAAATGCGGCAGACTGCTCAACTGGTAATGCCGTATTTCGCCCCTGGGATGGAGCGGGTGGTCCGTTCGCTGGACCGGGAACCCCATTCCCGGATTCCTGTATAGCGTTGCCGGCGTCTGCATCATGTGGTATGGTTAGCCATATGAAGACAACCATCAGTATTGCTGATGATCTCCTCAATAAGGCCAAGGCCCGGGCGATCGAGGAGAAAAAGACGCTGCGTGAGGTGGTGGAAGAGGCTTTACGCCTTCGGCTATCCGAAGGCCCACCGCGCCGGTTTCGCCTTAGGCGGCATTCGTTCCAGGGGGAAGGGCTCCAGACGGGTATAGCTGAGGGTGACTGGGAACAACTGCGGGATCTCATTTATAGGATCGGCTGAACTTTGATCGCTGTCGATACCAACATCCTCGTTTACGCCCATCGTGCAGATTCCCCATGGCATGCCAGGGCAGATGCCGCCGTGGCAGCACTGGCGGAAAGCAGTTCTCTGTGGGCCCTTCCATGGGCGTGCCTGCACGAATTTTTGGCCATCGTCACTCATCCCCGCATTTACAATCCGCCGACGCCCCTTGACGACGCGCTCGAACAGATCCAATGCTGGCTGGAATCTCCAAACCTGGTGCTGCTGAGCGAAGGGGAGGATTTCTTCACCTCCTGGCGCGAAGTAATACGCAAGGCGGGGATCAAGGGAGGAGCGGTGCATGACGCGCGCATCGTTGCCCTCTGCCTCCACCATGCAGTCCGAACCCTGCTCTCAGCGGACCGCGATTTCAGCCGGTTCCCGCAATTGCGTACCGAGAACCCACTCCTGAAATAGCAGCGCCTTGAGATCAACGAAGCTGAAATCTTCAGACGCTTTGGCGGGTGGCTCGTCTTTGCGGGCGAGGTTTGCTTTGCGAGCCGCGGCGATGGAGAACCTGGTTCCCAGTCCGGCCTGGACGGCAGATGACGGATCTATCCTCTCCGAGGAACGGCCCCTTTAATGTAAGATAGGGCGCATTCGATGAGTCTCGGGTTTCGGGGGTAGCCTGATAATGCTGCTGTTCGGTGCGGTGATGTTGCTGAGCGCGTTCCTGCTCTTCCTGGTCCAGCCTCTGATCGGAAAGTTCATTCTCCCATGGTTCGGCGGGACCCAGGGGGTCTGGACGACCTGCCTGCTCTTCTTTCAGGCTCTTCTTCTGGGTGGCTACGCCTACGCGCACGCCCTGGCAAACCGGCGGCAACCGCGTCTTCAGGCTCTGGTGCACCTGTTGCTCATTAGCGCCACGATCTTCCTGCTCCCCATTATCCCTTCAACGGCCTGGAAGCCGGTTGACGGCAACTCTCCGATCCCCGGATCCTGGCCCTGCTGCTCGTGACCATCGGCGCGCCCTATTTCGTCCTGTCGGCGACCGCTCCGCTGCTGCAATGGTGGTTCAGCCACTCACGCCCGGAGGTATCTCCATACCGGCTCTATTCCCTTTCAAACCTCGGTTCACTCCTGGCGATCGTTCTCTATCCGATCCTGGTCGAACCGTTCTTGAGCCTCAGCCGGCAGGCTTCTCTCTGGTCCTGGAGCTACGCTGCGTTCGCTTTGCTGTGCGCCCTGCTGGCGATGAAAATGATCCGTGCGCCCAAATCGACCGTTCCCGGCGCGAGTGATGATGTGATGGCCGAAGGACCCAGGCCGGGTCTCGATCATCGCCTGCTCTGGCTGGCCCTTACCGCCTGCAGTTCGGTCATGTTGCTGGCCACAACCAACCAGATGTGCCAGGATGTCGCGGTAATTCCCCTGCTCTGGATTCTTCCGCTTGCTCTTTACCTGCTTTCTTACGTCCTGTGTTTTCAGCATCCACGACTCTACCGGCGCCCTTTCTTTATTAGCGCGTTGGCGGGATCGATGGCGTGGACCGGTTACGTGCTGTTTCAAAGCGTCGTCATGGCATTGCCGCTGCAGATTCTCAGCTATTCGCTCACACTTTTTACTGCCTGCATGGTATGCCACGGGGAGCTGGTGCGCCTTAAACCCGTACCGCGCTTTCTCACGACGTTTTACCTGATGGTTGCCGGAGGCGGTGTTCTGGGCGGTGGGTTCGTCACTCTTGCGGCGCCGCACCTGTTCCGGGGTTTCTGGGAATATCACCTCGGATTGCTCGCCACGGCGCTGCTGACTTTGATCGTTCTCTTTCGTGACCCCCAGGGACCGTTATATCGCGGACGTCCCGTCGAGGCCTGGGCAGCGTTGTACCTTCCCGTCGCGGCCCTCACGATTGTTCTCTCGGTTCAAATCTGGGTGCTGATGAAGGATACGGTCGAAACCACGCGCAACTTCTTCGGCGTCCTGCGGGTGATTGATGAGCGCAAGGACGGTCCCGGCGATCGGCGGCTTGCCTTGATGCATGGCCGCATCCAGCACGGTTTCCAGTATCTGGATCCGAAGAAGCGCCTGCAGCCCACCTCCTATTACACCCCCGACAGCGGAGTCGGCCTGGCGATCCGCTTTCATCCGATCCGGCTCGCAAATAAAGGGTCCCAGGGGAATCTGCGCATCGGCGTAATCGGCCTGGGAGTCGGGACGCTGGCAAGTTACGGAACAGCGGGTGACTATCTTAGGTTCTACGAAATCAATCCCGATGTGATCCGGTTGTCGCAGAAATATTTCACCTATCGCCGGGATAGCCCCGCCCGCATCGAGGTCGTTACCGGGGACGCGCGCATCTCAATGGAAATGGAACGTCAGCGCCGGGAATCCCAACAGTTTGACGTGCTGGCCGTGGACGCGTTCAACAGCGATGCCATCCCGGTCCACCTGCTGACGCGCGAGTGTTTTCAGACGTATCTCTATCATCTGAAAAACGACGGCATTCTGGCCGTGCACATCAGCAATCGATATTTCGATCTCGGACCCGTGGTTCGCGGACTGGCGGCAGTGGACCCGGATCGCGGCCTGCAGGCGCTCCGCATCAGCAGAGAACAAGACGACAGCCGGGGCATCGCCGCAACCACCTGGATCCTGCTCACCGCCAACCCAGCCTTTCTGGCGCAATCCGAGATCCGCGCGAGCGTCACGCCCTGGGATGATTCTTCGCCACGGACGCTCATTTGGACCGATGATTACAGTAACCTGCTCAGCATGTTGCGCCGCTGAATAGTCTGATGCCGGAAGGCCTATGACCAAGTCAAAACGTAAACCGGTACGGGACAAGCGGGACCAGTCCAAGGTCGCGCCATCCAGACATCCGGATGCCCTCATACTGGTCTTTTTGGCCATCGCAACGGTCGCAGTATTCGGCAGTGTCTGGAACTACGAATTCGTCAGCTACAGCGATCCCGAATACGTCGCAACCAATCCCGTCGTGGGGGCCGGCATAACCGCGGCGGGAACGGAATGGGCCCTGACCTCATATCGTGTCGGCAAGTGGTTTCCCTTGAGCTGGCTTTCGCACATGGTCGATTGCCAGCTTTTCGGGCTGCGCAGCGGGCTGCATCACATCATGAATCTGCTGCTGCACCTGGGCAGCACACTTCTTTTGTTCACACTGCTTCGGAGGATGACGGGCAATCGCTGGCGCAGTGCTTTGGTTGCTTTCCTTTTCGCTCTTCACCCTTTGCATGTCGAGACTGTGGCCTGGGTAGCGCAAAGAAAAGAAATTCTGAGCGCGATTTTCTGGTTTGCGACTATCTGGACCTATCTGCAGTATGTTGAACGCCCGCGGCTCGGCCGGTATCTGCTGCTTATCCTTCTGTTTTGCCTGGGTCTGATGTCCGGGCCGACGGTGATTGCCTTACCCTTGGTGCTGGTGCTGTTGGACGTGTGGCCATTGCGTCGCATCCGCATGGCGGAGCCTGAGGGCGCCGGCAAGTCGATGAAGCAGGAGAAGTCCGGTCGCGAGTTGAAATCCTTCCCCGGCATCCTCCTGGAAAAAGCCGTGCTCTTCGAACTCTCCGCCGCGACGGCGGTAGTGACGGCTGTTTTCCAGAAACCCGCCGCATCCATCATGCCTCAGGAATTCTTCCCAATCGGTACGCGGCTGGCGAACGCACTCACATCCGCGGTTGTATATATCCGGCAAACCCTCTGGCCCGCGGGGCTCGCCGTCGCTTATCCCCATGCGTCGCCGCCGCCTGCCTGGCAGGCCATCGGCGCCGGACTGGCCCTGGCAGGCGTCTCGTTTCTGGCACTGCGCCTCATCCGCCGCTTTCCCTACATCGCCGTCGGATGGTTCTGGTATCTCGCCGCCTTGGCGCCGGCAATCGGATCGGTTCTGGCCAGAGCCGAACCTCAGGCCGATCGATACACCTACATCCCTCTGATCGGACTCTTCCTGGTCCTGTCATGGGGTGTCGCCGACGCCTTTGCCCGCCGGCAGAACCGGAAACCCGTGCTGGTGTTCGTCTCCGCCGCGGTGTGTTCTGTTTGCATGCTTCTGTCATGGAATCAGGTGCAGCATTGGCGGAGCAGCGAGTCGCTCTTCCGGCGCGCGATCGATGTGACGGGGGGCAGTTATATCGGGTATTACGGGCTGGCCGGGACACTCCGCGATCAGGGACGCGACCAGGAGGCAGTATTACCGTACGCCGAGGCCATCCGATTGGCCCCGGGCGATGCCAAGGCGTACGGGGAACTCGCGGATGTCTTTATAAAGCAGGAAAAGATCAACGAAGCAATTACGTTATACCGGGAGGCCGTGCGCCTGAATCCGAACTCACAGCAGGATCGCATCCGTCTGGGGATTGCTCTCACGCAGGCCGGAAAAGCCGCCGATTCGATCGAGCAGCTGGCCGAAGCGATCAAAACGGTTCCCGGATCCGTGGATGCTCACTACAACCTGGGTCAGGCTTATGCCGCGGCAGGACAGTTCGGGGAAGCCGCCGCACAATTCACGGAGGTCATTCGTCTGCAGCCCGATAATGTTGAAGCCCACTATAATCTGGGCACGTCTCTCGCCCGCCAGGACAAGATGATCGAGGCCGTGGCCGAATTCGAACAGGCCATCAGGTTGAAACCCGGCTATGCAAATGCCCACAATAACCTCGGCAGCGCACTGGCAAATTTGGGGCGGATCGATGAAGCGGTCGCCCACTTTTCGGAAGCAGTCCGTCTGGCGCCGGACTCCCCGGATGCTCGGCGCAACCTGCAATACGGACTCACCCTTCAAGGCAAACCCGCAAAACGATAAACTGAAGGATCAACCGATCCGGGGGTGACCCCCCGGTACCTTCAATTCAAAAATATTGGGGCACCGGAAATGTGGCAAGCTTTTTCCACACCAGCATTACGCTGCCGTCGCTGTCAAACCTGACCACACGAAAGACCACGAGCACGTCGGAATCACCGTAGACGATCGAGCGCAATCCGTAGGTCGTATCGAGCCGGGCAACAAGTCGGTTGCGATAGGAGTATGTTCCTGCGGTAAATCCAGTTCCGGCGCGCCGCTGCTCGGCTCGAATCTCCGCGTCATTGGTCGGGGGCACGTACGAGTTGAGATACTGCAGGGCGGGATGGCCGGCGTCAACGCCCTCGATCGGAACATTTCCAAGCTCCGTCAGGAACCCGAAATCATAACCCGCAAACCCGACGCTCAAAAAGCCCTGCTGGAGTTCAAGGTCGGATCCGTAGCCGTACTCGTGCGTGAGGTTGGCGAATGAGAAGTAGGCTCCTCCCCCTCTAATCGGGAGGACCTGGTCATAGAGTGCTCGGGGGGCAATGCCCGTCATTCCGGTGTTCGGCAGACCCAGAAAGGTCGCATACGGCGCCCGATCTTCCGGCGTCGGGCCTAGGAATCCGTTTATGGCGGCAGATAATTCCCCATTGAGCGATTGAATTCGTTCCAGGAGGAGGCTGCGTGCCAAAGAAAAAGAATCGCGTCCGGGCAGCACCGGGGCCGTGGAAAATATCTGCCCCTCGAACTGTAAAGCAACCAGCGAAAACAACGAGGTTGCTGACACCTCGAGAGACCCTTCCACGGTGCTGACGTTCTCCAGACCTTGGATCTGGTTCACGTAGAGAGCGGTCTGTCTGGAGCGTGAGAACGTGCGCGATCCGGTTCCCAGGGTAATCCCATTCCTGTCAAGCAGCCGGAAGTCAAACCGGGCATCAGCCGGGCCGGTATTCACCAGCGCGATTGCAGTGTTCCGAGAATCCGGAACCATCACCGTGGCGACTCCAATCGCCTGAGAAGCCGGCACAGCAGCCTGACACACGAGACTTCCGGCTCCGGACATCCATTTGAACGTTTCGGTGGCGCCGATCGTGCGAGTCGAGGAAACTCTCGCCCACCCAACGATTGCCTGATTACCGGTGCCCAGGGTCTGGAGAAAGACGGAGGCCGATGGTTCGAGGCTGAATTGGAACACGCTGCCAGTTCCACGGTTCGTTGCCAGTGCCAGGGGAGAGCCGTCCTGGGCAAACAGCTCGACAGAAACCAGGCTCGTCCCGGCGCCCAATCCCGTGAACTGCCAGGTGGTGCTGTAGCCGCCGCCATCGGCCAAGTGCGGAAAATATAATATCTGATCTCCGGCCGCCGCGCCGAGGGGGTTGGAAACGAGCATGGAGGCGAGACCTATCAGGATTGCAGCGCTGATTGCTGGCTTCTTTAAGGATTTCATGGCGTTTTCTCCTAATGGACCAAGAGCAAGTTAGGACCCTCGCGTATGCCAGAGGCTGGGTCCGGACTATGGCCGGGCCCAGGTTCTGGTTTCCTTCTAAGCGAGGTACAGCTCCGGAAGCCCGAATTGAGAAGCTGCTTGCCGTCCCCAACCATCGGCCGCCTGGAAAGCGCGAAGCTGTTTTGCTGTTTTACAACCATAATAGATGCCGCGGAGACAAAAAAGGTTCACCCGTGATCCGGGGGCCAGATCGGCGAAATGTGGCTTATGATTGATGTGCCTCTGGCGATCCAACCAAATCTGCACCGCAATCTCCCGAGCTTGGGCAATGCCCAGATAATAGTCGGTATTTTTGAATGATTCGAGATTGGGAGATTCGAGATTCCCCTGATGTTGATCGGCCTGGGTGGGGATGCCGGAGCATGCTCACGGTTCAAGGGGTGAGCGGGGACCCTGCCAGGGCCGGGCTGGGTCCCGCGAACCATGAGTTGGCACCATGCGCGAGGAAATATCCGGATTTTGCTGTCCCGCTGAACAACAGGCATTTGCGGCGGGTTGATATATCAGCGTAGGTGGCGCAAGACCGCCATCAGGGATTCAGTCTCGACCGAATAGGTTTCCTTTACCAGGCCCTGAATCATGGAGGCAAAGATGGCCGCTTGACTTGCGTGGTTAACCAAACGGAAGTTCGCGGCCGACGTAGCGGGCCGGTTCACAAGGCGGTTGATATCGCGGATTTCGTGTTTCAGCATGACGACGAAGACGACGAGCAAGCCGACCGCTGCCAGCTTGCCATTGGGAGCCGACTTGAGCTTGTAATCCAGGTCCCGTTGTATTTCCTTCATCGCTTTGATAACCGTGGCTTCGCTCCAGTTCGGCGTTGTCACCAGTTTCTGGACCTTTTGCTTCAACAAGGTCTTGATCGGCGGCTGTGTGGCCATAAGCAGCTTGTGACCTTCAAAGTTTATGAGATGCATAAGGTTCAACATGGTTTCTCCTTCGCCGGAGCTTGAGTTCCCTGGCTGGTCAAACCAACCTGTCGTGCGCCGCTCGCTGAACCTCCGCGGCAATAGGATTCCCGCCGGTATGAGTGCAGACACCATCACCTGCCCGGAATGTTTTGAAATCAGAAACCGTCAACGGCTCGCTCGTAGCCGGCACCCACCCGATCGATCAATGTAAATAACAGTATCATGTCGCGGCTGTCGGACCCTAGGGCATTATTCGAAATGTGGCGCTGGCGCGAGATCGGCACCCGGGGATACCAATCCCATATGGCGCACCCAACACGGGGGCGTACATCGAGTTGTCGACGGGGACATTTCACCACGTGGGTCTTGTTCCGGGAGGGCGGCAGATTCGATGTGTGCCGGGAGATTTCCTCAAAGGCTTATTCGTGTCTCACCGCCAGAGGCGGTGGCTTACCGCAATGTAATCAGGTCCCGCCGAGCCGGCGGGACCTGATTGCCGGGACTGGCCTTATTTTCGAAGCAGCCTACCGCTCCGAAGCTGTCCGGGGGCCGGCTTTCTTCACATATTTGTCGAGCCAATTCAGCATTTCGGCGACCACGTCCTTGTTCGACTCGGCGGCGGCATAGCCGTGCGCCTCGTAGGGCAGCGTCACGTAGCGGACCGTGGCGCCGAAGCCCTTGAGTGCCATATAGAAGCGTTCCGACTGGATCGGGAAGGTGCCCGAGTTATCGTCCATCTCGCCATGAATCAGAAGGATCGGATCCTTAACCTGGTTGGCATGCCAGAAGGGGGACATCCTGGCATAGACCTCGGGAATCTCCCAGAAGTTGCGCCGCTCGTTCTGGAAGCCGAACGGCGTGAGACTGCGGTTGTAAGCGCCGCTGCGGGCAATGCCGGCCCGGAACAGCCGGGAGTGAGCAAGCAGATTCGCCGTCATGAACGCGCCATAGCTGTGGCCGCCTACGCCAAAGCGATCGCGATCGGCGACCCCCATATCCACGGCTTTATCGATGGCCGCCTGCGCGCTGGCCACCAGCTGATCGACATAGGTATCGTTGGCGGTCTCACCGGGCCCGATGATCGGCATGGTCGGATTGTCGAATACCGCGTAACCCTGGGTGAGCAGCAGCAGGTGCGAAGCCCCCCCTACGGAGGTGAACCGGTTCTCGTTCCCGCTCACCTGGCCGGCGACATCGGCGCCGGTGAACTCGGCGGGGTAGGCCCAGATGAACATCGGGTAGCGCGTGCCCGGCTTGTAGTCGGTCGGCAGGTATATCGTTCCGTTGAGCTGAACACCGTCCTTCCGTTTGTAGGTGACGAACTGCCGCGAGACCGAGGAAAGCTGCGGATGCGGGTCCTTGAACGACGTGACCGGCTGGACCGTCCGTGCCGGGATATCGCGGACGAAGTAATTCGGCGGCTCCCTTCTGGTTTCGCGGCGCGTCATGATGCGGCCGGCGTTGTCATCCAGGAGACCGACTACGGATTCGTAGGTGGTGTCATCGCATTGCCAGAGGCGTTCGGCCTTGAGCGTCTTGAGGTTGAATCGTTCAAGGAACGGACGGTCTCCCTTGGGGGAGGCTCCGGAACCGGACAGGTAGATGGCATCTCCGACCTGTATAATCTTGCCGGTCGAAGGACGCGCCATGGGAAATCCCGGATCACCATATCGATCCTGCTGGTGCAACTCCCAGACCTTCGACGGGGTCGAGCCGAAGCCGGCAGGGAAAATCCAGCTGCGGCGCATGCGCGTATCCCGGTCGCTTTCGCTTACCAATACGGCCCCCTGTTCGGTGAACTGCACTCCTCCGGCGCGCCACTGCGTCTGCAACAGTTCGGCCGGCGTCCCGGCAAAGGGGGCCTTGATCGCCAGGTAGCGATCCCGAAACGCGGCCTTGACTGCCGGATCGCCCTTGTCGAGCGCTTCAGTGTAGACGAGTGTGGCCGGCTCAAGGGCGTGCCAGCGGAAGCCGCGCGGTCCCGGGAAGACTCCGTTGCGCGGGAACGTGTCCGCCATCGGCACATCGGCCAGCTTGCGCACGAGTTTCCCGCTCTTGTCCCAGAGTTCCACATCACGTGGAAACTGGCTTGCCGTCACGACGTACGAGAACGGGCGCTTGACTCGCGTGACCACCAGCCAGTTGCCGTCAGTTGAAATGTCGGCGCCGGCATAGATGGCCGGCTTCCCGAACGGAGTTTTTTTGCCCGTGAGGTCAACCCAGGCCAGCTGGCTGGTAAAGAAATACTCGTAAAGAGATTCATCGTAGGGATTCTTGAGCAGATCTTCGTAAGTTGCGGACGGCGCCATGCGGCCGGCATTCTCCTGGATATTGGGGCCTGAGGGAACCGCCGGTTCCTTGGGTTCCGCGCCGCGGCCATCGGGAATCAGGCGACAGAGAAACCCCGACGAGTCATCCCGCCAGCCACATCCGCCGCCAAGGCCATTGATGCCGCCGGGGAGCACCGGCCGGACCTGCGCCGTAGCGACATCCACCAGATGGAGCTGGATGCTGTTGGAGGTGGTGACCGTAACCGCGATCTTCTTCCCATCCGGGGAGAAAGCGGCCGAATACATGCCCCCCGGGGGCAGAGCCAGATTCCGCTCCGCGCCCGTGGCCACATCCTTGAGCGTTAGGCGGGTCGGGCCGTTCATGACCCGCGGACCGTTGGTGCGCGGATTAATGCGGGATCCGCCCAGCCGATAGAACGGCGCCGCCACTTCCGCAATCGTCGGCATGCTGCGCCGGTGCGCGAGCACCATAAACTTTCGGTCGGGCGATATCGACACGCCTGGCAGAGGCTCCGCATCCATGATGTCGGTGATCGCTTTCGGCGGCGTCAGATACCCCGCTGCCGGCGCCGGCGCCGGCGCCTGTGCCGCCAACAAAAAGTAGAGTCCCAGCACTATAATAAGCCCTAGGCTTGCGAGCAAAAGCAACTTGCGCATAGTCCCCCTCCGCATAGCAGAATTTGAGATTTGCCCCTTTATATCACAAACCAACGCCGTCGTCAGTCTCCGTCCGCGACCCTCTCATCTCTTTATCCATCGGATCGACGATCGCCTCCCTCACGGTAACCCGCCTTTTCCACGAATCTGGACATACAGATCGGCCTGCATCATAGCGGATCCTGCGAATTGCGACTTCAGGGTCGCGCAACCGCAAGGGCTATTCGAATTCAGATCCTATGGCGCTCCGTATCAGCACCGGGACAGCTTCTCATGTGCTTGTGGCGCACCCGGTGACGCATGATAATATGCGGCATCGGCCCTGGGAGCGCGGGCGTCCCGCCCGGAGGCGCATGATTCCACAAGCCATGCGCGCGGGACGCGCGCGGTCCCAGGCTAATATCGGAAAAGGAGGCTGACATACAGGTTTCTCCCCGGTTCGTGAACGCGTGCGCCGGATCGGAACGGATCGCGCTGATACGAAAGATGCTGGTAATAATCGTGATTCCAGAGATTGTCAATCCCAAGCCGCAGGGCAAAGCGCTTGTAATTGATACCCGCCTTCAGGTTGGTAACACCATAGCCCGGCGTGGCCGCCTCGTTCAGACTGGTATCGACATTCCTCTGCGCACCCGCAAACACGCCTTCAATCTCACACAGCAGAAGCCCGTCCGCATAGCGAAGTCCCGCGCGTGCGTTCAATGGTGGCATTTCGGCCAGGTTGGACGACAGGATTCCTCTTTCCGGCGCCACATTCTGGGTACCGCGGAGATAGGATAGGTCTCCTGAAAGGAAAACGCGGTGAGTTACCGAGTAGGAGAGCCGCAGCTCGCTGCCGTAGATCCGCGCATCGACATTCTGATAGGAACGGGCATTCACATTCATCACCCCTGCGACCGCGTTGACCTTCGGACGGCGCACCACGGTGATGAAGTCACCGATGCGGTTCAGATACAGGCTCGACTCCACCACCAGGCCGCTCAGGCGCACTGCGACTGAGGCATCCGCACCGGTGTTCCGGCTCGGAACGAGCTGCGGATTGCCGACCCAATCGGAACCCATGCGGCGGAGAGCAAAAAATCGCTCGCGCGCATCGGGTACCCGGACGGTGCTGCCTGCACTGCCGCTGATTTCGATCGCGTTGGAGGCACGGAAAGACAGGCGCGCGGTCGCTGAGGGATATGTATCGGTCGCCGCCGTGATTGTCGAAGAGTTGTAGGCGAAATACAGATTGGTATTCGCCTTTGCGGCATCGGCTACGGTCCGGGCGCGGTCGACTCTCCCTCCCAGGTTCAGCCGGAGTCTGTCGGTCAACGATTTCGAGTAGATTCCATAGACGCCGATGGAAACTGTCCCCACGTCTGGGATCGAGTACTGCGGTTGATAGCTGTTTCCGGCGAGCTCGGTAGTGGCATCCCACTCGCGGTCGAAAACCTCCAGGCCGAGCAGGAGCCCCCCCAGAGTGGTTTCGAACTTCCCTCCATAAGCTTTAGTCCGGGCCATGGTTCCCATGCTGTAATCGCGCGCCGCGGAAGCCGACGAAACGCGAAACTCGTCCGTCATCCAATGCCGCACTTCCGTGAAGTAGGCCTGGATGTTCAGTGAGCGTAACCTGCCGGACGAGCCCGCGATATGGTAGCCGAGATTGATCCGGTCGCCGTCATCGTATACCGCATCCATCTGCAGGTAGGGGTACAGAACATGATCCGCCTGCTGGCGGGTATAGGAAAACTGAACCAGGTGGTTCATATGCGGGCTGACCGACAGCTTTGCCCAGGCCGATCCGACGCGGAAAGCATCGCTCTCGAGATGGTCGCCGCGGTAATTGGCATACTCGGTGAAAAGGTTTCCGGCCCCGTCGGTATAGGGCTCCGAGCGCCGGTAGGAATAGCCTGCGAGTGCCGAAACCGTCTTGCCGCCATAGGAAACGGTGGCGGAGGGATTGATATAGCCGAAAGACCCGGCCGAGAGAACGCCGGATAAATGGAGCCCTTGCGCGGGCTGCCGGGTGACGATATTGACGATGCCGCCGAGGCTCCCCTGATTCCTGATGTCAAAGGGTCCCTTACCTACCTCAACGCGCTCGACCTCGGCGAAATCCGCATGGAAGGCCGGCGGATCCATCTGGTTCGGACAGGCGCCGTAAATCCTCTCGCCGTCGACCAGAACATTGAGATCCTTCCCCTGAAATCCGCGCAGCACCAGATCGCCGGCAATTCCGCCTTTCCTGACTGTTTGGATGCCGTTGATCTCCTGGAGCGCCTCGCCGACGTCGCGCGCCGAACTCTCGCGCACCTGCGCCGTTTCGAGGGCCGCCTTGGGCAAGGCGCCGACGACGGTCACGATGCTGCGGATGGTCGCGATCGTCATGGCGATGTTCACAGTCCTGCTTACGCCGTGCGATATTTCGATCCCGGGAATCACCTTGGGTTCGAAGCCCTCCAACTGGGCCCTGACTTCGTAGGCGCCGGGATTCAGGTTCGGCACCCTGTATACTCCCTGGCTTCCCGACACCAGCCGCACGGTTTCCCCGGTTTCGCGTTCCGTGATCAAAATCACGGTGCCGGGGAGCGGCGTGTCGTTCGGCCCGGAAACGATTCCCGAAATCCCGCCGCCGTTCGTCTGCGGCTGAGCCGGAGAAGAGTTCAAGACAAACAGTATCATGGATATGCTCATAAAAATCGGTGCTCGCAAAAAGCGAATACTCATCGCACACCTCCCTCGATGGCGAAATGTTATCGCCCGGCCGGTGGAGAACAAACACGCCTCCTTCAGGGGCGCGAGATCCGGCCGGGAATGCGCACAATCGTCACGACAGAGGTGCGGCTTTGGGAGGCGGAGTGGGAATGGAAAGGTCCGGTTCCATGCGCATGCTGAGAGAAAGGGCCGGATCCCGGCGAGCCGCGGTGTCCTGAAACGGCAGGCCCGGCATCGGGAGATCCCCAGCGCGCAGAATCAGGACGGGAAAGGTAAATTCATCCTCCGCAGACATGCGACAATGACAGGCTCCACCCCGGCAGCACGAACATTGATGAGCAGTGCCCGACGCGGCGGTGCAACAGCAGCTCTCGGCGGGAGCGGCCTTGGCAGAGGATTTGAGGCCCGCCTGTGCCGAGCCAAGGAGGTTGAAGGTGAAGGACGCAGGCAATGCGACGCAGGAAAAAGCATAAAGGGCCAGCGTTACCATGCTGGTGAGGAATCTGGCCCGGATTCGATTGCCCGCTCGTTTCATCGTAGGTTCAAAGAAATTCACCGAAGAGGCGGTGAAGAATCCTTCCCTGGGTTGCCAGGATATTACCGGAATGAGTGCCGGCGCCTAGTCCCTCCTGGCGGCCTTCGCTTTCCACGCGTTCAGCAATTCCTCCTGAGCGCTCCTTCCGGAACCCGGCGCTGTCAATTGACGATCCGCGGCGGCACGGCGGAAAGGAATCGCATGCCGGTATCGCCAAGCAGCTCCATCCCGACCAGCGGGATTGTGGAACGCAGCATGATGTAGCCGCCCCCCTGTCCCGCCGTAGCGGGGACCAGTTGATCGAGCAGGCGCGAGATCCTGCGGCCCGGACCCAACTGAATCGTGCCGGACACGGGAGTGCCTCCCGTCGCGGGATAAACATCCAACGTCACGGAAGCCGTCTGGATTGGATCAGGATTAAGCAAAGCCAGACCGGTAAAATAACCGGCTGTATTGGCCACGTGGCTGAAAACGGCCTGGCTGAACTTCTGCGACTGCAGCTGGACATAGGAAGCGAAGTTCAGCCCGGCAGGATCCCCGAACACGACATCTCCGATGATCCCAGGTCCGGAGGCGTCCACACGCAGGGACGCGACTCCCTGAGCCAGCCCGAGCATCAGGCCCGCATCCTGTTCCAGGCTTTGACCGACATCGAGGTGCACCTGCGACGGTTGGGCGAGCTCCGATCCATCGTCCGCAATGGCATGCAAAGTCGCCGTCCGGGCCATGGTGCTGGTATTGATCAGCTTGATGCTGGTGAAGTATTGGGGAGTGATCGCGAGCTGCGCCGAATAGAACTGATTGATCGCTCCTCCCGACACCGCGTTGAGCCCGATGACGCTCTGGGGACCGGGAAACCGAATCAACTCGAAACCGACCGCGCCGTCCCCTGCGGTAACCTCGACGTTCACCCATCCGCCGCTGACCAGAAGGCTGCGTTTGAACAGCTCGGTTACGGTTCCAAAAACGGCGCCTTTGGCCGGGAGCGTCATGGTTTGCGGGGGCGCGAGCGCCTGCCCGGCGTCTGATCCAAGCAGGCTGAGGGTCATGGTGATGGGGCCCGTGGTCGGGTTGGCTATGCTGAGGAACGTAACCGCCGACTGGCCGCGGAACACTCCGGGACCTTCGAAAACCCTGGTGAACACCAGCTGCCGCGCCGGCTGCGCTGCCGCCGCAGCGCCGTCCAGCCCGGTCATGGCGAAATCGCCGATCTCATAAAGGCAGCCGAGCTCCCCAACGTCACCCGAGACCTGGACCCACCCGGCCTGCGGTGTCGACAGATCGGTTCCAAAGAACTGACTCCCCAGACGGGCGAGTTGAGAGAAGGGTTGCAGAGTAAAAGAACTCGGATTGTCCGGGAAGGGGAGCAGATTCCCGCCCGCCCCGAAGGCGGCCAGCTGCACGTCGGCCATCCTCCCCGAATAGTTCGAAATCGCAATTCCGGTATAGGAACCTGCATCTGCCTGATAGAATGGAATGAAGAACCGGCTCGCGACACTGAGTGTCACGGTGGCGAGGTTTGATTCGACTGAACCATCCCAGGCCGCAAAGGTGAAACTGTCCGCACCCGTGTAATCCGGATTCGGCATGAATGTGGCGAGCCGGTTGTTAAGCGCAACGGTGCCGTGCGCCGGCTGCGATACGATGTGCAGCGAGAGAGGATTGTTGTCCGCGTCCGAAACGTTCAGTTGAACATCAACCGGCGTCCCTGAGTTGGTGGTGGCGGCGGCATCGGCCGCGACCGGGGCTCGGTTCGGATTGCCGCTTTCGCTGGACGGCCCGTTGTGACATGTGTAGCAGCCGACCTGAAAACCGCGCCAGAGCTGCTTGATCCCAAACCGTGTGGAAAGCGTGCGATCCCCCAGAGAGCGGGACAGCACAGTCCCTCGAGAGTCCGTGCCGTGACAGGGCCGGCACATTGAACTCCCGCTTCTTTCAACGGCGTCGCCGTGGCTGTTCGCCCACTGCTGGCCGACCGGATGCATGCCGTGAGGCCCGCCGTTGATCGTATTGGGCTGCGTGTTATGGCAGGCGAAGCAATCGGAAATCATCCCCACGTGCCCCTGAACGTGCAGGCTCTGGATGTTATCGTTCCGGTCGAGTGATGCATACTCCGCATGCGTGGCGCCGTGGCATGCCTCACACTGCAGCCCGCCATGGCCTGTCGAAAAACGATACAGGGACAGCCCGGCTCCCGGCATGTTCGGGTTGGTGGCAAAGGTGTTGCTCGCCGGCACTCGCTGTTTGCCGTTCGTGTCGAAGGCGGACGTGTAGCGGATCTGCCCGCTGTTCTGAACGGCGGTTCCCGTATGGCAGTTTTGACAGGTCGGCTCTTCCAGCCATCCCTGGCGACCCGCCGCGCCGACCGCGCTCATCCCCCCGTGGCAATCCTGGCACTGGATTGCCAGGGAGCCGTCGGGCGCCACGGCGCTCCCCATCGCCCCCCGCAGGCACCGGGTTGCCGATCCGGGATGGCATCGGTAGCAGCCGGCGCGATTCGTGTTGCTGTCCAGGGTCTCCCCGTTAATCGGATCCGTTACATGGGCGTGCAGCGCGTGCACTGCCTGCGTCAGCGGCGGCACTCCTGCGGCTCCGACCGTGTTCAGCGCGTTGGAGGCATGGC
Organism: Terriglobia bacterium; assembly: GCA_963824985.1. Lineage (GTDB taxonomy): Bacteria > Acidobacteriota > UBA6911 > UBA6911 > UBA6911 > JAFNAG01. The sequence goes on from CAWGRQ010000024.1 coordinate 71,133, forward strand.
AGCCGGCGCAGAGGATCGGCTTGCGGAGGTCGACCACGGTCGCATACAGCCCTTGCGGGGAGTAGCCGGCAGCGGCAAGAATGGTCTGGTAGCCGGGAAACGCGCGCAGATTCTGGTCGTGACGCAGCAGGATATTGAGCCGGTAGTCGCGCTCGGGAATGGGATCGTAAACCCAGCCGTTTTCAGGCCGCGCGGCGGGGGAGGTGTCGGAAGCGTGGCAGGCGCGGCAGTCCATCTCATCCGAGACAGGAAGAACGATGTCGGTAGCGGCCAGGATTCTATTCAGACTGTCGCGCGCCACCAGGTGCATCATGGGGTAGAAGTTCTTCCTCCCCGCGTCGTCATAGGGAGTCAGCGGAATGCCTTCCGCGACGAATTGCTGGGAGGCCGAACTAAAAGTCATGGACTGGGGCGCGTTCCCTGCGCCGGGCATGTTGTATCCCGCCAGCCCATAATCCACAGCCAGTGAAGCCCCGAAAAGCGCGCCGACAAACTGCCAGAAGTTGGTCTTGTCGGTCGAGGTTGCGTTAATCGAGCCGTCGAGGTCTTCAATCGCCTCGTAGGTGACCGTGATCCCGGCAGTGCGCACCAGCCGGCCGTTCGCATCGATCAGCTGGGCATTGATGACGTTGTAGGGGGGCAGGATGGAAAAGACGGAATAATCGGAGTCCATACAGTGCATGCCCAGATTGTTCCAGGCCAGGAGGGTATAGCCGCCATTGACGGCCTCCCCCTGGAGGGCAAATGCCGAGATTCCCAGAGCCAGTCCCAAAATGCAGATGGCGAGGCGTCGCTTGGTCATGACAGCTCCTTTGGGGTCCACGAAGCGCGGGTCTGCAATCTCCAGAACCGGCGCGGACGGGGACGGCCACGCTCCTAAGGGCTCGCGCAAAAATAACTTCACATTCTGCTGCCGGCTCTCCAGCTTGCAGACAGGGCGCGGCGGCGGCCGGGCAGGTGCGACGGCGCTCGCGCCACAATGCAAATCTATTTCTGCGCGAACCCTAAGTTGAAAACTTCTGCCTCTTCACCTCGAGATTCCATTTCCAGATTTCGTAGATCGCCGGGTAGACCAGCAGCTCGAGCAGAAACGATGTAAACACGCCGCCGATCAACGGCGCGGCGATCCGTTTCATGACGTCCGATCCGGTACCGACCGCCCACAGGATCGGCACCAGCCCGATAAAATCCGTCGCCATCGTCATGAACTTCGGCCGGATTCTCTTGGCAGCGCCCTCGCGGATCGCGAGACGTAATTCGTCCAGATTGCGCAGCCGGCCTTGTTCCCTGGCGCGCTCGTAAGCCAGGTCCAGGTAGAGCAGCATGAACACGCCGGTCTCGGCATCAACGCCCAGCAGCGCAATCAACCCCACCCACACGCCCACGCTCATGTTGTACCCGAGCAGGTAAAGGAACCAAATGGCGCCAATAGCGGAGAAGGGCACCGCGAGCAGCACGATGCTGACTTTCGTAAACGACCTTGTGTTCAGGTAGAGCAGGATCACGATCAAAAAAAGCGTCAGCGGCAACACGAACAGAAGACGCTCTTTGACGCGCTGCATTGCTTCCCACTGCCCGCTCCACAGGAGCGCATACCCGGGGGGAAGTTTGACATTCTGGTTGAGCAGGCGCTGCCCTTCCTCGACGTAGCTCTGAAGATCACGGCCGCTGACGTCAATAAAAACATAGCCGGTCAGGAGTCCATCCTCATTGCGGATCATGGCGGGTCCGACGGCAGCCGTAATCGTCGCCAATTGCCCGAGCGGGATTTGTCTTTGCCCGCCCGAGGCCGGCACCAGGACGCGCGCGAGCGCGCCGGCGTCGCTCCGGAAGTCGCGCATGTAACGGACATTCACGGGATAGCGCTCGCGGCCCTGGATCATGACGCTGACGTTTTCGCCGCCGATGGCGTTTTGGACCGCGGCCTGCGCCTCATCCACGCTCAGACCGTAGCGGGCCAGCTCGTCACGATTCCACTTGAAATCCATGAAGTACCCATCCCCCGAGCGCTCGGCGAAGACATTTCGCGTGCCCTGTACCTGAGGGAGCAGGGATTCGATTTGCGCCCCGATCTCGCCGACAACTTTGAGATCGGCCCCGGAAACCTTGATGCCGACAGGCGTACGCATGCCCGTCGACAGCATGTCAATGCGCGCCTTGATCGGCATGGTCCAGGCATTCGATACGCCGGGGATCTTCAGTGCCTCATTCAGCTGGTTGACCAGTTCTTCCTGGGAAATGTGGTCCGGCGTGATATGCCGAAAAACTGCGCGCAGCCAGCCCGGCGCCCACCCGGAATACCAGGTGTCGACCTTTCGCCATTCACTCTTGGGCCGTAGCGTAATGATGGTCTCGAGCATGGATAGCGGCGCGGGATCCGTCGATGTTTCGGCTCGGCCTGCCTTGCCGAGCACCCGGTCAACCTCGGGGAACCGCTTGATGATGCGATCGGTGACCTGCAGCAGCCTCTGCGCTTCACCAATGGAAATTCCAGGCATAGTGGAGGGCATGTAAAACAGTGCCCCCTCGTCGAGCGGCGGCATGAACTCGTTGCCGAGCCTCAGGAAAACCGGAACGGTGGCCAGCATGAGACACACAGACCCGCCGATCACCCACCACTTCCTGCGCAGGGTCCAGGCGACGGCGGGATCATACACCCTTATTAACGCCCGGCTGACAGGGTGTGTGTCCTCGTTCCGGATTCTGCCGACCACGATCGCATTCGTGGCGCGGCACAGCCAGAACGGGCGGAAGTTGAAGCTGCGCAGATGGGTAAGGAACAGCCGCAACGCCGGATCCAGCGTGATCGCAAGCACGGCCGCAACGATCATCGACAGGTTTTTCGTATAGGCAAGCGGTTTGAACAGCCGGCCTTCCTGTGCCTCGAGGGTCAGGACCGGGATGAAGGAGACCGCAATGACCAGGAGGGCAAAGAAGCTGGGCCCGCCGACCTCCTTCACCGCATTGATCACCACGTCCTGATACGACTCCTTGCTGCCGGTGGCTTCCCATTGCTCGAGTTTCTTATGGGTTTGCTCCACAACCACAATGGCGGCATCGACGAGCGCGCCGATGGCAATCGCAATTCCGGCCAGCGACATGATGTTGGCCGTGATGCCGAGAGCGCGAAACGGGATGAACGAAATCAGGATGGCGATCGGAATCGTCAGGACCGGGATCGCAGCGCTCGGAATATGCCAGAGGAAAAGCAGGATCACCAGGACAACGGTAATGATCACCTCGGCGATGGTCCATTTGACGTTGCTGATCGCGCTGCGGATCAATTCGGACCGGTCGTAAACCGGAACGATCTTCACGCCGGTGGGCAGCCCGGGTTCGATCTGTTTGATCTTTGCCCTCACCCGGTCGATGACGTCGAGAGCGTTTTCCCCCTGGCGCATCACTATGATCCCGGAGACTGCTTCCCCGGTGCCGTCGAGATCCGATACGCCGCGCCGGATGTCGGGCCCCATGACGACTTCGCCGATGTTCTTGACGCGGATCGGAGTTCCGTTTTCGCTGGCCGTAATGGCGATGTTTTCGATGTCCTGAATCGAGCGCGCATAGCCGTGGCCGCGCACCATGTATTCTGTGCCGCCGAACTCGATGAGCCGTCCGCCGGCGTCGTTGTTCCCGCCCCGCACCGCCTCGACGACGCGCGCGATTGGGATGCCATAGGCCTGCAGCCGGTTCGGGTCGATATTGACCTGGAACTGCCTGCCGAAGCCGCCGATGGGTGCCACCTCGGCCACCCCCGGCACGGACTTCAGGTAATAGCGCAGGTACCAGTCCTGGTAGGCGCGCATGTCGGCGAGCGTCTGTGTGCCGGAGGTGTCGGTCAGCACATATTGATACACCCAGCCGAGACCGGTAGCATCGGGGCCGATTTCGGTCTGCACCCCCTGCGGCAGACGCGGCAGCACGCCGGATAAATACTCGAGAGTGCGCGAACGCGCCCAATAGATGTCGGTGCCGTCTTCGAAGATGACATAGACATAGGAGTAGCCGAAATCGGAAAAACCGCGTACCGCCCTTACCTTCGGTCCCCCCAACATCGCCGTGACGATCGGGTAGGTAACCTGGTCTTCCACGATGTCCGGGCTTCGGTCCCAGCGCGAGTAGACGATCACCTGGGTATCGCTCAGATCCGGGATGGCATCCAGAGGCAGGTTCATCATCGAATACCAGCCCGCCAGGCATGCCGCGCCGACCAGCAGGAAAACGATCAGCGGATTCTTGGCCGAATACTCGATGATTCGGTTGATCATATCAGCGGCAATGTCCCAATCTGACAGGGGCCGTGGGCGCGGCTTCAGAACCGGCGATTGAAATCATCGGCGCAGGGGATAAACCTGCGGAACTGGATGCCGTTTTCAAGGCCTCTGCCTCCCGGCAATGACCGGGTCTTTTTTGAGATGTTTCTCGGGATTCTTGTCGAAGTCCTGTTTGCAGGCGTCGGAGCAGAAATAATAGACGGTTCCTTTATAGACGCTCGTTCGCCCTGTGGCTTTGGCCTCGTTTGCCCTTACATCCATCCCGCAGACGGGATCTTTTTGCATGTCGGGCATCGCCTTTCCCCTGGCGGCGCCCGCGGCGGGAGGCATCGAGGCATATTTCCCCGGGGCCTTGTCGAAGTCCTCCTTGCATTTATCAGAGCAAAAGTAGTAGATCTCCCCCCTGAATTCGCTGGTCCTCCCTGCCGCCTTCGCCCTGCTCTCGTCGACGTCCATGCCGCACACGGGATCCTTGCGCGGCGTCCCGAAGATGCCCGCGGCCGCCGCTTTCATGCGGCTTTCGGAATCGACCAGGAAGGTACTCGAAACCACCAGGCGCTCGCCTTCCATGAGCCCTTTGACGATCTCGATCTGGGAACCGAAGCGCCACCCGGTTTCAACCGGGCGCGGCTCGAAATAGCCGTTGCCGCGATCGATGAAAACCGTCTTGCGCAAGCCGGTGTCGATGACCGCGTCCACCGGGACGGCGAGCGAGGGGGGCAGATCCACCGGGAACTCGACATCGACGAACATCTCGGGCCGGAGCACGAAGTCGGGATTGTCGACCTCGAGCCGCGCCTTGAGCGTTCGCGTCGCCGGATCGAACTGCGGCAGGACGTTACTGACACGGGCCTGGAACACGCGCGCCGGGTTCTGGGATGACCGGACCTCCGCCTTCAGGCCGGGGCGGACGAATTCCGCTTCCTTCTCAAACAGGTCGGCCAGGATCCAGACACGGCGCAGGTCCGCGATGCGGTACAGCTCCGTCCCCCGGACGAAACGCAGCCCGGGCGACACCTCCCTCAGCAGCACAAACCCGGCGGAGGGAGCGACGATATAGATTTTCTGGGTCAGCTTCCGCTCGCTGCCGATTTCCTCGATTTGCAGGTCGCTCATCCCCTGGTTCCGGAGCGTGTCGGTGTACTGCTGCAGATTCGCCTTCGTGAGCTGGATCTGCTGGTTGGTCTCGTTGCCGGATGCCTGAAACCGGGCCAGGGAGTTCAGTGCATAGATATAGGCCTGTTCTGAGCCCAGGAACTCGGGGCTATAGAAGGATGCCAGAATCTCGTTCTTCTTCACCAGGCTGCCGACGGTGTTGGGCATTGCTTCCACGATCCAGCCGTCGACTGAGGCGGTCAGCCGGTAGATCCGGGTCTCGTCCGGCGCCACCCGGCCGAGTATGCGGATGGTTCTCGCCCCGCTCGTCACCTCGGCGCGCCCGATGCGCAGCCCGATCAGCTGCTGCCGCTCCGGGTCGATCTGGACCGTGCCTGCAGGCATCCGGGCTTCGGCGCCCGCCTCATCACCGCTGCCGTTACTGTAGACCGGTTCGAGGCGCATGCCACACGAGGGACACTCTCCCGGATGATCCGAGACGTACTGGGGATGCATGGGGCAGATGTAGCGGAGGATCTTCCGGGCTGCGGGCGCGGCGCCGCCCGCTGAATTGCGCGAGGCATACCAGGTCCCCGACAGGAAGGCCGCGGTGAGGACAAAAAGGGCAAGAAAGACCTTGTAGTGAGTTTTCATGGCAACGGCTATTAGAGCATAGAGACGACAATGAAAACAGAAACAAAGGGGGCCGCTAATTTTGTGCCAGCGACCTGTGAGGAACTCACCCGACTGGCCAGGGGATCAATGAAACCGTACCTGGGAACAAAGGCCCCGGCGCCGAAGCGCCGGGGCGATAGGTACGGATTACTGCGCCTTGTTCAACGAGACTGCCGCTGCCGGCAGCCTCGATGCGGCGCCACCACCTCACTAAAGGAGGTTGGTGATGATGAGCTTCGCAGTGTCGGTCCTCTGGTCCGCAGGCCGCCAACTCGTATCGGTAACCGCGAACGTGACCGTCACCCCCGGTCTCGGCATCTTCGGATTCTTCGGCACGGTTACCGTGAACGTACTGTTCAGGGTGTCCACGGTCAGCCAATTCGGATCCGGGAGCCCGGTCTGGGCAACCACGATGTTCCCGATGGCGTTCTTGACCTTATAGGTGATCTTGCCGCCCAACCGGGAGAGGATTGTCCCGACAGACGGCGAGACCGACAACTTTTCCATCACTATGAGCGGACGCATCATGTCGTGCTCTTCATGTTCGAGAATGTGGCAGTGCCACACGTATTCGTGGCCGCCCGTTCTCGGACTGTCGGGAATCTGGAAGGGCACACTGGGAAGAATGAACTTCATGATCACGCGCGTCACCGTGTTGGGGTACATCTTGACCGTTTCCTTCCAGCCCAGTTCGGTCGGGGGCGGAAGAACGGGCGGGTTAGCGCCGAAGTTGGGCACCCCGCCGTTATACGCATCGAAGTACTGGCGGTTGATGATTTGGGTGTTGACCAGGTGGAAGTGCATCGGGTGCACATCACCGGTCAGGTTGGCGATCTCCCAGATCTCGGTCTGGCCGGCGCCCACGACCTCCGTCGGGTCGGCCATGTATTCGCGGCCGTAATCCGGACCCGGCCCGGGCGGGATGTTTGTGCCGACCATCTGGATCAGACGGCCATACTGGTCGAAGACCTCATTCAGCGTGAGGTAGCGAACCGGCACGCCCGTTGGCAGGGTTGCATCGCCGTTCACGGGGGCAAGGAGCGGGTCGTTCCAGGTCAGCCCATTGCCCGCCGCCAATGCCATGAGATCGGTGTTGTCGGCGATTCCCAGCGCTCCATCTGCGGCAGCCGCCGGCCCGATGTCGAATCGCATCAGCACGCGGGTGCAAGGCCCCTTAGCCTCATCCGGAGTCAGGGCGTTGTCGGGATTCTCGAAGTAATAGTCGGTATCCGCGCCGCCGCCGGGGAACGGAGAGGGTGCGTCGTTGTACAGGATGAAGCTCTGCCCAGCCAGCCCGGCGAAATTGACGATCAGGTCCCATCGTTCGGCCGGAGCGGTGAGAAGGCTCGCCGAAGGGTTGGAGGGAAAAATCGAAATATCGCCATTCACCAAAGATGCGGGATCAAAGGGGACATTGGAAGGCACAAGCGCGGCCTTCGGCAGGAATCCCCCCTCGGTCCCGATTACCAGGAAGTCCGGTCCCGCGGCATTGGTAGCCACCCCATTATCAATCGTAACCCCGTCGGCCGATAAATCGGCCTTTAAAAGCTGGAGGTTGAGAAACCGGGCCTGGCAGGCATTCAGAATGCGGAAGCGGTAGCGGCGTGCTTCCAGGCTTACCGTAGGAAAGACCGTCCCGTTCACCAGCATCGTGTCGCCGAACATTTCCGGAACCGCCGAGATTGGAGGCAATGGATTCGGAGGCAAATCGCCAAGGTCCGCCGGATTGTAGAGGTACGGATACCACAATGCGCCGTGGGTTTGGTTCCCGGGATAGGCTGTATCCGGATTCGCGCTGTCAAAGAAGATCTTGTCCTGGATGACCAGCGGAATCTCCGGCCCGCCCGCCTCGATGTAATTGGGAAGACCCTTGCTAGCCACCAGGAAGTCTTCGAAGGCATCGCGGATGATGTAAGCGGTAGCGATGCCTGCATAGGCGTTGAGTCTCGTGATGCCCCACGCGTGATCGTGATACCAGCCGAAACGCGCGCTCTGGTCGTTGGGGTAATAGTAGTCCGCCTCGTTCAGGGCGGCTCCCGGGTTCAGCAGGGTCTTGGGATTCAGGACGGCGTTGTTGAGGAAGCTCAACCCGTGCTGCCCGTCCGGAGTCCACCAATCGTGCGGGCCTCCGTCACTGATCCAGGGGACGAAACCGCCGTGAAAGTGGACCGCGACCCGGTTATGGGCCGCATTGGCCCCCGCGATGCTGGTGTCTATCGGCAGGATGTGAGGGGGGGTCATCGGGAGGTTGTTCCGGAACGTGATCTGAACCGGCTGTCCCCTGCGCCCGACGATGATGCCGCCGAGGTGCCTGGGGGAGCTGCTGCCGACGAGGACATTGTTGGGATGGTAGCCCCAGAGAACTGTTCCGCCGGCGGAAGCCAGGGCGGGATGAAGCACGTCCTGAAACTGCTGGATGTTGATCGCGTAGTGCACCGCAGTAGTGTACTGGCCGATCAAGGGCTTGAAACGCTGGACCGTCCCCAGCCTCCAATATCGATTGCCATCGGTCTTGGCGACGGGTATGCCCGTGGCGCCCGTTACTCCGCGCAGCGCCGTCTGGAACAGAGTCAGATTCGGGCTGTTATAGATAACCAGCCCCCCCATTTGTCGCGCCAACGCGCTCCGGACCGGCATCCTGTACGCGGCCAGGACCGTTCCGGCGACGGCAGCGGTCTTGACGAAATCCCGCCGGGTGACCTTCTTGCCAGTTGTGTCATTCTTGACTTTGTTATCCATAATTCCCTCTCCCTGGGAGTTGGTTTGATGTTACAGCTTAACAAACCAGACAGATTCGCAGGCCCGTGCCCGGCGCCGGTGTTCATCCGGGCAGGGACACACACAGACCATTTGAGGATTGTTCTGCCACTCTCATGCGCATTCATTTAACCTGGCACGCTGCGGGTCACGCCCCTCCCGCCCGTGGAACCACGTTCACTTCTGAGAGCCTTTTGATCAGGGTCACAGTCTCGCTTTAATTTTTCTGTATGTCTATTTGCAGAAACACTCAATTGCAGGTGGGTGTTTTTACCCAAGTCGCCGGCACGAACCAGGCGAGTGAATCCGCCTCAGCTCATTTCCTGAAAATTCAAAGGGATCCCGATCTTTTGCACCGCGCAGATCTGCCGGATGGCGGCAACCAGATCCTCGGCAGGGCCTCCTTTACTCAGGTAGGCGGACGCGCCGGCTTCGCGCATGGCGCCCGCGAGGTCCGCCTGCGCATGCATGGATAATCCTATGACCTTAATTCTTGGATTTTTGGCGAGGATCCGCCTGGTGGCTTCTACGCCGCTCATTTCAGAGAGATTGATATCCATGATTATGACGTCGGGTTGCAGCCGATCGGCCAGTTCGATGGCCTGGGGGCCGTCTGCGGCCTGGCCGACGATTTCGATATCCGGTTCGATCTGCAACAGTTCGGCCAGCCCCTCGCGCATGATCTTATGATCGTCAACAACCAGGACGCGGTGAGCGGCCGCCCGGTCGAGCACTTTTAACCTGGTTGCCGGGTCTCTCCGACCCGCGTCGGTTTCAGGCAGTTCCGCGCCCGGGGCGGGTTGCTGTGGAACGGTGATCGAAATGCGGGTGCCTCGGTCGGGGCAGGTCACGATTTCCATTTCGCCCCCGATATGAGCCAGCCGCTGCTGGATGCTGAAGAGGCCGAAGGTGGCCTCGTCGGCGCGTCTTTTTTTCAGCAGATCGGCATCGAATCCCCGGCCCTCGTCGCGAATCATCAGCTTGATGCTGTTCTCTTTTGTCCGCAACAGCGCGACATAGGCTTCCGCCACCCCCGCGTGTTTTACGGCATTGAAGAGCAGCTCGCGCGCGCATTCGAAAAGCAGGATCCGCGTCTCTTCGTCGGCAGGCTCCGCCCGGTTGTCCGCACGCAGGATTACCTTGAATTGATGCTTTTCCAGCGTACGCGAGGCAAGCCAGGCCAAGGCGCCGTTCAGGCCCTTTTGATCGAGTACGGGGGGACTCAGTTCGACGGTCAAGGAACGCGACGCATCCAGCGCCTCCCGAAGAATGCCGTCCACCCCCTGGGCCGCGGCGCGGATACGTTCCGGATTGCTGTCCCGCTTCAGAAAGCTCACCTGGATCCGGGCCGCCACCAGGAGTTGCTGGACATGATCGTGCAGCACCTTGGACAGGCGCTTGCGTTCCCGCTGCTCCACCCGGGACAGGTCGGCGGCCAGGGCCCTCAGCTGGTCGGCCAGACGCTGGACCTCGGCCGTCCGCTCGATCAGGGAGCGCTCGCTTCTGCGGCGCTCGGTGATGTCCAGGCCCACCTCCATGATCATCCGGGAGCCGTCGATATCCTCAAAGGGAAAATCGTGAACGTCGTATTGTTGGCCGTCCGGCCCGGCCCATTCCCAGCGGTGGGATTTGTTGGCTTCGAGCGCGTTGAAGGTCTGGCAGTTTTCACAAGGCTCAGCGCGCTGGAACAGGCACTGGTAGCAGCACCGGCCGTCGTTTTTGCCGAAGCGGCTCTCGAAAAACTTATTGGCGAAGGGGATATGGTAATCGGGAGTCAGAAGCGCGACATAGACCGGCAGGGCGTCGAGGACCTCGTGAAAGCGGCGCCGCTCGGCCTGCACCTGGGCAACACTCTTGAGCAGTTCATTCGTTCGTTCGGCCACCCGCAGCTCGAGCGTTTCGTTCATTCGCCGCAAGGCTTCCTCGGCATGTTTGCGCTCCGTGATGTCCTGCGTGGTTCCGAATCCGCCCTGCAGGCCTCCCGCGGGATCAAACTCCAGGTGGGCTTTCTCGCGCACCCACTTCACCCTGCCGTCGGCGCAGATCCGGTGCTCGACGTCATAGGGCTCGCCGGCCAGCCCCGCTTTCCACTTTGTGTCCACATACTCGCGATCATCGGGATGAATGATCTCCAGGAAGGTTTCATACGTCAGAGGAGTACCTTTGGGGATACCGAAGATACGGTGGTTTTCATCGGACCAGGTGAGTACATTCCGGCCGACATCCAGACGCCAGCTGCCGATCTGTCCCACGGCCTGGGCGCGGTCCAGGTCCTTCTGACTTTGGCTCAGCGCCGTCTCCGCCTGCTTGCGCCTGGTGATGTCGCTGAACACAACGGCAAACCGCCCCGGAGCCGGGCGATAGGCAAACACTTCAAACCAGCGGTTCAGTCTGGCCGCGAAGTTTTCGATATGGGTCGCCTCTCCGGTGAGGGCCACCTTGCCGTATTCCTCGATCCAATAAGGTTCGATCCCGGGTAATATCTCGAGCACGCGCTTCCCGAGGACATCTTCCCGCTTCATTCCTGACAGGCGTTCAAAGGCCGGGTTCACCTCCAGGAAACGGTAATCGCACGGCCGCCCCTGTTCGTCGGTTATGATCTCGTGAAGAGCAAAACCCTCGGTCATGGTGTCGAACAGAGCCTGGTAGCGCTCTTCCTTTTCGCGCAACGCCTCCATGCTTCGATGCAGGGCAAGCTCCTGCTCGCCGGCCGCCAGATTCAACCGCAAACGGCGGTTACGCTCCGCGAGGATGCTGAGAAAAATTCCCATGGCCGAGAAGACCGCCGTGGTGACCGCTGCTGCCGTGGACTGCAACTCCAACCGGCCTTGAGGAGAGAGAATGAAGAGCACCGCCGTCAGCGCGCCGAGAGCGGTCGCCAGCAGGCCCGGCCCGAGGCCGAACCGGATCGAGACAAACACCACGGCGGGGAAGAGGGTGATGTACGGCGCCTGTCCCTCGCCGAGATGCGGCTCCAGCAGCCGGTACAGGAGCAGCGCGATCGCTATGGAGGCCAGCGCCGCTCCATAGCCGATTAGACCTCGTACACGCGAATCAGTGGATCCGTGCGACATTTATCAACTCCGTGACCGTGCCCTTATGATACCAGGCAGCCGGATTCTGAGCGGGCCGCCGCATGCGGCTCTCATATCCGGGCAGGATCGCGCGAGGTCCCAGCATGCCCCTTAGAAGCCGGGAGGCACAAGCACAATAGGATAATTCGTTCCGCGGGGAAACGCCATGCTGTGGCTCCCCTTCGGCATCGGTAAGCGCCCCCGGACTCGAGGATTCTCACCAGAGCACTCCGAGTCCGCGATCCCGTTCCTGCTTGCCGGCCTGGTATCTTCCCGATACGACCATATCATTCTGCCAATCCTGATCAATACGTAGAAACCCCCATTTCTTCAAAGATGGAGTTCCGCATGGCGTGCTCTCCCCCTGCTCCGAAAATAAGACCGAATGTGGCGCCAATTCACTCTTCCATCCCTGTGCCGCCCTTTCAGGGCTTGAAATCTCGGCACCTTAACCCAGGGCTTACGCCCTGGGCTGTGCTATTGCGCCCTTTCAGGGCTTAGCCGCTCACGACCGCAACAATCCTGAAGAGTCAGGCAGTTTATGACTGCAACAATCCTGAAGAGTCAGGCAGTTTATGACTGCAACAATCCCGAAGGGTCAGGCAGTTCACGACTGCAACAATCCCGAAGGGTCAGGCAGTTCACGACTGCCATAATCCCGAAGGGATGGTGCAACAAAGCCCAGGGCGTGAGCCCTGGGAAAACGGGAGAGCTGGCAACAGCCCTGAAAGGGCGGCGCAGAGAACGCGCGATGAGAGCACAAAACATTTTCATGCATCACCGGTTGCGCCACAGGCGCATGAGGAGCTGCTCCGAAAATCACGACTGGCCCTGGAACGGGGGCATTTCTCCCGCCTGATCTGCTGTTTCATAGCCAACCGACCCGAAAGCCAAATTGGGGGACAAAAGCTCGAGGCTGGCCTGGGTGGGCTGGAAAGCGCAGGAACCGGGAAGGGCGTTCTACCTGTATCTGTGGTTATCGGATCAGGCTGGAGTTCCCGGTGGTGATGCGGGCTGGCCGGGAGATTGCCGGTTTCAGACGCAGCACTTCTGGATCGCATACCTGACCAGGTCGGCAGTCTTTTTCAGGTTGAGCTTTTCCATGATATTGGCGCGGTGACGCTCGACGGTGCGATAGCTGATGAACAGGAGTTTTCCGATTTCCTTGCTGGTTTTGCCTTCCACGATCAGCTTCAGCACCTCCCGCTCCCGTACCGTCAGCGGATCCGAGATCCCGTCCGGACGCACGCCACGAAGCATCTGCGCCCAGTACTGCCGGGCCTCCTCGGCAACCAGGCGCGAAAGGTAAATCTCGCCCCTCCGAATCGCATCGATGGCAAAAAAAAGATCACTGGCCACATCGTCCTTGAGCAGATAGCCGTCGGCGCCCGCGGACACTGCCTGGGACAGATACTCTGAATCCTTGTGCATGGTGAGAATCAGCACCTTCACGTCCGGATGGGATCTCTTGACCTCATGAATAGCCTCGATGCCCCGGAGATGAGGCATGGAGATGTCGAGAATGATCGCGTGGGGGCGCACCTTCCTCAGGAGTTCGAGCAGGTCCAACCCATCCTTGGCCTCACCCACCACTTCCAGGTCGGGCCGCTCGGAAAGAATGCTGATCAATCCGTGGCGAAACAGCGCGTGGTCATCGGCAATGACAATACGATAGCGGTCCATGAATCCCCCACCATCCCACATATCGGAAGGCAACGGCAGCTATGTGATTAAGAAATGCAGTTTCTATATCAAATAATGTTGTGGCGACTGCCGGAGCGGGGACCGCATCAAGTCTCATGAGTTGATCACTGAGCGGCTAACGGCCGCAGGATCCTGGAGGATTCACTGCAGATCGGCGCCTGGGCATATCGTCAAACCGGCTGCCGTGAGAATATACGGTGGATGAACCTCCGAGTTGCCACCGGCCGCCAAATTTAAGAGAAGATTAATTCTACACCAATTCGGGCAATCCCGTTTGATTATTTCCGAAATCTTAAGATCGGGGAGATCGGGGAGATCGGGGAGGGAGATCGGGGACGTTCACTCATTTCTGCCGCTTCCACCGGGCATCGCCCTGCGGAAGCGTCTTGCGGATATGGCAGAACGTCCCCGATCTTCATTTCCTCCATTACACACTTCAGATGTACGTCGGCCTTCGGCCAAAAAACGAAGCCCGCGAGCCCGATCGGCCCGCGGGCTTCCCGTCCCCTCGCTCCTGGATCCTCTATTTAATCGGACTGCCTTTCTTGACCTGCGGCAGGCCGTCCGTTATCCACTGCGGCGCCGGCTTGCCCAGCAGGTAGTGGTCGAAGAACTGTTTCATGCGGATCGTAAAGTCCTTCTGGTTGTCACGGTTGGTAAGGTTGTGCGCTTCGCCGGGATAGGACAGCAGGATCACCTGCTTCCCGTTGACCCGGGCGGCGTTGAAGAACTGGAGTCCTTCGACGTAGTCGACGGCGCCGTCTTCCATCCCCTGAAGGATCATGAACGGCGTCTTGATCTTCGTCACGTTGAAGATCGGCGACTGCTCCTCGTAGAGCCTGGTCGCGTTCCACGGCGTGACGTCGGCGCCCATGCGCACTTGCCCGACGGTCGTAATGCCCTGCTGCACCGTGCCGCTGCTCTTGTACAGCTCGTTATAGAAGCTGAGGAGATTGGTGGGCGGCGCGCCGGTAACGACGGCGGCGAACATGTCGGTCTGCGTCACGATATACGACGACTGGTATCCGCTCCAGCTGTGGCCGTGCAGCCCGATGCGCTTCGGATCGGCATAACCGAGCTCGATCACCTTCTTCACCGCGCTCGTCATGCAGTCCACGGCCGACGTGCCGGGCCTCCCGATCTCGTATACCATGTCGGGCTGGAACACGAGGTAGCCGTTGCTCGCGTAAGTCGAGAGTTGCGGGCTGTTGCTGTATCCCGGCGTCGAGAAGTTGTGATGTGTGTTCGACATGATCTCGTAGAACTCGACGAGCATCGGATATTTCTTGCCCGGCTCGTAGCCCGCGGGGAGCATGAGAGTCCCCTGGAGCTTTTGTCCCTTCGATGTCGTGTAGTCGATCAGGACTTTGCCGGGTGACCAGGCGTATTCCTTGAGGAACGGATTCGCGTCGGTCATTTTCTTCGGCGCTGTGAACGACGTGGTGCTCACCCAGTAATCGGGGAATTCGTTGTAGTCCTGTTGTGTGAAGAGGATGTTATCGGTGTCCTTCGCCTTCACGACGCCGCCGATGTTCTTGTCGGCCCAGATGACCGGCTGCGGCGCCTGGCCGGCCGTCACCTGCCAGTATCCGTACTTCTTGGTGCGGTCGCCGTACGCCGAGAGCGTGACGGGTTTCGAGAGGTCGATGCCGCTGTCTTCCTCGGCGGCCCCGCCGGCGCCGCCTCCGCGCCCGCCGCGTCCGCCGCCGCCGGGCGCGTCGAAGCGCACGACCCGGAACTGGATCTGCTGCGCGCTGCCGACGCCGGTGGTCAGGTTCACCGCCTTCCCGCCGTCGAGCGGCGTCTGCCAGACGTCATACTTATCATAGAGCAGCACGGCTTTTCCGTCTTTCGACCAGCCGCCGAGGCCCCAGATGGGCTTCTCGTAGGCGTGGTCGTCGTCTTCGTTCACGTAGCTCTTGCCTGGAACCGCCGTCGCATCCATAAGCACGGAGTTGCCGGTTTCGAGGTTGAATGCGCGCACCTGCTTGTTTTTGAGATACAGGAACCACTTCGAGTCAGGCGACGTGCCGTAGGTGCGCGAGAGCGCCTTCTCGATCAGCGTGCGTGCGCCGGTGCCGATGTCAACCTTGAAGAGATCGGCGCGGCTTCCGCCCCACGCGACTTCGCCACGATACGTCGCATCGTTGCGGCCGATGCCGACGTTCGAGTTGGCAGCCATCGTGACGTTGCTCATGTCTTCGTCGCCGAGCTTGACGAACTTGCCCGTGCTCACGAATACGACCGCCGGCAGCGTCGCCTGGCGCAACTGCTGGATCTGCACGATCTGCACCGACTGGGGCGTGGTATCCTTCCAGTGCCAGATATCCACGTTCGCCTTGATGGCATCGGCCTCGGGAACCTCCGGCTCCTGTTCCTTGATTCCGATGAACACGCGGGAGCCATCCTTGCTCCAGCGCGGTGCGGTGTATTCGCTGAGGACCATCATCTTCGGGAAGGAAGAGTCCTTGGGCGGCTCGAAGACAAACGGCTTAATGGCGGGTGTGCCGAGCGTGCTCCAGGTGAGGAGCACGTTCTCCTTCTGCTTCATGCCCTTCACCTTATCGCCGCGCAGGACGGCGAGATTGGCGCCTTCGCCGCTCCATGCGAGTTGCGCGTAATCCGCGGCGGCGGTGTTCAGCGCCCGCGTTTCACCGGAAACGGGGTCGAGGAGGTAGACGCCGTTGCCAAGCCGGTCGGCGGCGTCGACGGTGTAGGCGAACAACTTTCCTTCGTGGTCGAAGTCGTACTGATTGACGTTGCCGATGTTGCGGTCGAGACCTGACGACAGGTCGTGCAAAATGAGATCGGCGCCGTTGAACTTCGAGTCTGCCTGCGCCTTGTTGAGGCGCACCGCAATCCATTTGGAGCCGTTGGAAAATCTCCACGATGCCGTGTTCGGAAATGAGGTCTTTTCGCCGGTCGCGAGGTTGAGCAGTTCGAGATGTCCGGGCGTCGGCGGGGTCTGCGCGGTCGGCGCGGCGCCGCGCCCCCCCGGAGTCGGAACTGGGACGCCGCGGCCGCGGCCGCCACGGCCCCCCTCCGGCACGCCGGGGGGATTCACGAAAAGCGCGGCCCAGCGCGAGTCGTCGGAGAACTGCGGCGCGTTGCCGCCGCCACCGCCGCCGCGACCGCCGCCACCGCCACGCCCCGCGCCACCAGGCGCCGCGCCAAGCGGGACCGTGTAGGTCTTGTCGCCGTCGAGCGCCTTCACGTGCAGCGTCGGGTCGCCTTCATTCGGTGTGAGCGTGTACAACATCCATCGGCCGTCATTCGAGATTGCGGTCGAGCCGATGCGATTCCATCGCCCGTAATCCTCGAGGTTGAGTACCTTGCTTCCATCGGCGGCTCCCGAAGCAGGGGCCGCCTGCTGAGTGGTGGCGGGCGACCTGCCGGTCGCCCCTACAGCGCCGGGGCCGAGGAAGGGGGAGAGAAAAAGCGCCGCGGCAAGCAGGCCGCCAAACAAGATGCGAGATGTGCGCATTGGAAATCTCTGGACAGGTGGGGCTGCCATGATGTTCTCCTAGGGAATATTCGCAAACGGATCGCCAACAACACTGCCGACCAAATCGAGCGGTTTCTGAATCAGTGCTTCTTCTGTTTTAGTTAAGAAGTTTCCGGCATTATTGGAAAGCTTATAAGCATTTCTGTTCGGGAGCACAAGAAAAAAGCGGCGCGGCGCCGAAGGAAATCAAGGAAACACCCGGGACGGGTGGTGAATTTGCGGGTGGGAATTGGCTCGGAAACCGCGAACTTCATCTCCATTCCTGGTGCTGGCACGTGATTTCGAAGCCTGCGGAGTCTTGGCGACACCTGGCCTCGCCCTGCCTGAGCGGGACCGCGCACGCAGGAAAATGGGATCCGCCGCTCCGCACCCAATGTTCCCTATTGTCGTCCGATTGCGGGATTTCCCTTGACAAACCGATTTGATCTGACTTAAGAGTAGTCCCATCTTTAAAAGAATCCAAACGCTCGGAATTTGAAAGACTGTTACTCAGGTTGGCCGCGCTGCAGCGCGCGAGTCCGCATCATTAGGCGGGGGAGTGCAGATTCTCCACGGGTGCGACTGCGCGGCGCCTCACAGGGGGGGTCCATGAAGAGTCGCCTGTCCGGAAATAATCGTATTGCTGTGCTCGCGTTCATCTTGGCATTCGTTCTGCTCTGCCAGGCAGCGGTTGCCCAGGTGACTACGGCGCGCCTCGAGGGCGTGATCAAAGACCAGACGGACGCGGTTGTTCCCGGCGTGACGGTTGTCGCCACGCAAACGGGAACCAACATCACGTTCGAGGCGGTCAGCAACGAAATCGGATTTTACCTCTTCCCCCGGTTGCCGACCGGCAACTACGCGGTTACGGCGGAATTGACAGGATTCAAAAGATCCATCAACCAGGGGGTTCACCTTGAAATCGGCGATACCGCGACATTAAACATCAAGCTGGAGGCGGGAGGATCGAACGAAACAGTCACGGTCACCGCACAGGTTGCCGTGATCGACACCATTTCCACCTCCGTCGGCAAGGTGGTAAGCACCATGCAGATTGAATCTTTGCCTCTGGTGGCCCGCGATCCCATGCAACTCTTTTATCTGCAGCCCGGCACGAATCGGTTCACCGGCGGCGGCAGGGTCGACGGCACGCGCGGAACGGCAGCGAACGTGACCGTGGAAGGAGTTGGAGCCACCGAGCCCATTCTGGGATCCGGGGCAACATCCACGACCGCAGCAGTGCCCATCGAGGCCGTGGGCGAATACCGTGTGGTGACTTCAAGCGCATCCGCGGAGTACGGCAGGGGAGGTGGAGCTCAGATCCAGCTCGTTTACCGGTCGGGAACCAATGAGTTTCACGGCAGCGTTTTCGATTTTCACCGCAACAGGGCCCTGAACGCCAACACCTTTGCCAACAACAAGCAAAGCTTGGAGAAACCAACGTATATCCGGAACCAGTTCGGCGGCTCCATCGGGGGGCCGGTTATCAAAAACCGGGCCTTTTTCCACTTCACCTATGAGGGTATCCGGCAGAAAACCGATGCGACTCCGAACTACATGGTTTACACTCCGACCCTCAAAAACTCCGGCCTATTCCGCTACTACACGAAGGGCGCAAACTCCACCACTCTGGTGGATTCATTGACCGGAGTGCCGAAGGTGCCCGACTCGGACATCGCCACTATCAATCTCCTGACCGTGGATTCCACGCGGCTGGGCAAGGACTCATCGGGATTGTTCGATAAGCTGGTCGGCAGTTTCCCGAATCCCAACAACTACGACACCGGCGACGGATTCAACACGGCGGGATATCGCATGCTTTCCACGAATCCGTACACTCAGAACCAGATCGTGATCAAAGGAGATTACACTCTGACCCGGGGTCAGACGACTCTCCGTGACCTATACTTATATGAAATATGACAGCCCGGGCACGCTGCTGCTGAACGGATACCGGGAACAGAACGCGGAGCCGAACCCGACCGGTATCGTCGCGTGGGATTCCACACTGACTCCCAGGTGGCTGAATGAATTCCGCGTCGGGGCGACCAAGCGCGGCTCCGCCTTTGAAAATGATGATCCGGATCGGTACAAGCCGGAGGGGATCGTTATTTTCGCCGGTTTGGGCAGCCCATCGCGCGGACATCCAAAGGATATTTTCCTGCCGCAGTTTTTCCCGTCTCCGGTGATTACTATCTCGGACAATACGCACCTGGGTCAAGTCCGCCCACAGTCTCAAGGGCGGTGTTGACATCCGTATTAACCGTTCGAACGTCAAATATGGAGACGATTATTATTTTCCGGTCGCCACTACGACGAACGCCAACAATCCGGCCACTGTCCCGGCGATCACGGGTCTCGCCAATGCCGACCGGACGCGGGCGGCGCAGCTCACCAATGACCTGACCGGGACGCTCGGGGATATCCAACAGAGTTATCACTCGAACGTGACCGACGCCTTCACCCCGTTCGAGACGAAATACCGCCGGTGGCGGTCCCGTGAATACAGTTTCTTCTTCCAGGATACCTGGAAGTTTCGTCCGAACCTCACCCTGAATCTCGGGGTGCGATATGAGGTTATGCCGCCCCATTTCGAAGCCGGCGGCGTTTACAGCTACCCGCTCAATGCCGCAACTGCCGTTTACGGCATCTCCGGTCCGAGTGGCGAGGTGAAGCTCGGCATCGCTCCCGATGGCGGCAGGTCGGTCACCAAAACGGACTGGAACAACTTCGCCCCCAATATCGGTTTCAACTGGGATCCATTCAGCTCGGGCAAGTGGAGCATCAGCGGCAATTTCCGCATGTCCTATGACAGGACTTGGCTGGCCACGACGCTCTTCGTGGATTTTGACCAGGAAGGGATGTCCACAACCCGCACTTTAAGTGCCCAGTCCGGAACACGGCTGACTGCCCTCCCCAGCATGTTCAACAGCAGCACCGGTTACTTCGACCCTGGTGTGCCCTTCGGCCCCAAGGCCTACGACCGGAACGGCAACATGAACGTGTATGACCCGGATTTGTACACACCCTACATGGCCAGCTGGTCTATGCGCGTGCAGCGTGAAATCATCCGGGGCACCGCCCTGGCAGTATCCTACGTGGGGAACAAGGCCACCGGCATGCCGCGCGCGATCGATGTAAACCAGCTCCAGCTGCGATCAAACGGTTTCCTGAATGGCTTTCTGGCTGCTCAGCGAAACCTCCTGGCCAACAACAATCCGATGACCGGGGAGGCTACAGGGGTTTTCGGGCAGATCTACAACGTGATGTCAAGCGGCGACAAAAACTCCATCAGCTCGGACCTGAGGAACGGGAGCATGGCCACGGTTGCGAATTTCATCGACCGGTCGCGAGCCAGTTCCCAGTATCTGGAAAAAGCCGGTCTTCCCCTGAACTTTTTCCGGGCGAATCCTCAAATGAATACTTCCTATCTGATCGGAAACAACTCCTACTCCACCTACCACGGGTTGAAGGTGGAGGTAACGAGGCGTTTCCAATCCGGATTGCAGTTTGATTTCAACTACACCTTCTCCAAGTGCCTCACCGACTATGAGGGCGGTCAGTCCCAGAGGGATGCCTATCGCGACCTGGAAAACCGGTATCTGGACAAGAGACTCGCCGGCATTGACGCCACTCATGTAATCAATTCCAATTTCATCTGGGATCTGCCGGTCGGCAACGGCAGGCGCTGGATGAAAACGCTCCATCCGGTTCTGGAGGGCGTTCTCGGGGGTTGGCAGGCGAACGGCATATTGGCGCTGGCGACCGGATCGCCCTTCACCATCAGCAGCGGCCGCAACAAGTTGACCGTTGGTGACGCCAGTACCGCTGACTGCCTGGGATGCGATCCCAGCATGACCGCCAAGGTCATCCGGGATGGAGGCAACCTCCGCGCACTGACTGCGGACGAGATCAAAATGTTCACCGATCCGTCGGCCGGCAGCGCGGGTCAGTTGGCGCAGAACTTCTTCCGCGGATCGAGAACCTGGGTATTGGACGGAAGCATCTTCAAATCGTTCCGTCCGCACCGGGTGCTGGGTGAACAGGGCGAAATCCAGTTCCGGTTCGAATTTTTCAACGCATTCAATCACCCCCGCTTCGGCAACCCGACCTCGGACCGGACTTCGGGGAATTTCGGGATCATCAGTCCGCCGTCGGGAAATGCGCGCATCATTCAGGGTGCACTGAAGATTCTGTTCTGACCAGGAGGTGCAGCTCCGGGCGGCCCGCGGAGGCCGCCCGGCTGCCCTGCCTGGGTTTTGTTCCTCCGTGCCGTCTCTGCGGTTTGTGGAAGCAATTTTATGATGAGTCTTTCGCAATTCTTATTTTTGCTTTGCCTCCTGGCTCCGGCGCCTCAGAAAAAAGATGCGGCGAACGACTATTACCGCAAATGGCTGGAGCAGGATGTCGTCTATATCATCACGGAAGCGGAACGCGCGGTGTTCCAGGCGCTGACGATGGATGACGAGCGCGATCACTTCATCGAGCAATTCTGGGCGCGGCGCGACACGGATCCGCGCACGCCGGACAACGAGTATCGCGAGGAGCACTATCGCCGCATCCAGTATGCCAACGAGCATTATGCGGCCGGAATCCCGGGATGGAAAACGGACCGCGGCTGGGTCTATATCGCTTTCGGGAAACCGGACGAAATCGAGAGTTATCCCGCGGGCGGATCCTATCAGCGTAAACCCCACGAGGGCGGCGGCTGGACCTCCGTGTATCCCTTCGAGATCTGGCGCTACCGCTACATCGAGGGAGTGGGAGAGGACATTGAACTCGAGTTCGTCAACGATGCCGGGGGAAACCTGTACCGGCTCACCATGGATCCGCAGGCCAAAGATGAATTCCTGCATGTCCCCGGGATGGGATTCACGGACTCCGAGCTGAAAAACGGGGAAAAATCCTTCGATCGCGTGCAGCGGATTCGTGAGGACGGCCTGGCGCGCAACCAGGGGATCGAGTTCGAGCGGGTCAAGGACATGCCGTTCGAGAAATCCCAACTCCTGATGAAGATAAGCACGCCTCCGCCCATCCGCTTCACCGACTTGAAGGAAAAGGTCACTTCCCGGGTCATTTACAACGCTCTCCCCTTCCGGGCATCCTACGACTTCATCCGGCTCGACTCGCAAAGCTTCATGGTTCCGATCACGATGAGCTTCGACCCGGGCGAAATCTCCTTTCTCCTTATGGATGGGCTGCGTCACAGCCGGCTGCAGATCTACGGCCTCGTGACCTCGGTGGCCAACCGGCGCGTTTTCGAATTCGATGACGAGGTCGTAATCGACTACCCCGCGAATCAGCCGATGGCGGAACACACCTATCAACGCAAGCTTCCGCTGCAGCCGGGGCGCTTCAAAGTCGAGCTTCTTGTGAAAGACACGGTCAGCAGCAATCTGGGAAGCATGACCTTCGGAATCGAAATACCGGCCGGCGATCCGGGTGGTCTGGCGACCAGTTCCATCATGCTGGCGCACGGACTGGAAGCCTCGACACCGAATCCGGCGCTGCCCTACATATTCGGACCCTACAAGCTGATGCCCCAGGTGGATAGAATTTTCGGCCGTTCTGACGATTTCGCCTTCTATATGGAAGCCTACAACTTCCAACTCGATCAGATGTCGCAGAAGCCTGTGCTTGAGATCAAGTACGGGTTTGCAGAACCGGGGAAGCTCCCCGTGTCCTATCGACCCATCACCAACGGGGTCATTCTCGCGGCGGACCGGATTTCGGTGGCCCGGATCGTTCAGCTGACCTCTGTTTCCCCGGGCAAGCACGACCTCGTGCTGTCGATCACCGACGTTCTGAGCGGTCACAGCACCATTGCCCGCACCCCTTTCGAGGTTCGCTGATCCGCGAAGCCGGCGGCAGCCGCAACCAGGATTTGATCCCACGAAAAATACGAATCAGTGTTTCTGCTTGCCGATCGCTGCCAGAACCTGGTCGAGCAGCTGTTGTGTGTTTCGGAAATGGGAATCGATTTCCAGTGTCTGGCGAAAGCATGCCACGGCCTCTTCCAGCATGCCGAGCTTGGCATAGGTGCCGCCGAGATAATAGTAGGCCGCAGGCCTTTCGGGCCGGAGTTTCACGGCGTTCTGGTACTCCTTCAACGCAAGAGGGTATTCCCCGTGGAGAGCGTGGTAGGTTCCGAGATCCACGCGCGTCTCGTAGACTGTGGGAAATTCCCGGAGGAATGCGAGGTACTCTGCTTTGGCGCTGTTGAATGGGCCGGAGAAACTGCCGTCATCGGAAAGAAATCCCATCTTGAGGAGCGCAAAGATCGCGTTCAGGCGCACGATGCGGACCGGGTCCGCAAGCCTCTGCTTCAACGGCCCGACGGCGTCAGGCGATCGAACTTCGGACAGGGAGCGCGCCGCTTCGGCCCTAATCTGCGGTTCGGGATCATTCAGATTGCGCACAAGGGTGGCCGCCACCTGCGCCCCGCCAAACTCGCCGAGGAAAGCGGTTGCGCTCGCACGCACGCGCTTTGATTGGGCCTCATCCGCAGCAAAGGCCGCAAGCAGCGGAACTGCTGCAGGATCCCCGGCTCGCGCGAGCGCCAGCGCATCGATAAAACGATCCTCGCGCGGCCTCTTCGGGTACCACTTGTCCATCCAGGAGATCACCCAATCGATGCTTTTGTCCTCGTGACAGGCATTGTTGCAGGCGTTGGGAATGGAGTGTTTCCGTGTGTTCTCCGGGATAGGAACGCTGATGCCGTGATCGCGCATGGAAACGCCCTGCAGCAGTTTGATATTTTTGCTGGTAATCGACATCATATGGCACTCAACGCAACGACTCCCCTCCTTCTTCAGATCGTGGCGCGTGTGCTCCGCAGCCGCCCCGCTGTCGCGAAACCGCTTGTGGCATTGAAGGCAAAGCTCATCCATGGTCCGGTAGCGCGCATCTGCAGACAGGTTGACCTGGTGGGGATCGTGGCAGGTGAAGCATGTAGCGTTGCCTTTGAGGTAACAGCCGCTCTCTTGAATTGTCAGGCATTCGTTGGCAAACCGGCGGTGGCGCTCGTACCAGATTTCCGGTTCCCCGGGGTTTCGGGTTGTGAGCTCGACAAACTTCACCATGTAGTAGTCATAATAGTTTTCACCCGTCTGAAATCCTCTCTTGACCACCATCCTTCTTGCGTGGCACTGAAGGCAGTCGACCATTCTCCCTTCCCCGGACAGACGGCCCGGATTGACGATCGCCAGGTCTATCTTCGTGCCGAGCAGACGCTGGAACAATCCTCTCTTATTAACGGCATCGATGTGCCGGCTGCCGGGCCCGTGACACATTTCGCAGTTGATTCCGGTCTCGGTAAGGTGCGTCCGGAAGGTGTTCGTTTCTATGTCGAACCCTTCGTCTTCCTGGCTGGTGTGGCAGTTCCAGCAGTATTTGTTCCAGATCTGCACGGACTGCAGCAGGCCGTCGTCGCTGTGGTGGGCGCCGCGGATGATTTCCGAGCTGTGAATCCACTTCCCGGAGAGCGCGTCCCAGGTAGGGAAAAGGATTCTCATGCTGCCGTCCGGCCGCAGGCTGATGTAGTGCTGGATGCGCTTGCTCCCGAGCGTGTGGGAGACCTTATATACCGTCTGGTTGCCGGCCGGGGACACTTCCCGCACATAAAAATCGTCTTTTTCGCGGTACATCCGGAAGTTCCAGCGTTCGTGCTCGAGGAATCGATCGTTAAAATCCGCCAGCACCGTCCCGGGGCTGACCTCCCGAATCATGTGACTGTGCAGCGAATTCGACCACTTCTGGTATGCATTCTCGTGACCGCACGCATTGCAGCTCTTCGAACCGACGTAGGTTGCGGGGCTGGTATCCGACTTGGCGGAGGTGCACGCTGCCGACCCCAGCGCGCTCGCCAGCAGCAGCCATCCAAAAGCAAGCATCAACGAGGGACGCATTGGCATCTCCCTATCCGGATGAGGCCTCTCCCCGAAAAATTACAGCCAAAGGATGGCACGTCGACCTGCCGTCTGCTCCCGGCTTACGGCGGTCAACGCCGGTTCTGATAGCGGCAGCCTGCGGATTGCAGCACCATCGCCGTTCCCGCTGAAACCGCAAGTGACACTTTCACCCGAACGCAACCTATCCCCGCTGCCCGTGTGACCTTTGGTGTGTCCACGACATGTTGGCGTAATTGTAGAATATCAGCGGTGGGGGCTGCCAGGATTTTCTGCAAGCCGGGAAGGAATCCGGTCCCGCGGGAATATGCAGCACGCAAGGGCACGCAGACGGAGGTATCGTTGGGCAGCGAACGGGGGTTTGTCCACAGGAGATATACCCGAATTCGTAGAGCGCAGGTTGAAGCGGCGAACGATGGAAAGTTGCCTGGGGACAACCGGTTACCGATCTTCCGTAAGCCATCGGCAAAAGCTGCCCACCCGGGCCGGAAGATCGGGGGCGCCGGCGTTTTTCTCCATGAAGGAAACAATCGCGCTGCCGACTACCGCGCCATCCGCGATTTCCCAAACCGCCCGCACCTGATCCGGGCGCGATATGCCGAATCCTACGGCCACGGGGAGATCCGTGTGTTCGCGCACCAGGCGCAAAGTGGGCCGGACCGCGTCGGACAGGGCCGCCTGCGCACCCGTAACTCCAGTCCGCGACACAACGTATATAAACCCGCGGCAGCATTCGACAATGCGGGCAACACGCTCTGCGCTGGTGGTGGGAGCCACAAGGAAAATCGGATCCAGGCCATGGCGTACGAGCGTAGCGCAGTACTCATCCCCTTCCTCGGGCGTAATGTCGGTAACCAGGATGCCGTCCACCCCCGCCGCGCAGGCATCCCGGGCCAGGCTGTCCAGGCCATACTGGAATATCGGATTGAAGTAGCTGAACAGGACAATGGGAATATCCGTCAGCCGCCGAATCTCCCTGACTGCGTCAAGATAGTCCGCCAACCGGTGACCATGACGCAAAGCCCGCTCCGAGGAACGCTGGATCGTGGGACCATCGGCCACCGGATCGGAAAAGGGAATCCCCAATTCCACGATACCGGCACCTGCGCGTTCGAGCTCCGGAACCAGCCGGATGGTGGTTTCGAGGTCCGGATCTCCGGCGGTAATGAAGGGGATAAAGGCTTTCCGCTGCTGTCGCTGAAGTCGTGCAAAGGTCTTCGATATCGCCCCTCCCATGGATCATCCTCCCCATCATTCCCGGTCTGGTTTTGGCATCCGGATGTCGCGCAGGTCAACAGCCGGCCCTTGATGGGCCGGCGTGTGACCGGCTGTCGGCCAGGGCCGTCCGCGAAGGCACCCGCCTTCCGGTTCCAGGCCCAGCCGTCATGATCACAATGCCTGATCGCCCAGGATCTCGGCCACCTGGTTCACATCCTTGTCTCCCCGCCCCGACAGGTTGATCACGATCAGCGAGTCCCGGATCATCTCGGGCGCCATGCGGATCAGCCCGGCCACGGCATGTGCGCTTTCCAGCGCCGGGATGATGCCTTCGAGCCGGCCGAGCAGCTGGAAGGCTGCCAGGGCTTCCCCGTCGGAGACCGAAGTGTATTCGACCCGTCCCAGGTCATGCAAAAACGAGTGTTCGGGCCCCACCGCGGGATAGTCAAGGCCGGCGGAGACCGAATGGGTGCCGGCGATCTGGCCGTTTTCATCCTGCAGCACGAAGGTCAGGCTCCCTTGCAGCACTCCCTTGCGCCCGCCGGAAAAGCGCGCCGCATGCTCGCCGAGGGCGTTCCCGCGGCCGCCGGCCTCCACACCGATCATGCGCACCGAAGGATCTTGGAGGAACTCGTGGAAAAAACCGATCGCATTGCTCCCCCCTCCCACGCAGGCGATCATGATATCGGGGAGCCGGTGTTCGCGCTCCACGATTTGCGCGCGGGTCTCCCGGCCGATCACGGACTGGAATTCGCGAACCATCCAGGGATAGGGGTGAGCACCGAGGGCCGAGCCGAGCAGGTAGTGGGTGTGTTCGACATTCGTCACCCAGTCGCGCATGGCTTCATTAATGGCGTCCTTCAGGGTGCGGCTGCCGGCATCCACGGGAGTGACCCGCGCACCCAGGAGGCGCATCCGGAAGACGTTCAGCGACTGCCGGCGCATGTCTTCGGTCCCCATGTAAATCTCACATTCCATCCCGAAAAGCGCGGCCGCCGTCGCCGTGGCAACCCCATGCTGCCCGGCTCCGGTTTCCGCAATGATGCGCTTTTTCCCCATGCGCCGTGCCAGCAGGATCTGTCCCAGGGCGTTGTTGATCTTGTGAGCGCCGGTGTGATTCAAGTCCTCTCGCTTGAGATACACCCGGCCACCCCCAAGGTGGCCTTCCAGTCTGCGCGCACGCGTGAGCGCAGTCGGGCGGCCGGAGTAGTTGTGCAACAGGTCGTCCAGATCCGCCAGAAAGGAGGGATCCCGGCGCGCGCTGCGATAGGCCGCCTCCAGCTGCAGAAGCGGCTCCATCAGCGTCTCAGGAACAAACCGGCCGCCATAAGGACCAAAATGGCCGCCGGCGTCGGGCGCGGCATGAGCTGCCGGCCCGGAATCAGGCACTTTCATGAAATACCTCGCGTATCAGTGCGGCCATCTTCACGGGGTCTTTTTTCCCCGGAGCCATTTCCACGCCGCTGCAAACATCAATGGCATAGGGTTGCACCCGGCGGATCGCCTCGGCGGCATTGTCCGGCGTAATACCCCCAGCCAGAATAATGCTCATCCCCGGGGCGACCCGGCGCGCCAGGCTCCAGTCAAACGTCCTGCCCGTCCCTCCGAACAACTGGTCATCCCTCGCATCGAGCAGAAGCGCTCGGACGGGGTAAGCGGGCAGGCGGCCATCCCCCCATTCCGGACCCACCCGCACGGCTTTGATCAAGGGCCAGGACTCCAGCCGGCGGCAGTAATCGGGGGATTCGTCGCCGTGCAACTGGATGACCTGCACGCCGGCCGCGCGGGCCGCCGCATCCACATCAGCCGGATCGTCCACATTCACAAAAACACCCACGGTCGCGGCCAGTGGCGGCAGGCGGCGGATGATATCACGGGCGGCCGCGCACTCGATGAATCGCGGGCTCGGCCGGAAAAAATTAAAGCCGAGAGCATTCGCGCCCAGCTTGATCGCCAGGGCCGCGTCTTCGTAGCAGGTGATGCCGCAGATCTTTATGGCTGTCCTCATGCCGCCCCCGCCTGCTCTTGCCGGCCGGTTGCCGCTGCAGCGCAGAACATATACCCGGAACTTTCATGAACTTGGAATGGACGCGGATGAGATCGGAGCCAATCCGTGTTCATCCTGGTCTCTCCGTGTCCTAAAATGGTTTGCAATTCTCTCTTCATGAATAAAGCGGGCTAAGTACTCGTGGTCATAATTACGCTAACGTCTGCGGGCGGGCTCCAAGGGATCTCATTAAAGAGAAAAACCTTTCTTGAGCGTCATCGTAACGGATACGGTGCTCATGCCCACCCGCCCTTCGGGCGCCGGCGGGGCGGCCCTGTCTGCTTTGTCGCTCCTCCTCGACGATGACCGGCATCGCCTTCGTCGTCGCTTCGTGCATCCAGGGCCGCCGCGCTCGGCGCATACGTTACCGTAATTATGACCACGAGTACTAAGCCGCCGCCCCGAGGGCGGAGACAAATTCCGCCATCGCCTTTCCGGGTGAAGGTGAACGCATGAGCGGCTCCCCGATCAGAAATCCCCGGAATCCGGCCTGAGCCAGACTGCGGACATCATCGGGGGAGCGCAGCCCGCTCTCCGCCACTGCCACCACATCCCGAGGCAGGAGCGGAGCCAGGCGCCGGCACACATCCAGTGATACTTCGAAGCTTCTCAGATCGCGGTTGTTCACGCCGATCAGTCCAGCCCCCGCTTCCAGGGCGTGCTCCAATTCCGATTCGGTATGGACCTCGACCAGGGCGTCCATGCCCAGTCCCTCCGCGCAGATGCGCAGCTCCCCCAGAGACGCTCCCGGGAGGAGTGCCGCAATCAGGAGCACGGCGTCCGCCCCGGCCAACCGCGCTTCCTGGATCTGGTAAGCATCGATAATGAAATCCTTGCGCAGCAGAGGCAGATCCGCCCGCCACCGCAAGGAGGCCAGAATTTCGAGGCTTCCCTGAAAATAGGTCGCCTCGGTAAGCACAGAAAGGGCGGCCGCACCCGATTTCAGATAGGCGCGGGCAATGCCCGCAGGATCAAAATCCGATCGCAGAAGACCGGCCGAAGGCGAAGCCTTCTTGATTTCGGCAATAATGCCCAGCCTGCGCAACAGCGTTTGCCTCAACGAACGGATCCGTGGCGCCCGATCGAGCGCCATCGCAATCGATTCCGACGGGAATTTGACCTTGGCCTCCATGATCTCGGGAAGCCTGGCCCCCATAATCTGTTCCAGAATCGTGCCCGCCAGACTTGCCGGCAGGTGATAATCAGCGGCCGCAATGGTCATGGCAATCCACCCGATTCATGTCTGCGGGCGGGGCCCGAATACCCGCCTTCCGTGCACTCCGTCAGCGACAGGAAATTGCGCAACAGGTTCATCCCCCCCTCAGTCAGGATTGATTCAGGGTGAAACTGAACCCCCTCCACGGTGAATGACCGGTGCCGTAAGCCCATGATCACCCCATCCGGCGTTCTGGCCGAGATCTCCAGGCACTCGGGGAGATGTTGCTCGGCGACCACCAGAGAATGGTACCGTGTGGCACGGAACGGGTCCGGCAGGCCGGCAAAAATCGTTCGGCCGTCATGGTGGATTTCGCTGGTCTTGCCGTGCATGATCGCGGGCGCAGGCGTCACCCTGCCGCCGAATGCGGCGCCAATCGCCTGATGCCCGAGACACACTCCCAGGATAGGTATCCGGCCGGAAAAACAGCGGATGGCTTCGACAATGATCCCCGCGGCTTCGGGCCGGCCCGGGCCCGGGGACACGACGAGGGCCGCTGGAGCCAGCCTCTCGATCTCTGCCACCGTGACGGCATCGTTGCGGACCACGAGCAGGCGCTGCCCCAACTCTCCCAGATACTGAACCAGATTGAACGTGAACGAATCGTAGTTGTCGATGACCAGAATCATGGTTTCGCCTGCACTCTATTCGCGAGCCCCGCGGCTCTGAGGACCCGCCGGCATTTCCGGATCCTCCTATGAACAATGATACTCCACACCACGTAAGCGCGCATGCCGGAGGCTTCGCTCAACGCAGCCCCTGGTGCGCGAATTCGACGGCGCGCAGCAGCGCCCTCGCCTTGTTCATCGATTCCTCCCGTTCGCGTTCGGGCTGAGAATCGGCGACGATTCCCCCGCCGGCTTGAATGTAGGCCATGCCGTCCTTGATCACCAGGGTCCGCAGGGCAATGCAGGTATCCAGGTTGCCGGAAAAATCGACGTAGCCGACCGCCCCGCCATAAATCCCGCGGCGGCAGGGCTCCAGTTCCTCGATGATTTCCATGGCGCGCACCTTGGGCGCCCCGGAGACCGTGCCCGCCGGGAGGCAGGCCTCCAGGGCATGAAAGCAATCAAGGTCTTCGCGCAGGCGCCCTTCCACGCTGCTGACCAGATGCATGACGTGGCTGTATTTCTCGATGCGCATCAGGTCAGTAACCTTCACACTCCCGAAATCGCATACCCGTCCGAGATCATTGCGCCCAAGATCGACGAGCATCACGTGTTCGGCGCGTTCCTTTTCATCCGCCAGCAACTCCCGGGCCAGCCGCTCATCATCTTCCGGCGTGGCGCCGCGCGGGCGGGTACCGGCGATGGGGCCGTACTCGACGCGCCGTCCCCGGACTTTCACCAGCATCTCGGGCGAAGCACCCACCAGGCTCAGCCGGTCCATGCGGAGAAAAATCATGTACGGCGAAGGATTGATGAACCGCAAGGCGCGGTAGATGTCGAACGGATCGCAGGTGATCTTCATCGCCAGGCGCTGGGAGAGCACGACTTGGAATATGTCGCCGGCCCTGATATAGGATTTTGCCTTTTCGACATTCTCATAGTACCGGGACGCGGTAAGATTGGAAACCGGTTCGGGAAGCGCAGCGCTGGGAGCCGGGGGCGGCAGTGAAATTGGAGCCGTGAGGCGTTTCTCAACCTGTTCGATGCGCAGCAGGGCATCACGATACCCGGTCTCCAGGCTCCGGGTTCCATCCGGATTCAGGATGTTGGCGATTATGTGGATCCGATGCCGCAGGTGATCGAAGGCCAGAATGGTCGAGAAGTACATGACATGGAAATCGTCAAGCCCCAGGTCGTCGGCGGTCAGGGAGGGGAGCTTCTCCGACTGGCGCACCAGATCGTAACCGAAATACCCGACGCCGCCGGCCAGGAACGGAGGCAGATCGGGCATCGGCACGCCACGGTACCTGCGCGATATTTCCCGCAACCGGTCATAAGGCCTCCCCGTCGACACGGAAGTTTCCCCCATCTCCTCGGTAATGATCTCCTCACCGCGACCGCGAATGACCAGGAATGGATCCCAGCCGATGAATGAGTAACGCGCCAGGCGCTCTCCCCCCTCCACGCTTTCCAGAAGGAAGACCCGGTTCCTCCCCTTGGCGACGCGAAGGAAAGCCGCCGCAGGGGTCAGCAGATCTCCAAGGATGTCCTTGTGAACCGGGATCACGCTCCCCTGCCGGGAGAGTTCCTTCATCTCTGCCAATGACGGATATATCATGGTTTCCTCATTACCGTCCGGCCAGGCGCAGCCACCGGGCGTGCCACCGATCCCAAAAACAAAAAAGCCGTGAACGATTGCAGCTGTTCACGGCATTCTCCATTTACTTCCGAATCGTACCCGGTTTCAGGAGACTGGCAGCGAGCAGCCTGCGAGGCATGCGGCCGCCCTGCGCCAACACCAGAAGCCTGATTCCTGAATCCTCTCCGTTCTATTCATGTACGATTCCTGGGATACACTTGTATCACAGACGCACAATCCCAGCAACGACGGAAATTCTGGAGTGGCCGGCAGAAGTACTACCTTCAGAACGCCCGAAGGATGTGTCAGGCTTGCAACACGCCGATCCGGGAACCGAGGCTATACTTTGTCCTGTCACAAGTCAATTGCTACAATCTATGTGGTTTACAGTCTGGTGGCCGCCCTTGTGGATTTCGGCATGAAATTTGCATAAAAGTTAGGTTTATCTCTGGGATAGCACAGTGGAGTGGCATAAGTGATTCACCAATAATCTGCGCAAAGGAAATCATGTTCAGACACCAGAGAACCCTGAAGGATCGCCTGCATTTTGAAGGGATCGGCCTCCACACCGGTTATTCTGTTCATCTCGATCTCGTGCCGGCCCCCGAAGGCACCGGCATCGTATTCCGGCGCACGGACCTGAGGAATTTTGAAATCGAAGCCACGCGATCTCACGTCGCCAGAGTCAGCTACGCTACGACCCTGATGAAAAAGGGGGTCATGATCTCCACGGTCGAGCATCTGCTGTCGGCTCTATATGGCTTGGGTATCGACAACCTCTTCATCGACATCAATTCCATGGAGGTCCCGATCATGGATGGGAGCGGGCGGATCTTCATCGAGGGGATTGAGGAGGTAGGCCTCAGGGAGCAGGAGGACCTGCGCGAATACCTGGTCATCCAGGAACCGATCGAGGTCTGCCACGGAGACAAGGTCGCGGGTGTCTACCCCGCACCCATACCCAGCGCGACGTATATCATCAATTTCGAGCACAGCGCGATCGGGCGTCAGCAGATCGACCTCGACCTCACTCCGGAAAGTTATCGCTCCGAGATCGGTGCGGCGCGCACATTCGGGTTCGTCTCCGATGTGGAGTACCTGCGCAAGAGCGGACTGATCCGCGGCGGTTCGCTGGAGAACGCCGTCGTTCTGGACGATTCCGGCATCGTAAACTGCGAGCTTCGTTTTCCCGACGAGTTTGTCCGCCACAAGATGCTCGACCTGCTTGGAGACATCTCTCTGATCGGACGCCCGATTATCGGCCACCTCCATGCGGACCGGGCCGGACATGCCATTCATGCGGCGCTGGCGGACCGCATCGCCCGTGATCGGAAGGCGCATCGCGTTTGCACACTCCCCGAGCTGGAAGCCGAGGCCGCTATCGAGAAAGCCGTGTGACGGCTGCCAGGCCGATTCCAAGCTTGGGGAGAGCGGTCATTAGTTAGTTTCTGTCGCGCAATTCCGTAAATGGCCGGTCAGTTCACCACGCCCCGAAGTGGCTCAAGAGAGTAGCCGGGGGCGCAAGCCCCCGGATAGGATATTGCATATCGAAGAGCCCCGGCAGGGGCGAAAGGCCTTGCAGGCCAATGCTTTTCTGTCGCTGGGGGCTCGACGCTCGGTTTCCGGCGAACCCCAGGCTTGCGCCCGGGGCTACTCTCTTGGCGCCCTTCCGGGGCTGGACCGGCCCGGATACAGAGTTTCGCGACAGAAATTAGTCAGGGCAATTCCAACCTACCCGGGGGAGCGTAAGATGGCGCGCACGGGCGATCCATCCGCGCCGGCGAGCTTGAGGGGAAGGCAGATCAGTTCGTAATCGCCCGGGGGCACGTGCCCCAGCCGCAGCCCCTCCAGAATGGCAATCCCCTGACCACCCAGCAACCTGTGACATCGGAGGCTCTTGCTGGAGGATTCCTCGATGGACGGAGCGTCGGTCCCGAACAGCAGCAGCTTCCGCCCGGCCAGAAACGAGGCGCCGTCCTCGGTCACGAATACAAAATCCCCGGGGAAACGATCTTCATTCACATGGCTGGCGCCGGTCCGAAACAGAGCCCGCTCCACGCCCTCCCAATCCAGGCCTCCCAGAAAAGTGGCGGTCAGGGTCTTTTGCCCATCTGGAACGGCGAAAACCCGCGCCGTTCCCAAGCCGGGATGCAAAGGGAAGGCTGCCATGTCCGGCCAGTCATCGTCGAAGTGATAGGGTGCATCCATATGGGTGCCTGTATGCGCGCTCATCGTGATCGCAGAAACATTACACGAATCACCCCGGCGAATCTGCATTGACCACCGGCGCCGGAACTTCTGATCGCCGGGCCATACGGCGATTGATTCATTGAGGGTTTGCGAAATGTCATAGACCGGCATGCTGCTCCTGGCCTTCCATCTGGATGGTGAACCGCTGACGACGGCTGGTGCCGCAGAACTGATCCCTGAACCTCATACAGCCATCTAGATTCTGTCGCGAAACACAATTATTTAGCCTTTTAAAAAGCAGCCGCGGATTCCACGGATTCCATCGATTTAAATGCATCGGGCGGGCGCATGTCGAGGCGCGCCAAATGATGTCGTTTTTTGCCAGCCTCCTGAAGAGTGCGGGAAACACTCCCCTACTGGCAGTACCTTCAACAAATCTGTGGAATCCGTGAAATCCGTGGCCGCTTTCTGCTGCCTCTGACCATATGCCCAGACAGTTACCGCGAAACGCACGGCCAAGACCCGGGAGTTTCGCGCCCGGAACTATTTGGGTGGCACGGGCTTGGCGAATGTGCTGTCGGGAAGATTGCCGTTATAAGCGATTTTCTCGACGAACTGCTGCGACACCTGGCGGCCATTCTCGTAGGTGTCGATGCGCATCGTTGTGTTAATCCCCTGAATCATGTGCCACTGGCTGAACTCCTGGACTACCCGAAGGCGAACTCCCCGTTTGTCCACGGACTGATACTCAAGTTTGGCCGGCAATCTGCTCATGCGGTCAAAATAGATCGTTACCTCGTCATTCTCAGGATCGATGAGCCTGACCATTTCCTGTTGTACATTATTTTCCGAGGGACCCAGATAGAAGAGCTTATTGTTCGGGTCCTGGTAGCGGAAGCGGAAAATCGCCTCAATATTGTGTTTCACTGCCTTTTTAAAATCCGCCAATTCTTCAGGGGTTGCGTCACGGGTAGGTTTCTGGCCTTGGAGAATCCACCCTTCGTTTTTCTGCAGGTCAAAGACAGACACATCGCGCTCCAGGCGCCGGCTCCCCAGTTCGAACCGGCTCTTGTCGGGCAGCCGGGTATAGTCGTTGAATCTCGCCAGGCCGAGGGTGTTCCCAAAACGATCAATCGGAAAGTAGTTACCCTCGGATGCGATGTCGACGACTTTGAGGTAGACTTCTCCCCCCAGGGCCTGGATAGCGTCTTTAAACAGCTTGGTGATTCTCTCCTCGTCCTGGCCGCGCACAAAAGGCCGGCTGCCAAGAAGCAGGGCCAGCGCGAAAAACAGCGCCAGTTTCCTCATCGCTCGTCACCTTTCTTGACCGGGCAGTCGAATGCTTCAGCTGCCGATATATTTTGCATAGACCCGCCGCGCCTCACCCGGATCCCGGGTCCCGTGGATGATGGCCCGTCCATCCCGGAACAGGGCGATGTCAAACCCATCCAGCCGGGCCCGCAGAATGAACTCGTTGTAAGTTACGGATCCGAGGGGCGCAAGGCGATCGGCAATCGGCTGGAACTCCACCAGGTTCGACAATTCCCTGGTCACCTGGACGGCATCGCGGCCACACAGGGACTGGCCTCGACCCTCGTGTCTGCCTTCGAGGAATTCGAAAATTCCCTTTCCACAGGCCGGGCACTCCGGATTCCGGGCCATTTGATCGAGATTCAGGCTCCAGATCTGGTTGTTCCACAGATCCACGCTCGTCAGCTTGCGGTTAAGTCGATCCACCTGGCCGGTCAGGAGCTTGAGCGCCTCGGCGGCTTGCAGGGAGGCAACCAGGTGCACAATCGGGCCGATGATCCCGGCGGTATCACAGGTCGGCGAACTGCCGGCCGGGGGGAGCTGCTCCAGGACGCAGCGCAGGCAGGGTGTGGTGCCCGGCAGGAATGCCAGACACATCCCGTATGCCCCTACGCAGGCGCCATAAACCCAAGGCACATTCCATTTCAGGCTGGCGTCATTGAGCAGAAACCGGGTCTCGAAGTTATCTGTTCCGTCGAGGATCAAGTCATGTCCCGGCGCCAGAGAGGAAATGGACCCGGCATTCACATCGAGCGTCTTTTCCACCAGGTCCACACTGCTGTTGATCCCGGCCAGATGTCGAACTGCAGCCACCGCCTTGGGCAACCCGGCGCGGCAGTCCGCCTCCGTGAACAGCGACTGGCGCTGCAGGTTTGATGCTTCGATATAATCGCGATCGGCGATGGTCAGCCGGCCGACACCGGCACGGGTCAGGATTTCCGCCAAAACGGTCCCGAGCCCGCCGCACCCGACCAGCAGTACCCGCTTGCGGGCCAGCTCCCGTTGCCCGGCGGCTCCCAGGCCCGGGAAAAGGATTTGCCGGGAATAGCGCCCATCCAACGCCGAATCGGGATCCTCAAATGCCATCGCTATCTTCGCAGCCTCCTGTTTTAAGACTACAGGCATCATTTCATAAAATCCAGTAATTGGACCCGGTTTTCCACCCCCGTGTCCTCTCTGGTATAATACGGCGGTTCATCGACAGGAGATTCAGGCAACCATGCCCAAGCGACGCGCCCGAAAGCCCGGAAATTCCCGGAAGTATTCTTTCTGGCGACTGCTCAAGATCTTTCTGGTTCTGGCGACCATTCCCACCCTCCTCCTCACCGGGGTGCTGATCTATTATTACTATGTCTTCGACCGGCTGATCGCGGCCAAGCTGGGCAACCGCTATGAAATTACCGAAACCGAAATCTTCGCGGCTCCCCGCACGATTCATCCGGGGAAACAGATCACCCTCGTCGATTTTCAGGCCCAGCTGAAGCACCTGGGATATGTCGAAAACGGGGATCCCGCCGCCGCAACCTCCGCCTTCCTGGCGCCAAATGCGAATCGCATGATGGTCAAGAACGGCCCGTCATTGCCGGAGGATGCCGGACGGATGGTCGACATCACCTGGGTCGGCAACAAGATTCGAAATATCATGGAAGTGTCTTCCGGTCAAACCCTCGAGCGGTTTTCCCTCGCGCCGGAATTGATCAGCAACATCATCAACAAGAACCGTGAAAAACGCCGGCATGTATCGTATGGCGATCTGCCCAAGGTCCTGATCAATGCCGTGCTGGCGTCAGAAGATCGCAGGTTCTTCAGCCACGGCGGGGTCGATCCGATTCGCATCCTGAAGGCGCTGATCATAGATATCCGCGCGGGAGACACCGTTCAGGGAGCCAGCACGCTGACGCAACAGTTCGTAAAGAATTATTTCCTGACCCCGGAACGCACCTGGAAACGCAAGCTCACGGACGCGTACATGTCGATTCTCCTCGAGGCAGAGGTTCACCAAGCAGGAGATTTTCGAATTGTATGCCAATGAAGTCTACCTGGGGCAACACGGCTCCTTCGGCATCGTCGGCTTCGGTGAGGCCGCGTCGGCGTTCTTCAACAAGAACATCTCCGATATCACACTCCCGGAGGCGGCCACGCTCGCGGGGATCATCACGGCTCCCAATCGTTACACCCCGTTACGTTATCCGGACCGTGCCCGGCAGCGCCGCGATCTGGTTCTCGACCGGATGGCGGAATACGGCCTGATCACCCCCGGAGAGCGAAATGAAGCCAGGGGGCAGCTGCTGGGAGTCAAGCCGTCCAACATCATGAACTATTCGGATGCTCCCTACTTCGTCGACTACCTTCAGGACATGCTGGCCGAGCAATTCGGGGACCTGGTCCTGGGTCGATCCCAATATAAAGTCTTTACCACCCTGGACATGGAGCTTCAGCAGGCCGCCTTCGAATCGATCCGCGATGAAATCGTAAAGCTGGATGATCATTTCGCCAAAGGGAAGCGCGGTATCCCCCCGGGTACGGTCCAGACCAGCCTGATCGCGGTGGATCCGCGAAACGGGCAGGTGCTGGCCATGGTGGGAGGAAGGAACTATGGCGTCAGCCAGTTCAACCGCATCACCCAGTCGAAGCGGCAGCCGGGAAGCATCTTCAAGCCCTTCGTATACGCCGCCGCGCTTGAAACCGCCGACCGCAGTTCGACGCCATTGACCGCTGCCTCAACGGTTCTGGATGAACCCACGCAGTTTGAATTCGAGAACCTGGTGTACGAGCCCAGAAATTTCAAGGATGAGTATCTGGGGCAGGTGACCATGCGTCAGGCCATTACCAGGTCGCTGAACGTCGCCACGATCAAATTCGCCGAAGAGGTAGGTTACACCAGGATTGCCGAACTCGCCCATCGGCTCGGGCTCAATGAAGCGATTCGCCCCTATCCGGCCATGGCCATCGGGGCTTTTGAAGTCACGCCCCTGGAAATGGTGCGCGCCTATACGGCGTTCGCCAACGACGGCATGCTGTCCAGGTTGATATCGATCCGGAAAGTCCTTGATGAGCAAGGAGTCCCAATCTTCTCCTCGGAACCGAAGGCGGAGCGCGTCCTGTCACCGCAGGTTTCGTTCATGCTCACCTCCCTGCTCCAATCGGTAATGAATGAAGGGACCGGTGCGGGCGTACGGTCCGCAGGCTTTGTCTTGCCAGCAGCGGGAAAGACCGGAACCTCGCGCGACGGGTGGTTCGCCGGTTACACGCCAGACCTTCTCTGCATCGTTTGGGTCGGCTTCGACGACAACCGGGAACTGAACCTGTCGGGATCCCAGGCCGCCTTGCCCATTTGGGCCGCCTTCATGAAGCGAGCCGCCAGGTTGAGGCCCCTCACGGGAGAAGAGTTCCCGGTGCCCGAAGGCATTTCTCAAGTCGAGATCGATCCGACCACGGGAATGCTGGCGACCGATCACTGCCTGGCCCATGAGCTGGAATACTTCATCAAGGGAAGCGAGCCCCTAATCCCATGTTATGGAAACAGTTACGAACAGATGATGGGGGGATCCTTCCGCAGCATCTATTCCTCTCCAGGCGCGTCGATCAAGGGATCGGCGGATAAGGAACCTCAGCCTGCCGGAGAGAAACCTCCTGCTCCCCCCGCACCGGTCAAGAAATAGCCCCAGCGATACACAGCGTCATAAGTAATTGCGCACCGATCGTCAACAAAACAAAGCAAAAATGCCACGGATTCCACGGATTCTCACGGATTCTTTCGGATTAAAATCTACTCCGAAAATAAAACGGCTATGCCGCCTGTTTTTCGGTCAGTTCTACTTTATATCCAGGAGTTTCTAATCTTTTAATGTGATAGCGGATGTTGGCGTCTTCCAGCACCTTGTGGATGCGGTTGGCTACTGACGCCATCTCCCGCGTCAGCTGCGTCCGCGTCCGGGTCAGGTCCCGCAACTCCCGCTGAGGCTGTGGAGGAATGAAACTGCCTCGCAGCAGCCCGTATTGCAGTAATTGCGCGATCCACTCGCAGTCCTTTACGTCCGTCTTGCGCCCCGGCACGTTCTTGATGTGACGGGCGTTGACCAGAAGAATCTGAAACTGCCCTTCCAGAATGTTATAGATGGGCTTCCAGTAGACTCCGGTCGACTCCATGGCGATGTGGGTGACGCCTTCCGCGATCAGCCAATCACAAAGACCGAGCAGATCGCGGGTCATCGTTAGGAAGGTGCGAACCTCCGCATGAATCTCTCCCTGATCATCAATGCGTCGGACGCACACTGCTACGTTGGCACCGTGAACATCGAATCCCGCACAGCAACGAAAAATCGCCTCCATCGACTTCGCCATGGTTATGTCCTCCAGTTCGGTCTGCCATGGAGGTCGCCGGAAAAATGACAAACTGCTCCGCGTGCTCGACCCCGTGGGGTCGGCAACAGTCATGGGTTCGTAGCGGCAACCAGGTCAAGCTGCTCCGCGAGCTTAACTAACGCATCACAGTAAATACGACCTTCGTCCATAGCAGGTCCGTGCTGATAGAATAACACCATTTTCATGCGTCACCGGGTGCGCCATAGGCGCATGGGAAGCTGCTCCGAAAATAGAGTCTGCATCCACCAACCATCGGGGTCGGCATCGGGATCGGGGTCGCAATCGCAGTCCCCTTCGGCCATCCCGGTCCGAAAAAGCCGAGATCATCCAGCCCTTGTAAAAGCAGCCACGGCTTTCACCGATCTAGATGCTTAAGGCAAGCGGATATCGAGGTGCGCCAGGTGATGCCGGCTTTGCCTGTATCCTGGAGGGTGCAGGAAACACTCCCCTGATGGTGGTGCATTCAAAAAATCAGTGCAATCCGTGAAATTATCCGTGGCCGCTTTTTGCTGCCGGGACTGCATCCTAAAGATTCACCTGTGCAGGGTCGATAACGTTCATATCCCCCAGTACCATAGAAAGGCCGGAGATTCCTAACCGCATGCAATCCGTGACCACGCAGGGCAGCCAGAAACAGGAAACCCCGCAAGAGTTTGCACCCTTCGAAGAGAGGCTGGCCTTGCGATGGGCATCGCTCCTTTCGGGCCAGAGCGGTTCGACCGGGCATAATCTGAACGCCGCGGAAAGCCGCATCGTGGCATGGGCCTCAACTCACCTTGGAGACGCCCCCGGGCCGTATCCGGGCGGGCAACCCGCTGTGCTCGAACCCTTCATGACCACACGATTTGTAGGAGCAGCCGGCTCGATTCAGGCCAATCTCGAGCATATCCGCCAAGTACTTCAGCAGCTGCAAAAAGGGGAGGTGGATTTTGTCACCTCCATGACGCGAATTTCTCAGTTCTTTCAAGGCGACGAGTCCCGTTTGTTGGGGTGGAGAACCCTGGTTAACGACCTGCCGCGGTTCCGGCGCTGGCTCCCGGCTTTCGAGAGCGCATGCCGATATCTCAGCAACGCTTTCCCTACCCCCCTTGAGGATGTGGAGGAGTGCAAAAAGGCGCTTCTTTCCAGTCTCGCCGACCCGCAGAAGTTTCTGGATCCTCCCACCCGCGATCAATTCGACCGGGACTACAGCGGATTCAAGCAGTCTTATATCGACTATTATCATGCAGCTCATGATGCCAACCTCCATATCGTTGGAAACCAGAAGATGGAATCCAGGCTGGACGCCGTTGCCCTGCGCAACCTGGAGTTGCTGTCCGATCTGGAGGGAGCGGAGCGGAGTTACCTGAACCGCGCCCGGGCAATTGGTAAATGGGTGCAGGCCCAGCAATGCGATCTGCCGGTCCGGGAGATTCTCGACCACCATCCGCGCTGCTACTGCAATTTCAATCCTGTGGGCAGGCGGCATCTGTCCCAGTCCGTGGACCAGATGGTGGGAATCATCCGGCAGGGGATCGACCAGTTCCGCTCCGCGCTCAGAAAGGCAAGGATTGTCATCATTCAGGAACTCAAAGCTGCCGGGATCGATGACGCCCATTCCCGGCCGATTGCCGCACTGATGAGTCGCGGGCCCATGCTTCCTTTGAAGCCGCATTCGATCGACATTCTCAGTGAGATCATGAGGAAGCACCCGAAAGCCTTTTCCACATTTGCGAATCTGCGCCCCGCAAAACCGCAAGCGCAAACCTCCAGAGGACGTGATTAATTAGTGAATGAGGTGACTGTCACGCATTATCTGTGGGCTTCAGATCAAAAGGTCAATAATTCAGATCCGGCAACCGAAACGCAGCTGGCGCTCAACTCCGTCATCGACGCGACCGCCAGGGCGAATGTCTCCATATACCCGATCAACCCCCGCGGGCTCGAGATTGTAGACCAGAGCCAGCCGGTGTTGCTACGCCGCGGCAGCGGGATGCCCTATGTCCATGCTGGCAATAGCGCTTTCGACATCGTCCGCCTGGAGAGGTTCGTGAACTCAAAAGATGACGGCCTCGAAGAACTTGCGGCAGGAACTGGAGACCTCGTCTTCCGCAGCTGCCATAAGTGCGTGAAAATCCAGTACCCCGCAATGTGGTTTTGGCTTACAATCCCCAGTAAGGTGAGGTTTACGGTTGAAATTCGCAAGAAGGCGGAAGTCCACGGCTCGAAGTGGGCATATCCCCCAAATCAGAAACGGGAGCAGCCTTCCCAGCCGGGCTCCGATCTTAAGGAATGCAGCTTGTTCGGAAAATTCCCATCCGCAGCCCTGCAAGCGTCGAATCTCCTAACGCCGAGATCGGTAAAGCTGGGAATCATTCGCGGCAATGCAGGTTTGCATCATGCGTGCTCACTATGTTCGAAACCCTTTTGATTAGAATGCGACAGGTTGACCCAACATGAGTTGGCCCAAAGCGAGGTTGGCCGGAGCGGCTGGTTCGGCAAGGCGATATCTCCCGCTCCTGCTCTCCGGTTTCCGTTGTGGCATGCCAGCGGCCGTCGATATCGAACTCACCAACAGGTGCAATCTGAGTTGTCCGATGTGTTGGTTCCACGGGGAACGCGGCCGCGGCGACCTGTATGGTGGAGCGGAACTGTCAACCCAAGAAGTGTTGCGGTTGATTGAGCAGTTCTCCCGTTATGGAACCAAATTGTATTTGGGCGGAGGAGAACCTTTCATAAGAGAGGACTT
This sequence comes from Terriglobia bacterium, assembly GCA_963824985.1. Lineage (GTDB taxonomy): Bacteria > Acidobacteriota > UBA6911 > UBA6911 > UBA6911 > JAFNAG01. The sequence goes on from CAWGRQ010000024.1 coordinate 113,425, forward strand.
TTTGCAGATATTGCAAGGCATCAAGAGAAGTGCTCTCCCGGTAATGTTCGCAACGAATGGCACATTATTAGATGCCCAGGCGACAAGAGAACTTGTTGATTTGCGGATCGAGCAAGTCAATTTCTCTATTGACGGCGGTCGAGAACTTCATGATTCCTTGCGAGGAAACGGTGTATTTGTTCAGGCAACCGACGCAATTAGGTCATTGTCGCACTACAGGAAAAAACGATCTGCCACAAGACCGGCTGTCTGCGTGAATATCACAGTCACGGCCCGATCACTGCACCAGATTCAAGAAACTATCCAGGCGATCAGGGAGGCCACGGACAACGGCGTTGACGCCTACCGTATTCATCATCTGTGGTTCATTACAGAAAGTGAATTGGCAGCTCATCACACTATGGTGAGCAGGCTTCTGGGGGTCAAGGCTCCGGGTGCCGCGTGTCATGTACTAGCCAGCCAGTATGTTCCTGATCCTTTTAAGCTCGCCGATGAGATACAAAGAGTGCGCTGTATTCCTGATGTGGAATTTTTCCCGAATCTGAACTCCTCAGAAATTGTCAGCTTCTATTCTAATCACGCGATGATCTCAAAAAGGTGTTTGGCTCCATTGCACGGTGCTGTCGTGAAGGCGAATGGCGATGTGAGATTCTGTCCGGATGAATGGATCGACGATTATACTCTCGGCAACGTTCAGCAAGATGACTTTAAGACCATATGGAATAATCTCAAAGCCAGAAGATTTCGGGCGGTTCTGTTTCTGAGGAAACAATTCACCTGCTGCAAGAGGTGCAGCTGGATGTATTCCTTCTGAGGTGTTTACGTCCTCTTCCGAAGTCCGGTGCAACCGGGGGACGGTCTTACGAACGAGAGTGGGCGGCTCATGCGCGGTCAGGCAATTTCCATCATCATTCCGACCTTAGCTACTTCGGAACGCGCTCCGTTCTTGCGGAGAGCCCTGGAAAGCGCATTGGCCCAAGAACAGGTTCGGGCCATCCCGATCGTGGTGGCCAACGGCCCGGACTTTGCCCTCGAACTTGTCCGATGGTTGGAGAGCAGAACGGACATCCGTTTTGCGTATCGCGAAGAGGCTAACCTGGCGCAAGGTCTCGCCTCGGGCCTGGACCTGGTGGACACTCCATTTTTCAGCGAACTGGACGATGACGACATCCTGATGCCACATGCCTTGAGCTCTAGGTTAGAGCGGATGGGCGACGACGAGGCGGTTGATGCTGTCATTTCCAATGGTTTCATCGAAAACGATGGCGGGAGGGTGATCACTCGCACTCATTTCTCAGAATGTCACAATGACCCCCTTAGAAGGATCTTGGACGGACATTGGCTGCATCCGGGCGCGGGGTTGTTTCGTAAGGGCGCTATTACACGGGACTTTTTTGCGAGTATGCCCCAGTACTTGGAGTGGACCTATCTCGCTCTCCGCCTAGCCTTGGAGAAGAGAATCGCATTCATCGATAATCCCTCTTTTGTCCACTATCCGGATCATCCATTTGGGATATGGAGATCAAAGGCACGGACCCTGGGATTGCCTCGAGCCCTCGATCAGATTCTATCTCTGAATTTGCCAAGCGATGTGAGACTTGTTTATGAGAAAGCGCTATCCGCGGCCAGTCATAGAGTTTCCAGGCTCCACCTGGAAGAGGGAGATTTCTCCTCGGCCTTGGAATTTCAGGTCAGGAGCCTGCGGCATAGGTTCGACTGGAAATCGCTTCCCTACGTGGCGTCTCTCCTGAAGCGTCTCGTTGCCTCAAGGTGGTTTTATTGACGAAGACTGTTGTTCCCTCGACCCAGACGCGGAGAATCGGATGTCTTCCTTCAAGAGAGTGCTTTTCCTCGGGATTGACGCGGGCGATAAGGATTTGATTAAGGGGTGGGCTCGCGACGGCACCCTGCCAACCTTCCGGACTCTCCTCGCCAACGGCCTGGTAGGAGACACTGCTAGCCCGGAAGGTTTTTATGTCGGTGCCACCTGGCCTTCGTTTATGACAGGAGTCTCCCCAGCGAGACACGGCGTTCACAGTTTGGTGCAACTGAATCCCGGCACCTATGATCTGTATCATGTCAAGACGGGCGAGGTCATGAAACGCCGCCCCTTCTGGGAATATTTGAGCTCCGCCGGTCGCAGGGTCGCCGTCTTCGACATCCCCCTGGCCAGCATCTCGAAGGGTTTAAATGGCCTGCAAATCGTGGAGTGGGGGGTCCATGATGGGATTTATGGATTCTCTACCTGGCCTCCCGACCTCAAATGGAGGGTGCTCGGCCGTTTTGGCCGCCATCCTCTGACCCGCCCCTGTGACAGCTATGGCATTAAGCCGGATGAATACGCAGTCTTCCGGAATCTCTTGGTAAAGGGAGTACACAGGAGAGCTAGCCTAACGAAACACTACCTTACGCAGGGCCGGTGGGATTTTTTTGGCCAAGTCTTCAGCGAAAGCCATTGCATCGGTCATCAATGCTGGCATCTTCATGATACGAGCCACCCTGGTTACGACGCCGACACCGTAGCCATTGTCGGTGATCCGATGCGCGATGTTTATGTCGCTATAGATACGGTTCTCGGGGATATACTGGCCCAGGTTCAAGACGATACTATTGTGCTCATTCTTGCCAGCCACCGCATGGCGCACTATTTTGGGATGCCTTTCCTGTTGCCGGACATACTGTGCCGTTTGAGGGTGGCATCACCTCTTAGAGTAGAAGAGAAAATAGCTATCCCTCCCTCTCTCGTGGGTCAAATGGAGAATGCCCTGTCATGGGGCTGGCATCGCACGCCGGCAGGTGTTAAGGACAAGCTGCGATGGGTGCGGACACACATGCACGAGTGGCTTACCCGGTGCCAGAGCCAGACTTCGCCACGGTTCTTTGGTGTTGATCCCAAGGAGAGTGAGTGTTTCATCCTTTTCAATGGCTCCCCTGTCAGCGGCCTGCGGTTGAATATAAGGGGGCGAGAACCTGAAGGCCGCCTCCAGCCGGGAGCTGATATCGCGGCATTCTGTAATAGATTAACACACGATTTGCTCCAGATCGTGGAGGTGCAAACCGGCAAGCCCGTGATCAGAAGCGTGAAACAGACTGTTGAACTATACAGGGGAGAGCATATTCATCACTTGCCAGATCTACTGATTGAATGGAATGATGAGCAAAGATTTGGGAGTACAGCCCTCCGGAATCCTTGTGGGAGTAGGGTGCGAGTGACTTCGGAAAAAATCGGATTGTTGGAAGGCATCAGCGCCTATTGTCGTACGGGTGATCATCGCCCCGAAGGGCTATTTATCGCGGCCGGTCCTGGCATCAAGCCCGGGGCTTTGAGGCAGAGGGTATCCATCCTGGAATTTGCGCCTACGATCACCCGGCTGCTTGGGGTTGAACTCCCAAATATGGACGGTGAGCCTGTTGCAGGCATCTTGGGAGATGCCCTTGGTCTTGCCCGGTCATAGCTCCTACGAAACTGAGAATTGCGGCATGGGGGGCATGGGAGACTGACGAGGACAAGGTACGGACCGGATGATGTTTTTGTTAATCTGGACCCGGAGGTTCCCCCCTTACATTTGAAGCCGCATTCGATCGACATTCTCAGTGAGATCATGAGGAAGCACCCAACGGCCTTTTCTGCATTTGCGAATCTGCGCCCCGCAAAACCGGTCGGATGATCATACCCCCCCAAATCGGGATCGTTCGCGCAGGCGTAATTGTTTAGCCAAATCAAATGGATGAAGAAGCAAAACGCAAAGACGCAAGGGCACCGGGGCGCCGGGGCGCAAAGATCGACACTGAGCAACAGGCGTGGGCGCAGCGCTTCGCGCTGGCGCATCCTTGGGCAAGCCGCGGGAGAAAGCGCGGGCAGCGGCCTCTCAGGAGGATTGCGCTTTCTCCCGCGGCTCGCCCAAGGATGCGGCCGAAAGCCGCCCAAGCCCGCGAACCGAAAGGAATCTCTTTGCGTCCTTGCGCCTTTGCGTCTTTGCGTTCTGCTGTTCAGCATCGGCTAAACAGATGCCTCTGCAATCCGGTGGATCTCATCGATGATGATATTGGGCCAGAAATTGATTTGGCGAGGATTAATGTTGGGTTGAACCCGGCCGAAAAGTAATAGGTAGCAGCCAATAGAGACGATAAACCTGTTCATCAGATTCACTTGCTTTCTCCACCGGCAGCGACCGGGCGGTAGTTGATCGGATGCCAGCCAAGGGCCGGCATCCGCGCCGAGCGGTGCGGGCCCGGGTCACATTATGACGACCTTACAATTCGCGCTCAACAACGAACGTTCTGCTTCGACCACCTATCTGATCGATGCGATCAGGGTGCTGACGGAGCCGTTTGCGGCTGCAGGCGCGGCAGCCCTGTTCGTGGTCCGCCTGCCGGCGTTGTCTGATATCGAGCGCGGCTACGGCCCTGAAGCCTTCGACAAAGTCGCGGCGGCGCTGTTCGATGCCGTCCAGCGATATGCAATCGAGCATTTTACTGCCGATGAACACCTGGTCGCGCGTGCGCCTCGGGGCGAGGAGGTGGTCATCATCGTGGTCCGCCCGCGCGCCAAAAGCGGATTTTACAGCCATGAATTGCCGCAGATTTCCCGCAGCCTGGCCCAATACGTCGAAGGGCAATCAAGCCGCATCATTTATCCATATGGCACTCATCTTGCCGACTTCTTCATCGGTCATGCCGTCACCATCCACAACCCAAGCCTGCGTAGCGACCGCCAGCTGCTAGTGGCCCTGGACCATGCCCGCCAGGATGCCGAACTGTCTGCCCGCCTGCGCAAGCGTGAGATCGGCCAGCAGTTTCTCGGCATCGTCCTGGACGAACAGATCCACGCCTTGTATCAACCGATCATCACCATCAAGAACAGGCGGGTATTCGGTTATGAAGCCCTGGCCCGCGGCCCGGAAGGTACCGACTGGCAATCCCCGGCAACGCTCTTTAAGGTCGCGGAGGAGCACGGTCTGGCTTTTGAGCTCGATTGTCTGTGCCGCAGGGTCGCGCTCAGAGACAGCAGCAATTGGACCCGATCCAGGCATAAGCTGTTTCTCAATTGTCTGCCTTCAGCGATCCACGATCCCAGCTTCAACGAGCGTCGCCTGCGCCACACATTGGAGTCCTGCGGGCTCACCCCCTCCGACCTGGTCCTCGAAGTCTCTGAACACCAGTGCATCAAGAACTTCAGCATCTTTCGCGACACCTGCGAGCGCTATCGCAGCCTCGGAATCAAGATTGCACTGGATGATACCGGGGCAGGGTATGCCGGGCTCGAGGCCGTGATGCAGCTCGCCCCTGATTTCATCAAGGTGGATATATCATTGGTCCGCTCCGTCAATATCGATTCCGCCCGCCGCGTGCTGCTGCAGGCGCTTCAGGACATCTCGGAGGTCGTCGGGGCCAAGGTGATCGCCGAAGGGATTGAAACCGAAGCTGAACTCGAGACGTTGCGGATGATAGGAATACCTCTGGGGCAGGGGTACCTGCTCGGCCGACCCAAACGATTCGGGCAGACACACGGCGAACTCTGATCACCTCCCGCAACCCGCAATCACGCCGTGCTCCCGGCGTCCACCGTCAACGCATTCGTTCAGAACCGCATCGGTTCGCGATCGCCCCCGCCTGAAATCGGGCTGCATCCGGGAGCGCACGAATCAGAGCCGGGGCGCCCTCGATTTCCTGATCTCGGCCGTCCGGTCGCGGATGATGTCGCCGCCCGCCAGATCCACCCTCTTTCCGGTAAACTGAAAGACAAAGAAGTTGCCGTCCGGCTCCGACGCCTCCCGGTTGAGAATCTCCTCTATCCCCGAGACCGGAGCGGATCGAATCGTGGGATCCCCGTAAAGCACCGGCGGCATGGTTGATGCCAGAATAATAGAAGCCGGTTCATGATATGGCTTTCCGATAAAGTAGAACCGCGAACCGGCGGGAATCTTGGGATAGAATCCCTTAATCGACCTGACCATCGTTAGCGCCTCCAACCTTTGCTCCTGATAGGCGGTTCCAATGTACCCAAGCAGCCGCTGATCTTCCGACCAATAGATCCAGAACAATGCCGTCAGGAACAGGCAGGCGATACCAACGCCTGCTCTTCCCCATTTCGCCATCAACCGGAATGCGGTATGTCCTATCAATTCGGTCAGGATGAGCACCAGGTAAAACAGCGGCAGGTACAGATAAATCTGCGAACGACTGTTCACCAGGAATATGACCGGCAGGAGCGTCACCACAAAACCGAACAGCGCCCATAACACGAGCATCCGGCGAAGCAGGAGCGCCCAGAGAACGATTATGAATAATGCGACATAGAGGCTCAGGTCGGTTTTCAATACGCTCTGATAGAAAGTCACGCTCATTACATAGAACTTCATCCCCTCCATGAATGCGCCGTAGCTCAGGTTCATGTAGTAGGGATGGCTTGGAGGCGAACCCGGCCCCCATTCGGGTTGCCAGAAATAAAATCCGGCATATAACAACGAAATCACAAAGTACGGAGCCAGAAGGCGCAACCGATGCATGAGTTGCGTCCAGCGCGCGCGGCCGTCTCCGCAGGCCTTCCATTCCAGTGTGGCCAGCTCGTAACCGAGCAGAAGGACCGGCAACATCACTCCTACCTCTTTACACCGGGTGCTCAGGAAAAAGCATGCGAGCGCCCCGACATAGAGCAGGGTGTTGGGGTTCCGGCGCATGCGAAGATAGAGGAGCAGGGCCGCGGTCCACCAGAAGAACAGGAGGTTATCGTAGAGGAGATTGGCGGAGTAGCTATTGTTAGCCAGGTTGATATTCATCGCCCAGGCCAGTGCGCAGACCGCGCCGAGAAACCGGTTTTCGAGCAGCCGGGAGGCGAGGAAAAACCCCAGGACCGTATTGGCCAGATGCAAACCGAAAAGAACCGCGACAAAGGGAAGGGGATTCGGCCCGAAGAGGCGACTGCACGAGCTGAAAAAGAGATTTCCGAGCGGCCGGTTGTTATAGCTGTTGTTGGGGGCCAGGAATCCCTTGATATTCGTCTCCAGGCTCATATTGACGGCACGGGCGATGTTCATGTAGTCATCGCTGAGCAGTGCGGGATTCGACAGCGTGTCACGAAAGTGCCAGAAAACGAAGGCCAGCACGAATAGCGCACAGCCGGCGCTGATCCACCACCGGCGGACCGCCAAAGCTCGCATGACAGAGTATCTCCGTGAATGATTCGCAGGCGGCTCCGATCACCCGTAGAATTCGGCGATGCAGCGCACCACGTACCCCTTCTGCTCAGAGGTGAGCTCCGGGTAGATCGGCAAGGCCAAAGTCTGCCGCGCCGCCTCGCTCGAGCAGGGAAAATCATCTTCCTTGTACCCGAGGGGAAGGAAGCACTCCTGCTGGTGTAGGGACAGCGGATAATAAATCTCGGAACCGATGCCGCGACTCCGCAGGGCTTCCTGCAGCGCATCGCGCTGCGAGCAGCGAATGACATACTGGTGGAAAATGTGCCGGCGTCCGTCCATGACCTTGGGAATCCGGATGCGGCCCAGAAGGCCCGCCGCGCGGAAGCCGGCCTCGTAGTCGGCGGCGTTACGGCGCCGCGCCTCACTCCAGGCTTCAAGATGGGCGAGCTTCACTCTCAGAACCGCTGCCTGCAGCTCATCCAGCCGACTGTTGAATCCTACAAAGGCATGGAAATATTTCGGGTGCATCCCATGATTGCGCAGCAGTCGCACCCGATCGGCAAGTTCCAGGTCGCGGCTCACCACCATGCCGCCATCCCCTGCTCCGCCCAGGTTTTTGGAGGGGAAGAAACTGAAACACCCGCACGCGCCCATCGCCCCCGCCCGGGCGTCACGATAGCGCGCCCCGATCGCCTGGCAGGCGTCCTCGACAACCGGGATCCGGTAACGCCCGGCGATCTCCAGGATCGCATCCATTTCGGCACACTGGCCGTAGAGGTGAATCGGGACAATGGCCTTGATCACCGTGCCGCTGGCCTTGTGAACCACGGCGTGGGTCTGAGAATCGAGAATGCAGTCGCGCTCCAGAAGCCGGGCCAGGCACTCCGTATCCATGTTGAATCCGGCGGCCTCGATGTCCACAAACACCGGCCGCGCGCCCAGGTTGATCACGGCCCCCGCGGTGGCAAAAAACGTGAATGGGACGGTGATCACAGCGTCTCCGCTCCCGACCCCCAACGCCTTAAGGGAAAGGAGCAAGGCATCAGTGCCGGAGGCCAGGCCCACGGCATAGGGAACGCCGCAAAGCTCTGCCACCTCATTCTCGAGCGCGGCGACGTGCGGGCCCAGAATAAACCGCTGGTTTTCGAACACTTCATCGACGGCGCCGCGGACCTGTTCGCGGATGGTCGCGTATTGCGCTTTAAGATCAAGTAAAGGAACTTCCATGAAATCACCTCTTATGTGTGAATGAGATCCGGGCACTGAAACTGGGGAATTCCCGTTTGAAGCCAGGGTGACCGGCGCGCCTATCCCGAGTTATGTAATTATTTAGCCTTTTTAAAAGCAGCCGCGGATTCCACCGATTTAAATGCATAAGGTAAGCGCATATCGAGGCGCGCCAAATGATGTCGTCTTTGCCTGCATCCTGGAGGACGCAAGAAACACCGCCTTTGGGTAGTGCCTTCATAATATCTGTGGAATCCGCGAAATCCGTGGCTGCTTTTTGCCGTTAAGGGACATCTCTCCAACCACAGGGTTAAGCGGATACAGGAATATAGCTTGCTATGCACACGGGACACGCGTTTTAAAATAATCAATTGTTTGCCGCAGGCCCTCTTCCAGCGAGATCATCGGCCGCCAACCGAGCAAGGTCTGCGCGCGCGTGATATCGGGACGCCGCACGCGGGGGTCGTCGGCCGGCAGCGGCTCGTGGACGATAGCGCTCGAGGAACCGGTCAATGCGAGAATCTTCTCCGCAATCTCCATTACCGTCAATTCCTGAGGATTCCCGATATTGACGGGCGTGTGTATCTCCTCGGTTTCCGGCGCCATGAGCAATTTGAGCAGTCCGTCGATTTCATCCTCCACAAAACAGAAGCTTCTCGTCTGCCGCCCTTCGCCATAAACGGTCAAAGGGGTTCCTTCCAGAGCCTGCACAACAAAGTTGGAGACCACCCTGCCGTCGTGCGGACGCATGCGCGGGCCATAGGTGTTGAAGATGCGTGCGATCCTGGTATCGATTCCATGGGTGCGGTGGTAGGCCATGGCCATGGCCTCGGCAAATCGCTTGGCCTCGTCATAGACGCCGCGCAGGCCGATCGGATTGACATTACCCCAGTAGGTTTCCGGCTGAGGATTGATCAGAGGATCGCCATACGTTTCCGAAGTGCTGGCCATCAGGAAACGTGCCTTCTTGTTCTTCGCCAGCCCCAGGGTCTTGTGCGTGCCCAGGGCTCCGACCTTCAGAGTCTGGATCGGGAGCTCAAGATAATCTCTGGGGCTGGCCGGTGAGGCAAAGTGCATCACGGCGTCCACCGGCTGTCCAAGGAAAATATATTCCGTCACATCATGCTTGAAGAACTGGAAGCGCTGGTTCCCGAGCAGGTGCGCGATGTTGTCGATGCTGCCGGTTGACAGGTTGTCCAGGCAAACGACCTCATGCCCCTCCTGCAGGATCCTGTCGCACAGATGACTCCCGAGAAACCCCGCTCCACCAGTGATGACAACCCTCATTCATTCTCCTCCGCAATCCGGGATCACCGCACACGAACGATTGAAGAGGAAGAGGATGATCGCCCCGCAACCGTAACGTAAGCGCTGCCCGGCGCGGGCTGGATCCCCTCAGAGCTTGATCAGCGCTTCCCCTTGGCCAGAGCCTTGTAATATTCCTCAACCAGCTTCTTATAGTTGCCGGGTACGCCGCCGTCTTCCAGATAGAAAAACTTGTCGTTCTGTGCGATGCGCGCCAGATCACGGCTGAGGTCGAGCTCAATCTGGTGGAGCATGTCGATGGCCTGCCGCAATCGGGCGATCCCGGCCGCATCATCATACCTGCCCGCGGTGCTCAGCCCCTGCAATTCTTGAATCACCTCGTTCAAGTCCTTTGCCGGGGAAGAGTTGCGATCCACCAGGCGTCGGAGTTCCTGGGCATCGAGAGCCCGCTGCTGAAATTCGTGCTGCTGCTGTCGCAATTCCCCGGGACTGAGACGCCCGCCCATCGGGGGTCCGCTGTTTGACGTCGGACCTTGCGGATTCCCGGAAGGGTTGCCACCCCGCCGGCTCGCATCGCCGGTGCGATCCCCTCCCTGGCCCTGCTGGCCTTGCTGGCCTCGCTGGCCTTGCTGACCCTGCTGGCCTTGACCCTGCTGGCCTTGCTGACCTTGCTGACCCTGCTGGCCTTGCTGACCCTGCTGGCCTTGCTGACCTTGCTGGCCTTGACCCTGCTGGCCTTGCTGACCTTGCTGGCCTTGCTGACCCTGCTGACCTTGCTGGCCTTGCTGACCTTGCTGACCTTGCTGGCCTTGCTGGCCTTGCTGACCTTGCTGGCCTTGCTGACCCTGCTGGCCTTGCTGGCCTTGCTGACCCTGCTGGCCCTGGCGAGGATTCTGCAGCCGCTGCTGCATCGATTCCAAACCTTCGGCCAACTGCCGGGTGCGATTCAACGCATCCTCGATCCGGCCCTGCTGACTCTGACCGAGGGCATTTTTTGCCGCCTCAAGCTGGTTGGTTACGTCTTCCAGACCGGCGCGCACGAAATCTTCGCGCCCCATGATGAAGTCATAGTAGCCGCCTTCCAGGAGGCGATTCCCGCTGCGGATCCGATCCGGGAGTTGCTTGTCCCGGATGGTTCCGGCGGCCTGGTTCAGTTTGCTGTTTGTATCCGGTTGGGTTCTTCGAGCCTGGCGCGCCAGATCTTCGATGCTCCCCTGCAGGTTTTGAACACGATCAGCCAGGGCGTCTTTCCGCCCGGTAAGATCTTCGCGCTGCTTCTGGATTTCCTGCGTCCCGGCGTTTTGTGGATCCTGGGTCAATTTCTCGATCCCGGCGCGAATGCGGTTCTGCTCGTTCAAAGCCGCGCGCGCTTCCTGGACCGCTTGCTCCACCCCCTGGCCGAGGCTGTTTTCCCGGCCGCGCGCGAGTGCTCGTTGCGCCTCCTGCAACTGCTGGAGGGCCCGGGTTCCCTGGGCTCCGGCTGCCTGGCTGTTGCGTTGCTGGTTCTGCAGTGCCTGCTTCATCTGCTGGATGGCCTGCTGCAGCTGGTTGTCGGCCTGGCTCAGCTCAGGCGAGCTCCGTTCCCGTGAGAGGCGCTGCAACTGCCGCTGGAGCTGTTCGGCTTCATCGAGCAACTGCTGTTGGCTCTGGGCTGAGCCGCCCCCGCCCGATGCCGAACCACCCGGTTGGCCTTGCCGGCCTTGTTGACTCTGCTGCCCCTGCTGACCTTGCTGACCCTGCTGCCCCTGCTGGCCTTGCGCCGCACCAGCGGAGGCCGTGGAACTGCCCGGGGGACGGCCGTTCAGCCGATTCCTTTCATTCAGCTGCTGCTGACGTTGTGCGAGCTCCTTGAGGCGCTGCATCGCTTCATCGACCTGCTGGTCCCGGGCCTGCTGTTCGCCGCGTTGCACGGTTTCGTACTGGTTCTTGAGCTTGTTCATTTCCAGTTCGAACAGGTCCGCCAGGTCCTGAGCGCTGGCTCCCGACTGCCCGCCGCCCCCCCCGCCGCCCTGCTGGTTCTGGAAAGAAATCTGGATCTCCTTGAACAGACTGTCGGCGCGCAGCAACTGCTGCAGCGCCCGCTGTTCTTCGGGAAGCGCATCGGACGGCTTCTCGGCTCCGAGATTGACCGCGGCCTTACCCATCTCCTCCGCGGCCTTTTTCATATATTCGCCCAGCTGAGCAAATTCCTTGCTTACCTCGAGCGCGCCCCGGCGAGTGAGGCGTTCGATCAGCCCCTGGGTCTGTGCCTGGATTTTGCTCTCGATCAGAGCCAGCGATTTCAGGTTGTCCCGATATTCCTTGGGGTCCAGGATCTCCTTGTCCCGGATAAGTTTGAACGTTGCGCTGATGACGTCCTTCTGCTGTTGGATGAGTTCCTGCTGCCCTCCCTCATTGCCGCTCCCGCCCTCACCACCACCGCCCCCTCCGGCCTGCTGGCTCTGGGTATACTTCTGTTCGAACGGGCGCACCTGGATAAAATAGATATCCGAGCCCGCCGCGCCGGGGCCGGTGGCATTGTTGGTATCGATCGCCCTGGCGTAATAGGAGATCATATCCCCGGGCTGCAATCCAAACTCTTCCAGGAAAAAAGTGTGCGTGGCGATCGTGGAGGTTTCGCCCGCCTTTGCGGGGGAGAGATCGATCGTCTTTTCCGGGCCGCCATTCACCGAGTAGCGCAGCTCGACCTTGCTCAACCCGATATCGTCTTCCGCCTTGATCTCCGAAAAAACCTCTTCGACATTGGTGGCGCGCACATCACGCATCGGCTTGGTGATCGTCACCTTCGGCAACGCATCGGAGAGCGCTTCGATCTCATACTCAGCCGACCCGGCATAAGGATCGCCCCGCCTATCGGTAAGCTGTACGACATAGGACCCGGAACGCGACAGGGTCAGCTGGCCGTGAAACCTCTGATCCCCGCCCGCGCTGAGCTGCAGCGTGGACCGATCGTCAAAGAGCAACCGGGCGGATTGCGCCGGCTCGCTGGTGTGGATCACCAGATCCACCCGCGTGCCCTTGAGAGCGGAAATATCTCCCGCGCCCTCAACCTTTTCCACGGGCATTCTTGTATATGCGGGGTACGTATAGGTCAGATCGATATTGTCGACCCGGGGAGCATCCACGACCTTGATGGCATGGGTTTTGGAGCGAACCTCCTTTGCTTCGACGTAATAGCGCATGGATGATTGCACATCCACGAAAAGGTAGAGGAAATCGCTGCCAAACGTTTCCGGTTCCATGGCCGCCGCAGTCCAGGTGGTCGAGGTCTCCGGCTGAACATAGAGTTTGACCTCGGGTGCATCAAAGCCGAGGAGGAGGGCTCTTACCTGCTGATCGCTCCCCCTGACGATCTCCACATCGCCGGGTTGGACTTCGATCACGGCGGTTGCGCGCGGAGACGCTTCCGTCCACTGGACATAGAGACGGTCGAATCCGTACTGGAAAAAGGGGGGCCCCCAGTTAAGCAGAACGAGCAGGACCAGGAACGTTCCGGTCACCATCACACCGTAAAACGTCAGGCGTTTGCGATCGAGGAAGACGGAGAAGTCCACCCGGCCCGTCTTCTCGATAGCATCCTGAATCAACAGGTCCAGCATTCCTGTAGAGACACCGGCCCCCTGGCCGAACTCTACGGCTGTGATCAGTCGATCTTCGAGCTGTGGATAGCGTTCTTCAACATATTGCGCAATCTGAATGTCCGTAATCCGGCGCCGCAACGGAATGATGAAAAACCGGACAGCCACCGCGATCGCCGCGGCGCCGGTCAGCACGCGCATAGCCCAGACGGCGCCGGGCTTGAACCCGAACAGGTCGGCCCCCCACACACCAAGGATCAGAAGGGCGATCGTCGAAGCCAGGAAAAAGGCCAGCCCCTTTGCCATCCTCTGCAGGCGCCACCGGCGGCGCACGATTCGAATGCGTGACAGCAGGCTCTGATATTTACTCATGGTCGCCTCCGGCCGCGTGGCGGCACTCCCTTGCTGATAGTTTTACCTTATTCCGGCTTCAAGATAAAGCGATTGGCCAGCAGGCCTTCAAGAACCAGGGCCGCCAGCATCGCCAGCAGCAGGTAACGCCACCATCGCGCTCTCTGGTCCTTTTCCTCGGCGGTCGGGAGTTCATCGCTGGCGAATGCGGCCGGCTCTTTCGCTTCCGAGGATATCCATCCCGCCGCCATCTCCTCCGAATTTCCATGCGCCAGGTCCGATTCGCGCGCCGCTGGGTTTACGGCCACACTGGTGTTGAGATCCGCGGTCCGGATTTCATAAAATCCGGCGGCATCGAGCGCCACCGCATCGGCTCCCGGCGCCAGGGCCAGCCGGCGCCGTGCCGGATCCATTACCACGATGGCCTGATTCAGGTTCACGTTTCCTTTTCCCCGGCGGATGGCGGCTTCCACCAGCAGCTTTTTCGGAGCGATGGTATCCCCCACATCCATCCACTGGCGTTCCTGGCGAAAGTTTTCCAGATAGCGGAGCATCTGATGCCACAAGGGGGCAAAAACGGCCTTGACCGGAAGATCGTTGGTGGCATCGTCGGCGGAGCTGGCGAATACGAGGACGCGCCCCTTATCTATATCGGCCGCAACCAGCGCCGGGTCACCATTGTCGAAACGCGCGAGGATCTGGGCTCCCGCGGAAACCGACAATCGCGCGTGCCCGTAAAATCTCGCGCCGGAGAAGGTCCCGGAATTGGGGGCATCAAAGGGGCGGAAGATCGGGTGATCCATGCGCAGGTCCGTCAGCAGAGCATAATCGTCTGAAGGCCGGGCGCCCGGACGGCGACCGGGACTTTTCGCCGGATCCTCTACCGCGATGGGCAGCCACGAGGCGAAGGAGCGCCCAAAATCGGCGGCCAGGGCTCCATCGGCAAGCACGATCACAAGCCCGCCTCCCGCCTTGACGAAATCCCTTAACCGGTCCTGTATCCCGGTTCCCGAACCGGGTGCATTGTTCCAGATCAACAGGCCACCCGTGATTGCCCCTGCCGCTTCGAACTGCCGTGGTGTCATCTGGGTCAGGCGATATCGCGAAACCGTGGACAGATTGAGCGCATTCGCCAGGAAGAAGCCGGGCGCGCGCCCACCCCGGCCCGCATCCGGGTTTTCTACTGATACGACCGGGATTTTGGAACGTGCCTCCAGGGTCATCGCAAAGCGATTATCTCTGGCGAGGCCCGCATCCTCAACCTCAAGCGCGACATTGTGCAGGCCGGGGATCAACCCTGCCAACTGAAATTCCACTCCCTGCAAGGCCCCTTTGGCGACCTCCACGCGTTTCTCTTCCACCACCCGGTCATCCACAAGCATGGTCACCCGCGTGCCATTTCGATCTTCGTTCCCGAAGTTGACGACGGAAAAACGGATCTTCAGCCCCCCGCCTTTGGCCTCTTCCCCTTCGAGCACCTGGACTTCACCAAGAGCCAGGTTGCTGAACTGATCCGAGCCCACATCAACGCGCTGCAACTCGATTCCGGAGCCGAGGCGGAAATCACTGTCATCGGCGGCCCAGCCGGACTTCTGAAAATCGGAGATGAGATGGATGATGCGGCGGTCCGCGCCGGCATCGAGAGCGGATTTTTCCGCTATCTTGAGCGCCTGTCCGTATCGTGTCGTACGGTCGGTCAATGCGGCGCCGCGTTCAATCTCGTTCAGGACGACCCCGAAGTCGGTGGCCGGCAGCGTCAGGACGTCGGTCCGGTCGGAGAAGGTCAGAAGCGATACTTTGTCTCCAGGTTCCGCCCGGCGCACAATTCCGGCCGCTTCCGTGCGCGCCCGATCCCAGCGGTCGCCGTAGGCCATGCTCATCGAGTTATCGAGCAGAATGACATGGGCGCTGGTCACCCGGCCGGGAGCGGCCGCGACCTGGGGCCGATCCAGGAAGGGGCGCATAAAGGCCAGCACCAGCAGGAGGAGCAACAGCAGGCGGAGCAGAAGCAGCAGCAGATGACGCAGTTTCTGATATCGTATGGTCCGCTTGCTCACCTTGCGCAGGAACATGAGGGTCGGGAACTCGATCTTCTGAGCGCTCTCCCGCTTGATGAGATGAAGCAGGATGGGCACTGCAGTCGCCAGCGCCCCGAGCAAAAAAAGCGGATTCACGAAATTCATTTCCTACCCCTGCTCCGAAAAAAGAGCTGAATGAGGTGGTGCCAATCAACTCGTTTATTTCTGTGCCGCCCTTTCAGGGCTTGAATTCTCCGTGCCTCTCTACCCAGGGCTTACGCCCTGGGCTGTGCTATTCCGCCCTTTCAGGGCTGGGCGGCTCACGACCGCGACAATCCTGAAGAGTCAGGCAGTTTATGACTGCAACAATCCCGAAGGGTCAGGCAGTTCACGACTGCCATAATCCCGAAGGGATGGCGCAGCAAAGCCCAGGGCGTGAGCCCTGGGAACACAGGATCGAGCTGGCCCGAGCCCTGTAAGGGCGGCGCAGAGACAGCGCGATGAGAGCACACCTTTTCACTCATAGTCGGGTGCCTCCAAACCGCATGAGCGACTGTCCCGGGATCGCGGTCCGGCGACTCGGCCCACCCACCGGCCGGCCGGGCCGCCGGTCAATCAGTACAATTGCGCCCTCCGCGCCAGGTACGTGAACAACGCCTGGTCAAGCGGCTGAGTTGTTTCCATGAGCGTATAATCCATGCGGTCTTTCTGGCACTCCATCTCGAAGTCCGCGATCTGACCGCGGATCAGCTTCCGGTATTCCTGGCGGATGAAAATCCGGGATGACATGCATTTCGGCTCGGGTCTCCATGTCGACAAACTGGGCGCTCCGCAAAATCGAAGCGCAGCTCGGCCGGATCCAGGATCTGAAACACGATCACGTCATTGCCGCGGAATAGGCCAGATGTCGCAGCCCGTTCATCACCTGCTCGGGATCATCATAAAGATCCGAAATCACGATCACAATGCCGCGCCGTCGCAGCCTCTCCGCCACCTGACCAGGGGCTTCACGAAGCTGTTTTCGCGCTCCGGCCGCAGGCCCTCGATCGCATGCAGCACCGTGTTCAGATGCCCGATGCTGCCGCGCGCCGGAACCAAATCGCTCACGTGCTCGTCGAAAGAGACAAACCCGACGCCGTCTCTCTGCTTGAAGGCGAAGTAGCCCAGGGAGGCGGCCAGATACTGGCCATACTCCAGCTTGGTCATTCCCCGGCTGCCATAAGCCATGGACCGGCTGCAGTCCAGGATCAAATGAATGCTGGTGTTGGTTTCTCCTTCGTACTCTTTGACAAAAAACCGATCCGTGCGCCCATACACTTTCCAGTCAATCTTCCGGATATCGTCCCCCGGCCGATAAGGCCTGTACTCCGCGAAGTTCACGCTGAAGCCCAGATGCGGGGATCGATGCAGTCCGGAGATAAATCCCTCGACGACGGTGCGCGCAACCAGCTCGAGGGACGCAATGCGCGTCAGCGCTCTGGGATCGATGAAGCGCGTCGGTTGCGGTACGGTTGCCTGGAAGTCGACTCATAGTCAATCATCTTTCAACTGCGATTGACGATTGTCACAGCACTCGCTTCCAACTGGTATAAGCCCTGATTTCGGCACCGGAACCGCTTCCAGCAGCCGGCGGATGATTTCCTCGGTCGTGATCTTCTGCGATTCCGCGTGGAAATTGGTCAGGATCCGGTGGCGCATCACCGGATACGCCAGCGCCTGGACATCTTCGATGGACACGTTGAATCGTCCGTTCAGCAGCGCGCGCGCCTTGCCGCGCCAGCATCAGGTATTGCGCGCGCGCCGGACTGGCGCCCCAGTTCACCTACTCCTTGATGAAATCCAAGCCCTCCGTTCTGTCCGGGCGGCTGGCGCGCACCAGCGCAACGGCATAGCGCGAGACCGATTCCGGAGCCGGGGACGCGCCGAACCAGTTTCTGGAATTCGAGATATCCGCACCCGTCACATGATCCGCGTCGAGGTCGAATGTCCTGCTGTACCGTGGTTTCGTGTCACCACCTGATGTTCGTCCTCTGCGCTCAGATAGTCGATGACGATGTTGAACATGAACCGGTCCAGCTGGGCTTCCGGCAGCGGATAGGTCCCTTCCAGCTCGATCGGGTTCTGGGTTGCCAGCACGAAGAACGGCCGCTCCATCGGATAGGTGACCCCTTGGACGGTGACCTGCAGCTCTTCCATCGCTTCCAGAAGCGCCGCCTGGGTTTTTGGCGGAGTGCGGTTGATCTCGTCCGCAAGCAGGATGTTTGCAAAAATCGGCCCTTTGACAAAGCGAGTTCGCGTTTTCCCGTGGCGCGCATCTTCCTGAATGATGTCCGTGCCGGTAATGTCCGCCGGCATCAGGTCCGGAGTAAACTGGATCCGCTTGAAGCTCAGATCGAGAATTTGGGCGAGAGTTTTGATCAGGAGCGTTTTGGCCAGGCCCGGAACTCCCGTAATCATGGAATGCGCCCCGACCAGCAGCGATATCATGACCTGTTCGACGACCTCATCCTGGGCAATGATCACCTTGCGAAGTTCCGTCAGGATCTGCGGTGCCCGTGATTCAGTTTTTCGACCGATGCCGAATCATCATTGACGACCTGCTGAAGTCCTCGTATTCCCATCATGTCGCATGCTTCCTGCTCCTAGTGCGTCAAGGCATACATGACGTAGTTGACGCCGTACTTGATATGCTTCATTGGTATCTTTCGATCGGCATGAAACGGATCGTCGACCACTCCCAGTAGTCGCTGATGTCGTTGTTGTAGTCGACCACCATCATGAGCCGTCCGTTGTCGTCTCTCATTCCAAAGTACTGCGGTCGGAGCGTTTCGCGAATAGGGAGGTTCGAGATTCAGATTCGAAATGTCGTAAAAACAGGTCCAGATCGGGTGCGTTGCGCGGCAGCTCCTCCAGGGAGCGATCCGGGAAGACCAGCCTCATCTGGTTGATGAAGTTGTTCAGCTCATTCTCTCCGCGGAAGTCATCCACGATCAGGAAACCGCCCCGGAGGAGATACTCGCGCCATCCTGTGCGCTTCCTTTCCGACAGCTGCATGTATCCGACCTCGCACAGGTAGGCGATCGGATATTTGAAGACATCGTCGTTCTGAAAGGACTAATGATGTGCCCGCCCGGGTTCACATCGAGCTTGGTTACTTCGGCCATGATCTTCATGAGATGCTCTTCGGAGGCCGGCCAGTCGTGGCTCCAGGGAGCCTGGCCGCCCCCGCCGCGTCCCCTCCGGCCAAAGCCGAAAAACGACGTTGAGAAACGGATGCGCGCGAGCGTGAACCGGTTTTCGACGCGCGGCAGCTCCTGCTGGGCCTGCACCCACCAGATCCCTATGGAGAAGACGGTCAGCGCCAGAAGAGTCCAGGCGATCCTGCGCCTGATGATGCCGCGCCCCGCCCCGTTCCGGATCCGGCGCCAGACAGACCATTCCCCGGCCATGTTCATCGCGATCCTCCACTCAGCTTCAGCAGCAGCTGCTGTGCCTTTTCATAGGTCGGCGCAATCTCGAGCGCGCGCAGCGTCTCGCGTTTTGCCTCGGCCTTTCTGCCGGCGCCGAGCAGAGCCCGCGCCAGGTTATAGTGCGCTTCCGCGGGATCCGGAGGGTTCAGACCCATCAGCGCCTGGTAGGCTGCAATTGCCGCGGCCCAGTTCCCCGATTCCAGGGCCGCCGCCCCGAGACCCGCATGGACACCCGCCTCATAGGGATCGATGTAGACCGACAATTCCAGGAATCGGCTCTGATCGGCCCAGTCCTTCCGTTTGCCGTAAAGCTCCGCGGCCCGGGTTAAGGGCAGAAGGGCGGTCTCCATCATACCGGGACCAACCGGTGAATTGGGCCAGGGCATCTTCCTCGCGGCCAAGGCCCAGGTACATCTCCCCGAGAATCTGATAAGGGTTGCCCGGCTCGACAAAATCCGGGAACAGGAGCTCCGCCTTTTTCAGATAGCCTTCGGCCGCTCCGTATGATTTTTCCTGCGCCAGCATGGCTCCGAGCTGGAGGTTAGCGAAAAAATCGTTCGGATTCCGGGCCAGCAGGGCAGTCAACGCCCCCTTGTCGGGCGGCGCGCCCGATGCCGCCGATGATATCAGCCTCTGAAAATCCAGGCGCGCGGCGATCGGCGCCAGGCGCGCATCGAGAAAGGCGGCATACTGGCGGTCCAGCGTCGCGGCATCCCAGGCCGAGAGTCTGCAGGAAAACCTCCTCGGCCGGCTTGTTGGCCGCAAACAGTTCCAGCGATTGCCTGATTTTTTCGAACCCGAATTTTTCTTCGATCATGCTGCAGAAAAGCCCGGCCTGGAGATAGGAAAGCTCGATCTGCTCCGGAGACTTCGGGCGCATCATGCCGGCGTTGAGTTCGCTCACCTTCAGCAGGCGGCCCTCCTTATAGGCCTTGATGAAGCCGGCCGTGAGGTCATCCCCCCACCCCGGCCGGGCTCGCTGCTCCTCGTAAACGGAGAGCCCTTCGGAATACCACCGCGGGATGTTGTGCCTGGTCATCTGGAGGGTCATCACATGGGCGAATTCGTGCCAGAGGGTCGATCCCCAGTTGAACTCCCCGGGCTTGCGCGCGCGTGGCGAGTCCAGCGCCACGACTTTGCCGAAACAGACCCCCAGAGCACCCAACCCCGGCAGACCCAGCGTGCGCACGGCGAACCCGCCGTGATCGGGAAAAATTTCGATTTGCAGCGGCCCTTCGGGGGTGAATCCGTACCGTTTCGACATCTGCGCGAAGGCCTCGTCGGCCAGCTTGGTCGCATACGGCGGCAGGACCGCGCCGTCTTCCTTCGACATGCGGAAGATGAAATGTTCGCTGCGGACGGGCACGAATCGATCCATCTGATCCAGAAGATCGAGGGTGTTGAAAGCCCAGACGTTGTACGGGTCTCCCTTGAAGGCGCGTTCCACCATGGCCCGGCCTTCACCAAGCTCGCCGGTGCGCATGAGGTTCATTCCCATGCTGGCAAACGCGGGAAACAATCCCGGGCTCAGAGCGACCGCCTTACGATCGAACTCCACGGCTTCCTGGTACTTCCTGCGCATGACCAGGTTTTCGGCCAGGGTGTAATAAAGCCGCCCGTAATTCGGATTGATCCCCAGGATCTGTTTTTCGATTCGGGCGAATGCCGGTTGATCGCCGCGGATCTGATGATAGACCGCTTCGAAGCTGAGGGTTTCCAGATCCCGAGGGTTGACCGAGAGCGCGCGTTGGATCTGCCGGAGGGCCTCATCGTAGCGTTCATCCTGAAAACGCAGTTCCGCAAGCAGGTTCAGACCCGGCACAAAGTTGGGATTGATCTCCAGCGCGGCGCGCGTGAAGTTTTCGATCTCGCTGGTGCTTTCGTATTGCTTCGCCAGCGCCAGGCCGACCAGCGCGGCAGGGTACGACTTATTGATCTTCAGGCAGTCGCGGAACACGCCGCTGGCGTCGGTGAAATTGTACTTCTCCAGAAACAGGTAGCCAAAATTGCAGAGGGCTTCCAGCGGGGTTTCCGCGCCGGGCTTTTCGCCGGTGGCATCTATGAAAATGTCCTTGGCATCCTGGATATAGCCGCGCCGCCAGGCCGCAAGCGCCATCACACCCAGATCCCGGCCGCCCGTGACCCGCCCGCCGCGGTACTCGTCCAGGAGTCCGTCCCAGAGCGCATTCGATTCAGCCCCGCGCCCGACCATCTCGAGGACCCCGGCCAGATCGGCCGTCGCGGCGCGGCGCATCGAGCCTCCCAGCGCCAGGGCGCGGCGCAGATGCTCTTCTGCGCCCGCATAATCCCCGATCGCCAGGGCGGACCGGCCGCGCTCGAGGTGCAATTCCGCGGCATCCGGGCGCCGTTTCAGGAAATCATCGCCGCGCCGGCAAGCCTCCTGGTAGGCCCCGGTCTCCCGCAGCGTCTGCAGCAGGCCCACCTGGCTTTCGGCACGATCGGGTTGTGCCTGCAGGGCGGCTTCAAATCCCCGCCGCGCCTGGTCATACTCCCCGGCCCGCAGCGCCGTCCCGGCGTCGGCGCCGGACTGCTCCGGACGCTCACGCCACGCCGAGCAGTTCCCCACGCCCAGCAACAGCAGACCCGACAGGCACAAAACACCCGAAAGCGCATGTCGCGTGTTTCGGGACTTCCGGCACATCGCGATCGTTTCCATAGGCGTCACTTCTTGCGCAGTTTGGCCTGGACCTCGGCCAATTTCAGCAGCAGTGCCTCCAGCCGCTTCAGGTATTCTTCTTCGGTCATTTCGTCCTTGGCCGATTTCAGGATTTCTATCTGCTTTTCCAGAGCCTGCGCCTCCCGTGCGAGCGCCTGTCCTTCAGGGCTCCCATCGCCGAGCAGGAGCGGCGACCCGCGATCCAGGTAGGAGGCTCGGGACAACTGGCGGCTGCTGGTCCCGGATTCGTTCAGGGTAAGCCACGGCTCTTCCCCGTTGTCGCTCATCACGGGATGCTCGGTCTGCAGGCTCCCCTCCCGGGTGTAATACTCTTCGACTTTGCGCGCCGCATAGGCAAACGCTTCAAGGATGGAAACCCGTCCGTTTTTGTCGACATCGGCATTGTTGTTCACCAGGGCATCGATGAAGAAACGGCCCAGACGGGTCAGGTTTTTCTCATTCCCGCTCTTGGTGGCTGAAACCACGATCCGGCCCTTCCCCTCCAAGGCTTCCAGGCTCGCGCCGCTGCAGTTGGTGGCGTTGACCACCACATAACGCTGAGCCGGGATCGAATAGATTATGGCTGCCAGCTCTTCAGAGTTTGGATCGGGGCCGACCAGGTTTAACTTGTATCCCTTCCCATCCGAATCCCCGTGACCCTGCAGAAAAACGAACACCAGGTCGTCTCGGCCGGCCCGGCCCGCGATGGCCTTGCATACCGTTTCGAGGTTCGCCCGCGTGGATTGGTACTGGATGTGCGCCGTGTCGAGCTCCGGGCTGTCAAACAGCGCGAAGACCTGGCCGGAAGGAAATCCGAGCGTGCCTTCGAGCACTTCGCGCAGGTCGACCAGTTCCTTCAGGTACTGTTTCTGCAGTTCCGGGTCCCCGCTGATTCCGCTCACGAGAATTGCCCAGCGCGGGTCGCGCGCCGGCGCATTCTGCGCCCATGGAGCACGAGTCCCCTCCGGCGCGGTGACGCCTGCCAACGGCGTCAGCAGACCCAGAAGGCAAATCAGCCCTGCGGTTCGACGTCTGACGGCTCTTTGGGTCTTCATGCGAGCCCCTTGCGTTTTCTCAGAATCCACTCCGTTGAGATTGCCGCCACCATGAGCAGAAACAGGATCGGCATGTCCCAGAGTTCCTTTTCTTCGAGGCGCGAGGCTCCGGCGTCCGAGAAGGAAATATCCTCGGGCAGCGTTTGCGCATCGTCGGGTGTGTAATAGCGTCCGCCCGTATCCGCCGCCAGCTTTTTCAGGAGTCCCGCATTCAGGGCCGCATTGTGGTATTCCTCGGCGGACTCGGCGATGCGGAAACTGGCGTGCGCCGTCCCTACGCTTCGATTGCCGAGCAGGGCCTCGGCGGTGATTTCATACAGGCCCTCTTCCCGGGGCTTGAAGGTCCCCGAATACTGCCCTTCCTTGCTGAGGTCCCAAAGCAGCGGCACCGTCGATGTTTCTCCGGACGGCGCTTTTACCGTAGCCTGAACATGGGCGTTGTTCAGGCGCATGAATGACTCGTCGTTCACTTCAGAGCGCAGAATGACGGCCTCCTCCATAGAGTAGGAGTGTTTGTCGGTCTCGAGATTGACCTGATCCGGCGCATCGCTGACCAGCCAGCGCAGCATCTGCTTCCAGAACAGTTCGTGAAAATTGTCACGGGAATCGAGACCCATCCGCCACCGCCAGGTGGAATCGGTCATCAATGCCATGGACTTGCCGCGGCCGAAGCGCTGGAAGGCCAGCAGGGCGGGATTCTGACCATTGACATCCCGAGCGGAAGACCGGATCAGCACGGTGGCGCCGGGTTTCGAGCCGCCGGTTGGATTGAATCCGATCAGCGAAGGTGCGGCGGCCCATTTCTTCATGTTTTCCGCCTCGTCGGCCGTAAGCCGGGTCGCAGGATGGACGGAACCGTAATCCGTCAACTCGGCTTTGAATTCACCATCCTCATAGTGAGGCATGCCGTCCCCACTCCGTGATGGCCGCAGGGTAACGGGCAAGACATCCTCAAGTGGGGTATTGATGTAGCCCCCCGATGCGAATGAATTCTGCCCTCCGAGCACGAGCAGGCCGCCGCCGCGCTGGCTCACGAAATCGGAAATCAGCCGCAGCTGGTCAAAAGTAAAATAGCTGGCTTCGATACTGCCGAGGATGATCCCTTTGTATTTGAACAATTCGGACTTTTCAACCGGGAAGCCCTTTTCGAGAACGGCCGGAGATTCGATCCCCTGGCGGAAGAGCTTGGCGTCCGCCTGCCGGAGCAGGGTCACCAGGTGCAGGTTTCTGTCATCCTGGAGGGCGCGCCACAGGAACGCATATGTCCAGCGGGGGGCTCCCTCGGTGTACAACACCTGGGGATGTTCTTCCTCCACACGTACCAAAACGTTCTGATCGTTATTTTCTGAAACCACTTCATCCTGGAAGGGTTCAACCCGAAACGAAAATAGAGTCGATCCCGCCGCGCCGC
This sequence comes from Terriglobia bacterium, assembly GCA_963824985.1. Taxonomy (GTDB): domain Bacteria; phylum Acidobacteriota; class UBA6911; order UBA6911; family UBA6911; genus JAFNAG01. Next base: position 137,617 of record CAWGRQ010000024.1, read on the forward strand.
TGCTGAAATGCACCTGAAAGGTCTTAACTTCTTCGTCGCTTCCCAGAACAATTTCCTGACTGTGGACCAGGCGGTCCCGCTCTTTGACGAGAAGACGCGTTTTCCGGCCGGCGTACCCCTTGGAGCGCACCGCAACATCCGCCTCGATCATGGTATCGGTAAGCACCTTCCGCGGCGTTGTGACGCGGAGGACTTCCGTGTCGCGGGCAAAAGAATCAGACCCGATGCCGACAGGAAAGACGGCGATATTGCGGGCGCGCAATTGGGCGGCCGCGGCCCCCAGATCCGCGGAGTGATTGTCGGCCCCATCGGTAACCAGCACAATGCCCGAAATCGGGGCATTACCCAGCTCGCCCACGACCTGATCGAGGGTTCGGGCCAGGTCGGTTAGATTCCCGTGACGCGGTTGATCCTGAAATTTCTCCGCGCGTTCCGCCGATCCCGAAAAACGGAAAAACCGCACCTTGAACTTCTGCGCCAGGGCTTCGAGCAGGGGATTGGCATCCGAACGCAGCAGCCGCTTTTCGGCCTCGAGGCGTGATTCCCCACCCGAACCGTCCCGGATCTCCATGCTCTTGCTCAGATCGTAGGCGACGGCAACAAAGCTTTTCTGGGGAATTACCGAGTGCAGGATGAGAACGGGCTGAAGGAAGATCGCGAGCAGGACGAGGAGAGGCACCGCCCGCAGGCCTGCCAGGATCAGCTGCCAGGAACGGGGGAATGAGCGCGCCCCGCGTCGGTAGAGGAGATAGGAGCCGGCAATCGCCAGAGCGGCAAGCACCAGCGTCACAGGAATCGGCCAGAGAGGACGCAGAGCAATCGTCCCCTTTTCAAAAAGGAAAGGCCGGTATTTAAAAAGAAAAACAAAAATGCCGGTCATGGAGCCACCCGCCGCATAAGTCCGTTCCGTCTATTCGTGGTTATCGCTTCCCTCCGGTCCCCAGAAGTGATTTGCGTTTTGGAAAGAAGCACCCCACCCCGAGCGCTGGATCACATCATTATGCCAGAAAGTGTCAATGCATCCGAAAGATCTCTCCGCTTACCGGTCCGCTCTGCCTAATATACGTTGCACGACCGGCGCCGTTCTATTTCATCTTGGGCAGCGCGCCCGCCGTCGAATCTCGAATCGTCAGGCAGTCCGGCAGTACCCGGGGCACTCCGGCGGGTTTGCCGCGATCGTCTGGGAGCCCAAGCTTAACAAGGCTACCGTTTCAGCGCCTGGACGGTCCCGAGCACCTCAAGTTGCGGCTTCAGCGTGGCAGCCGGCCCACGCACGATCAGGACCAGCCCGCCAGCCATGAGAAATCGTTTCGCGGCTTCCTTGACTGCGGCAGGAGTGCTTCGTTGAACGAACTCGGGAAATGTCGCCAGGTAGTTCATTCCAAGCCGGTACAGTTCGGCATCAAGAAGCGCGCCGCAAATGCCCTCGGTGGAGGTGATGGACTTGTTAAACTCCTCGATCCATTGGGCCTGCGCCTTTGACACCTCTTCTGCGCTAACCCCGGAGGTCTTGATGGTCTCGACCGCGTCCAGGATCCGCTGGATCTCGCCGACAGCCTGATCCGCAGCTGCCTGCCCCTGGACGAAGAAGGGTCCGTGCAGTCTCCTCCCCTCGGCCGCAACCGTCAGCAGCGAGGTGGGGAGGGCCCGGGTGAGCCGTTCCTGCAGGATGCGCACCGCCAGCATCGACGCATAATACTGTGCTTCCCCGCGCCCCGGCCAGAGATTGCCGAGAATAAACTGGGCGCCGGGAGATCCGGGGTCGTCTTCAAGAAAAATATTGCGCGCGGCCGGCTCGCGAGGCGGAAGAAACGTGAAGGGAATCTCCTCATTTCGGACCCATACCCCCCAGATACGCCGGACCTTCTGCAACACCGTCTGGGCAGGCGCGGAACCCACAACCACCAGGGAGGCCTGATCGGGCGAAAAAAAGTGGCGATGGAAATAGCGCACATCGCCAATGAGGATATTCTGAATGGTCGCCAGCGAGCCGCGCAACGACCTCCCATACGTCGTGCCGCGGAATAATTCGCCTTCAAACAGGCTGCGGGCCCGTTGCCGGGCATCTTCCGGAGCCTGCAACTGCTTCATAAGCTCCGCTTTGGCCCGCGCGAGGTCGGCCTCCTCGAATTTCGCCTCACAGACGACCTGGAACAGCAACAGCAGGGACCGTTCGTAAGCGGCACTGGGCACCTGCATCAGAATGCGAATTCCATCCCAGTCACAACGCGTCTCCAGGGTTGCCTTCAGATAGGTGAGCTCATCCTGTATGTCTTTGGTGGTTTTGTCCAATGTGGCTTTGGCCAGCATCCGGGAAGTGAGGTAGGCAACTCCCCCCTTGTTGGCCGGGTCGAAGGCGGAACCATAACGCACCACCAGTCCGATCGTCATCGATTCGCCGAGGTATGGGGTCGAGGCTACATAGGCCTGCAAATCGTTGAGCAGCCTGTCCGATGACAATTCCGGCAATACCAGCGAAGCATGGACTGGCGCGATATCCATGGCAGGCATTAGGGCAAGCAGGGAAATAAAAAGGAAACTCGGGACGGTTTTGGTCGTCATTCTTGTTACCCTGATAGAGTGGCCGAAAATACGATCTGAAGATTGAAGGCTATCACATCCGGCAGGGGACCGACAAGGCAACCCGGAAAGCCGCTCGGATCTGATATAATCGGGGCGGGTGACATCGAGCCGATCCGGCCCCATGTCACCTGGCGCCGCCGGGCGCGCATCATTCCCGGGCAGCGGCCTGGAGGCCGGCCCCTTCGATGAGGAATAGGGAAATCATGAATAAGCGGATACTCTTTCTTGTGGCGGCTTTCTCGATCCTGGTCACACACGGCCAAACCCAAACCAAGACTTCCAAGCCGGCCAAAAGCGCCCAGGCCGCCAAGGTTGCTTCAGGGGAAGCCCTTTCGGAAATGGTGCTTCAGGGTAAGATCCCTGAAGCAGTCCGGTTGGCTTCCAAGTCGCCGGCCACAGCCGGAGAAGCCCTGAACAAACTGATGGCCTCCGCCGATGCGCAGATCGCCCTGCGAAAACACACCAACGCCCAGGAAACGCTTGAAGCGGCGCAGAAATTCCTTGAGGCCTGTGACAAGGCTCGCGGTTTCAAAGACCTCCCGCGCGAGGCACTCCGCGGCCGCCAATTTCGGCTGCAGGGGATACAGCTCAGCAACGAAAAGGATTTCGCCAAGGCCGAGGCCTTTCTCCGACAGGCCTTGCAGGTCAGCAAGGAATTGAAGGACCCGGCTTTCGAGGCCGGCGTTCACAACAACCTGGGATATGCCCTGGAAAATATGGATCTGATGGAAGAAGCGGCCAAGGAATATGAAACGGCAAGCAAGATGGCCGAGGAGCAAAAGGATAATCTGCGCGGCGGACTATACAATTTCAACTGGGGCACGGTTCTGCGGAAACTGAAGCGCCTGGAACCCGCCCTGGCAGCCTTCAACCGGGCCGCCGATCAGAATAAGGCCGCCGGTCAGACGGATATCGAAGCCCGGGCCATTCTGATGCAGGCCGTGGTGACGGGCGCGATTGACTCGCACAGTCTCCGGAGCCACGGCCCTTTTCCAAAAGGCCGGGGCCATGTTCGAAAAACTGGGCGACGCTCAGAACACCGGGTGGAGCTACTATCTCCTCGGCGATCATATTGCCTACAACATGGATTTCCATGCCGCCACGGGATTCGGAGAAAAGGCGCTTCCCTTCCTTGTTAAGGCGAACGACAAAGCCGGACTCTTGCGCTGTTACCGGTTTTTGTCCGACATGTACGGCCGCCAGGGCGATATCCCCAATTCGGAAAAAAATAAAAAACTGGCAGATGAACTTCAAGCCAAAAAGTAAGAGAATGCCGGTCTGCGGCGCGCCGGATAGCGGAGACCCTCGTCGTCGGCATCATCCCGTCCCGGTGTGTACGATCAGGTACCGTGACCGGAGCCAACGCGCCCCAAAACCAGGGAGGCGGTCATGACCGTGTTCACTTCGGAAATCAAACGCCCCGCGCGGCCTGTAACCCTTTACCTCGCGCTGGCGGTCGCTGCCGTGGCCGTGGTAGCGCTCGTCCTGATCATCCGTTATCAAAAAAATCATCCCGCTCCCGCCAGCAGCGGACCGATTGTCGTCCCCGGCATGCTGCACCCCGGCGATCCGGATTTCGAGGCCTACAAGGACAAGGTCCGCATCGAGGATGTCAAGGCATACATCGGCTTCAATTTCGCCGGCAACCGGTTTGCCGCCATCGACGGCATCATCTCCAACGAGGGGAGCCGCAAACTCGAAGCGGTGGAGATGCACATCACTCTGTACGACGTGTACGGCAAATTGTCCAAGGAGCGGACGGTCATCCCGCTGCGTCCCGGGATTGGGCTCCAAAAGGGCCCGATGGAGCCTCTGGAAAAGCGCACTTTCTCCGCGAGTATCGAGTCGGTCGAGCAACTGTGGAATCCCAAAACGGGTCGAGATCGAAATAACCGGCTTGAAATACAAATGATACCGCAGTCTCGAAAGTGGATTCTCCTGCTTTGCGCCATCGCCGCCTCATGTGGACAGCGCCCCATACCTCCCGATGCTGTGGCAACCAATCTCCTGTACGCCGAAATCATAAAACGCGAGGACACCCGCAGCCTGGGACAGGATGATTTCTTCCCCGCCCATTTGAGTGATTCCTCGCGGCCGGCGGTCCAGGCACGGTGCGCCGTGGCGCTGGGTCGCATTGGAAGCCCGCAGGCCCTTCCCTGGCTCTACGAGGCGCTCAGCGCGCCGTATGTTTCCGGTCCGGGCCGCAGCTGCTTTCGCTCTGGGAGAGATCGAGGATCGCGACTTGTTAAGGAATGAAGGCAGGCACGCGGATCCCCCGGCCGCCCGGAATCTGTGGCCGCTGCTGCGCGATCCTTCGAATGCCGTACGCCTGCGGGCGGTTGAGGCGCTGGGTAAGATCGGACAGGGGACGGATGCGCTGGAGATCATCCGCAGCCTCGGAAATCCATCCTATGCGGGCACGCCGGCGCAACGAGTGTTTTTGGGACACGTGATCACGGCGCTCATGCGGCTCGACAGTACTGCCGCACGATCCCTGTTTGAGTGGCTCGCAAGGACAGGGGATCCGGAACTGCAATGGCGCGTCGCGAACGCCATCTACCGGATGCGCGACCGGGGGGCACGCTCCATCCTCCTGGATCTGTTGCGGAGCCCCAACCCGGAGGTAAAGGCACACGCCGCGCGCGCGCTGGGCATCTGCGGCGACCCGGATCTGGCCATGGTTCTGGCTCCGCTGATCGTCCCGGCCGATCCGGCGAGCGGACGCGATCTGCCGTTGTCGGTGCGCGTGTCCGCACTGCAGGCCCTGGTAAATCTCGAGGCCGTTTCGGCAGCGCCGGCCATCGAGGCGGCGCTGGGTGCGGCCCCGATCCTCTCCTCCAATCCCGATCAGGTCAATTTTGCGGTGCTGGCCGCGAGCGCCCTCGGCAGCCTCAAGGCGACGCAGAGCATCGGAACCCTGCAGACATTGACCTCCATTGCCGGCCCGGTCGCAGACAGCGCCGTGGTTGCCATGGCCAGGCTGTTGCGCGAAGATCCGGAACAGTTTTACCGGCGGGTTTCCAAAGCGCGTTTCGACACCCCAGCGAGGCTTCGCTCCTGGGCGGCCGCCCTGGGTGAACTGACGGGGGAAAGGGCCGAACGCGAATTGCGGGACATGCTGAATCATTCCGGCGGCGACACCCCGGCCACCGAGAATTTTTTGGCCCTCCCTTCGATCCTGCGCGGACTGGCGCGCCATCGCCCCCCCGATCTGCAGGCGATACTTGCCCGCTATCTCGCCTTCCATGACGGCGCCACGGTGCGTGCGGCACTGTCGGCGTTTCAGCCCGTGGCCGGCGACGCCGCCCCATGGGCGCCCTTCCTCCACGCCTATGCCGAAGGAGCCCTCGAGCCTGATCTGGAAACCCGCGTTGCCCTGATCGACCGGCTGGAACCCTGGGTAAATGCCGCCGAGGTTCGGTCGCTGCTTCGAACCGCGCTTGGGGACCGCCAGCGCAACGTCCGGATCGCGGCCGGACGGCTGCTGCGATCCGGCGGCGCCACTGACGTCCCCGATGATCCGGGGATCTCGGCCACTCAGGCAACCGATTTTACCTATGTGCGGGCCGCCTCCACCCGCCGCGATCGCACCATTGCCATCCTGGAAACCGTCCGCGGCAACATCGAAATCGAGCTCTTCCGTGAAGATGCCCCGCTGACGGTTGCCAATTTCACCTCGCTGGCACAGCGGGGTTTCTACGACGGGCTCACTTTCATGCGGGTCGTCCCTTATTTCGTAATTCAGGGCGGCGACCCGAGGAACGATCAGGAAGGCGGTCCGGGATATGCCATCCGGTGCGAAATCAACATGCGCCCCTTCCTGCGCGGCTCGGTGGGGATGGCCCTGGCCGGGAAAGACACCGGGGGAAGCCAGTTCTTTATCAGCTTGTCGCCCCAGCCGCACCTGGACGGCGGGTACACCTGTTTCGGGCAGGTGATCGGCGGCATGTCAGTCGCGGAACGCATGGTCGCGGGTGACCGTATTTCGAGAGTGCGCATCCGGGAAGAGGTCTCCTTTCTCGACTATCGAGACTGGTAATCCCGATGCCCCCCACGTTGTCTGAACCGCAGGAGCGCCATGATACATTCTGAAAACATCCGCCATGTCCACTTGATCGGCATCTGCGGCACCGGCATGGCTTCGCTCGCCGCCATGCTCAAGGACCGCGGCCTGGACATCACCGGCTCGGACGAAGGCGTCTACCCGCCGATGAGCGAATTCCTCGCCGCCAGGAAGATACCGGTAACCCCGGCCTATCGGAGCTCCAACCTGGCTCCCGCCCCAGATCTGGTCGTAGTCGGGAACGCCATCTCCCGTGGAAATCCGGAAGTCGAATATCTCCTGAATTTCAAGATTCCTTACACATCCTTCCCCGGGGCAATGAAGGCGTTTTTCCTCCCGGGCAAAACCTCAATTGTCGTGTGCGGCACACATGGGAAAACCACAACCACGTCGATCATCGCCTGGGTGCTGCACGCCGCGGGCTTTCAGCCCGATTTCCTCATCGGGGGCATTGCCGAAAACTTACAGTCCAGCTATGGGCTGGGCGGCGGGAGGCACTTTGTAATCGAGGGGGATGAATATGACTCGGCCTTTTTTGATAAGGGGCCCAAGTTCCTGCATTACATGCCGGATCTGGCGGTGATCGGCAATGTGGAATTCGACCATGCCGACATTTATCAGGATCTCGAGGCGGTGCGGCTTCAATTCCGGCGGCTGGTGAACCTTATTCCGCAACGGGGTTTCTTGGCCGTTGGCGCCGACAGCCCCGATGCGGTGGCGGTCGCGCGCCAGGCCTTTTGCGCAATTGAGACTTTCGGCCTTGATCCGGACCGCGACTGGTCCGCGCACGACATCCGCCGCGAGGATGACCGCCTTGGTTTCGACATCCTATATCGGAAAAAGCTCTTTCGCCGCGTGCATCCGGCCTTCTACGGAGATTTCAACATACGCAACGCCCTGGCTGCGACGGCCGTGTTACACCGCCTGGGGGTCCCCGAAGATGATATCCGTGACGGACTGGACCAGTTCCGCGGTGTCCGCCGGCGACTGCAATTCCTGGCGGACATTGACGGCATCCGCCTTTTCGAGGATTTTGCCCACCATCCTACCGCCATCCGCGAGACTCTCCGGGCCCTGCGCTCCACCTTCCACCCCGGCCGTCTCTGGGCAATCTACGAGCCGCGCTCCGCAACCAGCCGGCGCAGTGTGTTTCAGCACGAGATCGCCGAAGCCCTGGGGGAGGCCGATTGCATCGCCATGCCGCCGCTGTTCAAGCCCGAAAAAGTGCCCGATGGCGAGCGGCTGGACATGGACCGGTTAATCGAAGACCTGCGGAACCGGGGCCGGGCTGCCTGGAATCTCGAGAGCGTGGAGGGTATAATTTCCACGGTCTGCGCCGAAGCGATCTCCGGGGATCTGATTGCAATTTTTTCGAACGGCGGATTCGGTGGTATCTTTGAAAGGCTCCCGGCCGCCCTCAGACACAGGTAACTGCCTTATGATTTGCCAATATCCGGGACCATCGTCCACACGGAACAGGCGCTCCTTTCTCCCGGCAGCAGGATTGCTGCTCCTGCTGGCCTCAGCCTTTCTGGGAGTGGGACTGTCCTGGCCGCGGACCCGACCTTCGCCCGGGCAGCAGACTCAACCGCAAAAGGATCCGGGACAATTCAAGATCGGCGTCGAAGTCAACATGGTGACCGTGCCGGTCACCGTGCGCAAGCCCGAAGGGGGATTTGTCAAGGGGCTGCCCAAGAGCGCATTTCGCATCACCGAGGATGGCGAGGAACAGGAGATTCAGACCTTCGACCCAGGAAGCCGTGCCGACCCGCATCGCCATCGTTCTGGACATCAGTGGAAGCGTCCGGGGCGAATGGGGAACCATCAAATATGCGACTCGCAGATTTGTGGAAAATCTGAAGCCGGAAGACCAGTATGCGCTGGTCACCTTTAACACGGAAACGCGATTGAAGATCGACTGGGGCACCAAGACCGATCGCCTCGATGACGTGCTTTCGTCGATCTATTGCAAAGACAACACGAACCTCTGGGATACGGTTTATCTGGTGGCGAACGACGTTTTCAAGGGGATCCGGGAAAAGAAGGCCATGATCATCATGAGTGACGGCCTGGACAACAACAGCTCTACCCCATATAAAGATGCGCTGGCTGCCGCCGTGCGGTCCGAAGCCGCCATTTATGTCCTGAGCAAAACCCAGGCTGTGCGCCAGGCCTATATCCTTCAGCAGGAACAGGCGGGATGGTATGCGGGCATTCCGGAAAACGTGTTTGTCAACGCGGACATGGAGCTGCGCAGGATAGCCTACGAGACGGGCGGGCGGGTTCTCTATCCCAACAATTTCGGCCAGCTGGGCAATATCTATGCCGAGGTGGATGAGGAATTGAGAAATCAGTACATGCTCGGGTATGTCTCCACCAACGCCACTAAGGATGGAGCGTACCGTCGGATTGAGGTGGCGGTAAACGCCCCCGGAGCGTCCATCTCCTCACGCCCCGGGTACTACGCTCCCAACCAGCTCCCCTCAAGCAAGAAATAACGCCGATTCGATTCAGATCCGGGACCTGGGATCTTTTTCCCGCCTCTTCAACAAAATCCGTGGGGCAGAACCGAAAGTCACCCGCCAGGCATTATGCTTCAGATTGGCTGGCGCGACTTGATCTCCTTTTCGATCGCAGCCAGATCTGACTTGGTCTCGGCAAGCACCGCGCGCTGCGCGCCTGTGGGCCCGGACAAGGTGCCCGTCTGCGCGCCGGAAATCATGAACGGGCTCAGGAGTCCACTCAGACGCTGGCGCACCGGCTGCACGACGCCGGCGCCGCCGCCCCTGCCGCCTCCCCGGGCTCCTCCTCTGCCTCCGCCGGCGCCCACGAGCCGCAGCTCAAGCGCCGACAGGCGCGCGGCCTCATCGCCGGTCGCGGCCGTGCGCCGCGCCGCGAGATCCTTCGCAAGCGCCTCCACCTTCGCCTGCAGATCCATCACTTCCACCACAAAGGCCTCGCGCGCCTTGTGCTGCTCCGGCGTGACCGCAGACATCGGGTCGGCGCGCACGTCGAACGTGCGCGAAGCCGCCGCTACGCCGTCAACTTCGAGCGTCACCTTGAAAGTGCCGGGCGCGACGTGCGGTCCGCGCTGACCGATGTCGTGCGCCGGAATCGGCAGCTGCACGACGCCCGCCCGCGCTGCTCCGCCACCCCCACCCTCTTCGCCGACAGGGGCACCGCCGCCTCGACCCGCGGACGCCGGCGCCGGATAGCGAAGATCCCAGTTTACCCGATGAATGACGCCGGCTTCACCAGGGCCCGTGACCTCGCGAATCACATTCCCGGCCGGCCCGGTTACAATCAGCTTAACCTTTTGCGCCAACTGGCCGAGGTGGTACGTGAATGTGGCTCCCTCGGCAGGGTTCTCCGCGGTAAAGAAGTAATGACCCATATTCGAGATGTCTTCCCAGTAAAGCATCAGCGTGGCGCGTGGCACATTGAAGAGGTGCGCCCGCTCGGCGGAGATGGCCGGGGTCCACTCCGCAACCGGTGATGCGTCGTCGAGAATCCAGACGCCGCGTCCATGCGTGCCGAGAATCAGGTCCTTGGTGCGCGGATGTACGACGATGTCGTCGTAGCGGGTCGTCGGCAGGTTCGCGGCCAGCCGGCTCCAGTGATCACCGCTGTCATGGGTGACGAATAGCGCGCGCTCGGTGCCCGCGAACAGCACATTCGGTTTCCCGGGGAACTCGGCGAGGCCGCGCACGGACGCGTCATCACCCGGAAGACCGCTCGTCACCGCCTTCCACGTCTTGCCGAAGTCTGTGGTGCGGTAGAGATAGGGTTTGAAGTTGCCGTCGCGGTGTGCGTCAAACGAAACGAACGCAGTGCCCCTGGAAGTCGATGACGCGACGATGTCGCCCACGAAGGTGCCGTCCTTCACGCCGCCGACTGATTGAATGGCGCCGCTCAGTTCGGTCCACGTGGCGCCGCCGTCGGTGGTGAGCTGCACATTGCCGTCGTCCGTGCCCACCCAGAGGATCTTCGGGTCGATCGGGGATTCGGCGAAGTTCGAGATTTCGCTGATCGCATCGCCGTCGTTGCGCGACAGCCTGATGTCGCGGTTCACCACGCCCATCATCGTGAGCGGGTCGCGGTCGATCGAGCGCGTCAGATCCTTGGTCCTGGTCCAGGTGGATCCGAAGTCCTTCGAGATGAAGAGCCGGTTGCCGCCGAGGTAGACCGCACCCGACGTGTGGCGCGACGCCATGACGGGCGCGTCCCAGTCGAAGCGATAGGACGGCTCCCCTGCGGGCGGACTCGGCCTGATGCCGACCGTGTCCCCCGTGAGCGGATCGACAAGCGAGAGGTTGCCGCCGGACGACGACGAGTAGACCTTGCGCCCATCGACGACGTCGACTGCCTTGCCGGTGCCGTCGCTGAAGCCGATCTCGACCCAATCCTGATTGAGGATGCCGAGCCAGTGGCGCGTCGCGCTCGGACCCATCCACGAATGGTTGTCCTGCAAGCCTGCGTACACCCAATACGGATCGCGGTTGTCTACGGCGACGCGATAGACCTGCGCCACCGGAATGCTGCCGTGCCGTATGTACGTCTTGCCCATGTCGAAGCTCTCGTTCAGGCCGCCGTCGCCCGCCACATAGATGTGGCTCGAGTTCGACGGATCCACGCGCAGCACGTGATGGTCGGTCTTGAGGCCGACGTCGTAGGTCGGTGACGTGGGCTCTTCAATAAATGTGGCGCCGCCGTCTTCGCTATGCACGATCGACACTCCGGGCAGCCAGACACGCTTGTCGTTGTTCGGATCGATCGTCGGTTTGCTGTAGTACATCGGCCTCGGATTGGTGCGGCTCATCTGCTTCCACGTGGCGCCCGCATCCTCCGTGCGGTACGTCCCGCCGGCAGTGGCGTGCTCGATCGTCGCGATAAGCACGTCCGGCTTTGACATCGCGATCGCCAGGCCGATGCGGCCCTTATCGCCGGCCGGAACACCGTTTTCAAGCTTTTTCCATGTGGCGCCCGCGTCCGTGGTCTTATAGATGGCACTGCCCGGCCCCCCGCCATTGAAGCCAAAGGCTTTGCGGAGCCGCTGATAGGTGGCCGCATACAGGACCTTCGAATCCCGCGGGTCCATCACGAGGTCGGTCGCGCCGGTAAATGCATCGACATAGAGCACTTTTTCCCATGTGCGGCCCGCGTCAACGGTTTTGAACACGCCGCGTTCAGGATTCTCCGCCCAGAGGTTGCCGACCGCGGCGATGTAGGCGACGTTTGGATCGACCGGGTCCAACACAACGCGCCCGATGGACCGAGTGTCGTGCAGCCCGAGATAGGTCCACGTCTCGCCCCCATCGGTCGAGCGGTACACACCGCCGCCCCATGATGAACTCTGCCGATTATTGTTCTCGCCGGTGCCGGCCCAGATGATCTGCGGGTTGCCCGCGAAGATCGCGATGCCGCCGAACGTGTTGTCGGGCTGACGGCCGAAAATGTCCTTCCAGGTTACGCCTTTGTTCGTGGATTTCCAGAGGCCGCCGGAGGCCGAGGCGACATACAGCACCGCGGGATTCTTCGGATCGATCTGGATGTCGTGGAGGCGCCCGCTGGTCACCGCCGGGCCGATGTCGCGGAAATGCAGCGCATCGAACGGAGCGCGCGCAACCTGCGCCTGTGTGCGAGTTGGCGCCAGGGCGGCAAACAATCCCAGCGCGACGAGTGTGACGACTGCGGCAAAACGGGAGATACGACGCATGGCGATAACCTCAACGGATAGGCCAAAGAGCTACGATTTTTAGTATCGGGTTTCGGCCGGGGGCCGGCCCAGCTTTCGAAATGGTCTCTTACCTTGCCTTCAGCCGGTCCCAGAACCTGAAGCGGAACACAGCCGGGATCTTACTCCCAAACGATTTCGTAGGATATTAAATTCTCCTGTCAAAGCCCTTCGGGACCACGAAATATTTGGGTTGGCAGAAAACGATCTCAGAAACCGCTTGACACCGGAAGCGTCGCACCCTAACGTGAACTCACCCTCAGTGTTTGTCTCGAACTCAGCCATATAACTCGGAGCCGCGCTGCAGCCGCCTGCTTTGTCGTTATCCGGGCGCTCCTGCGCGACCCATCGTGTGGAGGGCTGAGGTGTGCGCAACCAACCCTACTCTCTCGGATACGTATCAAATCCGGTCCGAATCTGCGAAACGAGCCCCATTGGAAAGTACGCGGCCGGATCTGAGGCACATCGCTGGAAGGAAGAAGAACTGTCTCAAATCCGGCTGGTCCTCAGGAAGCTGACTTCACTGCGGGTAGGCAATCCCGAGGACGCTGAGGATCTGGTGCAGGAAACGATGCTGACCATGGTGCGCAAGGCGCCGGGCATCAATATCGAAAAGGGGCTGCTGATCTGGGCGATGGGCGTTCTCCGCCGGAAGGTGGGGAACTACTATCGCAGGACGCAACGGCACGTCCCGCTTGAGGATCACAGGCTCACGGCCCGGCCGAGCGGGGGATGCACAACCTCGACCCTGTCGCCCGAGTTGAACCTGCATCACACCGAATTGAAAACCACGGTCGATGCCCTGATCCTGAAACTCTCCCCGCAGGAGCGTGAAGCGATAGATCTGTACCTCGCGGGACTGCAGACCTCCGAAATCGCATCCCGGCTGCAGCCGGAGCGATATCAAAACATCGTGAACCGCCTTCATCGCGGGCGCAAAAAACTGGCGCGTGAACTGTCCCGGCTGGGTTATGGCCGGCGCCCGGATGAACCGCCGGGCTGACGCCGGCGGCGTCAATCACCCCGGTCCCAAAAGCCGGCCGGGCAGCGGACGGCACTCGCGGAGGAGGAAGGGGAACAGTCACCTGGATTGCACCCCATCGCTTTCTTCGCGCGCGGTTCCATTTGCCCGGGATCCGTATAAAATAATCTTGGCCGGCGCAAACTTCGAAATGAGACGGTGCGCAATCTCGTCCAGGATCTGTTCCTCAATGTGATTTTCTTTCTGCATGAGAATGGACTATACCACTGAGCCGGACGGGTTCTATCGCAGGTTTTGCGGAGTGTGCCCTTTGAAATGATTGTCGGGACCGGCACATCCATTCTCCTTTACCCCAGGTATGGTGCGGGTATCTTATTCCCATGTGAATCATTCACACCTGAGCGTATCCGCCGGGTTGGTCCTGGCGGCGCGCCCCGCCGGAATGAAGGCAGCGCCCATGGCCGCCAGAAACAAAATCAGGGCAACGGCGCCATGGGCGACAGGGTCAAGAGGGCTTGTGCCGAACAGGTAGGCACGCAGAAGTTGTCCTGTGCCAAGCGAGAGCACGAATCCAACGGCCAGGCCGCCAAGCGTCGCCAGCCGTGTCTGCCCCAGGACCAGGCCCACGACCTGTGATCCGCGCGCTCCGAGCGCAAGGCGGATGCCGATTTCGTGCCTGCGCTCTTGAACGAAAGGGGAGGGGGACAGTCACCTGTGTCCCTCCTCGCCATCCCCATTCCCGCCTTCTGCCTTCGCCTTGCCTTAGGTGACACTGGTGGATGTCCCCCTTCCCCCATAAGCCTGCACAGAACGTGAAGGCTCAGAGGATTGATGCCGGGGCAAGGTGGTAATGCCGGGATTCATCAATTGCCATATGCATTTTTATGACACTTTCGCGCGCGGGCTAACCGGGCTGAAGTCCGCCGGGAGCTTTCCGGAGAAACTGCGCAGCCTCTGGTGGCGCCTGGATCGCCTGCTTACCCCGGAGCAATGCTATTACAGTGCTTTGGCAGCGGGACTGGAGGCCATTCGTCTAGACTCGCACTCCCAGGATGACCACTACTTTTTCGGTGCGGGCTCCGGATGAAATCTCAAAATGTTCTGCACGATTTCCTGGAGTTGGGATCGGTTTTCATTTTTGCTGCCGGCCGTCGCCGGTTTGAAGCGGTAGGTTTTGCTGCCTGCCTTGATTGCCAGCTTGTCCTTGTCCAGGGACCAGCTAAATTCCGAGTGCGCAACCACAAAGCCGTCCTTTTCTTTGTCGGATTCGAAGGAGAGAGTATCCCCGGAGATTTTCAGGATCCCCCTGCAGCTTCCCAAGACATGGTCATGAATAACAGGATAACTGTAGACTGGCAGTTCCTCCTTCATAGGCTCCACCACAACGGGAGGTGAGCTCAATGAAACACTCTCTGCTGATGGCTTCTGCTTCATCCGGTCTGAAGCAGCCGGATTTTCTGTAAGAGGCTTCGGCAAGACCGGAAGCGGGCTTGATGGATCGCTGCTTGCCAACTGCTTCATATTTGCCTGATCCGAGCCAGTCGGTTTTTTCCTCGGAGGCTTCGGCAGGGTTGCAGGCAAGCCTGATGGAGCGCTGCGTGCCAACTGCTCTTGATTTGCCTGGTCTGAGCCAGTCGTTTTTTCCCCCGGAGGCTTCGGCAAGGTTGCCAGCGAGCTTGAAGGAGGATCCTGTGCCAACGGCTGCTGACTTGTCTGGACGGCAGGCATCTCAGCGGTCATCTTCGTGGCAGGGACGGCGCCGGCTGTGTCGGCCGGGCCTTGGACGCCGGCCTGGGAAGTATAGCTGACCGGCGGCTCAGTATATCGGTTGAGCTTGGCAAGCATGCCTCCCGCAACCAACAACACCAATGCTGTCAATGCAACAAGGAGGAGGCCTTTTCTTCGTGTAAACTTCCCCGGCTTCCTCTCCATTGGCGGCATTTCCGTCGGAAGACCGGCAGCACAGGGCAAGGAGGGCGCATCGGAAATTGGGCCGGTCACTGCTGCGCTTTCTCCGGCCTGGTCCTTCTCCCCTTTCGCCTCTTGTCCTGGGGGGAGGCCCTCCTTCAGCAGTGTTTCCGCACTCTCGGGATCGACCGGCTTGGAGAACAAAAAGCCCTGCCCATACTCGCAATTGAGGGACCGGATCAAGTCGAGCTGGCCGATATTCTCGATCCCTTCCGCAATCACCTGCAAGCTCAGTTGTTGCGCCAAACCACTAATGGTACGGACAATTTCAAAAACATCCCGGCTGGTTTCCATGCCTTGCACAAACGATTGGTCGATTTTCAAATAGTCCACAGGAAACTGGCGCAGATAGGTCAGCGAAGAATATCCTGTGCCAAAATCATCGAGGCCGGTTTTCACCCCCAGGACGCGCAGTTCCATGAGCAGACTGCTGGCGGCTTCCGGATTTCCCATCAGAATGCCTTCTGTCAGCTCCAGCACCAGGCAATTCGGCGCAAGCTTGACTTCCCGCAAGACTTCACAAATGTTTTCGACCAGGGCGGGCCGAATGAATTGCAGACTGGAGAGGTTCACGGAAACCCAGAGGTTCTGCGGAATGCGCAGGTTCTCCTGCCAGGTCTTCAGCTGCCGGCAGGCTTCGCGCAAGATCCAACGGCCCAGGGGCAGGATCAACCCGGTTTTTTCGGCGACCGGAATAAACTCCTGCGGGGAGACCATGCCCCGAACCGGATGCCGCCACCGAACCAGAGCTTCGAAGCCGGCGATTTCGTTCGAGGCCAGCGACATGATCGGCTGATAGAAGAGCGAGAACTCCTGCCTGTCCAATGATTCCCGCAGGTCGACTTCCAGCTGGAGCCGGGTTTGCGACGATTCCAGAACCGCCGTGTCAAAGACCTCACAACGGGATTTCCCCAGTGACTTGGCCCGATGCAGGGCGGTATCGGCATCGCGCAGGACCTCCTCTGCGCGACAGTAGCCCGTGGCGCTCAGTGCGATGCCGCAGCTGGTCGAAAGGAAAACCTCCCGACCGTTGAGGTCAAAGGGAGCCGAGACCTCCTTGAGCAGGCGCTCAGCGACATTTTTCGCCTCGCCCACCGCATTCAGGCCATCGAGCAGGACGGTGAACACGTCCCCTCCGAGGCGAGCCACAACATGATCACACCCGAGGCGGGCCACGGTATCTCCGGCGCGCAGGCAGGTCTCCAGGCGGCGGGCTGCCGCAACCAGCAGCTGGTCGCTGGCAGACGATCCCAGGCGCGCGATCAACGTCTCAGGCCGGTCGAGATCTAGCATGAGCAGAGCAAAAATATGGTCGCTGCGCCGCTTGGCGCGCGCGATGGAACGCGTCAGACGGTCCAAAAGCAGCAGACGGTTCGGGAGGCCCGTCAGGCCATCGACGACCTTTTCCGCGGTAATGTCTGAGTGCGCGCCTGTAACTCGTACCGCCTGCCCGTTTTCATTCCGTTCAATCAGGCCGCGGCAGGACATCCATCGGTATGTTCCGTCGTTGTGACGCAACCGGTGCTGATATTCAAACTGACGGGAGTTCCCTTCCAGTTCAGTGTCGATCCCGCGCCGCACCTGCTCCATATCATCAGGGTGAATCCTCTGGAACCATTCCTCCGGTTTTGTGCCGACCTCATGGCCCTCATAACCCAGCATGGAGACCCATCGCGGCGAAAAGTGCATCCGGCCGGATGTCAGGTTCCAATCCCAAAGCCCGTCATTCTCACTGTTTGCGGCAAGGTCGTATCGATCCACGTCTGCGCAAAACCTCCCGGTTCAAATCACACCGCAGACTCAGTATGCCGGGTCAGAATCCCGCGGGAGAACCGGCCAGGCAACCTGCAACAAGCTCTGCAGAGACTCTCTTCTCTGCTTTTCGGCCAGAATGATGAGATGATTAGCATTAGATGGTCTCCGCGAAGCCGATCACCCCTGCCTATTTCCTATCGCCGGTCCAATTCGGGGCTTATTATCGCGGCCGCTGATGAATGCAGTTTGCACAGCCTTGCCTCTTTGCTTGGAATCCGCAGGGAGGAGAGTGATGAACTTCGGCGCCGCGTGAAATTGGCATTGGTGAATCCCCTCTCCATGGTCGCCATGATCATCACTTACAACAAGGCCGTGGAAGGGCAGTTGCCTAATCCCGAATGGGAGGCAGAACGGTGCTTCCACCATCAACTGTTGGCGGCCCAACCGTAACATGCGTGCGTGGTATAGTTTGAGACTCAATTCCAGACGATCAGTTCTACTCTCAAAAGGGTTCGGAAGCGATGAAGAGTCTCTGCTGTCCCAACAAGGGATGCACGCATGCGCGAATATCCGGGGTTGGAAACATCATCCGCCACGGCTTCTACAAGACTAACTGGGGAAAGCGCCGTCGATACCGTTGCCGGATTTGCGGGAAAACCTTCTGTTTGAACATGGGCACACCCTACTATCGACTCCAACACCGTCGCGCGACATTTGATGAGGTCGCCACGCTCAGCGTCGAAGGTCTGAATAAGTCCGCAATTGCTCGAGTAAAGGAAATCGGCTGGAATACTGTCGATCGCTGGCTCGAAAAGGCCGCCGACTCCTGTCGTCGGTTCAATGATCGCAAAACAACGGGATTCACCCTTGCCGAGCTTCATGCAGACGAGATTCGCACAATTGTCGGCGGCAAGGACCAGCCGATCTGGGTCTTCGCTGCGATCGAGGTCTGGTCTCGGCTTTGGCCTTCGACAGTTGTCGGGAGACGAAGTTATCGAAACACGCTGGCCATCTTACGAAACGTATCCAGCCGAATGAATATCGAAAATGTCCCGCTGATCGCCACGGACGGATTCGATTTCTACGCAAAAGTAATCCGACGCGTATTTGGACTGGCATGTCTCTATGGTCAGGTCATCAAGACGCGCAGGAACGATCGCATCATCAAGGTTGAGAGGAGAGCGGTGATCGGCGCCGCATGGAGGTTGGAAGAGGCCTTGCGCAACTCCGAGGATTCTTCAAAACTGAACACGTCGTTCATTGAACGGCTGAATCTCACAATCCGACAGGGCTCAGCGTATCTTCGCCGGTGGACGATCTGTCACGCGCGATGGAAGCAGCATCTCGAGGATCATCTCGAATTGCTTCGCTGCCACTACAACTTCGTCAGACCTCACAGGGCGCTGAGATTCGGACGCGAGGTCAGGACGCCGGCAATGCAGGCGGGATTGACCTCCAGGCGGCTGACGTTCAGGGAGATCTTCTCCTCGACGATGCATTTTTTGGTGCTGCAAAATGTCACGGTCGTTTTCCTCGACTCCGCCTTGTTGGTCAACGTTGAGGATTTGCACCTTTCAATGGCAGCGTAGCAACACTGGATTGCGGAAGCACCATACGGAAGACCTTCACTCTTGTCACTGCATTCAAAATGGTGCAATATGCATGCATGGCACGTGATGCAACTATAACCCTGCGCCTTCCAGCGCCTCTCAAACGCCGGCTGGAAGCTCGCGCTCAAAGGATGCGCCGCTCCGTTTCCTCTCAGGTGGTCCATGACCTCGAATCCCTGTTGAAGGAAATCCCTCCGGAGGGCGCTCCAGGCAAGTTCCTCGGACTTTTTCATGGAAGCCGAATTCCGTCGGATGCCGAAATCACTGAAGTGCGATCCTTGCTATGGGGTTCCCTGGGCTCAAAGGAGTCGGCAGATTGACCGAGTACCTGTTGGACACTCACGCATGTGTTTATGCGTTGGCGTTGCCTGGCAAATTGGGAACCGCGGCACGGCGTGCATTAAAGGCGGTTGAGGCGGGCCGCGCTATCGCCTGGATACCGGCTGCCGTGGCAGCCGAGATCGCCCTTCTCCGCGAACGGAACCGGATCGGCGTTGGGGTGCCGCAACTCCGGACGGCGATGGAGCAAACACCGGGCCTTCAGTTCCTGACCCTGGATTTGCGCCAAGTCGAAGAATTCGCCTCACTGACGGCGATCAAGGATCCCTTTGATCGGTTGATTCTCAGCGCCTGCCGGGTGACCGGCGCCCAACTGATCAGCCGTGATATGAACATGATTGCTTCGAAATTCGTGCGCTCGGTTTGGGACTGACTGGATCCCAACCTGCCTTTTCGCGCTGCCCTGCTCCGCCGGAGCCTTCATTCCTGCTTCTGATAGAAGGGCCATATGTCAACTTCAGGGATTTTGCCGCATTTCCCTTGCCGGTTACGCCCGACAAGCTCAGTTTGTCGCGACCCAGGCGACGGGAGACTCGAAGGGCAACCAGTCCGGCCGGGTCAGTTCCACAAGCGGCCCCCGGCGCATCCAGGTTCAGCTTCGATATTCCTTCTAAGATCCCGGCACCCCATCCTTAAAAACCGTAACCGACACCTGGAATGTACCCCTGCCACTGGCTTAGTACTCGTGGGCATAATTACGGTAACGTATGCGCCGAGCGCGGCGGCCCTGGATGCGCGAAGCGACGACGAAGGCGATGCCGGTCATCGTCGAGGAGGAGCGACAAAGCAGACAGGGCCGCCCCGCCGGCGCCCGAAGGGCGGGTGGGCATGAGCACCGTATCCGTTACGATGACGCTCAAGAAGGTCCTTTCTCTTTAAAGAGATCCCTTGGAGCCCACCGGCAGACGTTAGCGTAATTATGACCACGAGTACTTAGTATCTCCTGGCATGGAGGCGAACCCGATGGCCGAAGATAAGACGAGCGGGATCGATGAGAAAAGTGCCGCCAGAAAAGCGCTTGCCGCGCTCATCGGCAGTTGGATCCTGTTGCCCGCGTTTTTCCTTGCCACCGGGCGTTCGCTCGACTGGTGGGGAGCCTGGGCATGGTGCGCCGTCGTGCTTGTGCCCATGACGATCTTCGGGTGTTGGATGGTCAGGAAGGATCCTGACTTCATCATCCGCCGCATGAAGATGCGTGAGAATCAGAAGACGCAGCGGCGCAGTCGCTGCCATCGGCTTTCCGTTCTATCTGGTCGCGATCGCTCTTCCGGGTCTCGACCATCGATTCGGCTGGTCCGACATCCCCTCGGCCGCGGTGATCGCCGCCCTGGCGCTCTCGCTTGCGGGGTTTCTCCTGATTCTCAGGGTTTTCAGGAGAACCGCTGGGCCGGCCGGACGATTGAAATCTGGGAGGGTCAGCAAGTTGTCTCTACCGGGCCCTACGCGGTCGTGCGACACCCGATGTATACCGGCGCCCTCGTCCTGTGGCTTGCGACCCCCATGGCCCTCGGTTCATGGTGGGCCCTCCTGCCGGCTCTCGTTTCCATTCCCCTCATAGCTCTTAGGATCCAAAATGAGGAGGAAGTGCTGAATCGGGAACTGAAGAGCTACGAGGATTACCGTCGGAAAGTGCGATACAGGCTCCTCCCCCTGGTTTGGTGAGTCCTACCACCCGGTCCCCACATTCGAATAATCGGGGATTTGCGCCCCAGTCGCCGGCTTTATCGTCTTATCTTCCTGGGATCTCGACAGATAACCTGTTGGCTGCCCCTTTGCGGCGTCAGGTTGGGCATCTATTTCTGGATTAGCAGGGTGGGGAATGACGGGTGTCCATGAATCTCATCAGGTGGTAATCAGGGCCGACGGCAGGATCGACCCCGATCTTGGTGTCAGAATTCTGAGCGGTCTCGGTTATGGCCTGGATGAATCGGCGCTGAGGACGGTGACCAGGGAGTGGCGCTTCCAGCCCGGCATGCTGAACGACACCCCGGTGGACGTGCACGCTAACGTGGAAATCTCTTTCCGGCTGAAATAGACGGCGAGAGGTCGCGGTGCGGGCCCACCGGTGCATAGGCACCTGGTGAAAGTGTCCCATTTGTTACAGCCTTCCATAGGAGGCAACGGAAACGAGATACATCCGATTCAAAGAACTTCGATAGTCGATTCCCCTCGGCAGCAGAACCATCTGGCGCATGATGTGCGAAGGGCGATTTCCGCAGAGCCGGCGCATTGGCAAAACGGCAATTCCCTGGCTCGAAAGCGAGGTCGATCGCTGAACCGGCGTTCCCACCGGTTACCGGTTACGATACCGTAACCAGCGTTGCGAGGCCGTCAAAACCACAGTATGTAATACGCAGGCCCTGAAGCTCGCGGACGTAAGACGTTTTTATCAGAGGGCTGACTACATAATTTGCTCCCGACGGGTAGATCGCCCGGAATGCGTTCAGCGATGAAATGTCCAGACGGTCCGGATTGATCTTACATTCCACCGCATCTACCCTATTCCCGGGCCGCCGTATCACAAAGTCCACTTCACGACCCGACTTGTCGCGCCAGAAGTACAATCTGCCGGGATCGAGTTCTGCATGCAGGTAATCGAAGACCAGGTGCTCCCAGAGGATTCCCCGATCGTCTTCACGTATGGAATCCCATCCGCGGGCAAACGTAATGAATCCCGTGTCGAAGGCATAGCACTTCGGCCTGCGGATGATCTCACGCCGGCCTCCCCCGTGGAACGGCGGCAGGCGGAAAACCGCGTGGGCAATGCCCAGGGCCTCGATATGAGACATCACCGTCGGCCGGCTAAGGCCGCTCAGTTGAGCCAGGTTCGAATAATCCAGGAGGGAACCGCTCTGGCGCATGAGGAGCTGCAGGAGCTTCAGGAATCCGCTGCGGTCACGAATGCCGAATAGTTCCTGTACGTCACGCGCATAGAAGCTGTCGATCCACTCGGCGAAAAATTCCGGATCCTTACCGACGGAGAGCAGAGGCTCAGGCAGTCCTCCATGAAGCAGGCGCCGATCGAGATCGCGGATGTTGAAGTCGCCGACGCACTCGCTCCACAGAACGGGCTTGAGATAGACGGAATGCTTGCGCCCGGTCAGACTGTCGCGGAATTTCCTTGTTGCCGCCAGCGTGGATGAACCGGTAGCGAGAATGCGCAGATCGGGATGTTCGTCTGCAGCGATCTTGAGAAGCCGGCTTGGATCTTCGAGGCGATGGACTTCGTCAAAAACGAGGATGGATCCTTTATCGAGCGCGGCGTAGAACAGCTCAGGCTCTGCCAGTTGCCTGTGGACGGACGGCAGGTCGCAGTTTAGGTACAATGCTCCGGGGAACATGTGGGAAACAGTGGTTTTGCCCGATCTGCGGACGCCGGACAGCCAGACGATGGAACGTCGTTTCCAACCGAGCTCTATCCGCCGTATCCAATGAGGTCGATTGATCATAACTATAGTTTACATTTATCCGTCTAGTTGTCAACTTAACTTTCGGCAACGTTCCGCTGCCGCCGAAGCGCAAAAATACTCGTCCAAACTATAAGTGGTTATAACGGTAGTAGTTGGCTGCAGTGGCCAAAAGGCGGCTTCTGCCCTACTTGACGGACCAGATCGATGTATGTCGCCGGATGGCCGTATATTAACGCAGGCCTGTTTATGGCAACAGGAGAGCCGCGATGCGCGCGGCATCGGCGACCGAGCGGCGCGAATGTGCGCTTGCAGGAGAGCCGTTCCCCCACAGATCCAGCCAGCCGGTTTGCCGATTCCCGGTTACAAGAGCCAGGCGCGCCCCTTCCGCCGGAAACGGCACATTCTGGTCGTTCTCGCCGCCGCGCACAAGCAGGGTTTGGGGCGCAAGAATCTCATCGGGCACGCGCGTTGCGGCTGCTTGCGCATTCTTGGTGGCGGCCAGGATATGACCTTGCTCATCACGGATGACCGCAACTGCGATGGGACCGGCGGCGCACATCGCGTCGAGAATCTTCCCCAGCCTGGAATGGAGAGGTTCGCCGCTTCCGCAGTCCCTCGACGGCGGTATTGAGCAGATCGAGTTGCCTCATGGCTGATTTCAGCGAAGCGGTCCTTCGTCCTCGTTGCGACCCGAGCGCCGCGGCTATGAGTCCGCACACGCCCAGCCCGAGGAACGCCACAATGTCGTGTTTGTCCACGATTGTGAGCCGAAGATAGGGCCTGGTGAGGAAGAAATCCAGGCTGAGCGCGGAACAGAGTGCCGTGGCCACGGCCGCCCGCCGGCCGCCGTATTCGGCCACCACGATCGTCAATGCCATAAAAGCGAAACTGAGGTTCGAGGCGGAGGTGAGGTCGCGAAGCGGCACCAGTGCAAATCCCAGCACAATCGCCGCCGCGGATCCTACGACACAAAAACATGATGCTGTCTTCATTGTCGTCTTGCATTTCGCCGCCTTTGCCGGACGATGCCGATAGGTGAAGATCGGACGTCTATTTCGAGTGCGATTCAGCGCGCGCCGCCTACGTTCGCGAGACTGCGGTCCTGATCCGGCAGACGCCACCCACGCCGAGTCGTCGCGCTGAAAACGCGAACAATATTTTTCACACCTTGCCACGGGCGGATTATACACCCCGGGAAACCTCTGGGGTGCATCCGGTTTGTGGCACATCGGAATCGGGCCGGAAAGGCAATGCCGAATACCATGTCGACGGCCGGGTGACTTCGGATTAGAATGTTCCGCGGAGGGAAATCTTGGGAAAGCGCATTTTGAAGCTGGCTGCGTCGCTGGCCGGGCTGGCGTGCATCACCCTGGCGGCGCGCGCGATTGCAGCGAATTCCACGACGGCTGGATTCGCCTACCTGCTGCTGGTGCTGGTTCTGGCCAGCACCTGGGGATTCCTGGAGGCAGCCGTTGCCTCGATCGCCGCCACGCTCTCGCTCAACTTTTTCTTTCTGCCGCCGGTCGGGACCTTTACCATCGAGGATCCGCAGAACTGGATTGCGCTGTTCAGCTTTCTGGCCACCTCATTGATTGCCAGCCGGCTGTCGACGGAGGTAAAGCTGACGGGCGCTCGATGCCATCGAGAGGCAGCAGGATATCGAGCGGTTGTACACCTTCAGCCGCGCCATGCTGCTGATCGGCAATCAGGAATCGCTTGCCGCGCAACTCGTGCGCAAATTGCAGGAAACCTTCGAGTTCAGCGCGGCGGTGCTTTATGAGCGCCGGACCGGAGAGTTTCATCGAGCCGGTCCGTGCGATATCGAGGGCCTGGACGACCGCCTTCGCGAGGCGGCGGCGCACGGCACCGCTTTTTCCGATGTGCAGTTGAATCAAATCGTGACGGCCATCCATCTGGGATCCGAGCCGATCGCGAGCCTCGCGGTCCAGGGTTCGCGCATGCCGGATTCGGTGCTGCAGGGAATCGCCAATCTGGTGGCCATTGGCCTGGAACGGGCGCGCGCCCAGGATCTGTCCCACCAGATCGAAGCCGCGCGACAGAGCGAACGACTGCGCGCGACGCTCATCGATGCCATGGCCCATGAATTCAAGACGCCCCTGACTTCGATCAAGGCGGCGACGACCTCGCTCCTGGACGATCCCGACCAGCCGCCGGAAAGCCGGAAGGAACTGCTCAAGATCGCGGATGAAGAAGCGGACCACCTGCAGACCCTGATCGATGACACGGTGGAGATGGCGCGGCTGGATACGGCGCACATCAAGATCCAGCCGGAGCGATCCATGATGGACGCGATCGTGCGCGAGGTGGTTGATTCGATGCAAACGGAGATCGACAAGAGGCCGGTGGAAATCGCCACCGATGACGCAGCTTCAGGCCAGCTCGATTGACCGTCGGTTGATCCGGCTCGCGCTGAAACAGCTTCTGGACAATGCCCTGAAGTACTCGTATCCGCGGACGCCCATCTCGATACGGGTGTACGATGCCGACCGCACGGTGACCGTGGAAATTACCAATCAGGGCCAGGCGATCTCGGCGGAAGAACAGAGCCGTATCTTCGAGAGGTTTTATCGGAGTCCTGAGCTGCAGCAGAAAATTCCCGGTTCCGGCCTCGGGCTGACCATTGCACAGAGCATCGTGCGCGCGCACAAAGGGGATCTCACCGTAATCAGCCGTCCCGGCGAAAACACTTTCCGCATGAGCTTGCCGGCGCAGCCCGAGGGAGGCGCATCATGAGCGCAGGCCGCATTCTCGTGATCGATGACGAGCCGCAGATCCGGCGGATTATGCGCACCACACTCAGCGGCGCCGGGTTTGAAGTGGACGATGCCCGCACCGGGGAAGAAGGGATTGAAAAGATCGGCGTTTTCCGTCCCGACCTGGTGCTGCTGGACATCAACATGCCCGGAATGGACGGAATTACCGTGTTGCCGGGCGATCCGGACCGACGCGAATGTGGCCATCATCATGCTCACGGTGCGGAATTCAGAGGCCGACAAGGTTGCCGCCCTGGATGCCGGCGCCGACGATTTCGTTGCCAAGCCGTTCAGCATGCCGGAGCTTCTGGCACGCATTCGCGCGGCACTCAGGCGCGTGCCGGCCTCGCAGTCATCTCCTCCCAGGATCCGTATCGGGCAGCTTCGGGTCGATTTCAACGCGCGCACGGTGTCCAAAGGAGCCGAAGCGGTCCGCCTGACCCCCAAAGAGCTGGAGTTGCTCCGTTACCTGATCCAGCACCCGAACCAGGCCTTATCCCACCGTGAACTCCTGCAGGCGGTTTGGGGTCCTGATTACGGATCTGAGGTTGACGATCTTCGTGTCTTTATCAAGAACCTGCGCAAAAAGATCGAGCTGAATCCGGAAAACCCTGAGTTCATCACGACCGAGCCATGGGTCGGCTACCGCTTCAACGGCTTGCCTGAACCCCAATAGATGCCCTGATACCCGATAGGCACTCAGCGCATCCGGCAGGCTACCCAGTCGAAGTCAAGAACTCCTGATACTCTCTCATGCGTAGCTGTCCGCATTTTCGCCAGGCGCCTCATGCTCTGATCTGTGCGGCCGGCGGGAAATCGGAATCGGATCTAAGGCAACTCTTTATAAATTCTTCAGGGATTATCCACGACTTTTTCAGGGCTTCTCCACGAGTTTTTCAGGGCTCACGGCGTATGCTCCTGGAAGTGATGACTGAGGAGACGGAGGAATCGTCGATGTACGACCTGTTTTACCTCGCCCTGGGCTGCTTTTTCCTGGTGGCGTGCTGGTTCTTCACAAAGGCCTGCGAGAAACTGTAGGAGACTCTTCGATGGATTACATCATTGCGGGCATCGTCTGCCTTGGACTTTTTGTCTACCTGATCTATGCACTGCTCCGCCCGGAGCGCTTCTGAGGTGAAACCATGACCAGCGCCGGCGTTTTGCAGATCGTGATTTATTTCGGGCTCGTGCTTGCCCTTACCAAGCCGATGGGCATTTACATGGCGCGTGTTTTTCAAGGGGAACGCACCTTCGCGCACCCGTTGTTGAGATGGCTGGAAGTGCTGACCTATAAGCTGATCGGAGTCCGCGAGGATGCGGAGCAACGCTGGACGCAGTACACCGCCTCACTCCTGAGCTTCAGCATCTTCGGTCTATTGATGGTGTACCTGCTGCAGCGCGCCCAGGGGTTTTTGCCCTTGAATCCCCAGCACTTCGGCGCAGGAAACGTAAGCCCCGATCTTGCCTTCAATACGGCGGTCAGCTTCGTGACCAATACGAACTGGCAGGCGTACAGTGGCGAGTCCACGCTGAGCTACCTGGTGCAAATGGCCGCGTTGACGGTCCAGAATTTCGCCTCAGCGGCCGCCGGAATCGCGATCGCGATTGCGCTGGTGCGCGGTTTTGCCCGACAGGAATTCAAGACGATCGGCAATTTTTGGGTCGACGTCACGCGCGCCACCGTGTATCTCCTCCTGCCGCTTTCCATCCTGGGCGCTCTTTTCCTGTGCTCCCAGGGTGTGATTCAAAATCTGAAACCGTACACCGCGGCGACTACCCTGGAAGGTGCCCGGCAGACCATCGCCCAGGGGCCGGTGGCTTCGCAGGAAGTGATCAAGGAACTCGGCACCAACGGCGGAGGCTTCTTCAACGCCAATTCCGCGCACCCGTTTGAAAACCCGACCCCGTTGACCAACCTGTTCGAGATGCTGTTGATCTTTTTGATACCCGCCGGCTTGACCTATACCTTCGGGAAGATGGTCAAGGACACGCGGCAGGGTTGGGCCATCTTCGCGGCATTCTCGATCATGTTCCTGATCGGAGTGTTCGTCCTTTACGGATTCGAGCAGTCGGGCAATCCGATCCTGGCGAAGCTCGGACTGCAAACGGCAGCTTCCGCCGGGCAGCCCGGCGGAAACATGGAAGGGAAAGAAGTGCGGTTCGGCATTCCCGGCTCCGCCTTGTTTGCGACCGTCACGACCAACGCCAGTTGCGGCGCCGTGAACACGATGCACGACAGTCTGACGCCGATCGCCGGGCTCGTGCCCCTGTTCAACATGATGACCGGCGAAGTCATCTTCGGGGGCGTAGGCGCAGGCTTGTACGGTATTTTGCTCTATTGCATCCTGGCCGTCTTTATCGCCGGGCTGATGGTCGGGCGCACCCCCGAATACCTGGGCAAGAAGATCGAACAGAAAGAAGTCAAGATGGCCTTGCTGGCGGTCATCGCGACCGCATTCAGCATTCTGGTTTTCAGCGGCATCAGTTCCGTGATCCCCTTCGCCAAGGGCGGATACTGGAATCCGCCCGGAGCGGCCATAGCAAACGTCAACAACACCGGTCCGCACGGGCTCAGCGAAATCCTGTATGCGTACACGAGCGGCACAGGCAACAACGGGAGCGCCTTCGGCGGCATCAACGCCAACACTCCCTGGTACAACCTGACCCTGGGACTGGCCATGCTCATCGGGCGCTTCCTGTTCTTGATCCCGCTGCTCGCGGTTGCCGGCAGCCTGGCGGCCAAAAAGAAAATCGCATGTACGAGGGGCACATTCCCGACGCATGGCCCGCTCTTCGTGGGACTGCTCGTCGGCACGGTCTTGATCGTAGGCGCCCTGACGTTTTTCCCTGCGCTTTCGCTCGGTCCCATTGTCGAGCATTACCTGATGCATGGCGGCAAGCTCTTTTCCATCGTCGTCCTGCTGCCGCTGGGGAGTTAGCCATGTTCGCATTGACCGAAACACCGCCTCAGAAAACACCCCCGGTCCCGCTGGATGATTTCAAATCGCTCCTGCCGAAAAAATTGGTGCGGGCGCGTCCGCTCTTCGACCCGGAGATTGTCGGCCGAGCGACACGAGCGTCCTTCGCGAAACTGAACCCGATCACCCTGATGAAAAATCCGGTGATGTTCGTGGTCGAAGTGGGCGCCGCTCTCACCTCGCTGTTTCTTGTCCGGGACCTGGTTACGGGTGCGGGCGGCATCGGATTTTCCGTCCAGATCGCGCTCTGGCTATGGTTCACGGTTCTGTTTGCAAATTTCGCCGAAGCCATGGCCGAGGCGCGCGGCAAGGCGCAGGCAGACAGTCTGCGCAAGAGCAAAACCGACGTGTTCGCGAAACGGGAGACCGCGGACGGGACGAACCGAGCGAGTGCCGGGCCATGCCCTGCGGGCGGGAGATATCGTGATCTGCGATGCCGGCGACCTGATCCCGGGCGACGGTGAGGTGGTCGCGGGGATTGCGACCGTCGACGAGTCCGTGATTACCGGGGAAAGCGCCCCTGTCATACGTGAATCAGGCGGCGACCGGAGCGCCGTCACCGGGGGCACCAAGGTGCTCTCGGATCAAATCAAGATCCGGGTCACCTCGAACCCAGGCGAGACTTTTCTCGACCGGATGATCGCGTTGGTCGAGGGCGCGGTGCGCCAGAAGACACCGAATGAGATCGCCCTCAATATCCTCATTGCAGGCCTGACCTTGATCTTCCTGCTTGCGGTCGTCACCCTGCAGCCTTACTCCGTTTTCAGCGTCACCCAGGCGGGAGTGGGGACCGTTCCCAGCGTGGCAGTCCTGGTATCCCTGCTCGTTTGCCTTATCCCCACGACCATCGGCGGCCTGCTCTCGGCCATCGGCATCGCCGGCATGGACCGTGTCATGCAGCATAACGTGCTGGCGATGAGCGGGAAGGCGGTGGAAGCCGCCGGCGATATCAATTCTTTGCTTTTGGACAAAACCGGGACCATCACGATGGGCAGCCGGCAGGCCGTCGAATTTGTCCCTGTCCAAGGCGTCGAACCCGAGGACCTTGCCGATGCCGCACAACTTTCCAGCCTCGCCGACGAAACGCCCGAGGGGCGTTCGATCGTGGTCCTGGCCAAGGAAAAGTACGGGCTCCGGGGCCGGCACATTCCGGAAAACCAAGCGAACTTCATTCCATTCTCCGCATACACGCGGATGAGCGGGGTCGACTTCGAGGGGCGTCAGCTCCGCAAGGGCGCCACGGACGCGATCTGTAATTTCGCCGCCGAGCGTGGAGGCGCCGTCCCTGCCAATTTCACGGAGATCAGCGATCGCATCGCCCGAAACGGCGGCACGCCTCTCGCCGTCGCAGACGGGAAACGGCTGCTCGGCATCATTCACCTGAAGGATGTCGTAAAAGGCGGGATGAAGGAGCGCATCGGCCAGTTGCGCCGCATGGGGATCCGCAGCATCATGATCACGGGCGACAACCCCCTGACCGCGGCCGCGATCGCCGCCGAAGCCGGAGTGGATGACTTTCTGGCGCAGGCCACCCCAAAGGACAAACTGGAGTACATCCGCAAGGAACAGGCCGCGGGCCGTCTCGTAGCCATGACCGGTGACGGCACGAACGATGCCCCCGCCCTGGCGCAGGCTGATGTGGGAGTCGCCATGAATACGGGCACGATGGCCGCGAAGGAAGCCGGCAACATGGTGGACCTCGACAGCAATCCGACCAAGTTGATCGAGATTGTGGCGATCGGGAAGCAGTTGCTGATCACCCGGGGGGCCCTGACGACGTTTTCGATCGCAAACGATGTCGCGAAGTACTTCGCAATCATCCCCGCGATGTTCATGGCCACCTATCCGGCGCTGGGAAAATTGAACATCATGGGATTGCATTCCCCCCAGAGCGCAGTCCTGTCTGCCGTGATCTTCAACGCACTGATCATTATCGCGCTCGTTCCCCTCGCGCTGCGCGGCGTGAAATACCGGCCGGTCGATGCCGCCAGCCTGCTGCGCACCAACCTTTTGATCTACGGCGTCGGCGGCATCCTCGCGCCGTTTCCGGGAATTTGGGCCATCGACCGCCTGTTGGCGTTGCTTCATCTGGCATAAGGAGGAGTCGCAATGTGGGAGCAGATCTGGCCGGGATTACGAATCAAATTATTTATGACACTGCTGCTGGGCGTGGCCTACCCGCTGGTGATTACCGGCATCTGCCAGGTTCTCTTCCCGCGCCAGGCGAACGGCAGTCTCATAACCGTCAGGAGGAAAAGTGATCGGATCGGAACTGATCGGGCAAAATTTCAGCCGGCCGGAATACTTCCATTCCCGTCCCTCCGCCGCAGGCAACGGTTATGATCCGACCTCCTCTGCCGGCTCGAATTATGGGCCGACGAATCAAAAGCTCTTCGACCGTGTCCAAGCCTCCGTCGCGGCATTTTACAAAGAAAACCCGGAGTATCACGGGCCGATACCCGCGGATCTGCTGACCACCTCCGCCAGCGGTCTGGATCCGCACATCAGCCCCGATTCCGCGCGCGCACAGGCGGCACGCGTTGCCAAGGCCCGGGGCATATCGGTCGATCAGGTCAATGGCGCGATCGTACGATTCATAGAAAGACCGGACCTCGGCTCATCGGCGAGTTTCGTGTCAACGTCCTCCAGCTGAACCTGGCTCTGGACAGTCAATTTTCACGACGGTAGGTCGCCGCATCCCAGCCAACATCAGTCATAAATTTGTGTGAACAAAATGCGGTTTTGGACGCGGAAGAACGCTGACCGACATCGATCGTTCGATCTCGGGGAAGGAGAAATTACCATGGTAAAGTCATCTTTGAAGTTCCAATGGCGGGTCATCGCCTGCCTTTTTGCCCTGCTGCTCTGGCATCCCCTCGGTTTTGGACAGGGCGAAGGCACCAGTTCGAGCCAGCAGGCGAGTCCCGCGAGTCAGCAGACTCCACCCTCAGCAGCTCAAGAGATCGATGCCCTGAAAAAACGTATCGGGCAGCTGAAAGCCGAACTGAAAAACAAAAAGGCGCTTGAAGAAGCGGTTGCCGGGCAGTCCGAAAAAGCTACCCTGCAGGAAGTGCACAGTGCACCGCCGGCGCCTGAGGCGGCGGCGCAGCCAAATCCGAATCCTGCGCCAGAGAAAAAGAAAGCGCCGGAGCCTTTTGCCTTTGCGGACTTCACCTGGCTGACCGGCAATCCCCGCACCAAAGAGTCGCCAATCGATACGAAAGTCTTTACAGGTGAGATTCGAGTGGACACGGCCTATCATCACTCTTTCAATCATCCCAAAGACGACACGATCGGCGGCTCGAGCGAGGTATTCCGATCCAACGAATTGCAGCTTACGCAGTTCGGCATCGGCGGCGATTTCCACCACGACAACGTGCGCGCAAGGTTGATGACGCAGTTCGGCATGTATTCGCAGACAACCCCGCGCAATGACGCCAGTCCTGCGCGAGGCCAGTGGAATCTCGACAATGCCTATCGATACATTTCAGAGGCCTATGGCGGCTACCATATAGACAAATGGAATGGGATAAACGTCGATGCCGGGATTTTCATGTCCTACGTGGGCCTCTTCAGTTACTACCAGTTTGATAACTGGGCCTATCAACCATCGTATGTTTCATCCAACACACCGTGGTTCTTTAACGGTGTACGGGTTCAGATTTTTCCAAGTGACAAGTTGAAGATTGAACCGTGGTTCGTGAACGGATGGCAGTCGTACGGCAAGTTTAACAAGGCGCCTGGCCTCGGCGCGCAGATCTCATGGCGTCCGAACGGCTCGCTCTCTGTGGTTTCCAACAATTATTGGGGTACAGACACGCTGGGAAATCCCGGTCGCAAGCGCATCCACAGTGACGACAGCATTCAGGTCAAGTACCTCGACAAACCGGAAAAAACCCTTGGTAAGGCCGCGTTTTCATTCACCTTCGATATTGGCTGTGAATATGGCGGCGGCGTGACCTGCAGGGGCGGGTCTCCGACGGTGCCGACGCAGTACTTCCTTGGTTTTATGGCATATAACCGCTTCTGGTTCCACAAAGACCTGTTCGGCTTAACCCTCGGAGCGGGAGCAATCACAAATCCGGGGCGATATCTCGTCCTGATCCCGCCGATCAACGGTGCGACCGCGTTCACGGGAACGCCCTATTTTACGGCAAACCCGGGCGACCAGTACAGGGCTTGGGATGGGTCGCTCACTTTCGATTACATGCCAAGCCAGTTCTCGACTTTTCGTTTCGAGTATAATCATCGAGCCGCGAATGTGCCGTACTTCTCCGGCCCGGGCGGAGTCACGCCGCCCGGGGGAAACACGGGAACGCCCGGCTCACTGGTGCCGGGCTGGACTCCGGATCTTCGCAAGTTCGAAAACAGGATTACTTTAGCCATTCTGGTCAAATTCTAGACCTCGATATGGTTATACTGGATGCAACATGGGGACTGGAGAATCAGCATGAGCCGTGACCCTGGCGCGCAAGACACCGGATGAACTGCTGCGGGAGGTGCAAGCGGAGGAGGCGGCAGCCTCCCGGGGACACCTCAAGATCTTCGTGGGTTACGCCTCCGGCGTCGGCAAATCATTCCGCATGCTCGATGAGGCTCGCCGCCGCCGCGAACGGGGACAGGACGTTGTGGTCGGCGCGGTTCAACCTATGGTTCCGCCGGAGGTGGAGGCATTACTGAAAAAACTGGAGGTCATACCCCTCAAGACCTGCGGTGAGGGTACCGCGATGGATCTGGAAGCGATCCTACGCAGGCATCCTGCCGTCTGTTTCATCGACGGGCTGGCGTACGACAACCCGCCCGATCTGCGGAATCCGACTCGCTGGCAGGACGTTCAAGACCTCGTGAAAAGCGGGATGAAGGTCATTGGATCCATCAACATCCAATATATCGACGAGCTGCGCGCGCAGGTAGAGGCGATCACCGGCAAACATGTTAGCCAGACGGTGCCTATCTCGTTCATCAAAAACGCCGACGAAATCGAGATCGTGGATGCTCCGCCCGAACAGCCGCTCGAGCGCACACCCGAGGAGCAGGTGGATGCGGAGATACGGGCGCAAAGGCTATCGAAACTTCGTGAGCTGGCATTGGTCCTCGCAGCCGATGTGGTCGAATACCAGTTGGCCGAATACCTGAGTCGGCACGGAATCAAGCATCATTTCGCGACGCAGGAGCATATTCTCGTGTGCATGACGCCGCGCGCAAACATGCGCGAGATGCTCGAAATTGCCCGAATCATCGCGACGAGATTTCACGCAGAAATAGTTGTCGCCTACGTGAAACAGCCGGACCTCTCACCCGAGGACCATGATGCGCTGGAAGCAAAACTGGCGCTCGCGCAGCTGGAAGGGATCCCGGTACAGATTCTGGAAGGAGAGGATCCGGTGGATACGCTGCTGGAATTCGCCCGGTCCCGCGGCATCACGCAGCTTTTCATAGGGCACACCCAGCAGTCGGGTATCCGATCGCGAGTATGGGGAGACCCGGTCGATAAACTCATCCGCCGTTCGCAGGGAATGGACGTGCGGATCTTCCCGCAATAGCCAATGACCGAGACGGAGCGAGGCAGACTGAAGATATTCATGGGCTACGCGGCCGGCGTCGGCAAGACCTTCGCGATGCTGGATGAAGCCCAGGCACTGAAATCCCAGGGAATGGACATCGTAATCGGCTACTTCGAGCCTCATGGGCGCAAGGATACGATCGCGAAGATGAAAGGGCTGGAGAGCATCCCCCGCAAAGTGATTTCTTATCGCGGCTCCGTTTTCGAAGAAATGGATACCGATGCAATTCTCGCCCGCCATCCGGTAATCTGCGCGGTCGATGAGTATGCACACACCAATGTTCCAGGGTCGGAGCGGCACAAACGCTGGGAGGACGTCGAAGTTCTGCTCAACGCCGGAATCCACGTCCTGACCACGTTGAACATCCAGCACCTGGACAGTCTGAATGACCACGTAAGGCAGATTACCGGAATCCGGGTGCGCGAGACGATTCCGGACTGGGTGGTCCAGCGGGCTGACGAGGTAGTCATGGTGGACCTCACCCCCAGGGCGCTGCTTCACCGCCTCGAGCGAGGCGTCATCTACGGACGCGAAAAGGCGGAACGCGCACGGCAGAACTTTTTCCGCGAATCGAATCTCGTCGCTCTGCGCGAGCTGGCGCTGCGAGAGACGGTCCACGAATTGGAGCACCGCGTGGCGAGCCGAGACCGGCCCTGATGCCCGCGCGGGCCCCGAGGAAATGACAAGGCACCATAAGGTCCTCGTCCTCGCGACGGCAGATCCGCAGACTGCCATGTTGATCCGGCGCGCCCGGCGCATGGGCGCTTTTCTGCAGGCGGAGTGTTTCGTGGTGGCGGTTCAGCCGTCAGGCGATCTGAGCAGACTGCCGGAGGCCGACCGGGAAGCAATTGAGAGACACCTGAACTTCGCGCGCAATATGCGCATCGAAACACGCATCCTCGAAGGGGAGGATGTGGCACAGGCGTTGATCGATTTCGGGCGGCGCAATCAGATCACTCAGATCTATCTTGCCCGGCCTTGCATCCATCCGCGGTTGCCCTGGCTGTCCCGCAATCTGGTTCAGAGAGTCGTCGCCCTGGCACGGGATATGCAAATCGTCATCGTCTCCGAGCGCGACCCGATCCCCAACGGGAGATAATCGAGATCCGGGTAAGCCTCCAATGGGGACGAGCAATGCACCCGGCCGCCCTACTTTTTCAGCGTCACGGCCATGCCGTCGACCAGGCCATCCAGCCCGCCGACTATGATCCGCTCGCCCCCCCCGAGGCCCGAAAGGACTTCCACGCGGCCGTTCCGCTCCGCCCCAAGGGCTATCGGGATGCGAGCGGCCTTCTGATCCCTCAGCAGAAAGACGGCCGGGCCGGACAGGATTGCTCCCTTGGGCACCAGGACGCGGTCCCGGGCGCCGGCCTGAACCGCGCTGCCTTCCTCGAGGAAATTCACTTTGGCGTTGGTTTCCGGTCGAAGGTACGAGTCGGGATCGATTACGGCAACCTTCACCTGAATCGTCGCCTTCTGCCGGTTGGCTTCGGGCGCCAACTCGCGTACCCTAGCCCGGTATTTCCGGTCGGGATAAGATTCGGGAATGACGGAACACTCCTGGCCCACGTGGACGCGCCGGATGTCGCCTTCGTTGATGTCGAGCTCCACTTCCAGATCGTTCAGGTCGGCAATGCTCACCAGAGCCGATTTCGCCCCCCGGCCGCTGACATAGCCTGTCGTTACCATCTCCCCCTTTTCGATCAGGCGCTCCAACACGGTCCCGGCCACGGGCGCACGGATGATTGTGTTTTCCAATTGGGCTTCCCACAGGAGGATGCTGGCATCAGCCTCCGCAAGCTGGGCCCGCGCCAACTCGACCTGCTCGGCGCGAGGGCCCAGTTTCGTCAATTCCAGATTTTTCCGGGCCACCGTAACCTGAGCGGCTGCAACATCATGGGCGTTGCGGGCATCATCCAGCCCTTGTTTTGCCAGCACTCCTTTCTGGTGCAGGGTTTGCGCCCGCTCGAGGTTGATCCGGGCTGAGCTCAAGTTGGCCTCGGCTTCCGCCAGCGCCGCCTGGGCGCGCTCGACTTCCTGCGGGCGCGAACCAGCAAGCGCCTCCTCCAGGCGCGCCGCCGTGGCCTGGCGCGTGGCACGAGCCTGATCCAGCTGAGCCTTGATTTCCTCGTTATCGAGGCGCGCGAGAACCTGCCCTACCTTTACAATATCGCCCCGCTCCACCAGCAACTCCAACACCCGCCCGCTCATCTTGGAGGAGACTTCCACACGATGGCGCGGGATGACATATCCCGATGCCGTCAGCGCGACATCGGCCACGTCCTGAGCGCGCCGTTCCACAAGGGCCACCTCCACTTCGTGAGCCTTCCCCGTCAGACCCGACAAACCGAGCCGTTCCGGCACAAATGCAACCAATGCGATCACGGCCAGAGCCAGCAGGATCAGCAGGATCACAAAAGCTCTGCCGCGCCCGGCTCCGAAGCCGGCTTTCCTGCCCCGATCGATTCTCAATGATTGCAGATCCTGTTCCAGTTTCTCCGTCATAACCTCACGATATTAACAGAAGTAGGAAGAATTTTCCCTTTTGGCCTGTCTTGTGATCATATCTCTGAAATATATCCCCCGGTGGCGAAACTACCCTGAAAACAGAATACCCGGCGGCGCGATGCGATGCCAGCCTTCCCGCCCTTGCCTACCCCGCCTGCCGCCGCCGGGCCCCCCATGGGTTCGAGACTCCGAACGATGCGCTGTGACAATTGCAGGTGTTTAGCCGCTTCAAAAGCAGCCGCGGATGCCACGAATTCATATGTATGGAGCATGCACGTAACGGCGCGCGCCAGATGATGTCGTCGCCCTTGCCCGCATCCTGGAGGCTGCAGGAAACACCGCCTTTTGGCAGTGCCCTCATCAAATCTTCGGAATCTGTGAAATCCGCGGCGGCATTTTGCGGACTCTGACCACAGGGTTAAACAGAGATATCAAGGGAGGCCTGCAGCCTCGAACGGGGCCGGACCGAAAAAGGTGACGGCTGCCAATGTCGAGCCGTATAATCTGGAGTGACAGGTCTGCGATATGCATGTTTTTTTTGAGCGCACCGGCGGTTTCGCCGGATTGAAACTCAAGGCGGCGTTTGATGAGGAAACGCTGCCGCCCCGCGAAGCCCGGCGCTTGCGCAAGCTCCTCCAGGACAGCCGTTTTTTCGAACTGCCGCTCAGAATCGAGCCGCCGGCTCCGCGACCGGATCATTTCCGGTACCGCGTCACCATCGAAAAGGAACACTGCGTCCACTCCGTGCTGGCCTGTGAGGATGCGATTCCCCCCAGCATGCGTCCCCTTCTCGATTGGCTGACGGCCGCCGCCCGCAAGCTCCCATGACATCAGCTACCATGATTCATAACCGCTTTATGCAAACGAACAGACAGCAATATGCGGCGCGGGCATTCGCTTCTGACGGGAAACTTCCGTGTCCTGAAATGTCTCGCTGAAATGTCTCGCAATCTCTCTTTTTGAGAACAGCTCGGGTGGGGTCAGATATCCCGGCAGTGATCTCCGGATTAGTCCGGAGCCGCGGCCGGAATTGTTGTGCGGCGCAAAACGGAGAGTGTGGTAGGCTGGCGGAAAAGCCCCCGGGGAAAGGAGCCTGGTATTCATGCAGATCTGCTGCTGCATCATTCCTCCATATATGTTGCGTTCGATTGCGCTGCGTGGCGACCAACGCCAGCAGGCGGCAGCCTGGGCCACGCTTACCGATTCGGAACAGTTTCGAGGTGAACGGAGGGTCCTGACCCTGCTCGCGCCTCTCGCAAGCACCGCCACCGGCACGAAGCGGCGCACCGTGTACGATGCCCGTCGCGGGTACATGCTTCCGGGACGCCTGGTGCGGGGAGAAGGAGACCCGAAGAGCAAAGACGTGGCCGTAAACGAAGCCTATGACGGATCCGGCGCCACTTATGACTTTTTCTATCGGGTGTTCGGGCGAAAGTCCATTGACAACCGCGGATTCAGGCTCGATGCCACGGTCCACTACGGTGTGAACTACGATAACGCATTCTGGAACGGAAGGCAGATGGTTTACGGAGACGGGGATGGCGAGGTTTTTCGCCGTTTCACAATCGCCCTCGACATTATCAGCCATGAACTCGCCCACGGCGTGATTCAATATGAAGCCAACCTGGAATACCGCGGCCAGCCGGGGGCTCTGAATGAGTCTTTCTCGGACGTATTCGGATCCCTGGTAAAACAATACCGACGCCGGCAATCGGTCGCTGAGGCTGACTGGCTGATCGGGGAAGGACTATTCATGCCGGGCATCGAGGCCGCCGGCATCCGGTCCCTGAAAGAGCCGGGGACCGCATATGACGACCCGCTTCTCGGCCGCGATCCCCAGCCCGGTCACATGCGCGATTATGTCCAGACATCGGAGGATGGGGGCGGGGTACACATCAACTCCGGAATCCCCAACCGTGCCTTCTACCAGCTCGCGGTTCGCCTGGGCGGTTTCGCGTGGGAGAAGGCCGGACGGATCTGGTACCGGGCTCTGTGTGAAAGAATGAGCGCTCACTCAGCTTTTTCCGACGCCATGAACATGACGGTTCATGCCGCCGGAGAACTATACGGCCTCAACAGCCGCGAACAGAAGGCGACCCGCGAAGCCTGGTCGGAGGTGGGACTATAGGCGGGTTGCGGCCATCGCATCCAGGAGCCTGTCCGAGAATCAGGAGGGGCCGCGATCCGAGCACCGTCGCGCCTGCGGCGCTCCTCGAAGGGGTCGGATGCCACGCGGCGCGACGCAGGCGATGTCGCTGTACATCGTCGAGGAGCGCCAACGCCGCAGATGCCCCTGCACCGCCGGAACCCAAAGGACGCATGGGGATTGCGGGCGATCGCTGCGTTGCTCCTCGTCAATGTACACCGACATCGCCTCTTCCTCCTAGCGCCTTGCGCTCGCCGCACGGGCCCCATGGGCGCGACCCCCTCCTGATTCCCGGACCGGCTCCTGGGCGGCGACCGCTATCTTCGGGGGATTGGAACGAGCGCCTGCCGGTAGGCGAAAACGACGAGTTCCAGCCGGTCGGACACGCCAAGCTTGTTGTATATGGAGGTCAGATGATGCCGTACCGTCACCTCGCTGATGGCAAGCCGCTTCCCGATCTGCTTGTTTTTCAGCCCTTCGCCTACGGCATTCACCACATCTCGCTCCCGTTCAGTCAGACTGGCGATTCTGGCTGCCGCCGGATCGAGCTTTTCAACTTCATTCCTTCTCGCCAACTCCTCGAGCACCACAGCAGTCATCGTACGGTCGAGCCACACTTCGCCCGCGTGCACACGCTCAACTGCTTTGCCCAACACTTCGAATGACTGGTCCTTGGAAACCAGCCCCTTGGCACCCTGGTGTATGGCTTTGCGGTGCAACTCCGGATCGCGATTGGCGGTGAGAATCAATATCTTCGACCTTTCCGCGACGGCCATCAGTTCAGAGAGCAGTTCGAGGCTGGAATCGCCTCCCAAAGACAAATCGAGCAGGATCACATCGGGCCGTTCCGTCCGGACCACGGTCAGAGCTTCGGCCCGGCAGCCCGCCTCCCCAGCCAGGCAAATGGCACTGCCGGAACCCATCAGGGATCGGATGCCATCGCGGAAGAGCTTCTGCTCATCCACGAGCACAACGCGAATAGGCGCGGTCAGTAAGATCGACATGCAGTTGGTCATGAGATCCTGGCGGGCTTGGCCTTGTCTTGGCAGCCCCATCGGGGATCTGTTCGATTCAATTCGCCCTGAGATTCAGGGTGAACTTCCGGAATATCCGCCCAGAGAGCCCGGACTCATAGCCTGATTGCCCGTTCATCTCAGCGACTCTCTCCGTATCGGCTGGATCATCGGGGAGCTATAAGGGGATTTTGGGCGCATGGAAATCTCGACGGGCAGCAAACGTCAAGATTGCAAAAGTTCACGTCGGCCAGAAGGGTTCGGGTCTAGGTCCAAGTCCAAGTGTGGATCGCGATCATTTCCTGGCGCTTAGGGTCTGTCACGAAATAACAGGCCCACTTTGCCGCTGGCCCCCAGGCTTGCCGGCAAGGCCCGAGCGACGAGCATACCCGGGGTGGCATGTAAGGAGCGAGCAACGCAGCCAGCGGGCCTGCGGGCCGCAGCCCGAAGGGGCGCGGCGGCGGGCGGGCATCTGCCCGCCCGGCGCTCGCGCCGAAGTGGACCTGTTATTTCGTGACAGACCCTTATGGGGTAACGCGGGACCCGAAGGGCGACTGGCCGGCGGCTGAGGAGTCAGCGCCGTTCATCGGAAAACACCTGGGCGTCGAAAATCTGAATTACCGCCTTCGGCTGCCGCCATGCCTGGGCGGATAAACCGGCTTTGCGGCACGTCTGGGCCAGAAACATCTCGCGGTCCCATCCGTATTGGGTGGCTACCTGTGGCAACAGCAGCCCCCGCGCCCCTCCGAGCGTGACGATCAGGCCGTGACGGCCCACTTCGATGAGGTTCATATCCTGGATGGGCTTGGGCGCCCCGAGGACCGAAATCTCGATGGTCAGGCCGGGCAATTCCGCCATCGTCACCGGCCGGAAACGCGCATCCTCGAGAGCCGCGCTGATCACGCAACGCTGCACCGTACGATACAGGTCCACATCGCCGGACAGCAGGCCGATACATCCCCGCAGTTCGGCCCCCTGGTGGAGGGAAACAAAGGCGGCTGCAGGGGCCAGGAGTGCCGGGTCCCGGACCTCAT
Organism: Terriglobia bacterium; assembly: GCA_963824985.1. Classification (GTDB taxonomy): domain Bacteria; phylum Acidobacteriota; class UBA6911; order UBA6911; family UBA6911; genus JAFNAG01. The sequence continues at coordinate 178,078 of CAWGRQ010000024.1, forward strand.
ACGCGGGAACCTCGCCGGTGCCCAGATAGCTTCGGAGGGTCATGCGCGCGAGATCCAGGAGCTCACCGCAGGCTTCATCATTGAGAACCAGTCTTTGTCTTTCCATAATCAGGAGCGGGCCGGATGGACACCCATCAAGGCGGCCCGGAGAATTGGGATCAGCCCGAATCCTGCAGCGTTCCAATGGTGGGTGAATTCTCGTCGACCTTGGCGCTTCGCATACGCTCGAGTTTGCGCAGACGCCTGAGTTCCCGCCGTTCGGCCCGGATCTGGCGCCTTTGTGCCAGAATACGCAGGCGTCGATATTCGCGATGCTTGATGCTGCTGTCCAGTTTGGACCAGAATTCCCCGAAGTACTGAACCATGGAAACCAGGGCCACAAGCACCACGGCCCACAGAAGGATGTTGGCGGTCTGGAGAGTCCAGCCCCCATATGCGCGGCCCAGGATCAGCCCCACCACTGCGGCCACCTGCAGAACCATCTTGCCTTTGCCGAGTGTGGAGGCCTCGATGCTGAGCCCTTCGGTGGCCGCGATGCTGCGCAGCCCGTTCACGGCAAATTCCCGCCCGATAATGATCGCCACCATCCAGGCAGGGGCCAGCCTGAGTTGCACCAGGGAGACCAGGGCGGAAGATATCAGAAGCTTATCGGCGATCGGATCCAGAAGCCGTCCCAGCGTCGTCACCTGTTTCCGGCGTCGCGCCAGGTACCCGTCAAGCAGGTCGGTAAGAGCGGCCCCGAGAAACAAAGATATGCACCAGATTGCCCAGTAATGAATCTGCCGGGTCGTCGTAAGCAATACCACGACAACCAGAGGCACCAGGAAAATACGCCCCAAGGTCAAACTGTTTGGGAGATTCATATCGTGTCTAGCTTTACCTTCTGATAGATCCAGATTCTACCAGAGGAGATCACAATTCAGGCAAGAAAAGTCGCTCCGGCCGCGGAGGCGTCCCTCGAAGATCATATCCGGGTGCTGCCGGCCTGCCCCATGCGTGACTAGGATTGCAGAATCACGCTGGCCTCACAATGGGAGAGCACCCGTTCGGTCGTGCTGCCGAAAAACACCTCCCGAATGGGACTGTGTCCATAGGCCCCCATAATCAGGATATCCGAATCCGAGGCGCTGACCAGATCGCACAACAGTTCCGAAGGCTTGGATCCTACGGCCACCTGCTTCGTCGGTGTCATCCCATGGTGGCACATGTAGGCCTCCGCCGGCGCCAGGATTTCCTGGGCGGCCGCTTCGCTGGGCGCGATGGTGGCCAGCACACATTCGATTCCGAAGCCGGCGCCTAACTCCACCGCAATGCTCAGGGCGCGGGCCGCGTGGACGCTGCCATCGAAGGCAACCATAATGCGCCGGACGGCGCCGTCTGCAGGAAACTCCCGGCCGGCAACCGCCACCGGCCGTATCGAGCCCCGGATCACGCTGGACACCAATGGATCGACAGATGGGTCATCCTCTCGCGTCATGCGCTCATATCCCAGCCTCGACATGACCACGATATCGTGAGCGATGGCTTCCCGCGCGATCAAATCACCGGGAATGCCGGTCCTGACATCGGTGGAGCACGACAATCCCCTCTGGGAGCATGTACGCGCAAACTGCTCGACGCGCTCCCTCGCCAGCCGCGTCATTTCTTCGAGCAGGGCCTGACTTTCCGCAACCGGAGGAGAGACTACGGAGGGCATGAATCCGTCGGCCGTTCCCAACACGGGAATCTCGAACGACCGGACGTTGATCAGAGCCAGCCCCTGAAGGTGACCGCCGCCCTTTGCCGCCAGCCAGAAGGCAAAGTCACGAGCGTGCGCCGTATGCGAGGAATCCGCGAGAGGAAGCAAAATCGAAGCGAGCATAATCCCTCCCATTGGGGAAGAGATGCCATCAGGTGATGCCCAAATCCGACTTAATCTTGAACAGGTCGAGAAGATCCCGGCGGGAAATGATTCCCACCAGCCGCCCTTCCTCAATTACGGGCATGCGTCCCAAATCACTGGACATCATCCTCCGGAAAGCTTCGGTGGCATCGTCCGATGGTTTCAGGCTGGGAACCTGTTCGATCGGGGTCATGATATCGCGGACCTGCTTAAACATCCACAACTCCTTGGGCACCGCTTTCACCTGTGCCAGCAATACCATGCCGATCAGTTCGTCACGGTTGAAAACCGGGAATTCGGAATACTTGTGCCGGTAAATGTAGTCATTCACGAGATCCTGAATCGAAATCAACCAGTCCACGGAAACGACGTTCTCTCTCATCACCTGGCGTATCTGGACACCCGAAAGCGATTCCCGCACCACCACCGCCTGATAACTCCCCAGCGCCGATTGCTTCATGAACAGTCCGATGAGGACGAACCAGAGTCCGGCAACCATGCTCTGGGTGACCAGAAAAAGCAGGATCCCCAGGGAAATAAGAAATAGGGCAAAAGCATTGCCGATCTGGCTGACCACCCGGGTGGCGCGGGTCATATTCGCCCAACGATCCCAGAGAATGGCCCGCAGGATGCGGCCGCCGTCGAGGGGAAAACCGGGTATCAGATTGAAAATGGCGAGCAGGATATTGGTTTCTGCCAGATACCCGGCAACCGCCGACACCGGGCCTGCCTTTCCGGAAATCCATATCGTTCCATACAGCACCCCGAATCCAAAACCGAGCCCCAGACTCACGGCCGGGCCTGCCAGCGCAATCAGGAATTCATGGCGGCCGGATTCGGGCTCGGAGGCGACCTGGGCCAGACCGCCGAATATGAAAAGACGGATCGAAATGACCCGAACCCCATGTTTCAATGCCACAAAGGAATGGGCTAGTTCATGCAGCAGAACCGAGAGAAAAAACAGGATCGCGGCACAAAATCCCATGATCCAATATTGGACCGCCGTATAATTCTGCTGCGTCGACGGGAAATAACTCTCCGCAACTGTATACACGACCAGAAAAAAAATCACGAACCACGAATAGTCAATGACGACATCAATGCCGCGCAGACGGAACAAGTGAATGCCTTTAAGTTGCATAACCTAAGATATACCATGAAATGAAATCCCATGACGAGTCCCGTCCGGCCCTGATCTGCGATTCAGGCACCGTCCGCCCCGTGATTGCGGCGCTCGAAACCAGGCCCGCATCTGTTTAGCCGATGCTGAACAGCAGAACGCAAAGACGCAAGGATGCAAAGAGATTCCTTTCGGTTCGCGGGCATGGGCGGCCTTCGGCCGCATCCTTGGGCGAACCGCTGCGCCCACGCCTGTTGCTCAGTGTCGATCTTTGCGCCCCTGCGCCTTTGCGTCTTTGCGTTTTGCTTCTTCATCCATTTGATTTGGCTAAACAATTACCCCGGCCCGGCCCCGGGAATTTTGTGCCCTTTTCCAAAATAGGCAACAAACTATTCATAAATAAGGGGATCCTTCCGATGAGCAAGCATAGGGCACTCACGGAGTGTGCTACAATCACCCGGTGATTGAGGAGACACGATCTTGATTAAGGCATTCATTTTGGCAGGCGGAAAAGGGGCTCATCTGCGCCCGCTGGCGCTGCACACACCCAAGCCGATCGTCCCGCTGGCAAACATCCCCTTCCTGTTCTTCCAGATCGACCAGATCAAACGCGCCGGCATCACCGAGATCATCCTCGGCCTGTCGTACCAGCCGCGAAAAATCACCGACATCTTCGGCGATGGCATGAAATACGGCGTCACGATGAGGTATACCTACGAGGATTTTCCCCGAGGCACTGCGGGAGCGCTGAAGGCTGCCGAGAACCTGATCGACGACACCACGCTGGTGCTCAACGGCGACATCCTTACCGATACCGACCTTCGCGAAGTGATCCGGTTTCACCACGAGCGTCAGGGCGATGCCACGATTGTCACCAAGAGGGTCATGAATCCCAGCGGGTACGGATTGGTTGAGGACGACGCCGAAGGGCGGGTGCTCCGCTTCATCGAGAAACCCCCGGAAGATGAAATCACCGGCGATTCCATCAATGCCGGTATCTACGTCCTGAATGTCTCGGTACTCAGCCGCATTTCAAAAGAGGGGCCGCAGAGTTTTGAGCGCGAGATATTCCCGGCCATGCTGGCCGATGGGGCCCCCATTTATACTTACAGAACGCCTTCCTACTGGCAGGACATCGGCAGCCCGCAGAAATACCTGGAAGCGCACTACGGAATCATCTCCGGACGCATGAAGCTTCCCACCTACCCATTGAAGGCATGCCCGCCCAACCACTGGGAAAAAAAGCAGGTCCAGATCGATCCCTATTCAATTCTTGATGGCGGCTGCATGATCAAGCCGGGGGTTGTCATCGAAAACTCGGTGCTGGGAGAGGACTGCCGCATCGAGGAGGGGGCTCTCATCAAGGATTCGGTGATCTGGAGCCAAACCCGGATACGAACCAATGCCCGTATCGAGCGCGCGATTGTCGGACGTCAATGCCATATCGGCGAGGGGGTGAGATTACGCCCCGGCACCGTCCTGGGCGATAAGACGATTGTCACGGACTACAGCGTCCTCTAATCAGCCTACGGCCTGAACCGCTGCAGCCCTCAATCTGGGGCCCGGGCAAAATACTCGATCAGCCTGGCAGCGGCTTTAGGTCCCACATACGGCGCCAGTTCTTCGAATTTTGCTTTTCGAACGCGCTCCAGGCTGCCGAACGCACGCAGCAACACCTTCTTGCGCACCTCCCCGATTCCGGGAACACCGTCCAGTTCGGAATTCTGGTCACGCATCTCCAGGCGTTTTCGGTGATAGGCCACCGCAAACCGATGAGCTTCATCACGCATGGTCTGGATCAGGTGCAGGACCGGGGACTCCCGGGGCAGGACTATTGGCTCAGGCCGGCCGCTGAGGAAAAGGATTTCTTCCTTTTTGGCGATGGCGGCCACCGCCTGATCCTCCAGCCCCAAGTCGGCAAGTGCGGCCAGGGCGGAGGAAAGCTGGCCCCGGCCGCCATCCACGAGAATCAGATCCGGCATGCGCCCGTCATCCTTCTCCAGCACATTCTCGTAGTGGCGGTGCACCACTTCGCGCATGGAGAGAAAATCGTCCGGTCCCTTGACACTCTCGATCTTGAACTTGCGATAGTCGCGCTTCTTCATCTCCCCGGCTTCACACACGACCATGCTGGCGACCGTGTCGGCCCCCTGGGTGTGCGAGATGTCAAAAGTCTCGATGCGCCGCGGCAGAGATTCCAGGCCCAGCACCTCCTGGAGAGCGCGGAGGACGGTTTCGCCCCGGGGTTTCGTAATGCGGAATCTGGTTTCAAAAGAGAGGTGCGCATTGCGCATGGCCAGGTCGAGCAACCCCGATTTCAGGCCCCGCTTCGGGGAGCGGATGCAGACCCTGCTTCCCTTGCGTCCGGACAGCCAGGCCTCCAGAGCTTCCACGTCGTCGATGTCCGCGGGGACGAGGATCTCCCCGGGGATGAAGGGATCCTGCAGGTAATACTGCTTGATCGCCGACGAAAAAAACTCGCCTGGATCGAAGGACAGCAGATCTTCCCAATAGAATTCCCGGCGGCCTACCACCCGTCCGCCGCGCATGGCGAAGACCGCCATCGCCAGCCTCCCTCCCTCCTCGAAGTAGCCGAACAGATCGGTGTCATCCTGCCCCCCCAGGATCATCTTCTGGCGCTCTGACAGGTCCCGAACCATCGCAATCCAGTCGCGATACATGGCCGCCGCCTCGTAGCGCTGACCTTCGGCAGCCTCCATCATGCGACCTTCCAAATCCCGGTTCAGCTTGTCGGTTTTTCCGGAAAGCAACAGCCGCACGTCCTCCACCGCCCGCGCGTAGTCCTCCTTAGAGCACAAGCCGGAGACACACGGGCCCAGGCAGCGTTTCATCTGGTAATCCAGACAGGGGCGCGGTAGCGTGCCGTCGATCGGGAGATTGCAGGTGCGCAGCTTGAAGTAACGGTGAATCAGCCGGAGCGTGTGCCGGGCGTACCCGGCCGGCAAAAACGGGCCGAAATAGGCGGCCCCATCCCGCCGGACCCGACGCGTAATAAAAATCCGCGGATAGGCTTCGTTAAGGGTCAGTTTGAGATAGGGAAAGCTCTTGTCGTCTTTGAGATTTACGTTGTAGCGGGGTTGGTGCTGCTTGACCAGGGTCGACTCGAGAATCAGCGCCTCTACCTCATTGTCGACGAGGATCGTCTCCAGGTCGGCAACCTCGGCAATCAGGCGTCCGGTCTTGATGTCCAGCGTTCGACTTTCGTGGAAGTAGGACCGGACCCGGTTGCGCAGTGACAGGGCCTTCCCAACGTATAGAATCTCACCCCGATCGTTCCTGAAAATGTAGACGCCGGGGGATGCCGGCAGATGGTCCAGTTTCTGCCGCAACATTCCGGTTGAATCTTCCGACATGTCCCGCACCCTGCCCGAGCCCCGATCCGCGAGAGAGAAGCGCGCTCCGGGAGACGTCCGCCCGATCAGACATGGAGCCGGATCCGGAGCCCCGGGATTTCCATGCCCGGGATGGAATTCAGGACCCCGGTTCAAGCCGCCGTCGGACGGCAGCGTTCACCCGTTTGCCGTCGACCAGCTTGCCCGCGAAGCGCGCCATGCACTGCTTCATGACGGCGCCGATGTCCCTCGGGGAGGAGGCGCCGGTCTCCCGCACCACCTCGTCCACCGTTTTTTCGATCTCGTCATCGGGGACTGCCGCCGGCAGATACTCCTCGATGACCACAATCTCAGCAGCCTCTTTCTCCGCCAAATCCGTCCGTCCGCCCCGAGTGAATTGATCGATGGAGTCCCGTCGCTGCTTGATAAGCGTGGAGAGCACCTGGATCACCTGTGCGTCCTCGAGCTCCGCACGCAATTCGATCTCTTTGTTTTTGACCGCCGCCTTCATCATGCGTAGAACGCTCAGGCGCAGCGGCTCCCTGGCCTTCATCGCGGCCGTCAGGCTGTCGTTGATCTTATCCCGCAGTTTCACTCCAGATCCCTCCATGTGCCCCTCCCCACCCCGGGATGATCATCGTGCGGCGGACTTTACGGCCCGCACATCACGCAAAACCGCCATCATCGGTTCGTGAATCCGCGAGTTGGTGGCCAGGCATTCACGATCGTAAATTGACCCGAAGTCTCCCCCCAGATTGGTTACCATGCCGCCGGCTTCAAGGACCATCAGGTACCCGGCGGCGCAATCCCACGGATTCAACTTCAACTCCCAGAAGCCATCGAACCGCCCGGCCGCCACATAACAGAGATCCAGCGCCGCAGAACCCGCCCTCCGGATCCCGCGGGCGCGCAGAGCGAATTCGCAAAAAAAGTCGAGATTGTTCTGCTCGCTGGTCCGGATGTCATATGGGAATCCGGTCGCCAAAAGGCTCGCCCCCAGCGATTCGGTTTGGGAAACGGCGATGGGAACCCCGTTGAGCCGTGCGCCACCCCCACGGCGCGCCACAAAGGCCTCATCGAGGACCGGATGGTATACGATTCCCCACTCCAGGACGCCCTCGATTTCCAGGCCGATCGAGACGGAGAAGACCGGGAATCCGTGGGCATAATTGGTGGTCCCATCCAGCGGGTCGATAATCCAGGTGACCGCGAGACGATCGGCCTTGGGGTGCAGTTCCTCGGACAACACCGCGTGATCAGGAAAATCCGATTGCAGCCGGGAGACAATCATCCTTTCCGCCGCCAGATCAATATCCGTCACCAGATCGATCTCTCCCTTGAGAGAAACGCCAAACTTCCCGCGAAAATGCCCCATTATGAACGCGCCTGCAGCCCGCGCCACCGATTCCCCTGCCGCTGCCCACCGATCGATCGCCTTGCCCTTCATATCCATTGCCCGATCCAATGCCCGTGCGACTTCACTTTTCGTCAAGACGCACGGTTTCCACACCCTTCGGTACCTTGAACTGGAATTGCCGGTCATCCACCTTCACGTTGGTCTGCAGGCCGGTAAACACGAATTCCGAAGTGTTGCCGGTGCGCTCGTGAATCATGATGCCGCGGACATCGAAACTTCGGGCATCGCACTCCACGACCGCATACGCATAATCCGCTTCCGCGGAGCGGGGCGTAAACTTCAGCCGAAGCTCCCCGCCTGCGGGCGGCGCTCCCGACTCCCAGGCAACCTGGAAACTGCGCCGGATATCACCATGCCCAAGCAGGAATTGCAGCGGAGTGCTCTGCAGATCCGCAGCGCTGAAACGGCGCACCAGCACCTGACGGTCCGCCGGGGAATATAGCCAGGTCTCACGGCCATCGGCAATAAACAGCTTGACCTCGGGCTCCCTATATTCCCAGCGCATCAGACCCGGCTTCTTTATGATCATCGAGCCGGATTCAATCTGTTCGATGCCCGGTGCGCGGTAAGTCTGCCGGAATTCCGCGCGCAGGCAATCTACCGACCGGTACCGGCGCTGCAGTCCCGCAATCGCGGCCTCCAGATCGGCCTGCGCAAGCAAAACGGGCGCAGTCAGAGCCACGATCAGTCCGAGGCCGACACAGCGGAGCCGCCCCCGCAACCATCCCGGGTGTCCCGACATCATTATTTTGCCGGAGCCACCGGCATGCGCGCCTCCCGGCCCTCCCTTTCCCATCTGGTTACTCTCCCCAGGTCCGCACCAGCGGGGCCTTCACGGCCCAGTCGCGTCAACCTCCCGGCGGCCGGCAGCCTCGTCCGGATGCACAAGGGTGTCGATCAGCAACATGGCAATCCCGATCGTGATCGCGCTGTCAGCCACGTTGAAGGTCGGCCAGTAAAAGGACTCATTCACATGAACTTCGATGAAATCCACCACTGCACCATGCATAATCCGGTCGGCAAAATTTCCCAAAATGCCCCCCATCGTCACGGCGAGAGCCAGCTGGAGTAGCACCCGCTCCGAGGGCATTCGCCGGCTATAGGCGACAATCACGATTACAGCGATTACCGCCATGCCCGCCAGAAAGTAAGGCTTCCATGGCGAATCAAATTCTCGGAATAATCCGAAGGCCACTCCGGAATTGAGCACATGGGAAATGCGGAGATATCCCGGCAGAATCTCTATCGTTTCATACCGCGCCACTGTCGAGCTGACCCAGTATTTCGTCAGATGATCGATAACAAACACCAGTGCGGCAACGAGAAATAACTTGCTTTTCACCGCAGACATCCCCTTTCCGAATATAAGGCCCAACCTCAAAAACAACCTTATATGATAGCAAAACCGCAGGCCAGAACATCCCGATATTCCACAACGGGTGCAATCGGAAGTGGGCCAAAAAGCAAAAACGCCACGGATTACACGGATTGCACGGATTCAAAAAGCCCCCGGCAGTCCCGGCAGAGGGACCGAAAATTGTTCTGCAAATCTGTGAAATCCGCGTAATCCGTGGCGTTTTTGCTTTGATTTCCCCAGGAGTGACTCTTCCTTTTCATCAATCCTGAGCCCTGCAAAAAGTTCTTCTTCAGTATTTGACAATCACCGGCTCAGATTTTATTAGATCACCGATGTCAATGTTCAGAGGGTTATGTAAGGAGGAGGATTCAATGGTTATTAGAATAACTGGAAACATCCAGCGGCCGGATACAGCGACGGAATCCAGCCCGACCCCGACACCGTTTCGCATGTTTGAAGAACTCTTCAATAACTGGGCGCTGCAGTCCACGCTTGCCCAGCGCCAGGAAGCCCGGACCCCACCGGTGGATATTTACGAAAAAGACGGGAATATCATTATTCGCATGGAAATACCGGGAATTGAAGAGAAGGATATAGATCTGAAGCTCGACGGCAGAACGCTCACCATCAAAGGGGAGAGGAAAGGCGAGGGCGAAAATTCCGGGTTCAGCTACCACCAGGTGGAAGGCTATTACGGAAAATTCCAGCGCTCCTTCACCCTGCCGGAAACGGTAGACTCCGAAAAAATCTCGGCCGCGAGCGCAAACGGAGTGCTGGCAATCACTATGCCCCAGAAACCGGAGTCAAAGCCGCTGGTCATTAAGGTGAACAAGGGATAATTTGACAATTACACACTCACATCTTATTAAACAAAAGTGCTTCCGTAACCGGAAGTGCGGAGAAACAAGATTGATCCAAAGGAGGATTAGCACCATGAGATTGATTCCCTACATTCGGAGATCGGAAACCCCTTCCAGGATTTGGCCGGACAACTCCTCTTTGTTTGAGGAGTTCTTCAATGATTTCCCCAGTTTTTCTACCGCAGCCAGAACCGCCGACAGGTGGTTGCCGGCGGTGGACATCCTGGAAAAAGAGGGGAATGTAATTCTGCGCGTCGAAGTTCCCGGCATCAATGAGAAGGACATCGACCTCAAGCTTGAGGGGAACACACTGACCCTCAAGGGGGAGAAAAAGCTGGAAAATGAAGAAGAACGCAACAATTACCACCGCATGGAGAGCTATTATGGCTCCTTCTCGCGCTCCTTCACGCTTCCAGACTCGGTGGATCGCGATCACATCAAGGCCGATTACAAAAACGGCGTCCTGACGGTGACGATTCCACAGAAGCCTGAAGTTCGGGCGCGGGAGATACCGGTCAGCACGAAGTAAGAGGGCCGGGCAGGGTTGGCTGTGTGCATTTTCACGACAGTCCTTGAGCGTGGCTCCCTGCAGGTTGGGGAGCCACTTCTGTTTAGCCGATTGCTGATTGGAACGCGGGCGGCCGATAAAGGTAAATATGATTCGATTCGACAAGCTTACGATCAAAGGACAGGAGGCAGTGCAAACCGCCCAAAGTCTGTCCGAATCCCTGCAGCAGTCCCAGATGGAACCGGAACACCTGCTCGCGGCGCTCCTGCGGCAGGAAGACAGCATCGTGCAGCCGCTGTTGAAGAAACTCGGCGCCGCCCCGGAGAGTCTCAACGAAGAACTGCAAAAGCACTTCGATTCGCTTCCCAAAGTCCAGGGCGGCCAATTCTCCGTATCCCCCAGGCTGGAATCCTTGTTTCGCCAGGCGCAGGCGGAAGCGGACCAGTTCAAGGACGAGTACATCTCAACGGAACACCTGCTGCTGGCGCTGGCTGCAGAGGATGGACTCGCCGGGCGCCTGTTGCGCGGACGCGGGGTCAACCGCGGAGACATCCTGAAGGTTCTGGTATCGATTCGCGGCAGCCAGCGGGTGACCGATCCGAACGCGGAAGACAAGTACCAGGCTCTGAAACGCTATGCGCGCGACCTGACTGACGCTGCCCGCCGCGGCAAGCTCGATCCGGTGATCGGCCGGGACGATGAGATCCGCAGGGTGATGCAGGTCCTGTCGCGGCGCACCAAAAACAACCCGGTGCTGATCGGGGAGCCGGGAGTCGGCAAAACCGCGATCGTTGAAGGACTCGCCCAGAGGATCGTCGCCGGGGATGTTCCCGACACGCTCAAGAAAAAGCAGATGGTCGCCCTCGATCTCGGCGCCATGCTCGCCGGAGCCAAATATCGCGGGGAGTTCGAAGACCGCCTCAAGGCGGTCCTGCGGGAAATCGAGGATTCGGCCGGATCGATCGTGCTGTTTATCGACGAGCTGCATACCCTGGTGGGGGCGGGTGCGGCCGAAGGAGCCATTGACGCATCCAACATGCTCAAGCCGGCGCTCGCGCGCGGCGAGCTCCGCTGCATCGGCGCGACGACCCTGAACGAATACAAGAAGTACATCGAAAAGAGATGCGGCGCTGGAGCGGCGTTTTCAGCCGATTTACGTCGGCGAACCGTCGGTCGAGGATACGATCGCGATCCTGCGCGGTCTCAAAGAGAAGTACGAGGTTCACCACGGCGTGCGCATCACCGATTCCGCGCTGGTGGCCGCCGCCACCCTGTCGCATCGATACATCGCGGACCGATTTCTTCCGGACAAGGCGGTGGATCTGGTCGACGAGGCGGCTTCGCGCCTGCGCATCGAGATCGACAGCATGCCGATGGAAATCGACGAAGTCGAGCGGCGCATCACGCAGCTGGAAATCGAACGCCAGGCCTTGGCCAAGGAAAAGGACAAGGCCTCCAGGGAGCGGCTGGCGCAGCTGAAGGCCGAGTTGACCGGGCTGCGGGAAAAGAGCGACCGGATGAAGCTCCACTGGCAGCAGGAGCGGGAAATCATCGGAGCGATCCGCGAGAGCAAGGAACGAATCGAGCAGGCGAAGGCCGCAGGCCAGCAGGCCGAACGGAGCGGGGATCTCGGCAAGGCCGCCGAACTGCGTTACGGGACTCTGGTTCAGCTGGAGAAGGAACTCGCGGAACGGAACGCCCGCCTGGCCCGGCTGCAGGCCACCCAGAAATTCCTGAAGGAGGAGGTCGACGAAGAAGACATCGCCGAGGTCGTGGCCAAGTGGACCGGAATTCCGGTGAGCAGGATGCTCGAAGGGGAGCTTCACAAGCTGGTGCACATGGAGGAGCGCCTGCGCGCCCGCGTGCTCGGTCAGGATGCGGCGCTGGCGGCCGTCGCCAACGCAATCCGGCGCGCCCGTGCCGGCCTGCAGGACGCCCGCCGGCCGATGGGATCCTTCATCTTTCTGGGCCCCACGGGAGTCGGCAAGACCGAACTCGCACGCGCTCTGGCGGAGTTCCTCTTTGACGACGAACGATCGATGGTGCGGATCGACATGTCGGAATATATGGAAAAACACTCGGTGGCGCGCCTGATCGGCGCACCTCCGGGCTATGTCGGCTATGAGGAGGGCGGGTACCTGACCGAAGCCATCCGGCGCCGCCCCTATGCGGTGATCCTGTTCGATGAAATCGAGAAAGCCCATCCGGACGTCTTCAACGTACTGCTGCAGATCCTCGACGACGGACGGCTCACCGACGGCAAAGGGAGGACCGTCGATTTCCGCAATACCGTCATCATCATGACCTCGAATATCGGCAGCCATGGATCAGCGAGGCCGAAGGAGAGCTCGAATCGGTCCTGCCGCAGGTCATGGACAGCTTGAGACACACGTTTCGTCCGGAATTCCTTAACCGCATCGACGACGTGATTGTGTTCCGCCGCCTGACCCCGGACCTGATCCGGGGCATCGTCGATCTGCAGATTGCGGCCCTGGAGTCGATATTGGCGCAAAAGGATCTGCGGCTGAAGGTCAGCCCGGAAGCCGTACGCTCTCTCGCAGAGGAAGGGTATGACCGGACCTATGGCGCCCGGCCGCTCCGGCGGCTCATCCAGAAGAAGATCCAGGATCGGCTGGCCATGATGCTTCTGAACGGAGACATCCGTCCCGGAGACGCAGTCGCGGTCGGCCTTGATCGGAATACGGGCGAATTCACCTTTGCCGTAAGTCATTCGGAGCCACATGTGCCGGCAGGGGGGTCGGATGAGGTGTAAATATGGATGCGAAGTGCCTGTTCTGCAGTGGTTGCGGCACCGATCAATCCGCTCAGATATGCTATAATGAGAGTCGCTATGATGAATAATCTCAAGACAGTAGTGTTGCTCGGGCTTCTGACCGGAATCATTCTTTTCGTCGGCAGCCTCTGGGGCCAGCAGGGACTCACGATCGCACTGGTCATATCCGTCCTCATGAACTTCGTGAGCTACTTTTTCTCGGACAAGATCGCCCTCAAGATGTATGGCGCCAAACCGGCAACCCGTGCCGATGCGCCCAAGCTCTACTCCATGCTCGACTTCCTGTGCGGGCGGGCCGATCTGCCTCTTCCCAAGGTTTATATCATACCCAGCGATTCCCCGAACGCTTTCGCAACCGGGCGCAATCCTCAACATGCATCGGTCGCGGTGACCCAGGGCGCCATGCGCCTGCTGGATGAAGATGAGTTGCAGGGGGTCCTGGCTCACGAGCTGTCTCATGTCAAGAATCGCGACATCCTGATCAGCAGCATCGCGGCAACGATTGCCGGCATCATCATGTACGCATCCTACATGGCTCGGTTTGCCATGATCTTTGGAGGGTCCCGGGACCGCGAGGAAGGCGGCGGGGCGCTCGGGGGCCTGTTTACGATCATTCTGGCCCCGATCGCCGCGACGCTGATTCAACTCTGGATCTCGCGGACGCGGGAGTATGAGGCTGACCACACGGGAGCGGAAATAGTGGGCAACCCGCAGGGACTCGCTTCCGCACTGCAAAAACTCGATAGTTACTCCAAACGCTTACCCCTGGAAGCGTCTCCGAGCACCGCGCACATGTTCATTGTGCACCCGTTTTCGGGCGGCGGCTTGATGAGCCTCTTCAGTACTCACCCGCCGATCCAAAAACGGGTGGCGCGCCTACTGGAAAGGAACGCCTGAGGACGAACCGGGCAATATCCCAAAAGCGCAGTCCGGATCGTATATCAGTCGGCGGGCATGGAGTGTGGGGAGTTCGGGCGGCGGCAAGATCCCTTCCGGTCGCAGCCTGGGCTCGATCGCGGCTTTGACGGAAACCATGCAAAAGGTGGACACTCGTGACCAGCAGGAAGATACCAATCAGCCCCGCAGATTCTGCGGCGCCTCAAGCAGACACGGACAGTTTCGAAGAATCCCCGCAGTTCCGGATTGTAGACCGGCGGCATTTTGTCCAGGGCGATTCCGGGTCCGCTGACAGCGGCCCCGTGGAAGAAAATCCCCGGTATCCGACCTACGTCGAAGAACTGATGGCGCGGGCTTCCGACGCAGAACGACGGTTCAAGGAGAAGGTGGCCCAACTCGACCAGGAAGCGGCACGGATCAAGGCTCGCCTTGAAGCGGAGGGAGAGCGCCTGATTGAGCTGAACAGGCGAAACCTGATGCAGCCGTTTCTGGAGGTGCTCGACAATCTCGAGCGTGCTCTGGCCGCCGTGTCGGGCGAGGAGCAGAGGGAAGATCTCTTCGCAGGGGTGCAGATGACTGCTGCTCTCTTCCGGTCAAAGCTCAAATCGCAATCCATCGAACCGATCGACGTTCTCGATCAGCCATTTGATCCCAATATCTGCCAGGCGGTAGGCATAGTCCCGGTTCGCGATCCGGATAAGGACGGACTGGTGGTGGAAGAACTGCTGCGCGGATACCGGATGGGGGACGCCCTGCTCCGGGAGGCACACGTGCGGGTTGGCCGCTATGACCCGAATCCGGGCGGCTCCGCGTGAGTCACGCAATCCGGAGCGGGACTGTCACACCCGCAATGCCCCGTCCCCGGCCCGCTTCACCGGACCAACGCCATGACGCCATTCAAATAAAGCAGAATCGGCGTGTCGGGGGGAAGTCCTTCCAGTGTCGGATCCTTTGTCAGTAAAGCGGCGTAATCTTTGGAATCCCGGGCGATTTCGACGATAGGCGCATCCTCGTGCCGGGTGCACTCAATATCCACCCAGTAGCCTGGGGTCAGGCAGAACACGCGCCCGCCAACGGTCCGGGTGTCGGCAGGGTCCCCCTTTCCCAGCACCAGGCGCGCTTTAGAGAGCGCCTGCCGCACCCGATCACCTCCCGAAGTCGTGTCTGATTTTGCATCCTTGGCTTTCGCTGCCTCGATCCCGCCCACGGCTGCGGCCGCGGCCGGATTCCGGTTGCCCGTTGCCGCGGCCTGCGGCCGGGCCTCCGTGACCCTCATCTGAAGTGCCTGAAGGTCAGCCCGGGCTCTCTGCGATTTCAGCAGCTCTTCCCGGGCTTCGCTGACTGCCGGCTTGACCCCTTTGTCCCTATCTGCCACCCGGAGCGGTGCTTCTGACATGGCGTCCAGAATCGGCGGAGGCCCGGGAGCAACCAGAACGCTCCTGTTTGGTCGGGCTGACTTGTCCGGCGGTCCCGCCGACTTAGGCTCAGCTGGAATACTCGCCACCTTCGGAGGCGCTTCATTGCTTGGCGACGAGGCTACTCCGCCGCCAGCCGGGGAATTCCCAGAGGCCCTGAGCGATGAGGCGCGCCCACCTGACAGATTGCTGCTGGACACCTGAGGCGCCATCTGCGGATTTGGCTGCAGCGGCTGCCAGTCTCGGGTCAGCCTGAACAGAAAAAGGGTTGTACCAAACACCAGGATAACGGCAAATGCCAGGCGGACCAGCGGCGCACGATATAAGGACCTGGAAAGCGCCGTGGCGGCGGGAGCGTCGGGCGCGGCTTCCGGCTCGGCCAGAATCAGGGAAAGGGCCAGGATTGGCTGGCAATCCTTGCACCGTGAAACATGCTTCTCGAGGCGGGCTGTCTCAACCGGGGATAATCTCTTTTCCATGTAGGCGGCAAGCTCATTGTCATCGGGGCAGGCCCCGGGCGCTTCCTGATTCCCTGAGGCCAGGGTGCGCCGCAGTGCCCTGTCCGCATTTGAATCCTTCATGACTCTCCCCTATCTATGACGCTCAAGCCGTCCCATCTTGCATCTTCTTTGGCTCCCCGACTGGAGACAGCAGGGTCTGGAGCCCGATTCCTGGTCCATCGTCCCCGCCCTCCCCCACCCAATGCCACAGCGACCCGAGATCCCGCGGCCGCAACCCGTGGCGCTTGCGCAGTGTCTGTTCAACCCGCTTGCGCAATCCCTGACGCAACCGCTCGAGCCATCGTGAGGCTGTGGCTTCGTGGACCCCAAACTGCCTGCCGATGGACTTGAGCGGAACATTCCGAAGGTAATATAGGTCCAGCAGCAGCCGGTCGCGATCATCAAGACGTGAGATCTCCTCCTGAAGCACCCGGGCCAGGACGGGGCCCCAATGGGCATCGAGCCGCTCCTCCATCTCCGCCGCCGGTCCGGGGCTCTCCCCGGTGGCAGGACGGGCCTGGTCCTGAAGCTCGTCAAGAGAGACAACCCTCCGCCCGCGACGGAACCGATCAATGGCCGCGTGAGCCACCGCCGCACGCAACCAGCCGGCCAGCGATCCCCTCCCGTTATAGGTGCGCAGTTTGCCCCGTGAAGGACGGCCCGGGACCCGTTCCGAGGCGCTGTTTTCTGCCACGGCATCCCGGTCCCCGCCCTCAGCCCTCCCGCCCTGGCCGAGCAGGATCGTAATCAGTTCCTGCGCCAGATCCTCCCCCGCATCCAGACTCCGGCAGGCGCGCTCGGCGAGTCGCCTCAACAAGACAAAGTACTCCTCGGTGAAGCAGACCCAGGCAACACGATCTCCAGAAGAGCAGGCCAGCACCAGGAACAGATCCTCATGGTGCAGCTCCCGGAATACTGTGGCGCAGGCAGAGCATCTCCGGTCATTCATGGTTCCCGCCGGAACCGGAATGTGCTCCCGATGATATCCATCCAGGATTTCCTCCATACGCTGGCAAAACGAATCAAAGGGGAACGAAACGGTCGGGAAACGGCTCTGGCACCGCTCATAGGCCTCGCGAATTTCCGGAAGGATTTCCAATGGCAGCATAGGGAGCTCTGTTCGCCTTCTCAGGACGGCTGAAGACATTGTACACGACCACCCCTCATCAAAAAGGGGACATTCCGAATTTCCTCTCAACCTGGCCACAGACCGGAAGATAGGGAAAAATCCGTAATGCCCCCTTTTTCATGCGCCCCATTATTTCATGCAAAAAACTGGAGTTTATGGCATCCAACCCTGTGTTAATATGAGTGGCCCAGCTAATTTGAAAGGACTTCCGGCTCCAATGGCCATCAAGATCTTAACGAACAACATCGCCGTTCCCAATCTCGCCAGCATCGAGGTTTACGAGTCGCTGGGAGGCTATCAGGGGCTACGCAAAGCGTTGCACGAATTCTCGCCATCCGGGATTACCGATATGGTAAAGAAATCCGGCTTACGCGGCCGCGGCGGCGCCGGTTTTCCCACCGGGATGAAGTGGGGCTTTGTCCCCAAGAACTCCGGAAAGCCCACATATCTGTGCGTTAATGGAGACGAAAGCGAACCGGGCACCTTCAAAGACCGTGTCATTATCGACAATGATCCGCACCAGCTGATTGAAGGCACCATCATCTCCGCCTACGCCCTGGACTGTCATCAGGCGTTCATCTTCCTGCGCGGCGAGTTTGTTTATGGCGCGAAGGTGGTCGAGAAAGCACTGGCTGAGGCCGGCGCAAAGGGTTACCTGGGGCGGAATATCCTCGGTTCCGGTTTCGATCTGGACATCATCGTGCACCGTGGCGCCGGAGCTTATATCTGCGGCGAAGAAACGGCGCTACTCGAGTGCATCGAGGGGAAACGGGGCCACCCGAGGCTCAAACCCCCATTCCCGGCGGTGATCGGCTTGTACCAGTGTCCGACAGTCATCAACAACGTCGAGACTCTAGCCAACATCCCGCACATCATCAACAATGGCGCCGAATGGTTTGCGGGCATCGGCAGCGAACGCAACACCGGCACGCGCCTGTTCGGCGTCAGCGGCCACGTACAGAAGCCGGGCGTGTACGAGTTCCCGATGGGCATCACGCTGCGGGAACTGATCTATGATCACTGCGGCGGCATCCGAAACGGCAGACAGCTGAAAGCGATCGTCCCGGGTGGATCATCTGTCCCGGTTTTAACCGCCGATCAGGTCGACGTGCGCCTCGATTTCGACTCCGTCGCCAAGGCCGGCAGCATGCTCGGGTCGGCCGGCGTAATCGTCATGGACGAAACTACCTGCATGGTCAAGGCCATCCGCCGCATCACAAGATTCTATGCCGAGGAGTCTTGCGGGCAGTGCACACAGTGCCGTGAGGGGACCGAGTGGTTGTACCAGATCCTCACCCGCATCGAGAACGGCAAAGGAAGGCCGGGCGAGCTCGAAACCATGCTCGACATTTGCGCCAACCTGAAGGGCCGCACCATCTGCCCCCTGTCCGATGCAGCCGCCATGCCCGTGGAGAGTTACATCCGCAAATTTTATGATGAGTTTGCCGCCCATATCGAACAGCAGCGCTGCAGCGTAGCATAATCCCTGCCGGGGGCCATTACGCCATCGAAGCCGAGACCATGAGCAGGCAGATGGTGGATTGTATCCGGCGCGATTTGTGGAAATCTGCAACTCTCTTCCGGATCGCGAAACTCGCCATTCTCTTGGGATCCCGCACCTGATTTGCTAGAGTAAAACCTGGCGAGGCAATACAATCATTCATCATGGTCAAATGCGGATTCTTGATCGACGATCGATACCGGAGTCATGATCCAGGCAACCTTCACCCGGAATCGCCTGAACGGCTCGTGAGCATCCAGCAGGCATTGGATGCGTCCGGAGTTGCCACAGCCTGGCGCCGCATCGAGCCTCGTCCGGCGCAAGTCGAGGAAATCGGCCTTATTCACTCGCCGGGTCATATCGTGCGCGTCCGCCGGTCTTCGGCACATGCACCTGCCTATCTTGACGCCGACACTCCGGTGTGTGCCGCGAGCTACGACATTGCCTTGTTGGCCGCCGGCGGCGTTCTGGAATGCTGCGACGCGATCTGTGGCGGAGATATCCGGCGTGCCTTCGCCTTTATCAGACCTCCGGGACACCATGCCGAACCTGATCGCGCCATGGGGTTTTGCCTGTTCAACAACATCGCCGTCGGCGCCGCATACCTGAAGCGACATCACAAACTTGAACGCGTGGCCATCGTAGACTTCGACGTGCACCACGGCAACGGCACGCAGGCCGCCTTTTATCAGGATGCAGGCGTTCTGTTCATCTCTACACACCAATTCCCCTTCTATCCGGGAACCGGCGCCTTTGAAGAGGTCGGAGCAGGGGAAGGATGGGGATACACGCTTAATTTCCCGCTGCCTGCGGGCGCAGGAGACGGCGTGTTCATCCCGATCTATTCCCGGATTGTCCCGGCAATACTCGCCCGATACCAGCCCCAGTTCATACTTGTTTCGGCCGGATTCGACGCCGTGCAGGGGGACCCACTGGGGGGCCTGCGCATCAGCCCGTCAGGCATTGCTTCCGCGGCGGCATCCCTGTGCAATGCCGCCGATGCCTTTTGCGACGGCAGGATTTGCTTTGTGCTGGAGGGGGGGTACAGCCCGTCCGGGCTAAAGGAATGTACGCGGGGAGTCCTGTCTGAAATGGCGTCGGACGACCCAAAAGAGCTGATGACCCAGGGGGATACCCTTTTTGACATAATCTCACAGCAGGCCGCGAACGAGTTCGGCGAACATTGGCGGTGGTAATCGGCCTGGCCTCAAAAGGGGGACATTCCGAATTTCTTCTCAACATGTTTTGCCACTGCAACTTAGCGGGAAATGCGGAATGTCTCCTTTTTAAAGGAGGCCAATAAAAAAAGAGGAGGGAGGCATGATCAGGGAACCGGCGGTGGCGGGGCAATTTTATGACGGGAATCCGAGAACTCTCAGGGAGCACATTCAGTCCTTCCTGGTCAATCCTGAGTCTCTGATCGAAGCCCGGGCGATCCTGGTCCCCCATGCGGGCTATGTCTATTCCGGTGCGGTCGCGGGCGCGGTCTATGGTTCGGTCCGAATCCCCGAACGGGTCATTCTTCTCGGACCCAATCATACAGGCAGCGGAGTGGCGCTTTCCCTGCACCCTGCCGGTGAGTGGCGCACCCCTCTGGGGCTGGCGGCCGTGGACGAAGGCCTCAACCGGCGACTTCTGATGGAATGCCCACTCCTGGTGGAAGACCGGGCCGCGCACGCACGGGAGCACTCGATCGAGGTCCAGATCCCATTCCTGCAGGTATTGACGGATGCGCTCCAATTCGCGGCCATATGTGTGGGCACGACAGACTCCAGTTCACTGGAAACTCTGGGCCATGGGCTGGCTCGAGTGGCAGCAGCCAGCCATGAGCCGGTGCTCCTGGTTGTGAGCTCCGATATGACCCACTATGAGACTGCCGACGGCGCCGCGCGCAAGGACCGCATGGCAATTGAGAAGGTATTGGACCTCGATCCGAAGGGTTTATATCGGATCGTCCTGGAAGAGGATATCAGCATGTGCGGATTTGCGCCGGCGGTGGCATTGCTGGTCGCCTGCCGCGACCTTGGAGTTGCCGAAGGCCGGTTGATCCGCTATGCCTGTTCCGGAGATGTCAACGGAGACTACCAGCATGTGGTGGGATACGCCGGTATCGCCATGTGCTGACGCTATTTTCTTCCTCGTCCCTTCCGGCGTGTGGGTCTCAACTGTTCTCTGCCGGCGGCGTGGCTGTGACAGATCGCTACGGCCAGTGCATCCGCAGCATCATCCGGAGTCGGAATCTCCGGCAGATTTAGCAGGTGCCTTACCATCAGCTGGACCTGGCTCTTTTCAGCACGCCCGTAACCGACGATGGCACTCTTGATTTCCAGGGGGGAGTATTCGAATACCGGGAGGCCCTGCTGAGCGGCAACCAGGAGCGCCACACCCCTGGCATGGCCCAGTTTCAGGGCTGACTGCACATTGGCGGCATAAAAAACGCCTTCAATCGCGACGGCATGGATCTCCTCGTGAGCAAGGATGTCCATGAGTTGAGTGTAAATCTGGAGCAGTCGCTCGTGGAAAGTCCGCTTCGGTGAAGTCCGGATGGCGCCAAAGAGAATGGAAGCGTGCCGAGAGCCGTCCGATTCAATGAGACCGTACCCGGTAGTCTCGCTGCCGGGGTCAATCCCCAATATTCTCATCGGAGCCCGGCCTTACGACGCCTCCTGGAGGGCCGCCTCATCTATGTCGAAGTTCGCCCAGACGTTCTGTATGTCTTCCTGATCTTCGAGGGCTTCCATGAGCTTAAGCATGGTCTGGGCTTCCTTGCCCTCGAGCTTGATGTAGTTCTGGGGCACCATGGAAACTTCGGAAGCCCCCATGGGAATGCCGGCGCTCTCGAGGGCCGCCTTCAGCGTCTCGAAGCTCTCGGGCGCGCTGAAAATCTCATAATTATCCCCGTCTTCGCGCATGTCGTCGCCACCGTGGTTCAGGATCAGGTCGAGCAGTTTCTCTTCGCTGGCCGCGGCTTTCTCGACTACAAAGTAACCTTTCCGATCGAACATCCAGGCTACACATCCAGCCTCGCCGAGGTTCCCGCCGTTCTTGGAGAGGATGTGCCGCACCTCGGCAACCGTGCGGTTGCGATTATCGGTCAGAGTACGCATGAAAATCGCTACGCCCCCGGGCCCGTATCCCTCGTAGTTCACATCTTCATAGGATACTCCCGGGAGTTCGCCGGTGCCGCGCATGATGGCCCGTTTGATGTTTTCCGCGGGCATGTTGGCTGCCTTGGCGGTATTGACCACGAGACGCAGCCTGGGATTGGCATCCAGATCCCCGCCGCCCGAACGCGCGGCGACCGTCATTTCCTTGATCAGGCGGGTGAAAATCCGCCCGCGTTTGGAGTCGGTTGCAGCCTTCTTGTGTTTGATGGAATGCCACTTCGAATGACCGGACATAAAGACGCTCCTATTCACAGAGGGAGCTTTTATTTTAGCATAGATGCTGCTACTTTGTACCCCTCCGGATGGATGCATGTGTAATTCAGGCAAGTGCCGGACCGCGGAGTGCCTTGGGGTTTGCGCACAAATATATTGTCATTTTGGCGCACGGGCCGGGGGGGCAGATGCAAGGCGCCGAGACGCAGGCGATGCGGTGACGTCGTCGAGGAGCAGCAACGCGGCAGATGCCAGTCCGCCCGCGCGCCCTGAAGGGTTGCAGCCCTACGGTGTGTGGAGCATGGGGGTATATTGCAGCAAATGGCAGGCGCAAAACAAATGTCAGAGTTACGCCTGGGGCCGGACCAAGATTCCAGGTTATTTTTGCGCGAGCCCTTAATACCCATCGGAACCGGGCGCGCCGGCAAGCCGGCAGTTTTCGCAGAAGGCACCCGGAATGAGATCAATAGCACGTCGCTTCGGATTGGCGGTGACAAAATGACGCAAGATGAGATTCTCGCGCTGTTCAGGAATTCCGGCGCCCTGCTGGAAGGGCATTTTCGTCTCTCCTCGGGTCTGCATAGCAGTCGCTATCTGCAGTGTGCACTGGTCTTGCAGCATCCGGATTTTGCCGCCACTCTTGGAAGCGCATTGGCGGCACGGATGTCGCAACTCGCCGGACTGCCCGGGCTGGTGATCGCTCCCGCTCTCGGAGGCATTCTCGTTGCCCATGAGGTGGCGCGGGCATTGGGGGTTCGGGCTCTTTTTGTCGAACGTCAGGAGGGAGCGCTCGTCTTGCGGCGCGGTTTCAGGATCGAATCCGGCGAGACCTGCTTTGTGGTCGAAGACGTCGTCACCACCGGCGGCTCCACCCGTGAAACCATGGATGTGGTGGCCAGATCGGGCGGCGTCGTGACCGCGGCAGGCGCCATCATTGATCGCTCCGGCGGCCGAACCGATCTTGGGGTGCCGAAGGGGGCGCTCGCCATCCTCGATGTCCCCAACTACTCTCCCGATGACTGTCCGATGTGCCGGTCCGGCAGTCAGGCGGTCAAACCGGGGAGTCGATGAAATCCTGTCGCAATATCAAGCTCGTGCTCGGATTCGACGGCACGGATTATCACGGCTGGCAAATCCAGAAAGGCCAGGCAACCGTACAGGACGAGCTGCGCAAAGCGATAGGCAAGATAACAGGTGAACCGGCCTCCCCGATCGGCAGCGGCCGGACCGATGCCGGAACCCATGCGCGCCGCTTCGTGGCCAATTTCACTACGGGATCGACCATCCCGGCGTCGCAACTGGTGCGCGCTTTGAACAGCGTGCTGCCTCCCGACATCCGGGTCCTGTCTGCAGTCGAGGTATCAGCCCGATTCCATGCCCGGCGCAGCGCACGTGGAAAGACCTACCGTTACCAGGTCTACCGGGGCCGCGTAATGCCACCCCACCTGGCCCGCGAGCATTTTCAATATCCTTACCCGCTCAATCTCGAGGTCCTCAAACGAGCTGCCGCAATGTATGAGGGCACCCGCGACTTTGCCAGTTTTGCGGTCCGGGGAGGGGAGAACAAGAATACGGTTCGTCACATCAGTTCCTTCCGGATCAGGAGCCTGGGTCATCGCCTGATTTTTACGGTTGAGGGGAACGGCTTCCTGCACCACATGGTTCGTAACCTGGTGGGGACGCT
The DNA here is from genome assembly GCA_963824985.1 of Terriglobia bacterium. Taxonomy (GTDB): domain Bacteria; phylum Acidobacteriota; class UBA6911; order UBA6911; family UBA6911; genus JAFNAG01. The sequence continues at coordinate 201,875 of CAWGRQ010000024.1, forward strand.
GCTGGAAGTTGGCCGCGGACAGATTTCCATCCCCAAGTTCAAGACTCTGTTCCAGATCCGGGATCGCACGCAGGCCGGATTCACCGCCCCGGCCCATGGGCTGATCCTGCTTAAAGTCCGGTATTGAAGCTGGCGGCATCCGATCGGCGGCAGTCTGCGCGGCGTTGAATGCCCGCTCTCATTCCGGTCGCATATTTCGTATGTTTCGCATTTGCCTTTTGATGCTACCATTGTCATACCTGGCATGGAGTGAGGTTCCCATTATATGAAAGCAGAGGTTGTCCTGGCCGAACCGGGAACGCTTGAAGCGAGTCTCCTCGAGGGAATCGATCCGAGCCGGCTTCCGAGGCATGTAGCCGTGATCATGGACGGCAACGGCAGATGGGCCAGAGAACGCAGATTGCCGAGAGTAGCCGGTCACCGCGCAGGCATCGATTCGGTCCGGGAGATTATCGAAGTCTCGGCGCGCCTGGGTCTGGAGGTCCTGACGCTTTACGCGTTCTCGGTGGAGAACTGGAAGCGGCCACAATCGGAAGTGCGCACTCTGATGAGCCTGCTCAAGGAATACATCCAGCGCGAACTGAACCGCCTGACGGATGCCAATATCCGCTTCCTTGCCATTGGCCGCGTGGATGAACTGGCGCCGTCGGTCCGCCGCGAACTGGACAGGGCCGTGAGCCGGACCGCCGGCAATACCGGGATGCTCCTGAACGTGGCCCTCAACTACGGGGGTCGTGCAGAAATCGTCGATACATTTAATCGCCTGTTAGCTCAGCAAAACGGGGACCGCGGCCCGATCACCGAGGAGTTGATTTCCGGCGCCCTGTATACCGCAGGGATTCCAGATCCCGATCTGCTCATCCGGACCAGCGGTGAACTGCGGGTCAGCAACTTTTTGTTGTGGCAGATCGCCTATTCCGAAATCTACGTCACCCCCACCTATTGGCCCGATTTCCGGCGCAGACACCTCTTCGAGGCCATACTCGACTACCAGAAGCGAGACCGGCGCTATGGTGGAATCAGGAACGGAGCCCGGCCATGAGGAGCGGAGGCATCCGCCCCCGGGCCGGCGCAGGTTCTTTTCGCGGACAGGTCCCCTGATATGCTCCAAAGGCTCATTTCAGCATTGATTCTGATCCCCATTGCCCTGGCTCTCGTTTTCTTCGCCCCCCCGGTCCTGTACCTTATGGTGCTTGCGATGGTCGGATGCCTCTGCCTGCATGAATATTTCCGGATCATGTCCAGGATGGGCTTCCGCGGGCATCCCTGGTTGGGGTATGCCAGCTTCTGGATCCTGCTTGCGGGGATCCCGATGACCCGACTCCCGGTAGACGCTCTTTGCGCAGTCGTGCTGATAATTAACTTCCTGGCAGCGATGTGGCGGAACGAGCCGATCCGGGACCGGGTGCACGGCCTGATGGCCAACCTGCTCGGTGTCTGCTACCTGGCTTTTTGCCTGCGGCCAGCGCAGGCGGTACGGTTCGACTTCGGGGCCCGCACGGGTTTGGAGTGGACCCTGATCCTGTTGGCCGTGATCTGGGTGGGGGACACGGCGGCTTTGCTTGCCGGCCGCCAATTCGGGCGCACGCCGTTTGCCCCCCGGCTTAGTCCCAAAAAAACCAATGAAGGGGCTGCCGCCGGTTTGCTGGCCGGACTGTTGGTTGCCGCATTGCTGCAATACTTTTTCTTTCAGGAACTGCCGCTGAAGCACATCGTGGCCGCCTCCCTGCTCATCGGCGCCTTCGGGCAGCTCGGCGATCTGGCTGAATCAATGCTCAAGCGCGCCGCCGAGGTCAAGGAGAGCTCGGGCCTGATTCCGGGCCATGGCGGGGTCCTTGACCGGATCGACAGCATGCTCTTTGCCTTCCCAGTCCTTTACCTGTACCTGCTCCAGATCTACCCTTAGGGTCTGTCACGGAATAACAGGTCCACTTTGGCGCGAGCACCATCGCACCTGCGGTGCTCCTGGGGCGGGCAGATGCCAGGCGCCGCGACGCAGGCGATGTGGTGACATCGTCGAGGAGCGGCAACGCCGCAGATGCCCGCCCGCCGCCGCGCCCCTCCGGGCTGCGGCCCGCAGGCCCGCTGGCTGCGTTGCTCGCTCCTTACATACCACACCGGGTATGCTCGTCGCTCGCGCCTTGCCAGCGGGCCTGGGGGCCAGCAGCAAAGTGGGCCTGTTATTCCGTGACAGACCCTTAAATCATGCTTCGCCTAATTTCTGGTGCCGGACCGGCGGATTCGCTAGAATATTCATTTTGCGCGTGCCCGAGAGGCGGGCTTGGATGAAACTCATTTCGATTCTCGGCTCAACCGGATCCATCGGCACCAACACGCTTCGCGTGACGTCAGGTTTTCCTGATGCGTTCGGCATCGTCGGCCTGGCAGCGGGCAGAAATGTCACCCTTCTGGCTGACCAGGTGGAAGCGATCCGCCCACGCATCGCCTCCGCACAGGACGAGGATGCATGTCGCGAGCTGCAATCCCGCTTGCGCCATCGCGGCTACCCGATGGCAAAAACGGGATTCGTTCACGGCGAAGAAGGGGTAATCCAAGTTGCGTGCCACCCGGCGGCGACGATGGTGGTTTCGGCTATCACGGGGGCCGCGGGACTGCTCCCGTCCTATCAAGCCTTGGAGCATGGCAAATCGATCGCCCTGGCCAACAAGGAAACGCTGGTGATGGCGGGCGAATTGATGATGGAAAAGGCGAGGGAGCGCGGCGTCGCGATTCTCCCGGTCGACAGTGAGCACAACGCGATCCACCAGTGCCTGCGCAGCGCCAGCCGGCCCGAAATCCGGCGCCTGATCCTGACGGCCTCCGGAGGGCCGTTTCGCGAAACCCCGAAGGAGAAGTTTGCCGCGATCACCAGGGAGGAAGCATTGAACCATCCTACCTGGCGCATGGGGAGAAAGATCACGATCGATTCGGCCACCCTCATGAACAAAGGGCTGGAAGTGATTGAAGCGTCGTGGCTGTTCGGCGTCACCCCCGACCAGATCGATGTCGCCGTGCATCCGCAGAGCATCGTGCACTCGATGGTGGAATTTGTGGATGGCTCCCTGCTGGCACAGCTGGGACCCACGGACATGCGCATCCCGATCCAATACGCGCTGACCTACCCCGAACGCTGGCAGGGCACGCTCCCCTCCCTTGACATTTTGCAGCTGTCCAAACTCGAATTTCTGAGACCCGACCGGGAGAAGTTCCAATGCCTCAATCTCGCCTACAGTGCATTGCGGCGTGGGGGAACCGCGCCGGCCGTGCTTAACGCAGCCAACGAGGTTGCGGTGGAGTCTTTCCTGAGCCATGGGGTCGGGTTTGACGAGATTTCCAGGATCATCGAAACGGTCCTTGATGCCCATACGCCGAAGGAAGCATCCTCCCTCGGTTCAATTCTCGAGGCTGATCTCTGGGCCAGGCGGCAGGCTACCGATCTTACCGCCCGAATCCGTCCAAGTAGCCATTGAGACTATCGCTACCATGTAGCATCATTTCTCTTGAGGGTGAGAGGAACGACACCTGATGATTCAAACCATTCTGGCTTTTATAGTCGTGCTCGGAATTGTGATCACCATCCACGAGTTTGGCCATTTTGCCATGGCCAAACTGCTGAAAATCCGGGTAATTACCTTTTCGCTGGGTTTTGGGCCGAGGCTCGCGGGCTTTACCTGGGGAGGGACGGAATATCGGCTGAGCCCCCTGCCGTTGGGCGGTTATGTGAAGATGGCCGGCGAGGCCTTTGATGAGGAGCGCCACGGTGCTCCGGATGAGTTTCTTTCCCACCCGAAATCGCACCGGTTTCTTGTGGCCATTGCCGGCCCGGCCATGAATATCCTCCTGGCCATCGCCATTATGTCCGCGTCCTACATGGAAGGGGTTTTGATTCCCCGCTACCTCAATGGCCCGGCCCTGGTCGGTCCGATTCAGCCCAACTCCATCGCCCGGCAGGCCGGATTGAAATCGGGCGATCTCGTCAAGTCGGTAAACGGCAACCTTGTGGATACCTGGCAAAGTATGGAGATAGCCTTGGCCACGTCTCCCCGGGATGAATTGAACGTCACCGTCGAGAGGAGCGGGCAGAGTCTGAATCTGCATTTCGCGCCGCCAAGCAGCGAAAGTATCGATTCCGACAGCCTGGGCTTCAAGTACGCACTCCCGCGCACGATCGTCTGGAGACTCGACCCGGATTCTCCGGCCGAACGGGCCGGCCTGCAACCGGGCGATGAAATCCTGGCGGTTCGGGGAGAAAGCCGAAGCGGCAACGATTTCAGCGAGATTCTCAACGTCATTGCGGACAGCAAGGGGATACCGCTGCAATTCGAAATCCGACGTCCAACCACCCCTCCCCAGCCCAATGCGGGCTGGGATTCCCTGGTGGAGGCGCTGCAGAGAGGTTCCGTTCCGATCCGGCTGACCATCACCCCCGTGGAAGACAAAGGTCGCGTGGTCGCCGGCTTTTACACGGAGATTCCCGCCGATCATGAACGCTATGGCCTCATCGGGTCAATCGGCAGGTCGGTAGAGCACAACTATGAAATCGCGGTGATCACTTTCAGGGTAATCGGGAGAATCTTTACCGGAAGGGCTTCGGTAAAAACCATATCCGGCCCGATTGAGATAGCCAGCGTGGCGGGAAGCGCTGCCCGCACGGGCAGCGCCCGAGCCTTTTTTGCTTTTGTTGGGCTGTTGAGCCTCAACCTCGGTATATTCAACATGCTTCCGATACCCATTCTCGATGGCGGAGTCGTTGCACTCCTCCTGATCGAAAGTGCGATCGGTCGAGACCTGAGCCTGGGGATCAAGGAAAAGATCATTCAGGCGGGTTTCGTCTTCCTGATCCTCCTGATGGGATTCGTCATCATCAACGATCTCACCAAGCTGTTCAACTTTAACGGACTTTTCCGTTAGAAGCTCGAAATCGCAGAATCCTCGTTTTCGAAGACCTGGAAGACCGTCAACAGCTTCGTAATCGCGAGCAGTTCATGGATCTTCTTCGTAAGATTCAGGAGCTTGAGCTGACCGCCCTGATTTGTGACCGTCGTATAGCTGCTCACGAGTTCGCCAATTCCCGAACTGTCGATGTAGTTGACATCGGCGAGATTGAGCACGATCTTCTTGGTGCCGCCTTTCAGCAGCTCGCGAACGGTGTTGCGAATGGCCATGGTCCCTTCGCCGAGGGTGATTTTGCCGCTGCAATCCAGCACCGTTACTTCCCCGACGTTACGGGTGTCGATCTTCATATCTCTGTCTCCTTCACTTCTTGTTTAGAGGGTACCTTTTTCACCATGTGAACTTCCATCCCACCCTGGGAGTGTGGAATAAATTCTACTTCATCCATAAACGACCGGATATAGAAGATTCCACGTCCGCTGGGCCTGAGCAGATTCTCAGGATCCAGCGGATTCGGCAGACTGTCGATCTGAAATCCCTTGCCTTCGTCCCTGACCGAGATCTCCAGATGGTCGGGCGAGATTTCAAAGGCGATATCTACTCTCTTTGACGGATCCAGCTTGTTCCCGTGCTGTATGGCATTGGTCACCGACTCTCTGACCGACATCCCGATCCAATGGCTGGTATCCTCATCAAAGCCCATGATTTCGGTTATGCAGTCCGACAGAGTCTGCACCAGATCCAGATACTCCAGCGCGCTGCCGATCCTGATCTCTATTCTATCTGTATTTGTTATCATCCAATTGCATCATCGAAACGGTAAAATAGCTTTCGAGACTCGTTTTGACAGACACGCCGTGCCCGGCAATCTTAGCTGTGGCTCTTTGAGCGTGTCAAGGCGGGATTTACTTCATGAATCATGGGGGCTAAAGAGGCCGCGAACTGACCGGGTGCGGCGACCCAATCCCGGCCGTTTATGAAAAGAGGGTCAGATTTCCTTCAAGATCGCCGGCACATCCACATAGCGCTCGACGAGATCCCCGGCCAGGGCGATTTTTTTGGCATCGGCCGGCCGGATCTTTACGATCAGATCGTGTATGGCCGAAGTTGTCTCATACAGATCGCTCCGGACCAGCAACAGCGGCATGCTGGTTCGACGGATGAGACGCATGAGCGTTTCGTGCGGGTGGACCCCGTTGGTGAGGATGATCCCGGCCACACCGGGCGCGCCCGAGCCTCCCAACATGCCCGAGGACATCGCTGCCAGGATGAGGTCCTCCCTTTCCCCGGACGTGATCAGGAGCGTGCCCGGCCCGAATTGATCGAGTGCCCGGTGGGGTTCCGTGGCGCCGACCACAATGCCGCCGATATGGGCCTCAAGTGTCTCTCCGCCATTGAGAATCTCGGCATCGAGCTCATCGCGGATCTGCTGCAAAGTCGAACCGCTGAGCATCCTTTCAAGAGGCATGACCCCGAACAACCGCACCCCGCGCTCCGCGAGCGCCCGGGTCACATAGGCCCTAACCTCCTCGAGTTTTTCCGGCAGGACCTTGTTGCAGACGGCCCCGATCACCCGCACCCCGTGCTTCTCGAAGACCGGCAGGTTGAGCAGGATTTCGTCGACCGGCCTCCCCATGCCTCCTCCAGTCACAATCAACACCGGAGCATCCAGAAGCCTGGCCACATCCCCGTTGTTGAGATCAAAGCACGAGCCCACCCCCGCGTGCCCGGTACCCTCGATGATCATCATCTCCTTCCCCTCGGCCACCGCTGCGTAGGATCGCAAGATATCCTGAACCAGGCCCTCCCGATGCCGGGCGCTGTCATACTCGCGCGTGAAACTCCGGCTGATGGCGATCGGGCTCGTATCCCTCAGGACCGGGTGCAGGTGGAACACCTCATCCATGAGGACGGCATCCTTGTCGATGCGCTCGCCGCCAACCTCGATGTAGCGCTGCCCGACCGGCTTGATGAATCCGAGGGAGCGCACCTGGCGTTTCAGGTTCAACAGCAGCCCCAGACAAGTGGTCGTTTTCCCCTCGTTCTGTCGTGTGGCGGCCACGAACAGCCGCTTTGGATTCGCCATAGTCGCCCTCTCCCCGGAAAAAATTCGCTGAGAGCTTGCCATGGATCGCGTCGACGACACCAGTTTTTTTTCACGCCCGGCGAGTCGGCGCCCGGCCGCGGGAAAAAATGATGCTATCGCGCGCATCTGCGCTTATGATGGCGTGGCGGAAGTCGGAAAACAGCACAATCCATGCCCGTGGGCGGGCCCCGTGAACGGCCCGGGGAATGCAATCCGCGGCATGGAAACAGCCCGTCCGATGAACGCGCGTCGATTCAGGTTCGCGGGATCAGTCTGCGAAAGGACATTTCACTCATGAAGATCGCACTGGGCTCCGATCATGCCGGGTTCCGGTATAAGGAAGAGATTCGCATGAGGCTGGCGGCCGAGGGCCACGAAGTGCGCGATTTCGGCGCCTTTTCGGAGGATCCCGTGGATTATCCGCTGTTCATCCGGCCGGCGGCCCAGGCCGTTGCGCGCGGCGAGTGCGAGGGCGGCATCATTCTTGGCGGTTCCGGGAACGGAGAGGCCATGGTCGCCAACCGCATCGCGGGCATCCGCTGCGCCGTGTGCTGGAATCCGGAAAGCGCGGAACTGGCCCGGCGACACAACAACGCCAATATGATATCGATCGGCCAGCGCATGATTGGCCTGGAGACCGCAATCGAGATTGTGCATATCTGGCTGACCGCCCCCTTCGACGGGGGCCGCCATCTGAAGAGGATTCAGCTGATCGATCAGCTTTCCGAACCGCGGTAGAAGAGGGGAAAGCGCCCGGGATCCGCTTCGTGCATGAGATCGTACACTGCCTCGAAGATTTGCTCCCGGTTCGGCTTGGAGAAATAGTCTCCGTCCGAGCCGTAAGGGGGCCGATGTTCCCGGGCCGGCAATGTACGGGGCGCGGCATCCAGCCACTCGTACCCCCCCTGCCGCTCAATCACCTGCTGAAGCATGTAGGCGGTCGCACCCCCGGGAGCGTCTTCATCCACGAAGAGCACCCGGCTGGTTTTCCGCAGCGATTCCACAATTACCCCTCCCAGGTCGAACGGAAGAAGGGTGCGGACATCGATCAGTTCGATTTCGATGCCGACCCCGCTCAATAGCGTGGCCGCCTCATCCGCAATCGCACAGCAGGCCCCATAGGTTACGATCGTGACATCCTTTCCCGAGCGGATCACCTCGGGAACGCCGAGCGGGATGGTGAATTCCCCGATGTTTTCCGGTAGCGGCGCTTTTCGCCGATAGGCGTTCAGCACTTCAACAACCAGCGCCGCATCATCGGACCGCAGGATGGTGTTGTACAGGCCGGCGGCCTGGGTGCAATCCCGGGGAACGCAAATGTAGATACCCCGCAACAGATCGATCAGTCCCGCCATCGGAGAGCCGGAATGCCATATGCCCTCGAGGCGGTGCCCCCGGGTGCGAATGATGACCGGGGCCTTCTGCCCGCCGCGGGTGCGCCAGCGCAGGGACGCCAGGTCATCGGACATGATTTGCAGGGCATAGAGCGCGTAGTCCAGGTACTGGATTTCCGCAATCGGCCGCAATCCCCGCATGGCCATGCCGATCGCCTGCCCCAGAATCGTCGCTTCCCGGATTCCGGTATCCGTGATGCGCAAGGCTCCGTACTTCTGCTGCAGATGGGCAAAACCCTGATTGACATCTCCCAGCTGGCCGACGTCCTCCCCCATGGCGACCAATTCCGGGTACCGGGAGAAACCCGCGTCGAAGCAGGCGTTCAGGATTTCATACCCGTTGAGGATCGGCGCCGGGTCGGCATAGACGGGCGGAACAACGGGGACTGCCAATGCGGATTCCGAGGAGGTGCTGTAAAGGTCTGAACTGTATCGATGCCGGTTCTCCTCCTCCTGGTTCCTTTTCCACGCGACCAGGCGCTGCCTGGAGGGGCTGTCTTCATGCCGGACGGCAATGAGAGCCTCCTCCGTCAGCGACATCAGGTGGCGGCGCAGGGGATCCTTAAGGGAGCTCAGAGTCTCGAGAACAGGGGTCAATTCATGTGCATGAGCGGTTTCTCCGGCCAGCTCGCCGATGAGCGTGATCAGTTCGCCATGTTCCGAGACAATCGGCCTGCGGTATGCCTCCCAGGCGCGTTCCCGGGCCGCAAGCACGAAATTCTTCTCCTCCTCCTCTATCTCGGCCAGCTCAGACTCGCCGGCCATCCCCTCCCCAATCAGCCAGCCTCTCATCTGGGGAATGCAGTCGAACTCTTTCTCCCAGGCAAGCCGCTCCGGCGATTTATAGCGCTGCTGGCTTCCGGAGGTCGAATGTCCCAGGGGCTGGGTCAATTCAATGACGTGAATGACCGAGGGGACATAATCCCGCCGGGCCGCCTCGGCCGCCGACAGGTAAGTTTCACGGAGCACAGGGTAATTCCAGCCGGCGACCGCGTATACATCGAGGCCCGATTTTTCCCCGGGCCGGCGCTGAAAGCCCTCCAAAACCCTGTAAATGTCCCCTTTGGTCATCTGAAACTGGTTCGGCACCGAAATGCCATACCCGTCGTCCCAGATCGAAAGCACCATCGGCACCTGCAACACGCCGGCAGCGTTGATCGCCTCCCAGAAGATCCCTTCCGCGCAACTTGCATTGCCGATCGTACCGAAGGCAACCTCGTTGCCGTTGTCGGAAAAACCCGCAGCCGCGCGATCCCGCAATTCCTCCAACCGGCGGTAGAGCACCGAGGCATACGCAAGCCCGAGCAGCCGCGGCATCTGGGCGCCGGTCGGCGATACGTCGGCCGAAGAGTTGCGCATCGACCTGAGATCCTTCCAGCTGCCGTCAGCATGAAGCAACCGGGTGGCGAAGTGACCCGTCATGGATCGACCGCCAAACGCCGGCTCGGACGCCAATTCGGCATCCGCATACAGCTGGGCAAAATACTCATCCACCTCGAGCATGCCGAGGGCGAACATCATGGTCTGGTCGCGATAATACCCGGCGCGAAAATCCCCTTTTTGGAAAGCATGCGCCATCGCCACCTGGGGCACTTCCTTTCCGGCCCCGAAGATGCCGAATTTGGCCTTCCCGGAAAGAACTTCCCGGTGGCCGACAATGCTCGCCTGCCGGCTGCGATAGGCGACGCGGTAGTCGTGCAAGACAATTTCGCGGTCGAGTTTCAGTTGGGCATCCTCATGAGTCTTGGGTTATCCTGGAAACGATCATCCGCCGATCTCAGCATAAAGGCCTGACCATCATTGTTCACGAACGTCGTTCGCAAATAGAATAGCAGCAGACGGTGCCGGAATTCACTCATTATGGAATGATTTCTGGACACGGAAGAACACGGGCCGGGAAAGGCTCTCAAATGTTTTGCCTTTCCCCAGTTTCGTGATTAAATGAATCCCCGATGCGCATTTTCATCGTGTTCGCCCATCCCAAGCCCGATTCTTTCAATGCGGCCCTGTGCGCCGCACTTTGTGAAGGTGTGCGCGCCGCAGGACATGAGCCGGAGGTGGCGGATCTTTATCAGGAAGGCTTTGATCCCTTGCTGCGCGGGCCGGAGCTGGACACGCTGGGGACGGGGCATCCGCTTGCCGATGTCGCCCGCTACCAGGAACGCATTCTGAAGGCGCACGCCCTCGCATTTATCTTCCCGATCTGGTGGTTCGGAACTCCGGCAATCCTGAAGGGTTTTGTCGACCGGGTGTTTCAGGAGGAATTCGCTTTCCGTTTCACCTCGACAGGACAGGTCCGGGGACTGCTTCCCCAGCGGAAGGCGCTGATCATCTCTACGACCGGAGTGCGCGCCTCGCTGTACCGGATGTTTAACTTTGGCCGTCCCCTCTCAAGAACCTTCGGCGATTGGACCCTCAAGAATTGCGGCATCCGCCAGGTGCGCCACGTGGTTTTTCATGATGTGGTAAATGCCAGTGATTCCGATCGAAAGCACCACATCGAAAAGGTGATACTCCTCGGCCGCAAGTATTTCTGATCGCCGGGGATATTCGGGAGTTGGACCGGCAAGCCCCTATTTGATCAGCCGGTCGAGGTAATCCTTGAGCACCACGTAGGGGACCGGTCCATTCACTCTTTGCTGGCGTCCGGCTTCGGTAGTTATAAAAAAGGTGGGGGTGGAGTTGACCTCACGGCTCTGTCCCAGCATGAGTTCCTGGTCGATGGCTGCATCGATCGCCGGATCCGCAGCCAGATTGCGCAGGCGCACCACTTCCGTCGGATCCAGAACTTTTGCCAGAGCCGCTTCGAGATTTCCGTCCTGTGCCCACTGGTCCTGATTCGTATACAGCGCCTCGCTGACGCGCAGCCAGCGCTCCCGGCCCAGCCGCTGGGCGGCAATGCTCAGGCGCGCCGCAGCGCGGGCATACTGATGCATTTCCAGCGGAAAATCACGATAGACGACGCTGACTTTGTTCTTGCCGGCGTAATTGACGAGAATAGGCTTGATGGTCTCGAGATAAAACGTCCGGCAGGCCGGGCATTGGTAATCCGAGAACACCTCGATCTTGATCGGGGCGCCCGCTTCACCCCCGATATAAAACTCCGGCCGCCTGGGCGTGCCGCTTTGTCCGGCCGCGGCGATGGTTCCCATGAGGAGCATCCCCGCGCTGAAGAGTCGTACCCGGCCACTGCGTCCCCTCGAGATTTTAAATCCCAGCTCCATGCCTGTCCCCCCAATCTAAAATCCAATAATTTCTAAGTATACATCGCCGGCGCGACCTGCTTGAAGGCCAAAAACCAGGTTGGTCATGGAGATCCGACGGGACCAACTCGGACCTTCGATTTGCGTGACTGCCTGTAATTCAGGGCCGGGCCAACTTCAGGTCCCGTCTGGCAGCCCGAACCTGCTTGCCGGTCCTGGGATTATTTTCGGAACAGCTCCTCATGCGCCATGGCGCACCCGGTGACGCATGAAAATCTTTTGGCTTTGCGACTTTGCGTCTTGGCGTCCTTGCGTTGATCTTTTTTAACGCAATGACGCAAGGGCGCGAGGGCGCAAAGAGCTATTTTCGGAGCAGCGGAATGTCAACATGCGAATGATCCCATTAATAACTAGGTGATTCGTTTATTCAGCATTTTGTGTTGCGTCATTTGGGCAACCTTACTATGCTGGAAATCCAGCGCGCTCGGCTGCAAGTTGAAAGTCTCCCTACAATCGGTGATCTAAGGTACGGAGCCTTGCCACGCGCAGGTTCAGGCAGCTCGCATATCTCATCAGGAGGACGCCGTGCGAAAGATTTCGTTATCCGGCCGGCCATTTTGGCCGGCAGCGGTTGTACTGGCTATTGCCCTTTGTTCCTGGTCCATGGCCGCACCAGCCGTTGACTTTTCGAAATACCACACCTACGCCGAAATGACGGCCGCGCTTCAAGGTCTGGTCAAGGAGCACGCCGACATCGCAAAGCTGGTCGAAGTCGGCAAGACCCGCGAAAATCGCTCGATCTGGGCCGTGGAAATCATGAATGCCGCCGGGTCGACATCGCCGACCCGGCCGGCGCTGCTGGTTGCCGCCAATTTCGAGGGCGATCATCTGGTGGGCAGCGAGCTGGCGCTCTTCACGATCGACTACCTGCTCAGCAACTACGCCACGAATCCGCAGGTGAAGCAGCAGATCGACACCCACGCTTTTTACATCATTCCGCGCGTGAATCCGGATGGGGCGGAGTTTTTCTTCGCCCCGGTCAAGATCGATCGAAAAACCAACACTTCGCCCCTGGACGACGACAACGACGGCCGCATCGACGAGAACGGCCCGGAGGACCTGAACAAGGACGGGTACATCACCCTGATGCGCGTCAAGGATCCGAAAGGCCCTTACATGGTCCATCCCGACGACGCACGCCTGCTGAAGCGAGCCGACCCGCAGCGCGGCGAGGTGGGCGCGTACCGGGTGTACCTGGAGGGGCTCGACACGGACAATGACGGCTTCATCGCCGAAGATGGGCCGGGCGGCGCCGATCTGAACCGCAATTTCATGCACAAATATCCCTATTACCAGCCGGATGCCGGCCGCTACATGGTCAGCGAGCTGGAATCCCGCGCCATGATGGAATACGTCAAGAAGCACGCCAACATCGCGGCCGTGCTCACCTTCGGCGAGAGCGACAACCTGATCGCCGGCCGTAACGGCGATAACGCTCCGGCGCAGGTCATCGACCTCTTCAACTTTGCCCAGCAGAGTATCGTGGGAGCCAGACAGGTCGGCATGTTCCAGGGCGGCGGCGGAGGCAGAGGCTTTGGGCGTGGCGGCGGAGGAGGAGGGGGCGGTGGCGCCCGCGGCGGAGCCGGCGGCCGTGGGGGCGCGACTGCGCCTGCGGCACCCACAGGGCGCGGCGGCGGCCAGGGCGGTCAACGTCCGGCCGAAACCATCAATGCAGCGGATGCCGAATATATGCAGGCCGTCATTGACAAATATCGCGAGCTGACCGGGCTGCGCAGCAATCCGCCTGTCCGTACGCCAGGCGGCGCATTCTACGAGGTGACCTACTATCAATGGGGCGTGCCGTCCTTCAGCACACCCGGCTGGGGCCTGCCGGCAGCCGGCGGTCAGGCGGTCGCGGCGGCGGCGCGCCGGACGCCATGGCCGCCGGTGCCCGCGGTGCGGGCGGTGGCGGACGCGGCATGGGCGGCGGCGCGGCCGCCGGATCGGACGGCACGGCAACCTTCGATCTCCGCTTCCTGCGGTGGATGGATGCGGAAAAGATCGATGGTTTCGTCAACTGGACCCCTTTTAAACATCCGACTCTCGGCGACGTGGAAATCGGCGGCTTCAAGCCTTACGTCACGACCAATCCCCCGGTGGCCAGGATTGCCGACCTCGGCAAGCCACATGCGGAATTCGCCGTCTATCTGGCTTCGCTCTTCCCGAGGATTGCAGTGGCCGAGACTGAAGTGACCAACCTGGGCGGCGGCCTGTTCCGCATCAAGGCCGAGATCGAGAACCGCGGCTTCCTGCCGACTTCAACCGCTCAGGGGCAGGTTTCGCGCTCCGTCAGGGCCACCCTGGTTCAGCTGAGCGTGGCCCCCAAAGACATCGTCTCGGGCGATGCAAAGACCAACAACATTCCCATACTGGCGGGCTCCGGCCGCAGGCAGAGCTACCAGTGGATCGTCAAGGGAAAGCCCGGCTCCACGGTCACGCTGAAAGTCGTGGCGCAGAAGGGTGGGACCGACACAGCGACTATTACGCTGAAGTAGTCGACATCAACATTTTTTCGATTGAGCGGAGAAAACATGCGAACCACTTCATCGATCTTGACTCGCTGCCTCGTCCTGGTGACCTGCCTGGCCATGAGCCTGGCGCCGGCAGTCCTGGGCCAGAAGGTGACCGATTACAAGGCGATCGACCAGAAAGCGTCCGGGCTCCGATCCGCAGTTCAAGGTGAAGCTCGATTTCAATCGCTGGCACGACTGCGCCGAAATCAAGTCGGATCTGCTGCGCATGGAAAAGGCCTGGCCGAAATTTCTCAAATACTCCTCCGTCGGCAAGAGCTATGACGGCAAGGACATGATGCTCATGACCATCAACAACCCGGACACGGGTCCGGAAATGAGCAAGGCGGCCATGTACATCGAAGCCAACGTTCACGGGAACGAGATCCAGGGAGGGGAGATCTGCCTGTACACGGTCTGGTACCTGATGGAAAATTACGGCCGGATCGACAAGATCACCAAGCTCGTCAACGAACGGGTCTTCTACATCTTCCCCACCGTCAATCCCGACGGCCGTGACTACTTCATGAAGGGACCCTCGGGAGTGAGCGCCCGCGGCGGCCACATGCCCGTGGATGAAGACAACGACGGTCTGGTCGATTCCGACGACGTCATCGACCTGAACAACAACGGTGTCGTCGACCAGATGCGCAAGTACGTCCCGGGCCAGGGCAACTACCGGAAAAGCTCCATCGATCCGCGCATGATGGAACCCGTGCCCGCCGGCGAAACCGGAGATTACATCCTGCTCGGCCGCGAGGGCATGGACAACGACGGCGACGGCTTTGTCACCGGATCCATGGGCGGCGGATACGATCCCAATCGGAACTGGGCCAGTGACTGGCAGCCCAACTACGTCCAGGGCGGATCGATGCACTATCCGTTCGAACTGCCGGAAGCCAAGGCGATCAACGACTTCCTGATCACGCATCCGAATATCGCCGGCGTGCAGTCGTACCACAATAACGGCGGCATGATCCTGCGCGGGCCGGGCGCCGAGTGGGTGGGCGAGTATCCCCGGGCGGACACCATGGTCTACGACGAGCTGGGCCAGAACGGGGAACGCATCCTCCCCTTCTATCGCTATCTCGTGATCTGGAGCGGCCTGTACACCGTCCATGGAGGCTTCATCGACTGGACCAACGACGGCCTGGGAATCCTCTCCTTCTCCAACGAACTGTGGAGCAACGAACAGTACTATACCAGCCCGGCCTTGAAGGAGCAGCAACGGGACCCGAACAGCCCGATCAACTCGCGCGTCGCCAACTACTGGTTCAACGACAACCTGGAATTCGGCGATGAGTTCACGGAGTGGAAGGAGTTCGACCACCCGCAGTTCGGGAAGATCGAAATGGGGGGAACCTGGAAGAAGTCCTACGGACGCGTCCCGCCCAGGTTCATGAACGAGGAGCTCTGCCATCGCAACATGGCCTTCTCGCTCTACCAGGCCGGGGAGATGCCGAAAATCAGCCTGGGAGAAACCAAGGTCGAGTTGATCAGTGACAACGTCTATCGCGTGCGCGTCGACATCTCGAATGACTACCTGATCCCGACCATACTCGCGAAAGCGGCAGAGAACAATGTGGTCACTCCCGATCTGCTCACCGTCGAGGGGAAAACTGTCGAGGTGCTCACCGCCGGCTGGGTGCGCGACAAGTTCCGCAATGTCTCCACGCAGCTGATCGACCAGCGTGATCTCAAGCGCATCATGCTGCGCAACGGGCAGCCCGGCAATACTACGCGCACGATCGAGTACCTGGTAAAGGGCTCGGGGGATATCACGGTCGCGTACGCGAGCCTGAAAGGCGGGAGCGCGCGCAAAACCATCACACTGAAATAGGCAGTCGCGCCTTTTTGGAATGCGGCCGGAAGCCCGCCGGGAGCCTGATAGCCTCCCGGCGGGCTTTTGCACTTCGAGCGGACAACCGACAGGAATCGGCAAGGGCGAACCGCAAAAATCAGGTCGATCAATGAACGATTGCCAATTTGCACCGCTTTCTGCATAGTATAAGAAATGAATCTCTCGGGTACGAAACAGCCGAAGTTAATATCAGCCCTTGATTCCCGCTTCATGCGCACTGTTCCTGAACCGTCCTGCAGTCATTTCCGGGCTTCCGGACCCCGATTGATTATCCGGCAACCATCCGAGAGAGGAGCTGAAACATGAAGACCGTCCACCAGATACTGCAGTCTAAGGGCTATGACATCTGGGTTATAGGCCCGGAGGCCACCGTCTATGACGCTTTGACGCTGCTGGCGGGAAAAAACGTGGGCGCCCTGCCCGTCGTAAAGGGCGACCGCCTCGTGGGCATCTTCTCCGAGCGCGATTATGCCCGGAAAGTGATCCTCAAAGGGAAGTATTCGAAGGACACCCTGGTTTGCGAGATCATGACGGAAACGCCGATCTGCATCACGCCCGCAAACAACATCGATGAATGCATGAACCTGATGACCGCCAATCACATCCGCCACCTGCCGGTGGTGGAAGGGGGTCGCCTGCTGGGAGTCGTGTCCATTGGTGATGTGGTCAAGGAAATCATCATGGAGCAGCAGCACACGATTTCCCATCTGGAGAACTTCATCACCGGGAAAAGATAGCGGCGCCCGCTTGCCTCCGGGGCGTCACAGGATCAGATGTCCGCATTCGGATAACGCCCTTTGCGCCTCCGCAAACGAGCCTTCCTTTACCAGCACGTAATCCGTGTTGAAGGTCGAGATGGCGAAAATGCTGATGCCGGCCCTGGCCAACGGCTCGGCAATCGTCAGCAGGATTCCGGTGAGACCGAAATCAAGCGGCCCCTCCACCATGAAGCAGCGCCAGCTCCGTTCCGAGGTGACGGCATCGGGCACCAGAGACTCATCGCACACAATCGAAAGTTCTTCCGGAGTCCGGGACACGGAACTGAAGCTGCCGGACATCGCCCACTGAGGCACCGGAGCATCCGGCCACAATCTGCAAACGGCAAAACGCCCGGGCATGACTCTCAATTTGAGTCCCACGATCGCTTCTCCCCACGCATGAATAGTCTTTGTGAACGCTGGCACATCGAGCGGGAACAAACCTCACCGCGCCTTCAGACCGGCGGCATCGCTCCCTTCGGCTCGTCTGCAGGCAGGAACCCCCGCGCGAAAAGCGCGGAACGAGCTTGCGATTCGGAGAGCGGACTGACATAAAAAAAGGCCCCCACCCTGCGGGAGCCGAAAAACACTCCGCCGGCATAGTGCCTCGGCACGACCGCATAGTCCACCGAGCTGGCGTCAAGCGCGGCCTCTACGGCCCGCGCCTCCTTCAGACGCCTCGCCATGTAAACCAGAACCAGCTCCTGATCCCCAAAAAACTCCTCATCCCTCAGCATGTCCTTTCAATCATAACCCAGGATCCGGCGAAAATTGAGAGTATCGGTTGCACGCCGCTTCCCCGGAAATCCCTTCGATCCCTGTTGCGCAGTTTCAAGGCCTGCTACAATCTTGGCTGGCAATCGAGGCTGTTCATGCGGATTATTCTTTCTTTCGCGCTGGTCTACGGCGGGATCGCTTTCTATCTTGTCCTCCTGCACTTCGGCATTTACAGGCAATATCCGATCGAGACCTACCTGCTGATGCTGATCGGCGTCCTGGTCGCCTGGGCGGCAGCCCGCCGCCGCCCCGGATGGACGCGGTATGGGATCGCGGGGGCGCACGCGGCGGTGACGATCCTGATTCTTGGTTGGACTCTGGTTTACTCCAGGCTGCCCGTACAGCCGCTGCCATTCACCATCGGCCAAGCCATGCCGCAATTCGCCCTTTCAGACCAGGATGGGCGCCTGATCTCCACCGATACCATCCGCGGGCGGACCGCCGCCCTCTATGTGTTCTACCGGGGCTACTGGTGACCCTTCTGCGTCAGCGAGCTGGGACAGCTCCAGAAACACTATGAGAAATTCCGCGCCCGGGGAGTGGAAATTTACGCCATCAGCGTCGACAGCGCGGAAGATTCGCGGCCCCTGCGGCAGCGCCTTGGCATCCAATACCCGTTCCTCTCGGACCCTCGGAGAAGCGTGATCGATCTGCTGCAGATCCGGTACCGCCGCCTGAATCCGTCCGGCGGCGACATTGCCATCCCGACCCTGATCCTGGCGGACCGCGATGGCATCATCCACTGGATCCATCAAACCGAAGACTATCGCGTGCGCGCCCGCCCCGAGGAAATTCTCGGAATTCTCGATCGCCGGGAGTGAAGATCGGGAGCGACCGTAAACACGAAAAAAACACTTGCCAGGCGCACTTGTATATGTTACATATTGTCACATGACACGACGTAACACATTGTCGCAACCCCTGACCGAACTTCAACAGGCGATTCTGAACATCATCTGGGCATCCGGATCGGCGACCGCGGAACAGGTGCGGGAAGCGCTGCTTCCCGCTCACCCGCTCAAGGACTCGAGTGTGCGCACCCTGCTGCGCCGTCTCGAAGCCCGGGGCTTCCTGCGCCACCGCATCGAAGGCAAACTTTTCGTCTATCAGGCGGCGGTACGCTCGCGCAGCGTGGCCGCGCGCGCCGTCGAGCACATCATCGAACGATTCTGTTCCGGGTCGGTCGAGCAATTCCTGGTCGGCATGGTGGATGAAAAGGTGCTTCCGATCGACGAGATCCGGCGTCTGGCCAGAAAGGTGAAGAGTCACAAATGACCGGATGGCTCTCTGAATCCCTTCATTCATGGAAGGGCTGCCCGGTCCCCTCCTGAGAGAGGAGGCTGCAAATGCTGTCTGAATGGAATGGAACCCTCTTCGGCATGATTGCCGATGCCTCCCTGCGGGTCGCTCTCGTGGCCGCGATCGTGGCACTCATCCTTCTTGCGGTCCGCGTTCATTCCAGCGCCGTGCGCCACGCGGCCTGGACCGCGGTGCTGGGTGCGATGCTGCTCATGCCGGTCCTGCCCTACTGCCTGCCGTCATTCACGATCGCTCTGCCCGTCCCGGCCATCACCCCCGACGCGATGCCTTCATATTCCGAAGAGACCCGGTCGATGCCGGCCGCCGTCAATTACGAGATGCCCTCCACGCCGGGAGACGCCGCGAATGTGCCGACTGCGGTCCCGATTCCATTGCCGGAGCACAGGACCATCTGGCCGGTTGTTACCTTGGCTGTCTATGGCTTGGTCATGCTCGGGTTCGGCTCCCGGATGCTCATCGGCTGGCGCTCGGTCGTGAAGCTCACAAAGGCCAGCCGGCGGATCGCCTTCGACCCGGATATATATCCTTCCCTGGCAGACACTTCTGTTGCCATTCATGAGTCCGTAATGGTGGCGGCTCCGGCAACCGCAGGCATAGTATCATGCAGGATTATTCTCCCCGCCGGGTGGAAACTCTGGCCTCAGGAAACCCTTCAAGCGGTTCTTGCTCATGAGTTGGCCCACATCCGCCGTCGCGATCCTCTGATCAGCCTGCTGGCCCACGCCAACAGGTGCATCTTCTGGTTCCATCCGCTCGCCTGGTGGCTGGAGCGAAAACTCGCGGCCACGGCCGAGCATGCCTGCGACGACGCGGCCGTGCACGCAATCGGCGCCGGTCGTCGGTATGCCGAGGTCCTGATCGAGATGGCCGAAGCGGTGCGCCGCAGCGGCGGCCGCCTGTCCTGGCAGGGGATCGGCATCGACGGCACGGGACTGCTCAGTCAACGGATCGACCGCATCCTGCGCGGCGATATTGTCAAGGAGGTGTCCGCCATGCGTAAATTCATCGTCGCCCTGGGCTGTGCCGCCGCGATCTTCGTGGTGGTGGCCTGCCGCCAGCAACCGGCGCCGCCGGCGCCGTTAGAGGAGGATCCGCAGCGCGCGGAGGCACTTTCCCGGCAGAAAGCCTTGAGTGATTTTTATCGGGCAGCCAAGGAAATGAATCCCCAGCAGGTGGCCGGACTCGAGGCGGCCGTAAAGCAGGACCCGAAAGATCTCGTCTCCCTGGAAAAACTGCTGGTTTTTTATGCGCCGATCAGCGAGGCCGTAAAGGGAGAAAAGGGAAAGTGGGCGCCCGTTTGCGCCCAGGTGATCGGTGAAAAGGAGTGCATCGCCGCGCGCCGGCCGAATATCCTCTGGCTGATCGAACATCATCCGGAGCACAAAATGGCCGGCGATTGGGTAGCGCGGATATTCCCGTCAGCGCTCGATCCGCTCCCCGATCCGGCCGGGTATGCGGCAGCCAAACAACTCTGGCTCGAAAAAACCTCCAGCCCGGATGCCAGCATCCCGGTTCTCAGGAACGCCGCATATTTCCTTGAGGTGTACGACAGGCCCCTGGCCGAGAAGCTGCTGCTGCGCCTGCAGGTCCTGGATCCCAAGGGAGGTCATTCCAATTCGCTCGGCAGACTGTATGCGCTCGTGATCATGGGGGTGAATTCATCCATGCCGCTCAATGTCGTCCGAACGGTGAGCGCGGACGATGCGAAAAGCCCGTACGCACAGGAGATTCGCCGGAAGCTGGCCGAATCCACCGATGTGAATCTGCTGACCGCTGCCGCAAATTATTTGCAGTTTACCCGGCAGCTGGCCCTGGAGAAAAAACTGGGATTCGATCCCGTGGCTCTGGGCAATTCGTATGCGGAACGAGCCCGGCAGCTGAACCCGAAATCCGAGCGGGCGCGTTATGCCGTGCTGCAGGCAAATACCCGGGAGCAGAGTCTCCGCCTGGTGGAGATCCTGCGGAATGTGCCGAAGGAATCCCAATATCAAACCATAATGGCGCTTCCGGAGACCGAGCGTTTCGGCTTTCTGCCCAACCTGGCCCTGGGCGCCTATCTTGAGGGGGACAGCCTCGATTATTACAAGCACGATGCCGCGGGCGCAAAGGCCTCCTGGGAACGGGCCCGGAAGTATGCCCGGGACGCACTCGATCTGGCGCCCAAATTCGGCGATAATCCGGATTGCGGCAAGGCGATTTACATGGGAAACCTGGTGCTTGGCCTGGTTACTTTCAGGGAAGGCAACCGGCAGAGTGCCGTACGTTACATGCTGGCGGCTTCCCATGCGCCGGCGTCAGAAGATTTTGATCTCTATTCCTCATTCCACATGAAACTGACCGGGTACCTCCTCAAATATGGTGAACGCGAGACGGTGATTGAGTTCCTGGAACGAATTGCGCAGTTGTCGGGCCCGACGCAGAAATCCTATCTCCTCGATTCCGCCGACAAGATCCGCAAGGGCATCCGGCCTCTCTGGTACCCTCGCGATGAGGCGAATCGATAGCCGGCCCGCCAACGGCTTTCCTGGCTGATGTCTGTCGCGAATCTGGTTCGGCCGACAGGCGCGCCCCGGAGGGGCCGGGGTTGGGCCGTATATGGATGCGGAGCCCCGACGGGGCCATAGAAAATGTTTGAAGACGGGAAATGTGGACTGCGGATATCCGAGATCAAGAGAATAGATCGGATTTTAGATCGCCGGCGGCACTCCGGCGGCTACATGACCTCAATCGCGAAAAGTAAGGCACCAGCTGTTCCGAAATCAGTCATCCAGTTTTCTCAACCTCGTCCTCTCCCTCCCTCTCTCTCGGTATGCCATCCATTCTCGCGACCTTGCTGGACCTGAACGGCAGAACTGCAAGAGGCATCTTTCATGACGACGGGGTTGGTGACCATCGGGTCATTTTTCCGCCCGGCTCATCAGCGGGCCTGCCGCTTTCGCTGCCTGGGCAGGCAGCGCGCGGAACCCCATGCCATCGTAATTGCATTCGCTCAACGGCCGGGAATGGCGGATATCCTCGGGATGTTTCAGGCGCCGGGAATGGCTTCCCCGACTCTGACCCTTTACCAGGGATTGGCGTGGGTGGATCCCGCGACCTTCCAGATCATCCGGATGCGCACGGACTTGCTGGCGCCCCGGCCGGATGTGCTGCTGAACCGCCAGACGACCCAGGTGTGGTTCAGCGAAGTTCAATTCAGCTCGACACCACGAACCTTCTGGCTCCCGCGCGAAGTCCTAGTCGATACGTTATGGAACAGCCGGGTGTACCGCAACCGCCACCGATATTCGGAATATGCCGTGTTTCTGGTGGAGACACAGGAAAAGTTCATGCCGCCGGTAATCAAGAAACAGCTGTTCTGACCTGGCTGCAACAAAGACATTTGCGGACACGGCCTTTGGGCGCAAAAGCCCTGCACGCGGATCCGATCATCAACGATCCGCGTGCATCCGTGTCCCAAAAGCTTTCCGGGATGGGCGGGTTCCGGCATCCTCTGTGTCGGCTGCCCGGTGCCGGACCTGAGTATGTAGCGGAATGATAGGGAATTGCTTTGAAGGGGATGCGTGAGGATCGTGCAAGCAAGCGGCGAGGAGCAGGGAAATTTCCCCGATTTCCGGCGGAAAGCTGGTGCCGCGCGCGTGAGAAGTGGTCCTCGACCAGGCGATACAGTGGCGAGGCCTGGGCATTTCGCGGCCGGTAGACTCCCTGGGGCAGGCATTGCACATAGGATCTAACTGCCCAGGGCCTCGGGCGGCCAACAAAATGTCAAGTCTGTTCAGATCGACGCCGAGGAACCGAAAGGCCGGCGACCGAACTGCGGACCTGGAATGACTTGATCAAGATCGCAACAGATCTGAGGGAGGGCAGGATGCCTGCCATTGATCCGTCCCGCCCCGTCCACCGGGCAACTACTTTGTTCCCGGTTTTATTTTGGTGGATTTGCTTTCCCCCATGGGCATCCAGTTTTTGCCGTCGGCCGAAAGCTCGGATTTTCCGGAAATGCTCATCCCATCAGGAGCAAATACCGCGGTCCCCCTAACCTTGTACTGTTTGTCACCCATGAATTGAGTTCCGGAAAAATTCATCGTGTTGCCGTCCAAAGAATAGGTGACGGCCATTGCAGAAGAAGCCGAGTGATATTGATTTGGCACATATCAATTCCTGCTAGATCAAGAAACGGCGGTATCGCATATCGTACATGTGCCCGATCCTGCTTCATTGATGCTGGGCTGAGGAGACTTATTTGTCCGATTCCGTACCCCGGATTTTATGCCTGCCGAGGGAAATATGCTAAGCGATTCGGCTCAAAAAACGCAACCCAGACGCAACCAAAGGCGATAATCTGAGGTGGGCAAAAATGCGTTTCCTGTAAGGGGTTTATTATGAATGGTTTATGGTGGAGCTGGTGAGGATCGAACTCACGACCTCCTGACTGCCAGATAGTTTCCCCTGTTGATTCCACAAGGCTTGCCTCAAAACACCGCAGAAATTCACCCTTTTCCCTGACTTTGCTGTTGGCAGACGCAACCGAAAACGCAAATCGGGCGCAAATGGCGAACGGTCAACCCGGCATATGTTCATGAGGTAGAAGTGTGAGTAAGGAAGTTTCGCGGCCGGATTTCGGGATGAGATGTATGCCTCCGTGTGTGATGAAGGCGGACCTTGGCAGCTTCTTGAAGCTTGAGTTAGGAGCTGTCCATAGAGGGATCCCACCACAGATCGAGCAATCGCTGCCGTTGACTGAGTAGCATAATTGTGCTACCTTGAGGACATGGTCAAAGCCATTACACTGCGCCGGGTCGGAGGCTCGGTCAGCGCCACGTTACCCAAGGACATGGCCGACCGGTTGCATCTGGAGCCTGGCGATCCCGTCCTGGCAATCGAGACCGATCGAGGTGTCTTGCTCACGCCTTACGATCCCGCGACGGAGCGCGCGCTGGAAGCGGCCGCCAAAGCCGCAAAGAAGTATCGCAACGTTCTCCGGCAGCTGGCCAAATAGCCATGGCATCGAAAGGAACCGAGCCCAATTGGCTGTCCAGGACGGTTCTTGATGCCATTCACACGGACCAGATCCGTGAGCACGGCGGCATGCTGGGGATTCGCGACGAAAACGCCCTCGAATCAGCCCTGATTCGGCCTCAACACAAGTGGCGCTATGAGGAATGTACGGATCCTGCGTCGCTCGCAGCCGCATACGCGTTCGGCATCGCTCGAAATCATCCATATAACGACGGCAACAAACGAGTCGCGCTCGTGGCCATGCTGGCCTTCCTTGCGATCAACGATCAGGATATAAATGCCGGGGATGACGATGTGTTGACCACAATACTCGCCTTGGCCGCCGGCCACATCGCGGAAGCAGAGCTTGCCGCATGGCTTCGTGTTCGAATGGTTTCTATCGAATAGAAAGTCTCGATGCATGCGCTCGATGATGAAGAGATCAAAGTTCTGCCTTGCGACTCTGAGCAAGGATCCATTATCGAGTCCGGCCCTGCAAGATTCAGGCTTCACAGGGCTGTCTATGGCGAATTGATAAGAAGAGGATTGTACCGAAGACGGATTTCAGTGGGGCTGGGGATTTGGCTTCTATTGCGTGCCACCATGGAGCAAGTTCTTCCGATCGCGACACAAGGAGCATAATTTATGCGGAGTTGTCTCCGGAATGGTCGCGATACTGAAATCATCCCGCACAATGTCATGCGAGAGTTTATGAGATATCAGGCAGCCTCGGGTGTCTGATACAGGCCACGGCAGTGGGATTGCCATCGGTAGGCGCGGAGGTCTGCGAGCGGACGTGACGGCCTCGCGTCCTGATCTGGTGTCCGACCCTGCAGTGAGTTAAGCGTACGATGGCCGTTGTAGTAATCCTGGAATTCGAGCAACTTGTTTTCGAGATCAGCGGTCGTCCAGAATAGCGTTCGGTCCAAATATTCACGGCGAACGGTCCCGATGAGCCGTTCCACGAACGGATGAGAAAGAGGAACATAAGGGGTTGTCTTGATTTCGTCGATCGCGAGGATCCTGAGATTGGCTTGCCATTGAGCAAACCGAAAGAGCGGATCATGATCGGAACTGAGGTACTTTGGCAACGTCCGTTGACGGACAATGGCGCGATGGAACATCCGGCAGAGAGCTACACCGTCGACCGTTCCGGCATGCACCCCAAACCCGATGATCCTGCGCGTGTATTGATCCATGACGACGAGGATCCAGTGAGTCCGCAAGGTTGCCGACTCGCAGCGAAACAGGTCGATACTCCAGAGACTGTCCTTGAGGTGACCGATGAAAGTCAGCCAGGAGGGACCGCCGGAATGTGGCACGGGTCGGTAATGGGCGGCCAGGACGCGCCGGACCATGTCTTTATCGATGGAGATGCCGAAAGCCAAGGCAACTTGCTGAGCGATTCGCGGGCAGCCCCAGGATGGATTGCGCCCTTTTGTGGCGACTATGGCATGGATGAGTTCTTTGGAGGGTCCCTTTGGACCGGGCTTACCCCTGCGCTTGGACGAAAACAGTATGTGGTACTTTCGGTTTTTGAGGGCTCGGTGAAGGTTCAGCAAGGTTGATGGTTTCAGCACAATTGCAGAACGGATCAGGCGGGTAGGCCGCATGAACAGGGCGCACAATCCTGCGACGAAACGATCGGATGCCCCAAGATTCGGCGCTCGCTGGTGGGATCGATTCAAGATCAACAGTTGATGCTTGACGAGAACGGACTCGGCGACTGCGGAACGGATGCCGCCCGGACCCAGAAGCCGGGCAAGAGTAACGATGGTGTGGACGAAAAGGATGACGAGATCGCGCATATCTCTATTCTAACAAATCCCGGAAATGCCTGAGGTTGCGTCAGAATTAGCAATTCGCCAGGCACAGCCTACAGCCTGAACGGCTACAGCCTGCAAGGGGGCTAACCTTTGCGCGGCCGGTAGATGTGGGTGCTCTGGCCGAAAAACACCTCCGCGGCTTCCATGATCGTTTCCGACAGCGTCGGGTGCGGGTGGATGCTGAGCATGACATCGGAGGCAAGCGCTCCCATTTCGACCGCGAGCACCCCCTCGGCAATCAGTTCTCCCGCGCCCGGTCCGACAATCCCCATGCCCAGAACCTGTCCGCTTTCCGGATCCACGATCAGCTTGGTCACTCCGTCCTGGCGGTCAAGGGTAATGGCTCTGCCGGAGGCGGCCCAGGGGAATCTCAGAACCTTGACCGGGCGGTTTTCCGCCCTGGCCTGCGCCTCCGAAAGTCCGCACCAGGCAACTTCAGGATCCGTGAACACCACCGCCGGAATCGCCCGGGGCTCGAAGGCGACCTTGCGTCCGGCGATGACCTCGGCGGCGATGCGCCCCTCATGGGTCGCCTTGTGCGCCAGCATCGGTTCGCCGGCAACATCGCCGATCGCCCAGATGTCGGGATCGTTCGTGCGGCGCTGTGCATCCACTCTTACAAAGCCGCGCGCGTCGAGTTCAACCCTCGTTTTGCCAAGGCCGGGAATTTCGGAATTGGGCTTGCGTCCCACGGAAACCAGGACGGCCTCATAGAGCCGTCCGGAGGCGGCTTCGTCCTTGCCCCCCTCGAATTGCGTCCGTATGCCGCCGGCTTCTTCGGTCATCCCCACCACCCTGGTGTTCAGAAGCACCGCACTGGAAGACACCTTCCAGGCGCCGCGCAAGAATCGACACCAGGTCACGGTCCGCCCCGGGAAGCAGGCCCGGCGTCATTTCCACCACTGTAACCTGGGCGCCCGAAAGCCGCATACACCGACCCCAATTCCAGGCCGATGTAGCCGCCCCCTACAACCAGCAGCGTCTTTGGGATATTCTCGAGTGCCAGAGCGGCGCTTGAATCCCACAACCGCGGACTCTGAAGAGACAAGCCCGGCAGCGCGGCCGGGCGGGATCCCGTGGCCAGGATCAGTTTTTTGAACGGCACAACCTCTTCACCGCCTTCAGACTTCGCGATCGTAAGCGTGCGCGCATCCCGGAAAGAGGCGTGCCCGCGGAGATACCGGACCGATCGCTGCCGGGCCAGCATCCCGAGCCCTCCGGTCAGCCTCCCGATCACCTCGTCCCTCCAGGAGCGCAGTCTTTCGATGTCGATGCGCGGCTCGGAAAACTCCAGCCCCCACTGCGAGGCGCGGCGCGCGATTCTCGATGACGCCGACGGCATGCAGCAGGGCCTTGGAGGGAATGCATCCCCGGTAGAGACAGACGCCGCCGGGGTTTTCCTCCTCACCGACCAAAATGACCGGCAAACCGAGATCGGCGGACATGAATGCGGCCGCATATCCGCCGGGACCGGCCCCCAGGACCACCAGGGGCTCATTCGTCATCGTGTCGCTCATTGATCTCTCCGCGTTCATCCTTCCAGGGGGAGCAGAAACGGCTGTTCCAGCGCCTTCACGATCCAGCGCAGGAAGCGCGCCGCAACCGCGCCGTCAATCAGCCGGTGATCGTACGAGAGAGCCAGCGGCAGCATCAGACGGGGCTCGAACGCATCCGGCACCCAGACCGCTTCCTGGCGGGCGCGCGACAGCCCCAGGATGGCCACTTCCGGCGCGTGGATGATCGGAGCGAACTGCGTCCCTCCGATTCCGCCGAGATTGGTGATGGTGAAGACCGCCCCTTCCAGTTCTTCAAGAGTGATCTTCTTGGTTCGGGCCTTCTCTGCCAGCCGGACCAGTTCGACCGACAGCTCGAGAATGTTCTTCTTGTCGGCATCGCGGATGACCGGGACGATCAGCCCGCGGTCGGTATCCACGGCCACGCCTATGTGACAGTATTTCTTGACCACCACCTGGGCTCTCTCCATATCCAGGCTGGCCGCAAAATCCGGGAAGGCCTTCAGCGCCGAGGCGACTACTTTCACCGCGATCGCAGTCACCGTCAGCTTGCCGCCGGCGGCCTGGATGTCGCCGGCAAACCGTTGGCGCAGCCGGTCGAGCAGGGTGATGTCGGCGCTGTCGTACTGGGTCACATGAGGGATCGTCGACCAGGAATAGCTCATGCTCGCCGCGATCTTGCGGCGGATTCCGGTCATGTCCCTGCGCTCCACTTCACCCCACCGGGAGAAGTCCGGCAGAGGCATCGAGCCGGCTCCGGGTGCGGAAGGGGCCGGCCGAGGCCGCGTTTCTGATGATACCCTTGACGAAGTTCTTGACATCTTCCCCCAGAATGCGGCCCGCGGGGCCTGAACCCGGCACCTGCTCGATGCTGACTCCAAGCTCCCGCGCCAGCCGGCGAACCGTGGGTGTGGCGGGCACCGGCCGTCGGGCCGGAGAGGCTTCGACCTCCTTTTCAGGCAGGGGGGACTGCGAATGGGATTGGTATGGTCCCGGGCACGGCGACCGCAGGCCCTTCACCCGAAGCTTCACGGGCAGTCGTCTTTTCCGGAGCCGGACGCTCCCGGACTTCCGGAGGCATCTGGCGCGCAGATTGGCTGCTCTTCTTCCAGAGTCAGAATCAGCTGTCCGACTCTTACCTTTTCGCCGACCCGCACATGAATATCCTTGACGACGCCGGCGACGGAAGAGGGGAGTTCAAAGTCAGCCTTGTCGGTCTCGAGTTCCAGCACGGGTTGGTCGACCGCAATCCGGTCGCCGATCGCCACCATGATCTTGATCAGGTCCGCAGTCTCGACATGTTCTCCAAGTTCCGGAAGCTTTGAACGATACGGTCATGGTTTCCTCTCCGAAAATCGCAACCTCACAACGATTTCATCAGGCCATCATCGGATTGGCTTTGTCGGGATCGATTTCCAAATCGACCATGGCTTTCCGAACCACATCCGGTTGTATCTCGCCGGCCCGGGCCAATGCGGACAGGGTCGCCAGGGTGATGAACCGGGCGTCGACTTCAAAAAAGTCGCGCAGGGCTTCGCGCGTATCACTGCGCCCGAAGCCATCCGTCCCCAGGGAAACCAGGGGCCGCGGCATCCAGCGAGAAATGGAATCGGGCAGCGCCTTGACATAATCCGAGGCCGCCACCAGGACTCCCGGTTCATCGGCCAGACGGGCGGTGACATACGGCACGCGCGGTTGTTCCAGCGGATGGAGCAGATTCCAATGCTCGGCGTCGTGCCCGTCCCGATACAGTTCCTTGTAGCTGGTGACGCTCCACACGTCCGCGGCGACGTCGTATCGTTCTTCCAGTATTGTCCGGGCGCGCAAGCGCTTCGCGCAGGATGGCGCCGCTGCCGAAAAGCTGGGCCCGGCGCTGTCCGCCTTTGGCTCGGAGGCCTGGTATTTATACATGCCCTTGAGGATTCCGTCCCTGACCTCACCGGCGGGCATCGGCGGCATCGGATAAAATTCGTTCATGACCGTCAGGTAGTAAAAGACGCTTTCCTGGGCTTCATACATGCGGCGGATGCCTTCGCGGACGATGACGGCGATCTCATAGCCGAATGCGGGGTCATAGCAGAGGAGGTTGGGCACGGGGTAGGCAAGCAGATGGCTGTGACCGTCCTGGTGCTGCAGGCCTTCCCCGGCGAGCGTGGTGCGGCCCGCCGTCCCGCCGACCAGGAAACCCCGGCAGCGGGAATCCGCGGCCGCCCAGATCAGATCGCCGATACGCTGAAACCCGAACATCGAATAGAACAGGAAAAACGGGATCGAGTTGATGCACTGGGTGGCGTAAGACGTCCCGGCGGCAATGAAGGATGATATCGATCCGGCTTCAGAGATTCCCTCTTCCAGAATCTGTCCATCCTGCGTCTCCCGGTAATAGAGCAGAGTTTCCTTGTCAACGGGTTCGTACAGCTGGCCGGTGTGGGCGTAAATGCCCACCTGGCGGAAGAGCGTCTCCATACCGAAGGTCCGGGCTTCATCGGGAACGATGGGAACGATGAGCTTTCCGATCGCCGGGTCGTGCAGCAGCTTCGAAAGCAGGCGGACCAGAATCATGGTGGTGGCCATCTCACGGTCACCGGTCCCATCGTAAAACTCCTCGAAGAGTTCTTCTCCCGGAGCCGTCAGCGGGCGGCATTTCACCATCCGGCGGGGAACATACCCCCCGAGTTCTTGCCTTCGTTGCTGCAGATATTGCATTTCCGGGCTGTGATCCGGCAGTTTATGAAACGGGGCTTCGGCAATGTCCTCGTCGGAGATGGGGATGCCGAACCGGGCCCGGAATTCGCGCAACTCCTCCTCATTCATCTTCTTTTGCTGGTGGGTGATGTTTCTCCCCTCACCGGCCTCGCCGAGCCCGTATCCCTTGATCGTCCGGGCGAGAATGACGCTCGGGGCCCCCGTATGCTCCGACGCGGCTTTGTAGGCCGCATAGACCTTCGTCGGGGTCGTGGCCGCCGAGCCGCAGTTTGCGGATCTGTTCGTCGGAGAGATGCTTGACCATCTCCAGCAGGCGCGGATCCTTGCCGAAAAAACGCGTGCGATTGTAGGCGCCGCTTTCCACGCTGTACTTTTGCCACTCGCCGTCCACGGTCTCTTCCATGCGCTGCACGAGCACGCCTTCCCGGTCCAGGGCCAGGAGGGGATCCCAGTCGCCGCCCCAGATCACCTTGATCACATTCCAGCCGGCGCCCCGGAAGATGGCTTCCAGTTCCCGGATGATATTCCCATTGCCGCGGACCGGGCCGTCGAGTCGCTGCAGGTTGCAGTTGATGACGAAAATCAGATTGTCCAGCTTTTCGCGGGAAGCCAGCGTGATGGCTCCAAGGCTTTCCGGCTCGTCGGTTTCGCCGTCGCCGATAAAAGCCCAGACCTTGGAATTGGAAGGCTTCCTCAGGCCTCGATCTTCAAGATAGCGGTTGAAGCGTGCACGATAGATGGCGGTGATCGGCCCCAGTCCCATGGAGACCGTGGGAAACTCCCAAAATTCCGGCATCAGCCAGGGGTGCGGATAGGAGGATAATCCTCCCTCAGGGCGCAGCTCGCGCCGGAAGTTCTCCATCTGCTGGACGGACAGGCGCCCCTCCAGAAAGGCCCGGGCATAAATCCCGGGAGCCGCATGGCCCTGGAAGTAAATGAAATCGCCGTCGGGGTGATTCTTGCCGCGGAAAAAATGGTTGAAGCCGACTTCATACAGCGTGGCGGTGGAGGCATAGGTCGAAATGTGGCCGCCGATCCCGGCCGCCAGGCGATTCGCACGCACGACCATCGCCAGGGCGTTCCAGCGCACCAGGCTCTTGATGCGGCGCTCGATGTCCCGGCTCCCCGGATAGGGCGGCTCCTGGTCGGCAGAAATGGTGTTTACATAGGGAGTGGTCGCCGAGTAGGGGAGCCGGACGCCGGATCCCTGGGCGCGGATCTGCAGCTTGTGCAGCAACCGGGCCGCTCGTTCCCGGCCGCCGGATTCCATGACGTAGTCAAAGGATTCCATCCATTCCCGGGTTTCGACCGCATCCAGTTCCGTGCCGTTCATCTCCTCACGATCGTCCATTTCAAGCCTCCGCAGGAAATACTGAACCAGCAGACACATTCTAGCCCGCATTGTTCATGAATGTCTTTCGCAAAGGAATGAATAACCGCACACCGCACCGGGGCGGAATGCAAGTGTCGATATGCGGATCCTCACCGTTTCCATGCGACCACCAGTGCATTCTCTTATGCTGATGAGGAAGAGCGCCCGGTGCGTACCCCGGCCTTTGCGGCAGGCATGGAAATTGGAAATAAATCGGCGCTCGAATATCGGCTCAATCACCCTTGTCACAGCATGGTGAACGACCCGATCGCGAAATGGCGCCACCGATATCAGGCGGCGCTTCGGCTCGCGCACCTCGAAACACCGATAAGGTCCCGGCTGGCAGGCATCCCAATCCAGCTCATCCCTCAAGCGGACGATCTCGTTTTCAAGATCGAGGCCAAACCTGGCGACGTCGGCACGATTGCGCTTGCCGGCAGCAGCAGCCTTGGCGGCAGCGAAAAGATTGTCATAGGAAATGATTTCTTCCCAGAGATTTCCGGTCCGCTTCCTCGGGTCCTCGTGGACGATTTTTGCCAGCCGCCGGCCATCCTGCCGACTTCCTCGAGCCGCTCCGCGGCAAATGCATATGAGTCGTGCGAAATCAGCTTCAGGCCCTTGCTCAGGTGCAGCAGATAGCGGGTGCAATTGATCTGTCGGGCGGCCTGGCGCAGCGGCTCGCGTTTGTCGGAGCTATAGGCTGCGTCAACAAGATGCAGCAGCAGATCCAGGCCGCTTGCTACCAGCCGATCGCCAATGCTGAAGCGATACGACCGGGGGAACTTCTCCGCTTTGGGAAGCAGCCACAATGCGAAGTCGTATGCCTTGGTGACGATGACGGCCGGATCATGCACCTGTTCAACCATCGCAAAAAGCCCAGAGGGCTAAAGCCCCCTGGACCCCCAAAGAAAGGGAAAAGGGAAAAGAGTCAAGCGATCAAAGCGCCTCCCGGCACACACGGAAGCCATAGTCGCCGCTCCTGAGGCCGGGACCGTTCCAGTTGCGGCTGGAAACGCGGGCGCCCCTCGAATAGAAGTACCAGGACCCGCCCCGCAGGACCCTATACTGTCCCGAAGCGGGGCCCTTTGGGTCCGCGGCAGGGAAACTGCCGTAGTAGCTGTCGCCATACCAGTCCGAGCACCACTCCCAGACATTTCCCAGCATGTCGTAGAGACCATATCTGTTTGGTTGCTTCTGACCCACCTGATGCGTCTTGCTACCTGAATTAGAGTCGTACCACGCGATTGCGTCAAGGTTGCCGTAATATGACCCGTCCGTACCCCCACGCGCGGCATATTCCCATTCCGCCTCGGTCGGCAGCCGGTAGCGATAGCCGTCTTTGACATCGTTCAGCTTCGCAATGAACTCCTGAACATCGTTCCAGCTGACTTCTTCCACCGGGAGTTGTTTATCACCTTTGAAATTGCTGGGATTATTCCCCATCACCCTGACCCACTGCTCCTGTGTCACTTCCCATTTCCCTATTTCAAAGCTTCGCGAGATAGATACTTCATGGCGCGGCTTCTCGTCACTATTACACGAGTTGTCGCCTGACGAGCACCCCATCGTAAACCTCCCGGCAGGAATGATGACAAATTCGATTCCATAAGATTGGAATGCCTGCTTGTTATCGCCTCCGTTGCGGGGATTGACCAGCCAGATAATAACCGCGACTATGCCCACCGCAACCAGTCCGATCGCGGCACGGCGGCCGTATTCGGGCTTTGCCACAGCCGGGGTTATCTTTTGGCGCTGAGTCTGCCGCCTTCGCACCTCGGCCGCGGCCTTTTCGGCGCGACAGCGATTAAGGGTAGCCTTGGCCTCGGCATTCGCGGGGCTGAGGCCAAGAGCTTCGTGCAATCTCGTTTCAGCCTCATTGAAGGCGCCGCGATCGAGATGGTAAAGAGCGGCGGCAACCAGCTCCGTCGCGGCCTTCTTCTTCTCTTCCTCTCCGGGGCGCACATTTTCTTGCTGTCGCCGCTGTTCCTCTTTTCTTCGATTCACCTCGATTTCGGCCTGCCCGCGCTGGGCCTCTTGGTTGATTTGCTCCTCCGCGCGTTGGCGGGCTTCTTCAACCTTGCGTCGTTCTTCGGCACGCAGCCGCTCTTCCTCGGCCCTGCGGCGCTCGGCGGCACGCATCTCCTCCGCTTTCCGTCTGCCTTCCCCGGTGCCGTCAAGTTCTTCACGAAGAGCACGGACGTAAGGGAAACGGCGTTCCGGCTTTTTCTCCAGGCACTTGAGCACGATAGCACTCAGTACCGGAGAAACGCCTTTCGGAGGGTCGGGCACAATTTCGCGGATCTGATAGGCAATCTCTCCGGAACGGAACGGTGGTTCGCCGGTCAGCATTTCGTAGAGCACCACGCCGAGCGCATAGACATCGCTAGCCTCGTTGCTCTTGCCGACCAGCTGTTCGGGCGACATATACAGGAGAG
Source organism: Terriglobia bacterium (assembly GCA_963824985.1). GTDB lineage: Bacteria > Acidobacteriota > UBA6911 > UBA6911 > UBA6911 > JAFNAG01. Next base: position 235,585 of record CAWGRQ010000024.1, read on the forward strand.
TCCCGGAATCGACCTGGGAGGTCAGGCGGGAAACCGAGTCGCGGCACTCGCGCGCGATGCCGAAGTCGGCGATTTTGACCGCGCCGCTTTTCCCCAGGAGGATGTTCAGCGGCTTGATGTCCCGATGGATCACCTTCTGGTCGTGCGCATGCTCGAGCCCCTTACAGGTCTCGATCGCGATACGCCGCGCCTCAGTTTCCTGGAGTTTTCCCTTATCGGCGATGCGCTTTGCGAGCGTTTCGCCCTCGACGTACTCCATGATCAGGAACTTGACCAGCTCGCCGTCTTCAAAGTTATGAACCCGCACCACGTTGGGATGCGCGAGGCTCATCGAGTGTCTGGCTTCGGCGATCAGCCGCTTGACCGCGCCTGGATCGCGGCTCAGCACGTCACGCAGCACTTTGATGGCGACGTGCGTCTCCAGCTTCTGGTCTTCCGCCAGATAAACGCGGCCCATGCCGCCCATTCCCAATTCTCCCAGGATCCGGTAACGGTTCGCCAAAACGGCGCCGACGGGCAGCCCATATTCGGTGTCAGCCGCCATGGGGGCCGGCTTGCTTCCCGGTGTCGATGAGCTGATCGCGCCGCCACAACCCGAGCAGTAGCGGGAACCATCGGCATTCGCGGCCCCGCAATGATTGCAGAACATCCAGCCTCCTGTTTGATGGCGGCTACGTTCAGGCTGCAGCTCATCCAGCCAGAATTACGAGCACAAACCGGTCCTATCCTACAATGTTGGGCCGGTGACGGTCTATCCGAAATGGGAAGTCGGGAACAGGCGGTCGCTATTGCTCTTGTTTAATGACAAGGGTGCAGTCCAAGTCCAGTCCAGATATTTTCACAGCTTCTTATCCCCGAATTCTCATGTTATGATCCACCCATCGCTTAAAAAGCAATTTCCTTACCTCACTCTATAGTTTTTCTTGGGGGCTCATGCCATGTCACTAGGGAAAAAGGTTGCGGCGGAATTCATCGGCACATTCTGGCTGGTTTTCGGAGGCTGCGGCAGCGCCGTTCTGGCTGCGGCCTTCCCGGATCTCGGTATCGGGTTTCTCGGCGTTGCCCTGGCATTCGGACTCACGGTCCTGACCATGGCCTATGCAATCGGCCACATCTCGGGTTGTCATCTGAATCCTGCGGTTTCCATCGGGCTGTTGGCAGGGAAACGATTCCCCGCCAGAGAATTGCCGGCCTATATTCTTGCCCAGGTGTTGGGAGGCATTTTTGCCGGCGCGGTGCTGTTTTTTATTGCCAGTGGCAAGGCGGGTTTTGTCCTGGGAGGATTCGCGGCCAACGGCTATGCGGAGCATTCGCCCGGCGGCTATTCGATGGTCGCCTGTTTCATTGCCGAGGTAGTGTTGACATTCATGTTTCTGTTGATCATCCTCGGTTCCACCGATCGACGCGCTCCGCAGGGTTTTGCGCCCATTGCCATCGGACTCGCACTGACATTGATCCACCTGATCGGCATCCCGGTTACGAATCTGTCGGTAAACCCGGCGCGCAGCACCGGTCCGGCGGTTTTCGTCGGCGGTTGGGCATTACAGCAATTATGGCTGTTCTGGATCGCCCCAATCGTGGGTGCGGTGCTGGCAGGGGTGGTATATCCGGCCATTTGGGGCGGGCGGGAGGATTAATCTCTCTTGCAGGAGGCAGTCATGAAAATGCGTGTCGTTGTGTTCTGCTTGTTTTTAGCCCTGTTGAGCGCCGGCGTTTCCCTCGCACAGCAGCCGACGCCGATCACGGCGATCAAGGCCGGCCGGCTGATCGATCCGGAAACCGGGACAGCATCGGCAAACCAGGTGATCCTGATCCAAGGCGAGAGGATCACTGCCGTGGGACCGAACCTGGCCATTCCGGCAGGTGCCACGGTCGTTGATCTCTCCAAGCTCACGGTCCTCCCCGGTCTCGTGGATGCCCATACCCATATGGCAATGACCTACAAGGAGCAGCCGGAGAACAACTACTATTACCTCACGTACATCACGGACTCGACGCCGCTGCGAGCCATCCAGGCCGCATCCAACGGCATGCAGCTTCTCAATGCGGGTTTCACCGTCGTCCGCGACGTGGGCAACAACGCCCTCTATGCGGATGCGGCGCTCAGGCAGGCGATTGAGCAGGGGTGGTTGCCGGGTCCGACCGTAATCCCATCTGGCCCGATGATCGGCAGCACCGGCGGCCAATTCTGGCCGACACCCGAAATGTACAAATATCACAACATCATGTTCCCCGAATACATCGACGCCAACAGCGCCGATGAGATCGTGCGCGCGGTCCGTGAAAATATGCTGTTCGGCGCGCGGACCATCAAGCTGTGCATCGACTGCAAGCCGTGGGGTTACTCGGTGGACGATATCAAACTGGCCATCAGCGAGGCTGCCAAAGGCGGATGCAAGGTCGAAGGGCACGTGCAAACCGCCGACGGCGCGCAGCGCGCGATTGACGCCGGCGTTTACATCATCGCCCACAACAGCGCCCTCACCCCCGAACACCACCGCCAGATGGCGGAAAAGGGGATTTTCCTGGCCGGCACGGACACCCCGTTCACCCCCTACCGGGGAAGCGAAGCGGCATTCAAACGAACGGTCGCGAACCTGCGCGACGCATGGGAAAAGAAGGTGCCGCTCACTTACTCCACCGATTTCGATTATTGGAACGACCGCATGAAGGACGCGAAGACTGGAGCATGGCTGACGCGGGGCGAGTTGACGATCAATTTTCTAGAAACCTGGAAGGCGGCCGGCATTCCTCAGGCCGATACCCTGCGCGCCCTGACGACCAACGGGTATCGAGCCGCCGATATTATTCAGGATCGCGGCCCGATCAAGCCGGGCATGTTTGCCGACCTGATCGCCGTGGCCGGCAATCCTCTCGATAATATCGACGCCCTGCGCAATGTTCAATTTGTCATGAAAAACGGCCTGGTGTTCAAAAAAGACGGCGTGATGACGCCGGAAGCGTTCTTTCACCCGGGCCCGGTCAGAACTCCGAATGGCAGGTGGACCCGCTGATCCACCCGCAGAAAACCGGGGACAGGCTGCGATTTCGCCGATTTTGATCCGTATCGGCTATTTCAATGAGGCGTGCGGAAATTGGCGAAATCGCAGCCTGCCGCCGAATTCTCTAACGGTCTTGTTGCACCCGGCACCCTGTGCCAGAATTGCCAGGTGAGCGGCGCGCAGCGGGCAGCCGCCGCCAGAGTAACCGCAATGGAGACCGGCCTGAAGATCGCGCTCCTCGGCAGTGGCAAGATGGGGAAACTTGTCGAATGCCTGGCCGGAACACCGGCAGAACCTGAGTTGGTATCCAAATGAGCAATCTGGAGCAGGAAATCGGCAGGCTTTTCCAGAATCCGCACGGAGACGGGTTTAATTCTGAAGATGCCGACCTGTTTACTGAATTCAAGCATCGACTCAATCGGGGCGAGGTGCGGGCCGCCCAGCCCGGCGCCGGGGGATGGAAAGTCAACCTGTGGGTCAAGCAGGGCATCCTTCTGGGCTTCCGCATGGGGGTGCTGAGGAGCTTTTCCATCAGCGATGAATTCCGGTATTTCGACAAACACACATTCCCGCTCAAACGTTTGACCATCGAGGACGGAGTTCGGGTGGTTCCAGGCGGCTCTGCTATTCGGGACGGCGTCTATCTGGGTAAGGGGATCACCTGCATGCCTCCCATGTACATCAATGTGGGAGCCTATGTCGGGGATGGAACCATGATCGATTCGCATGCGCTCGTGGGTTCCTGCGCCCAGATAGGTAAGCGGGTCCACGTGAGCGCCGGCAGCCAGATTGGAGGCGTTCTGGAGCCCGTGGGTGCCCTGCCGGTCATCATAGAGGATGATGTTCTGGTAGGCGGCAATTGCGGCATTTACGAAGGCGCCATCGTACGCGAAGGCGCCGTTCTGGCGGCCGGGACCATCCTGACGGGGGGGACACCCGTGTACGACCTGGTCACGGAAACGATCCTGCGCAGAGAGGGGAATCATCCGCTTGAAATCCCTCCGGGGGCCGTAGTTGTTCCCGGCGCACGTCAGATCACCCACGAGTGGGCCTCCAGGCACAGCCTCTCTGTCTACACTCCGATTATCATCAAATATCGTGATGCGAAGACGGAGACCAGCCTTCAGCTGGAAGAATTGCTGCGCTGACAGCGGGGAGATCTGAAGATTACCCTCGATCCCCCCAAATCCTTGACAGAAGATGGAATCTGGCTTATGAATGGAAGCCAGGATCCCGTCAACTGGCGCCGGAAATCCTGGGAGGCGCGATGAGCGAAAGTCCGCAGGTCTATCGCAAGGCCGAAGGGGTCATCCACAGAGTCATCGGAGACGAACACGTGCTGATCCCGATTCGGCAAAACCTCGGGGATCTGCAGAATGTTTTCGCGCTGAACGACACCGCCGCCTTTATTTTCGATCAGGTCGACGGGGTCCGCAATTCCGCCCAGGTCTGCGCTCTGCTGGCCGAGCAGTGTTCTGTCCCTGCCGATCACATAGAGGTGGATGTAATGGGATGCATGGCTGAACTGGCCGGACTCGGCCTCATCCGGTCGGCCGTCGACCCCAATTTGCCATCGTAGGAACATCGATGGAAACGCTGGCACTGTCATCGTTTGTGCAGGAACTCCTGGACCGGCGGCGATTGCCGCTCCAGGGGACGCTGGAACTCACCTTCCGCTGCAACATGAAATGCGGTTTTTGTTACTGTCCCGCCGATTCAGGCAAAGCATCGGATCCGGAATTGAGCACTGCCGAGATGCACCGCATCGTCGACGAGGTTGCGGCCGCCGGCTGCCTGACTCTGCTGCTGACCGGGGGAGAACCGCTGCTGCGCAGCGACTTCAAGGATCTCTATCGATACATCCGGCAGCAAGGCATTTTTGTCACCCTGTTCACCAACGGCACGTGCCTGAATGAAGAGGTGATGGATATCCTTTCTGAGTACCCTCCGAAAAAGGTGGAGATCACCCTGTATGGAGCCACGGAAGCAACCCACGAGCGGGTGACCGGGATTCGCGGATCTTTCACCTCCTGCATGCAGGGAATTGAGCTCCTTCTGGAACGGCGGCTGCCTCTGGCGTTGAAATCAACGATCTCCATCGACAATTATCGGGAGATCCAGATGATGGACCGGTACGCCCGGGAACGCGGGTTGGACTACCGCTGGGATCCTATGCTCGACCCGCATGTGGACGGAGGAGAGGAGCCCTGCAGGCATCGCCTCGATCCGGTTCAGATCGTAGCTCTCGACCGCCTGGATCCCGACAGGATCGCCGGCTTCCAGAGGCTTTGCGCCCGCACGCCACAGGCCGTCGACCGCGAGCTTGTCTATATCTGCGGCGCCGGCCAAGGATCATTTCATATCGACCCCTACGGGCGGATGTCGATGTGCAGCATGACGCGCTATGCGCCCTACGATCTCCGCCGAGGCACATTCGCCGAGGGATTTTACGACCACTTCCCGACGCTGCGCGACCAGCGATTAGGGGCGGAACAGGTTTCGCCGTGCACCGAATGCAGGCTGATCAACCTGTGCACCAACTGTCCCGGGACGGCATTCCTGGAGAATGCCTGCGTCCACCAGCCGTCGCGGTTTCACTGCGAGGTGGCCAGATTGCGCAGCCGGGAGGCGGATTCCCAGTTATTACCTCAACCCCAGTGAGTCGGCTGCCGGGGCCGCACACCAACTCCGACAGTGAAAACACCATTTTCAATCATTACGGAGAAGACACTATGAAAACCGAACCGAACGCCAGGACGATGAAATATAAATCCCCCAAAATTCGCAGGGTGGTGCTGGAAAACAAAAAACCGCTGCTGGCCAGCTGCAAGGTGGAGAAGGCGGATAACCGCGGCTTGGGGCCCTGCCAGTCTGAAATGGGGGCGGTGTGCAAAGAGCCCTGACTCCCCAGTCGGATTTGCCGCGCAGCTCATATTGCAGTCGGAAAGCCGGCAGAGATCAGCCGACCATGGAGGCCTCTGCACGCGACTTTCGCTCAATCATGGAGCAATTGCTGCGTGACGGGAATTCGGTTCGTTTTGCCGTGCGTGGTGGAAGCATGGCGCCGAGCATTCTGCACCGGGAGATCGTCATTGTTGCTCCGGTCGCCGACCGGCCGCTCGAGACGGGCGATATCGTCCTCGTCGCCTCCAGATCGGAAGGGCTGAAGCTGCATCGCATCATTGCAATCCGCGGAAATGGACACGGAACCCGCATCATTACCAAGGGGGATGCTACACGGATTCCGGACCGACCGGTCAGCCGCGCCGATGTGTTGGGGCGGGTCATCCGAATCGAAAAGACGTGCGGGCATGAATAGACCGATGGCACGTGACAAGCCGGGCCCGCGGACTATCTTCGAAAGCTGATCTTGATCACGATCAGGGCTGCCAATCCCGAAATGACAAGCAGGAGTGTGTTTGGCTCCGGGATGCCGGGAATATCAGGTTCCGGGGAGACAGGAATCACCGGGGGCAAAATGGGCGTCAGATAGGGCTTGGTCCAATCCCGGTAGCTTACAATCTCGGGCGGCTTTAGCAGTATCGCCAATGCTCGTTCCGGATCCGGGGCAAATGCCAGATCCAGGTCAAGTTCTGGTATGGTTTCCACCGGAGCCAGTTCCTCCTCCGGCTCAATTGGCTCGTCAAAGACCACACTCGGCGGCTCTTCCGCTGCGACTGGTTCCTGAGGCGCCAGGGATATCCGGTTCCCGCAGCGCGCTCGAGCAAACATCCGCCCATCGGTAATCATCCGCTCGCCTGGCGTCAGCCTGACCCTATTCCTCGTCCAGAAAACCCTGTTGTCCCTCCGGTAGGACAAGTGGACCAGCTGAGCCTCTTGCAGTTCAACCATGCGGGCACCCGCTGCATTGAAATCGGAAAAGTGGGCAGCAACGACCGGGTCCAGCGCCACCTCCTGGAGCAAATCTGCGCGGTTCTGCACACCGCCGGGAACAATCGAATAGGGGAAAATAACGCGCCGGGCCTTCGCTTTGCGCGACACCGGAGCGTACGGTCTTGAAAAGGGAGTGGATACGAGGGCGGTCTGCAGGTGCCTCGCTTCGGGAGACATCCACTTCGGTTCTTCAAACAGTCCGGCCAACAGACAAAGGCCGACGCCGATGAGGACCGTCGCCGGACGCGCCCGACGACGAATCCTCCTTCGTCGAAAATGGGTATGATTCGTTGTCTGCTCCATCGTCCTGAGTACTGCCCTCCGGCAACCTCGGCAGGTCGCCTGCGGCGTTACCGAGTCTGCCCGTTTCCGGCCCATGCATGTATCATGAGCGGGCAGATCCTCGCAATTGCGCCGGACCGGGCAGAATCACCCTGCCGAAATCAACGCCCCGCGGCATTTCCCCTTGTGCGTCATCCGCATCCAGGCACACAGCGCCAAAGTGCGGCTTTCGCCTATTGTTCTCACCCCTCCATCGGCACTTATCGACGTGAGATAGGAAATTGGTTATGGTTCGTCGGCGGAATTTGATCGGAATCCTGCTGCGCGGGATAGTGGCACGCTGCCGCGCTCCAGAAGCGCTCGCCATTCCGTTCGACGACCTGCACCCGGCCGCCAATGGAAAGCTGTCGCAGTGCCTCCTCAACCTTCCCCGGCGACCAGCATTCCAGCGTGCGTCGCAATTCATCCTCGCGCATGGGATGCCGGCTAAGGATGGCGACCGCAGCATCACCGGCGTTATCATAACCGGACAAGTCGAATATCCCACCCGTGGGCGAAACAATGCGAGCCTGGCTGCCGAGGAGGGCGGCGGCTCGCTGAACTTCCGCATCGTCGGGACTCAAGACGAAGGGCTCGGCCGGCGGCCGGCTCGGAAGGTTGATGTGTACCTGGTCGGGCTGAATCAGCCGTAAGGCCGAAGCAATCTCCTCAAGGGCCGCGGCGCTGTCGTTGATCCCTTTCATTAACATCACTTCCACCCAAAGCCGGCCCCGATACTCGCGGCGGAAGGCGATCAATCCTTCAAGCAACAGCTCATAACTCAGTTCCGGCCAGGGGCGATTGATTTTGCGGTACAGCCCGGCGCTCCCCGCATCGAAGGAGGGCATCACGACATCAGCGGCCAGCAACTCCTTCCGCACGTCCGGGAGGTAGAGCAGCGAGCCGTTGGTAATGACCGCCACAGGAATTGTGGTCAGGCTCTTCACCTGCTCGATCAGCCACCCGATGCCCGAATGCAACGTCGTCTCTCCGGAACCGACGAAGGTCACCCAGTCGATGGTGCCGGGCGCATGCCGGCGCAGCGCCTCCCGGACATCGGTCAGAATGCTTTCGCGGGGGAAATATTCGCGGCGCTCGTTCGTCAGCGGGACGCTGCGTCCGAGCTGGCAATAAACGCAATTCCAATTACAGATTTTCAGCGGCAACGGATCCACACCCAGCGATTGCCCCAATCTCCGTGATGGCAGAGGGCCAAAAACGAAACTCATGTCGTGCATTCCTCCAATCAAGCCGTCGGCGAGGGCTTCAAACGATCCTCCTCCGATCAACTTGGCTCATGCCGGTCTCAATATATCGCAGATTTCCGCCTGGCAACAGTGCATGCCTGCCCCTGCCCTTCCCGGCAGGAGGAGATATTGAGTCCCGCATAAGATAGTGACAGAAATACGATTCCCAGCCCCGAAGAATGCTCCGCACCTAAAAATCAGGTGCGGAACAACTATAAGGGGCGAAAGAGAATAGCCCCGGGCGTGAGCCCGGGGTTTGGGGCAGGCGAAGAACGAGCCCTGAAGGGGCGACACATGAGGGGTGGAATAGTGTCAGCATAATATCTGATCCTCAATAATTCAGCGCCACCGGTTGACGGTCTCTACCGCTGCGGCTGCCCGAATTTCGAAAAGCAATGCTCCGACCTTCGAAGAGGGTTTATAATCGTTTTTCGGAAGAAGCGGGCCAAGAAACCTGGAGCAGCCAGGGCCCGGGGGAAATGCCGGCATGCCTGAGCCAAAGAGAAGACCAGCAAAGAAGCCTCCGCCGGCGGGCGGCGGCCCGAATCGCCCGGCCCAACAATCCCTTCCCGATGAAGTGCGCCTGAAACTCTGGCACGGAGGCCGTTCGAGATTGCTGAGCAAGCTGGCGGCTCCGGCCGCCCATGAAATCATCAATCCGGTTTCAGCCGCCCTGAATCTGGCAGCTATAATGCTGAGCGGGCTCAAGAAAGACCAGCTTTCCGCGGACCGGGCGAAGGAATTCCGCGGCTACCTCGCGCAGATCATCTCCGAATCCACCCGCGCGGGACGCATCGCTTCCGAACTGCTGGCACTGGCGCGGGATTCATATCGGGATCCTCGCCTTGCCGACTTCAACGAAATCGTCGCCGGCGCTTTTTCGGTTTCATCCCACCGCTTCAAGATCGAAGACGTGGAATGCACCCTCATCCTGGCGCAGCACCTCCCCCCGATCCGGTGCGATGCTGTCCGGATGCAGGAGGCCGTGTTGAATCTGCTTGCAAATGCGGTCGAAGCGGTGGCGGGCCGCCCAGAGCGGCGGGTGCAGATCATGACCCGGCGCCGCGAAGATGCCCGGGGCGTAATTCTGGAAATTGCGGACTCCGGCCCCGGAGTGCCCCGGAAACACATGTCACAGATATTCGATCCATGGTTCACTACCAGCGATCGACCTGAGAATCTGGGTCTGGGCCTGACGGTCGCCCGCGGTATCGTGGAAACATGCGGCGGCTTCCTGGAGTTGGCGGGTGAGCAACAGGCCGGCGCCACTTTCAGGCTGGCGCTGCCCGCAGAGGATGGACGATGAACAGGTATTGGGAAATTCTCGTCGCCGACGACGAGGAGGCAATGCGCGGTTCGCTGGCCGCGTGGTTGACCGAGGATGGCTACCAGGTGGATGCGGCGGCCTCGGGGCGCGAAGCGGTCGAGATGGCCCGCCGCAAGGAGTATGCAATCTGCTTTCTTGACCTGAAAATGCCGGGGGGCATGGACGGCATTCAAGCAATGATGGAAATCCGCAAGGTCCACCCGGAGGCTTCCATCATCATCATTACTGCATACGCCACGGTCGACACCGCCATCAGTGCCATGAAGGAGGGCGCCCAGGAATATATCGTCAAGCCGTTCAATCCGGAGGAAATCTCGCTGCTCGTGCGCAGGATCATAAGCATCAAAAACCTGCAGCGGGAAAACATCATTCTGCGCAAGAGACTCACCCGTCAATACAGCTTCCACGACATCATCAGCAAAAACTCGAAGATGCACGAGATTTTCGAATTGATTCGCGAAGTGGCGAGCTTGCGCAGCACAGTTCTGGTCGAGGGGGAAAGCGGCACGGGAAAAGAATTGATCGCCAGGGCAATCCACTACTCCGGGGATCGCGCGTCCAAGCCGTTCATCGGGGTTTCCTGTGCGGCGCTGGCGGAGACCCTGCTGGAATCCGAGATGTTCGGCCACGAAAAGGGCTCATTCACGGGAGCGGCGGCCCAGAAGAAGGGAAAATTCGAATTGGCCGACGGCGGCACTATTTTCCTCGATGAGATCGGGGACATTTCGCCGAAGCTGCAGATGGACCTGTTGCGTGTGATCCAGGAGCGGTGCTTCTACCGGGTGGGGGGGTGGAAAGAAATTCGCGTCGATGTCCGGGTCATCGCCGCCACCAACGTGAACCTCCAGGAAGCGGTCGTTCACGGAAAGTTCCGGGACGATTTGTTCTACCGTCTCAACGTGATCAACATCCGAATTCCACCGTTGCGGGCGCGCCGCGAGGATGTACCTCTGCTGGCGCGCAGCTTCATCGAGAGACTCTCGCCCGAACTGGGCAAACAGGTTGCGGACATCAGCGAAGACGCCCTCAAATCTCTGCTCGATTATGATTGGCCGGGCAACGTTACACGAACTCGAAAACGCCATCGAACGCGCCATCGTCACCTGCAAGACAAAGGCGCTCACCGGTGAAGATTTCGCCTTCCTCAAGCCGGGCCACATGGAGAAACAAAGCTGGGCCGTGCCGCCCAACCTGACGCTGCGGGAGGTGGAGAAGGAGGTAATTCAGGCCACCCTGCAGCGCACCCAGTGGAATATCAAGAAAGCCGCTCAGCTGTTGGGAATCGACCGATCGACACTTTATGACAAGATAAAGAGATTCAATCTGGCGGGCGATTCCGGCCCCCGGACTTCCGGCATCGACGAATAGAAGCACCAACTTGCATCGTCCGCCGGAATTCGCTCAGCACGGACAGTTTTGGGGACACGAAAGAACGCGGTTGAACACGGATCGGTTCCGTGTTCATCCGCGTTCTTTCGTGTCTCGAGATGGCTTGCGAACCTTTCTTCATGAAAAATGCGGGGTATGGGGCAGACGGTTAACGGACCGGGGAGGGGCGGGCAGTTCCAATCCGGGGCGGGGAGCAAGCCGGCCTCCCGCCCATACGGATGAGCCAGGAGGGGGAGCTCATCCGGCATCCTGATGAATGATCCCTTCGCCATCGCGCTGCACGGTCCTGACCACCTTTCCGTTCGGACCGCGCACGATCACAGCCATCGGCATGCTTCCAGGCAGCGAGTGCGTCGCACAGCCGTTACAGGGATCATAGGCGCGAAAGGCCATTTCTATCCTGTTCAGCAGGCCATCCGTGATGTTCCCCTCGGTGATCATTTCTTTGGCAGCCCTGTCCACGCTCATGGCGATGCGCGCCGCATTGTTCTGGGTGGCAACGATCAGGTTGGCCTTGCGGATCCGGCCCTGCTCATCGGTCTGGTAGTGATGAACGAGAGTGCCGCGGGGGGCTTCCACGACGCCGATGCCTTCCTGAGGCACGGCGGTGGGCAGAGTGCGCACGTTGTCATCCGTAATGCCGGGATCATCCGCCAGTTCCTGCATTCGTTCCGCGGCGTAGAGCAACTCGATGACCCGGGCCCAGTGATTTGCCAGCGTGTGATGCACCGGTTTGCCGCCGAGCATGGAAACGTACTTCTGATAGGCGTGGTTTGCCAGAGGCGTCGCCATCCCCTCGGCCGCATTCAGGCGGGCCAGCGGCGCCACGCAATAGACACCACTGTCCTCTCCATCCACAAACCCCTTCCAGCCTTTGGCCTTCAGGTAACAAAACTTCATGTAACTCCAGGGCTCCACATGTTCGGCTACATGGTCGAGATACTCGCTCCCCTTGAACTTCGCCCATTCCACGCCGTCGGGAGATACCACACGGAGAGCGCCATCGTAGAAGTTCACGTGGTTGTTGTCATCCACCATCCCCATGTAGTGGGTACGGTGGGTGAAGGCGTCCGAGAGGATCATGTCCAGGTATGCCGAGTTCTTGAGGACCAGGTCTTCAAACACCTGCAGGGTGAATTCGGCGAATGCAATCGCCTCGGTGGCTACAGCCTGGAATTCCCTCTGGTCATCACGGGTTACCGGCTTCGCAACCCCCCCGGGGAGTCCGAACACAGGATGAATGACCTTCCCCCCGGTCAGAGTGATCAGGCCGCGCAGCTTCCGGCGAATATCAATCACCCGCTTCCCCGTCTCGAGTCCGACCCTGGCGATAACCCCCAGGACATTTCTCTCGGCCGCGGGTGCATCAGGTCCGACGACGAAGTCTGGCCCGCCAAGAAAATAAAAATGGAGCGCGTGATCTTCTACCATAAATGCGCTGTAGACCAATTCCCGGATCTTGCGCGCGGCAGGTGGTGGGGTAACCTGGTACAGGCTGTCGAGCGCCTTGGTTCCGGCCATGTGATGGGCCATCGGGCAGACACCGCAGATCCGCGAGGTGATTTGCGGCATATCTTCCGCCAGCCTCCCTTCGGCGAATTTTTCGAATCCCCTGAGCTCGGGCACCTGAAAGAACGCCCGATCAACCCCGCCCTCCTCGTTCAGGAGGATGTCTATCTTGCCGTGACCTTCCAGGCGGGTAATGGGATCAATCGTGATTCTCCTCCGATTCAGATTGTCGGACATCTCAGATCACCTCCGATCTCTTCCGGTGCAAGGGAGAAGCTGGCAGGCTGTAGCGATAAAGCGTACCTACTGGATCGGGAATCTGCGCCATAATCCTGTCGATTTCGGCCGCGTCGTTGCTGTCCACGCTTGAAGCCAGGGCGGAGAGGGTTTTGCTGCCGAAATCCCGGACCCGGCTGGTCGGCCCAAAACAGCCGGTGCAAGGCATGTTTCCTCGGGGACACTTCGCTTCGCAGCCGCCGCGCGTGGCCGAACCGAGGCACAGCAATCCCTGGGCCAGCAGGCACTTTTCGCCGTCGATCAGGATTTGATGGGGTCGTTTCCACTCTTTGATGGCCAGCTGCTCCGGCCGCGTATCTTTGCGCGGACACTCCTCGCAAAGAGCCGTGTCGGGAGCCAGGACTGCTCCCCGCGCGGGGAGGTTTCCGCTCAGCAAGGTCTGAACGGCCTTGAGCAGGATGTTCGGGGTCGGCGGACAGCCGGGAACGAAATAATCGACAGGTACCGTCTGCCCCAGAGTTTTTACCGTGTCGAACAGGGTCGGCAGGGTAATGCTGCGGCCATGACTTTCGTACTCCGTCCGGGGGGTCGTGCCGGCGGGATTGACCGTGCTCGGCGCCTCGCGATACACGGCCTGCAGCAGCGCTTCCCGGTTCCAGAGGTTGGCCAGGCCGGGCACTCCGCCGAGCTGCGCGCAGGCGCCAAAGGCAATCATCAACTGCGACTTTCTGCGCAGCAGGTGGGCCATCTCTTCCTGCTCGGTAGTCCGCACGGCTCCATTGACGAACGCCGCCAGGATGGTTCCGTCCGCCATGGCCTCAATATCCTTGCGCTTGAAGTCGAGGGCCACCGGCCAGAACACGATATCGACGGCCGCCACGACATCGAGAATTTTCTCGTCCAGGTCGACGACGGTCTCTTCACAGCCGCCGCAGGAAGCGCACCAATAAAACGCCACTTTCGGTTTTTCGCTCATCGGACCCCAACCTCCTCGCGCAATTCCGCCTTTTCGGCCGGCCGCAAGGGACCAAGGGCGCGTATCTTTTCCGTCATGTCATTCATCGTGGTCCGAAGCCGGTCCGCTTCGGCCGCCGAAATCCACTCGAGACGGAAACGGTCGTCCTCGATGCCCATTTCATTCAGAACGCGCTTCAGCAGTTGAACCCGCCGCAGCGTCTTGTAGTTGCCTTCCTGATAATGGCAATCCCCGGGGTGGCAGCCGCCGATCAGCACGCCATCGGCCCCTTTGGCGAAGGCCTCGATGATGAACTGCGGGTCGATCCGCCCCGAGCACATCAGGCGCACCACACGCGCGTTCGGGGCATACTTCATCCGCGAGATTCCGGCCGAGTCCGCGGCCATGTACGTGCACCAGTTACAGAAGAAGGCGACGATCTTCGGTTCGAACGGTTGATCAGGCATAGTCAAGTACCCCCTCGATTTCCTCGAAAATCTGCTCATCCTCGAACAGGTTCTGGCGGAGAGAGCCGGAAGGACACCCGGCCACGCAGGTCCCGCACCCTTTGCAGAGTACCGCATTGACCGAGGCTATCTTCTTCTCTTCGAGGAAGGATATGGCGTGATAAGGGCAGAGTCCGACGCAAGTCCGGCATCCCGAGCAAGCATCTTCCACCACGTATGCCGTGTTGGGTTCGATCTCCACCGTTCCGGCATCGATCAGGGCCAACACTTCGGCGGCGGCCGCCCCGGCCTGGGCCACCGTGTCGGGAATATCCTTGGGACCCTGACAGCAGCCCGCCAGAAACACGCCGTCGGTGAATGTCGAGACCGGCGCCAGCTTCGGGTGCCGTTCCGTAAAGAAGCCTTCCGAACCACAGCTGATGTTGAACAGGCGCCGAACCTCAGGCGCATCCGCATGCGGTTCCAGACCCATCGATAGCACCACCATGTCAACCGGGATGCGGCGCACCATGGCACTCATAGTATCTTCGACCCGCAAGACGAGTTTTCCCTCTTCGCTGGGATCATTGACCCAATCGGTCACTTCCGCCACCCGGCCGCGGATGAAGTGCACCCCTTCTTTCAACAGCCGCTGGTAAAACTCTTCAAAACCTTTTCCCGGCGTGCGCATGTCAATGTAGAAATTGAAGACCTCCGCGTGCGTATGCTCCTTGATCAGGTGGGCCAGCTTGAGCGAATACATGCAGCAGACTCTCGAGCACCACCGGTTGGTGTACTGGTCTCGAGATCCGACACAGTGGATGATCCCGACACTCTTCGGCTTCCGGCCGTCGCGCAGAATCACCTCGCCACCCGTCGGCCCGGATGCGTTGATCAGCCGTTCCATTTCAAGGGAGGTATAAATGTTCGGGTACGCACCATACCGGTAGTACGGCACCTTTTCGGCGGCCACAGACTGGAAGCCGGTCGCCAGCACCACAGTTCCCACCTTGATTTTGCGGATTTCGTCTTCCTGCTCGAAATTGATGGCCTGGCGGTCTCCGCAGGCCTCGACGCAGGTCTTTTTGCACGTTCCCTTTTTGAACTCGATGCAGGTCTCCGGATCGATCAGCACCACCTGGGGCACCGCCTGGGGGAACGGGATATAGACCGGCTTGCGCTTGCCCAGTCCCATGTTGAACTCGTCGTCGAACCGGGGCTGCTTGTAAACGCACGCTTCGACACACTGCATGCAACCCACGCAAAGATCCTCGTTTACATAGCGCGGGTGGCGAGTCACGGTCACGTCGTAGTTGCCGACATACCCCTCGACTCCAGTAACCTCGGACATCGTCAGCAGGGTAATGTTCGGGTGTGCCTTGACCGAGGTCATCTTTGGGGTAAGGATGCAGGCAGCGCAGTCCAGGGTGGGGAATGTCTTGTCGAACTTGGCCATGTGCCCGCCGATGGTGGCATCGCGCTCGACCAGGTAGACATGTTTGCCGGCATTGGCCATCGTAAGCGCGGCATGGATGCCGGCAATGCCGCCCCCAACCACCAGGACATTGGGATCGATGGCAACATAACCCTTCTCCAGGGGCCGGTGATAGCGAATCCTGCGCACGGCCGCGCGCACCAGGTCCTTTGCTTTACGCGTGGCCGCCTCCCGATCGTCGGGATGCACCCAGGAGTCGTGTTCCCGGATGTTCACCATATGGCTGTAGTAAGGATTCAGCCCGCTTTTTTCGACGGCGTTGCGGAAAGTGTGCTCATGCAGGAGCGGCGAACAGGACGCGACCACGACGCGGTTGAGCTGGTGGTCGCGCACATCCGAGCGGATCAGTTCCTGCCCGGGGTCGGAGCACATGTACTTGTATTCGCGGGAGACCACAACTCCGGGCAGGCCGGCCGCATAATTCGCCACATGTTTCACGTCGACCGTTCCCGCGATGTTGGTGCCGCAGTGGCAGATGTACACGCCGATTCGAGCCGTGCCATTGGTATCAGACATGAGCCGCAACCTCCTTTGCCGGACGGAACCATTGTTTGATGGCGGCGGTACCCGAAATACCCCGTTGGATTCCCAGATCGCGCGGATCCCCGCCCAGCGCCCAGCCAAGCAATTGAGTGAAGTAGAAAACGGGCACATCGAGGTCCTGATGCGTCTGCTTGCGAATCTCGGATTGGTAGGCATCCAGGTTGAACTGGCAGAGGGGACAGAGAGTCACTATGGCCTGGGCCCCCTTGCGAACCGCCTCCTTCAGCAGGATGGCATTCAGACGCAAACCTACCTGGGGAATCGTGCCGGTCAGCGACCCCCCGCAGCACTTGGTCTTCAGGGAATAGGGAACAGTGGGTATGCCGGCGGCCTCGAGCAGTTCATCCATGCGGGTCTGATCTACAGGCTTGTCCACCTCATAGTACGGCCGCACCGCCTGGCACCCGTAGTAACAGGCCACCGGGCCTCCCTGCCATTTCCGAGTTACCTTGGAGCGAATCCGTTCCAGACCAAAATCGTTATAGAGCACCTCGAGCGGATGACGGATCGCAATCGAATCCACAATGGGCAGGTTAGCCGCACGGAGGCTTTCGCTCACGTGCTTCCGGATTTCAGGATAGCGCTGGATATAGTCCTGGGTCTTGCGCAGCACGAGGTAGCAGGCGGCGCAGGGAGCCAGCAATTCGTCGACTCCCGCCTGCTTGGCCAGTGAGAAATTCCGAGCCGACAAGGCAAACGCGGAGCCCTCGTCGATCGACATGTAGGAAGTGGCACCGCAGCAGTTCCAGTCATCCAACGGCTGCAAGCCGACCCCCAGCGTCCGGAACAACGTCCGCAGACTTTCATCATAGGCAACGGCCTGGCCATTCATGCTGCAGCCGGGGAAATACGTGTATGCGTCCGCCATCAGTGCACCTCCAATGTCCTGGCACTCTTGCGGGGCAGTTCGTCCACCCGCTTGATTTTGTCCCGCCTAAGTTCCATTCTCCCCGGTCCGGAACAGCTTCCAGCCGGTCCCCATCATGGTGGCCAGAATCAGGGGATTCGACTTCAGCGCCATTCGCATGACCAGCCACAATTCCGAGCTGCGGCCGCGGCGCGAAACCATGCGCTGAAATTCGCGCGCCAGGATCGGGATCGGAAATCGCTTCGGGTAGAAACCATCTTTGATCGCTTCCCGTTTCAGGCTGTACATGACATCCGTGAGCTGAATCTTCTGCGGGCAACGAGCGCCGCAGGAATAGCAGGAAGCACACAACCAGATGGTCTGCGAAGCCAGCGCGTCTTCCCGGAAACCCTCACGAACCAGATTAATGATGCGCCGCGGCGTGTAGTCCATGTAGATGGACAGCGGACAAGTGCCGGAACACGTGCCGCACTGAATGCACGAGAACAGCTTCTCGCATCCGGGCAGCTGCGCGATCTGGTGCGCCCAATCAGGATGCGCTTCACGCTGATGTTTCATCTTCCTTTGGATGTCCATCAACCTCTTCCTCCAGTCAATGCGCGCCCCGGGGCCGCTCACGATTTCCCTGCATCGCGCGCCGGCAGTAATATTCACAGGCGCGGTAACTCTCCCCGACGCACGACGAGAGCTGCTCCCCGCTCCGGGGGATGAATTTGATCATGGGAGCGGCGGCACAATATTGCGCCGGCGCCTCCTGCAAATGCGGGCAGCAGGCCTGCACGGGCAACATCACCCCGTGCTGTCTGGCAACGTCGCACTCGAGATAACCGGGCGTCGAGCATTTTTCGGGTCCGGACGGCTCCGATCCCAACAGGATCATCTTTTTGAATTCCGAAACGCGGCAATACTTGACGCGCGTATCAATAAGATAAGGGCACCTCATGCCCTCCTCCACTCTTCGCCGGGCCGGAGATTCCGCCCCCCTTAGGGCTCGCGCAAAAATAACTTGGCATTTTGTTGCGACCCCAGGCGTAACTCTAACATTTTGTTTTGCGCATGCCTTTTGCTGCAATATATCCCCAGGCTCCACACGCCGTGGTGCCGCAACCCTGCGGGGCACGGCTGCGGGCGCGCATCTGCGGCGTTGCCGCTCCTCGGAGATGTCACCACATCGCCTGCGTCGCGGCGCCTTGCATCTGCCCACCCCAGGAGCACCACAGGTGCGACGGTGCTCGCGCCAAAACGCCAACTCATTTTTGCGCGAACCCTTGGCAAACTGCCGGGCCCGAAATTTCCGACCTCCACGCACGGAGGTCTCGCAAATCCCGTACCGAATTGATTGCCGCGCCGGAATGCCCGTATGTCGTTATTTATTCAGGTGAAGGCGTGGAGATCACCGTCTGACGGCCGAAGCTTGTGCGCCAAAAGTGTGGATTATGTCGACACCCGTGTCGCCATTCCCTGCAGGGACCATGCAATCCATGCCGGATATTCAGGCGTGGAGGTTCGAGGGGGCGCCAGGAAAAGGTCTCGAGGTTTTCGGCGGGCTAGGAGCCTGTCCGGGAATTATGAGGGGCCGCGTTCCGAGCACCGTCGCGCCTGCGGCGCTCCTGGCGGGGGCAGATGCCAGGCGGAGACGCAGGCGATGTGGCTGTACATCGTCGAGGAGCGCCAACGCCGCAGATGCCCCTGCGCCGCCGGAATCCGAAGGGCGCATGGGGGTTGCGCGGCGATCGCTGCGTTGCTCGTCGTCAACGATGCGCAAGGACATCGCCTCCCCCTCGCGCCTTGCGCTCGCCGCGCAAGCCCCATGCGCGCAATCCATCCTAATCCTCGGACTGGCTCCTAGTTTTGATAGAAGATGAGTGTGCGCGGCGGGATGGCAGCGTCATGGATCCCGTCGCCGCTGACGATGCGGCCATCCGGAAATCGATAAAATGTGGAGGGGTAGTTCCACATGATTCCGGCGATACTGCTGGGGAGCCGTCTGGTTTTCACGTAGCCGCCATAAACATAGCCGACCAGTACCCGGGTTCCGCACGGGAGGCGATCCAGGAGCGTTCGGGTCGACCTTCCGCTACTCAGTTCGCTCCCGGTCCTGATCAGCCCATCAGGGAAAAAGTAAATGGTGGTCGCCTGGTCGAACGCGTCCCCGGCCAGGGCACGCGCCGTGTCGCCATCAACTCCGATTTCGCGAAAGCCCTCCATGGGCTGTTCCTCCTGGGCATCGCCTTCGGCGACCAGCACGCGGGTCCCTTCGGGAATCCGACTCCAGTCGGAAATCTGATTGCCACGTAAGCGTCTGCCGTCGGGAAAAACATACGTCGTGCTCGGGCTGGCGTATTGTTCCCGCGCAATATACCAAGGGGTCGATTCTCTGGTGACGATGTTTGATTCCGGGGGAATCGGAACCGGTTTCTGGTCCGAGACCGCATCACTCGGCGTCGCCGCCGGACGTGCAAACAGGAAGCGATAGAGCTGGGCGTCGGCAACGATGAGACGTCCGGCTTCGACATCCGAATCGCGCGTCGCCTTGGCGGCCAGACCAAGCCTGGTCCGGACCTCGGGCCGCGCGAAAATCATGCCGCATCGCTTGCGCCCGCGGTGATCGCCGGAATGGAACCGGTTCGGCCGCCCATAGGCAACCATTGAGTGCGTCAGCACACCCCGGTCCGGAATGTGATACAACGATTTCAACTCCGCCAGCAACTGCCGCAGGGCCGAATATTGCGCTGAACTGATCTCACGGTCATGAAAGCCCACGACTTCGATACCAATGGAATAATTGTCAATATTCCGGTGTCCCTCCCACATGCTTCTCCCTGCATGCGTGGCGATCCGGGCGCGATCAACGATCCTGAATACGCTGCCGTCGGCGGCTACGAAGTAATGGGCCTCTCCCAGGCGCCAGACCTTGTCAAGCGAGCCGGTTTGTGCCCCCTCGGTAGTGTGCAATACGATGTAGAGTGTATGTGGCCGTAGTGGACGGCGCCGGTTCCTGGGGCTGATGCGATTCGAAATGTGGAGCTTCGCGCTGGTTTCGATGACCGCGCCGGAGGCCCGGCGCCAGGCCGCCGGCAGGGCCAGGATGGCGCCAATCCCCGCCTGCATGAGTGTGCGACGCGAGGTCCTGCTGCCTGCTGCCATCCGGTACCCTTTCTCCAACCTGCTTTCTAACAGATGAATCCGGGCAGTTCAAGGGTAGATGTGAATGGGGGCTAGCTTTTGAAAAGATCCAGAAATGCCTGTCGGTGGCTGTTCTCAGGCTTGGGAGGAGCCGCACCGCTTCCCTGCTTCTCGACCAGGACTTTGGCTTCGAAAGACGTGCAGATGTTGTTGATGCTCTTATTGGTCACGCGCACTTCAACCGGCTTGGTACACTCGTTGCGCGCGGAAGGATCGAAGTTCAGGCAATTCCGGCAGGTGTGCAGATCGGTGCCGCAGCTCTTGCAGGTGTCCGTCACCTGGATCTTATCGGTAACAATTATTTCCGCGGCGCAGTTGTTGCACCGGGTGATCAGGTGAAATCGGGTTTCCACCCGCCCCCCGGCTCCCTTTGGTCGCGGTGGCGGTTTCGGCCTTCGGTCACGGTCGTTGTCCTGGTACCCGTGCTGACGATACTTTCTGCTCATTTTCCTCCTTAATCACGCTTTACTTGAGAAGACCTGCTAGGGATGGCTTTTTTATTGTATCACACATCCCCGGACGATCGTTCCGGGAACCACTGGATAGTCCAAATCCATGAGCGGCGTTGGTTCTGGGATGACAAAAAGCCGTGAAGCTGAAATTAAGTGCATCCAGAGGTGACGACTCGCGGCGCCACAAAATCCCGGACTTCAGGCGTGAGAAATCACTCGCAGAGATGACGGCCTCAGGAATGCCCTGAGAGAGTGACCTCGAACGCGTCGCTCTTTTCTCTGCAGAAAGTCAGGATGCGCCCACTCAACCCAATGCACCCGACCTCATGATCCGATCCGGAAAATCGCGGGCTCCATCACTCCAGCCGCAACCCGGAAGTCCTCCCGGCATGCAGGAATCGGACACCCTGGGTGCCTTCGATTCCTTACCGGACGGGACAATAATAATATTGTCCTATATCAGGGGTGTACGTCCACTATTTTTAATGGCCGGCTTCAGGCCTGGAGGTTTGTGAGTTCGGCCTGCAGTTTTTCCCAGTCCTCCATAAACACCGCGAGCTCCGCCTGAAGTCGCTCATGCTCTTCCATGGTGGCGCGGAACAGCGTGTAATCGCGATAAAGCTCCTCGGTGGCCAGCCTCTGCCCGAGAACCGCGATGCGGGTCTCATGCGTGTGAATGGATTCCTCCACGGCCCAGATCTTCTCGGTCACCTGGCGAATCCGGTACGGATTGACCTTTTTCCTGGAACGCTCGCGGACGTTTTCATTGTCGCCGCGCGCCGGCCCGCCATCGCCCTGCGCATCGACCTGCCGCGGCGCCGTCGCTTCCATCTCAGCCTTTTTCTTGAACAGATAGTCTTCATAGTTTCCCAGATAGGAAACCGCCGTGGAGTTGCCCACCTCGATAACCTTCGTGGCCAACCCGTCCAGGAAGTAACGGTCATGGCTTACAAAAACAATCGTGCCGCCATACTCCCGCAACGAGTCCATCAGGATGTCCTTGGACCGGATATCCAGATGATTCGTCGGCTCATCAAGAAGCAGGCAATTTGCTGGCGACAGCAGGAGCTTGCAAAGCACCAGGCGGCTCCTTTCACCGCCGCTGAGAACGGAAACCGGCTTTTCGACAGCATCGCCACCAAACAGAAAACAGCCGAGCAGAGTCCGCAGTTGAGGCACGATATAGGCGGGCGCGATTTCAAAAACCTCCTGCCACACGGTTTTTCCCGATGCCAGCAGGTCGTCCTGATCTTGCGAGAAAAACGACACCAGCACGTTGTGCCCTTCCTTGCGGCTCCCCGACAGCAGCGGCAGCCGCCCGGCGAGTATCTTCATCAGAGTGGACTTTCCGGCGCCATTGGGCCCGACCAGAGCCACCCGCTCCCCCTTCTCCAGAATCAGATTCAAGCCGGTGAAGATCGCGGTGTCTCCATAGCCCGCCGTGACCTCCGCCAGTTCGATAACGACCCGGCCGGTCCTCGGGCCCTCCGGAAAACGGAAGTGAATCGGTTTGGCCTCCGGGGGCAGTTCAATCGGAACCATGCGTTCCAGCTCCTTGAGCCGGCTCTGCACCTGGGCAGCCTTGGTCGCCTTGTAGCGGAATTTGTCGGCAAAGACCTTGATGCGTGCGATTTCGCGCTGTTGCGCTTCGTAAGCGGCCACCAATTGCGCCACTCGTTCCTCTCTCTGCCGGATGAAGTCCTGGTAGTTGCCCTTGTAAAAGTGAACCGTTCGGTTGCGGATCTCGAGGACGCGCCGAATCGTGGCATCCAGGAAATAGCGGTCATGCGACACCAGCAGCAGTGCGTGAGGGTATTCCTGCAGGTACCCTTCGAGCCAGTTGCGCGATTCCAGGTCCAGGTGATTCGTCGGTTCGTCCAGCAGCAGCAGGCTTGGCTGCTGCAACAGGAGCTTCGCGAGCGCGATGCGCATCTGCCAGCCGCCGCTGAACTCCTCGCACTGGCGGGACCAGTCGTTCCGGGAGAATCCGAGGCCGTTCAGAACCGCGCCGACCCTGGCGTCGAGCGCATAGCCTCCCCGCAGTTGGAATTGCTGCGTCAGAGTGGAATAGCGCTCGCTGGTCCGGTCGTACTCCTGGCTGTCATGGGGCAGGTCGGCAAGAATGTGTTCCAGCCTGCGGCACTCCTGCTCCAGGCTTCGCAAGCCATCAAATACGGATATCACTTCCTCGAACAGTGTTTTACCGCGCGCAAACAATCCGTCCTGCGGCAGATAGCCGAAACTCAGTTCTCGGGCGCCGATCGTTTCCCCCTCATCGGGAGTCAACGAGCCGGCCAGGATCTTCATAAGCGTGGACTTCCCGGTGCCGTTGTCCCCCACCAGTCCGATGCGATCCCGCTCATTGATCTGAAAGTCCAGCAGGCGGAAAAGCCAGTCACCCCGAAACGCCTTGCCGAGGCCCTTGATTTGCAGCATGATTCCCTCGAAAATATTTTAGTTTATCATACCGGCAAGTCCGGACGGAGCCGCAATGGAGGGCCGCGGCCTGCACTCTAAAAAGAGGGTCACGGCAGGCGAACCGCGAAGGCCACGAAGACCGTTTGGAATCAGACAATGCCGGGAGCGCGGGGCGAATGCGGGCGGAGTGGTTCATGAGCAAACCTGAAAATCCGGGAGTGGTTCTGGCCAGCGGCGGTATCGACTCCACCACCACCATGGCGCTGGCGCGGGCCGCGGGATTCGACATCTATGCCTTGACCTTTGATTATGGCCAGCGCCACGTCTGCGAACTTGAGGCGGCACGCCGGGTGGTGGCCGCGCTCGGAGCCGTCCGGCACATCATCATCCGCTTCGACCTGCGTGCTTTTGGCGGATCGGCCCTGACCGACAACATTGAAGTGCCCAAAGGGCGCAGCCACGCCACGATGGCGGCGGACATCCCGATCACATATGTGCCGGCCCGCAACACCATTTTCCTGAGCTGTGCCCTTGCCTGGTGCGAAACCCTGCAGGCGCAGGATATTTTTATCGGCGCCAACGCCATTGACTATTCCGGCTACCCTGACTGCCGGCCCGCATTCCTGGAGCAATTCGAACGTCTGGCCCGGCTCGCCACCAGAGCCGGGGTGGAAGGCAAAGCGCAGTACCGCATCCATGCACCACTTCTACACATGAGCAAGGCCGAGATCATCCGGGCCGGCGTCGAGGCCGGCGTCGATTTCTCCCCGACTCACAGCTGCTATGACCCTACTCCGGAAGGGCTCGCCTGCGGCTCCTGCGATTCATGTATTCTCCGGCGGCGCGGCTTTGTTGAGGCCGGCGTTCCCGATCCCACGCGCTATGCGCCCCCCCCTGCCTACGGCGCATTAGCCCGCATTATTCACGAAGCAGTCTCTCATGCGCCGCGGCGCACCCGGTGACGCATGAAAAAGACTGGCAGCAGAGGAGATACCGTCGGGATCGCTATCGGAATCGGGGTCAGTCCCGTTTCGATATCGATAGCGATTGCGATCCCGATTCCGACCCCGATGGCTGGTGGATGTAGAGTTAATTTTCGGAACAGGACATTACAGCTCCCGGATGAACACGGATTGGATCCGTGTGCAGGGCACTTGCGGGCTTGAAAAGGACGGCGCAACAGCCCAGCCCGTGCTTTTCCTTGTCCCGAGATGCCCCGCAATCCTTTCTTCAAGAATCAGGCGGGCTGGGATATGATTGCGATCCTCGTTCAATTTCAGTGGCCTTGAAGATCATGGGGAAAATAATTGAGCCTCCGCCAGTAAAGCTTTTTTGCGGGGTACTGACTTCCCTGCCCGAAATGGCGGAACTTATTCGGGCTCGCCTCGAGACTCTGTTCGGTCCCGTCGACGCGAGGAGCGACGATTTCCCCTTCGACCTGACGCATTACTACGATGCGGAGATGGGAATCCCGATCCGCCGGCACTTTCTGGCCTTTCGGATGCTGATCGCTCCCGCTCGCCTCCCGGCCATCAAAAAAGCCACCCAGGACCTGGAAGCGGCCCTGGCATCGGATTGCCGGCGCGTGCCCCGGCCGGTGAATCTCGATCCCGGATATCTCGAGGAATCCAAGATCGTCCTGGCTACCACGAAAAACTTTTACCACCGGATTCTGCTTTCGGAGGGGATCTACGGAGAAGTAACGCTGCACTATTCCGCGGGCGCCTGGCAGGCCTTCCCCTGGTCATTTCCGGACTTTCGCAGCGGCCGATACGACAGTTTTTTCACACAGCTGCGCCGCACTTATCGGGAACAACTCCGAAACGCCCGCTGACCCGCCGCAAGACCCCTGCGCGGGCATGCCCGCGCAGGAATGACCGGCCCGGGCTATCCGGGGAGCAGCGCTTCCAGCTGCACGAGCTCGGCTCCCTTCTCCGTACAGACCGCGTAGCGCGCCCCCGGGCCGGCGAACATCGTAACCCCGGCATGCTCCCCCTTGGCGTTGAGCATGTAAAAATTGATGCCGAAATTGGGATCGCCGTTTTCCTTCCGGAGCCGCTTTTCAATTGTATTCGCCTTGATCCGTTTCAACCCCTCCATCCCTGCATCTTTGGGATGCAGCCCGCGGCGCATCCCCTCGACGATCAGATAAGAAGTCAGGTTGTAAAGGTTAGCTTCCCCGCGGCCGGTGGATCCGGCGGCGCCGACATCGCCGTCCACATATAGCCCCGCCCCCAGAATCGGGGAATCCCCGGCCCGGCCCGGAATCTTGAAGGACAGACCGCTGGTGGTGGTGACGCCGCAGATTTCTCCCTTGGCATTGATGGCGTCGCAGTTGATCGTGCCCCAGAGGTGCTCCATATCGATCAGGCCTTCCCTGGCCATCTGCTGAGCCGCCTCAAGCCCGGCCTCGATGCGCTTCTTGGGATCGAGGTAGTGTTCGGGATCGGTGCGGCGCTTCCACTCGAGCCAGGCGCGGCGCGACCTTTCAGTATTGAGATCGTCCTCGATCTTGAATCCCATGCTGCGGGCAAAGCTTTGGGCTCCCTTTCCGACCAGGAGGTGGTGATCCGTACTGTCCATCACGGCTCTGGCGACCAGCGACGGAGTGCGCACGCCTTCAAGAGCCGCCACTCCGCCGGCGCGCTTCAGCGGGCCATGCATGCAACAGGAGTCCAGTTGCACCACTCCGTCGGCATCGGGAAGGCCGCCATAGCCGACGCTCGAATCCTCGGGATCCAACTCGACGATATTGACCCCGGCAATCACCGCATCCAGTACATCAGCCCCCTTGATGATCATGGAAAATGCCTTTTCTACGCAGGTCTGCGACCCGCCATTCTTGAATCGATGCCCGTTGGCGGATGAGATCACGAGCGGTTTGACGCCCGGGCGTGTCACGACCGCGGGGGCCTGCCCGAAAATGGTGCCTGTTGAAGCAGCCGACAGCCCGACGGCCGCAGTGGTGAAAACAAATTCCCGGCGTTTCATTTTCCTGCTCATGCTCATATCCTCCAATGGTTCTGCGCTCGGGGGCGCCCCCTCGCGACGATCTGCCGATGCGGCAGCTTACCTCTTCAGGCGTGCTGCCACTCTATGTATGCCGGAGGGGTGATGTCAATTGCTTTTGCGTGGCCACGGGCGCATGAGGAGCTGCTCCGAAAATGACCTTTTGATGACACTGCCGAGGTATCCGATGACTGCAAATCCGTCTGCCCGCAAACCTGCAATCGCCCAGCCGTCCGCATTGCCTGCCGGCGCATCGAATGAGCGCTCGATTGCCGGCTCCCCCCCCGCCAGCGGAATTCTCAGGTAGGAATATTTTCCCGATGTCCCCGCAGGTCCGAAAAGGGCATCCACGGACTCGCCCCCGACCGGCAGCAGCTCCATCGCCAGCAGCGGGCCCGGGCGTTTCAAGAGCAGCTCCCGCTCGCCACCGGCTCCGGGGTCTTCCGCCGGGTCCAACCGCCGGTAAATGGCGACCGCACCGCCCGCCGTTTCGGCCCAAACCAGCATAACCTGCGCATCGGATCCATCCGGCCGGTATCGGGCCAACAGGTGCTCAGGCACTGTCGACCCGCCCAGATCCAGCGGGTACCGGCGCGCCAGAACTTCGAGATTCGGAAAGTCGTACCCGGGGCATTTCTTGAACCGGAGCGTGGCACGCACCCGGTACCCATCTCCGGCGATATGGGAAGGGTGAAAATAAACGCCTGCCCGGCCCGCCAGGGCCTCGAAATACTCGGCTTCCACCTGCCTGGGTCATCGTGAACGACGGTGGCGATCGATTCCACATCGTTGTCCGCCGCTGCCGGCCAGGGCCCGCAGGCGGCGATCGCCATGACCGAATGCCCTGCTCATGTATTGGCTGGGATTGTCCTGGCCCGGCCGGATGCCGCCGCAATCCTCGGGGCAGTTTGTATACGCCGCGTCGCGCACCGCGTCCTTGCGCCGATGCGTCTTTTTGTTTTGATCCAGGATCCAATCGACATATTTCCGGGTTCGGGTCCGGTCCTTAGCCCGGATTATTCATGAACTTCCTTCGCCAACGAATATGCAATAGCATACGGCGCCAGAAATCGCTGATTGCAGATGATTCTTGGACACGGAAGAACACGGATCGGATCCGTGTGCATCCGCGTTCATCCGTGTCCTGAAATGTTTTTCATTCTCTCCTTCATGAATAATCCGGGTTAGCGTTCAAGAACGCCACGGTCGTGATAACGGGACACGTCCCCGATACCCTCCTGCTCGGCAAGCAGATCTCAGAACCGCAGCATCATGGAAGGGTCAGGACTGAACGGAAGCAGAAATTCAAGAGCGTGCGGCGCATCGGGAGAAACCACGAGGCTCTCGAGCGCGTGACTTTCCCCCCAGCGCAGAATCCGGAACGTCTGATTGCCGTGCCTCAGATGGATACCCACTGCCACCCCGCGATTCTGCGACTTCCGCGCCATGCCACCGGAATTGATTTGGGGCTATCATAGCTTCCGCGAGGATTGCAGGGAAAGTCTTTCTGTGAACCTCTCGCGCGTGGCGCGTTCTCACTTGGCGGGCTTCTTCATGGACTGGATGCGCTGTTCCGCAAGCGCCGGAACGGATGGACCATCAGGGAGGCCCAGGGTGGCATCCGCATAATCTTTGGCGCGGGTGTAATAACTCTCAGCCTGGGCGCGTTCCCCGATCTCCTCGTAACACCGCCCCTGATAATAGAGGACGGTTCCGGGACAAACACCCGATTTGTAAGGTTCCAGGTTGGTTTTGGCCAGATACTCGAGGGCCACCTTCCACTCCCCCTGCTTCATGAACCCGCGGGCCAGGCCCAGACCGGCATATTTCGCTTCGTCCGACACGGGATCGCGTTCTGCGAGGTGCTCCAGCATGGCAATCACCGCATTGGTGAACCCGTCCGGCATGCTCCACGGATATTCGGCCCAGGCGGATCGGAGAGTGACCGGAACGACTGTGGCGGCATCCTTGCCGCTATGCACCTCCAGCGCCACGGATTGCCCGGGCTGTTTCGAGCGCAGGTAGTTCTGAAATTCGCTGAATTTCATCTGTTTTTGATCAACGGTCCTGACGACGGTCCCCAATGCGAGCTCGGTTCTTCCGGCCCCGGCCGATCCCGAAACCGCTTGGACGATCAGGCCCCTGGGCGAATCCATCAGGACGGCGCCGAGGTCCGTCATCCGCAGACGCAGGCCGGTCCGGCCCGCAGCGTTGAGCCCGGAAATCAGAAAATCGAGGGACGCATCGTCCAGATCGGGGACTTCGATCGTGTCCGGAATCGGATGCAGCGTATTATATAGCCGGAAGCTGCACTTGCTTTCCGCGCGCATGCCGATCAGCAGCAGATCGGCGCGGCCGACGGCGGCGGCTACTCTTCGCAGCAGCAGCTCGAGGTCCCCGGTCCTCCGATCGTCCTGCAGCAGCTGCTCGATGGGCAATTTGTCCTTTTTCAGCAGGGAGCCGATATCCTCGGGCGAGATCCGCGGATCGACAAATGCAGTGCTGCGCAGGGCGATTCGTCTGGCGACCGTCGCCCAATCGGTACTCACCGGCACCGGATTCCCTGCCTTCGGGTCGAGCCGGTACATGCCGAGGAAAGCAAGCGCGGGCTTGATGTCTCCGCTCACCTTTGAAGCCTGGCCGCGCCGCACATTGACTTCCTGAACATACTGGCCCGCCTTGTGCAGCACCTGGATCCGGTGGCTGCCGACACAGACGTCCTTCCCTAACGGGGTCTGGCCCTGCAGGGCGCCGTCAAGCCAGACCTCCGCCCCTGAAGGCGTGGAGGAGATTTCCACATATCCGGTGTCCCGCTTCAATTCGACCCGTCTGAGCTCGGCACGGGCCACTACCGGTTGTGACCAGTCTATTTCCTGGTCGGCAATTGTAAGCTGGATGGCAAGCGGCTCATAGCATGCAGCCTGAAACTCGATCTTGAGGGCCTCGCCAACCGGGACTTCCCGGAGCCGGAAAAAGCCCACGGTCGCCCGGTCGACATCCCACTTTTGAACGATCGATGCATAGGCCTGCCGCCGGTCTTCCGGCAAAGCAGCCAACCAGGCGGCATATGCCTGACTTTCTCCCTGTGCCTGCCCGTTGAGCAGAACCGTGGTTGCCGGCGCATTGACGGAAATCGGGATTTCCACCGTACGGCGGCGAAGCGTGCGGATTTCGGTCAGCGATTCCGCGGGCCGGACGGTCAATTCCAGGTCCTGATCGACATAACCCGTCAGGCGCAGCTGAAATCGATATGTCCCCGCAAGAAGCGGCAGGTCCGCCGGGGTTTTGCCCAGCTCCGTTCCCAGATAGGAGATTACAGCCGCAGGGGGGGTGGTCTGCAACTCGACATTTCCTGTTTCCGCCGACCGGATTTTTCCCAGCAGCAGCTTTTCGCGGGGATTGAAGATGCTCTCGTCGATTTTAGGATTGGTGTTCAGGAGTTCCCGGAACAGGGCGGTAATTTCCACTTCGGGAAGCAGCAGCATGCTCTGAGTGCGCATCAGGAGCAGGAGGGAATCCTGAAGGATCCTGGCGCCATCCGCGGTCAGCGTCCCGTTCTGGCGCAACGGGCGCAGGACGGCAAGGAGCGGAGCCAGCTTCTCCGCCACTGCCTGCGGCTGAGCGGATTGCAGATCTCCAGCTTCCTTCAGAGTCTGTTCCATCCTGCCGATGTCGAGGATCGGCGGCGCCCCCGTCTGGGGGAGGAGCCCGGCCAGAGGCGCTGCCAGGATCAGCAGAACGAAGCCAATCAGTCTTGATCTCATCGGATATAGATCCAAGTATCCTCGTTTTTCCCCGTCGTCACCATTTCGCCGGTCATGGTGATCCCCAGAACGCGCAGATTCTTATAAGGCGGGCGCGGCTCCAGGGGGATCGTGCTGACCGGTTGATAGCCCGGGCCGGCGCCCTCGCTCTTAATCGCAAAGATCTGTATGGAATTGCTGTCGAGAACGTAGAGATGGTCCAACAGGTCAAGAGCAAACGATTGAATGGTCCCCTCTTTCCCCGACACCGGCGCGGGTACCACGCCGGATATCTGGCTTCCTTCGCGGGAAAAGATCTGAATGCCTTTTCCGGCCGCATCCAGCACAAACAGATCGCCGCGCGCGCCGATCCTGACGAGGCCTCCCCGAACCGGGGACAGGACCGTCAGGGCCAGATTCCCGCCGTCGTCGGCGTGGCCCCGCAGCAAGCCGGCGTCCTGATCGAGAAGGTACACATCCCCGCGATCGTCAACCGCCAGGGATCGAAGCCTCCTGAGCGATCTGGGCTTGCCGGCGGTGCTCACTGAGAGCGGCACGAAGCTCCCGCTCCCAAGATCAATGCCATCCTCGGTGAGGGAATAGAGCCGTCCCTCCCCCGTGTTGGCCACATCGACGATCTTGCGCGCGGCCCTTGCCTCGACAACCTTTCCCGCCGGAGTTATCCGCACGATCTGCTCTTTATCGACGAGAATGAACTCCCCAGCGCTCAACGCGAGGGATTGCGGATCCTTGAGCCCCGTGAAACCTTCGAGGCGCACCGGCACAACCTCATCAAAAATCGCTCCGACAGGAGCGGGAGAAGGCAAGGAGAAACGATAAGAAGTAAATAAAAAGTTCCGGGTGTCGCCATAGATGGTCGGCAATTCCGTAACTGCAAGCGCATGCCGGAAATGCCGTGTGGCGGCGCCGGCATCTCCCTGGAACGAAGCGCCGAGCCCCAGAATCATGTGGGCGTTCGCAAGGAGCGGCGAATACGGGTCGGCCTCGAGAACCTGGCGGGCCAGTGACTCCGCGCGCCTGTAATCCCGCGCGCGCAGGGCGGCGTCCGCCTGTGCCTGCACGCCGAGAAGAGAGCCCTCGAACACCGGATCAGAGAGGGTGGCGGCCGCGCTGTCCGCCTGGCCGTGAACCGCCGCCTGGTAATAAGCCCGCAGGATTTCAATGCGCCTGAGCACCTTTGCCAACCCCGGATTCCCGGCCCCGCGCTCCGTGAGCGCCTTCAGCCGCGCCGGTAGATCCGGCACCGATCCCGGGTGAAGCAACCCGATTGCGTGAATGGTTTCCAGCAGGTCAGGAAAGAACGGAGAAGAGGGTGTCTCGTTTGCGATCGCGTCCAGCCTGCGCACCAGTCCGGGAAGCCCGACGGTCGGAGCGGCCGCCAGCGCCTCGTAATAGAGCGCACGCACCCGATCCTGGACCGCCCCCTGCGGCAACAGCAACGCGAGAAACAGCGCCAGAAAGCACTTCCCGAAAACCGCCATGCGAGCCTCGCCAGCGCCCCGTGGGGCGGCCAATCACTCTACTCCAACGAAGGTCCAGATCCTGCGTGCTCGTATATGCTTATCGACAACTCGAATTATAACAACACGGAAGAGAGAATCGGGCCGAAATTCGCGGCTAGCGCACCAGCGCGTTGAACAGAAATTTATAGGTGCCGTGAGTCTGCGCCCGGTTCTGGGTCCGGAACCCGATGAGAATCACTTTGCCCTCCCCAAAGGCGATCGAGGCCATGGCCGTCTTGCCGGCAATGTATTTCTCGCCGTTCAGCCAGCCGCTCCGCTCGACATTGCGATCGGTATAGCGAACGATGATCTGGTTCTTTTCGTTGTGTTCGGTCGCCGCCACATCGAAAGCCGGGCTGTAGTGGAACAGCACCAGGGCGTCTTCAGGCATCCCGTATGCCAGGGGATTTGTGGTGTCGACCTTCACACGCAAAGTCGATCCGGGACAGAAGAACTCCTTGGTGCTCAGGCCGGCCACCACGTTGCGGACCGGCAAGCCCAGCCGGGTGATCGCGAAATCGGTGGCCCCGCCGAGCGTGATCAGGGTGCCGCCCTTGGCCACAAAGTCCCTGATCGCGTTCACGCCATCGTTGCCGATGCCGCTCCGGTACTCCGGCGGTGTTGAGTCGGGAACGCCGGCAAATCCGCCGCGGCCCCCTCCGCCCCCTCTGCCTCCGTCGGGCTCGCCGGTAATGGTGCCGGTGCTGTCGTCCGCAAAGATGAACACATCATAATTGGCGTTGAGATTGCCCTTCCTGATCTCGGCGTCATAGACGCTCCTGAACGGGAACATGAACTGCCCTTCAAAAAGAAAGCGCGTCCAGCCCTCGTCCATGTTGCCGCCCCGATAGCGCTGATACATGCCGATCCGCAGCCGCTTCAGATCGTGGGCCTGCTTCGGCTCCGCCTTCAGCGGGCTGAAATCGACCCCGGTCTGCCTCGCAACATCCGCGACCAACGAATCGGGCGCCGACGCCGCCACCAGGAAATCGCCCCGCCGCACGCCGTCTCCATCCCCATCGGCGCGCCGCATCGGCACGTTCCGGTCAAAGAGCAGGTTCATCGCCTTGAAAGCGTCGTTAAGCCGCCCATCGATAACGTAACCCGCAGGACCCTTGGCCACCTTGCCGGCCGGCTCGATCCGGGTGGCGACCTTCGCAAAATCGGCCTTCAGCGCCGCGCCCAACGGGTCGGCTTTGATGCCCATGTATTCGGCCAGCACGTCCTGGCCCATGTCATAGGGCCTGATCGGCGTCCCGTCCTGCTGCCGCGTCCACTCGTTGTCCGGGTAGTGCGTCTCACCCAGCAGGTATCGGATGAGTCCCATCTTGGGCTGTGCCAGCGCCACGTAGAAGGAGCCGGCGGGATAGATCACACCGTCCGGCGTGGTGAAGCCTTTGGCGGACTGCATCACTTCGATGCCCTGGTTGAGCATTGCGTTGATCAACTTGTTGAGCGTGAGCGGATCGTTCTGGCTTGTCGAGATCGCATACGCCGCCGGATTGCCTTTGGCGCCCCGCTCCGTCTGACGGGTCGCCTTCAGATAAGTGTCCCAGACGATGGTTTCGGAATTGCGCGCCACGCAGTCCAACAGCGCCCAGGCCGCCACCTTCTGGCGCTCGACGATGTCCCGGAGACGCCACCACCCGCCCGGCCACGGATTCGGGAAGTTCATCTGTTCCTGTGTCGGGTGCTCGAGGTTGCGCGCCGCGCTCGCGATCTGGCTCGGATCGATGTAGAGCGGAGTGGCCAGCCGCGCGCTCGCCGATTCGGTCAGCATCCCGGCGATGTTGTGAAACGGGGTGATCCAGTGAAACCCGAAATGGCCCCACCCCGAATACTGGCCGTCATTCATCACCCCCGACAGTCCGGCCTCTTCCGCCTTGTTCGCCATCTCGGCGCCGTACCACGCCGATTCCCGCCACACCAGAGGATCGGCCAGCGGACGAATCGGCTCCGCGTAGGGCGGGTAGTAGATCCGCGCGCCATAGCTGCCCATGTGGTGGAAGTCAAAATACGCCTGGGGCTTCCACTCCGTGAACAGCACCTGGCCCGCGTACTGCGACTCCTTCATGTTCATCGTAAGGGCATCGCGGTTGTTATCGTGGCCGATATATTTGTTGTACAGCCACGGCGGTCCCGACCCTTCGTATTCGGTCCCGAGATACTTGTTGTAGAAGTCGGTCACCATGATCTCGCCGTCCGGATTGAAGGAGGGAATGAGCAGGAAGATGACGTTGTCGAGGATCCTCTGCGCCTCGGGATCGGTTCGCGTCAGGAGGTCGTAGGCGAGCTCGGGCGACATCTGAGCCCCGCCAATCTCGGTGGCGTGCATGCTCATCGTCATCGCAACCAGCGGTCTGCTCGCCGCCGCAATCTTCCTCGCCTCGGCTTCCGGAATCCCGCGCGGATCGCTGAGCCTGAGATTGTTCTGCCGCAGCGTTTCCAGGTTCTTCAGGTTTGCCGGCGACGTGAAAATGCACAGGAGGAAGGGATTGCCCATCTCGGTCGGGCCCATGTTGATTACCTTGAGCTTGCCGCCGCTCTCCTTCTCCAGAATCTGGTAGTACTCCACCAGCTTATCCCAGCGCGCTATCTTCCGGTCGGCGCCCATCTGGAAGCCGAAGAATTTTTCAGGAGACGTGACCTGGCTCTGCGCCTGAACGTCTTGGGTCGGGAGCCCTGAACCGGCAAAAGCCAGCGCCAAAATAATGAGAAGCGCCCAGACGACTCTCATTTCCCTGTTCATTGGAATCCCTCCGTGGTCAATGTGCGCGCGCAAGCGGATTGCTCACTTAATGGGTTTGCAGCTGCCTTACCGAGGCTTGCCCGACCATGTTCATCGGTGTGAGTTGTCCAACAAGCCTCAGATGGATCCCGGCAACGACCGGGAATTCCTGCTTGGCAGGAAGTTTTTCATTTCTTGAAATTCTTTTATTCGATAGGGGATACTACAGTTGTATCGCTGCGGCGGTCAACGAGAATCGTTGCCGGCGGGCTGAGTGACACTCAGAGCAACTACCCACAGCCGCGACCGTCAGGCCAAGAAATCTATGGACAGGCGCGCACGGCGCTCGATTGCCGTTATGGGAGCGGGTTGCCCGCCATTTGCCAGGCCTTGATGGCGGCGATGGGGTGGATGAGCATGATGATATTCAGAACCAGGTTATCGCGCACCCATAACAGCATGCCCACCTCAGCGACCACCATTAACGCGAGGCTGACCCTTACCTGAATACGCGCGGCCAGCAGGAAACCGGCAGACATCATCATGATATCGCTCAGCGAATTGACCACGCTGTCGCCTACATAGCCGAGTGCAATGGTTACTTCGCGGTAGCGGTCGATAATAAAAGGGGAGTTTTCCAGGATTTCCCAACCGGCTTCCAGAATGACGGCGATCAAGAGCCTCTGGCGCACCGGCAGCCTGCGGGCGACTGTCCACAAGAGGGCGTAGAACAGCAGGCCGTGCACAACGTGCGATAATGAATAAGGGTCGGCGAATCGCTGTGATTGTTCACTGCTCCAGATATCGCCTTCCCACCATCCGAATTTATCGTCGGGTCCGAACGGGAGGCGACCCATGGCCAGTTCAACCCACGCAGTAAGGATGAGCACTGCCGCAGCCGCGCCGATGATCCAGAGCCAGCGTCTCATCGGGGCAGTATATAGCACGCCATCAGGGAAATTCGGCCCTATTGTCGATCCTCTTTGCCGGGCCATGAGATTCCGGAGACCTCACCGACTGCCTTGGACTGCGGGAATTACGCTGCGTTCTTTAAGGTCACTCTGGAAGGCTCCTTTCGGGGCGCATGCTAACCGGGAGCATTCTCTTTCAGCATCTTGTCCGGCATTTGAACCGCGACGACCTCCCCTCGGACACAAATAACTCCTGCCACCGCAATGGTCGCCGTCACGATGATTTTGCGTCCCTTGATCTCCAATGCTCTGCCGCGGATCTCCAGCGGCGGCCCCAAGGGGGTGGGCTTGAGGTAATCGACCTTCAGCGAGGCGGTCACGAACCGGAAGGGAGGGAGGGTAGCCGGATCCCGGTTTTCCGCGCGATAGGCCGCGGCCGCCGCGGTTCCGGTTCCGTGACAGTCGATCAACGAAGCGAGAAGACCGCCGTAAACGTATCCCGGGATGGAGATGTGATACGGTTTCGGTTGGAAAAGAGTCACAACCTCATCTCCGTCCCAGTAGCTCTTGATCTGATAACCGTGCTCGTTGAGCCTCCCGCAGCCGTAGCAATAGCTCACATCGGGAGGATAAAAATCCTGTATGGCTTTTCCGTTCATAAGATCTTCGTCCCTCAGCAAATCTTACCAGAGTTCCGGTGACCGGCGCCATAACCTCGAAATTCCGTCACAGAAGCGGCGGTTTTGCGCCGCATTCCCAAGGGTGCGGCAAATCGCTTGCATCGTCATCTCCAGTCAACCGCTCCGTCATGGCTTGCCATGCCTGAATTTAGAGGTTATGGCGCCGGTCACCGAAATCCCTTCTTTGTCATTGACAAGTATTCTAGTATCTGCTGAATTACTAAAACATCGGGTGGCAGAAAAGCGGACTGTCAAATCGAACTGTCAGGTAATGCTGCGTGTCCGAGCCCCGCAATCACAAGAGATATGGAGATTCGATTGCCAATGCACACTCTCAGCAGGTTTGCCAAATGGGGAATCGCTTGGGCCTTCATTTTCGCCCTGGCGGCGTCGGTTGTGTGGCTCACGGGAAGTGAGCGGATAAACACTGCCTCCGAGTACTACGGGCGGGCACTCGTCAACAGCCTGCAGCGCGAACCTGAGCCTGCCGATCCGTGGACGGCTGACCGGCTATTAGAAGCGCAGCAGCTGGCAAATAGCGTTTCCGATCCGGGCGAGAGCAAGCCGCTGGTTCTTTATTTTGGTCCCGCCGTGCTCTTTAGGAGAGAGCATGTACCGGGCGCGAAACTGATCGGGCCATTATCCGAGCCTGACGGACCGAAAAATCTGCAAAAAGAGGTGAGGAATTTGGGGAGAGATACGGAAATTGTCCTTTATTGCGGCTGTTGCCCCTGGAATGTGTGCCCGAATGTTCGGCCCGCCTTCCAGGTGCTGCAAGACATGGGATTCAAAAAAGTAAAGGTACTGTATCTTCCAAATAACTTCAGACAGAACTGGGTCAATAAGGGATTCCCGGTCCAAAGGGAACAATGACACCGGCACGCGATCTCATTCATTCCCTTCGTCGGTAATGAACGAATGAGAACAAGATCTGATTGAGAGCCATAACTTTATGTCGAGTCCAAATCGTCAGTACAAGACCTCAATTTACGAACAATTCTCCCGCATTGGCAAAGCCATCTCCAATCCCAGCCGGTTGGAGCTATTGGAGCTCCTGTGCCAGGCGCCTCGAACCGTGGAAGTCCTGGCCAGGGAAGCCAATCTTGGTGTGGCCAACACGTCACAGCACCTAAAAGCGCTCCGCGCTGCTCGCTTGATAGAGGCCGAAAAAGCAGGTCTTTTCGTGACCTACCGGCTGGCTGACGAGGCGGTCTGCCAATTCTTCCGCTCGCTGCGCATACTGGCCGAGATTCGCCTGACGGAGGTTGGGGAAATCACGCGCAACTTCCTGCAGGGCCGCGAAGGAATGGAACCTATCGATCGGAAGGCACTCCTGGCTCGGGTAAGGCGCGGCGACGTCACGGTTCTGGATGTTCGACCAGCGGGAGGAATACAAGGCTGGGCACATACCGGGGGCGCTTTCGATTCCGCTCAAAGAACTCGAGCGGCGTCTTTCGGACCTGCCGCGGGATCGCGATGTCGTCGCCTACTGCCGAGGCCCCTATTGCGTGCTGGCTGTGCAGGCAGTTGAAATCCTTCGGTCGCGCGGATTCAGCGCCTTCCGCCTGGAAGTGGGCGTCCAGGATTGGCGGGCGGAGGGCCTGCCCGTCGCCGGCGGCGAAGAGAGGTAGGAGTATGGGCGATCGGTTCGAACAGCCGGTTTACCTGGACTACAACGCCACGACGCCGCATGCGCCCGAAGTTGTGGCGGCCATGAAGCCGTTTCTCGACGGTCACTTCGGGAATCCGTCCAGTGCCCACCGGTACGGCGCGACCACGCGCGCCGCGATAATCCAGGCGCGGTCCCAGGTTGCCGATCTTCTCAACTCGAAACCGGAAGAAATCGTGTTTACCAGCGGCGGGACGGAGTCCAACAATTACGCCCTTCGCGGAGCTGCCTTGGCCGGTGCGCAGCGGGGACGCCACATCATTACCAGCCTGATTGAGCATCCGGCGGTGACGGAGGTGTGCCGCCAATTAGAGGTCGAAGGCTTCGAAGTAACATGGCTTCCGGTGGATGGAGACGGGTTGGTGCGGGTTGCGGAGGCGGAGGCGGCGATGCGTCCGGACACCATCCTCATTACGCTCATGCATGCGAACAACGAAGTCGGCTCCATCCAGCCGATCCAGGCCGTGGCGGAGATCGCGCGGCGGCGCGGAATCATCTTTCACACCGACGCGGCACAGTCCATTGGCAAGATCCCCACCGACGTTCGCGAGCTTGGCGATTGATCTCCTTACTGTTGCCGGGCACAAGCTCTACGCGCCCAAGGGAGTCGGCGCTCTCTATATCCGGGACGGGATCGCCCTTGATCCGCTTATGCGCGGGGCCGGTCAGGAGCAGGGGCGCAGACCGGGGACCGAAAACGTTCTCGAGATTGTCGGGCTCGGCAAGGCTTGCGAAGTGGCCGGGCGTGACCTGGCAAAGAACATGGCGCGCATGCGGGAAACCCGCGATGAGTTGGAGCGGAGGGCTCCGCGAGATCATCGGGGACGTTCGAGTGAACGGGCACCCCGAGCAGCGCCTTCCCAACACTCTGAGTCTGAGCATTCGCGGCGTCAACGCCAACGAGCTTCTCACCGCCATCGAGCCCTATGTTGCCGCGTCAGCGGGAGCCGCCTGTCATTCCGGCGAGGTTCTGATCTCGCATGTTCTTTGCGCGATGGGAGTCCCAGAGGATTGGGCTCGCGGCACCCTCCGGCTCTCTACCGGGAGGCGCACGACCCGGGAGGAAGTGCGTGACGCCGTAAACGCGATCGCGGAGGCTGTACGCAGGCTTCGCCGCACGGAATAAAGGAGAGAACCAGCATGACATCAAAGACGGTCGTAGTCCTTGGCGGTGGCGTCGGAGGGATGATCGCCGCCAATCGGTTGAGGGAGCGCCTGACTGCGGATCACCGCGTGGTGCTCGTGGAACGCGACGTCGATCACGCGTTCGCGCCTTCGTTTCTCTGGTTGATGACCGGCGACCGAAAACCCCATCAGGTGCGGCGCCCCGTGGCAGATCTGCTGCGTCGAGGGGTTGAATGCATTCATGGCAACGTGGAAGCGCTCGACCTGACCAAGAGGAAAGTGTTCACGAGTGCCTGCGAAATCCCTTTCGACTACCTCATCGTGGCCGTAGGCGCGGACCTGGCGCCGGATGCCGTTCCAGGTTTGGCGGAGGCTTCAGAAACATTCTACACGTTTGAGGGTGCCTCGCGACTCCACAATGCCTTGGCGGGCTTCGCCGGCGGCAGCATCGCGGTCGTGGTAGCTGCAATGCCATACAAGTGCCCCGGCGCGCCGCACGAAGGGGCTATGCTGATCGCCGATTATTTCCGCCGAAATCAGCGCCGGACGGGCATTGACATTCACCTCTACACCCCCGAACCGCAGCCGATGCCCGTGGCCGGGCCGCAACTGGGCGCGGCGGTTGTAGAGATGCTCGAAAGCAAGCAGGTCCGCTTCCGGCCTCTCCACACCCTGGCAGCCGTCGACCCGGCGGAGCGGGTCATGCGATTCCAACAAGGTAACACCGAGAGATACGACCTGCTCGTAGCCATTCCACCGCATCGTGCGCCGCGCCTGGTGCGGGAGGCGGGTTTAACCAATGCCGCGGGTTGGGTGCCGGTGAATCCCCAGACGCTCGCAACGGAACATGTCGGCGTGTTTGCGCTTGGAGATGTAACCGCAATTCCTATCCCGGGGCGCTGGAAGCCGGATGTCCCCCTGATGCTGCCGAAAGCCGGCGTTTTCGCTCACGTGCAGGCTGAGGTAGTGGTGGCTCGGATTTCCGCTGAAATCGAAGGCCGGAAGCCCGATGCGACTTTCTGCGGCGACGGGTACTGCATGCTGGAAACGGGTGAGGACCTGGCAGGATTTGCCTTCGGGAACTTCTTTGCCGAGCCATCGCCTCAGGTTAAGCTGCGGCAAATCGGCAAGGCCTGGCATATCGGGAAAGTGTTGTTCGAGCGCTATTGGCTCTCGCCGCCGGGCTGGAGGCGGGCGACATACGGAGCCATGTTGAAGATGGGCGGCAGGCTATACGGCATTCCCATCGCTGTCTGAATAAGCGGAGTTTCAAAGGAAACACCCATGCAATATTTGATGATTTTGAACGACGCACCATACGGCTCGGAACGCAGCTACAACGGTCTCCGGTTAGCGACCTCCCTTGCCAAATCGGAGGGAACCGGCGTTTCGGTTTTCTTGATCGGAGACGCTGCCTCCTGCGCAGTCACCGGGCAGACGACTCCCAACGGCTACTACAACATCGAACGAATGCTGAAGCTTCTGGCGGCCAAGGGAGCACAGGTTGGGGTATGCGGCTCCTGCATGGATGCTCGTGGCATCAAACCGGAGATGCTGGCCGAGGGAGCGCATCGCGGCTCGATGGACGAACTTACCGGCTGGACCGTGGCAGCCGACAAGGTCCTCGTGTTCTGACGCCGATCCCGGCTGAGTCGCCCGGAGCGCTATGAACATCACCCCGCAGACCTACGCCCGATGGAGAGAAACTGCCCTCGGCACTCTCACCGAGCAACTGGAACAGAGAGCCATCTTTTCACTCGTCGGTGATCCCAGCGGATTGACAGTCCTGGACGTCGGATGCGGTGACGGAGTCTATGCCGTCGCGGTATCGCAAAGAGGCGGCAAGGTCTTTGGCCTGGATCGGTCGTTGCCCATGTTGGAGGCAGCGCGGACGAGGACAATCTCATCGGGCGCTTGCGTCAGGTGGTGCCAGGGTGCGGCCCAATCCTTGCCCTTTCTCGACGCCTCGTTTGACCTGGTCCTCGCGGTCACGGCGCTGTGCTGGATTCCAGAACCGGTCGTGGCTCTCAAGGAGATGAACCGGGTACTTCGCCCGGGCGGAGCTGTAATCGTTGGAGAACTTGGGCGCTGGAGTCTCTGGGCCCTTGCGAGAAGATTCCGGGGCTGGCTGGGCGCCGGCACCTGGAAGAGAGCTCATTTTTGGACCGCCAGGGAACTCCGTGAGATCCTCGCAAATGCCGGACTACGAGTGAGCGACATTCGCAGCGCGGTGTATTATCCACCGTCCGAGATTCTAGCCAGGCTGATGGGTTACATCGAGAGAGCCTCTGCCCGCTTTGGTCAATACGGAGCGGCGTTCATTTCCGTGAGGGCCACAAAGAAATAGCCGCCCGCGAGGAGGCGAATTACTCTACCAATTTCCATCGCAGAATCGGCAAGAATTTCGTAGAGGGCACATCAGCCCGCGCGGCCCGCGTTGCGCAATACGTCGGACATTTTCGTGGCGACGTCCTCGGAAAGGCCGCTCATGCGGAGCCGCCCGGCAGCGCGCTCGACGTCATAACGTACGCGTTTCAGCTGCACGTCACCATCCTGCCAGACTGCATAGCACCCCCGCGGGTCACCGTCCACGGGCATGCCCAGGCTCCCCGGATTGACGATCGTGAGGCGGCCCACGCGGCGCCGGAACGGCTTGTGCGTATGCCCGAGGAAGAGCCACTCCTCTTTGTCCGCCAGGTCCCCCACCGCCGCACGCCACTCTGATTCGGCGGCTTCGCCGCTGAGGTATTCATAGAGGGGATCGCGCGGCGTGGCGTGTACCAGGTGAAAACAGTCGCTTTCTGCCTCGAGCGTGAGATTCATCGCCAGATTGCGCAGGTAACTCACGGAATCCCGGCTGAGCATGGGGCGGAAATGAGCGCGGGTGGCGACGGAGAGTGCATAGGAAACCGGGGAACTTCGGCAATCCGCGCCAGTCGCCATCGCGAAGTCATGATTGCCGCTGACAGCGCCGGGATTGCGATCGCGCACCCAGCGAACCACCTCTTCAGGGGCGGCGCCGTAATCGACGAGATCCCCAAGCACGAGCAAGCGATCGTAGGATTCGTCCACCGCTTCGAGGGCGTCGATATTGGCATGAATATCGGTGAGGATCAGCCAGCGCATCGGAGGCTCACCTCCTGAACGCAGAGAGCGGATGGTTGAAAGCGGCTGACGGCCGGCAAGCCATTCCTTTCTTCATGAACAAATCAGGCTAGCGGATCTGCTGCACCGTTACCTGCCCGCTTCCCGGGTCGCCGCGAACCCGGAAAAGATGATCCGCTTCAACCGAAAAGGCGGAGGATACTTCCTTGCCTGCATATGGGCCCGAAACCCAGCGGAAGACCACCTGGTGCTCGCCGGCGGCGATTTTCGGAATCTGCGCGGGATAAGGAGTCGGCAACTTCCTTCCGTCCAACTCGATTTCACACCCCTCGTAAGCATTGTTGGGCACTTCGATGTAGGCGCCGCCCAGGCCTGGAATGGGAATGGAAACCGTCTCATCGGGCTTCAAACGGACGGCAGCCGGCTTCTGATCGAGATACATTTCCTCGCTGACCAGGCGGAAGCGGTGCTGACCGGCGGAAACCGGCAATGATTGCGTGGAAGTCAGATCCCGCAGCTTGCGCGTGCCGTCGTAAACCGTCACCGGATAAACAATGCCGGAGAACTCGAAGCTCACTTCCGCCCGGGCCGGCTTCTCGATCACGGGAGCCTCTTTCACCGGAGCCTGCGCCGGTTCGGTCACGGCAGCGGCTGCTTTGGCCGGCGGCTGAGCCTGCGTCGATTCGGGGACCGGCGAGACCTGCCCCGCTTTCCGCTCCGGGGTTGAGGCGCCCGGTTGCGTGGCTGCGGGCGGTGGCCCTCCGGCAGCTGGTCTGGAAGCCGATGCCGGATCGACGGCACCCGGCTCACCCGCCACGGGGATCGGGGGTACCGGAGTCAAGTAGTGCCGATAGACATAGTAGCCGCCGATCCCGACGGCGATCACGAGAAAGGCGGCAAGCGTCGCCAGCGCGAATCGGCGTCCGCTGCGGGGCTTTTCCGGAGCCGCTACGGGAATCGCCCGGGTCCCGGCCGCATTGGCGGGCAGCGACGTATAGTTTTTCAAATCCTCAATCAGCTCGGCACAACTCTGATACCGCTGGGCGGGATCCTTCGCCAGCATGCGGCTGACGATCTGGTCGAATGAAGGGTGAAGGGTCACATTCAGCTGCCGGGGCGGAACCGGATCTTCGTGCAGGATCTTGTACAGGATCGTCGTCGGGTTCGCCCCCGCAAACGGTTTTTCTCCGGTGAGCATTTCGTAGAAAATGACCCCCAGAGAAAAAATGTCCGACCGGCCGTCCAGGGTCTGGCCCATGGCCTGTTCCGGCGACATATATGCGGGCGTGCCCATGATGGCGCCCGTCTGGGTGAGGTTGGCCGTGGAAATCTTTGCGATGCCGAAGTCGGCGATCTTCGCCTTCATATCCGAGGTCAGGAGAATGTTCCCCGGCTTGATATCCCTGTGGATAATGCCGCGCGCGGTCGCGTATTCGAGCCCGGCGGCAATCTGCTCGATAATGGATACCGTTTCCGGCACCGGAGGCACGGGATTCCTCGCCATCCATTCCTGCAGGGTTTCGCCTTCCACAAACTCCATTGCAATATACGCGACGTTGTCTTCCTCGCCGATATCGTAAATGGTGACGATGTTCGTGTGACTGAGGTTCCCCGCGGACTGGGCCTCCCGATACAGCCGCTGCCGGAGTTCCGTCTGCTCCAGGCCGATGCCCGAATCGAACCGAATAGTCTTGATGGCAACTACCCGCCCGATCAGAGGATCGACGGCTTTGTACACGACCGCCATCGCCCCAGCCCCAAGCTCATGTTCGACTTCATACCTGCCGATACGCTTTTTGGTCATGGGACCGGAATCCTCTCTTGATCTTCGTATGCCGCCGGGAAGGCGCCCCATACCCAGAAGTGCATTCTAATTCAGGAAGATGGCGTTCCACAAGCATCCGGAATTGAAATTCCACCATGAGAGCCCTAAACTTACGATATACTTTTTTCGGGTGCCATGATTGACAATCGGGTTAAACACTCTGACGCCAAAATGAATTGGAGGAAAGCATGAAACTGCATCGCCTGGCGGGGTTGTTCCTTTTGCTTGTTCTCACCGGTTTCGTTTCCTCCCCGGAAGCCCAGCAAAAGAAAAGGGTAGCGCTCATGGATTTCGATTTTGGAACCGTGCAGCACTGGTGGTCCGG
Source organism: Terriglobia bacterium (assembly GCA_963824985.1). Taxonomy (GTDB): domain Bacteria; phylum Acidobacteriota; class UBA6911; order UBA6911; family UBA6911; genus JAFNAG01. The sequence continues at coordinate 279,517 of CAWGRQ010000024.1, forward strand.
CAACTGGGATATCGGCAAAGGGATCGCGGACATCATCGTGACCGACCTGGTGAAAGACGGCACCTTTTCGGTGGTCGAGCGCAAGAAACTGGACGCCATTCTGCAAGAGCAGAATTTCTCAAACTCGGACCGGGCCAATCCGACCAGCGCCGCCAAGATCGGCAAGGTGCTCGGTGTGAACGCGATCATCGTCGGATCGATCACACAGTTCGGTCTGGAGGACAAATCGCTGAATGTCGGCGGCATGCTCGGCACCCTGGGCGGATTCGGGGGCGGCAAGATCGGGACCAAGCAGGGGAAGGCCAACGTCGTTATTGACGCTCGCCTCGTGGACGTCAACACGGGCGAAATTCTGGCCGTGGCTTCCGGCAAGGGAACATCCAAGAGATCCGGCCTCCTGTTGGGTGGGGGCGGGGGTGGCGGCGGCGGATACGGCGGCGGCGGCATTGACATGGGGAGCAGCAACTTCCAGGACACCATCCTCGGTGAAGCTACGAGAGAGGCGGTTCAGTCTCTGACGACGCAACTGATCGGGCAGGCTGGGAAAGTCGAAGCGACGACCATTTCCATCGAAGGATTGGTCGCGGACGCCACGGGTGATACCGTCATCATCAATGTCGGCAAGAGCTCCGGTGTCAGCGTGGGCATGAAGCTGTCCGTCGAGCGGGTTTCGCGCGAGGTGAAGGATCCCGCCAGCGGAAAGGTATTGCGAAAAATAACGAGCCCGGTCGGGGAAATCCAGATTACAGAAGTCGACGAGGGTTCGGCGGTGGCCAAAGTTCTCTCCGGCCAGGGCTTCAAGGTTGGAGACATGGTCAAGAACAAGTAGGCAGCGACCTCGCTCACAACCGGAAGGGGGCACCCATGATCGGCGAGCTGATCGGACACCACCGCATTCTGGCTCAAATCGGACAGGGGGGGATGGGCACCGTCTATCAGGCCGAGGACACCCGGCTGGGACGCAAGGTTGCGATCAAGATCCTGAATCCGTCCCTGCTCGTCCAGGGGGGCATTGAACTGGAGCGGTTCCAATCCGAGGCAAAGGTTCAGGCCAGCCTGAATCACGCCAACGTCGTCACTCTCTTTGCGTTCGAACCTTACCAGGACTCCTATTGCATGATCATGGAGTACGTGGAGGGGAGGACGCTGGCGGATCTGATCCGCTCCACCGGCCCCCTTCCCTCTCATGTCGTTGTCATGATCGCCAAACAGGTGTTGGACGGGCTCGCCGCGGCACACCGGCAGGGGGTGGTTCACCGCGATCTGAAGCCCTCCAACATCATGCTGACCGCCCAAGGCACGGCGAAGGTGATGGATTTCGGCATCGCCAAGGTGGATGGCGGGAAAAGCCTGACCGCGACCGGCGCTCTGGTCGGCACCGTATCCTATATGTCACCCGAGCAGGTGCGCGGGGAGCCGCTGGACGCACGCTCGGACCTGTATTCCTTCGGGATCATTCTCTTCGAACTCCTGACCGGTCGCGTCCCCTTTAAGGAGGAGAGTGATTTTTCCGTCATGATCCACCACGTCCAGACGCCGCCGCCGCCGCTGACGCAGCTGCTTCCGGACATCCCCTCGGAGCTGGAGGATCTGGTGCTTCGTTGCCTGCACAAACAGCCGGCGGAGCGTTTTCAGAGCGCGGCTGAGATTCGTGCGGTTCTGGAAAGTTACGAGGAGCGGGAGCGCGCCTTGGGCCGCGCCGAACTTTACACTCGCGGTGTCCTGGCGCAATGGCTGGCCGCCCCCGCCCGGGCGCCATCGGCCGCCACGGCCTCCGCGATCCTCCCGGCACCCTCCATCGGGGCACAGGGCGGGCCACCCCAACAGGCGGCGGCGCTGTTCGGCCCGGATCCGTCGGGGGCACGTTCGATTCCGTCCGGTCCGGCGCCCGCCACGCCGACGCCCACCCGCGGCAAAGGGGTTCTGATAGCAGCAGTCGCCGTCATGATCCTGGCGGCAGGAACCGCGTTAACCTATTTCGTGATGAACCGGCCCGCCGCCTTTCAGTTTGCCGTGAAGTCGGGCGAACCGGCCGCGCCGCAGGCTCAGGCCTCGGCGGCGTTAACGGTTCCGGAAACGGCACCGGCGGCGACGGGGCAGCCCCCTGCGCAGTCCACCCCACAGGTGTCCGCGAACGCAATGGCCCAGGCTCCCGCCTCTCCGCCAGTCGCCGGAACCGCCAGCGCATTAACGGTGCCTGCGGTCGAAAAATATGCTGCCCCTGCTCGTAAGGTGCCGGCCCGGCCGGTGCGCGCTGATCCTCCGGCTGCCGGCGCGGCTGCTCCCAAATCAACGACCGCCGCCGGGCAGACTGCGGCCCAGGTGGATCCCGTACAGACTCAATCCGCAGGCGGTTTCCTGATTTTCGTAGATCTGGACCCTTCCAGTGAAAGACTGCCCCTGGCTGCGGCTCAATCCCGGGTAGCAGAAATCCTACGCGAGGCCGGCTGCCAGGTTGTGTCCTCCGGAATCGTGAGCACCAACGTAAGGGCGGCTCTGGATCGCAATGATCTCGCGGCAGTGCGCAGCCAGGGAGTCGGGTATGTGGTCCTGGGGACGGCGCACGCTTCCCTGGAGCCGCAGACGGCTTACGGCAGCACCTATTATGTCGGTCAGGCCACCATGGCATTCGAACTGGTGCGCATGTCGGATGGAAAGATCGCCGCCACCGGAAGCAGCGATGCCAGGAGCAAGGGCTCGGCGAATGCGCAGGCTTCTCTGAATAACGCCCTTATGACCGCAACCTCCGACGCCGCCCGCGAATTAATGCGCAACTTCAAGCAATAATCCACGGGCCTTTGGCGCACCCGCGTGCATGAAAAGGTTACGCCTCTCTGGTTGGCAATTGTCGGGATCGGAATTGCAATCGCTATCGGCTTTTTCGAACTGCGAAGGCCGATTGGGACCGCAATTGCGATTCCGACCCCGAAGGTTGTCGCCTTTTCCGCTATTTTCGGAGCAGCTCCTCATGCGCCATGGCGCACCCTGTGACGCATGAAAATATTAAGCTCCCATCGCCCTTTCACTGTGCCGCCCTTTCAGGGCTCTGGCCAGGTTGATCCCCTGTCCCCAGGGCTCACGCCCTGGGCTTTGCTGCACCACCCCTTCGGGGTTTTCCCATGGGCGAGATGCTCAGCCCTGAAGGGCGTAATAGCACAGCCCAGGGCGTAAGCCCTGGGCTGAGGTGCCAAGATCTCCAGCCCTGAAGGGCGGCACAGAAACAGATCGGTTGATCGGCACCGGAATTGGCTCCATTTTCGGAGCAGAGTCCGGCGGCCGGACTCGCGTCATTCGGATAGGAATTGGATCAGGACAGCCGTGATATTGTCCGGGCCTCCGCGATCGTTGGCGAGATCGATCAGAGACTGGCAGGCATCGCCCGGCCCCGAGGACTCGGCCGCCACGGCGAAGATCTCCTGAGTCGACATCTGCGAGTGCAGGCCATCCGAACAGAGGAGCACGACATCGCCGGCCTGCACGGTGATGCTCTTGAGAGCAAGCTCAACGGTCGGACGCACGCCCATCGCCTGGAGAAGGATATTGCGCCCGGGATGCCTCCGGCCTTCCTCTTCCGTAAGTTCGCCGTCGCCCACTTTCTGCCCGATCAGCGATTGATCACGAGTTAACTGGCGAATCTGCCCCTGACGCAGGAGATAAGCCCGGCTATCCCCCACCTGGCCGATCAGGAGGCGGCCGTGGAGTTCGAGCACGGTTGTCAGGGTCGTGCCCATCCCGGCAAATTCATGGTTGCGGGCCGCAAGCTCATAGATGCGGCTGTTTGCGCTTCCAACGGCCTCGATCAGGATCTCTTCCAGCAGGCTTTCATCCGGCTGTCCGGTCTCACGGATCAACTCCTGGACCTCGCGGTACAAGGTCCGGACGCAGAGCTTGCTCGCCATCTCTCCGGCAGCCGCCCCCCCCATCCCATCGGCCACTGCAAACAGGGCGCCGAAGTGGGCGGTCCGGAAGCGAAGCACCCCATTCGCCTCGATCCGGACTCCCTCACTGAGATTGGCAACGACAAAGGAATCTTCGTTGTCCACACGCACACGACCGGTGTGCGTGCCGGCAAAAGCCTCGATGTGGGTCGGCGTGGCGGCGAACATGTCACCTCAAGATTGGCTGATACCTTTTTATCGTTCCGCTTCGGAAAATGTCAACTCAAAAGCCCATGTTGCTGCTATAATTTGCATGCAGTAATGGCTGATAAGGGGGTGTGGTGCGCTCCCGACCATGCGATCGGGCGCCTCAAAGTGAATCGCGTCGAGTTTGTGGCTGGCAGTTGCCTCCTGACTCCCGGTCGCCCATCCTCCCGGCACCAAATCCGGCTTCGCTAATCCGGCATGCCCGACTCTGGGCGTAAACCGGATCGGATTTCGCCGCGAGCCACTTTGCAAATTCCGGGCTGTTGCTATGAGGCACGGGTCGAAACCAACCATGCACAATGCCACCTACCAGGCATCGGGGAATCCCCGATCGCAATCCTATTCTGCCATCCAGGATGGGGGCGGACACCGCATCCGGCTCCTGAAAAGACGATCCCGATGATTCAGAAACTGGGCAAATATTCAATTGTCGAAAAACTGGGCGAAGGCGCCATGGGCGCGGTTTACAAGGCCTACGATGAGATCCTCGACCGCTATGTCGCCATCAAGACCATGGCGGAGGATATCAAGTGGGATCCTGAGCTCAAACTGCGGTTCTACCGCGAAGCACGATCGGCGGCCGGCCTGCATCACCCCAATATCGTGACGATCCACGATCTCGGCGAAGAAGGGAAGATCACCTACATCGTCATGGAGTTCCTGCAGGGGAAGGATCTGAAGGACATCATCAGGGAAAAACCCCCTCTTGCCCTCGAAAAGAAGCTCGCCATTATCGCCCAGGTTTGTGAAGGGCTGAATCACGCTCATCTGGCAGGCATCATCCATAGAGATATCAAGCCCGGAAACATCCACTTTTCGGCGGACGGGAATGTCAAGATCGTCGACTTCGGCATCGCGCGTATTCCCGCTTCGGATCTCACGCGATCCGGAGTTCGGCTGGGAACGCCCATTTATATGTCCCCGGAGCAGATTCGGGGCGAAGCCTATGACGAGCGGTCGGACATGTTCTCCACCGGCATCGTGTTCTATGAACTGGTCACGTATGTGCACCCGTTCCGCGACAAGAATATCGCCAAGACCCTGGACAATCTGCTGTTCCAGAATCATTTCCCGTTTGCCGAGCAGTGTCCCGAAGCCCCGCCCGCGCTGTGGCCCATCATCAGCACGAGCCTGGCAAAGGAGCCGGCAAAGCGGTTCCCGAGCATGGCGGAAATGGGCCGGGCCTGTCGCGGCCTCCTGGTCGAAATGAATGCTGCCTCGCGGAAAATGATGAGCGATCTGAGCGCTGTCGCGCCCCGCTTGCTCCAGGCGGCATCGCGCCCGGGAGCCCCTCCCCGCCTGGGAAGCTTGTTGCAGGAAACGCAGACCGCTCTCGGCATGCGGGAACCCCCGGATCACGCCACGCTCAAGCGGTTGCTGGATTCGCTGGCTGAGGAGCGCGTTCCGGTACAGCAGGTTGAGGTTTCGAGCGTGAGCCGGGAGGGGAGAATTCCCGATGCTTCTCCCCTGCCGCCGGAAGCGCCTCCCCCCGCAGTCGTTGCCCCTCCGCCTGACCCTGATGATGTGCGGGGGCGTGATCTTCTGCATGCGGGTCAGGCCCTGTTGCAGGAGGAGCGCTTGGACGAAGCCCTGACCATATTGCACCAGGCGGTGCGGCTGCTTGGGGAAAACCAGGAACTGGCTCAAGCCCTGGCCGAAGCCAACCGCCGAACCGCAGAGCGGAAACAGGTTCAGATTGCCGCGCTGGTCGACCGGGCACGCCTGGCCTTGGCGTCCCGACAATATACTTCCGCAATCGAAGCCCTCAACGAGGTCCTGCAGCAGGAACCCGGTCATGCTGAAGCCGCGGAACTGCGGCATCAGGCGGTAGCCGAAGCCGAGGCCGAACGCGAGCAACAGGCGCGCCAGGCGGAAGGTGAGAGGGAAAAAGCCTCGGGACTGAAGCTGCTGAGCGAGGGGAAATTTCCCGAGAGCATAACGGCATTGCGGCGCGCGGCCGACCTGCTGGGCAGTAATCCCGAGATCGAGCGGGCGCTCCGCGAAGCCGGTGAAAAGGACAAGGCGGAGCAGCAGCGGCGCCTGGTCCAGGCGAAGCTGGGGGAGGCGGTCGCCCAGCTGCGCTCCAAGGCATTCGATCAGGCCGAGACCTCGGCCCGGCAGGTGTTGGAGATCTTCCCCGGCAATGTTGAGGCGGAGGATCTCCTGTCGCGCATCGACCGGGCGCGGCAACAGGAGCGCCGGGCCGCCGAAATTTCAAACCTCCTGGCGCAGAGCCGGGAACAACTCGACCATCAGGATTTCGAGGCTGCGCAAGCGCGCACCCGGGAAATCATGGCCCTCGATCCTGCGAACGCGGATGCCCAGTCCCTGCTCCAGGCCATTGCGGAGGCGCGGGAGACGAAGCGGAAACAGGAAGCGATCGAGGCTGCCATCTCCGAGGGGCAGAAGGCTTTCCTTCGTGATGAAGTGGAAGAGGCTGAGAAGTTTGCGCGCCTGGCACTCGATGCTGATCCGCAGCATGGTAAGGCGCTGGAACTCATGCGCCGCATAACGGAAATTCGCGACCGGAAGAAAAGGGAGGAGATCGCCGCTATCGTCGCCCGAGGCCGGCAGGCCCTGGTGCAGGGAGACCTGCAGGAGGCGGCCTCCCTGGGACAGCAGGCACTCCAGGCGGATCCCGAAAGTATCGAGGCGCGGAATTTCCTCGCGTCTCTGCGGCAGGCTGAGGAATCCAGGCGTCAGGAAAAACTGGCCGCGTTTCTTGCCGGGAGTCGCCAGGCGCTGGAGAGTGGTGATTTTGCCGAGGCGACGCGCCAGGCGGAAGCCCTGCAACATCTGGATGCGCGCAACCGGGAGGCGGCTTCCCTGCTGAAGGATATCAATAACGCACGCCGCAAAAAGGAGAAGGCGGACGACAAGGAGAGGAAGCGCCTCGAAAAGGAGTCCCGCCGTCTGGCGCAGGCAACGGCGGATACGGCGCCTGAAACCGTCGATGGCGCGATTCCGGCGGAGACCACTCCGCGCCGCGGGCTGCCGAAAGCCGTAATCTGGGCCAGTGCCGGCGCGCTCCTGCTCATCATCGCAGCCGTTCTGGCATGGCAGCTGCCCCGGCTCCGGAGCAACCCCCCTGAACCGGCTGCTCAACTCGCCGCGGCCCAGACTCAACTCGATCGCGGCCTGTTCGATGAAGCAATTGCCGCCGCCCGGGAGGTTCTGGCCACTTCACCGAACAACGCCCAGGCCCAGACCTTGATCGAGGTGGCGCAAAAACAGAAAATCGCGAAGGAGGTTGCGATGCTCCTGATGGAAGCGCAGACTCTCCGATCCCAGGGGAGCCTCCAGGAGAGCCTGGACACCCTTGCGAAGTTGATATCCCTGGATCCCGCGAACGAGACCGCGCTGCTCGTTCAGGCCCAGATTGAAGGTGAAATCGCGGCCGGCAAGAGCAGCGCCGAACAGGAGGCCCTCGTCAAGGAGTGGCTGGCAAATGCCGCCCGGTTCCTGGGCGAAGGCAAGCAGGCCGAGGCGAAAAGGGCGCTGGACAACGTGGCAGGCCTCCGTCCGGACGCGCCCGAACTCAGACCCTTGCGCAACAAGCTGAAAGCGCTCACGGATGAAGCGGCCCGCGCCGAGAAAGGCAGAATCGATCTCGCCCAGAAACAGAAGCAAGTAGACGAGTGGAACAGTCAGGCCGGTGAGAAATTCAAGCAGGGAAGATATGGCGAAGCCTTGACAATCCTCGAACAGTGGCTGTCGGCAGCGCCGCAGAACGCGCAGGCGCAGGATTTGCAGCGCCAGGCATCCCTGGCGCAGCAGAGCCAGCGCGCCTATGACACTCACATGGCACAAAGGAACTATGACGAAGCCCTGAGGGCCGCGGCGCAACTGGAGAAAATCAATCCTGCCGATCCTTCCGTTGCCGAGCTCCGCAAACGGGCGGAAGCACGCAAGGCGGCCGCCAAGGCGACCCTGTCCATTTACCGCCTGGGTGAACCGGCAAGCCTGTTTCTGGATGATGAACCGCTTGGAACCGCCGGCGAGTTGGAGGATCGCGTGGTCAGCGCCGGCCGGCATAAGGTCACGGTTCAAGTCAGCAGCGGCAAGCAGAGCACCTGGACCGCCGACCTGAGTGAAGGGCAGAAAGTGATCCTGGCCTATGATGCCGCCGCCCTGTCCTTGCGCCCCATGGTGGATGCGGACCGTGAGTTGCTTTCCATGCGCAAAATCCGGGAAGAAGTCCACAGCTTCGAGGTGGAACACCGCCACGGGATTCTGGGCATCACCAAGTGCACCGGAATCCTGAAGATCAGCGGGCTCAGGGTCGAATTTCGGAGCCCGGATCATGCCCTGGATACGACTTTCGCCAACGTCAGGCTCAAGAACGCGAACAACGATCGGATCGAACTGGAAACGGTCGACACCAAACAGTCATGGTCCTTTAAAATGCGGGATGCCGCCCAGGCAAAGGCAGTCAAGGAACTGTGGGACAGGTTGACCAAACTCGGCAAATAGTCCATGGCGCGCGGGAAAGAATTGGAAGATCGAAAGTGACTGCAGTATTCTCATGTGAGTCATGCAACACATCTGCCAGTCGGCGAGGGAGAGCACTATGAAAGCAGCGCGTCACTTGCTTCTGTTGATTCCCCTGGGTCTGTCTTCTATGCTGTTGACCGGATGCCCCAAGCAGCCGGCCAAGATCAACATCGTTATGAACGCGGCCGCCAACATCAACCCGGATACGAGCGGTCAGGCCCTGTCGGTCGTGGTTCGCATCTATCAGCTCAAGGACAAGGGCCGCCTGGAATCCGCGGATTACAACGCCATCTGGAAGTCCGACAAGGAAACGCTCTCGGATGACCTGTTGGAAAGACAGGAGCGCATCGTGCAGCCGGGAACCCAGGAAATGATCGAGATCCAGACCAATCCGATGGCGAATTACCTCGCCGCGGTGGCTCTCTTCCGCAATCCTTCCGGAGACTCCTGGCGCAAGATCATCCCGATCAACAAGGGCAAGACGCAGAAGATTGCTTTAGCCCTTCGCGAGCAGACCATCGAAATCACCTCGAGCGCCAGATAGGGACCACGGATCATGACACCACTGCAGAAAGTCCTGTGGAGCGAGGGGCTGTTCCTGACCCCTCACCACCTTCAACAATGGGATCGATATCACGAAGACGTGTTGAACTTCCGCATTCGCGCGCTGTCGACCTTCATGTGGGGCGCGGAAGAGCTGAAGTTCAATGAGGAGGCGCTCGAAAACGGCACCTTTGAAGTCCTGCGTTGCCGAGCCGTCCTGCCGGACGGCTCGGCGATCGACATCCCCGATGTCGATGCTCCGCCGCCGCTGCGCGACTTCACGGATTGCTTCGCCCCGACCAGCGACCGCATGGATGTCTACCTTGCCGTGCCGGTGGTGCGTTCCGGATCCGCTAATGTGGCGGGGACGGACAAGAAGGCCGCCTTCATGGCGCGCTACCTGCCGACGCAGGCTCATGTCCCGGATGAAAACACGGGCGAGAATGAGTTGCCAGTGACCTTCGCGGCCAAAAACATGCGCCTCCTGTTCGGGGAGGAGTCGCTCGACAATCATGCGGCTCTCAAGATCGCCGAGGTGCGCCGCACCCCGGAAGGCAAGACCGTTCTGGAGGAGGGGTACATCCCGCCGGCTTTGAGCCTCTCTGCGGCGCGCCCTTTAACCGATATTGTCCGCCGCCTGCTCGAGATCCTGTCCGCCAAGAGCACAACGCTTGGAGAGCAGCGCCGGCAAAAGTCCGCCGGAGTCGCCGACTTTACCACTTCGGACGTGGCGACCTTCTGGCTGCTGCACACGGTGAACGCCTACATTCCGTCGATGATGCACTTCCACCACGTTCAGCGCGTACATCCCGAGCAGCTCTACCTGACGATGGCGAGCCTGGCCGGCGAACTGATGACCTTCGTCACGGAAGGGCACCCGACCGAACTCCCCAAATACATCCACACCGATCTGACCAACACGTTCGCCCAGCTGGATCGCAAGCTGCGGGTCTTGCTCGAAACCGTCATCCCCACCCGCTGTGTGCCGATTCCCCTGGAGCGAACCAAGGAATCTCTCTACATCGGCCGGATTCTGGACGAACGCCTGCCGGTCAGCGCCGAGTTTTACCTTGGTGTCTACGCCAAGCTTCCCGAAGCCCAGATATTGGAGAGGGTGCCGCGCAAGAGCAAGATCGCCTCGCTCGACACCATCAACTATCTGCTGGGCCAGGCACTCCCCGGCGTGCTGCTCCGCCCGGTGCCGGTGCCACCGGGTCCGATTCCCGTTCGAGTCGGCTTCAAGTATTTCCGGCTCGAAAAGCTGGGCACCTATTGGGACACCATCGCAGCGTCACGCAACATCTGTATATACTTCCCGGCGGAATTTCCCGATCTCCGCCTCGAGCTGTTTGCCGTCAAAGATTGACATCGGGGGGTGCGGCTTGTAGGCCGCGAAATTATTGACGTCTGGAACCTGTTGTGACGAATCAGTTGACTGATCTGCCGGAGTTCCATGTGTCGGCCAGCGGGCTATCGCCGCTTCCCGGCCCGTGCGCCCCTCGCCGCAGGTCTGATTGGGTGTCACAAAACTCTTCAGTCCCCTTCGGGGAAAAGGTATGAGGCCATGACTCCGGCTCGCGATCCACACGAGGCGACTTCGTTTGAATCCTCCTCAGGCACCAGTCCCGGCCTGGTCGATTTGTGCACGGACGCCTTTCTGTTGATCTTTTTTATCCACCAGGGGAGGGACCCGGGCCAGCCCGACCAGCTGCGCAAGGAGATTGCGCTCCTGCTTCAGGATCTGGATAAACGGGGCAAAAGGCATGGGTACGGAGAGGAGGATCTCAAGGCGGCGCGGTATGCGTTATGTGCTCTGCTGGACGAGACCATCCTCAATTCCCGTTGGTCCTACAAGGACCAGTGGGCCGACCGCCCGCTCCAGCTCGAATATTTCGGCGAACACATGGCCGGGGAGAGGTTTTTCGATCTGCTCGACCGAGTGCGCGGGAAGGGCTCCCGCAAGGTCGATTTGCTCGAGGTTTTCTGCATGGCCCTGATTCTGGGGTTTCAGGGACGGTACAAGTTGCGCGGCAGCGATGAGCTGCCCAACCTGATCCGGGAACTGGTCGGAGAAATCAACGGACATCGGGGTTCCCCACGCGGCCTGTCTCCTCACGGACAGATTCCGGAAGAGCCGGAAGAGGCTCCGGCCAGAGTGTTGCCCCGTTGGGTGTGGATCACGGCCCTGACTTCAGTGATCCTGGTGATTCTCGTGTTTGTCATTTTCAAGCTTTGGCTCGGCTCGACTGCGGACCAGGCCATAGCGCGCATGGTGGTGTAACCGACATCGGCAGGGCTCCTTTCCCGCCCGGACTTTTCCCGGACGGGAATGATGTCGGATCGCACCTCTCCTTGAAACCGGAAGGCCGAAAAAGCGCTACCTTATGAATCCCAATCCACAACAGACTCCGCCGCTACCGCCACGGCCTGCTTCCGTGACGAAATTGTTCGCCATCGCCAGCATCTGCCTTGCGGTCGCCACCGCCGGCCTCTGGGCCGTCGACAATTTCCTGGGACGCGACACGTTCAAAATCGTACTGATGATCCTGCTGGTCTTCCTGGGCGCCCTGATCATTTTCTGGCTGGTGCTGTGGCTGTTCCGCAAGCTCTTCTCCGCGGCCGCCGCCTCCCGTGAACGACGCCTGGAAGAACAGGCGGCGGCGCGGCGCCAGGGAGCCAGCCCTGAAGAACGGGCCGAGCTGGACGGATTACAGGAACAGTTGAACGTGGCGGTCCGTGTCCTCCGCGATTCCAAGTTGGCCAAGGGGAAGAAGGGGGATGAAGTCCTCTACACGCTCCCCTGGATCCTCATGCTCGGTCCGGATGAATCGGGCAAGACCAGTGCTTTGCGGGAGTGCGGCGTCGATTTTCCTTACACCACCGCCGAGGGGCGGAAGCCGACCCGTGGCCCGGCCCCGGGCTGCGATTACTGGTTTTCACGCGGCGCTGTCATGCTTGACCTGGCGGGGCGCATCGGTGCCGGTGAGGAAGGGTCCGAGACGTTTCAGGGATTCCTCGACCAGCTCAAGCGCGCGCGCAAAGAGCGGCCCTTGAACGGCGTGGTCGTGACCATAAGCATCGCGGACCTGCTGCATCAACCCGCGGATGAGGTCGAACGGCTGGCCAATCGTTTGCGGCACCGCTTTGACGAAATGATCAAGCGTCTCGGCATCCGCTTTCCCATTTATGTTTTGTTCACCAAGTGCGACCAGGTTGAAGGCTTCCGGGAGTTTTTCGGCAATCTGCGCAGCCGCGACCGCTCCCAGGTGTGGGGCGCGACCATATCCCACGCTCAGCGCAAGCGGCTTTCCGCCGCCCAGATCTTTTCCCAGGAATATGACCGGCTGGTGGCGGAGCTCTCCACCTACCGGCTCCCCTTGCTGGCCAGCGAGAAGAATCCGCAGAACCAACCCTTGATTTACACGTTCCCCACCCGGATGGCGGCATTGCGCGAGCGCTTGACCAGTTTCATGAGTGTCCTCCTGCAGCCGACCCCCTATTCCGAGCGGCCCATGTTCCGCGGTTTTTACATGGCCAGCGCGGCCGGCGGGCCGCCGGCGGAGGCTCCGGTCCGGGAAGTGCCGCAGCAGTGGGAACCCGGCCGTCGATTCGAAGCGGAAGCCGATCAGCCCAAGACGGCGGCCCGCAGTTACTTCCTCGAGACGCTGTTTCCTCAGATCTTTTTCGCCGACCGCTCGCTGGCAACCGCGTCGGTGGACACGAGGTTGCGCCGCCGGCTGTGGCTCGACATCGCGTTCATCGGAACCCTGGCCCTGTGTCTGACGCTGCTCGTCGGCATGATCTTCTCATTCATGGAAAACCGGGCGCTGATCGAACATGTGCGCCTGGCTTCCCTGCACCTGGCCGATGCGGGCTGGGATGGCAGGCGGACCACCGACCTTATGGCCATGGAGGACCTGCACCAGAAGGTCGAGGAACTCGACCGTTACCAGACCGAAGGTCCGCGCTGGGCATTGGGCTGGGGCCTTTACAGCGGCAATGCCGTTAATCCCGCCGCCCGGCGGATCTACTTCCGGAGATTGCGGGATACCTTCGTCGCCCCGACCGCTGAAGTCCTGAGGCGCAAGCTCAACGGCTTCGCATCGGGCGCGGACAGTGCCGCGGCGTACGACGATTTCTACACGACCCTGAAAGCCTACCTGATGATGACGGAGCCGCAACGCGCGGAAGAATCCTTCCTGAATAATGCGCTGGGCGCCCCCTGGAAAGGGATCGCGGCACGGGATGCGGAAGAGGTCGCGCTGAAGCAGCTCCGCTTTTATGCCCGGCAACTCCCCAAGAACCAACCCGAACTCCAGTTGACTCAGGACGCCGATCTCGTCGCCCGAGCCCGCCGCGCGCTCAGCCAGTTCCCGGCCCTGGTCCGTATGTACACGCGTCTCAAGAACGAGGGGAATGCCAAACTCCCCCCTTATACGCTGGCCATCGCCACCGGGGGTAAAAGCCTCGATTACATGAATTCGAGCTTTGATGTGCCGGGAGTATTTACGGAAGCCGGCTGGCGCACCTACTTCAAGAACGCGGTCGCGCAGGCCAGCCAGGAAGTCATCAAGGATGACTGGGTGCTGGGTCCAACTTATGCCTATGCGCCCTCCGGGGGGATTTCCGACGCCGATTACGCCAATAAAATCCTCGACATGTACTACGCGGAATACTCCGACGTCTGGTCCCGTTTCCTGGAAGGAGTTTCCGTGCGCTCGCTCGCCGACCTGACCGAGGCGCGCGGCGCGCTGGACTCCTTCTCACAACAGGATTCAGCCTTGTCACGCCTCCTGATGAACGTGGGCGCGCAAACGATGCTGCGACGCAATCCCGAGCAGGGCGGAAGCGTCACCGACATGGTTTCCGGCGCCCTGGCAACGCTGGGCTTGTCGACGAGAGTCAACCGGGAAGATCTGGTGACGGCGATCGCCGACCAGTTCGCTCCCCTGCATGACATGATCACGTCTCCCGACGGCAAATCCCCTGCGCTGTCGGCTCAGTATGTCGAAGTGATCGGCCGGATTCACTCCAAGCTGGAAGCCCTCTTCGGCGCCGGCACTCAATGGGAACAGGTGAAGGCCTACGTGGGGATGATCGCGACCAATATTTCCGGAGACGAGTTCCACGACGGCTTCCGGGTTACCTCGCGTGTGACCCAGATGTGCCGGACCAGGAGCACCCAGCCGATCGGATCCCTGCTGGAACAGCCGCTGCGTCAGTCGTGGGCCGCGATTCTGCGCGATGTCGGATACCGCCTCGATGGGCTCTGGAAAACCCGCATTGCAGAGACCTATCGCCGCGACGTGGAAAGCCGTTTTCCCTTCAACCCAAACGGGCAGGACCTGCCGCTTTCGATGCTGGCTCAATATCTCAAACCCGGGGATGGCAGCCTCTGGGCTTTCTATGAAGCCGAGCTGAAAATGTTCCTGACCCCGTCGGAGAATCAGTGGGCCGCGTCAACATTGATCGGCGCCCAGGTCGATTTCGCGCCCGGATTTCTCGAGTTTCTGGGACGGGCCAATGCCGTGCGTCAGGCCTTGTATGGATCGGGAGGAGCGGACCCGACCATAACCTTCGACCTCACTCCGGAACCGACTCCCGGAATGACGGAAAGCCTGCTCGATATCGACGGCCAGAAACTCCTGTATCGCAATGAGCGCGCGCTGCCGCAGCCCTTCACCTGGCCGGGTAAATCCGGGTCTCCCCAGGCGAAAATCTCGATTTCCATCACCAGCTCGGGCGAGCGCCCCGGCATTCCCACCATCGATGGGGAGTGGGCCTTTTTCCGGCTGCTGGGCCGCGCCAGCGTCGCGCCGCAGTCGCAGACCGCCTATGGCGTGACGTGGTCGCTGCCAGGCGCCGATGGCCGGAAATTCGATGTCCGTTACCGGCTGCAGGCGAGAAATGTGCAGAATCCGTTCCTGCCCCAATTCTTCAGCCGGGTCCGGTGCCCGGAGAAGGTGACCCAGTTGCCGTCTTTGTCCCGCTATTAGCCTTCTCGATTCATGAAGGGAGGATTGCGCCCACCGGCTCCCGCTCCTGCTCGGTCAGGCAAAGCGATTGAATGATGGATGGGCGAAATAAACTGCCTGACTGCAGCCGCCTTCCCCGGCACGGCAACCTGCATGCAGTCCTCTCCCCTGTTTTGGAGTGCGTAAATCCGTTTCTGCCTCAGTTCTTCAGCCGGGTCCGCTGCCCGGAAAAGAGAGCATGGCGCCTGGTTATACTGTCCACACACCACTATGGTATTGGGGCAGTATAACCAGGTAACCGTTCACACGCCGGAGAGTTCCTGCCTCTTCCCGCGCCCGATCCGGCAGCCGTTATGCGGGTTTTCCGCCGGCTGCTGCGTGACCGTCTACGCCGGGCCAAACTCCTCTCCGAGAGCTTCATGCACAATCTTCTCTCGTGGATTGAAACAGCGACGCTTCGCCGGTGAGGGGCAGTCCCGGGCTGATGAAGGACAGCACCTGGTTTTTACATGATTCCAGATGATTTCAACCCCACCTGGTGCTATTCTGCGCACTCCAAGAAAAGGTGATTCACAATCTATATTTCACGTGCCTCCTCGGAGACGGTATGAAAATGTGTCAACGCGGGTCGCGGTGGGGCGGCTGGAAGCGGGTCGTCCGTATCGCATATGTTTCGGTTCTCTCGCTCATCCCATTCTCAATGTTGGCGTGGCAGGAAACCACGCGGCCGAGCCTGCCGCCTGGCGCGGCTGTGTCGCTGCCGTTCAGCGGACCGGGCTGGCAGGAAAAGGTTCTGACGTATGAGGGCTACGTCAGCTCCGCCGAAAGAGCTCGCCGATGCCGTGTTGGCGCCGCGGGAAGCCAACATCACACTCAGCAACCCGAGTCCCGACAAAAAGTGGTTCCTCGATGAGATCGGCGACGGTCCCACGCCGATGTCGATCTTCGGGCGACCCTTCGATGAGTTGGGCGGCGTGTTCATCGACTTCAAGGCCAACCGGCTGCGCTCGATGACGCTGCGCAATACGATAGGCATCCAGATTATCTTGGCCGCCGATGGATCAAAAAAGGTCATCGCAACGCCGCCGAATACCCGGGTGACCGGCGCGCGCTGGACGCCGGACGGCACGGGTGTCGCCTACATGTCGCTCGGCGACGACTCGACGCACGTTTGGATCACCGACATCGCGACCAACAAAGCGCGCCAGGTGACGAAGGCGTCGCTCGTGACGACCTCCGTGACGAATTTCGCTTTCGTGAACGGCGGCAAACAGATCGTCGCGACATTTGCGCCCGATGGCCGTAAGCCGCGGCCGGTGCCGCCCCCGGTGCCGCCTCGGGCCCGAGGTTCGCACGGCGCTCACCGGTGAGAAGGAGCGCGTGCGGACATTCCCGAGTCTGATGTCCACGCCCTACGACTTCCAACTGCTCGAGTGGCACGCGACGACTCAGATCGCGATCGTCGACGTCGCCACCGGCGTCGCGACCAGGTTCGGCACGCCCGGCATGATCACGGCCGTCGACATGTCCCCGGACGGGAAATTCGCGTCGTGTGACGCGCATGACGAAGCCGTTCGCATACACGGTGCCCGCCAACAGTTTCGGATCGATCGAAGAATTGTGGGACAGCACGGGAAAGGCGCTCGCGAAGATCAATGAGCGGCCGATCAATCTTGGGGCGGTGCCCGACAACCTGGATCCGCTCGCGCCGCAGCCTGATCCCGCGGCGCAGGCGCCGGGAGGCGGCCGGGGCAACGCCGCCGCCGACAACGGCAAACGCGAGCTCGCGTGGCGGACCGACGGCCAGGGCATGAACTACCTGCAGCTTGAACCACTCCCACCTGGCGTCCGAAACGCGGCCGGGCGGGGAGGTCGCAACGCCGCTGCGCGGGACGGGGCCGGAACCGGAGGACGCGGCACAACCGCTCAGACCGGCAACCGCGGCGTAACGGGCGCGCGCACAGCAACC
The DNA here is from genome assembly GCA_963824985.1 of Terriglobia bacterium. GTDB lineage: Bacteria > Acidobacteriota > UBA6911 > UBA6911 > UBA6911 > JAFNAG01. The sequence goes on from CAWGRQ010000024.1 coordinate 296,643, forward strand.
CGCCGCGCCGCCGCGCAAAGACCGGCTCATGCAGTGGATGCCGCCGTTCAGCGACACCAGCATGAAGCTGCTCTACGAGAACCCGACGCGCATGACCGGCGTGCGCTTCTCGCCTGATGGACAGATTATTTTCTTCTACCGAGAACAACGCCACGGTGGCCGTGTACTCTGAGCGACACCGGCGCAGAAGTACACGATCGTGCGCGGCGGCGGTGGAGCTCGTGGCGGCAACGCCGCTCCTGCTGATCCCGCGGTGACTCCGCCGGCCGATCCGACAGCCGCGCCACAGGGCCGAGGCGGGGCCGCTCCTAATCCGGGAGGCACGCTCGTCGGCGTCCGTGGCGCTGGCGCCGGCGGCGGTGGTGGCACCGCGGCGGTGGCGGCGGCGGCCGTGGCGGTGGCGGCGGCGCTGCGGGCCCGGTGCTGCTCTCGGACAGACGGCACGAGCGTGTTTCTGCAGGGCTCGACCGGCGGTGGCCGCGGAACGAACAATGCGCCGGCAACGCAATGCGCCGGCGAATCCGCCCGCGCGCCAATGCACCCGCGGCCAGTACGCCCGCGGCCGTCGCGTGGGTCGACAAGGTCAATATCAAGACCGGCGAGAAAACCCGCGTCTTCCAGGGCGAGAACACGGACTTGGTCGAGCGCATCTCGATGATTCTCGATCCCGAAACCAAGCGATTCATCCTCACGAAGGAGAATGCAAAGACGCCGCCGCAGCAATTCCTGTACGAGAATGGCACGCGCAAGCAGCTCACGAACAACGAGGATCTGTTCCCGGACCTCACGAGGATGGTCGTGCAGCGTTTCACCGTGAAGCGGGCGGATGGGTTCATCTTCCGGACGACGGTCAGTTTGCCGAGCGACTACAAGCCCGGCAAGCGGCTGCCGGCGTTCTTCTGGTTCTATCCGGCGGAGTTCACTTCGCAGGAAGCTTACAACAGCGGACGCGGCGGTGACGCCGGCGCTACCGGCGGCACCACGTTCCCGAATTTCGGGACGCTCTCGAAACAGTTCCTCGTCCGGTTGGGTTCGCGGTCGTCGAAAATGACGCACCCATCGTCGGTCCGCAGGGCCAGATGAACAACAACTACGTGAACGATCTGCGGAATGACCTGTCGGCGACGATCGACGAGCTGGACAAGCGCGGACTGATCGACCGCGAGAAACTGGCGATTGGCGGGCACAGCTATGGCGCGTTCTCGACGGTGAATGCGATGGTCAACACGCCATTCTTCAAGGCCGGCATCGCCGGCGACGGCGCGTACAACCGGACTCTGACGCCGAATGGCTTCCAGAGCGAGCGCCGGGATCTGTGGGAAGCGCCGAACGTCTACCTCGACATGTCGCCGTTCCTCAGAGCCAACCAACTCACTGGCGCGTTGTTGATGTATCACGGCATGCACGATCAGAACGTCGGTACAGATCCGATCAACTCGCTGCGGCTGTTCCACGCGTTGAACGGCCTGGGCAAGATCACGGCGCTCTACCGTTATCCGTTCGAGGATCACGGCCCGGCGGCGCGTGAGACCCTGCTCGACCTTTGGTCACGCTGGGCCGCGTGGCTCGACAAGTACGTTAAAAATCCGGAGCCGGAAGACCAAGCCCAAACCCACCTCAGGGCGCGGCGGCGGCGGACGGTAAACGGTTTTGGGCGGATCCAACTTCCGATCCGCCGCCTCCTCATGGGCGGGATCTCCACGATCCCGCCCATTTAAGCGAAAAGGGGGCAAAGCCTGGAAAGCCTGGACAAAGCCTGGAAATCCTGGACACCCATTTTTTGTAATTTTTTCTTGGCACTTTCCATGAGTTCACCAGTTAGATAGTATTGAAAGAGGTGAACCATGGCTTTGCCGCGCAGCAAATACGTCCAGGAAGGACAAGAAGGGGTGTATCACTGCTTCAGCCGGTGCGTCCGCCGGGCTTTCCTGTACGGATTCGATCCGCTCACACGCCGGGACTTCTCCCACCGCAAAGCATGGCTGGTAGACAGGTTGCGGCTATCTCGCGGCCATCTTCGCCATCGAAGTCTGTGCCTACGCCATTATGGAGAATCACTATCACACTATTCTGCGTACTCGCCCCGATATCGTCGCCCTGTGGTCCGATCGGGAAGTGGCAATCCGCTGGCTGACACTCTTCCCCCGACATCGCAACCTGAGCGGCACCCCAATTCCGCCTGCCGAGAAAGAAATCTGCGCTCTGGCGGATTGTCCGGAACGTATCGCAGAGCTGCGCCGACGCTTGTCGAGCCTGAGTTGGTTCATGGGCCGGCTGAACGAATTCATCGCTCGGGCGGCAAACAAAGAGGATCGGGTCAAGGGCCGGTTCTGGGAATCGCGGTTCAAATGCCAGGCGCTGCTCGACGAAGCGGCCATCGCCGCATGCATGGTCTATGTGGACCTGAATCCGATCCGGGCCGGTACTGGCTGCAACTCCGGAGGAAAGCGACTTCACCAGCATCCAGGAACGGATCCGTGCCTGGCAGAAAGAGACGATGACGACAGCCTCCGCCTCCAGCGAGACGGCCCAAGACATGCAGTCTGGCTCGGTCAGTAAAGTTACGCAATACCGCGAAATACGGCCGAAATTTCGAACCTCATTCCCGACCCCATTTCCGACTGCGGCGAATTCCCTTGATGCTACAGCCCATCCCGCCCGCTGGCTTTGTCCCATTCAATCAGACTCCGAACGGCGCGGGATTCTGCAGATGACTGCAGCCGAGTATTTCGATCTGGTGGACAAGTCGGGACGGATGATGCGGTCGGACAAACGGGGAGCCATCGATGCCGATCTGGCGCCCATCCTGCTGCGGATCGGCGCCAATCCGGACGCGTGGCTTGATACCGTCACCCGCTTCGGTTCCAGGTTCCGTCTCGCTGCCGGGCTGCTTGCCAATCTGCGCAATTTTGCAGATCAGCTCGGCAGGCGCTGGCTCAAAGGCGCAGCAGCGGCTCGAGCCGCCTTCGCGTCATCGCCGCCGCAATTGGCCTGACCTCTTACGCGCCCAGCAGCCAATCCTCTGCAGACCCGATGCTATCTTCTGACCGCATCGATCCCTTCCAGCAGCATTTGGTATTTTCCTACCCGTGACCGTCCTATTGCCCTGATTCCTGCCGACTTGTTTCACCCAACGGTCAGATTCGTCTCCTCCATCCCAGATCGGCGCTTCCCCACGGAAACTCAGATTCGGATTGGATACAAATGATGAATGCTGGGTGTTTAAGATTGTTGATTTATTTGAGATTTGCAAATTACGAATGGTGGGTGTCCAGGATTTCCAGGATTTTTCCAGGATTTTTCTTCCAGGAGGCTGCCCAGGATCGCCGGTCCCGGTCCGGAATGCCGATATCCATTTTAGCCAAGAGGTAAGCGCCGTCAGTCCCAATGCCCCGTTTTGGAATGAAGGGCATGCACTGTTACAGGATTTCGATCTGACGTTCCAATGTGCAGATACGATTGCTGATCGTGTCGGTGATGCGCACCGCGATCCGGTATTTTCCCGGCGCCAGGCTGGAGAGCGGGATGGCTTTGCTGATGGCGATGCTGTGGCCCTCCGGGAACTGATGCTCCAATTCCGGGCCGACCGGGAACCTGGTGCCGTCCGGAGCTTCCAGCAGATAGGAAGTCTCCACATTCGGTTTGCCCGTCGTGGTGTCCAGATCGAGATCGTACACTTCCAGATAAAGTCCGAGGCTGTATTTGCGCGGATAGGCGGCCTTCAGGTTGGGAACCACCTTCAGAGGTCCAAGAACGAACTCTTCGCCACGGCTTTTTGGGGGGGCCAGCTGGATGACATCCGCGCAGATCAACGAACTAGTATTGAGCGCTCCCTCTACATAGGGTGGAATCCAAAAACTCGACTCCTGGGTGCCCATCCTTCCGGAATTCACATTCTTGACCAGCAGAACCAGCTTGTACCGCCCGGCCGGCAACGGAATGACCGTCTGGTGATACGTGCGTTGCTTCAAGAGATCCGGCAGGGTGAAATTCCCGGATGACGATTTGAAGCTGTCGTCGAGCTGATACACTATCTCCCCGCTGAGATTCGAAATAGCGGCGTATATCTGGATCTCCGATTCGAAGAAACCATCTTTTCCCAAATACATGAGCTGGTCGTTGGGAACGGTTACGGTGAGGGGAACCGCGTACAGATCCGGGGTCATCCGGATAAAGGCAGTGCTCGATTCGAAGGAGAGAGTGCTATAGGTGACCTTTACGCGGACATCCTCTCTTAACTGCGGAAATTGGAGCACCGGCGGGGCCTGCAGCTTGGACCACACGGTGAGGCGTTCGAATGGCATCTCCTTGGCACGGGGGGTCACGCGCTGCAGCGGCTGCTCGCCGCGAGCCCAGTAAAATACGTCCTTCTTATTGGCGTCCGTTTCGAGGACGTAGAGACCCGTTCCGGAGCGATCGACAAACTCGATCGTGATGTCCTGCCCGATACCCGGGATAGAATCGTATTCCCAGGTCTCAAAGGCATAGGTGGTGATGGTATCGCCGCCCATGTTGGCCGGCTTCGTGTAGCGGCCTCCCATGGGGCGCGCGTCGCGGCGGTTCGGCGGGCCGTAAAGGATATAGATGCGCCCGCGATCACTTTTCCATCCCGAGATTCCGGCATGAAAGTACTCATTGGCGTAAGCCACGCGCCGCGAGACCTCTTCACGGAATGCGCCCGGCCGACCCATTCCTGCGTCTCGCCGTCTCCAGAAATCTTCCATGAAACGCTCCCGTTCCTCTTCGGTCGTGAGGCGCTGGTACACCTGGCGCTCTTGCTCGGTGATGAAGTACTGAACCTCAGTCTGAAGCCACTCCCTCGCCTTTTCGGCCGGGGCCGGCTTCTGCTGTGCGGCTGCAGAGAGAAGGAGTGAGACGAGGATGATCGCGGAAGCGGTGAATCGGAAAAACATCGAAAATCTCTGCCCTGACCCGTGCTTCGGAGCACTCAATCTTGCCGGTACCGCTCTCGAGGACCGACACATGACATCAGAGCCTGCTCCGAAAATAGGCTCTGCACTCACCGACAATCGGGGTCGGCATCGGAATCGGGGTCGCTATCGATATCGAAACCGGGACCGACCCCGATTCCGATAGCGATCCCGACGGCATCTCCCCTGCTGCCAGTCTTTTTCATGCGTCACCGGGTGCGCCACGGCGCATGAGGAGCTGCTGCTCCAAGGAAAGTGTGGCGCGGGGGCCTGTTCCCCCGCGCCACTGCGTCTGAGCATAGTACAGCAATTCCGCTAGAAGATGAAGCGGATACCCAGCTGGGCCTGGAATGGAGACGAGGATTCGGTACCGTAAGTCCCACTCGCCGGTCCCAGGGTGGACATGTACTGGGTCGAAAGGACGTTTCCTGAGAAGTTCCGCCCGAAGTTAGTCCGGTTTGTGATGTTGAACGTTTCGAAGTAGAACCCCAGGCTCATCCCCTCACGGACCTTCGCCAAGCTGATGAATTTTGTGACGCGCAGATCCATCACGAAAAACCGGCCCGACTGCCAGTTGCCGTCGAGGTCGTACCCGCCGTGCTGCCCGTTCCTGGTCACACCCTGCGGGCACGTCCGGCCATTGGGAGCAGTTGCTCCGGGAATGCAGAGATCATTGTTAGTCCCATCCTTGTTGGCATCGGCGCCGGCCGTCAGCGTATACGGCCTGGATGAGGCCAACTGCAGAATCGGGGCAACCTGGAATCCGTAAGGAATGTCAAACACACCGGACCAGACGAAGCGATGCCGCTCGTCACGGACGGTGGCCACATAGTCGTCCGGGGTCGAGGTAGTTCGTCTGGTTGTACGGGCGGTGCCGCCGAATTCGCCGGAACCACCTGCCATACCCGCGCGCCCGCGAAAGCGTGTACGAACTCTGGAAGGTGAGGTGGTGCGACAGGCGCTTGCGGACGCCTATGTTGAGTCCGTCGTAGCTCGATCGGTTGACCGATGCCGCGTTGTTACGTCGGCGAACCGGTTCGATGGCATGCCGCTGCCGCGAGAGCACGCTCGACCGGATGCGCGGGTTCGATCCATCCGCCTTCACGATCCTGTAGTTGAGCGCGGATCGTGCGGTTTTCGTGGGTGTTGAGCGACATGGGTGTAATCCGCCTTCCAGCACGAAGTCCTTGGCGAACTCCTTCGTGAATCCGATGTTGAACTGCTGGGCAATGGGCTCACATAATCGGGATCAATCAGGCGGCCGTTGAGCCGGCCGGGAAGCTTGGTTCAGCCGGTGTCGGGATGGAGCGGGAGAGGGGTGGGTTGACCAACCCGAAAGTAGGCATGTCGCCCTTCCCGATGCGGCTGTTAGCCAAAGTCACGACATTTCCAAAGATGGTCGGGAAGCTCTGCTGCATCGCAAACAGGTTGATGTTGTTGAACAACTGATCGTAGTACATTCCGTAGCCACCGCGGATGACCGTCTTGCCCTCCCCCGTCGGATCGAAAGCAAAGCCGATCCGTGGAGAGAAGTTGTTCAAGTCGTCAGTCGGCAGCCTTCCCTTGAAGCCGTTGGTTAGCGGATGGTTGAGCTTCTGTGATGATCGGGTATGTGCGGCCGTTATTGCAGAATCTTCCGGCCCCGACCAGGCCGAGATCGACGTCGTAGCGCACTCCCATGTTGATCGTCAGCTTTCGGCTGACTCTCCAGTCATCCTGGAAATAGCCGGCTGACGAAGTTGATCCAGTTCGGATACGTGTACCGGGAGTCACAAGCGGATGGCTCTCCGTAATGCCCGACACAATGCCCGGGGTTGTGAAGCCCTGGGGATATTTTGTCTTGTCGTTCAGGATGATCGGACGGGCTGTCGAAGAAGGAGACCAGGGGAACCGGATTGTAACCGAAGAACCCGCCCAGCCACGGCTCAGCGACCCAATCGACTCCGAATCTGAACCCATGGCTTCCCCGATTCCAGCTTGACGGAGTCCTTGATCTGCCACTTTCTTCTGGAACGTTTGCTGCGGTACGTTGCCCGTTTGTCCCGTAGCCCACTGAGGCGAACGCTCACCGTCACCGGCGAGTAATTATCGGTGTCGATCAGGTTATTCCAGTAGGAGGATCCCCACACGAACTGGTTGACGATTTTGGGGCCCAAAGTTGAACTCAGCACCGCCGACATCAGGTAATTTCGGTTTGTGTTGTAGTTGATGCTGGTCAGGTCCGTTGGCGCCTGGTCGTTTTCGTTGCGATCCGAACTGTTGTTCCAGGTCAAGTAGGCGTTGTTATTGGTGTTGATCATCCAATCTGCCGTGCCGTCCACATGGTGCGTTTGTAGGGCTGGGGCAGTTGCTCGGCCGGACTCGGCGTGGCGCCATAGATGCTGATCTTGGCGTCCGCGAGCAGCCTGCAGCTCGGCGACGGTGTTCGGAGGGAATGATGGTGAATGTGCTTTCCTGCATGCGCTCAATGATGAAGAAGAAGAAGGCTTTCTCCTTCTTGATCGGACCGCCAATGGAACCGCCATACTGCCAGCGCCGGAAGGGCGGGCTTATCCTTGCTGCTGCTTCTTGGACCAATAGTCGTTGGCATTGAAGATCTTGTCGCGGTTGAATGTGAACCAGCTACCATGGAAGTCGTTTGATCCGGACTTGGTCACGATCGAAAGCAGGCCGCCCTGAGAGCGGCCGTCGGCGGCGGAGAACCGCTGGGTTTTCAGCGCGAATTCCTGCACTCCATCCAGCGAGACGTTCTGCACCCAGCCGCCGACTGAGTTGTCTTTGTTTTCGATGCCGTCCACGGTGGTTTCCATGTTGCGGCCACCGGCGCCGCCTACCGAAATCGCGCCAATGCGGGTCTTGGTCGGGTCCCAGGAAGTCACCGGCCGCGCGCCCGGAAGCAACATTGCCAGAGCGGAAAAATTCCGGGAATTGAGCGGCAAATTGACGACTTCGCGGCTTTCAATGACGCCGCCGACGTCTGTCTTAGTAGTCTCGACGAGCGGTGCGATTTCAGAGACGATCACGGTCGTCTGAGTCCCCGCCGGCTGGAGCACCACGTTGACATCGGTCGTCCGGCCCACGTTTACGATCACGCTCTTTACTTCATAGGCGCCAAAGCCGGCCAGCTCGGCTTTGAAGGAATAGGTCCCGGGTGTCAGGCCCGGAAAGCGGAATGACCCACTGCCTTCCGAAACCACGACCGACTCGAACCCTGTCGCTGTGTTCTTGATGGTTATGGTCACACCGGGAACAACCGCCGCCGATTTATCGGTAACCGTTCCCTGAATCTGCCCTTTTTCGCCGCCCTGACTGAACAGCATCGGGATCGCGATCAGAAAGGCGAGCAAAACGAAAACTACAAAACGAGGATTGAACATTCAAAACCCCCTGAGAACAAATGTGCAATTCGTTGAATGCACCAGAGGCTGGGATTGGAGCGCGCCCAGCCTCCACAGCGGCCTCTGCAGCTGCAAAAGCAACCTGAGACTTGAAAAAAGCCCACGACGTTTGCTCTTTTCCCGCAGGGAACCATCCTGAAACCGGATGTTGTGTCGAACCCGCGCTCAGGGATGGCCGCGAGCGTAAACGACATTCCGATGCCGGAATACGACGGAAATCCGCATGCGCGTCGTTCTGCCTGGTGCGCCATACACCAAGGCCCGCGACTCGGGTGATTGCCTCCGTCGGATCCTCTGATCCAAGTAATTTGGTGTTATTTCAGATTGTGCTATCCTAAATACAATCGGAGGTATTGGCAAGCGGATTTAATCAACTGCCCCAAAATTTTTAAACCATGGGGACAGTCACCACAATTCCCCAAATGTTGGAAATGAAACGGCCCGCGAGCTTCCACTTTGGGTGAAGTGACTGTGATTGTCGCAAGCTCCTCCAGGCTTATGGCTGAAAGCGCGGTGAGGTCCAGATCTTCGGAGAAGCGCAACTGCGGAAGGTGCGTATGGTGAAGCACCGTCCCTCCTTTGAAAACAAGGCTATCTTTAAGCGAAGATTCGTAGATTATCTTCGAGGAAAACGTGGGCACCCACCGTTTTGTGCATCCTTGCTGGCGTCCATATCGTTTTCACAGCAGCCTGCTTGTATCGGCCGGCCGCAATCCGTTCCTGAACCTGAATCATAAGGTCCGCCCTGATCTTAAGGTGCTCCGCTTCTTCCACATCAAAGCCGAGGTCACAGAAGACATTGCGGCTGGATCGGGTAATCTTGAGACTCATGATTTGCCTGCTTTCATCGGGCGGTGGTCGCCCGTTTTCTTGCCAGCAGCGCCGAGAGACGCTCCCTGCGTCGGTCCGAACCACGCCAATATTATAGCCAGGGCCCGGATTTACCAGAGGGTTTGAACGTGGGAATAATTGCGGATGGCCTTATCCTTCGTTATCAGTAAGCCGCCATGATGCCGGACCGTGGCCACGATGATCTGGTCGGCAGGATCTCCGTGGAAGGGCCTGGGCAATTCGCAGCTTTCCAGCAAGATTTCATTGGTGATCTCGGCGATCAACAATCCTTCGACCTCCAAGGCCTGCCTCACCCATTGGCGCAACGGGCGATCAAACACCAACTGTCCCTTTTCCGCCTTTTTTGCCAGTTCCCAGATGGAAATGGCCGACAGCCAGACGGCATCTTGTTCCACGGCTTGTCGGATCGCGCTGAGGGCGCGAGACGACAGCCTGCGATCCCGTGTCACCCACCATATCCAGGCATGGGTATCAAGGAAGATCCGCATCCCATCTCTCTCCGGTCCGAAAAGGATCTCCCCGCTCTTTCAGAATGCTCCCCTCGAGGCTCGCATTGCGGTCGTCTCCGGACGCGTACGGCACCACCTTGACAATCGGCTTTTTGCGCTTGCTCACGATGATCGGGGTTTTGGTGCGTGCGACCGTGTCCATGATCTTGAGACATTGGTCTTTGAATTTGCCGGCGCTGATATCTTTCATGTATTAAATATAGCCATGGCCATGTGGCCATGTCAATGCAGGAAAGGGCGCCTGGTTATAGTGTCCCCGCGTTCAGGGACAGCATAACCAGGCACGCATCGCTACTTCAAGGTCACGTTCAGATACACCGAATATCGCCCGTACGTTTCATAGAACGGCTTGAAGGCAACGTCCGCCGATTTTGAAACGAAGGGTGCCGGGATCGCCCGTGATGGATTTCCCGATGTCGCCGGCGTCGAGCGTCACGGGGCGCCAGTCGGTTCGGGGCGCGGACTCTTCGGCAGCCAACAAAACCGGACCGTAGAATATGCTGGCGACATTGGGCTGATCCATGACCGGATCCAGATAAAAGTGGAACGGCATCCGGAGTTCGATCGTATCGTTGTCCCGCCAGGTTCTGCGGAGCGTCAGATAGGTGCCCGGCACGGCTTTGACCGATTGCTCCCGGCCGTTGATCTTGACGAAGAAGCCGCGGGTCGCCCAGCGCGGCACGCGGACCTTGATGTCGAACTGGCCGCTGCCCTTGAGGACGATCTGGGTCGTATCGGCGTACGGGAAATCGGTGCGCTGCTTCACGACCAGATTGCGCTCGGTCCAGTTCAGCGTGGATGGAACGAAGAGGTTGACGTAGAGCGTTTTGTCGTCGGCGCCCTTGAAGTAAATGGAATCCTGGAGCTTGGTGCTGCTTTCGAGCGCGGTGCCGTTGCAGCAGGTGAAACCGCTCATGTTGGCGTTGCCGAAATTGTTTCTGCGAGCCGGGATTGAGCGGGATATGGTAGGTGTTTCCCGCATTGTCCTCGGCGACGGAAGCGAGAATCTGGTTGTACAGCCCCTGCTCGTAGTGGTCCATGTATTTGGCGGTCTGATCGAACATGAAGAGCTGGCGGTCCAGCTTCAGGAGATTGTAGGTGCAACAGGTTTCGCACTGCCCGCCGCTGGCGAACCCGTTCTCGAAAAGCGTGTCGGGCTCGGCGGTGAAGCATTCGGCGTTGTTCGGAACGCGGGCGCCGGCGACGCCGCCGATGCTGTACATGTAACTGTTGGTCACGATATTCCAGAAATTGTCGGCGATCCGGTAGTAGGGGAATTCTCGCGTGTCGCGGAAGGTTTCCAGCGCTCCCGTGATCTGCGGGATGTGCATGTTGGCGTGCTTGCCGCGAATCGTATCGACATTCTTGGCCAGGCCGTGATCGTGCTCGGCGTTGCCGTAGAAGAAATTGATGTTGTCGAACAGCTTGGCGCATTCGAGGAACTGCTGATCTTTGGTGAGCCGGGAGAGGCGCGCCAGGACTTCGTTCATGCCGCCGTACTCGCCGGCGATATAACGGTTCCACATGCTGATGCGCGTTTCCGCCGGAAGCGCCTTGAGCCGGGCATAGGCCCAGGATCCCATGTTCCTGGCGATCTCCAGGGCCTTCTGGTTGCCGCCGACCTCGTAGCAATCGAGCAGGCCGGCGAGGATCTTGTGCAGGGTGTAGTAAGGGGCCCAGATCTGGCGTGTTCTGGGCGCCGTACGTGGCGCCCTGCTCGAGCATGATGAACTGGTCGGGAGGGTAGGCGCTGATGAATCCCCTGCCCCAGTTCCAGTAATCGGTCCGGATGGCATCGGCCCGGAGATTGGAATCGTAGCCGGTACGGCCGGGGCCGGGCGGGACGGCGGTCGGATCGGCATTGAACTCGCCGCCCTCCTTCGCGGGCCTGCCGGATTTCTGGGAGAGATCGTAAAGGGTATCGATGAGGTAGTTCATCTTCTGGAGGAAATTCGCCCGCAACGTTTCATCGTAGGTCGTGCCGGCGTAGGCCTGGGCGATGGCGGACAGATAGTGACCGGTGGCGTGGCCGCGCAAGGCGGGTCGTCTGGTTGTCCCATCCACCCAGCGGCTTGACGCCTTCGGGCTGCTTCTGGCCGAACGCGTCCCTGAAATTGTACAGGAAGTTGTCGGGATTGGTTGTCGCCAGGGTGCGGATGAACTTATCGCGGTTCTTGATGAATTGCGTGTCGCGCCGCTTGGTGTCCTGCTCCAAAACGACCTGGCCGAGCGGGAACGACTCGACCAGGCGCTCGGGAACGGGCGCGGCTTTCGCGGCCGCTTTCACGGTCACCGTGGCTTTGGGTTGGAATGGAGTGCCGGGCACCTTGCCGGTCACGGTGTAAATGCCCGGCTTCAGGACCTCGCTATTGTCTTTGGGCGACGGCCAGACCACGCGGACATCCGGGCCCTTGGCTTTGTTGCGGTACACGGCGGGGATGTTATACGGCAGCCGGGGGAGCTGGCCAATGATCGTCTCGGCCTTGACATCGGGTACTGATTCCAATGGGATCGCGGTGGGCAGCACGATTATCCTTCGGGGCCGCAATAACCGGGGGGGCTGGTCTGTTTCCACGGCCCTGACCGCCACCGGCACCGGCGGCCTGAGGGCCCGATAAGGCGTTGTTGCGAATCGTGGCCACCTGCTGGTCGCTCAGCGCGATGCGGTAGATGCGGACATCGCGCACTCTGGCATTGAGGGTGGCATCGGCGTCATTCTGCGAGCGGCCGATGTAGAGGCGGTTCGCATCCGTGGAGGTCTGGTTGAATACATGCGCCGCGTTCACGGTGACGTTCGTAGCCTGGCCGACCCTGGCGCCGTTGAGATAGCTGGTCAGGGTGCGATTGGGCGGATCCAGCACGACGGCGACGTGGACCCACTGATTCTGCGGGAATCGTCGCGCCCGTTTGTTCCAACACGCGCTGCAGCGCCGGAGCCGATATAAGCGCGGAAGCCCGCGTCGGGACCGGATTCAGTCAGGACGGCAGAGAGACTGTTGGAGGCGTTCTGACCGAAATCGAAGAACCGCTGTCCGGTCACATCGGAATTAAGTAAAATCCAGCCCGTGACGCTGATCGTGTCTTCGCCAGTCAGGGCCTTGCCTGGGAGTTGGACATGGCTGCCATCGCCCGGCAGGTTCAGGACGTTACCGAACCGGCTGTCCTGGACAAAAGCCGCCCCAGACCCACGCAGCGTCGCATGCAAGGTGTTCCTCGACCTGTCCTCCGCGTTGCCGTTAAATATATAACGGGCTATGAGGGCGGTTTCGCCGATCCCATCAAGAAACTGGTCGCCTCCTCCGACGTTTTGAGCCATCTCTCGCTCCGTAAACGCCGGCGAAACAGTGACTATCGTCAAGACTAAAATAAGGAAGATCCGCATTTTTGTCATTATGATTGACCCCGTGATGCATGAAATCGTGAAACACTGAATTTCCGTTCCCAACGGTGCGGGCGGGATCGGGTTTGGAGGGCTCCGCGACGCATCGTCAGCCAAACTTCGTAACACATAGAGAAAGTAAAAACCAGTCTAAATGGAGGAGTGCGGCCTTTTCTCCATGAATAATCCAGGATCCCGGTGCCGCGCGCCGGCCATTCAGCGTGATCTGGCAAGTGCATCGGCGATCTTTATCACCGGGGCGGGGTTCGGCACCACATAAGTGTACTTTTTCCCTGAAGTCAGAATGACGTCGAGGCGGTCTTTCCTGATCGTGAAGGTCCGCACCGTTTCCAGGCCGGCCCGCAGGGCATGATCCTGCTGCCTGGCGGGAGAAAAGCTGATTTCCGTATCGGTAATGGTCAACGTGCCCTCACAGCCCGAGCCGATAAAATGATCGTGCCTGACGGGCGCGCTGTAGGGCGTGATTCCGGCCAGGCTCAAGCGTAGCTTCATTCCGGCGGCGAGAGATTTCAACGCGTCGGCACCGAATTCGCTGTTCCCGCCAAGCTCTATGGCCCTTTCCATCGACTTCATGGCTGCGGCCAGGTTGCGGCGTTTCTGCTGGGCAAATCCCAGCTGAATAAAATAGGTCGGATTTTTGGGCGCCAGTTCGCAGGCCCTGGAGAGGTTCTCTATGGCCTTGTCGAGGTTCTGCTGAGCATCATAGGAACGTCCCAGGTGGTAGAAGGCGCCGGCATTCTGTGGGTCCAGCTGCACGACCCGGCCATACTGCCGGATCGCTTCGCGGGAATCGCCCGTTTGAAATGCTTTTTCTCCCGCCTTTTGAGCATTTACCAATTCGGCAGCCATCCTGCCTTTCGCCAACCGGGACTGCGCGGCATCCCTCCTGGCCTGAATTTCAGGGTCGCCCGGGAAATACTCCAGCAGCGTATCATAAGCATTGATAGATTCCTCGGGCCGCCCCTTTTGTGCGCTGTCATCCGCCCGCAGCATAAGCGCGGCGCGGATATCAGCCTTCAGATTGCCGGCCTCTGCGTTTGCGGGATTTTCCGCCAAAGCGGCATTTGCGAAGTGCAGGGCATCCTTCCCCTCAGCACCCACAAGCGATCCCCGGCTCATGGCTGCGCGGGCGAGGGCGAGCAGGTCAGGCCTCTGGGCAGGAGAGGGAGGCAAAGTGAGGGGCACGGCGGCCGGAGCAGCAGGTGCCTGGGATCCGCTCCGCAGCCAGTAAACTATCGCCAGCCCAAGCACGACAATGGCCCCCGCACCGATGATCCAAAGAGCTTTGCCGCGCCCGCCTGCCGCAGGCTGTCGATTGGCCGATGCCGAATGTGTTTGAATCTCGGCCTCTTCAGAGGGGGGAGCCGCAGCCGCAGGGATAATTGTCCCATTGGCCGCGGGAGTCATCGCTGGCACACGAACAGGAGCACTGGTCGGCCACGAAGCGGCGACACCTCCGGTATTAAACAGCGTCGCGGTATCCGTCGCTGAGGAGCTCCCCTCCCCTGCCGCGCCCGCTTCACGGCCACGCAGCAGACTCTCCAAATCGCGCCCCAGTTCGGCACAGTTCTGATACCGGAGTTCCGGATCCTTGGCCAGAGCTTTGTCCAGAACAGCGTCAAAATCGGGGAGCAGGCCGGGCTTCCGGACCAGAACGGATGCATGCCGGTCCTGGACGATCTTGAAAATGATGGTAGTCGGATTTTCTCCGGTAAAGGGTCGTTCGCCCGTCAGGGATTCATAAAGAACCACGCCCAGCGAGAAAATGTCCGAGCGGTGATCGACGGACTTGCCCATGATCTGTTCAGGTGACATGTAACTCGGCGTACCCAGGATCATGCCCGTCTGAGTGAGATTCGAGGCGGTCAGTTTGGCGATGCCAAAGTCCACGACCTTGACCCGGTCGTCCCGGGTGATCATGATGTTGCCTGGTTTGATATCGCGATGCACGATGCCGCACTGGTGCGCATAGTGCAACGCGCCGCACAGCTGAATGAAGATCTTCAGAACCTGATCCTGAGGAAGAGCGGGAGGCTTCGCAATGATGCTTTCAAGATTGATCCCATCGACAAATTCCATGGCGATATAAGGATCACCCTCTTCGTCGCCTCCCACGTCGTAGATCACAGCAATGTTGGGATGCGACAGGCGCCCGGCCGCCTGAGCCTCGCGCATGAATCGGGCGAAAAACTCTGCCCGCACCTTCTCGGGGATGTCCGGAATCGAACGGATCTTCTTGATGGCTACGATGCGATCGATCTTGGGATCGCGCGCCCTATAGGCAACACTCTGCCCACCCTGCCCGATCACTTCGAGAATCTCGTAACGACCAACCTTTTCGTCTGGCATCGGCATTCATTTTTGCACGGATTTCGCGGATGTTCATCAACAAAGGACAGGCTCCTAAGTCTGATTCTTGCAGTCCAGATGTTGCTGCAGGTTTCGAAGACGCAGGCTGGTATCAGCCAGGGCCCGTTCAAGTTGCGCGACGAGGCCGCGCAGGCGCGCGATCTCCTTTTGGTCGGGATTCTCCGCGATCTCGGCCGACGTTCCGGTAGCCGTGGCGGATCGATGCTGCTGGATTTCATGGCGCAGATGTTGATTCTCAGCCTTCAGCTGTTCGATTTTCTGGGTCAGAGCCTGAATTGCGACGCCCCCGGCCAGGGTAGCCGGTTCAACATGGCTTGCGGTCTGCTTCCCGGGCAGCCCGCCCGGCGCCGGGAAGGCTCCGTCCAATCCCCCGGTTGGCGTGCCATCCGGAACCCGCAAATCCGATCCTGCCAGGGGATCCCGGGCCAGCCGCGCAGGTCCGGAGCTTGAGGCCTGGCTGCGGAATACCGCGGCGGCATCACCGAAGCGGATCGAGTCCTGGTTGGCCAGCATTTGCAGCGTGACCTTCTTCCCATTCACACTCGTCCCGTTGGCGCTCCCCAGATCCTTGATCCAGTAATGACCACCTTCAAAGAAGATGCGCGCGTGATGGCGGGAGACCGACCTCAGGTTCAGGACAACGTGGCTTTCGGCCGAACGCCCGATCGTGGCCACCTGGCCGAGGACAAATTTACCCATGCCCTCAACTTCCAGTTCGGCGGAAGCCGAGAAGGCAACCCTTTTGCCCTGTCCCGGGTCGGGAAATTGAGGAACCATATTGCTCTATTATAGCATAAAAAAGGGGTTTTGCGTCCCCATGAGCCTGCCCCCAGATCCAAAATTGGTTTTCTTTGATCGCCGCATTCGCTATCATTCAGGCCAATGTCGATTATCCTGGTGCATATTCACGGCTCCCAGAAGGGCCGCAAAGACAGATTGGGCAACGATATCATCCGGCTGGGCAGAAAAGCCGACAACCAGCTGGTCTTCACCGACAACGTCGTCTCGAGCTATCACGCGGAAATGCGCGCCGGCAGTGATGGGTATGTATTGGCCGACCTGGACAGCACCAACGGCACGTTTCTGAATGGGCGGCGGATTGAAAAGGAGACTCTGAAGGAGGGGGACCGGGTCGAACTGGGGAAAAACGGTCCGGTATTCGAAGTCCACATCGAATCAGCCGGGGCCGCCAGCGCTCCCCGGATCGTTCCGCTGTCCGGTTCCTGGGAGCAGGGTGATACCGCACTGGAACTGCGCGAGGCCAGAATCTCCATCGGCCGAGGGTCCAAAAACGACATCATCGTCGGAAGAGATCATGGATCGCCGGTTTCCGGAAATCATGCCGAGATTCGCATTCACTCCGACCGGTGCGAATTGGAGGATCTGGGAAGCACCAACGGCACCTATGTAAACGGCCAGAAGGTTAGGGCCGTGCAGCTCCAGGACGGGGACCGTATCGAATTCGGGAAGAACGGCCCGGCATGCGAATTTCGCTGGAAGAGCGGCTCACCCTCGGCCCGGCGTGGAAGCGCCCGCGAGAGCGAGCGCCTCTTCCGCAAACTCGAACATGCGGCAAAGGGGGGGCCGGCCGGAGATCGCACAATGTTGCTGTTGCAGGCCGCCAACAAGTACTATAAGCGGCGGCGCTGGCCTATCCTTGTCCTGGCGGGCGTAGTCATCCTGGCCGCGATCGGGATTGGCATCGAGTTGTACCGGAAAAACCTCCAGCTGAAGGAACAGGGGCGACTCGCGGAGGCGGTCTTCTACCAGATGCGCTCGGTCGAGGCTCAAATCGTGCAGCAGCGCGAGTCGATGACACAGGAGGAATTCCAGAGCCTTCGAGACAAGAGGATGCGCCTGGAGCAGGATTACGACCGCTACCTTGAAAGCTTAGGCCTTTATACCGGCAGGAGCCCGGTCGAGCAGGCCATTATGCGGCTGGCGCGCCGCCTGGGGGAGACCGACCTCGAACTGCCCCCCGATTTTCAGAAAACCGTCCTCGAGTATGTCGAGCGCTGGCGCAGCACCCCACGGCTGCGCGCCGCGCTTGACCGCGCCCGGCCGCGGAGCCTCCCGCGCAGAATCCGGCTCGCTCTCGACCAGTATGGTCTGCCGCGGGAGTTCATGTTTCTCGCCCTTCAGGAGAGCGACTTCGATACCACCCGGGTCGGCCCGCAAACCCGCTTCGGCATAGCCAAGGGAATGTGGCAGTTTATCCCCAAAACAGCCCAGGAATACGGACTGGCCCTCGGCCCGCTGAAGGATGTCGCCCAATATGACCCCTCCGATCAGCGCCAGGATGAAAATCGCGCCACGGCAGCGGCCGCCCGCTATCTCGCCTATCTCTATTCCACCAAGGCGGCAGCCTCGGGTCTGCTTGTGATCGCCTCATACAACTATGGCCAGACCCGGATCATCGAAAGACTGGATCAGCTCCCCAATGACCCGCGCCAACGCAGTTTCTGGTACTTCTATCGCAACGGCTGGATTCCGCCGGAAACGCGCGACTACGTGATGTATATCTTCTCGGCAGCCCTGATCTGCGAAAAACCCGACCTCTTCAACATCTCCATGGCCCCCATCGACACGCAGTGGTAAGGATTCCAAGGACAGTTCCATCCCCCTAAAGATCTTACTTTGCCTTGCTCCCCTTCAGATACTCATCCAGCCACGCCCTCTCGTTCAGCATCCGGTGAATCTGGTTCCAATGTCCCGCGATTCCGTGCGGCTGTCCCGCGTACTGGATGATCTTCGCCGGAACGCCGTTCTTTTTGAGCGCGAAGTACATCTGCTCCCCCTCCTCGAACGGCACGCGGTGATCCACCTCGCCATGGATGAAGAGGGTTGCAGCCTTCACCCGGTCGGCATACGTGAGGGGGGATTGGCGGATCATAATTTCTCTCGCCTTCGGGTCCCAGGGCGTGCCATAGAACTCCGTTTCCTTGGTGCGGGCGATGTCGGCGAGGCCGTAGTCGCTGATCCAGTTGGAAATCCCGGCGCCCGGGCAGGCCGCCGCAAACCGGTCGGGGTATTGCGTGATCAGCCAGTTGCTCATGAACCCCCCGTAGGAGTGCCCGATCGTTGCCACCCGGCCGGCGTTAACCGGGAAGTTCTTGATGACATAATCCACCCCCGCCATCACGTCCTGCCCATCCTTCGTACCCCAGGCGCCCCACGTAGCCCAGAGGAACTTCTCGCCGTAGCCCGTGGAACTCCGGAAATTCACCTGGAGAACGAAGTATCCGTTGGCGGCAAAATACTGACCCTTGAAATCGAAGCCGTACCCCACCGCGCTGTGCGGTCCGCCGTGATTGCTGACGATTAGCGGAAACGGCCCACCGCCGGGGCGATAGCCATACGGATAGAGAAGCCACCCTTCGACCGGAGTACCGTCGGCGCTCTTGAAGTTCAACCGCTCGGCGGTGCTGAGTGCAACCTCGGAACGGAAGGCATCGTAAATGTGCGTGAGTTGCCGTTCCCCGGAACCATCGATGTTGGCGAAGGAAATCTCCGAAGGCGCCTCGAAGCGACCGACGGTGAATGCCATTTTTGTCATCGCGCGATTAAAGGAAAGCCCGCCGATGCGCCGCTCCCCCCTGGTGATCTGTTCAACGGCTCCGCCCGTCGGCAAAATCCGGAAGAGATGCGTGGTGCCGCCGATGCCCCCGGTAAAATAAACATACTTGCTGTCGGGACTCCATTGGGCGCCTGCGGGCAGATAGTCCCAGTCTGCAGTCAGATTCTTTCCCTCGCCGCCGCCCGCCGGCATCAGGATGAGATCCACCGGCCCGCCGTGATTCAGCTTTTTTGCAATGACCATGTCGAGCGCAAAGCCGCGCGTGGCCAGAATATACCGGCCGTCGGGCGAATAGCGCGCGTTGGAATAGCTGTAATCGGGATTCGAGGTCAGGCGCCGGGCCGCGCCGTCGAGGGATACGGTCCAGATGTCGTTGCGGCCGTAAGAACGTTCCTGGCGATACGCGGAGTCGGCGGTAAACAGGATCGCCGTGCCATCATGGTTCCATTGCACGCCGCCCGGCCGAAATCCCAGCCGGGTGAGCTGCCGTTCCGCGCTGCCGTCCGCCGCGGCGATGAAAATCTCCTGCGGAGGCGTCAGCTGGGGATCCACGGGGTTGGGCACCGGCCAGGCCGCGCCATCGCGCTTGTATTCGAGCCAGTCGATCACAGATCCCTTGAATCGTTCCTCGTGGCGTTTTGCGAATTCGGATTCATAGACCCGCTCAGTCTTTGGAGGCGGCGTGTTCCGTACGGTCGCGATCCACTTGCCGTCGGGACTGGGCAGCGGCGCACCCCCCCCTCTCCCCCCCGCCCCTCTCCCCCCGCTTCTGCCTCCACCCGCGGGAGCGGCAGTGGCTTCAGGGGCCTTCCCCGGCATCCCCGGATCGTAGAGATACGTGCGATTGCCGGCGCTGAAACGGAGGAGGCCTTCGCCGGTCCATTGAGGAGCGCTCGCATCCACCCCCTCGGCACTCACGCGTCGCTCGGGCGACGAGGCATCGGCACCGACGAGCCAGACTTCACTCTGGTTCCCGTTCGTTTCCTCCACCCGTGTGCCGACCGTAAACGCGACCCAACGGCCGTCGGGGGAAAGCTCGGGAGACCCAACCGTTTTGATACGGTAATAGTCCTCGATTGAGAGCGGGCGCCCGCCCGCCCGCGCCGCCGCGGATGCCTGCCCGCGCTCCACAGGCAGGGTGGAAGAGAGCGCCAGCACAGCGCCGATCGCAGCCGGCAACAGAGCGACAAGGGTAAAATGCGTGCGCGGGACTCGAAATCTGCGGTTGATATCAGACATGGGTCGGATTCCTTTCAGTACAAATTTTCCTTCTGCGTTCGGCGCGTTTCGCGGCCCGGCGCGCGGCCGCGATGAACGGCCGGACAAATCGTTTTCCGACAGGATCGCGTATTCTGCCAAGGGAATCGCATTCGGCTTCAATCGAATGTGGCCCCATTTTACACGATCGTTCGCCTGTCCCCGCCGACAATTGTGCGCATCTCGTCTGCCTGAAGCTCGGCAACGGTGAATCCCGAGATTTTGCAATCATTGAACCGACGACAAGAGTCGGCGGATTTTTTGAGCCAGCGATCGACGGGATTCCAGCCGATTCCCTTTACTCGAGCAATTGCGGATTTGTTCAGGCCTTCGACGCTGAGGCTGGCGACCTCGTCAAAGGTTGTGCGACGATGTTGGAGCCGATAGTAGGCCGTGCCCACATTCAAGCAGAAGGTCTTCCCGCAAATCCGGCACCCGTATCGGCGACGCTTTTCCCCAAGTGGTTTTGTAGAAGCCGTGGCGGATGAGGTTTCCGGCACAGGCTTTCCCCGACAGTGGGCATTGCGGGTTCGTACATCTGAGACTCTTCATGGTTCTTGGATCCTGTCGACGATAGAACTTATGGAATAAAATTGAGTCTCAAACTATACCACGCACGCAAGTTACGGTTGGGCTACCAACAATTGATGACCGGAGTACCCAATTGTCAACATCCGGGTTGCAGCCGAAGGCGAATGGATAAAGTGGGTAAATGGAAAAAAAGTCGAAACCGTGGATTGAATCAGGGATGCTGCAGCTCCGATTCGGCGGCATGCTTTTCGTGGAAAGTCCCCAATCGCGAGTTTGGAGCACCGATCCAAAAGGGCCGTGGAGCGATTACGCCGATTGGCTCCGGAACACTCGCGGACGGCATTCCCCGGAGAATCCGTGAACCAACGGCCAGATCTGGACATCTAAATTGTTCATACGGCCATTTATAATTATAATGCCTGATGGGGATACTTGATCGACTAAACTGCTGGAATGTGACAGACAACGGAAGCGAAAGCGAAAAATGCCTCCTGGAAATGCAATCTGTCATTACTTACTCCTACGGTTGCGCCGACTGGCGCTTGTTGGCTTTGTCCTGTGCGTCTTCGGAACAGGGAGTTTTGCGTTTCAGGCGGACTCCGGCCCCAAGGAGATCGGCGCCAACATTCGAACGTACTGGCCAAGAAGCCGATTCACATTGAGAGCGGACTCCAATCTAGTAGAAGTGGGCGTGGTTGTCCGGGACAATCGTGGCCGCGCCATCGGCGGTCTCGGCAAGGACGACTTCGAGATCGAAGACGCTGGCAGGAGGCAGGACATCACGCTGTTTTCCGTCGAAACATCCACCCCAAGGCCCAAAACGGTGCCCGAGACCCTAAAGACGGTTGCAAACAGGGCGGTCGAGAGCCCGAGATACCAGCTCCGGTACGTGGCCCTGCTCTTCGACGATTACAGCATGCCTTTTGCCCACCAGTTCTATGTAAAGGAGGCGGCCAAGCGTTTCGTCAGGGGGGGCTTGTCGCAGGGCGATCGCGTCGGACTGTTTACCACATCAGGAAAACAGATTGTGCCCTTTACCGACGACGGTGCGAAACTCGCAGCGGCTATCGACGGATACAACTCCTTCCCTCACGCTCCCGACGGCGGCATCTGCCCCAAACTGACGCCTTATGACGCTTATGTAATCGCAAATAGAATCGACTTCGAGACCCTGGCCGTCAAGTCGGAGGAACGCGCAGTTTGCTCCAGGGGAAGATCGCCACTTGCTGGTGGTCGTCGTCCTGGGCAAGTCGGCCACTGGCCTTTTCCGGGGACAGACCCGGTGATGATGCAGGCCGAGGCTATGTGGACACAGATTCGCGATACTTCTATGCGAGCGCTGGAAACGGTGGGAAGACTCGTGGACTACATGGCGCAGTTGCCAGGAGGGAGAATGGTGCTGCTGGCGTCCTCCGGTTTCCTGGTGGGAACGCTTGAACGGGAGCAACAGGATGTTATCAACCGCGCGCTCCGGGCCGAGGTAGTCATCAATGCGATCGACGCCAAAGGGCTCTACGCCGAGGATCCGCCCGAGAAGTCTATGGGCTTCAACTTAGGTTCTTTGATTCGCATGGTAAGGGCCTGTCAATGAATAACGTTTGCACTTTGGCGCGAGCGCCGGGCGGGCAGATGCAAGGCGCCGCGACGCAGGCGATGCGGTGCCATCGTCGAGGAGCGGCAACGCAGCAGATGCCCGCCCGCCGCCGCGCCCCTTCGGGCTGCGGCCCGCAGGCCCGCTGGCTTCGTTGCTCGCTCCTTACATACAACCCGGTATGCTCGTCGCTCGCGCCTCGCCAGCGGGCCTGGGGGCCGGCAGCAAAGTGTAAACGTTATTCATTGACAGGCCCTAAGTTTGGGGACCAAGGATAAGGACCTCAGCAACGAGATCATGGCGACTCTGACGATGAGCACGGGTGGCCTGTTCTTTCGCAACAACAACGATCTCGATCTCGGCTTTCGTGAGCTGGGCATGGTTCCCGAAGTTTCGTATCTCCTGGGCTTCTCGCCCAAAGGCGATTTCAATGGAAAGTATCACCGCCTCAAAGTGCGCGTGAAATCGCGAAATTCGTATTTGATCCAGGCACGACCAGGCTACTGGGCGGTTCCTGCCGAAGCACAGGAATCGGGAGAACGGGCTGTCGACCGCGAGGTGATGGGATCTGATACGCGGAAGGAGCTGCCCGCGTCTTTCGCGGCGGCACATTCCAAGGCGGAAAATGGAGGCCCGGCTCTTGACGTCGTGATACATCTCGATGTCCGGGAGTTTCACTTCCTCGAAAAGGACGGCGCACGCACCCAGATGATACTTTTCATTGCGGCGTTATTTGACAGTAATGGGCAGTTTGTGGCCGGTAAGGAAGCCGAAATTCGATTTGCGCTGAAGGAGCCCACTTACAATGGCATGATCGAAACCGGGTTGGACCTGTCGCTTACCTTGCAGGCGCCTCCGGGTGCATATCGCCTGCGCAGTGTGGCTCAGGATGCCATCGAAGGCAAGATCGTATCCTCGACACAGGCAGTCGAGATCCGGTAAACGAACGCCACCTGGATCGAGATGTTCGGGCCAGCCGTGGTTTGAATTGATGGCCGGCGTGTCATTCCCGGCGTCGATTTTCAGTTCCTGGACGAGGCGGCCGCCCTTGGCCTCAACGCGGAGCGTCAACGGATCCGGCTCGATGCGAACCGTCAGGCTCCCGCACCGCACTCTCCGGCTTCCTGCAAGGGTACGCAGCGCGTCGGCCCGCCTCCCCCATGTGTCCCGGACCAGGGATCCGCTTGGGGGGACCGGCAGCGCCCGCCCGTTCGCAATAGGGAGGAGGGAAATCCGGACGTTTGCGGGGCCGACCGCAGTCAGGAGGATTTCCGCCTGCCTGCCGGCGATCCGGATTGGAGTTTCCTGGGCGCGGCTGACCGGCGCCGCGAAAAGCACGCTCGAACCGACCGCGGCCGCGCCCTTCAAGACTTCCCTGCGACTAAGCGGTTTTCTCATGATATCGCCCGCGTTCCTTTGAGGGCCAGCGGCCTGTGCCTCGTCAAAATTCGATAATGGGGCGAATTGGCGCCCGGCGGCATCAGGATGAGATCCACCGGCCCGCCGTGATTCAGCTTTTTTGCAATGACCATGTCGAGCGCAAAGCCGCGCGTGGCCAGAATATACCGTCAAGGGGGTAGTGTACGGCAAGCCGGGCAGCGGCAAGACGCTGCCATTAGGTGTTCGTGTGCTCAGATGAGTGAAAACCGGATGGGAGCGCGCCCTGGTGGTCCGAGTACGTGTTCCCCATCGATTGGAACATTGATCTGGAGCGATTATGTCCGGCATTTCCCGATATTCAGCGTTTTGCGTCGCGGCAGCAATTTCAGCCTCATTCCTTTTCCCATGGGTGCAGGAGCCACAGCCGCGGGCTTCCGGCGATCCGGTGGCCCGATTCGTTCAAACCGCGCAGGGGGTGATTGCGACTACCGGCGATCCGGGTCCAAAGCCTGAGTATCCTGCCGACCAGCTCATCATCAAAATCAGGGTCGCCAGCGTGCGCAACCGGCTCCGTGCGGGGACCCGGCCGCTTTCCCTGGGCAGCCCCTTCGATGCCCTGCTCAAGAAATATTCGGTACAGGAGGTGGCCGCCGTATTTCCGGCGCCCGAACCCATCGTATCCCGTTCGCTGACGGGCCCCAGGCTCCTGCAATCCTTCCAGTCTTTGAACCTGGCCAACGTGTACCGCCTGCAGACCGAGGCGGCAATCGACGTGATGGCCGCCGCAGCGGAGTTTCAATCCTTGCCCGAGGTGGAATATGCCGAGCCCAACTATATCTACAGAATCCAGGGCAGACAAATGACCCATTCCTGACATCCCAGGGTTCCTGGGGGCAACCTTACCCGGACCTGTGGGGCCTGCACCGGATATCCGCACCCGCCGCGTGGGACATAGGCACCGGTGCAGGGGTGGTCGTCGCCGTCATCGATACGGGTTGTGATGTCACCCACCCGGATTTGTCGGTCAACGTCTGGACCAACGCCGGGGAGATACCCGGGAATGGGATCGACGACGACCACAATGGCTTTGTCGATGACGTGACAGGCTGGGATTTTTTCAATCACGACCCGGACGTCAGCGATACCGGCGGGCACGGAACCCATGTCGCAGGGACTATCGCCGCAGCCGGCAACAACGGCCTCGGTATCGTCGGAGTCGCCTGGGAAGCCAAGGTGATGGCGGTTAAGGGGCTGGGGGATCAGGGCAGCGGGAACAGCGATGACTTGGCCAAAGCCGTCCTATACGCCGCCGGCAACGGCGCCAAGATCATCAATATGAGCTGGGGCGGTTCGGGTTTCTCCCAAACCATGGAAGATGCGTTCATTTTCGCCAACTCGCTGAACGTTTCCCTGGTCGCGGCCGCGGGCAACAACAATATGGAGGCTTCCTCCTTTTTCCCCGCCAATTCAAGGCACGTCATCACGGTGGGCTCCTCGGATCACAACGATCTCCGATCCGACTTTTCCAATTTCAGCTTTTCCGTTGACGTCGTTGCCCCGGGGGGCGACAGCAGCGACAGCTCCTCCGACCAGATCTTCAACAACATTCTCAGCCTGCTTTCATCGGCCATTACCGGGCAGTTGGCCAACCCGATGTTCCTGGTTGGGGAGAATTATCTCAGGGCGCGCGGCACGAGCATGGCAGCCCCGCATGTCGCGGGCCTGGCGGCGGGTGGCGGGTTCTCCAGCTACGCGATTCAGTACCAGGACTCGTCGTCGACCGAGTGGCGCAGCGACGGCATCACGCTTGCGGACGGCGGTGCCAGGAAGGTCAGGGACGGGATCATGGGGACCTGGAATACCGCGAACATCGACCGCGCCAGCCTGTTCAGGCTCCGGCTGGTGGTGAAGCGCGCCGGCCTGTCCGACGTCGTGAAAGAAACCCGCATTACGATCGATCCGGACCTGCACTCGGGGTGGCCACAGCGAATTCCTCCGCTGAATTATCTCATCGGCCGGCTGGTCTACCTGGAAAACGTGACCGCGGCGGACATCGACAGGGATGGGTAGGCCGAAATCCCAGTCGGCTACGGATTTGACATCAGGGTGTACCGCAGCGACGGCACGATGGCGGCGGGCTGGCCGATTCAGATGGGCCCCTCGCAATTAACCCTCGGCGTAGGATCCGCGGCGTTCGTGGATCTGGATGGCGACGGCCGCCGGGAGATGATCGTCGGCTCGGGGATGCCCCTATCGGGTCCCGAGGCTATGATGCCCTTCTGCCTGCACGCGTTTCGCAGCGACGGGCAGGAAGTGGCGGGTTTCCCCAAGCCGGCTACCGGCTGCGATGCATCCCTGGGCAGTACGCCCGCCGTGATGGATATCGACGGTGACGGGCGGCTGGAGATCGCCTGGATCAACATGAGTGGGGATTTATTCCTGTGGGACACGGCAACAGCCGCGCGGATCGAAAGCACGGATTGGCCCATGTACCAGCATGATCCGGGACGAAGCGGAGCCGCCCCGCACCTGGCGCACAAGACCCTGGCAATCTCCGCTGGAGGCGCCGGAACGGCCGGGACGTTCGGCAGCATCGGGCCGGTTCAGGCAGGCTATGCGGCGGCAAGCGTCGACTCCGGGACCACACCTTACGGGACCGCAGTCTTCAGCGTGATGCAGGACAATGTCGTGATCAGCGAGGCGGCCGTTCCCGCCAGTTTCCCCACGCGGGCGGCAGCCGTTTTTATCGAATATCGCACGGGTGTCGCCGGCATGCCCGGGCGCACCGATGCCGGTTCCCTCGACGTCTACACCGGCGTTGCCCTCGTCAACCGCGGCTTGGTCCCCGCGCGCGTGACGTACACGCTGCGCAACCAGGCCGGGGCCGTCGTCGCGGCCGGCCACGGCAGCCTTGGCGCCGGGGCTCAGTTTGCCAGGTTCATCGATCAGCTGAAAGAGGTGGCACCCGATTTCAACATGCCGGTCGACTTCCCGAGGGCAATCCAGTTCGGGTCCCTCGAAGTGGCCAGCGACCAGCTCCTGTCGGTCCTTGCGCTCCGGCTGACGGTGAACCAGCGCCGCGAGACGCTGCTCACGAGCACGCCCGTCGCTGACCTCTCGAAGCCGTCGGCTGCACTGAGGCTCTATTTCCCGCAGCTTGTGGACGGAGGCGGCTATTTGACCACCCTTTTCCTGCTCAACACCTCGGGCACCGAGGAGACCGGCAGGTTCGAGCTGTACGACGATAACGGAGCGACGCTGCCGGTGAGCCAGGCCGGGGCGGGACAGGATCGGCGTTCGCATACGCCATTCCACCCGGCGGCGCGTTCGTGTTCCAGACCGACGGCTCTTCCCCGATCGCGCGCGCCGGTTCGATGATGCTGACACCGGATGCGAACACCTCGAGCCCCGCCGGTTCTGCAATGATCGGACTCACGCAGCGCGGGATCCGGGTGACCGAATCGGGCGTGCCCGCCGCGACGCCCACGACGCACGCGCGCATTTACATCGATACGTCCGGGGGACACAACACCGGCCTGGCGCTCGCCGTTGCCGGCACCACAGGATCCATGATTGCAGTCGAGGCTTTCCAGGCCGACGGCGTCACCGCCGCAGGCGACGGCATGCATGTCCTCAGGCTCGATCCCCACGGGCACGCGGCGGCATTCGCCGACCAGCTGATCTCAGGACTGCCGCCGCGTTTCTCCGGCGTGCTGGACATCTACTCGCCGTATCTGCCGTTCGTCGCGCTGACAGTGCGCTCCATGATCAACTCGAGAAGGGACTTCCTGCTGACGACATTCCCGGTGGCCGACCTGACCCAACCGGCGCCGGCGCCGGTCATCTTCCCGCAGATTGCCGACGGGGGCGGTTATCGGACGGAATTCATCCTTTTAAGCGCAGGCACGGCATCGCGCACGACGATAAGGTTCCACAACCAGACGGGCGCCCCACTGGCGGTCGGCAAATAGCGGGGGTGCCGTATCTGTATAATCCAGTTTTCGGATTAGAACAGCTCGCATGGACTAGCCCATTAGACTCGGCACCTGGTTATACTGTCCCCTTTGCATCTCGAACAATATCAACGAGATAGAATGGGGACAGTATGGGGACAGTATAACCAGGTACCAAGCTTTCACCATTGCTGATGAAGGCAATTGCCGGGCGGATTCGTCACGTTTTCCCCATCAGAAGGGGCCAATAATGCCAGCGAGCCTTCGTCCTTTTATCGCCGGCCGGTTATGTACGGGTAGCCGACTATTTGTCCAAGTGGATCGAATGCGTAAATGGGATTGCTGGTGACAACTTTCCTTGCAGCGCAGCAGATCGTGCCTAAAGCCTAAAACGCATGACGGCGCGCATTTATCGAGCGCATGTCCGATAAAAGCCGTTTTTATTCTTTTGCCTCAGTCGATAAATAACTTTACAATGTAAAGTCATCCATGTTAAATCCCCAAGATATGTTGAGCAATATCTGGAATGACCTGCTTCATGCCGCGCGCTCCCTGGCAAAAGCCCGAGCTTTTACATTTGTGTGCGTGGTGTCGTTGGGAATCGGCATGGCGCCCGTCATCGCGATTCCGTATGTCGCGCGAGCACTCACAATACAGCCGCCCGGCGTGAAAACCGAGGGACTGGTCGAAATCGACACGACGCGAGTGGGCCCGCGCGCGGCGACCGACATTTGGTCTTATCCGGACTACGTCGATCTGCGCGACGCCAATACCGGAACCACGCTTGTGGGCTGGACGTACGGGCAAAGCGAAGTACAAAAAGACTCCGCGCGGGCAATGTTTGTCTCCACGAACTATTTCCAGACGATCGGCGTGACGCTGTTTCGCGGACCGGGCTTCAGCGCGACTGCCGAGCCTGCCGTGATTCTGGGATACCGGTACTGGCAGAACCATTTCGCCTCCGATCCGGACATCATCGGCAAGACGCTCACTCTGGACGACGTTCCGCATGTCGTGGCCGGCATCGCTCCGGAAGGATTTGATGGCCACGTCACTGGGAACGGAGAAGTAGCTGTCTTTCTTCCGCTCGAACGTAATCCGCGTTTTCGTACCGCCGGTGCCGACCGAAGCAAAGAGTGGGTGCTTATCCACGGACGCCTGATGCCCGGAGTCAGCGTGGCGCAGGCGAGCGCGGCCGTTTCCGCGGTCACATCGTCGTTGGCCAAACAGTATCCGTCGACGAACGAGAACAGGTCCGGCATCGCCGCCCCGTATGACGCATACGGCAATCTCGTGAAGTCGCGGCTTGCCGTCATTCAAGCGCTCGGGCTGACGCTGACCGGAATGATATTGCTGGTTGTGTGCCTGAATATCTCCGGCATGGTGCAGGTTCGCAGCGCGATGCGCGAGCGGGAACTGTCCATCCGCCAGGCGATCGGCGCCACGCGCCGGCAGCTGATCCAATATCTGTTGAGCGAAGCGATCATCATGGCCGGTCTTGGAGCGATCCTCGCGTCGCTCGTTTTGTTCAACCTTCCGTCGCTACGGTCACTGTTAACCGACGACCCGCTTCCGCCACAGGTGCAAGAGGTACTGAAAGTGAATCTGCCGACGGTCGGGTTCGCTGTGGGACTCTGCCTCCTGACCAGCCTCGTGTTCGGATTGCTGCCGGCCGTTCGCTTCAGTCGCCCGGTGATCCTCTCTGCCTTGAAAGACGATGTGGGCGTCGGGGGGCGGCGCGTAGGTCGAGTTCAGCGCGTGGCCGCGGCGTTGCAGGTTGCGATCGCGGTTCCGTTGATCGTGATGAGCGGCATCTCGCTCGATCGCGTCCGCGCCACCGCAACCGCCGACCTCGGATTCGCAGCGGACCTCTTGTACGCCGTGCCGTTGAAGGTCGACGACGCCAAGATCGCGAACGCGGATTCCCGAATCCGCAGCGTCCGAGACGATCTCGCCAAGGCAGACGGTGTTGCCGCCGCAACTCTCGCGGACGGCCTGCCGCTGGATAACCGCGGTCACGGCGCGCGTACCGCGCTGCAGCCGGAAGCGAACGAGGCGCCGAAGTTCGTTCATAGTTCACGTCACGCGCGTGGACAACGACTATCTGAACACGATGGGCATCCCGCTTTTGCGTGGCCGCGGTTTCGCGGCAGACGATCGAGCGGGCACGGAACTCGTCACCATCATTTCGAAGACGCTCGCCGAGAAACTCTTTCCGAATGCTGAAGCCGGCCAGGCGATCGGCAAGCGATTGATCTTCGGCAACGATGAAAAGACGACGCAGACGCTCACGGTTGTAGGTGTCAGCGGCGATTTCCCGACCGCGCAAATGAGCTCGCCGCGAGAGCAGTTGCTGTTGCCGCTCGCGCAGCAACCGTCTCAGGAGCTGTTCCTGATTGCGCGCAGCAGGCCTGGCGAACCGCCACAGAAAATGACCGCGACGCTTGAAAAGGCGGAACGCGATTTCAATCCGGAGAACCGCGGCTTCGGATACGGCGACGACGGGGCGACTTACCCCACTGTGGTCACGGGAGTGTGGCTGCGGAAGAACAGCATGGACGACTTCCTGAGGGAGTCGGCCGTCGCGGCTGTCGCAGGCAGCGTCATCCTGACGCTGTCGGCGCTTGGAATCTACGGCGTCGTCGGGTTGATGGTCGCGACACGTACGCGCGAGCTTGCGGTGCGCAGCGCGCTGGGCGCCTCGCGACGCCGCGTGCTTGGCATGGTCTTGTTCGACGTGGTGAAACTCGTGCTGCCCGGCGTGGTCGTCGGACTCATTCTCACGGCCGCGTTCATCCGCCTCAACGGCGAAAACATGGGCATCCCGCTCAGCAACGTGGAGTACCTGTCGTACGTCGTGGGCGCTGCGGTTGCCGTGCTCGTCGCGGTCGTCGCGAGCCTCGCTCCGGCCCGCCGCGCCGCCTCAGTCCAACCCATGGTCGCCATGCGCTCGGAATAAAAGCGGATCGAATTACAGATCCGCAACGTTTCAAAACCTATCCAACGGCCTGCAAGCGCTGAAAAATGCCGCGTCCGCCGTCATCGATCTCTTGTCGTTTTCACGCGGCCCCATGAACTGCAGATACCCGTACTCCAGAACCAAGTCGAACTCTACAACCTCTGTTCCGGAGGCGGAGACGCTCGCGATCCGAAACACCAGTGCGGTTCCCCTGGAACCACGAAAAGCGGTTCACCCGCGAAATGTCGCCCGGCGTTTACCCACTGCGAGCGCGTCCTGCTCTCAGTTGTCGTATAACGGCCAAACCGGACAGAACCCGGCAAAGGATGCTGGGGAGGGGTTTTTGTACGGTAAGCGGACATAACCGGCCAAAATCCCGACTCTGAAAGTGCTAGAATCGATGTATGACAAGAGCCATTCTTGCGTCCTGCCTTTCCTTAGCAGTACTCGGCCTGAGCTCCGCCTCACTGAAACTAACGTCAGCAGATAATGCGGGGTGGTCAAAACCCGTCAATGGTCTGCGTGCCCGTCTACTTGTCTTGGATCCACAGGAGCCGAATCCTCGATTCTGTCGCTTTTTTATCGAGTTTGAAAACGTCGCTGACGTTATGGGACAGAAGCACATCCGCTTCGCAACTCGCAAGATTAAATTGCGGGTTACCAACCAAACTGGAAAAGATTTGGCCATAGCAACTACCTCCTCTTACGATGGACTTTCTCCCGATTGGGAGGCAATCGCATTGCCGTACGCGGGGGTCGTGAAATTTCAGATCAGTTTCCCCGGCCTCGGCTATAATCCGGCGACCGACAAGGTGATCATCGACGTTGGCGCTGGTGCGGCATGGGTCATCCCGCAAGACGACTCGATCTATTATTTGTCGAGGACCCTCTCCATCGCACCAGAAGAGAGGGACCATCCGTACATGGATTGGAGCGGCGTTTTGGATTTGCCCAGAGTCGCCATCCCAAAGGCGAAGCAGTAGCAGACGGTTGCCATCAAGCAGCGACTCAACGGCCGCTTTAGGAGAGATTGGCTGCCTTCCGCGGTTGCTCCGTGGGGCAGGCTCGCGAAGACTGAGAAGCCCGGATGTACCCACGAGAGTAGATTGTGCATGAAGCTCGCGGAGAGGCGTTCGGCCCGGTGCAATCGTTGTCTGTCAAACATCCAGAAAATAGAAACTTCTGAACCTCACACCCCTTTTGGCCATCCAATGATATGCAATTTCCGTAGTATCCTGGTGCGCAGCCATCATGTCAGATATTGTGGCGGCTTTGCCGCCGTGGAGCCCGATATGAGAACGTTCATATTCGAAGTGAGCGCGCTGGCGGTCCTGCTCGGCACAGGGAGCGCGGCGGTTGCAACCAAGGCCGGTGTCCGGGATTCCGGCGCCTGGCTTCAGGAAGCACAGACCTCGCAGCGGCCCGGCCCCCCGGGGACCATTCGCGTACGCGTCCTTTTGATCCCTGTGGATGTGGTCGTCACCGACGACCACGACCGTCCCGTGACCGATCTGAAGCGGGAGGATTTCCAGGTTTTCGAAAACGGCCGTTTGCAGCAGATCCGCCACTTTTCCGTGCAGTCCTATAGCCCGGAAGCCCCTCCGCCGCCTGCGCCCTCGGGAATCCGGATTTCGAGGACGGTCGAGGCGACTCCCCAGAAGGCGCGGACCTTTCTCCTTCTGCTTGGCAGAGGCCGGCACCAGCAGGCGCTGAAGGCCGTGGATGCCCTGATCAGTTTCGTGCGCGATAAACTGCTCCCGCAGGACCGGGTCGCTGTATACGCGTATAACCGGGCGACCGATTTCACCACGGACCGCGAGCAGATCGTCCAGGTGCTCGAACAGTATAAGAAGGTCAGCGAAAGGATCGAATCGTGGCTGGAGCTTAATTTGAGCGGTTTCCGCAGGTTCTACGGTGCCAAACAGCTCCCCAAGTCGCTGCTGCCGGAAGTTGCCAGGATTTTTGAGGGAACCAACACAGCTTCGCGCCAGGTTCCGCCCGGGCGGCTGGACGAAGAGGGAAGAATCACCCGGGAATGGGACCGCGCCGTCGGGCTGATACTCGGGAGCGCAGACCGGGCGACCGAAACCGGGCTCCGGATGTCGGCTGCCGAAAATCCGGCATCGGCCGCCCTTTTGGCCTTCGACCAGCTCGGTGGGGACGCCATCACCCTCGGCCTCCCTTTCGACGAGTTCATCGACCGGGCGGGGGATACCATCCAGGACCAGCAGAATATCTTCACGTGCATCGAATATCTGCGGTACGTGGAAGGCGAAAAACACCTCCTATATTTCAGCGGTCAGGGAATGCTGTTCCCGTACGGGAACACCGACTACGACAAGGGGATCGCGGCGGTGGCCAACGACGCCCGGGTAGCCATCGATACCTTCCATACCAGCGGTCTGTCGCCGACCGTCATGTCCACCAGGGGGGGATCGCCCTTCACCTGGGCCGATACCGCTTCGATCCAGAGCCTGCGGACCGTATCGGCGCTCACCGGCGGGCAAACCTCCATCTACGAGGACATCGGCAAATCGCTCGACCAGCTGGACCAGAATACGCGTTCCGATTACCTGCTGGGCTATTATCCGGCCGATGAAAACTGGAACGGCAAATACCGGCAGATCACCGTGAAAGTCAACCGCCCCGGGATGAAGGTCTATTCCCGGCGGGGCTATTTTGCCCGCGATCGGCTGCAGCCTTACGACAGGGAGGAGTTCCTGGCTTACAGCCGGATTACGGCGGCCGGCGGCTGGGCCGATATCATCGATGATGTCCCCTTCAAGGTCTCGACTTCCAGGGCGCCCGACGAAGCCGGCGAGAGGCAGCTCAAGGTCGATCTGAGCATCAATGCCGGTAAGTTAGCATTCGCGAGCGCCGATGGATTGCACTCCGGACGGCTGAGGGTGGCGGTATTTTATGCGGACGGCGGAGGGCGCATGCTCGGCGACATCTGGAAGACGGTCACCCTGCAGCTTCAGGAGCCTGTATACCGCGACTTTCTGAAGTCCGGGATTCCCTTTTCCGTGACCATCCCGGCCCGCACGAGCGCCATGTATGTGACCATTGTGGTCTACGACGTGATCGGAGACCGGGTCGGCAGCCGGCGGGTAAGCGTGCAGAGGCTCTTCGCCCCGTAGCCGGGCCGGGCGATGGTGGGAGGCAGTCCACTCACGCGCCCCGGGGCGCACCCGGTGGCGCCTGAAAATGATCGGGGTCGCAATCGATGTCGGAATCACGCTGCAGGATTCGATCCCGATGCCGATCCCGAGGGTCTGTGGATGCAGGTGTCCTTTGCCAGAATCCCGTCCGCTGAGAAGGATGCGCCAGAGCCCCGGCCGATCCAGGAGGCGAGCCTCGGGGAGGTGATTGAGATTCCTGAGGTCGGCGGCCTGCATCACCATTACGAACGCCGTGCTGCGTAAGTGCGGTCTCCATGTTGTTCATTGTAAAAAGAACAGGATATCGACCTGTTTCCTTTCGCTCACGCCCGTAATTCCATCATTGCCAACCGCAATAGGCGACCATCCAAAGCACGATGCCATTGCGACAGCCAAGATTATCCGTAGGCCGCCGGGCGCCAATTCGTCCCGGTATAGAATTTTGGAAAAGCACAGGATTCTGCCGCGGTTGGTAATCCCTGAGCGATCGCCGGGGTGGCAGGAATAGCTGCGAAAAGGGCAAAGTTATCCAACGAGCTGATCAGAAACAGGTTAACGGAGCAGACGTCGCCGGTTCCTCACTGGATGCGGGCCGCCATCCATTGCCCTAGAACCGAATTCCTGCGTCGTCCAGCGCGCGCCGCAACAAATCAGCGATGCTGAGAGCGGCAGCCCAGAGGTGCATGTACTGCATGTCGAGAGAGGATTGCTGAACCTTGAGCACGCCCAGGACATCGTTCCACTGACGCTCTGATACGCAGCCTCCCCGACGATACCAGTCAAGCTTGTTGAGAATGACATCCTCCGGGGACGCCAGGCAGTGCTGCCGGGTAGTGGCCCCTTCCGCCAATTTTTCGAAACGCGCCCGGGCAAAGGCCGCCTGGTGATAGGGATCGGTTTTCAGGATGAAAACATCCAGCTTGATCATGGATGCCAGGTGAATAATATTGAACGAAGATCGGCATGCGACGGCATCGCGGACCCTGTCCTCATCGATGTAATAGGCGTCATGCAGCCGGCCGAATAGGGGATGAACGTGGCTTTCGTTCACGTCCGCAACCAGATCGACGTCTAGAGTGGCCCGTGCTATTCCGTAGGCCGAACTGGCAACCGACCCTCCGATGTGATAACGGATTCCCAATGCGTCGAACGCCTCCAGCAGAGGTTCGAGTGCCTGAAAAATATTCCCGGCATTCACCTTGGCCTCCGTGCCAGATCGTACCGCAGCCTTTCGGCAAGTTCGGATCCGTGATGGATCGCCACAAATCGCAACAAAACTTCACGCGCACCGCAATTCGGACATTGCCGCCGGATCGCCCTGCAGGCCAACTCGATGGCACTTTGGCTCAACGAGATGACAGCCGCCACCCTCTGCGCAACGGATGCGCGCCGGAACAGCTCAAGCTGGACGGTTTCCGTTTGCAAATCCGTATCTGAAGATTGAGTTCGCATCCGCCCTCACCCTTGTGACCGGCCGGACCGGGAGCACAGAATGCCGTGAAAGATCATTATAGCCCAATCCTCTTTCAGCGCGCAGCTCGCATTCGGCAACGGAGCCAGATGTTGATTCACGGCAGCATCCCAATGGCGGTTGCCACGAAGCCTCTGCCCCGAAGCATCAGCACGCGAGTCGCAGAACGCGCGGCATGCTCCGCGACCCATCATGGCATGTTATCCTTACTCAACCCGTATCAAGGCCGCCGTGCCGGTGAATGCCTTCGTCACGGAGACAAGACGGAACACGGTCTGCGCGTCACGGGCGCCTTCCGCTCCGTGCCGGCCGGCCCGTAGCTGTCCTTTGCCAGAATCCCGTCTGCATTGAAAATATTGACATTAGCGTCACCAGCAAGCAGGCTTCTGAATCATGATCGAGGCACTGTTTTTGTTGTTTTCATTTTTAAAATCCAGGTTTAGAAATCGAACTGAGCTGACCCTCGAAAATCTAGCGCTGCGGCAACAGCTGGCAATCCTGAAACGCGAGCGCCCCCATGCACGTTTGCGACGGAGAGATCGGCAGTTGTTGGCGCAACGCCAGGTTTTCCAAAGCCAGTTCAGTTCGGTTCTTTAGCCCGGATTTTAGTAAGGAAACCAGCAAAAACAGTCCTTCGATCATGACAGGCAAGCTTGCCCTCTGATGCCCTTAATGTCAATATTTTCAATGGGGAGCGAGTTTTGGCAAGGGACAGGTTCATCGCACGGCCCGGTTCTTGACATTCTGGTCTCATATGGTCACAATATGACCATGAAGAGGGCAAAGGTATCGGAGGTAAAAGCGCGGCTGAGCTCGTATCTCGCCGACGTCCGGCAGGGCGATACCGTCGTTATCTGCGATCGTTCCACGCCGATTGCGCAACTCATTCCACTGGACCGGAAAATGGATGAACTGAGGATCGAGGAAGCAAGCGAGCCGGTTGGCAGGATCGCTGGCGTCCGTCCGGTGCGCTTGCGCAAGAGAGTGAATATCGACACGATTCTCGGCCAGGAGCGCGGCGGAAGATGATCCTCTACGTGGATACCAGTGTGATTCTCCGGCATCTGCTCGGGCAGCCAAAGGCGTTGAATGTCATGCGGGCTGACAGAGCCTACGCCAGTGAAATCCTGAAACTCGAAGCCAGAAGGGTAATAGACAGATTGCGGCTGGAAGCGGCTCTGGACGATGATGGAGTGGCTCAGGCCCACGAGGAACTGGCGCGCATCGAGCGGTCCATCGGCTGCATATCGATTACGAATCCGGTGCTCCGGCGCGCTTCTCTGCCCATGCCGACCGTGGTCAAGACGCTCGATGCGATCCATCTCGCAAGTGCCCTGCTGTTTCAGGAACAATCCGGTGACACCCTGACCTTCGCCACGCATGACCTTCAGCAGGCAACCGGCGCCCGGGCGCTCGGATTCAGGGTGCTCGGAGTCTGATTTTGCGTTGTAAAAAAGAAGAATGCGGGATAGGGTTCTGATCGAGGTACGGGTCGCGCATCGGTCTACTGAAATTGCCGCGCCGGCAAAAACGATACATGGTAGTCTGTGACCTTCTGGAGCACATGGAGGGAACAGGCATGCCATTCATAAAACGCAATCTTCTATCACTTGGAGCCATGTTCCTGATCGCAGGCTCCCCGATATCCCTCGAGTCCCGCGCTCGCCAAATTCCTTCCGCTCCTTCGGCCGCACCGTCGCGAACGCTGCTCGACTTCGATGACGGCTGGCTCTTCAGCCGTGGAGACTTCGCTTCCGCCGCCATGCCCGCATTCCGTGATTCCGCCTGGCGGCCGGTGACCCTGCCCCACGACTGGAGCAGCGAGGGCCCCTTCAGCGCCGAATCCGGCAGCGGCAACGGCTACGCCCCGGGGGGCCTCGGTTGGTACCGCAAGCACTTCCGCCTCGATCCCGGATATAAGGACAAGATCGTCGCGCTCGAGTTCGACGGCGTCTACGACTACTCCGAAGTCTGGGTTAACGGGCAATACGTGGGCGGACGGCCCTACGGGTATTCAAGCTTCGAATGCCGCCTGACTCCATATGTGAAGTTTGGCGGCGCCGACAACGTTGGGAAAAAGGGGGAAAATGGGGACGCAACCCATTATTATTCGCAGATGTCTTCTCTTTTCGCGGTCGGCCGATCGATCCAGCCCGCAACCGGCGTCCCAGCGCGATTCTAGCGCCGAAACAAATCTCCTGTCCCCTGCCGGACGGCCCGTGCAGGTGTGCAGCCGATCATCGCCAGCATTTCCTCGTCCTCTTCCTCTGCCAGCCGCAATTCCAAGTATTATGGCTCTCGCGATTCTGGGCATACTGCCATCTTACTCACAAGCCCGGTGGCGTTCAAATATAATGGGTTGCGTCCCCTTTTTCCGTTCACCTTTTTCAATTCTCACACAGGCGGCAATGTTGTCATCGAAGGTGATTTCGACTTCTCAGGGGCCACTATCGGGCAACCATACACCTATTCGGGCAAGATCCACTTCGATGCAAATAAGAAAAGGTAGGAAGTCTTACGAGGCAAAGAAACGTTTTGCGATCGATTTGCAGGGGCAGGAAAGAAACCTGAGCGTGGCCTGCAAGCTCTACCCGATTCCTCGGGATCCGCCGCCGAGGATCGCACGGACTCTTGACGATGGACGGCCTATTTATGCTTCAGAGAATTCGCGCCCGGTACCGATGACTGGCTGGCGGGACAGGCGGCAAAGAACTCCCCGGCGCCTGCCATCATCCTGGATCTCCGCGGCAATAGGGGAGGATTGATTTCGGTGCTGAGAAAGTGCTTCGACCCGTTCTTGAAGGAAGCTGCGACCCTCGGAGAATTCCGCGATCGCCGCGGCAAGGAGCCGGCACTGAAGGCATCGGGTCGCGGCAAGAGCGCCTATGGCGGACGGATCCTGGTGCTGATCGACGAACAGAGCGGAAGCGGCGCTGAAATCTTCGCCGCGGGGCTGCAGGAGCTGGGCCGCACACTAATCATCGGCCGCCGGTCCAGCGGCCATGTGCTGGCAAAAATGGATTACGGTCTGCCCGGGCGGGTGCGCCAAAGGCCCGTGGACTACTGCTTTGAATTTATCTCTCTGGGATTGCACCACTTCCCCGGGTCCGGCACCGATCCCCACCGATCCCCAGTTCGCGCAGACGTACGCTTTGTCCCTTACCAGGACATACCCCCTAGGGCTTAATCCCGGTGGGAATCCCTTGAGGGGAGGGCCGTCCACCCAGTCTCTCTTGATATTATACAGAGATATGATATAGTATGTAGCTAAGCGATACATTTATGAGATTGTCGAAACGCGACCCTCGAAAACTTCGGCCGTTGACACCCTCCATGTTTGAGGTCCTCATAGCCCTCGCCGACGGCGAAAAGCATGGCTATGCCATCATCAAGGAAGTCGGACGGCGAACCGGGGGCCAGGTCACCCTCAGCGCCAGCACGTTATATACGATCATTCGACGCTTTGCAGATGAAGGCATTGTCGAAGAAACGGCGGAGCGACCCGTTCCGGCACTCGACGACGAGCGGCGTCGTTACTACCAGTTGACCGAGTTCGGGCGTGCGGTCGCGCGAGCCGAAGCGGAGCGGATGGGCACCGCACTCCGCATGGCCCGGGCGAAAGAGTTGATCCCCAAAACGGGACAGGCATGAGACTAGAAGGTTTTTTCCGTTTTTTGCTTCGGCTGCTGCCATTCGACTTCAGGACGGGCTATGCAAATGAAATTGAACGGGTGTTCCGCGAACAATGTCGCGACGCCCGGACGCGTGGACGGGTGCTCGAAGCGACTGTCTTTGTGATGAACATCCGTGACATCCTGGTGGTTGCCTGCCGCGAGCACTTCTCCTCGCTCCTCCAAGATACGGGCTTTGCTTTGCGTGTTCTGCGGCGCCAGCCGGGATTTGCCTGCATCGCGGTTCTGACGCTCGCGCTCGGAATGGGATCCAATACCGCCATTTTCAGCGTTGTGCATGCCGTATGGCTCCGGCCCCTGCCGTATGCCGACGAAGACCGCCTTGTGCATGTCTGGAATTCCTGGACCGGCCGGGCACATGCGCCGTTATCCGATCCGGAGTATTTGGATTATGCCGAGCGCACGCACACGCTGGACATCGCTGCGATGTCAACCTCGGCCGTGAATTTATCGGTCGCGGGAAATCCAGAACGCCTGCTTGCAGTCCAGGCCACGCCGAACATTTTCAGCGTTCTGGGGGTCAAGCCCCTGATGGGCCGTGGCTTTGAACCGGGCGATGTCGTGGATCGTAAAGGAAGAATTGTTCTTATCTCATATTCGCTGTGGCGACAGAAATTCGATCAGGACGGAGGAATTCTCCACCGCGTCGTCATAATAAACGGCGAACCATACGAAATTGTCGGGGTTTTGCAGTCCGGATTTCGTATGCCGCCGGACTTCGGGAGCGAGGAGCAGGCTTCGATCGTAATGCCGCTGGTTCTCGACCCTTCGGCACAGCGGAACCTTCGCGGCGGCCATTATCTCCAAGCTGTCGGCCGCCTGCATCCCGGCGTGTCCATACAAGAGGCGCGAGCCGACATGCGAGCGATTCTCCAGCCGTTGATACGCGAGTATCCCGGGGAGCACGACCAGGGCAATTTTGGCATCCTGGTGGAACCAACCCGCGCCGAACTTCTTGGCGAATCGCGGCCTCTTCTGGTGATCCTCCTTGGAGCCGCTGGCCTTGTATTACTTATTGCGTGCGCAAATGTCGCCAACCTGATTCTTGCCCGCGGGGAAGTGCGCCGGAGCGAATTGGCGATTCGGTCCGCGCTGGGCGGTAGTCGCTACCGCCTGCTGCGGCAATTCGTCACCGAGACGTGCGTCCTCTTCCTGTTGGGCGCCTTCGTCGGCATCGCGGTCGCATCCTGGACCACACACGCGATATTGGCAGTTTTTCCGGCCAGGTTGCCGCGCCTCGATGAAGCGGTCATCAATACGCCGGTGGTTGTCTTCGCAATGGTCGTGGGTTGGGGATGCGGCATCTTGTTTGGATCTATCCCGGCCATCCAGGTCTCACGCACAGCCGTCTCTGAATGCCTGGCGGCTCGCGGCAGTGTCAGTGCCGGACGAAGCCGGATCCGGAGCGGACTCGTCATCGCACAGGTGGCACTGTCCGTTGTCCTGCTTGTCGGTGCAGGGCTGCTCATTAAGAGTTTTATCCTCCTGCAGCGCGTGGCTCCAGGATTGGATGCCCGGGACGTTCTCACTCTGCGTCTTTCGCTCCCCGAAATCCGCTACCCGGGAAACATCGAGGTGACGGCTTACTTTGCCCAATTGCTGAATGGCATTCGGGGCCTGCCCGGCGTGCATGAGGCGGGGGCTGCCTCTGGATTGCCGCTGGCGATCGCCTCGGGCGACTGGGGCTTCGATGTAGAGGGACGTCCGACGGTCGGCACGCGCCACCATAGTGCTGCCGACTGGTTCACGATCACTCCGGGATATTTTGAGGTGCTCGGCGTGCGTTTGGTCTCCGGGAGACTGCCGGACCGGACTGACGTCGACAGCGCGGACCCTGTCATCTTCCTGAACCAAACCGCCATGCGCACCGCCTTTCCGGCAGGCGACGCGGTCGGGCAACGAATCCGGCTCGGAGGCAAAGTGGCCCAACCCTGGCGGCGGATCGCCGGCATCGTCAGCGACGTCCATCACCAGGGATTGGAGAAGCCACCCATTCCGGAGATGTACATTCCGCATGCCCAGTTCCTGCATTTTTCACCGGGCGTCCAGGCCGGGACTATGACCGTGGTCGTCAAAGCACAAACGGATCCAGCATCTCTGGTCCCTGCCATCCGCGGCGAGATGCGCAAACTGGATCCCGAGATACCCGCGGCACAGATCCGTTCGATGGAGGAAGTCGTCGCGGCTTCGGTGTCGGATCGGAAGCTGAACCTGAGTTTGCTCGGTTCTTTTGCGGCCCTTGCGCTGTTGCTTGCCATGATCGGCGTGTATGGCGTCATGTCCTATTACATTTTGGGGCGAAAGCGGGAGATCGGGGTCCGGCTGGCCTTGGGGGCGACTATCTCCGGCGTCAGGTCCGGTGTCGTCGGGCGAGGAATGCGGATGGTTTTCCTGGGCATTGCGATCGGCATGGCTCTGGCGTACACGTTAAGCAGTACCGTTGCGCCCTTTCTTTTCGAGATTACGCCGACCGATCTCTCCATTTTTGCGGTCGTGCCGGTTCTGCTGGTGACCGCCGGCGTGCTTGCCTGTTACTTGCCTGCTAGGCGGGCAAGCCGGCTCGATCCCGTCGAAGCGCTGCGCGCCGAATAACAGGGCAATCCATGGATGTTTCGGCCGACAAGCAGGGGGACAGTCACCGGTGTCCCCATCCCTTCCAACGAAGCAAGCTGTTAATATTGGCCACGCTCATGAATTAACGTGCCCGTTGTTGCGTGTGAATAACTTATCGCTGCCGGGTTTGTACTCCCACCGGAAGCGAAGATTTGTAGAGAGAGCATTGTCTCCGGAGTTGTACTGGATCAGCGCGCCCCAAAAAATCCTCGCAGAAAACGAATAGTTGATCCGGGTGTTGATCAGCATGGGCTGGTAGCCGCCCCAAGGCGTGTCCACCCAGTTGAACGAGATTCCCGATGGATAGGCGGGATAAGCTGCCGCAACGCCGGGGAGCTTCTTGTCGTCCATGGGCATGGTGAGTGCCAGCTTGCCGTCCGGCCCCTTCCTGGGGCCCATGCCGAAGTTAATCAGGTTGTCCCAGAGGTAATCAAGGGTCCTATCCGGCGGGGCGTCCCGTCTTCCATGGGAATCCCGGGTAATGTCGGCTGAGACAAACGACGAGCCGTATCCCGCAGGTAATCCGTGTAACGCCGGCGGCATCTCATGGTATAAAATGGGCGGCAGAAGAGTTGCTCTGGCAAATGGTTGCATCGAGATCGGACAGTCTGGAATGGCGCTTAGATAAGGATTCTGATTGGGACTCTGAAAGGGTCCAGCAGCAAAGCCCAGGGCGTAAGCCCTGGGGACGGCCGTGGAGCAAGG
This sequence comes from Terriglobia bacterium, assembly GCA_963824985.1. Taxonomy (GTDB): domain Bacteria; phylum Acidobacteriota; class UBA6911; order UBA6911; family UBA6911; genus JAFNAG01. The sequence goes on from CAWGRQ010000024.1 coordinate 338,993, forward strand.
AATCAGCCCGGTCAGGGAGGCGCAGGCTGCTTCTCACATTCCGGGCTGATTTCCCGAATGCTCATGATCCCAAGGCTCACGCCCCGGGCTATCCTGCCCTGCCCCTTTAGGGCGTAAGCATTTGCTTTGGCGGCACTGCCGGGTGATTGTTGCAACTCCTAATCGAGTGCCGTTCAGGAGATTCTCCAAAGGTGGAAACCGGCATGCATCCTTCATCAGGCGGCAATCCTGGACCTGAAGTTTCCCGCTTCGACAGTCGAGCATTCTCCGGTCACGAAGCGTTCTCCTGCATCGGCTCCGGCTCGATGGGCGCAAAGGCCCTGGGCCTGGCTCGGCTGGCGGCAATCGTGCCGGAGAAGATCGCTCCTGCCTTCCGCCCTTCAATTCATGTGGACATTCCTCTGCTCACCGTAATCGCTACGGATGCGTTCGACGCCACCCTCGCGCAGAATGATCTCCGCCCGGCCGTTTTCCCCTCCTTATCCGACGAGGAAATCGCTGCCGCCTTCCAACCTGCCGCACTCCCGGGTCTGCTGGTAGAAGACCTCCGCATATTCCTTTTCCATGTCGGTACTCCTCTCGCTGTGCGTTCCTCCAGCCTGCTCGAAGACGCCATGCATGAACCGTTCGCCGGGGTTTACGGTACAAAGCTGATTCCCAACAATCAGCCTGACTTCCGCGACCGCCTGAGCGCCCTGCTTGGAGCCATCAAATGGGTGTATGCATCGGCCTTCTTCACAGATGCGCGGCAATATCTTCACGCAACCGGGCATTCTCGAGACGATGAGAAACTGGCCGTGATCATCCAGCAAGCCGTAGGCACGTTGCAGAACGACCGCTTTTACCCTCACATCTCCGGTGTCGCCCGATCCTATAACTTTTATCCGATGGGGTTCTCTCGCGCTGAGGATGGAGTAGTGGATCTGGCTCTCGGTTTCGGCAGAATTATTGTCGAGGAGGGGATCGCCTGGTCATATTCGCCGGCCTGCCCACAGGCAAATCCGCCATACAACACTCTCGGCGAACTGCTCAAACAAAGCCAGAAGCATTTCTGGGCTATCGATATGGCTTTAACAGGCACGATCCGCCCTGCGGATGAGAACGAGGATCTAAAAAGATACTCGCTCCCGGATGCCGAGCTGGACGGAACATTGAGGTTCGTTGCATCCACCTACAATGCGGCGAACGACAGAATTGTCATGGGGACCGCTGAGCTTGGGCCCAGGCTGCTCGATTTCGCGTACATTTTGAAGGCCGACCTGATACCCCTTAACGGCCTTGTAAGGAAACTGCTCGCTACCTGCGAGGAAGTCTTCGATTATCCAGTTGAATTGGAATTCGCTCTTAGCTTTCCGTACCCGGAGGCCGTCCCTGCACGATTCAGTCTGCTGCAGGTCCGGCCTATGGTCGTTTCGCGCGGGATTGTGGATGTTGTCGCAGCAGAGCTCGCGGCCGATGATGTGTTGGTCGCTTCCGAATCGGTGCTTGGCAACGGCGCAATCGACTCGATCCGGGACATAGTGTACGTTTGCCAGGAGGCGTTCGACGCCACTCGCACAAAATCAATTCCTGGGGAACTAGAGGCAATCAACCGCCAGCTCCTGGCGGAGAACGCACCCTATGTGCTTATCGGCTTCGGCCGGTGGGGAAGCTCTGATCCGTCGGCAGGCATCCCGGTCAAATTCGGCCAGATCGCGGGTGCCAGAGTCATTGTCGAATCCTCCTTCCCCGGCATGGAGTTCGTGCCAAGCCAGGGAACACACTTCTTCCACAACCTCACGAGCTTCAAGGTCCTGTATTTCTCGCCCGGTCCCCGCGGGAACCTGCGGATAGATTGGACCTGGCTCGAGAAACAGGATTCGGTCAGCCGCGGCGGCTGCCTGAAGCATGTCAGGCTGGCATCACCCTTGTCGATCAAGGTGGATGGCCGGACGGGCCGAGGCGTCATCTGCAAATGAACCATGAAGGCACCCCACCACCGGCCGGCGGCTGTTCCGGACCGCAGGATCACTGGGCATGGCGCATGTACATGGCCGAGTGTATCGCAGCGCAGTTGGATCCGGAGCGCTTCGGCGTCTCCGCCCTGTATGTTTTCGGCAGTGCAAAAAACGCAACAGCCGGACCATCCAGTGACATCGACCTGCTCGTCCACTTCCGGGGCAACGAAAGGCAGAGAGCCGGCCTGGTCCTGTGGTTTGAGGGCTGGAGCCTGTGTCTTGATGAGGTGAACTTCCTCAGGACCGGGTGCCGGACGGGAGGAATTCTCGATGTCCACCTGGTTACCGATGAAGATGTAGCCCAGAGGTCGAGTTTTGCGGTCAAAATCGGGGCCACCACAGATGCTGCCAGGCTTCTGCCGCTCCGAGGACGAGATCCGCCATCAGACTAGCCTGCGGATCGCTGCGCCGGGATCCGCGGGATTGAAACAGACCACGGCCATTTCACATCCGTCATGGGCAGCCGAGAAGACATGCGTCCGCCCGATGCGATCGCGCCAGGTGCCGGAGTGCACAGCCGACGGATGAACATGGCCGTGGAGCGTGAGCAGCGGCTGACGTTCCTCGATGAAGCGCCGGATGGCGATGCTGCCCACATGGCGGTCGAGCGGAACTCCTTCGAATATTACCTCCCGCATGTCCGCCACATCCACACAGGTGTCATAGGGCGGCGCATGGAAAAGGAATATGGCATCGTCCATCGGGCCTGCGCCGGCCAGGCGGCCGAGCTCGTTTTGGATGGTGGTAAACCTGACCTCCTGTGGACTGACAGGGAAGGAGTATTTGCCTTCCTCCGGCGGAATGCATCCCGGATCCACATAGCGGGAGACGTCGTACCGCTCCCAGTCCTTGAGCAGAAACGGCGTGGGGGGCACAAAGGCGCACCCGTAAACGCGAAATGACCCGAGCCTGACACTACGGCAGTGAATGTACTCGATGAGTCCCGCGCCTTCCAATCGCCGGACTTCCGGCTCCCTGGCGCGCTCGTCATCATTGCCCATGATGAGAAGCATTTTCGGGTAGCCTTCTCCCATGCTGCGGCGCAGGTCGCCAAGCATCTCCTGCATGTAGCCGGTAATAAATCCGGTCTCATCCGCAGTCCGCGCCGCTAGACCGGAAGGGAGAAAATCTCCGCCGATAAACACGGCTTCGGGCTCATCGTGCGCGATGAGCTGGAACAGCTTTTCATAGCGGTCCAGCCTGCCGTGGAGGTCCGAGACAAAGATGCAGCGCTCCATGGACGATCCCCTGATCAAATCGGCCGGACGATCCGTCACGGACTCCCCCTTTTATGGTACGCCGGATTCCTCCTGGCCTGCTTCATTCATGAAGTAAGGATCGCAAGACATCTCGGGACACGGAAGTGCGCGGACGAACACGGACCGGCTCCGTGTCCTGACAGCCTTCTGTCATAAGCGAATCCCGGCACCGTGTGCTGTCATTCATTTGTTTGCCAACGACATTCATTCATAATAGGATTATTCTTTCCGGGCGACAACAACACAGTGTTGATGAAGGGCATCAGCATAGATGTCCACAGCCTTCGGGAACTCCAGTACATAGACGGCCTCATCTATTCCCGGCGGCGAGAAGAACCAGGGATCGAGCTGATCCTGGTTCGGGGAGATGTAGCCGTAAAATATGTTGTTGCTCATGAGGTTGGTCAGGAAGTGGGTGCCTTGCGTCCCGTACATTCGGGTCTGCATCCGCTTCTCATCCTCGCTATACCCTCCCAGCACCATGTAGAGGAAATGACTCCCATAGATGCCGCCCGTCATGCCTTCTTCTTCCGGCAGAGGCTCCGCGCGGCCGGCAATATCAACCCCATACTCGAAGATGGCCACCGCCTGATCGACGTCCTTGTAAGCCACGTCGATGCCCCAGTCCCGGTTCCTGCTCCCCAGCCTGCCGGGGACAATTACAATATAGCTTTGCCGGTTCCTGCGCATCCGCAGATTCACCTCGACCATCTTGCTAATGACCTCGTCGTGCCGGTCCTTGCGGTATAGAAACGGGGAGACCACCAGGGCATACTTGATCCCTTTTTTGACGCCGTGCCCCTGCAGATTGCCTGTCGACAGGTAGGTGCATTGCACCTCCTTGGGGACGTCGACTGCGCTGTAATCAAGCTCGGGCAGCAGCGTCAACTGCACGACATGAAAAACACCGTCCTCATACGGCTTCTTGCGGAAATTCAGGTTAAAAACAAACTCTATCTGAAAGTGGGCGGCGATTCGCGCGGCGATCTCCTCCATAATCCGCTGCAACCCCGTCCGAAAGCCGAACTGATCATTTTGTACCAGCTGTTCGATGGTGATGATCTGGTTTTGAATGCCCAGCAATTTGATCTTGTGAAAATTGGCAAACCGGACGTGGAGTTTCTTCATGGTTTCGAGCTCATCCCCATGCAGCTCTTGGTTTTTGGTCATGTCCAGGGAGTAAAAAAACCGCTGCCCGCCGCCGATCCTCATCAGCTTCAGGGGAATCGGATGGCCAATCGTCGCCATCGAGATCACCGGGAAATCATCCAGGACCGTCGCATACCCGTGACCGAAAGCGATCCGCGCAAATCCCTCCCGGGGATCCTGCGTCTTCAATGCATGAGCGAAATAGGAGTTGGCCACACCCGAGATGTAGGGATAGTAAACGGGACCCGTCATCGTGTCGTCGAAAACGCCGGGGATGGGATTGACGGCGATGCCCATGGCCTCACAATCCTCGCCGGCCTGCCTGTGAATGAAGTAATCATAGATATGGCGCACCGCCATTTCGAACTGCGTGAATCTTACGCCCGGATCCGGATGGTTGTTGGGGAGCATGAAGGAGATGTTCTCTCCCGCATGCACAGCCGACGGCCGGCCTCCTGACAGGCCCGATTCATTCGTGGCTGAAGAGCGCACACCGACCGGCTCGTTGCCCATCTCCCGACAGATGGCGGCAAACACCGCGCGCTCTTCCTCCCCGAAGTCGCGCCCTCGCTCGAGATAACGATCGAAAATGCCGGTGGCGAGTATGTGCGTGGAAAGCTTGTGAACCCCGGGAAGGTCGCATTCATTGATTCTGATCAGACCTTCGCCTTTTCCTCCAGGGGAGCCCTGGCCGTAGACTTTTACCTCTCGGTATTGCCGGATATCCATCGACAGGCTCTAAGACAAACTCGAGATTCGAGATTAAAACTAATTCGAAATCTCAAATCTCGGATCTCGAATCCGAAGCATCTCGAATGTCGCATTAAGAATCTGGAATGGACTTTTCCTCGGACAGGGCTTGGGGCGTCCTTTTGCCTCTGGTCCGCGGTCGCCCGGGCTGCCTGAGCTTTTCTCTGAGGGTCTTGCGATTGATCCCGAGGATTTCCACCGCTCTTGTCTTGTTACCCCCGACGCTGGCTACGACATTACGGATGTGCTCCGCTTCCACCTCGGCCAGGGAGCGCTTCCAGCTGATAGCTGTTGCCGCCATGTAGCGCATGTGGGCCGGCAGATCGGGGACATCGATCACGTCGACGGGCATTGTCGAGGCCAGGTGGTGCATCAGGCCTTCGAGCTCAGCCACATTCCCGGGCCACTGGTAGTTCCTCATGACCTCGCACAGGCGATCGGTAAAAGTCGGGGTCGGCTTACCGACTTCCCGGGTGAATTTGTTGAGGAAATGCCGGGCGAGCAGCAACATGTCATCGCCTCGTTCCCGGAGCGGCGGCAAGGTTATGGTGCTCATGCTCAAGCGGATGAAGAGGTCCACCCGGAGCCGGCCACTGTCGGCGAAAGCGCGGACGTCCCTGCTGGAATCGGCAATCAGGGCGAGGTCAGGCACGCGCGTTTCTGCCGATCCGGTTGAGCGCGGCTCCGTCTGCTCCAACAGCTGCAGGAGGCTCGCCTGTATTGGCGGCGGCAGCTCGGTGATCTCCTTGAGATACAGCGTTCCGCCGGCAGCCAGGCGGAACAAGCCGGGCTGGCACCGGGTTTCGCCGCGTGCGGCCTCGGCCGGGGTTCCGAACAGCTGTTTCTCCAGGGTGTGGACGGGAACGCCGGTGCAGTTTACAGTGATTACCGGAGACAACACTCGCTTGCTGGAGTAATGAATGGCCCTCGCCACCAGTTCCTTGCCAGTCCCCTTTTCTCCCACGATCATCACCGGGTCCATCCGGTCCGCTGCTGATGCGATGGACCGGATCACCTTCTGAATGGCGTCGCAATCCCCCACGATGCCGCAAGGAACCTTGCTGAGCCGCTCCGCTCCCGCGCCGGCCGCCTGGCGCAGCTTCAACTTTTGGATCACGAGTTGCACCGCGGAGAACAACTCTTCCTTGGTAAAGGGTTTCGAAAGATACTCCGCCGCGCCGGACTTCACTGCGGCCACAGCTCCCTCGATGCTGGGATAACCTGTGATCATCATCACTTCGGTCTGCTTCAGGTTTTCCCTTACGTAGCGCACGAGGTCAAGCCCAGAAGCGCCCGGCATTTTCAGGTCTGTGATCACCAGGTCCACGTGCACGGTGCCGAGTATGCGCAGCGCTTCCGCCACATCGGGCGCCGTCAGAACCTCGTAGCCCTGCGAGCGCAAGTTGCGCTGCAGAAGCTCCAGTGTGTCGGTGGCATCGTCCACCACCAGCAGGCGTTCTTTCATCTCCCCCATGACTGTCTCAGCTTTCTTCTTCCTCTTCTTCTGCGCTCGCGAGGCTATGAATAGGAATGCACACCTCGAAAGTAGAGCCCTTGCCGACTTCACTGCTCACCTTCACAACCCCTTTGTGAGCTGTGACAATACCATGGACAACCGCCAGGCCCAAGCCGGTCCCCTCGCCGACTTCCTTGGTCGTGAAGAACGGCATGAAAAGCTGCTCCTGCACCTCCGCGCTCATGCCCACTCCGGTATCCTCCACGACGATGCAGGCGGAGCCGGAATCCGCGCGCGTGGTCAGGATCAGCGTCCCCCCGCGCGGCATCGCCTGGATGGCATTGACCACGAGGTTTACCAGCACCTGGTGCAGTTGGGAGGGATCCGCCATGATTTCCGGAAGCTCTTCCTGAAGCCGGCGCACCAGCTTGATGCCTTCTTTCGCGCAACGGCTTTCGAGGAAGTACAGGCCCTCCTGCATGAGATGATTCAGGTTGCACCTGACCCTTTTTGTCGGCATCTGCCTCGTAAACATCATGAGCTTCCGGATCACCTCACGAGCGTGCAGGGCAGCATTGAAAATCCTTGCGATATCCGCCGATTCCTGGGCTGAAAGTCTCGGGGAATCTTTCGTGATTTCGGAATATCCAAGGACCGTCGCCAGCGGCTCGTTCAATTCATGAGCCACGCCGGCGGCAAGCTGCCCGACCGTGGCCAGCCGTGCCGCGTGCCGAAGCTGTTCCTGCAGGAGTGCGGTCTGCCGCTCCGCCTCACAGCGCTCCACGATGAATCCGACGCGACGCGCGACCTCGTCAATAAGGCTCCTCTCTTCCTGCAGGAAAGGCCCCTCGGCGACGTCGGGCTTTTTTTCGGTATACACGACCTCGACCGACCCTCTCTGCACCCCTCCGGTCAAAATGTCAGCCGCCTGCAGAAATGGGGTCACACGGAAACAGCCGGTGACATATGCGCGCTCATCCAGGGTGATGCGCGCCTGCGTGATTTCGGGATATTGCCAGCCCGGCGGCAAAAGCTCAACGATCCCCTGCAGAAGTTCGTCAATGGGCACGCCCGCGCGGCCGGCAACATCGGCAATGCCATACAGGCAGGTGAGTTCCTTAACCCGTTCGCGCAAGGCCCATTCCGCCTGATGATGCGCTGCCATTCTGCCGATGGTCTCTGCCACCGCGTTGATCAGGTTCCTCTCCTCCTTGAGAAAAGGGCCTTCGTCAATGGCCGGCATCAGCTCAACATAGAAGACCTCGACCACGCCTCTCGGCTCGCCGTCGACCAGGATCTCCGCCGACTGTTTGAAGGGGCTTTCCTTGAATCCCGCGGTCGCAAAGGTGCGATTGTTCAACGTGATCCGGGCGGTGGTGATTTCAGGATACTGCCACCCCGGAGGAAGCAGTCCGACAATCTCCGGCAGGATTTCTTCCAGCTGGATGCGCGGCCGGCTGGCCAACCTTTCGATACTGTAAAGGCAGGTGAGTTCCTTTACCCTTTCACGCAGTGCCCATTGCGCGCCCTGGTGTGCTAGAGCTACCCCAAGCGTTTCCGTCGCCGCTTCATAGAGCTGAATATCCGTCCTGGCAAAGAAATCGCGCCGGTGGCTGGCCAGGAAGAGGATCCCATGCACCCGCGGGTTCACAGGGAAGGGGATGATTGCGAGTGACGGGAAATCCCCGCCAATCACAACAGTCTGGCCGCTATCCCCGCCTTCCCCTCGTCCCCTCAGCATGATCGGGCGCGCGGCATCCCCGGTCCAGAAGCTCCGCCCCCGGGTAAAGGATTGTGATTGTGAAGAAAATCCGCCCGTCAGGATGGCATCCAGGATCGGCTCGGGTATCGGATCGCCGGTCGCAAAATCGGCATACGTCCGTCCATCCGCTTCTTGGGGGAGACGGATCTGGCTGCGCAGGGTGCTAGCCTGGCCGAGTAAGATCCGATATCGGGTCGTTTTCCGGTCCTCGTCGATCCTGATGCAGACCATGTCCGTCCCGGAAAAGTGCAGCAAGGACGGACAAGCCCTCCTTAGCACCTCCTCCATCGAGTGGCCGAGGTCGGTCGGTGAAAGCAGATCGTGCAGCAACTCGCGGAAGCCGAGCGGCACCCGGCTTGCCGACTTCGGGGCACTCGGGAGGGCCCATTTGCTTCGATCGATATCTGGCATACTCGTGTGGCGCCGCCATTGCGCCCGACAGGGGGGAGGACCAGAATCTCCCCGCGACCGTTGAGCCGACCAGGCGATTCCTCAGACAAGCCCCTGGTCGATCATCGAGTTGGCAACCTTGACAAAACCGGCAATATTCGCACCCAGCACATAGTTGCCGGGTTCGCCGTATTCCTTGGCAGTGACGCTGCATGCCTCATGAATGGACTTCATGATCTGGTGGAGCCTCTGATCAACCTCCTGCCGAGCCCACGACATGCGCATGCTGTTCTGCGACATCTCGAGCCCCGACGTGGCCACCCCGCCGGCATTGGCCGCCTTCCCGGGCCCGTACAGGATCTTTGTCTTCAGGAACAACTCAACTCCTCCCGGCGCCGTGGGCATGTTAGCTCCCTCGGAAACGCAAAGGCAGCCGTTTTCCACCAGGGTCTTGGCGTCCGTGCCGCCGATTTCGTTCTCCGTCGCGCAGGGCAATGCAATGTCGCACTTGATGAACCAGGGACGCCGCCCCTCATAATACTCGCATTTGAACTCCTTGGCATACTCCACGATGCGTTCCCGCCGCACATTCTTGAGATCCATAAGAAACTGCCACTTCTCATTGTCGATCCCGTTCTTGTCATAGACGCACCCGTTTGAATCCGAAGCCGTCACGACCTTGCCGCCCAACTCGTTCACCTTCTGGATGGCGTACTGGGTCACGTTGCCTGAACCCGAGACCACAACGGTCTTGCCGGCAAATGATTGACTGCGGGTTTTGAGCATCTCCTCCGCAAAATATACGCACCCATAGCCGGTGGCCTCCGGCCGGATCAGGGAGCCGCCCCAATTGAGCCCCTTGCCCGTAAACACACCTTCAAAGGAGTGGGTGAGCTTTTTGAACTGGCCGAACAGATATCCGATCTCGCGGCCGCCGACCCCAATGTCCCCCGCGGGCACATCAATGTCGGCACCGATATGGCGGTAAAGCTCGTTCATGAAACTCTGGCAGAATCTCATCACCTCATAGTCCGACTTGCCCTTCGGATCGAAATCGCTGCCACCCTTGGCGCCGCCCATCGGCAGAGTCGTCAGGCTGTTTTTCAGAATCTGCTCGAACCCGAGGAATTTCAGGATGCCAAGATTGACGCTCGGGTGAAAACGCAATCCGCCCTTATAAGGTCCGATCGCATTGTTAAATTGGATGCGAAAACCTCGGTTAACCTGGATTTCACCCCTGTCGTTCTGCCATGGAACCCGGAACATTATGACCCGATCCGGTTCGGACATTCGTTCCAGGATCTTCGCTTCAATATATTCCGGATGGCGAGACAGACAGGGCCCCAAAGAATCAACCACCTCCCTGACAGCTTGATGGAATTCCGGTTGAGCTGCGTTTTTGGCTGTCAAATGCTCCATGAATTTCTGGGTGTATTCGCTAACATTGGGAACCGCCATGCGATGCCTCCTTAAGAGATGATTCTCAGCGTTGGACAGGAATTACCATTTATGATCCAACAATGGTACTTTTTTACCTTTATGCTGGCACCTATTACCCCATTTATGATAACGTGTCAACAAAAAACTGGTTAATAATGTACCTATAAATGGATCATATTGTTTCATTCATGCGCAGGTTCATGCTGTCCGTTCGCGACAGATACTAGGCTTACAGTCCGGAGATGGATCGGCGCGGAGGGAGAAGGATCTATGTGGGATCGCACACTAAGCCAGCTCATCGGAGGTCCGGATCGCGCCGAGGTCCCCTATGATGCACTCATGCCGAGGAGAGTCAGCAACCTCCTGCTCGTAGGTAGCTTATACGACTACTACACCATCATCGAAGACGGCAGGCTTTCAGAGATGATCCTTTCCGAGTACCTGGATCTCGACCTGCGTTTCACGCCATCCCTGGAGCGCGTGTCCACGGCGGAGGGAGCCCTGGAAATGCTGCGCACCGAGCCATTTGACCTTGTGATTTCGATGGCGCGCATCGGGGAAATGAACATTGCCGAGTTTGGCGCTTCCGTGCAACAGATTAGCCCGGGAACTCCTGTAGTTCTGCTCGCGAGCAGCGGTCGCGAGCTGAGCATGCTGCCACCCATTTCAACCTTGGAAGGAATGGACAGTGCTTTCGTCTGGCTCGGAGATGTGCGGATTTTCCTGGCGATCATCAAGTACATCGAAGACCGGCAGAATGTCATGCACGATGCGCAGCTGGCAGGTGTGAAGATCATTCTCCTGATCGAAGACTCCGTACAGTTCTATTCATCGTATCTGCCGATGCTCTACACCGAAATCCTCAACCAGACCAACGCCCTGACCGAATTAAGCATCAACCGCGCTCAAAAGGTCATGCGGATGCGGGCGCGCCCCAAGGTCCTGCTGGCAAAGACTTATGAGGAGGCCGTGCTTCTCTATGATCAGTACGGGGACTACCTGCTCGGTGCCATTGTGGATGCGGCTTTCCCCAAAGAAGGCAGGCTGCAACCTGATGCGGGCTTCCAGGCTGCACGGGTGTTCCGCGAACGTACCCCGGATCTTCCCCTTGTCGTGCAGTCCGATGTGCGCAACGCCGCGCAGGCGGCGGCGCAGGGGTTCGGATTCATCGACAAGAACTCACCCACGCTTCTGGGAGACCTGAGGGATTTCATGCGTCACAACCTCGGCTTCGGCGATTTCTCGTTTCTGCGGCCCGATGGAACCGTCATCAGCAGATCGCCCGACCTGCGCACCATGGAGTGGGCCATACAGGCGGTGCCGGATGCCTATTTGCTCTACAATGTCTCCAGAAACGACTTCTATCGATGGCTCATGGCCCGGACCGAATTCGATCTGGCGGAAGCGATGCGCAGCATCGTCCGGAAGATGAGCGGATACCCGGAAGAGCTGCGCCGCGAACTTCAGACTGCCCTGAAGATGTTCCGTCAGCGTTCGAAATCCGGTGTGGTTGCAGAGTACTCTCATCGCACATTTGAGGGCGGCTCAGGGTTCGTCAGGATAGGACGAGGATCGCTGGGCGGCAAGGGGCGCGGCCTGGCATTCATCAATTCTCTCATCAATACCTATGGACTGGAATCGCGCTTCCCGGGAGTGCGCATTTTTGTGCCCCCTACGGCAGTTCTGACCACCGACATCTTTGATGGGTTCGTGCATGGATCGGATCTGTGGGCTTACGCGCTGACCGAAACGGACGACGACAAGATCAGCCGCGCATTCCTCGACGCCAAGTTGCCGCCGGAGGTCGTGGAAGATCTCTGGAGTTTCCTGCAGTGGGTCCGCTACCCCTTGGCCGTGCGCTCCTCGAGCCTTCAGGAGGATGCTTCCTATCAGCCATTCGCCGGGATCTATAAGACCTACATGATCCCGAATAACCACAGTGATCCCGAGGCCCGCCTTGAAGAACTCTGCAACGCCATCAAGCTGGTCTACGCTTCCACCTATCACTCCGACGCCAAGGCGTATATGGAGTCGCTCCCTAACCGGCTGGAAGAGGAAAAAATGGCCGTGATTGTCCAGCAGGCCGTGGGCAGGCGCCACGGGTCTTATTTATACCCCAATCTGGCTGGGGTGGGCCGTTCGGTGAACTTCTACCCGATGCCCGGCATGCTGCCAGAGGAGGGCATTGTTTCGATCGCGCTGGGGATGGGCAAAACCGTGGTGGATGGCGGCCGCTGCGTCCGATTCTGTCCTGCCTGCCCCCGCACGCCCATGCAATCGTTCACACCGGAAGACTACCTTGAAAACTCGCAGCGCAGCTTCCTGGCGCTGGACCTTGCCACACCGGCGGGTGCAGGAGATCCGGCGGATGCACTGCGCCTTGATCTGGCCACACTCGGGCTGGACGTCGCCGAAGGACATGGCACGCTGGCTCCGGTCGGTTCGGTCTACTCCGCAGATAATGATGCCGTCTATAACGGCATTTCGCGGCCGGGCATCCGCATTATCACTATGGCCGACATACTCAAGGGGCGCCTACTGCCGCTGCCGGAAATCACTACCTTCGTGCTGAAGGTTGGCACCGCGGCGTCCTCCTGCCCAGTGGAGGTCGAGTTCGCCGTGAACCTGTCGGATGATCCCGGCAAACCGCACGAGTTTGCCTGGCTGCAGATGCGTCCGCTGGTGATGGGGGCCGAACTCCAGGACATTCAGATCGGCAAGATCAATGTTCGTGATGCGCTCTGCATATCGCACCGGGCCCTTGGCAACGGCTTGCTGCGGGATATGCGCGACCTGATCGTTGTGCGCAAGGACCGCTTCGAGCGAGCCGACACCGTGAAGATCGCAGCCGAAATCGGGATTCTGAATGCCGAACTGAAACGGCAACAGCGGCCCTATCTTCTTGTCGGGCCGGGCAGGTGGGGGAGTGCCGATCCCTGGCTGGGCATTCCCGTCAGGTGGGCACAGATCTCAGGCGCCCGGTGCATCATCGAAACCGGCTTCGAGGACATGCGGGTCGATCCTTCGCAGGGTTCCCACTTTTTTCAAAACATCATGTCGTTCGGCATCGGCTATCTCACAGTAGAGGACTGTCGTCACCAGGGGGATTATCTCAACGTCTCCTGGCTCGAGCGGCAGCCGGCCGAATCCGAGACCGAACACGTGCGGCACATAGGATTGGACGCACCGCTGAAGATTGCGATCAACGGGCGCAACAATCTCGGGGTGGTCATGAAACCGGATGAACCTTCGCGGTAAAACGGATTAAAATAATTTGGACACGGAAGAACACGGACCAATACGGATCCGGTCCGTGTTCTTCCGTGTCCCAAAATGGTGAGGTCAACGGGCGGTCTCTTGATCCACGCGGACATAGGCGCTGCCCCAGGCGGCGATTTCCAGCTCGCCGTTGATCCGGGCGCCGCGGCGTTCGGAACTGTCGCTCCGGTGCATGGTGACGCCGGCCGGTTTGCTCACTTCCAGCAAGACATTTTGTGCTGCACCTGTCGGATTGTACAGGTACACAAGCCAGGCAGCCGCGCCAGCAGCTCCCGCGACATGCTGTCGGCATCGAGGGCAAACTGTCGCTTGATCCGCCACTGCTCCTTGACACCGGGCAGGTCGGGCGCCTCGACGCTGTTGTGCGCGTCCCAGGTACGCTCGTCGTAGAGCACTACGTTTTTCCAGGCAGCATAGTACTCGGGACCGGGATAGGACGCCGGCGCACACATCGCCCAGAGCACCTCCCCCTGAATCAGCCGGTCCGCGGCCCGGCGGTTCATAGCGGTCTCCAACGCCGTCGATGCGGCACCGTCCTCCCAGTAGGGAGTGAAATCGCCCTTGATCACCGGCAGGCTCGCACCGTGGCGCCTTTCGAGTTCCGCGAACATCTGCGCGTGCGTTCCGATGACGAGCCGCGGCGTGGCATAACGCTCATTACATTTGCGCACAAAGTCCGGGAGGTTCGGGTCCGGCGGCCCATTGTCGCCGCCGATCGTGTAAGGGAGCTTCAGCACCTCGTAGGGGTAAGCCGTGTCGTTCAGCTTCCGCATGAGCTTCAGCGCCTTCTCCTCGCCGAGCCGGGTCAGGTCACCTTCATGGAAGCTGGCATAGCTCGCCCACGCCACCCACATCAGCACCTTCTCCTCGCCCGACTGCGAGGCCCAGTAGAATGGCTTGTCGCCCCACTCCCGCAGCGTGTGGCCGATCCGGTCGCCGGAATTGGGTGCGCTGGCGAAATACTTGACGCCGCTCTGTGCCAGCGCCGGCACAATGCCCCAGCTGAAGCCGGGGATGTCCGAGACCAGCGCGGTGGTGACCAGCTGGGCATGCTTCTCGGCAAAGCGCTCTGCATACTCGGTGAAGTGGCTCATCTCGGCCGCACTGGCAAGCCCCGTAAGCACGTTCGCATACAGGGCATTCAGCCCGAGGCTCCCCTCGCGCACCGCCTGGATGACCTCACGGCGCTTCTGCTCGGAGGCCTGCGCCAGGTAGGCTTCCAGCGGCCACATCACCTCCATGTTCCACTTGAAATGGGCTTCGTATGGGTAGTCCCGAGTCTGCCTGATCAGCCGCAGCGCCTCGTCCAGATTTTCCCGCTGCTTTTTTTTCGATGACAGGCTGGAGGTCCGTGTAGCCGATGTCGTTGTGGGAATAGCAAAGCAGGTAGACTTCCCGCCATTTCACCAGGGGCACGGTTAATGAAGTCCAGCCGGCCGTCAGCAACATTTCGGATTTCGCGATGCAGTATTTCGACAATGCCGGCGTAGAGACGACCGCAGGCAATGACGTCCGCACAGTCCGCATCACGCTCGCCGGCACAAGCCCGCTGGCTGATCCGCAAACGGGCCGCGTCTTCAATGGATAGGCGGGATAAGCTGACTCATCCGCGGCGAGGCTTGTGGATCCGACAGGCGCCGCACACCGTGCGTGTCCTTCCTCAGGTTCTGACAGGAAGCAATATGTTGAGTACGACGTTTGCGCCTCAATTCGAGACGCATTGTACACCGGAACCGCGCAACCGGATGCGCCTTTTGGCACACCCCTACCTTATTGCAGAACTCTGGCTATTTCTGGCGCCACGCGTAGGGGAAGTATTCCGGCAGCGCCTGGATGCCATCAAGCATCTGGCCATCGCCAGATGCACTCACGGTGAAGCCAAGCAGTTTTTTATCGGAGCGAAACTTGAAATATTTCGCTCTGCCGATATCGGTTTGAAACACCTGATTCACCATGCCGACAATCTTCTTTCCGGCAGGAACGGTTATGGACTGACTGGCAACTTCGCTGCCATTGTCGTCATATGCTTTCAGGATCACATGAGCGCTCTCCGAGTCGACATTCACAAATGCGATGCCGGTCCATCCGTCCTGCTCGATCTTCGGGAACCATCCTTCTCTGCCGCCCGCTGCGGCCGGCAAGGTGGCGCGATATGCCGGCTGTGAAAAACGGGTGTAGCCGCTGATAAAACCTGAATCACAATGAAACGCGAGATAGGCGACGTCCTGCGGATGCGCAAAAAAACTGCTGGCACGAATTTCCCGGCGTCCTCCCGGGGGCAAGGTAATAACGAAACTCTCCAGTGCCGGGCCGCCTTCCGCGCTGAAGGCCTGCAGGATACCTTGAACCGCGATTGCGTCGGAGCTGTTCAGCAGCGCGATTTCGGTTTCCCAGCCCGCATAGGCGGCGACATGCGGGAAGTAGAGCGTGAAAGCCGCGGGCTTGGGGAGCGGCGGCGGGGGCGGGGTTGCTCGATTGCGTTCGAAAAACTCCTTGGTATAGGACCAATCGGCCCAGGTGTGAACCCGCCCCTGGAAGATCACGAACTGGCAGGATGAGCCGACCGAGAGGTATGCGGCCTCATACTTGGCAAAGCGTGAAAACATCTCCGGCCCGGTTCCGCCAAACATCTCCTCGATTAACGCCACATCCGCATCGACCTCCGGGAGGTACCAGTTGACGATGTTGGAATCCAGGTCTCCCGTGTAAATCTGGAGCGGTATCTTTCGAAAAGCCTCGGCATCGAACTTCACGCCGGTCAACTGCTCCAGATCTGAGATGCCGGTGTGATAAGGAACCGCCTTGCCGTTCCATTGGGCCACGGGCACGATAGGACCATATCCGGGGGATCCGATTGAGGCCGCCTTGATCCGGTCGGGATGAAGCATTACGAACCGGCTGGCAAACTGACCGGAGGCTGAAAACCCCCAGAGGAATATTTTGCTGTCGACGGTAATGCCTTGAGCCGCGAGGCGCTCACGCGCGTCATCGATCATCTTGATGAGCTGCAGGTCGATGCGCTCGAGGCCCGGTAGCTTTGTCAGCAGGGTGCCTCGATCCAGTGCCTGGGTATAGGGCGAATCCGGACGCGGGAAAACCGGAACGAGGTAGGGGCACCCCAGATCCTCGGCAAACTGGCTCTTGTAGTTTATCTGGTTCCTCGCGGCAGCATCATGAACGGCAAAGTCAGCGCTCGGGGATCCCGTGTTGTTGGGCTCCACGAGAAGGAACGCAGGCTGCTTGAGATTTGTCGGCGTCATGAGATAGTAAGGCCACGAGAAGCCCTTTTGAGCGTTGGCCGGCACTTTCTCTACTCCCCCGATAGTGAAGGAAAAAGTGTATGTGTCGAGAATGTTCCCCTCGGCGTCCTTGGTCCCCTGGTAACCGGGCCAATTCAGCGTCGCTGTGACCGTCGAGCCCGGAGCGAGTGGGGAGCTTGGGTCTCGGTAGACCGTCATGGTCTTTTGGTCTGTCGACCATACGCATCTGCTGCCAGGGCCACCTGCTCCAGTCCAATTGGATGTCATGGCCGCACAGCCTGATAGCGTGTTCATAGGCTTGCTGAAGGTCACCGAGAAGGAGACAATGGTCGGACTCACGCCGGTTGCGCCATTGGGCGGATCGGTTGACACCACGGTCGGCTTGGTCTGTGCGTAGGTCGTGAACGTGAGAGCCAATGCGAAGGCTATCAAAGAGATCATGCGGGAGAGAATGGTTTTGGGCATGTCGGCTTCCTTTCCATTCCGAATCGAGGGCTTCCGGGGATGCATAGCAAATTGCTTTGTGCCGATCATCTCATTGTACCACCGATTCAGGCGGGAATCGCTTGATGTCCAGCGAAGCTGCAATTCAGACAGCAACGCCCGCCGCAGCAATCAATGAGCCGATTACGAAAACCGCCAAGATATCCAAAGGACAGGTGCAGAGGCATGGGCCTTGGCAGCCCCGAGGCGATTCCGAAGCCGCAACGCGGCTCGCCGCCCACCCCTGGCGGCGTGACCCATCCTGTGTACTTTGGGATCTTGGAAGTCCTGGTTGTCTCGGCACCTGTTTTACGCATAGGTGAAATCGGCTGCCGTTTTGCGTCCGCATTCTCCTCCGGGCTCGCGGTTTCGGGATTCTGATAAGATCGATTATGTAACCTTGCAGTTATTATGAAAACAGATCGCACTCTAGGTGGCTTTGAATCCATGTTGCTCCTCGTGGTGTTGCGCCTGGGTGAGCAAGCCTATGGCGTCCCCATCCGTCGTGAACTGCTCACCAGAGCAAAAAAAGATGTCGCAATTGGCGCCATTTATACGGGCCTTGAGCGGCTGGAGCGGAAGGGATTCGTCGAATCCTGGCTCGGGGAGCCGACTTCCGCGCGTGGAGGTCGTGCGAAGCGTTATTATCGCCTGACGGCGAGGGGCCTGAAGATATTCAATGAAACGCAACGTGCAATACAAGGTTTGATGGTTGGATTGAGTCTCACGGGAGGAAACGCTGATGCCTGAAGTCCCTGCTCCGCCTAAATGGATTCTGTTCTTGCTATGGCCTTTCAAGGGGGAATCCTGCTATCCACAAATCGAAGGAGATCTAAGCGAGGAGTTTCAAGAGCGAGAATCAGAACACGGGGTGGCGGCTGCACGCCGATGGTACTGCCGTGAGGTTTATCGCAATTTGAGGTCCCTGCTCTGGCGGTGGGTAACGATCCCGGTGATCATTCTTCCTCTCTTATGCATTGCATTTAGTAACTCACTTTGGATGACGATTGTCGGGTCAATTTACAACTTGCTCCCGCCCCCATCCCATTGGTCATTTTCATGGATTTTGTTCGCAGTTCTTCTCAATTTGAGCATCATCGGATTATCCCTTGGAATTATTTGCAGCCTGATCTTACGAGGGCACGAGCGGATGATCCGGCTGGTATTCGGCGCATATTACCTGGGATTATTGACAATCATTTACCACTTCATTGGAATCAAGATATTAGATTCTTCGCAAGCAACGACGGCGTTGGGCTTCTGGCTAAGTTATATGCGGCCGATCTGGACACTTATCTGCATTTGTATGGGGAGCATTTGGGTCGAGCGACGTCATCATCGCCGCCACAGCGCTGCCTAATGCAACTTCACCCAAAGCCGGGAATGCTATGCCGCCCTTTCAGGGCTTGGATGATGCTCGACCTCGTACCCAGGGTTCCGGAGCCCGCTGTCGCGGGCTCCTCGACCCTGGGCTTTGCTATCTGGCCCCTTCACTAGTTCCGTGGTGCGACCTCAGGAGAGGGTATAAGAAAGCGTAACGGTGAAACTTGACGTACTCTTTGACCGCCGCGACGTCCGCCCCGGCTGCGTTATCTCGCTGCAGACGTTCGGTGATGATCCCACCCGGTTTCATCCTCATCTTCATTGCTTGATCACCGATGGCCTGGTTTCTCCCCATGGCTCGTTCGTCCCTATCCCGTGCCCGGATCCGGTGTGCGTTATGGAGCTGTTCCGGCACAAGCTCATCAAGGCGCTGCTCGGACGGGAAAAGATCTCGCCGCGGCTGGTCGAAATCATGGAGAATTGGACCCATCCCGGCTTTTCAGTGTATCAAGGCGAGCGGATCGATCCCGACGACCATGAGGCGCGCCAGCGCCTGGCCGGCTACCTGGTCCATCCGCCGATTGCTCTCGAACGTCTGCGCTATCGCCCTGAATCCGGACAGGTCATCTATCACGGCCGCCAACGCGAGCGGTGCGGTGATGCCGGACCGGCGCCGGCCCGCATTTTCCCGGCGCTCGACTTCCTGGCCGCCTTGTGTTCCCATATCCCAGATACCGGACAGCAGCTGGTACGCTACTACGGCGCCTTCTCCAATGTGCGCCAGGCCCGCATTCAGGCTCACACGGCTGGCGCGCCTCAGCCGGTCAATCCGCCGCCGTCCAAAAATCAAGATCGGGGCAGTGCCGACGAGTTCACGCGCCGGATCAGGAGCTCATGGGCGCGGCTGATCAGGAAAGTGTCGAAGCGGACCCCCTGGTTTGTCCTCGCTGCTCCAGCCCGCTCAAAATCATCAGCCTGATCGGCGACGGCCCGGTGATCGAAAAGATCCTGCGCCACCTGAAACTGTGGGACCGGCCACCGCGCCCGCCGCCGCGCGCTCCCGATCGAACCATCCAATACGATGCGGAAATTGCCGGATTCGAACAGGACAGCCCCTGCCCGGATGCGGCCGAGTGAGACGGACGGCTTCAGCCTCCTCTCCGCCTCAAGGCGGCCGCCGAGGAATCGGCGGAAGTGTGCCCGAAAGCAGCGCCGGCGCGGGGCAAGGGAGCGAAGCGCGACGTCGCGCCTCGCTCCCCTGCCCCGTTTTGGCGTCGGTCAGGAGCTTAACCCGACTCGGCATCCGCTTCCCGCCTGAAATCGGAGATATTTCCCGATCCCCACCCGCCCATTCAGGGCATCCTCACTCAGCCCCTGAAAAACAATTGCCTGTCATTCAATGTGTCCGGGAAAGGCTGGAGTGCAAGGAATTTATCATTGGTCATTGAATCCAGCCAGTCTCAAGTCGTCAAATGACAATTGACAAATGACAAATGACAAATGACAAATATTCAGGATCCGCGCCTCACCAGATTCGGCTGCAGCCCCAATTCAACCGGACTCGCGCTTCTCCAGCGGGTGGAAATACGTTTCCGAATTTATGAAATCGCTTACTTAGGCATTTCGGCACAACAGGTCCGAGGATTGGTCTAGATCATTGGTTTAATCGATGCTCCGGAAACGCGGCCGGTGATAGCAGTCATGGGTCCGGGCTGAAGCCCGGACCCACTTGAAGGAAGCCCGGACCCGCGAATCGAAATCAGTTTTCATGCGTCAGTGTGTGCGCCCCGGGGCGCGTGAGTGGACTCCCTCCCACCATCGCCCGGCCCGGCTACGGGGCGAAGAGCCTCTGCACGCTTACCCGCCGGCTGCCGACCCGGTCTCCGATCACGTCGTAGACCACAATGGTCACATACATGGCGCTCGTGCGGGCCGGGATGGTCACGGAAAAGGGAATCCCGGACTTCAGAAAGTCGCGGTATACAGGCTCCTGAAGCTGCAGGGTGACCGTCTTCCAGATGTCGCCGAGCATGCGCCCTCCGCCGTCCGCATAAAATACCGCCACCCTCAGCCGTCCGGAGTGCAATCCATCGGCGCTCGCGAATGCTAACTTACCGGCATTGATGCTCAGATCGACCTTGAGCTGCCTCTCGCCGGCTTCGTCGGGCGCCCTGGAAGTCGAGACCTTGAAGGGGACATCATCGATGATATCGGCCCAGCCGCCGGCCGCCGTAATCCGGCTGTAAGCCAGGAACTCCTCCCTGTCGTAAGGCTGCAGCCGATCGCGGGCAAAATAGCCCCGCCGGGAATAGACCTTCATCCCGGGGCGGTTGACTTTCACGGTGATCTGCCGGTATTTGCCGTTCCAGTTTTCATCGGCCGGATAATAGCCCAGCAGGTAATCGGAACGCGTATTCTGGTCCAGCTGGTCGAGCGATTTGCCGATGTCCTCGTAGATGGAGGTTTGCCCGCCGGTGAGCGCCGATACGGTCCGCAGGCTCTGGATCGAAGCGGTATCGGCCCAGGTGAAGGGCGATCCCCCCCTGGTGGACATGACGGTCGGCGACAGACCGCTGGTATGGAAGGTATCGATGGCTACCCGGGCGTCGTTGGCCACCGCCGCGATCCCCTTGTCGTAGTCGGTGTTCCCGTACGGGAACAGCATTCCCTGACCGCTGAAATATAGGAGGTGTTTTTCGCCTTCCACGTACCGCAGATATTCGATGCACGTGAAGATATTCTGCTGGTCCTGGATGGTATCCCCCGCCCGGTCGATGAACTCGTCGAAAGGGAGGCCGAGGGTGATGGCGTCCCCACCGAGCTGGTCGAAGGCCAAAAGGGCGGCCGATGCCGGATTTTCGGCAGCCGACATCCGGAGCCCGGTTTCGGTCGCCCGGTCTGCGCTCCCGAGTATCAGCCCGACGGCGCGGTCCCATTCCCGGGTGATTCTTCCCTCTTCGTCCAGCCGCCCGGGCGGAACCTGGCGCGAAGCTGTGTTGGTTCCCTCAAAAATCCTGGCAACTTCCGGCAGCAGCGACTTGGGGAGCTGTTTGGCACCGTAGAACCTGCGGAAACCGCTCAAATTAAGCTCCAGCCACGATTCGATCCTTTCGCTGACCTTCTTATACTGTTCGAGCACCTGGACGATCTGCTCGCGGTCCGTGGTGAAATCGGTCGCCCGGTTATACGCGTATACAGCGACCCGGTCCTGCGGGAGCAGTTTATCGCGCACGAAACTGATCAGGGCATCCACGGCCTTCAGCGCCTGCTGGTGCCGGCCTCTGCCAAGCAGAAGGAGAAAGGTCCGCGCCTTCTGGGGAGTCGCCTCGACCGTCCTCGAAATCCGGATTCCCGAGGGCGCAGGCGGCGGAGGGGCTTCCGGGCTATAGGACTGCACGGAAAAGTGGCGGATCTGCTGCAAACGGCCGTTTTCGAAAACCTGGAAATCCTCCCGCTTCAGATCGGTCACGGGACGGTCGTGGTCGTCGGTGACGACCACATCCACAGGGATCAAAAGGACGCGTACGCGAATGGTCCCCGGGGGGCCGGGCCGCTGCGAGGTCTGTGCTTCCTGAAGCCAGGCGCCGGAATCCCGGACACCGGCCTTGGTTGCAACCGCCGCGCTCCCTGTGCCGAGCAGGACCGCCAGCGCGCTCACTTCGAATATGAACGTTCTCATATCGGGCTCCACGGCGGCAAAGCCGCCACAATATCTGACATGATGGCTGCGCACCAGGATACTACGGAAATTGCATATCATTGGATGGCCAAAAGGGGTGTGAGGTTCAGAAGTTTCTATTTTCTGGATGTTTGACAGACAACGATTGCACCGGGCCGAACGCCTCTCCGCGAGCTTCATGCACAATCTACTCTCGTGGGTACATCCGGGCTTCTCAGTCTTCGCGAGCCCGCCCGTCGATGGCGACGCCGTCACCGCGCTCGAATCCCAGGGCCGCTACATCACCCGCCCCGCCCTGGCCATGGACGCGCTGCGGAAACTCGACGACGGCAACCTGGCCCTGGAAACACCCCCGGACCCGCGCACCGGCGCCACCTTGATGGTGCTGGACCCCCTGGAATGGATTCACAGGATTACCACCCACATCCCCGATCCTCGGCGGCATTGCCAACGGTTCTACGGTGCCTACTCGAACCGGGGCAGAGTCGCGAGGGTGCGCGCGGAAGGGGACGGCGACGAGGCCGCCGAAACACCCGAGAATCGGGACAATTCCGACTTCTCCAGGGAGGCGCGGAGCACGTGGGCGCGCCTGATCAGGAAAATCTTGGAAGCCGAACCTCTGGTCTGCTCTTGTGGCGCCCGCATGCGGATTGTGTCCTTTATTACAGAGCCGCGCGTTATCAACCGCATCCTGCGCCATCGGGAAAGCGAACGTTGCAAGTCGGGGGATCCCTTCGAACCGCGAGCTCCGCCGCCCGTCCTTTCGCGTACTCTCCATTAATTCCGATGAGCAATCCCGCATGCCTGCCAGGCATCCGCCCGGCCGAGGTGCGCCTGACCTCCAGGCAGAACTCGGTCGGGAAACGCGGCACTCGGGGCAGGCGGCGCATTGCCGGGCTTTCCCGCCCCTCAAAAACCGTTTGTGCCGCACGGGAATGCGCCGCCTGCCCCGATTCTTCTCACCCTTGTCCTCCTTCTCCCACGGATTCCCCTCTGCCCTGCGAATAGAAATGCCTATAAAGCAAAGTCCATTTGTCTCCAATCCGTGTCTGATTTTCTGTGGGGGGCCGTGATTGGGGATCGAGGGAAGAGGGAACGAATGTGAGGATTGGGTGAAACAAACAGCAGGGATCAGAGCGGCAGGACGGTCACCGGCATGGAGAAAATCAAATGATATCTTAAATTGGGTGTCCAAGTTCCCAATAAAGAGAATATCGCCCGAGGATTCTCCGCAGATGCGATTCTCCGAGAATGACGACGTGGTTCAGACAATCCCGACGTATGGAGCCGATCAGCCGTTTACAGAAAGGATTTTGCCAAGGGTTCATCGCACGGCCCGGTTCTTGACATTCTGGTCTCATATGGTCACAATATGACCATGAAGAGGGCAAAGGTATCGGAGGTAAAAGCGCGGCTGAGCTCGTATCTCGCCGACGTCCGGCAGGGCGATACCGTCGTTATCTGCG
The DNA here is from genome assembly GCA_963824985.1 of Terriglobia bacterium. Classification (GTDB taxonomy): domain Bacteria; phylum Acidobacteriota; class UBA6911; order UBA6911; family UBA6911; genus JAFNAG01. Next base: position 362,686 of record CAWGRQ010000024.1, read on the forward strand.
ATCGTTCCACGCCGATTGCGCAACTCATTCCACTGGACCGGAAAATGGATGAACTGAGGATCGAGGAAGCAAGCGAGCCGGTTGGCAGGATCGCTGGCGTCCGTCCGGTGCGCTTGCGCAAGAGAGTGAATATCGACACGATTCTCGGCCAGGAGCGCGGCGGAAGATGATCCTCTACGTGGATACCAGTGTGATTCTCCGGCATCTGCTCGGGCAGCCAAAGGCGTTGAATGTCATGCGGGCTGACAGAGCCTACGCCAGTGAAATCCTGAAACTCGAAGCCAGAAGGGTAATAGACAGATTGCGGCTGGAAGCGGCTCTGGACGATGATGGAGTGGCTCAGGCCCACGAGGAACTGGCGCGCATCGAGCGGTCCATCGGCTGCATATCGATTACGAATCCGGTGCTCCGGCGCGCTTCTCTGCCCATGCCGACCGTGGTCAAGACGCTCGATGCGATCCATCTCGCAAGTGCCCTGCTGTTTCAGGAACAATCCGGTGACACCCTGACCTTCGCCACGCATGACCTTCAGCAGGCAACCGGCGCCCGGGCGCTCGGATTCAGGGTGCTCGGAGTCTGATTTTGCGTTGTAAAAAAGAAGAATGCGGGATAGGGTTCTGATCGAGGTACGGGTCGCGCATCGGTCTACTGAAATTGCCGCGCCGGCAAAAACGATACATGGTAGTCTGTGACCTTCTGGAGCACATGGAGGGAACAGGCATGCCATTCATAAAACGCAATCTTCTATCACTTGGAGCCATGTTCCTGATCGCAGGCTCCCCGATATCCCTCGAGTCCCGCGCTCGCCAAATTCCTTCCGCTCCTTCGGCCGCACCGTCGCGAACGCTGCTCGACTTCGATGACGGCTGGCTCTTCAGCCGTGGAGACTTCGCTTCCGCCGCCATGCCCGCATTCCGTGATTCCGCCTGGCGGCCGGTGACCCTGCCCCACGACTGGAGCAGCGAGGGCCCCTTCAGCGCCGAATCCGGCAGCGGCAACGGCTACGCCCCGGGGGGCATCGGTTGGTACCGCAAGCACTTCCGCCTCGATCCCGGCATATAAGGACAAGCTCGTCGCGCTCGAGTTCGACGGCGTCTACGACTACTCCGAAGTCTGGATCAACGGGCAATACGTGGGCGGACGGCCCTACGGGTATTCGAGCTTCGAATGCCGCCTGACTCCATATGTGAAGTTTGGCGGCGCCGACAACGTGATCGCCGTCCGTGTCGATCACTCGCGCTTCGCCGATTCCCGCTGGTACACCGGTTCGGGCATCTATCGCCACGTGCGGCTGCGCATCACCGACCCCTTGTGCGTCGGCCACTGGGGAACCTTTGTCACCGCCCCCAGGATCGACCGCAACTCGGCGTTGGTCCGGATCGAGACCACGGTCGAGAATAACTCCGCTCAGGGCCGTCAGTTTGTTCTTCATTCCGAGATCATTGACGACCGGGGCGCCGTCGTTGGGGGAGTCGACACTCCGGCAAAGGCGGGAGCGGATCAGGAGCAGATCCTCGTGCAGGAAATCACCATTGCCCGGCCGCAGTTCTGGTCGATCGAAGCGCCCGCGCTTTACAAAGTCCGGAGCCGCCTGACCGCCGATTCTCAACCGCTCGACGAGACGTCGACGCCGTTCGGCATCCGCACGATCCGGTTCGATCCGGACAAGGGCTTCTTCCTCAACGACGCCCCGTGAAGCTCAAAGGGGTGTGCATCCACCACGACGCCGGCTGCCTGGGCGCCGCCGTGCCGGACAAGGTACTGGAGCGGCGCTTGCGCATCGTTGAAGGACCTGGGCAGTCAACGCCATCCGCACCAGCCACAATCCACCGGCGCCGGAACTGCTGGACCTGTGCGACCGGCTCGGGCTGCTGGTCAAGGACGAGGCCTTTGACGAGTTCACGCCGCCAAGAACAAGTGGGTCAACGGCCGGAACGCTGGGTCAGCCCAGCCGCTTCGGTTACGCCGAGATATTCGCCGAGTGGTCCGTTACTCGATGTCCAGGACCTGGTGCGGCGAGACCGGAATCACCCTGCGTGATCCTGTGGAGCATCGGCAACGAGATCGACTATCGCCAACGACCCCTTCTCCCACCCGGTGCTCGGCAATAAGCTATCGCCCGGAGAATCCGCCGGCGCAGAACCTGGTCAAGCTGCGCCCGGCCGCTGATCGAGGCCGTAAAGAAGCTGGATCAGCACCCGCCCGGTGACCGCGGCCCTGGCCAACCGTGGCCATGTCCGACGCCGTCGGTCTGGCCGGAGATGCTCGACGTCGTGGGCTACAACTACCAGGAAGTCGCGCTACGCCGCGGATCACCAGAAGATATCCGCAAGCGGTTCATCTTCGGCAGCGAAAACGGCCACCAGTTCAGCAACTGGACCATCGTCCGGGACAACGACTACGTGGCCGGCCAGTTCCTCTGGACCGGGATCGATTATCTGGGCGAGGCGCACGCCTGGCCGAACCGGGGCAACGGCGCCGGCCTCCTCGACCTGTGCGGATTTAAGAAGCCCAACGCCTGGTTCCGGCAAAGCCTATGGAGCGACAGACCCATGGTTTATGTTTGCGCAGCCCCCGCCGGCGCCGGCGCCAGACCTCGCGGCGCCAGGGTCGAGGATCACTGGAACTGGGACGGGAACGCAACGATCGCAATCTCGAGTTATACCAACTGTTCGGAAGTGCAGCTGACCCTGAATGGCCGGGCGCTAGGCACCAGGCGCCTCGCCGAGGCCGCGGAAGGCGTCCTGAGCTGGGACGTCCCCTATGAACCCGGCACCCTCAAGGCGGTGGGCATCAGGGACGGAAGGCCCGCAAGCGAGTTTATTCTCAAAACCGCCGGGCAACCGGATCACATCGAGCTGCAATCCGATGCGGCCGGACTCCGGACGGGCGGCAAGAACATCTTCCACGTCGAATTCAGAATCGTGGACGCACGGGGAGTGCGCGTCCCGAACGCCGATATGGCAATCACATTTGAAATCGCGGGCCCGGCGGAGATTCTCGGGATCGGAAACGGCGACCTGAACGACACAACCGACGGCAAGGATCATGTGCACAAGGCCTACCAGGGGCGCGGTCTGGCGATCCTTCAGTCCACGACGGCAGGCGCCGGCGGTATAGTAATCAAGGCCACGTCGCCAGGCCTGGGAACCGCGCTTTTGACCCTGCCGAGCCGATAGCTCGTCAACATCCGGGAGGATTTAAATTCCGCGTCCGGCTCGACGGCCCAGAATCCCAAGAACGCGCCGTCCAGCGGGGGCGGCGTCATTAGGCGGGTTCTTCCAACCAGAGGCGGCGCATTTCGTCGAGGACGGCCATGTTCCCCAGGGAATCCGCCGCGGAGATGACTGGTTCGGCGCCATCCAGAACCGTGGCGGCAAAGTCGTCGGCCTCCATGGCAAAAATCGAACCGGGCGCATCCACGGTTACGACGTGCCTCGGGCTTGATCCCGGTATCGGCGCCGACCCGGTTTTCACCCCGGCATCCATCTGCGGCGGCACCGATGTCGAGATCACGAAGCTCGCCCCCTGCATCGGTGGCTTCCAGGGAACCGGCACTTCAATAAAGCCGCGGCTGCCGCAGATCGACGCCGTGTTGTCCGCGTGCACGATCATCCCGCAGCTGAAGCTCGCGATCATGCCGTCGGCAAAGCGCATGGTCCCGGCCGCAATCTCATCGATCCCCTGATCGGACAGTCGCGCGCCGGCCGTCACGGAAACCGGCTCGGCTCCGGCCACCAGCCGGGACAGATTGATGCAGTAGCAGCCAACGTCCATCAACGCCCCGCCCGCCAGTTCACGGCTGAAGCGGATGTTCCCTTCCGTTTGCCGGGTGCAGAAGCAGAAGCTCGAGCGGACCAGGAGCGGGCGGCCGATGGCCTCGCCGCGCACCTCCTTGAGCCAGGCCGCGGTCAAGGGATGGGAGCGGTACATGAAACCCTCGACCAGCATCCTGCCGGCACGGCGCGCCGCATCGAACATCTCCTCCGCCTCGCGCCGGTTGGCGGCGATGGGCTTTTCGCACAGCACATGTTTCCCGGCACGCAGGGCCCGGATTGCCCATTCACGATGCATGGAGTTTGGAAGGGCGACGTATACGGCATCGACGTCCGAGTCGGCCAGCACGGCTTCATACGAGCCCGTGGCCCGGGGCACTCTGTGCGCCGCGGCAAACGTGAGGGCTGAAGCCTGGTCGCGCGAGCCCACAGCGGCAAGTTTGCTTCGCCTCGAGCCCCCTATCCCCTGGGCAAACTGCCCCGCGATATTGCCGGCGCCGAGGATACCCCATCGAAGCTTCGCTGCCATAACAGCCTCCTGAACCTGGTTCCCGGGAAGATGCCGATTCCCACTCTCCCGCGCCTTATCCGGCAATCGCCCTCGTCACTCCTCCGACATCCCTGTCGCGCAACGACGAATCATCCCGTCAGTCGCGACGCACGGTGAAATAGGGCTGGTTGGCCAGGTCCGTCGCAAATCCGGGATAGAGCCATGCCCTGTCCTGTCCCGCTTTCACCTCGAAATAATATTGCAGCGGGTATGGCGAAACCGTATAGGTCGCCGGAATGGCGGCCCGATACCGATTGCCTTCCCTCATCATGGCCGCCCTTACATACCGTTCGGCCTGGTTCACACGGCGATAGTACAGAAGCACAGAATCAGTATCGGGGCGCCCGACGGTCAATTCGATTCCCAGCGGCTGCCCGGACGTGAATTTCACTGGCGGCTCATGGCGGCAGGTGATAGGCGTCCGCGTCGGGCGGCCCAATGCTTCCCTGACTGCCAGCCGGACCCGGTCCGACGGTGTTTCGCCCTCCGCGGTCTTATCAAGCCGCCCGGCCATATCGGCAATGTCCTGATACATGGCGCCGAGCCGGTCGGACCAGTGTCCGCGCAAAAAAGGTTCCCCGCCGACGGTAATGTCCGGCTTGTAGATCCCCCCGGCGCGTTCGGCGAGAGCTGCCCAGGAGGCCCGGGCGATGCGGTATTTTTTCAGCGCCTCCTCCAGCGCCGTGCGATCGCCGCTGCGCTCATAAATGGCATACAGAACGCCGCTGCGCAGCTTCGCGCCAAAGAACCGGCCCAGATCGATCAGCATGGTCACATCGATCGCGAGCCTTCGGAATTCGACTCCCTTCGGGTTCCCTATCAGGTCCTTCGCCTGCGCCAGATGCCGTTCGGCAAAGTCGGCATAATCCTCGATCCACTGGGCAACCTCGATCGGCGAATATCTGCCGCCGCGTTCCCTGCCGAGCATTTCTTCGGCGAAATCATTGATCCGCGAAAACAGCTGCGGATCGTGCGGGCTGACATTGCCGAACACCCTGGGCGCCGGGCTGTCGGTATAAGGGTGCGGCCGCTTCGGATCGACGATCGGCTGGTTGGTGTACATTTCCACCCAATAGGTGTTGTTTCCGGCCGAAGCTCCGTGAGCGGTGGTAACGACAGGAAGAATCCGCGAGGCGTTGGCCAGCGCCTCCTCCACGGCTGGCGCGGCCGGCCCGAATTGCGCGCGCAAGGGGCGGCGCCAGACATCCGGATCGGAGTCGGGATTGTAAAGGAGACGGCCCCAGATCCGCAGAGAGTATTGATATTTCTCCCAATCCCAGCGCGGCTTCAAGGACTCATCTGCATACCCGCAACGATCCCCGGCGATGCCGGAGCCGCGGCGCCCCTTGAAGGATAGGGGTTCCATCAGTTCCGCACCGACGCTGCCGCAAAAGCTGAATGCCCGTCCATACGCGGCGCCGGTCACGGGATCCCCCCACAGCAGGAGTCGCTGCGTGCCCGGCCAGATGCGGTGCAACACCCCATAGCGGCGGTCTTCCTTCATAAGATCGCCATAGCCGTAACGCAGGAAGTTGCGCGAGCCCCAGCTCAGCTTCATCAGGCCGGAGCCCTCCTCGCCGGGTCTGGGGCGTTCCAATTCACGAATCTCCGCCTGGTGATAGGGCAGCCCGAGATGCTCGGCCCAGTACTTGGGGGAAATGTTGACCGGCATGCCCGTGGCCAGCGCCACGTCAATCATGGCCTGGTCCATCCCCTTGGCATGCATGTCGATTTCGACCTTCCGGCCACACTTCGCCACCCCTTCGAAAATCGTTTTCCACAGGTCGTAGTTCCCCTCGGGAACGCCGCTTTCACCGTGGATGCGGAACGTGATGCCGCTGATAAACGGACAGGCTTGCAGCAACGCCAGCAGCGCGTCGCGACAGTATGGGCCGTGATTTTCGCGCGTCAGTCCTTGTATGACGTGGTTCGCTCTCGGGCTGTCGATCCAATCATACCCGTGCATCCATATGCCAAGCTGGAATTGCAGGCCTCGCGCCACGGTCTCGGTCCCGATGAATCTCAGCATTTCGAGGTTCCGGTCGCGTTCGGCATCCGGCAGGTTCGTCGCCTTTACGTCGTATCCGGGAACCGCCAGCAAAAACGGATAGGCAAAGAGAAAATACGCATCCAGGACATTACGGAGAAAATCGTACCCGATCCCGAGACTCAGGTTGAAGCGGTTGAAACGCTGCGCGGCCAGCATCGTGAGGTAGCGGGGCCACATTTCCCGATCGTTATACCACGGCTTGTCCTCGACATCGCTCACAAATAGCCGGGTCAGGCTGCGCACCGCGTTGGCCGGCCTCTCGACGACCGGCTTTTGAATATCGAGCGCTTCCAGCGGGTTCGCCCCATTCTGCACCCGGTCCGCCAGTTCCAGCAGGGAGTAGACCAGCCCGCGTTCATCGTGCCCGCACGACAGCAGGACCTGCCTGGAGGCGGCTTTCCCAGGCACGATCCCCAAAGCCTCCGGAACCCCGGCAATCCGGACACCGGCGGTTTTGACGATCTGCGAAGGCGCGGCGGCATTCGAGCTTCCGGCCATAATGCAGAAATCATCTGCAGCCGCCCGGGAAACATTCTCGAATCTCTGGACGGCCACACCCCGCGCAATCAGCGACCGTTCGAGTTCCCGAGCGGCCCATTGAGGCGGGATTGCGGACGCCACGGCATCCCCGGGGTCCATGATGATGGCAACTCGCCGCGCTTGTGGTACCGCATTTGGGGCGCCGGCCATCCCCACGGTGGCCGCCATCCCGGCGGCTTTGAGAAACTGCCTCCGGTTAAACCGGCCGGCTTCGGATGAGGGCATAGGGGTCTCCTGCAGCTGGAGCGGTGGATTCCCGCAGACCGGAGAATAGCACGATACCTGGGGATCGAGCCATACGATCGAAAAAAGATCGGCAACAAAGGCACGGCAGTGACGGAGCAGCTGCTCATGCGCCGTGGCGCAACCGGTGACGCATGAAAACAGCAGGTGTCGCGCGCAGCGCCTTGGACTGCGGCGGCATGACGCCGCTTTCAATATGCGGGATGGCAATGGCGTCTCCGTGGCCGCGCCAGGCACGGAACCTCATGCCCGCAGACGACGCGGTTTTTGTGCCGCGCCGTCGGCGCTCGTTCCCGAGCCGTCCCATTCCCGGCCTTACGGCCGGGCCTGGGTACTGCCCGGCCCCTCGGGCCTCGGATGTGCCTTGCAACGATGCCGATGCCAAAACCGACTTTGGGCGGGGTTTGAGGTTATTTTCTAAGCAGAAATCAGGAGCGGAGAGACGGCTGCTTCTGAGGATTCCGGTCTGGATTTTGTCCGGGCCGAACAGGCGCTTTCCCCGGGAGGTCGCCCGGAACTGCGATGTCGTCACGAGATCCCGCTGTCGAATCCCGTCCCTCAAATCCAACGGACTACTGGTTGCGGCCGCAGTTCAGCTCGGCTTTTGCTTTCCGGTACCATCGGTCGATGCCCGTGGTGTTATTGTTGTGCGTTTCCTTATAGAGATCCACGAGGCGCTTGTTGGCCTGTGCTTCGAGCTCGCCCTTTAACAGCTCCGCCTTCGCAAAGGAAACGTAGGCATCTTCAAAATTGGACAGACCGCCCAGATTCCACTGACACAGGCCAATATAGTAGTAGCCAGCGTCGTAGCATTCTGCCTGGAGAGCCTTTTCGAGGGCCTGAATCGCCTCGGCCCACTTGTTTTGATTGTACAGTTTCATGCCGATGATGTTGTTGCATTGACGCCTGAGGGAGGCGACGGCCTTGTTCCACTCTGCCGACGATGCGGAATCAGGTTTCTTGGCGATGTCGAGCGCCTTCAGCGCCTGCTGGGCATATTCGGCAGCCTTGGGGAGGTCGTTCTCGGCGTATTTGGCTACGAAAATCATCCTCAATTCCACATTGTCGCTGAACTCGGGATACTCCATCAGCTTCAGAGCCCATTCGGTCTTCTTGGCCTCGTCCTTCAGTTTTACATGAGCCTGATAGATCGCGAAGGCCAGTTGGGGGGTCGGCTTCTGATCGTAGATCCTCCCGCCGTATTCGATAAACTTCTGGTGGTGTTCAAGCTTCTGGGCGGATTCCGCAATCGCTGCGATGGTCTGCGGGTCGTTCGGCACGTATTTCAACCACTGTTCGGCCACCGATTCCAGCTTCGCATAATCGGGAATCTTTGAAAATTCGAACAGCAGCGCCCTGTATGCGGCAACGATGTACTCCTGAAGCTTCGATTTGGGATATTTTTCCATGAACGCCATCAGGAGGACTGCCCGTTTAGACAGATCGGGCTCCTTGACCGCCTTATCGTAGGCGTCATATTCCTCTTCCGTATAATCCTGCTGCTCTTCCTGCTTCTGCTGTTCCACCACCTTTTTCTGTTGGGAATCCCGCGCCTGCCCGCCGGCCTGAGTGAAGGCTAGTCCTGCGGAAATTACGACGGCTGCAACCAGAAAAGCTATGAACAGTCGAGTCGGATTCTGATTCATGAATGATACCCCCTCTATAAACAGCGATTGAGCGCATTCTAAAGAGTTTTAAAAACTCAAATCAACTGAATACTTTCTGGATTCGCGGCACATGGCGGAAAGCCGTATCCGCGAGGTAAATTCCCCGGCGGTCCCTCGGGATGTAAAGCCGGCAGCATTTTTTGACCCAAGGCTTTTTTTTGCCCGCGGATATACGATATGATGCAATTATGTTTTTCCGTTCGCCATCGGGTGAAATCTGTTCGGTGCCTTTGAGATGGATCCGCAGTTCCTCCGGGGGAAGTCATGAAGATCTGTACTGTTTGCCGACGTAGTTGGGCGGATGACTTTCGGGTCTGCCCCATTGATGGCCTGCCGCTGCAGGACGCCGGCGCCGGGTCTGCTGCCGGCGCCGATCCTTACATCGGACGCAACCTGGGCAACTGCCGTATCGTGGAAAAGATCGCCGATGGCGACCTGGGACCGGTTTACAAGGCTGAGGATCCGGTGCGCGGAGCGGTGGCGCTGCAGATTATCCCCAAGGAGCGGGTGGCCAGCCCGATCCTGCTGGAGGCTTTCACGGATGCCGTAAAGCAGGCGGCCCAGATCAATCATCCGCACGTAGTGCGCATCTTCGGCATAGAGACCGGCGCGGAGGGCGCACCCGGCGTCACCATGGAGTTCATCTCCGGGATTACATTGCAGAAACACCGCCAGGGCCATCCCGGGATGAGCCCCGCAGAAGCTTGCGGCCTGGTGCGCCAGGCGGCTGAGGGGCTGCTGGCGGCACACCGCCTTTCCGTGTTGCACGGGGCCGTGCATCCGACGCGGATTTTCCTGACCCCGGACGGAACCGTCAAGGTCGCGGGCTTTCATCGAAGCGGGCTGCGTGAAGGGGTCGACGTGTTTACGGCCACGGCCGCGACACTTCCCTACCTGGCCCCCGAGCAGGTCGGCGTGGTGCGCGACGTCGCCGCTCCCGATTACCGCACCGATGTCTATGCCCTGGGGGTGGTCCTTTACGAATTGCTCGCGGGCAGGCTGCCGTACGAAGCCAGAAATCCGCAGGAAATGGCGACCATTATGGAGGGGGCGCCGCCTCTGCCTCCGAATTTCGCCAATCCTCATGTATCCCCGCTCCTGTCGCGCGTCGTGCTTCGGGCGCTATCGAAGCACCCATCCGAGCGTCACGGCTCCATGGAAGAGTTCATGCGTGAGCTGGAGGCGGCCGGGCAACCCACCCGTGAGCCCCAGAGGCCGCTGACGCCCCAATATGAACCCCAATATCCGCCGAAAAGCCAGGATTCCGGCCTGTTCGCTCCCGCACCTCCGTCTCAGGATTCGGGACTCTTCTCGCCGCCCGCCGCTTCGCCGCGCCGGGAATCGAGGGAGAGCCTGTGGCCGGAAACTCCCCAGGAAAAGAGCAGCGCCGGTGATGCGAGCGTTTTCAACTGGTTCAAGACCCGCGTCGGTTCGAAGGGGGGAAGTGCGCGGCCGGGCGGAGGCCGCTCCGGCCCTGAAGATTCGGTTTTTTCCGGCAGATCCCCGGCGCGGCGCGAGGATGATGATCTCGAAGAACGCACCGTCGTTGTTTCCGGCAGCGGACGCAAGCGCAAGAGCATGCGCGACACTTTTTTCGGCGGCGGGCACCGCGACATGGACATGACCGGGACGGGAGCGCTTCCGAGACGTCGCTTTTCCAGCAAGGTATATTTGCTTCTCGGCGCGGCGGCGCTCCTGCTGATCGCCGTCATTTCCGTGCTTCTATACCTGTCGATGTCCTCGTCGGCGGGAAAACTGATGGTTGATTCCACTCCCCCCGGAGCACAGGTCTACATCAATGATGAATACCGCGGATCGACCCCTCTCCCCTATACCGAACTGGCGGCCGGGGCATACCGCCTGCGTGTCCAGCTTGATGGCTTCGAAACCAAGGTCGATTCGGTCGAAATCGCCGCGCACGCCGACGTGCAGCGGGCTTATGTGCTGGCGCGGCAGGCGGCACTGCCCACCTCGGTGATTTCTCCGCCGGAACCGCCGCGCGATGTTGCGCAACCGCCGCCGCAAATTCCTCCGGCGCGGATGCCTCCCTATGCGAGCATGATCAATGCCGCGCTCCGGTCCAGAAATCTCTTCCCGCCCGCCGCAGACAATGCCTACGACCTTGTACAGCGTTGGCAGCAGACTCCCGGCGAGGAGAACTCGCCGGCCCTGGATCAGGCGCGCCAGAGTTTCTGTCGCGAACTTGAGTCTCTGGGCCGCGAGAAGCTGGAACAAAAGGACTTCGGCGGAGCACGGGCCTTGCTGGATCAGGGCCGGCGCCACAGTGTCACTCCCAACTGCGCGACGGGGCTGCAGGCGGCCTATGAGAAGGCGGTCGGCAGTTCGCTGAGCGATCTTCGCATCAGCGCCCGGGCCGCCATGGACCGGCAAAATTACATCACTCCCGAATCCGACAACGCCTTGCGCTATGTCCGCCTGATGCTGTCCATCGATCCGCAGGATAGTGAGGCCAGGGCTCTGGACACCGAGATCGTCAACCGCGCCTGGGACCAGGCAAAAGCGAAAGGCAATGCGCGCCAGCATCAGGACGCCCTGGATATTTATGTGCGGCTCAAGGAGCATTACCAGAATCCCCCGTTCGGGGCAGGGGCTCTCGATCAGGCCATCGAGCGGGAAAAAAACAAGCTGACCCTTTTCAAGGCGATGAACGTGCCGTTCAGCGTGCAGGTCAAGCACAATCACGGCCGCAAATGGGTGGTCTTCGGAGCCCGCGAGTGTAGCGGCGTTCTGCGCATCGACGGATTCGGCATGAAATATCAGAGCACTGGGGAGCATTCCTTCCAGCTCTCCTTTGACGGACTCAAGTCGGTGAATTTCGAAAAAAGCAAGATCACGATTCAAGGCGTGGGGGTGCCAGAGGGGAGAATCGACCTTGAGCCGAACGACACCGCGGCCATCCAGGCCTTCGGCCAGCTGTCGGCGAAAATCAGCGAGTACCGGCGGCTCTATGCCGATTATATGAAATGAAACCATCCCCCTCAAAGGCTATGGACGACAACGAAGTCAAATAGAAAGGATGCTCACGATGCCCGGAGCCGGACGGCTTGGAGATATGGCGCAGGTTTCGGCGGATGCTCACGGCTGCCCTGCATGCCCGCATCCTGCGGTCGGGCCAGCCATCCTCGGTTCACCCAATGTGCTGATCAATTTCATGCCCGCGCTGCGCGTGACCGACATTGGAGTCCATGCCGCCTGCTGCGGGCCCAACATGTGGACCGCCACTAAGGGGAGCGCGACCGTTAAAATCAACGGGCTGGCGGCGCACCGGATGGGGGACGACAACCAACACTGCGGAGGCATGGGTAAGCTGATCCAGGGGAGCACCGATGTGCTGATCGGAGGCTAGGAGATTTATTCACGAACATAGTGCGCACCCGGATCCGACAACCATCGATTCGTGTTCTTCCGTGTCCATCCGCGTCCCCAGGTGCCTTTGATGCTGCGTGATGGATAATCCAGGCCGGGAATTTCGGCGCGCTGCACATAAATAGAGAAAGGAAGCACATGCCCGCACCACAGGCTGCCGTGATGAAGGAGCTGGCCAAGCTCCAGTTCCGCGCCATCGCACCGCCGATGCCTGTGGATTGGTCGCAGCCGTCGGGAAATCCCAACGCGAACCACTACCCGAAGGCGTTTCAGCCAGGGGAACTGGTTGCTGCGCCCGATCCCGTCCCCCCCGGCCTCTTTCTCCCGGCAACCATCAACAAGTATCATTGCGATGCCGCCAGGGAGATTTCCGGCAAGTTCTCGGCCTATATCGATGGCATCTGTCAGGCCATCTGTTCGGCCTGGAGCCAATGGCAGGCCGCGGCCACGCTGACGGGAGTGGTAATCAACGCCGTCGTGGCTATGGGAGGCGCAGTCGTCGGGCCGCCCTGGTTCCCCCTCATCATGGCGGGTGCTCCCAAATCCACACCTCAGGAATTGAAATATTCCAATGCGATCGCGCAGGCCCTGGGCACCGGATGGCTCGCCTACCAGGCAACGCTCAAAGTTCCCGGCCTCCCCTGGTATCCGGCATTCGCGGCGGTCCCATCGCCGGTAGCGCCGCCGATGCCCAACGTTCCCGTTCCGGTGATCGCGCTGATGCAGGTGACGGTCTCCGTTTCGAAGAGCGCCCTCAAGGCCCAGATGATCGCCAACCTCGGGGACCCGCAGGCGCTCCATCATCAGGTGCTTTTCGACTGTATCGCGGATGCCTTCGAAAAGTGCTTCCAGATCTGGCAGGCTTCCACGCAGGTCACCAATGTCCTGGGGACGGGACCGGTGCCTACATTCGCGCCCCCCGTGGTGCCGGTCGGCCCGGTCGTAGCCGGAATCGGCACCATGATTCCCGGAGGATTCGTATGAACCTGGTTCGCGACGGCAACCCGATTGCCGAGCGGAGCCCTGGGGCGCCCGGCATGAAAACGCAGGGCCTGGGAGGTCCTGTGTCATTCGGGCGTTGAACCCGCAAAGAACTATGTGGTATTTACTGACCAGCAGATTGACGAGGAATCCAACGTGCCGTCCATCCCCGACCTCGGCAGGGCGCGAGTCATCCGCCGCCGGGAAAATCGGGACCGGCTTCGCCTGAAGACATGATATGACCGAATACACGGTAGCGCAGGGGGATTGGTTCGCCAGGATCGTGAAGCGCCAGGGGTACGGCAACACCTGGAAGCCGATTTACAACCATGCCGACAATCAGGATTTTCGCAAGACGTGCCCGGAACCCGATCTCCTGATCCCGGGCGAGACGTGCGTGCTCCCCGACAAAAACGAGGGGGAAGCCACAAAGAACACGAACAAGAAATGGCAGTTCGAAAAGGCGCCCTCAAAGGCGCAGCTCCACGTGGTCATGCTGCGCCCCAATGGCCAGCCGCTCAAGTCGTCTGCCTACACCCTCGTTTTCCATGGCCCCGGGGTTGAAGGAAAAGTCATCAGCAAGAAGACGGACGGCTCCGGCGCGATCAAGTGCGAAATCACAACCGATGTGGAACGGGCTACCCTGACCATTGAAGGACAGGAGTTCGAGCTGGGGATCGGGCACCTGGAGCCCTCGACCACCATCAAGGGCGTCCAGGCGCGGCTGCAGAATCTGAATTACCACATCGCAGCCGTCGACGGAACGGCAGGGGCGGGATCGCCGGCCGAAACCGCCATCAAGGCCTTCCAGGGCAATTATTCGCTGGCGGACCCCGCCGGCATGGCGGAGAAGGCGACCCGCTCGAAACTCAAAGATGTGTACGGGTGTTGACTTCGTTCTTCCCGGAGGAGAACAGACAGCTCATGGCAGGTCTTGAACGAAAAATTGCCCCGAATCTGAAGAATACCCTCACACTGCCCGACTATTCCCTGGAATTGACCTACCTGGGTGATGGCAAGGTCCCCAAGGATGCGGCATACCGGTGCACGTTCGAGCTCGTCGAGGCCGCCACGCCGCCGGTTGCCGTCGCGGCGGACGCTGCCATTCCCATGGCCGCCCAGGGGAAAAAATACCGCATCATGATTCACGACAACCATGCCGCCACGTCCACCGACACCGCGGATGCCGGATTGAACGTCCTGGGCGGCGGCGCCGATTCCTTCTCCAAGCCCTTCTGCTACACGACCAATCTCTGGACACGCGATGTCAGGCCGGCGGTCGGTTTCCGGGTGACCATCAAGAAGTGGGCGGCCGGGCAGCAGGTCACCCTCGCTCCGGATGAACTGTTCGTCGCCTGGAAAATCGAAGATCCGGAGGAGGAGTACGACCAGGTCGACCAGTGCCGCAACGGTGCCCGGCCCAAGCAATTTCTAAAAGATTTTTTCAAGCACTTCAAAAGAAAGACCGATAGCGCCACGGCCAAGGGGGATGACAACTGTTCCACCATGTTCGGCGGCGCCCGGCAACGTGACGGCATCATCAATACCATCGACGTCCTGGTGGAATCCCCGTTCCCGTCGGGGCCCGCCGCCGTCGGCGGGGGCCGGCTCCCCCAGCTCGATGAGCCCCCCGGCGCTTCCAAAAAGGATCCCAATTACGGCAAGCGGGCGCGGAGCCCCGTCAAACCGGAGGCGGCGGCCGACGGCAAACCCATCGGCGTTTCCGACGTATACTTTTTTCCCTTGCCGATCTGCGGGGACAACTACGTGTTTACGATCGGCCTGGTCAGCGCCGGGGGAGCGGCTCTGGACTTTCTCGATCCCGATAACAAACGGGCGAAGGAATACAAGACCGGCCCGTTCACGTTGTGGCGCAAGGTGACCATCGACATGATGGTTACTTTCGACTCCGCGGACAAGAATTACATCGTCTGGGATGATGTGAAAAAGGCCTATGCGGCTGCCTTCATGGAAGTCGTCCCGCCGCCTGCCGCAAACATCGTTGAGTACGATGAGGCTGCCTGGAAGACGGTGGTCAAGAAGTATTTCAAGGACATCGGCAAGCCGGATGCCGATGTCAACAACAACGCGCTCTACGATTATCCGAATTACTTCCTCCCTGCCATGCCGGGACTAACGGAAGCGCAATGCTGGACATACGGCAAGCAGCTGGCTATGCGCTTTCTGGACCGCGCTTACAATGACAAGGGCAAGACCTCGCCGCGTGTCGATCTGGTTCAGGACACCTCCCCGGGGCTGTACGTGTTCCTCTCCAATGATCTCCAGGCGGTTTCGAAGGCCCTCGGAATGTACATGGGAGAGCGCGAGTTTTTCATGGTCACCGTTGGCGACGCCACCTGCACATTTGCCCACGAGATGGGGCACGCCCTCTACCTGCGGCATTCGCTGACCAGTTTCAACAACACCGACGCGGACCACAGCAAATGGGCCACCTACGACGTCGAGCACACACGGGGAGCCTGGCTGGACCACGACCAGAAGGATGCGATCGTCTGCACCATGGCCTATGAGAACGACTACTACGGCCCGGATGGGGTCACCGTGCGCGCCTCCAATCCGGTGGAGTGGCATTTCTGCGCCGTCTGCCTGCTCAAGCTCCGTTTTTGGGATACCGTGCTGCTGCGCGATAACGCCCGGTTCCGAAAATACATATACTCCGAGATGAAACCGCTCAAGCTGACCAACACCTCCATGGTGGAGCTCGGCAATTTCAACCTCCCCGCCGGAACCGAAGGGTATCTGTTCAGTATCGCGTCCGCCGAGGCGACCACCAACAACCTGGGCGGGCAATTCAAGAGCTGCCGCGGCCACTACGAGCTGCCCCGCCCGAGCGACCCTCGCGGCGGGGCAGAGGCTTTTTCGGGGAGCTAGCTGAATCGCGGCGAGAAAGCACAACGCCGCGGAGACAAAACGAGAATCGGCGCGGTGGCGTCGGCGAGCTTCGAGTCGTCTCGCGCGTTTCTGCCAGTACGGCGTGAGCAAACCGCGCCCGACGCCTTGCGGCCAAGCTGCAGCGGGGAGCGCGGTACCGCAGGCCTCTGCGGCCGTGCGCCGTGCGCCTGTCGCTCGTGCAGACTGGGTGCGAGCGATTGCGCGGAGCGTCGCCGCTACGACGAGGCGGCAGTCGCGCCGGCGAGTGACGCCCGCCTGCCTCAAGCGCCGGCGCCCACGCGAAAAGAAAATGCGTCTCATCGCATTTCGCCCTTCACGGCATGCGAGCCAAGCGGCGCGCGATAAACATCGCGAATGCGAAATCATTCGAGCAGCGCAAGCCGCTGTACTGGTTGTCATGGCGCACACGCGGCGTGCAACGTGTTGTGGAGCTCGACGCGACCGCGTTGCCGCCGGACGATCTTGCCGATTGCCGCTTTTCGGCGCGATCTAGCCAGATCGCGGCGGAAAAAGCGCAACGCCGCGGAAAACAAAACGGGAATCGGCGCGCTAGCGTCGGCGAGCGTCGAGTCGTCCCGCGCGTTTCTGCCAGTACGGCGTGAACAAGCCGCTCCCAACGCCGTGCGGCCAAACTGCAGCGGGGAGCGAGCGCGGCGCCGATGCGAGCGATTGCGCGGAGCGTCGCCCTACGACGAGGCGACCGTCGCGCCGGCGAGTCACGCCCGCCTTCGCATCAGGGGCCCGGGAGGCGAGCGGGCTTGGAGGGCCCGCTCCCTTCGCCTCCCGGGCCTCGGGCGCCGGCGCCCACGCGAAAGGAAATGCGTCTCATCGCATTTGGCGCTTGACGATGTTCTGGCGCGCTCTGGCCGAGCGAGCGAGACACGGTGCGACGCATGCCCCGTCCGGCGTCAGCGTCGCGCGCTGGCGCGTTCGTGACGAAGAAACGGCTTTCGCGTCGAGCCGACGCTCGCGAGCTCGCTGGCGGGTCAGTCAGAGGCCCGAAAATCTCCATGGTAACAAGAGAACATGGAAGATTTCCGTGCTCTGTCCGACGAAGCACTGCTCAGCGGTCTCGACTCGCTGCTCGCGTTCCAACGTCAAACCTTGGCCGGTGTGCTCGCTTATCTGGGCGAAGTCGAAGAGCGAGAGCTCCACCTCTTGGCGGCCTACTCTTCGCTCTACGCCTTTTGCCTGGGCCGGCTGCGCATGAGCGAGGACGAAGCCTGCCGGCGCATCGCCGCCGCCCGGCTGGCACGCCGTTTCCCCGCGGTCTTGCCGCACGTCGAGAGCGGCGCGCTGCACCTGAGCGCGCTCGGGGAGCTTGGCCCCTACCTGACCGGAGACAACCACGAGGAGCTTCTGCGGGCTGCATCCGGCAAGACCAAGCGCCAGGTCCAAGCGCTGCTTGCCGAGCGATTCCCCAAGCCCGACGTTCCGTCGACCATCCGCAGGCTGGCTGAGCAGGCGGCGCTCCTCGCGGCCGCTCCGTCGAACCCGCAAGCGAGCGAGAACGAAACCAGTCCGGCGCCGAGCCTCCCCGCGCCAGCGCGGGCAGCGAGCCGGGTCGAGCCGCTGTCGGCGGCACGCTACGAGGTGCGGTTGACCGCGAGCGAAGAGCTGCGGCAGAAGCTCGAGCTCTGCCAAGACCGGCTCAGTCATATCAATCCGACCGGCGACCTTGCAGTCGTCATCGAGCGAGCGGTGGACCTCTTGCTTGCCGAGCTGGAGAAGACCCGGCTCGGTAAGACCGAGCGTGCGCGCCGCGCTGCACCGCCGGCCGACCCAGGGACCGTGACGCGAGCGGCGCGGCGCGAGGTCTTCGAGCGCGACGGCGAGCGCTGCGCTTACGTGGATGAAGAAACCGGGCGCCGCTGCGAAGCTCGGTCGCTACTGCAAATCGATCACCAAGAGCCGCGCGCGCTCGGCGGCAGTGGCCAGGTGGACAACCTCAGGTTGCTCTGCGCCCCGCACAATCGCCTCGTGGCCAAGCAGCGGTTTGGGCGCGAGCACGTGAAGCGAGCCATTTCCGAGCGCCAGCGCGAGAGCGCGCTGAAGAAATTCGGCGGCGCGGAGGGACGGAGCGACCGACCAACCCACGATGCTCGAGCGACGCTCGAACGTGCGGAGCTCCACGACAAGCTGTCGAGCGGGCTCACTCGCATGGGCTTCAAAGCCAAAGAGACGAAGCAGGCACTGGCCGAGGTTTTCGCACAGAAGGACCGAGCCCCCTCGTTGCCGCCCATCGACGAGCTGATGCGGGAAGCGCTCCGGGTTCTGGCACCGGGCTGACCCACGACATCGTCGCGTGAAGCCGGAAGCGCGGTAGCTCGACCTGCAACTCGAGGTCGAGCACGCCAGTCGCTGGGCAGTCGCGCACGCGGCAGCAGCCGGCGAGCGAAGTAGCCCATGCGTGGTCGAGCCGAACATCTACCATCCGACAGAACGTCGGTCGCCGCGGCGGTGCGCGCCCCGCTACTGCTCTCTGCTCT
Source organism: Terriglobia bacterium (assembly GCA_963824985.1). GTDB lineage: Bacteria > Acidobacteriota > UBA6911 > UBA6911 > UBA6911 > JAFNAG01. The sequence continues at coordinate 381,282 of CAWGRQ010000024.1, forward strand.
GAGACTGCGTGCGGGTGCTGGTGCGAATCATGGGTAACGCCGAAGGGGAGTTTGAGATCACGTTCAGTGATCACGGCATGCGAGCCAAGCGGCGCGCGATGAACATAGCGAATGCGAGAGCATTCGAGCAGCGCAACCGCTGTTTGTCGTGGCGCACGCGCGGCGTGGGTCGTGCAACCGTGCTGTGGAGCCTCGACGCGACCGCGTCGCCGCCGTACGATCTCGCTGACTGCCGCTTTTTGCCGCGATCTAGCTAGCGTGCCTGGGCTTCGA
>CAWGRQ010000025.1:0-257391 GCA_963824985.1 Terriglobia bacterium
ATCGCGATCGAGAACCTCAAACCCAGCTGGATGATCTTTAATGCCGGATTTGAAGTATCGCGAAGCATGATGATCCAAAAGCGTTTCCTTTCCATCCTGCTATCCGTCATCCTCCTTATCCTCAGCTTTCCTATCGCTTTGGTCACAATGCTGCTGATCAAGCTGGACTCTCCCGGACCGATATTTCATCGTCAAGATCGGGTGGGACAGAACGGCAAGGTCTTCAGCTTGTGGAAATTTCGTTCGATGCAGGCAAATGCCGAAAAGGACACCGTTCGGTATGGTCGAAGCCGGGCGACAGCCGGGTGACTGAGTAGGCAAGGTTTTGCGCCGAACGCGGCTGGATGAGTTGCCGCAGCTCGTCAATGTCCTGTTGGGAGATATGAGCCTGGTAGGGCCCCGGCCTGAGCGGCCGCATTTTGTCAAAGAGCTCTCTTCCATGATTCCTTTTTATCACCTCCGGCACACGGTCAAGCCCGGCGTCACGGGATGGGCTCAGATCAATTATGAATACGGCAATTCCGTCAGGGATGTTGTGGAAAAGCTGCAGTACGATCTTTTCTACATCAAGCATATGTCGTGGCTCCTGGACACGGTGATCGTTTTTCAGACGATCAAGACCGGTACTGGTGAGGAAGGGATCGTGAACCGAGAGCGACCGCTGGTTTCACGAACCCGCTGCGTAATTCGGCAAGAGCTCTGAAGCAAGCTCGTGAAGGTTTTCAAGCTCTTGGTCTACCCGGAATGGTGGAATATGATCAGGATTGTCAATGTGGCAGGCGCCAGGCCCAACTTTGTCAAGATTGCGCCCATCGTCGCCGAACTGTGCAAATATCCGAACCTATTCGAAACCATTCTGGTTCACACTGGGCAGCATTATGACGAAGCAATGTCCGAGGCGTTTTTTCGCGACCTGGGGCATCCCCCGGCCGGATGTTTTTCTGGAAGTGGGTTCCGGATCTCATGCCCAGCAAACCGCCGAGATCATGAGGCGCTTTGAGCCGGTGCTCCTCAAGGTGAAACCGGACTTCGTGCTTGTGGTCGGAGATGTGAACTCTACGGTGGCGTGTGCCCTGACTGCTGCCAAACTTCACATCGGCGTTATCCACGTGGAAGCCGGCTTGCGCAGCTTCGATCGGGAGATGCCCGAAGAAGTGAATCGCGTGTCAATAATTTATCTTGCCGATCTGCTGTTTGTAACCGAGAAAAGCGGGCGGATGAACCTATTGAAGGAGGGAATTGCAGAGGAGCGCATTCATTTTGTCGGCAACGTCATGACTTCCTCCTGAAACGGCAACTGGCCGCGGCGAGCCGGTCGACAATTTTGAGTCAGTATGGACTGGCGCCCGGGCGCTATGGTCTCGTAACCCTTCATCGTCCCGCCAATGTCGACGATCCCGCAGTATTTCGCGGAGTTCTGTCCGCATTAGCGAGGGTCTCTGCGAAAGGATCCCTTTGCTCTTTCCGATTCATCCTCGTACCCAATCCCATATCGCGGAATGGCATTTGGATCATTACTTTGCGAATCCCGGGGGGGGGGGGGGGATTTAAGCGGCCTTGAGAAGTTGTGCGGTCTGTTGCAGACTCATCCATTGGGGTATCTCGATTTTCTCAATCTGATGCAGCATGCCCGGCTGGTCTTAACTGATTCCGGCGGCATACAGGAGGAGACCACTGTCCTGGAAGTTCCTTGTCTGACACTGCGCCACAACACCGAGCGGCCATCCACCCTGAGATGGGCACCAACCGCCTGGTTGGCACCGACCCGGAAGTCATTGTCGCCGCAGCCGGCCAAGCGCTGGCTGATCGTCCGACCGGCAGTTTGCCGCCACTTTGGGATGGATGCGCTGCGGGACGCATTATCGAAGTGCTCAAAAGACAAGACACGTAGCGAGAAATTGGCCGAAAGGCTCAATCCGGTTCCATTACGGCAATCACCGCTCTCAATGTCCTCTGTCAACGCCTTTACGAATTCGAAGTTGACGTCCGTCACCGAGCACGAACACGATTCCGGCATATGCTGGCCGCACCGCTATGGGAACCCGGTGTCTTCCGGCGATTTTTCTATCGAGACGCCATATTTTCCGCCAGTGGTCTTTCGCAAAGCCTACCATGCGCCGATTGACAGTTCGAGCAAATGAGCAGATCTGGAGCATCTGCAGATTCGTAATTGTTTAGCCAAATCAAATGGATGAAGAAGCAAAACGCAAAGACGCAAAGGCGCAAGGGCGCAAAGATCGCCGCTGACCAACAGGCGTGGGCGCAGCGCTTCGCGCTGGCACATCCTTGGACGAGCCGCGCGAGAAAGCGCGGGCAGCGGCTACTGAGTAGGATTGCGCTTTCTCGCGCGACTCGTCCAAGGATGCGGCCGAAGGCCGCCCACGCCCACGAACCGAAAGGGTTCCCTTTGCGTCCTTGCGCCTTTGCGTCTTTGCGTTCTGCTGTTAAGCATCGGCTAAACAATTGCGAAGATTCTGCACCCGGCTACAGCTATGGAGAGCCTTGTTTTCAAGGGTAAGGATAATCATTTGTTGCCTCGCCTTGAGCGTGTCAAAATCCCGTATCCTCGAACCTCGCTTTGGTTTAAAATCACGCAAGTGTGCATGGTAAAGGGCGGAAGTTGACTTCCGGACCCATAATCAGAAGCTGCAGGAGACGAATTCCGGGCACCCTGCACGCCAGGACCGCAGCCTGTTTTTCCTGTGCTCAGCACCGGCTGCGTAGTGAACAGCCTGAGCCGTCCGCGGATGTGGAAATCATTGAAATGGGAAAACAGGCCGGTCAGGATTAAAGGAGAGTCATGCCTCATCTAGTGGGTATTTGGAGCCCGGAGCGCAGCGTGGAAGATATCCGCTCCTTCGTGGCTAAGCAACTGCAGCAAGTTCGAATCCCTGGAGCGCCCGGCACCGACTTTATGGCGGTGTTTCCTGGATTCGGCATGGCCTTCCAGGATCCCGGCATCCTCAAGAATGGCCCGCAACCCGCGAGCTCTGAGGATGGCCGATATGAGCTGCTCCTCGACGGCGAAATATGGAACGCAGAAGAGCTGTCGGGTCCAATTTCGCAGAGTCCTGCCCGCGAAAAAGTTCCATGCCCCGGAACTCTGCCTGCGACTGCTGCTATGCTGTGGGACCGACGTTCTCAACATGTTCAATGGTATCTTCTGCATCGTTCTCTATGACTCCAAGGAAAGGCGAGTCACGATATGTAACGACCGATACGGATTTCGCTCCGTATTTTATGTTCAGCGATCCAAAGCACTGTTGTTTGCAACGGAATTGAAGGGACTCACGTCTGTGGATCCCGGCCGGCGGGCTCTGGACAATATCGGCATACTAGAGAGCTACTGCTACGGCACACATTTCATGGAGCGAACATGGATGCAAGACTATTGGAGGCTTGCTCCTGGGTCCCATCTTGACTATGGGCAGCAGCAGGCTATGTGTATGCCGCTATTGGACCTACAAATACGATGAAGCCTGCAAACAACTGGATCAACCGACATATTTTTCAATTTACGGCAAATTGCTCGATCGCGCTGTCGAACGATGCATGAGAGGAGGCCAGAGGGTCGGCATCTTTTTAAGCGGCGGATACGACAGCAGGGCGATAGCCGCTTGCATTCAACGGCATCATCTTCCGGTGCCCGCCTTCACTTTTGGCCATTCGTCATCCCGCGACGTTCGATTCGCTGCCATGCTCGCCGGGGCGCTGGGACTGGAGCACCACTCCTTCACGGATCAGGGCCCTTACCTGTATGCAAACTGCCCGTCGATCGTGTGGCGCACAGAGGGCCTATCATCGTTTGCGGACACCACCTCGATACGCTACCACTCGACTCTGAAGAAGTATGCGGACATTATCCTCACGGGCTTTCTCGCTGAATTCGGCGGCTCTCACACATGGCCACGACTTATAATGGCCCGATCGCGGTCCGCGGCCATTCAGGCAATATTTGGCAGGTACTGAACCACGGTTGACTGCCGCCCGCAGGATTTTCACCGCTGGGTTTCTGGCTTCGACGGAGGAGGCGCTGCGCAGCCGCTTCAAGGCGAGCTTTGAAAATGTGGGCAACGATCATCCGCTGAACATCGCTGATTCCTGGAATTTCACTCATCTTCAGCCGCGCTCGACCTTTCACTCAACTGCCGTAGACCGGCATCTTCGAGGTGCGGGCACCTCACATGGATTTCGACCTGGTGCAGTTTCTTCTGACCATTCCGCCGTATGCCCGACTCGAACAAAGGGTATACAAGAAGATGATCGCTTATAACTTTCCAGCTATTCGGCAGGTCCCCTGCACCAACAGCGGCGCCACCATCAATCCGAACTTTCTTCCCGAGTATCTGGGGATGACTCTCCGGTTTTTCGGACCAAGATTCCTGGAGCATTTGCCCGTCGCACTTCGGCCACGCCCCGGCCTGGGCCGTGAATTCAGGAGTCTCGCCGACGACTTCCGTTCCGAACCCGACCTGGTCTCAAATCTGCTCAATCCGCTGTTGCAGCAGGGGATCTTCCCTTCGGAAATATTCAATCGCAGCGGCATCGAACAGATCGTATCCGAACATTACCAGAGCCGCCAGAACCACGAGGCTGTTCTCGCGCGGCTTATTTCCTGGGGGCTCGCCGCCAAGTACTTTCTGTATGACGACCTCGCTGATCCGCCGGACATCGTGAGATCTGTGGGACCGTGACCTGGACTGCCGCCGGGCTGTAGCCGGCGGGACGCACCCGAATCATGGCCCGTTCCGGCTGCAACGAACTAACTTAATGGACCCATAACCACGGGCAAAATGGGTGTTGTAACGGTCGCCCCGGGCGTTCACTCCCAAGGACGGCAATCACGGTGAAATATGAAATTGCCAAGCCGGAATCATATAAAGGCAATCGACCATGTCATGGGCATTTCGTAACGCGCGCAAGGAGTTCGGGGGAGCATGTGCTGATTGGGATCAGATGAATCTCGAATCACACAATCACATTTTGTTGGATTCTGACTTTATCGCACCCATGATCCGCTATTTTGCCAACGATAATGTGCTAATCGCCATGAATACGGGAGGCACGAGCGCTGGGATTGCTCTCCTGGAAAAAGAACGGAGAGGATGGTGGCGGACATTCCAACCCGCACAGGCGCCGTTGGGTCCGGTTATCATGCGGGAGCCAGATGATACCGGAGAGGTGGTCTTTTCTCTGCTGAGAAGCCTGCCGGGCTTCGCCCTCCACTTGAGTATTTCCCAGCAGGACCCGGAATACGCATCGGTCTTACCTATCAGTGGCCGGGCCGACATTGAAACGATCGACTATGTCCTGACGGGTCGTGTGGAAATCAAAGGGACCTTCGATGAGTACTGGGCATCCCGTAGCCGCAACCTGAGACATCATCTCGCGAGGCAGAGGCGCCGGCTGGATGAGAGGGGTCGCACGTTGGAGCTTGCAACAGAACACGCCCCCGGCCGCGTTGCTGCGTGCATCAGCGAATTTGGCCGCCTGGAGTCCAAGGGTTGGAAAGGGAAGGAAGGAACAGCAGTCCACGAACACAACGATCAGGGCAAGCTCTATCGCGAAATTCTTGAATCGTTCTGCTCTCGCGGCGAAGGTATCATTTACCAGCTGCTGCTGGATGGCAAGGTAATCGCTTCCGAGCTATGCCTGGCACGCAGGAAGATGATGGTCGCCTTGAAGACTTCCTATGACGAAGATGTTGGCGGCCTCTCGCCGGGACTCCTGATGCGGTATCAAATCCTTCGGCAGGTTTACGAAAAGGGAGAGATTTCTGCCATAGAGTATTATGGCCGAGTCCGTGATTGGCAAACTCATTGGATCAGCAGCTCGCGATTCATGTATCATGTCAATGTTTTCCGAAATCCCCTGGTGGCGCGATCGCGGAGCGTGCTGCGCCAGGTACGCCAGACTCTAAGGCCTCTCCTACGGAGAAATTAAGCGGAGCTTGGCGAGAAGAAACCCGTCTGATTCAAACCAGGATCGACATGATCGGCTCGATCCCATTCAATTCAGCGATCCAGCTGTCATAGAAGATCCCGATTCGATAAATGATCGGCGACTTACCACACTGATACCGTTTTGCCGTCTCGCTCGTGCCAGCGCACGCCACAAAGCTGATCCATTAGAATTGCCTCAATGCCAGGGTGCCGGCGGCACTGCCAAAGCCGAACCTCTGGCAGGATCAATGCGCTTCAGGCGTGCGGGCGTTAAGACGCCGAAAACTCTTGTGCAGCAGGTGACGGAAGAGGAGGAGAGGCGGCATGCGCAACCAGTGTGATCGGAGATAGAGCGCCGATTGAGCAAATCGGGCGCCCAGCGACTTGCCATCGGGTGGGGCAGGAGCCAGGGCGCGATGCACCAGGGAATCCATAACGGATACGATTAGAGCAGGTGGCGCACCTTGTGCTGCAGTTTTGATCACCTCGAAGGGCACCGGCGTATCGAAAAAACTCCGTGCGAAACGAAGGGAATAGAAGAGCGGGCGTACCAGGTCCAACTGGCGTGCTCGCGAGATGAGGGCCTCCCAGAATCTTTTGGCAGCGCCAAAGTCACGGAGAAGATCATCGAGATCGATGAGATCGCGCAGTGAGCCCGCGAGTTCCCCATCCTGGAACATGTGCGCCGCACTATGGAGCAGCATGTCCGCGGGTGCGAGAACCTTGAACATCGTGCCAGGGAGGTCTTCGGCCGATGCCAGCAGCAGCCGCGGATCCGGGTGCAGGCGCCCCGTCACCGGCAGAATGTTGTGGTGAATATCTACGATCGTTTTACGCTCCTTATGCTGAAGCGGCGGCAATTCGTGGCTCCAGGCGCGATAATAGTGATCGTCGTAGGAATCATGCTTGGTTGCTTCCCAGCCTTGTTGCAGTAAGGTCGATTCCACGAGGGCAATCTTGTCCTTTGACACCAGGATATCGACGTCAGAATGGAGTCGGCCCCTGGCCGCTGGCAGTCCGAGCATGACGTAGGCGGCTCCTTTAAGCAAAACAACGGGAACCTCCAGCGAGCCAAGAGCAGACTCGATGCGATTGACCTCCCAGCGCACAGCCCGCTCATGATCGGCGGCAACCTTGCGAGCTGCTTCCAGCAGATCGATTGCCTTACGAGGCAGTTCCGGCACGGGACGGGCCTGTTCGAGCAGGATGCAAAGCCGGCCCAGCAAACGCGCCTGGCGCGCCTGGCGCAAGCAGATATCCCACTGATCCGTGCTGAAGCCGCCCATGATCAGGGGATCCCGCAGAGCGTGAATCAGGAGGTTTTCAGATTTGTTCATAAGCTGGAAACCCGGTGATAAGCTAGCCCGGAGCGCTTAGCCCGGTGAGCCGCTCCACGGCTTCGTCTAGCCGGCTATAGCTGAATTCGTAACAATCACAGGTGTCGATCAGGTTCGCCACGGTCTCGAAACCGCACAGGCCCAGGACGCTGTAATTAAAAGCGCTGTCAGCTACACGGAGGAAAGCCCTGGCTTTGGGCACGGGCTCGAGCTTTGTCGGATCGCCGGGACGATACGTCAAAAACATGATCCAGGCAGGCTTCGCTGTCTCCTGAGCGCGCCGGACCGCATCACTCGGAGGGCGCAAGTGCGCAACCGTGCCTTTGTGGGTATCTTTCCATTCCGGACTCATACCGGCCTGCGGAACAAAGTCGCGGATGACGGCTATGGACTCGTTTTTGAGGCCAATGGGACGCGGAAGCGGAGTTATGTGCCCGTCTTCCAGGCGAATCAGCAACAACTCATCGGAGAAAAGCCTCCAACCGCGATGTACCAGGGCAGCGCACAGGGTGCTCTTCCCCATCCCCGGCGGCGCAATGAGCATCAGAGCTCGTCCGGCCTTCTCGGCTACCGCGGAGTGAATCACAAGAAACCGGTGGGCGTTGTGGGCAATGGCCCAATTCATGCCCCATTCCAGGAGGGGTACCGCCAGCCGAAGAGGCATTGGATTGGATGGGGTGTCGCCCTCGAGGTAGAATTGCGCCTGCGGACGTACCCATCGGCGGATATTCTTCGGCCTGTCCACGCGAATGTGAAAGTCTACAATCTGGTGGCCATTCTCAAGATCGAAATCCATATAGAGGTACTGAAGGGTCCGAGCCACTAGAGGAAGAGGCGTCTTCAGGTGGGTTATAAAGGGGCCGGTCTGAAGGCAGATTCCCGGATCCTTGAGTCGATGAGCAAGCTCCCTGGATGAAAAGTCGCCGATTCTCACTGCGGTAGGGACTCAATCAAACCCAAACTATGAAGCCTAGGGAGAAGAGTGGATAGATGAAGCGAGAGATCTTGTTCGGAAACCGAAGCCACTTTGACCCGCAGCAGCTCGCCTAGCTGCGCGGTCATCAAAGAAGATTTTTCAAGCGCTTTCAGAGCCTCCGCGGAGAAGGAATCAAGCAAATGGGTATCGCCTGAGCCAGCATTGAAAACGAGAAACTCATCACCCCAGGCGCGCCAATACAGCTGGCATCCTCGCGTGATCCGCCAGGCGGGCACGGCGTCAGTCATGCCCTATTGACCCGAACGGGGTGACCAACCGCTGCCCCGATTCCTTTCGTCGGTCTTAGCCAACGCCGAATTGGCTTTGAGCGTCAGGATGACCGGAGCGGCAATGAGACCCGCCTTAATCAGCCCACGACGCGTTGCGTCATGACCACTTGACGAGGACTCTGCAGGTGAGCCGCGATCCTCACCTTTCGCGGCATCGCCAGTGTCGGATTCTTTGATAGGATTTTCAGCCATGCTCATCTTCTCCATAAAACCATAGTTCCTCGTTGGAGTCCGCAGATGGATCGCTTCTTGAGGTCTTCAACCTCGTTACGAAGCAACCCATTAAGGTTGCCAACGCCAGAACCTGTCTAGCCTATCTTATCGCACGCGAGGGGTTAGAGCATTATAGCTTTCTTCCCGTTCACAGTCAAAATCAATATTTGCCCATACGTTAAACAGTTGAAAAATAAAGCTTATGAGCGTTTACGAAGCTCAAACACCAACTCAACCAGCGAGAACGCGGTGACAAAAGCCAGTGACAACAATGTTAAAATTAAAAATCCCTCATGAGACACTCCCAGGATCGGGTGCCAGAATCTGGCCACGATCCAGCCTACCCATCCTACCAGAGAAATGGCGAGAAAAGCCAGCGCTGCCTTTTTGGTCATGACAGAGTCTCCATAAAGTAAGGAAGTTGTGTCAATTCTAGGCATTTCCGAGTTTTTCCGCAACGGCAAAAACGACACCGTGCGAACGCCGGCACATGGGGACCTATTGACGCAGCATCGCAACGTTGTTTGAGAATGGGGCGCGCCAACGCTGGAGCCGATGACGGGAAAGTACCGCAGAACGGGCCGAACCAGCACCTGGATCCGAATCCCGCCGGATAGCGGTGCGCGTAGTTTTCTCTTGTGCGCCAGTTTCAGTGTCGCTTCGGTGCCGAACCGATCGGGTAGACATTGAAGCCGATCTCATGAAGCCTGACGTGATCCAAGATGTTCCTGCCATCGAAAACAAACGCCGGCTTTTCCATCGACTGGTAGATACGATTGTAGTTCAGCGTTTTATACTGATCCCACTCGGTCATGATGGCGATAGCATGGGTGCCGCGCGCGGCCTCATACGGGTCTTCAATGAACTCTTTGATTCCCCGCGCATCGGCGAGATCGGAACGGGCGCTGGGCAGCGCCTTTGGGTCTGTGATCACGACCACGGCCTTCTCTTCCAAAAGCTGGCGGGCGACATAGATCGCCGGGGACTCGCGCGTGTCGCTGGTATTGGCCTTGAATGCAAATCCAAAGAGCGCGATCCGCTTGCCGACTACCGTGTTGAACATGGCGTGGAGCATCTTGCGCACAAAACGGCGTTCCTGATGGTCGTTCATGGCAATGACGGCTTCCCAATAACGTGCGACCTCGAACAATCCATAGGACTCGCAGATATAGACGAGGTTCAGGATGTCCTTTCGGAAACACGAGCCGCCGAATCCGACGCTGGCGTTGAGAAACCGGGAGCCGATGCGCGCGTCCATACCGACCGCGCGTGCGACCTCGCCGACGCTGGCGCCGGTTCGCTCGCATAGTGCCGAAATGCTGTTGATGGAGGAGATGCGCTGTGCGAGGAATGCGTTGGCAACCAGTTTCGAGAGCTCGGAGCTCCAGATATTGCTGGTGAGAATGCGATTTTGCGGTACCCAGTTTGCGTAGATTTCAGCAATTGCCGCGCGTGCTGCCAGCCCTGCGGGCGTTTCTCGCGAACCGATCAGGACACGGTCGGGCTCGAGTAAATCCTGCACTGCCGTGCCTTCCGCAAGAAACTCTGGATTGGAGATGACCTCGAAATGCGCGCCGCTCCCCTGCGCGCTGAAGATGTTCTCGAGCGCCTCTGCCGTCTTGACGGGGAGGGTGCTCTTTTGACGACTACCTTGGAGGATGTGGATTCCCGCACGATCTCACGCGCGACTTTTTCCCAATATTGCAGGTCGGCGGCCTTGCCAGCGCCCTCGCCGAAGGTCTTGGTCGGCGTGTTCACGGAAACAAAGAGGATGGCGGCTTCCCTGATGGTGCGCCCGATATCCGTTGTAAAAAACAGGTTTCTCCCGCGCGCAGCCTGAACGACTTCCAACAGTCCCGGTTCATAGATCGGGAGTTGGTCGGTTTGCCAGGCGGCAATGCGATCCGCATTAAGATCGCAGACCGTGACCCGGTATTGCGGGCACTTCATCGCTATTACGGCCATGGTTGGCCCGCCGACATACCCGGCGCCAATGCACGCGATATTCTTCATGTTTCTCTTCCTCTCAGCAACATTTGCCATTTTCTTATCGGCGAGTACTACTCGATACTTTCCCAACTCATGACCCTGGCAAGGTCCTCCGGCCCAGTAAAGCACTTCGGTGGATCTTCCCTGGACGGCTGTCCATCTCAAAGATGAAGGGACCACGCGCATCCAACTGATTTTTGCAGCGCTTCCGAAGGAATCCCAGGAGGCATGATTATCGTAGCTGGGAGTCATCAAAATACAGAGAAAAGGGCCGCGGGACCTTTTTTGATTTCTCCAACACCGTGGGATCGGGTCAATCTACTGCTGGGGGCCACAAATCCCGAAGCTAATAGGATCGCCTAAAATGTCTTCCGCGGCTGTCTTCCTGAAGATGGGAGACACGCTACGCGATTCGGGATTCGTCTATTGATGAGCCCGTGGGATCCTATCGGATCTGAGGTGCTCTCGAATTGTGGAAGCCGGGCAACCAACTCCGACACTCGAATTGCGGGGTTCCTGAACTGCCCGCGGCTGCTTCCGACCAAGTATGATCCTGCGGCATTCTGAAGGCTGATTGACTTAATCCAGACCCGCGAATCCCGCGGACGATGCTGGAAGCGCCCGGGAAGTGTCTCAAAATCAATGACTTATTCCGCTTGCTCCTGGCAAACTCCTTATGCCGCAAGGTGATAGCCGTTTCTATCTTGTTGATGAGAAGAGGGGCCAAGGTGTAAAATCCAAATCGACCAGGTGTGGGGTCGATGGGATAGAGGGGTAGCCAGTTCAGTGCGGCGTTCAAGGCCAAGGTTGCCCTTGGAGCCTTCCAGGAAAAACGAAAGGTTTAGGAAATCGCTTCCGCTTCTTAGGCGCCTCCCATTTCAATGACGCGATGGCAACGGCAGGCCTACGTAGCGACTGCCGGAGGTCTCGGCCGGGAACCGGAACCAGCTCGACCCCAGCGATGAAAAATCTGAATAAGAGTTGTACCAGCGGATCGGCCAACTCCGGATGGAGCAGATATGTCCTGAAACGGGTCAGGTCCGGTGCAGCGATACTGCCTACATTCGCCTGCTTGAGGGATTTATCCGCCAGGCAGCTATCATGAACTAGTTCAGTCGTACATCCTGGCCTGGGAGGTCTCGGGCGCCACGGAATCAAGCTTGTGCGTCGTGGCTGTGGGTTGGGCTTTGCAGAGAGCTCAACCCGGAGATCTTCCATTCCGGCCAGGGAGCACGGTTTGCATGCACGGAATGTGTGGAATTCATTACGCAATTGGCATTTTTGAAGAGGATTCATTGGGCGCGCCTCAAAGAAATCTGTCCGGAAAGGGAAAAGTAGCGCAAATATATGTCGATACTATTGGATGGAGCGTGGATGCATCACAGGATATCGGCTGGCAAGGCTGATAAAGCCGATGCGAATGTCATTTCCTTTTGCAGGGGGCCGCACTTTTCCAGAACATTGCCGGAAGGGCGTATTGTGATCCTATGATTGAGAAAAGAGGCGGCTCTGGCCTGGGAAAGCGACACAAAACGGAGAAGGGGTCCGCTAATCTCGAGCGAGAGCCTATCGCAATAGTTGGCATTGGCTGCCGTTTTCCTGGGGGGGCGGACAACCCGGGCGCCTTTTGGGAGCTATTGCGAAGCGGTGTCGATGCTATTGGCGAGATACCGGCTGACCGGTTTGATATCGATGCATTCTACGATCCTAAACCGGCAACCCCCGGCAAGGTCGCCTCCCGGTTTGGCGGTTTTTTGACCAACCTCGATCAATTCGACCCTTTCTTCTTTGGAATTTCCCCTCGAGAAGCCGATCGCCTTGATCCTCAACAGCGACTCCTCCTGGAAATCTCATGGGAGGCTCTGGAAGATGCAGGAGTGGTGCCGAAGACTCTGGAGGGCAGCCCCACCGGCGTATTTGTAGGGATGTGGATTAACGATTTCGAAAGGCGCCTGTTCGCTGATCCCGATCAGATGGATTTTTACATGACGACGGGAAGCGGCCGATACACCGCAGCCGGTCGCCTATCTCGCTTCTTCGGGCTGCAAGGGCCGAGTTTGACGGTCGACACGGCTTGCTCCTCGTCTCTGGTGGCCGTTCACCTGGCCTGCCAAAGCCTGTGGAGCGGAGAATGCGACACTGCGCTGGCGGGTGGCGCAAACGTCATACTCACCCCATTCATCAGCATTGCCTACTCACAGTCAGACATGCTGGCTCCCGATGGACGCTGCAAATTCGGAGATGCACGGGCCGACGGATACGTTCGAAGTGAAGGTGCCGGAGTGGTTGTTCTAAAGCCGTTATCCCGGGCCTTGGAGGAGAACAACCCGATATACGCTACGATCATTGGTGCTGCAGTTAACAATGACGGCCGGACGAGCGGTTCGATGGGAACCCCGGGCATACTCGGCCAGATAGACCTGCTTCGCAAAGCCTATCGGAGTGCCGGAATCTCTCCCGGCCGCGTACACTATGTGGAGGCCCATGGGACGGGCACTCGGGCAGGCGATCCCGTTGAATTGCAGGCCATGGCGGAAGTGCTGACAGAAGGACGCCCCCAAGACCGGCCTTGTGTGGTGGGTTCCGTCAAGACAAACATAGGCCACGTCGAGGGGGCTGCGGGATTGGCCGGGTTAATTAAGGCGGCACTGTGCCTCAAACACCGAGGCATCCCCGCGACACTGCACTTCCAGGCTCCCAACCCCAACCTCAACTGGGATTCCCTGCCCTTTGTGATTTCCCCTGTGTACCGTCCCTGGCCCGTGGTTAACGAGACAGCCTTTGCCGGAGTGAACTCCTTCGGCATCTCTGGTACCAATGCCCACGTTGTTCTGCAGGAGGCTCCAGGAAGAGGGGCACATGCTTTGGAACAGGATTTGCTGGCAAGACAGGAAGTGAAGATCGGGAAGCAATTGGATCGGGCACTAAATGAATCGATTCAAACTCCGTACCTTTTGCCACTTTCTGCTCACACGCCAGAAGCACTTACTGCCAGAGTCGAAGCAATCAAGGAGGTGCTGTTCGCCGGGCAAGACCAGGTGAGGCTGGGAGATTTGTGCTATACGGCCAGCTTGCGCAGAACCCACCATGAATATCGACTGGGGGTTGCTGGCCGCACCGCAGGCGAGCTTGCGGAAAAGCTCCAAGCTTTTCTTCAGAATGAAGCCAGATTCGGCTTGAGCTCCGGCAGGACGGATCCTGATCTGGCGCTAAAAGTCGTATTCGTTTTCCCAGGCCAGGGATCCCAGTGGCTTGGAATGGGCAGGATGTTACTGCAATACGAACCGGTATTCCGTCAGGTGTTGGAGGACTGCGAGGAGGCCATGACGGAACTTGTCGATTGGTCTTTGATGGAGCAGCTGATCCTGGACCAGGACTCCCCCAGATACCGGATGCACGACATTGCTGTGATACAACCGGTGTTGCTGTCCATTGAGATTGCCTTCGCTGCGTTGTGGAAATCCTGGGGTATCGAGCCAAATGCAGTTATAGGGCACAGCATGGGTGAGGCTGCGGCAGCATTGGTAGCCGGGGTAATCAGCCTGCAAGAAGCGATGCGCATCATATGCTGCCGAAGTCGGCTGATGCGGCGTACCAGCGGGAAGGGCGCCATGGCTGTTGTAGAGCTTTCGATGGATGAGGCTCAAGACGCGATCCGAGGCTATGAAGATCGTCTATCCATCGCGGTTAACAACAGCCCGAGATCACATGTTCTGGCTGGCGACCCGGCAGCGCTTGACGAGGTCCTCAAAGGCCTGCAAGAGCGGGACGTGTTCTGTCGTTTGGTTGATGTAGACGTGGCCTCCCATAGCCCGCACATGGATCCGCTCAAAGGTGAGTTAGTGGCATTGCTGAGCGGGGTGCACCCTCGTGTGGCGTCGATCCCGATTTATTCCACCGCCCTGGGAAAGGTGTTGTACGGACCTGAGTGTGTTCCGGAATATTGGGGCTTGAACCTGCGTCAGCCGGTACGATTTTCCGAAATGGTGCAGAGACTCCTGAAGGAAAAGCATGACCTTTTCATCGAAATGAGTCCCCATCCCATTCTTTTGCCAGCCATCAGGCAGTGCATGGAGCACTTTGCCTGCAAGGGGATGACGATTCCTTCCGGCGTTCGGGAGGAAGACGAACAAATCACCATGCTGGGCTCCGCGGCAGAACTCCACGCGTTGGGTTATCCGCTGGATTGGATGAAGTTTTATCCAGAGGGAGGAACCTGTGTATCGCTTCCCACATACCCCTGGCAGCGTGAGCACTTCTGGTACGGGGACGAGAATGACTCCGAAGTTCGGTTGTCAAGAAGGGCCGTTTCAAATAAGGCGGGCAAGCGACTCCACCCGTTCCTCGATTCATGTTGGAGTTCATCTGTTCACCCCTCCCTTCATTTTTGGGAAACCGACCTCAGTCTCGAGGATCACCCGTTCTTGGGCGACCATTGCGTTCGCGGAGCGGTTATCTTCCCGGCAGCAGCTTTGATTGAAACAGTTCTTGCCGCAGCCCGGGAGACTTTCAGGATCGAGGTCCCTTCGCTGGAGAGAGTGGTGTTCGAGCACGCGCTTGACCTCCCGCGCGAGGGGATGAAGCGAATACAGATAATCTTTGACGCAGAAATCCCCGAGATTGCTTCTTTTCGTTTTTTGAGCCTCGAAGACAATGAGTCCGATATGCGCGCGGCGTGGAGAATTCACGCTAAGGGATTTGTCCGCCTGAAGGAAATAGATAGCGCCACAAGAGGAAATCCGGATCCAGATATTTGTGAACTTGCACAGAACAAGGAATCATCTACCTGCGGGGAGGTTCACTATCAGGCCATGACCCGGCGAGGGTTGATGTATGGCCCGGCCTTTCAGCGTGTTGAAGAAACGTGGCAGAAGGACGGGACGATTTTCGCTCGACTCTCCTCCGCCCAATTTCAAGAGGCTGATTCCTCTAGATACCGAATCCATCCAACTTTGCTCGACGCCTGCTTTCAATTGCTGGTGGCTGCTTACCCCGACACGGGTCGGGGGGCCACGAATGACGACACTCTCCTTCCGGTAGGACTGGGCACCATTCGAATCTTCGATCGGGTCGTCGATGAACGCGAATGGTACGCCTGCGCCACACCGGTGAAGACGGATGCTTCCGGTGACGGCACCTTTGTTGGTGACGTTTTTTTGATCAGCGGAGAAGGCAATGTCGTAGTGGAAGCACACAGTCTCCGCTTCAAGCGAATCGAGGGTAACGTCCAGCCACAACTCCAGGATTGGTTGTATCAGGTTGAATGGCAACTCAGGAACCTGGAGCAGCGCGGTACGGTCCCGGAAGACTGTCGAGGCCGGTGGCTCCTTTTTGTGGATAAAAGAAATCTCGGGAATAAGCTAGCCAGCATGCTGGAAGCCCGTGGCGGATCTTGCGCGATCGTCAAGTCCGGTGAAAAATACAGACTTTTGGGCCCCCGACAATTCCAAGTCTCCCCCGATGTTCCCCGGGACTATTTACGGCTGCTGGATGAACTGAATGCTGCGGATCGTTCCCCTTGGCGGGGAGTGATCCATATGTGGAGCCTGGATTTGCCGGCCTCCAGTGAAATCTCCCTTTCCAGTTTGGACAAGGCAGAGAAGATGTCCTGTATCAGCACACTCCATCTATGTCAGGCGCTTGCCCACTCGGATGGCAAGGGTATGCCGCGCCTTTGGCTGATCACGCAAGGAGCTCAAAAGGTCGAAAGAGAAGACCGCGGTCTTTCTGTCAGCCAATCCTCCTTGTGGGGTCTTGGAAGAGTGATTGGCAATGAACATCCCGAATATCGCTGCTCGCTGGTTGATCTGAGCATTGACCCTTCAGTGGAAACCGTGAAGCATCTGGCAGACGAAATCGCGTCAGAAGGAAACGAAGATCAGGTGGCCTTCCGAGGCGACAGGCGATTTGTTGCCAGACTGGTTCGTTGCCATCAAGAGCAGCCTGCAGAGGATAACAAAAGGGGAGCCCCTGAGAGATTCCTGATGGCAGGCCAGGAAGGCTACCGATTGGAAATCGATGCACCGGGAATCCTGGACCACCTGACTCTCAGGCCATCTTCCCGAAAATCTCCAGGGCCGGAGGAGGTTGAAATCCGTGTTTACGCTGCGGGCCTAAATTTCCTGGATGTCATGAAGGCCATGGGCATATATCCCGGCTTAGAGCCTGGACTTGATTTTCGAATGGGAGCCGAGTGTTCCGGCATCGTGGTAGCCGTCGGCGATGGAGTTCACGAACTCCAAGTTGGGGATGAAGTCATTTGTTTGACCCCCTCATTTGAAGAAGTAAGTTGTTTCAGTTCATATGTCACCGTTCGAGCAACTTACGTTGTTCGCAAACCATCCCAGTTGAGCTTTGAGGATGCGGCTACCGTCCCGGTCGCATTTCTCACTGCATATTATGCATTGCATTATCTTGGCCGAATGGCTGCCGGCGAGAGTGTCCTTATCCATTCCGCTGCCGGTGGGGTCGGTCTGGCAGCGGTGCAACTGGCCCAACAGGCCGGAGTGGAAATTTTCGCGACGGCTGGAAGCCCTGAAAAGCGGGAATTTCTGAAGGGACTGGGAATAGCCCACGTGATGGACTCAAGATCGCTCGCTTTTTCCGAAGAGGTTATCGGGGCCACGATGGGAAATGGAGTTGACCTCGTCCTTAACTCGCTTGTCGGCGAAGCGATGATCAAAAGCCTGGCTCTGCTGAAGCCCTATGGACGCTTTCTGGAAATAGGGAAGAGCGATATTTATCAGGACAGCCGTATCGGCCTGAAGGCATTTAGGGAAAACCTCTCCTACTTTGCCATTGACCTCGCGAAATTGGTGATGGGAAGGCAAGAGCTGGCGTCTTCGCTGTTCCACGACATCATTCGATCGTTCGCAGAAAATACTCTGCATCCTATCTCTTTGAAGGCCTTTCCCGCCTCGGAATCGGCGGCTGCTTTCCGCTGGATGGCGCAGGCCTCGCACATCGGCAAGATTGTAATTCAATTCAATGAATCCCAGGTCATGGTCCAACCCGCAACCAAACCGACGGTGAGTATTCAGGCGGATGCCGCCTATCTGATAACAGGCGGACTTGGCGGATTGGGACTGGAGGTGGCTCGATGGTTGGTCGAATGCGGAGCTCGGCACCTGGCATTGATGGGGAGATCAGTTCCTGCACCAACGGCAGAGAAAGTGCTGGAAGAATTGCGCAAATTGGGGGCCGAGGTTGTCGTCGCTCAGGGCGATGTTGCCCAGGAAAGCGATGTGGCGCGCATTGTTGAATTGATACACAGCAGGATGCCCGAACTAAGGGGAGTGATCCACGCGGCTGGAGTTCTGGATGATGCCACGGTGCTGGCGCTTGATGCGGCCCGATTTCGATCTGTTTTTGGCCCCAAGGCCAAAGGAGCATGGAACCTCCATTCCCTGACCCGCAAAGACCGCTTGGATTTCTTCGTGCTTTTCTCATCAGTGGCATCGTTGCTGGGATTGCCCGGTCAGGGGAACTATGCGGCAGCCAATGCTTTTTTGGACGGGTTGGCGCATTATCGGAAAACATTGGGGATGCCGGCACTCTGCATTAACTGGGGGCCGTGGTCTGATGTCGGACTTGCAGCTCAGAAAACCATTCGAGGTGATCGCCTCGCCAGCAAGGGCCTGGAGAGTCTCGCTCCCCGGCACGGAATCGCCGCCCTTGAAAAGTTGATCTCCGAGGATGTGACTCAGGTAGCCGTGATGCCCTTCGATTGGGATCAATGGCAACGGTCCTATCCCGGAACCACCATACAGCCGTACTACGCCGGCGTCTCAGGCAACTCTGCGCATTCCCTGATTGCGATTGGGGATGAAAAAGGCAAAGCCGCGAGCTTTCGCGATCTGATCATGGCAGAGGACTCTGGAAAACGACGCCGATACATGCTGGAAAACCACCTGCAGCACCAGGTTGGGCAGGTGTTGAAGCTGCCGCCTGCCAGGGTGTGCTTAAATAGGCCCTTGAAAACCCTCGGCCTTGATTCACTCATGTCGCTTGAATTAAGGAACCGCCTGGAGGCGAGCTTGGGGCTCAAGTTATCGGCAACGTTGGTCTGGAACTACCCGACCATCGAGGTGCTCGCGACCCATTTGGCCGGCAAACTGGGGCTTCCCCTGGCTGATGCAATCGCAATTGTTCCTTCTGACTCTGCCGCCGAGGACGCAATCGTCAATGGGGAAAAAGAAATTGACCAGGTTTTGTCAGAGATCGAGCAGCTTTCCGATGAAGAGGCCCGTCGGCTTCTCGAAAACGAAGATTGAAAGAGGACGACAAAATGGCCGAGGTTGACCAGAGAATCGCCAATTTGCCACCGGAAAAGCGCGCGTTACTTGAGAAGCGTTTGAAATCCGCACGCCTCGATCCATCAAGCAGTCGCAATGAACCCATTGCGATAATTGGGATGAGTTGTCGATTTCCGGGGGGTGCCAATTCGACTGAGTCATTCTGGCATGTTCTCAGGAATCGGGTAGATGCCATATCTGAGGTGCCCCCTGAACGCTGGGATACGGATCGATTGTTTGATCCCGATCCATTCGCACCAGGAAAGTTGTCCACCCGATGGGGTGGATTCTTGCAGGATGTGGACAGGTTTGACGCCCCTTTCTTTGGCATCTCACCGAGAGAAGCTGCCGCGATGGATCCACAACAGCGACTGTTTCTCGAAGTTGGCTGGGAGGCCTTTGAGGATGCAGGGCAGACCATCGAACAACTTGCCGGCAGCAAAACGGGCGTTTTCACCGGGATTCACAGCCATAGCAGTGACTACTATCTGCTGCAGGCCCTGGACGCTGATGGAATCGATATCTATACGGGCACCGGCACCTCACACTCTGTGCTCGGTGGTCGCCTCTCTTACATTTTTGATCTCCAGGGGCCAAATATTGCGGTTGATACAGCCTGTTCTTCCTCGCTGGTCGCCGTTCACCTTGCTAGCCAAAGCCTGCGCAATGGCGAGTGCTCTCTCGCTCTTGCGGGGGGGGTGAACGTGATGCTGACACCCCATTTCACTCTTGCCGCCTCCAGGATGAGCATGATGGCCTCTGACGGCCGCTGTAAGACTTTCGATGCGCGCGCCGACGGTTTTGTGAGGGGAGAAGGATGCGGGATTGTAGTGCTGAAGCGTTTGTCGGACGCGCTGGCGGATGGTGATCCAATCCGAGCCTTGATACTGGGTTCGGCAATCAACCAAGACGGCCACACCAACGGTCTCACGGCACCCAATGGTATGTCTCAACAAGCAGTGATCCGACAGGCGCTGGAAAACGCTGGTGTGCGGCCCGAAGACATTAGCTATGTCGAAACTCACGGGACAGGTACTCCTCTTGGTGATCCAATAGAGGTAGAGGCTCTGGCCAATGCGTTGGGCAGACCGCAGAAAGCAAAAGGGAAAACCTGCGTTTTGGGTTCAGTCAAAACCAATATCGGACATCTCGAAGGTGCCGCAGGCATCGCAGGCCTCATTAAGACGGTGCTTGCGCTGGAGCATCAGGTGATGCCGACAAATCTGCATTTCCGCCAGCTTAATGCGCACATCTTGCTTGATGGTACGAGACTGCAAGTTGCGACGGAGGAACATCCCTGGCCCTCCGGAATAGAACCGCGCTTTGCCGGCGTTAGCGCATTTGGCTGGTCTGGTACCAACGCGCACGCGATTCTACAGGAGGCCCCTCCGCGCAAACTCAACAAAGAGACGGAGCAATGCTCCGGTGAGTCTGGACGATACCTGTTGCCTCTTTCCGCACGCCATTCGGATGCTCTGCATACTTTAGCGTGCTCATATCGGGAAACACTGGCCGAAGGAACGAATTCACTTGCCGGCATATGTTACACGGCCAGCGTCCGGCGCAGTCATCACGATCACCGACTCGCCATACTTGGGCAATCACGGGAAGAAATGGTTGGCGGCCTTGAAGGGTACATACGAGGTGAGTCTCCTCCAAGCATTTTTTTGGGCACAAAACAGGCACGCCGAGCTGGATTGGTTTTCGTTTTTTCCGGACAAGGCTCTCAGTGGATAGGCATGGGTCAAAAGCTTCTCGAGCGGGAGCCGGTATTCCGTAAGGCTCTGGAGTCCTGCGAGCAGGCCATCGGGCCTCACGTTGACTACTCACTATTACAGTTGCTTTGTGATGGCCAGGCTGCTTCTCGCCTGGATGAAATCGATGTCGTCCAGCCGACCCTATTTGCGATTCAGGTTGCGATCGCAGCTCTGTGGCGTTCCTGGGGAGCGGAACCGGACGCTGTCATCGGCCACAGCATGGGGGAAGTTGCAGCTGCGCAGGTTGCGGGAGCGCTGAGCCTCGCAGATGCCGCAAAGGTTATCTGCTTTCGTAGCAGATTGATGAAAAGGGTGAGCGGAAGGGGCGCAATGGCAGTAGTCGAGCTGTCTGCCGAGGATGCCCAAATTGCAATCTCCGGATACGAAGACCGCCTTTCCATTGCGGTTATCAATAGTCCGCGCTCCACGGTAGTTTCGGGCGATCCCTGCGCCCTCTCACAGATTCTGGCGGTTTTACAAAATCGCAGTGTCTTTTGCCGTCCCGTGAAGGTTGATGTGGCAGCGCATAGTCCCCACATGGATCCGCTGGGTCCAGAGCTCGTCTCGATGTTAGCGGGCTTGCAGCCTGAATCTGGTTCCACGCCCATTTATTCCACGGTCACAGGCGGGCTTGTGGATGGTCGATCTCTCGGAGCGGATTACTGGGGAAGCAACTTGCGAAACCCTGTTCTATTCTCGACCGCCGTTGACAAGCTGGTCATTGATGGGTATTCGGTCTTTGTTGAGATCAGCCCTCACCCAATTCTTCTTCCCGCACTCGAGTTGAATGAACAATCAGGTATTTGCACGTTGGCGTCCTTACGGCGGGATGAGGACGAATCCCTAACAATAAAGAGCTCGCTGGCACGCCTTTACACCCTTGGACTTGAGATTAACTGGAAGGCCGTTTGCCCAGAGGCGCAGCCGTCGTGCCTGCCTATGTACCCATGGCAACGCGAAAAATACTGGATAGAGAGGGCTGAATTCCGGAACCTTACAGGGTCATTCGGCGGGGAGTCCCATGCCCGCAAGGAACGCCATCCGCTCCTGGGTTGGCGCCTCGATCTGGCTGACGAATCCCGCGTGGTGTGGCAGGTGGAACTGAATCAGCGGTTGTTACCACACGTCTTTGCGCACAGGCTCAATGGCACATCAGTCTTGGCGGCATCGACTTATTTGGAGATGGGTCTGGCAGCCGCCGTGGCGGCATTCAATGGCCGACAATGTTCCCTGGCCGAGATTTCGCTGAAGCGTGCGCTCTTTTTGCACGAAGGGCTGACGCGACCCTTACTCCAAATAGCGCTATCGCTCTCGGAATTCGGAGATCCCTCCGTCAGTATCTATTCCAGCCAGGAGGGAAAATGGTCGCTTCTCTTCACTGCAAAAATCCATCTGGAGCAGGGCGCCTATCAAGCCGGCAGCATCCCCATTCCCAAACAGTCCTTACTCCAGGAGAGCCGGATGCTCATGGGACAGGACTTTTATCAGAAGCTTGACACCAATGGAATTCACATCGGGGAGTCACTTAGGGGTGTGAAGCAGCTTTGGCCGGATCATACTGAAATATTAGCCCGGCTAAATGCATCCGAAATGGCAGCTTACCTGATACCTCCCAATTTGTTTGACGCTGGTTTCCAATTGTTGGGAATTCTGGCGCCCGGGGAAACAGATGATGAACTGTTCATGCCCTCAAGCATAGAGCGAATCCATGTTTGTGATTCTCCCATGGCGGCTGCGTGGGTGCATGCCAGATTGCGTTCCCAGAGTAATAGTCGTACTCCAGCGACACAGAATCGTCCACCCCTATTGGATATACGATGGCTAGACCAAGAGGGGAAAGTAGTTGTCGAGGTGGAGGGTTTGCATTTGAATAAAATCGGGGAGGGCCGTGCTGTTTCCGACAACCCCGATGAGTGGATGTATGCGCTTCAGTGGAAGCCGATCTTGAAATCTGGATTCACTCAGCAGCCGCTGGGCAGAAAAGGTCGCTGGTTGATCTTCAATGATAAGTCGGGAGTCGGCGAGCGCCTTGCGGACTTGCTCGCGGAGCAAGGGGATAATAGCCTCCTGGTCATGCCTAGTGACAATTTCAGAGATATGGGTCGGTCGCATTTCAACATCCGTACCGACTGCACGACGGATATTCTGCGACTGCTGGATCAAATAGGTGATAGAGGGCCGGGGTCTTTTTTGGGCATTGTGCATCTCTGGAGCCTGGATGTGCTGCCGCCTGAGGAGATGGCAACCGAGTCGTTGGAGGCTGCACAAATGCTCCTCTGCGGTACGACAGTACACCTTGTCCAGGCGCTGATCCGCATTGAAAGGCAGGAGATGCCGAAGATCTGGCTTGTCACAAGAGGAGCACAAGCCTTGGAGTCAAACCATGATGTAAACATCTCCCAATCGCCGTTATGGGGACTCGGTCGTGTTGTTTCGGAGGAACATCCTGATTTCTGGGGAGGTCTGATAGATCTGGATCCATCATCGCCCCACGAAGAGGGGGCGCTGCAACTCTTTAGCGAGCTGAAAGGAAAGGACGGCGAAGGCCAGATCCTTTATCGAAACAATCAACGCCATGCAGCGCGTTTGGTGAAGGTAGCCTCTCAAACTTCGGCCAATGACAGCAGACAAAGGACCGGCCAACATCACCACTGGCGACCCGACGCATCCTACTTGATCACGGGAGGACTAGGCGGCATCGGACTGCAGGTTGCACGCTGGATGGGATCGCACGGAGCGCGGCGATTGGTCATACTGGGACGCACCAAACTTCCGCCGCGAAGTTCGTGGGCTGAAATGCCAGGAGATGACAATCTCCAACGGATCGAAGGATTGAGAAGCCTGGAAGCTCTTGGCGTCAGTGTCCATTATGCGTCGGTGGACGTGGCTAATGCCCCCCAACTTAAGGCGTTTCTCGATTCCTATAGAGTCGAAGGATGGCCGCCGATTCGTGGCGTAATCCACGCTGCCGGGGTAATTGAAGACAGGCTGCTGACTCAAATGAATCCAGACACGCTCTGGCAGGTTATGCGGCCCAAGATCATGGGCGGTTGGCTGTTGAACCGGTATTTGGGAGGAGACCTGGACTTTTTTGTCCTTTTCTCCTCTCTTGGTTCACTTCTGGGTCAGGTCGGCCAGGGGAATTATGCTGCCGCAAATGCCTTTCTGGACGCGTTGGCTCAGCATCGCAAGGCGCGAAACCAGACTGGACTGAGCATCAACTGGGGGGCCTGGAGTGGATTGGGTTTTGCCGCCACCGACGGAGGTAAACGGGTTACTCGATTGTTGGAGTCCAGCGGAATCATCGGTCTCTCAGCTGAACAAGGGCTCAATGCGCTGGGACGTTTGATGGATAGCACAGCCGCCCAGGTTTGCGTAATGCCAGTGGATTGGCACCAATTCCGCAAAGCCCGTATCGCCACAAATTCAATGTTTTTGACGCTGGAACGGGAAGAACCAACCGAACCAGTCTGGAGCGAAAAACCAGGACAGTCATTGCGAGACAGCCTATTGGCGTTGGATACAGATCAACGCCGTGCGTTTATTGCAACGCAGGTTCTGAAAGTATTGGCGCTCGTTCTACGGCTGTCTCCTGAACGGATCGGTATGCAAACACCCCTGGGCGCACTGGGAATGGAGTCACTTGCGGCTGTCGAATTCAGGAATCGGCTTGAAGCCAGTCTGGATTTGAAACTTTCGGCAACATTGGTATGGAACTATCCGACAGTGGATGCTATCGCCACATACCTCACCGGCAGATTGGGGATAGACATTGAAACTAGCAGCACCGCTGGGACGCCCGCATTAAAGATTGGGGCTGAAAGCGCGGCGGTTGGAATTGCGATGAAAGTCCGACACATGACAGATGACGAGGCAATGCGTGCCCTGCTGAGCCGCCCGAAGGAAAACAAATGAGCACAGCGGCAAATACTCCATTATCTTCCATTAAGCTTGCCCTTCTTTGTCAAAAGGAAAGGACAAGTAACGAGGGCCTCAGATACTTGCAGAGTGAGCCCATTGCTGTGGTCGGTATGGGATGCCGCTTCCCGGGAGGGGCAAACTCGCCGGATGACTATTGGAACCTTTTGAAAAACGGCGTTGATGCCATCAAGGAGGTCCCTAAGGAACGCTGGGATATTGATGCACTCTATGATCCAAATCCGGAAGCGCCCGGAAGGATGACGACCCGGTGGGGAGGATTTCTCGATCAGGCGCTGGATTCTTTTGATGCGACGTTCTTTGGTATCTCGGCTCGGGAAGCCAGGCGCATGGATCCGCAACAACGTTTGATGCTTGAAGTTGCTTATGAAGCCTTGGAGGACGCCGGGCAAATCAGAGCTGGTCTGTCAGGGAGCAGAACAGGGGTCTTCATTGCGAGCTATCACAACGACTATGCGCACATGCAATCCGCTGACTTGACATCGGTTGACGCTTACACCAGCACGGGCACGGCCCACAGTATCGTGGCCAATCGGGTCTCATACTTTCTAAATCTGCAGGGACCAAGTATGACGGTGGATACTGCCTGCTCGTCGTCGCTCGTCGCTGTTCATCTGGCCTGCCAGAGTCTGCGCAGCGGAGAGTGTGAATTAGCTCTTGCAGGTGGCGTCAGCCTAATGTTGTCTCCCGAAGTGACCATTTCGCTTTCCAAATGGGGATTCATGGCCCCTGATGGGCGATGCAAGACATTTGACGCCAAAGCGGATGGTTTTGTACGAGGCGAAGGGTGCGGGGTGATTGTTCTGAAGCGGCTGGCGGAGGCCCTTGCCGATGGCGACCGCATTCTCGCTGTTGTCCGGAGCTCTGCCGTGAATCAAGATGGGCGAACGAGTGTGCTGACTGCCCCAAGTGGGTTGGCTCAACAGGCGGTCATACGGCAAGCTATCGATAGCGGGCAGTTGAATCCCTGGGAGATAACTTGCGTTGAGGCGCACGGCACAGGCACATCGCTCGGTGATCCCATTGAAGTAGAAGCACTTGCTGAGGTGTATGGCAAGCATCATCCCGAAGGACAGGTCTGTGCCCTGGGCTCGGTAAAGACGAATCTCGGTCATTTGGAAGCTGCCGCCGGAGTCGCCGGATTGATGAAGGTTGTCCTATCCATGCTGCATGGAGCCATCCCTCCACACCTGCATTTCAGCCTGCTGAATCCGCACATCTCATTGGATGGGACTCCTTTTGTCATTCCTACCAGGTTGCTCGACTGGCCAAGGGGCGCCCGTCGCCGCATTGCTGGAGTGAGTTCCTTCGGCTTTGGCGGAACTAATGCTCATGTTATCTTGGAAGAAGCACCGGTCGTATTACCGGAGCAAACTGGGATCAACTCAATGCGATGATTTTCACGTCCTGCCGCTATCCGCCCCCAATCAAGAGGCACTGCTCGTTGTTGCGGAATCCTATGGAAAATTTCTGGCTGATCCTGCCCACCCAGGCGAGTTGAGCGACATCTGCTATTCCGCCTCACAACGTCGAACGTCTTTCGATCATCGTTTGGCTGTCGTTGGAAGCACCCGTGAAGAGATCTGCGAACGTCTGGATCTTTTGAGTCGTGGGGAGGCTCATCCCTGCTTGACGATTGGGCACACTCTATCAGGACAGGCTTCAAGGCCTGTTTTTGTTTTTTCCGGACAAGGCCCCCAGTGGTGGGGAATGGGACGTGAGATTTTAGAACGGGATTCGATCTTTCGCGCAACGATTGAGAGGTGTGACGAATTATTTCAGCAATCTGCGGGCTGGTCGCTGATAAGCGAACTCCGGCAACCGGAATCTGAATCGCGCATGCACCAAACCGAGGTGGCACAGCCTGCGATCTTCGCTCTGCAAATGGCGCTGGTCGAGTATCTGAAGTCATTGGGAATCGTTCCCGCAGCTGTTGTCGGACACAGCATCGGCGAGGTTGCCGCAGCCGCTGTCGCGGGAGTTCTAACACTGGAAGAGGCGATACGGGTGGTGTTCCACCGTGGAAGTTTAATGCAGCGCGCAACGGGCTCAGGCAAGATGGCGGCGGTAGAATTGTCTGCTCGGGAGGCAATGCACCTCCTCATAGAGCAGGGTTGCGAGCATAGTGTATCCATAGCCGCGGTTAACGGCCCGCGTTCGGTCACGCTGTCTGGAGAAGAGGAAGCACTGGTGCAATTGACCGATTTGTTGAAGCGTCGCGATATCGTGTGCCGCGGCTTGGGGGTCCATTATGCATTTCATAGCGCCCAAATGGAACCCCTCTGCGGCGAATTGAGCCGTGAACTCAGCGGAATCCAGCCAAAACCCGCAAGGATTCCGCTCGTTTCCACAGTCACAGGCGAAATTGCCAGGGAACGTGATTACGACGCAATGTATTGGGCTCGCAATATTCGCCAAACTGTACAATTTGCTCCGGCCATCGGTATCCTGGTGAAAGCGGGTTACACATCCTTTGTTGAGATAAGCCCCCACCCCGTACTGTCGAATTCCATTTCACAGTGCCTGGATGATCTCGCTACGAAAGGATTGGTGCTGACTTCGCTGCGCAGGAAACAGGACGCACGCCTCAGCCTGCTGAGCCTCATGGGCTCGTCCTATGTTCACGGTCTGCCGGTCAAATGGGAGGGCGTGCGCTCTTCGGCAGCTCGTTATGTCCAGCTGCCCACTTACCCATGGCAGCGTGAGAAATACTGGTTCGAGACCAGGCCTACCTCTTCTGGCTCCGGCAGGGACATGCCCGGGCACCGGCGGAAGCACCCGTTGCTGGAGCGGCGGCTGGTTTCGCCTGCAATCAGTAAGATTATCTGTGAGACAGAAATAGGCTCGTGGCACCCGGCCTTTTTGGGTGACCATCGCGTTTTCAAGATGGTAGTAGTACCGGGGGCAGCATACATCGAAATGGCGTTGGCCGTAGCCGCCCAAGCCTATGGTGACGATCCATGTACCCTGGAGGACGTGCTGATTCAAAAAGCGTTGGTGATTTCCGAAGGAAAAAGCCATGCTCTGCAGGTCATACTGGACTCGGAGACGGGATTGGTCCAGGTTTTTAGTCAGGCTCGCTCGCGCGAGGATTGCCCCAGTTCGGCCGACTGGAAACTCCATGCAACCATGAAAGTCCATCGCGGTGTGATAGAGCCTGACACATCTGAGGGCTCGCTCGATGAGGTGCGATCACTTTGCTCAACCGAGTCTCCCGCTGCTGATTTCTATGAAAGAATGAGTGAAGTCGGCATTGAGTTCGGCCCGAGTTTCCAGGGGATCGCTCAAATCTGGCGTAATGCCGCCGGGGGCAAAGCCCTTGCCAGGATAGTGGTTCCCGATGAATTGCAGGCTGAGCGTCATGACTACCGAGTCCATCCTGCGGTTTTGGACGCATGCCTGCAGACATTTGCAGCGGCGCTTTGCACCGATGATGAGCGAAGCCAGGTTTTTTTGCCGATCGGATTAAATCAATTCTGCTTTTACCATCGCCCTGACAGCGAGTTCTGGTGCTATGCTGCTGTGCGCCCTGGGAATGGCGGCTATGATGAAACCGATCGGGGAGATATCTGGGTTTATCGAAATGATGGCCAGGTCGCACTCTTTCTTAGCGATCTTCAAATCAAACGGACTACAAAAGACGTCCTCAAGCACGCCGCGGATGATCTCGCATCGAGTCGAGATTGGCTGCATCAAATTGAGTGGAAAGTGCAAGCAGGCTTTTCAACTTCCCCCCCGCGACGGGGCAAATGGATCATCTTGGCCGACGACAAAGGTGTGGGCGGCGCATTGGCAGCGCAGCTGCGGGTGCGAGGAGACGCTTGTGTCTTGGTCCAGGCCGGAGATTCATACGAATCCCAAATTGACGGGTCGATAAGAATCCAACCGTTTCAGGCTGATCAGTATGATCGCCTACTGGACGAGGGATTTTCTGAAGATAGGCGGCCATTGTGCGGGATCGTGCACCTGTGGAACTTGGGAGGGCCCTCCTGTGATGCCATTGAATTGAGCTGCAGGAGTGCATTATGTCTTGCGCAGGCATTGGTGAAGCGCAAGATGGATTTGCCGCCGCGTTTGTGGCTGGTGACTGCGGGGGCACAGCCCATTCAATCGGACTCAGTGGTTATCGAACATGCACCGCTGTGGGGATTTGGGCGGACCATAATGTTGGAACACCCCGAACTGCGGCCGACTTGCATCGATCTTGATCCCGCGTCACTTCCCTTGCAGAACGGCCAAATCCTCTTTGATGAAATCCAAGCAGATGCTCAGGAACATCAGGTTGGCTTTCGCAACGACGAACGGTACGTCGCCCGTTTGGAACGTTATGTTCCGGGAGGTATAAACCACGCGGAGATATCTCCTGTCAGACTGGAGATTTTAGAGCGAGGCACATTTGAAAATCTTTCTCTAAAACCGATGGAGCGCAAAAAACCAGGTCGAGGGGAAATTGAGATTCGAGTTCGCGCGACGGGTCTGAATTTCCGAGATGTTCTGAATGTCCTCGATATGTATCCGGGCAATCCTGGGGGGTTGGGTAGCGAGTGTGCCGGTGAAATTGCAGCGGTCGGCGACGATGTGGCCGGCCTGCATGTGGGGGACCGAGTATTGGGGATTGCCCTGGACAGTTTCGCCTCCTTTGCCTTGACCCGTGCCGAGTTTGTTGTACCCAAACCTCCCGGCTTAAGTTATGAACGGGCAGCCTCACTGCCCATCGCGTTCCTCACGGCCTACTATGGTCTGCATATCCTCGGAAAGATCAAGCCTGGAAACAAGATCTTGATCCACGCTGCCGCTGGAGGCGTGGGGATGGCAGCAACAGTGCTTGCAAGGCTTGCAGGGGCAGAAGTCTATTGCACTGCAGGCAATCCGGAGAAGCGGGAATTTGTCAGGTCGCTCGGGGCCAGGCACGTTATGGACTCGCGCACAGTCGATTTTGCCGACGAGTTGCTGAAGTTAACTCAAGGGTACGGGGCCGACATTGTGTTGAACTCACTATCAGGTGAGTTTATTCCCAGGAATCTGTCAGCCTTGAATCCTGGCGGTTGTCTGCTGGAAATCGGGAAGCGAGGCATTTGGACTGAACGGCAGGTGTCCGAGATCAGGCCCGGCGCCAGGTATTATGCATATGATCTGGGAATCGTAATGCAGGAAGACCCCCAACTGATACAAGCCATGCTGCGTGAAATCGTCGGGCAAGTCGGCACGGGGACGCTGACGCCTTTGCCTGTGCGGTCCTTTCAGCTCGATCGTGCCGCGCATGCCTTTCGCTATATGGCTCAAGCCAGGCACGTTGGCAAAATTGTCCTGATACAGCGGGTGCGGGAAGCAATTCCATTACCAAAAATCGGACCTGAGGGTGCCTACCTGATCACGGGAG
Organism: Terriglobia bacterium; assembly: GCA_963824985.1. GTDB lineage: Bacteria > Acidobacteriota > UBA6911 > UBA6911 > UBA6911 > JAFNAG01. The sequence continues at coordinate 30,118 of CAWGRQ010000025.1, forward strand.
GATTGGGAGGCGTGGGCCTCCGGATTGCCCAGTGGATCGTGGGACAGGGCGCTCGTCACCTGGTCCTGATGAGCCGCCGTCCCCCTACCGATGCTGCCCAAACCATCATACGTTCTATCGAACAAACCGGTGCGCGCGTGCTGGTGGCCCAAGGAAGCGTTGCCTGCGAACGCGATCTCCGGGGCGTGCTGGAGGTGATCGAGCAATCGTTGTCGCCGCTCCGAGGCATCGTGCATGCTGCCGGGGTGCTGGATGACGGCATTCTCCAACAACAGAAGTGGAATCGCTTCGAGAGGGTGATGGCTCCCAAAGTCGCCGGAGGATGGCTCCTGCATCAACTGACGGAAAATCTCAATCTCGACTTCTTTGTGCTCTTCTCTTCGATGGCCTCGCTGTTGGGTGCTCGCGGCCAAGCAAACTATGCTGCCGGCAACGCTTTTCTTGATGCGCTGGCACACTTCAGGCGGGCTCATGGCTTGGCCGCAGTGAGCATCAACTGGGGTGCCTGGGCGGAAGTGGGGATGGCTGCCGCACTGAGTGCCGAGGACCAGAGGCGTTGGACGGAGCTTGGCGTGACGGCGATGCCGCCGGAATTGGGATTGCACGTGCTTCAAATAGGCCTGGTGAGTGAGCGCCCGCAGTTCGGTGCATTCTCCATTGACTGGGCGAAATATCTCAAGCTGTTTGATGGCGAGGTTCCCCTCATCCTGTCTTCGCTGGCCGGACAAGGTCGCGCTTCCGGTGCCGAGAAGGTTGCGGCAGAAGCGGATTTCCAGATTCAGTTGAAAAAAGCTCCGACCGCTAAGCGCCGCTCGCTGCTGCTGGCGCATGTGCGCGAAAAGACTTTAAAGGTTCTTGGGCTTTCACCCTCTCATCCGTTGGATCCGCATCAGGGGCTGCGGGAAATCGGATTGGATTCGCTGATGAGCATGGAATTGCGCAATGCGCTGCAAAACAGCCTTCGAACACCATTGCCGGCTACGCTTGCTTTTGACTATCCGACACTGGAAAGGATGACCGAGCACTTGTCGGGCGTGTTGAATTTGCTGCCAGCCGAATGCTCGCCACCAGGAGATTTGCAGTTCAAAGCTTCTGATGGGCTTAAAAATCTAAGCGAAGAAGATGCTGAAGCCCTGTTGCTTGAGGAGTTGGAAAGAAACAAAGCAAAGTAAGAGCGGACATTCCCCGTGCACCCAGGAAGACTGCCGCTTTTTCAAAACAACCGACTTTCTGAAATGACAAACGAAAACGCAATCACGGAAGAACTCTCCCCGGTAAAGCGCGCCATACTGGAAATCAGGGAGATGCGGGACAAGTTGGAAGCTCTGGAGCGTATTCGTACAGAACCTATCGCAATCATCGGCATGGCATGCAGGTTTCCGGGAAAAGTCAACAATCCGGAAGCTTTCTGGCAACTTTTGCATGAAGGCTGCGATGCAATCAGCGAAATTCCCAGAGAGCGATGGGACCTGGCTGCATACTTCGATCCCGACCCGGAAACTCCAGGAAAAATGTATGCGCGCCATGGTGCATTCCTCAGCAATGTAGACCAGTTTGACCCCTACTTCTTCGGTATTACGCCTCGGGAAGCAATAACCATGGATCCTCAGCAACGTCTGTTGCTGGAAGTCGCCTGGGAAGCACTCGAGATCGCAGGTGCCGCTCCCAGCAAGCTCATGGGCAGCCGAACTGGTGTTTTTCTGGGCATAGGATCAAGCGATTATGCGATGCTGCACATGAAGACGCTGATGCCCGAAGCCGTCGACGTTTACCTGGCTACAGGCACATCTCATAGTGTGGCTGCCGGAAGATTGTCCTACGTGCTTGGTTTGGAAGGTCCTTGTGTGGCGGTGGACACTGCCTGCTCATCCTCCCTGGTTGCGGTTCATCAAGCCTGCCAGAGCCTCCGCCTTGGGGAATGCCGCATGGCGCTGGCGGCTGGGGCCAGTCTAATGCTTTTGCCGGAACTCAACATCAACTTTTGCAAAGCGAGGATGCTTGCGGCTGACGGCCGCTGCAAAACCTTCGATTCTTCGGCCGATGGATATGTACGAGGAGAGGGTGTTGCGGTGGTGGTGATGAAGCGTTTGTCAGAAGCCCGGGAAGATGGAGATCGTGTTTTGGCGTTGATTCGTGGCAGTGCTATCAACCAAGACGGCCGGACCAGCGGCTTGACAGTCCCCAATGGGCCGGCCCAAGAAGCTGTCATCCTCCAGGCGCTGGCTGCGGCAGGGATTGATCCACTGGCAGTGCAATACGTAGAAGCGCATGGGACGGGGACTCCTCTGGGTGATCCCATCGAGATCCATGCGTTGGCATCTGCCTTGTGCAGGCACCGCTCTGCTGAACGACCTTTGATAGTTGGCTCTGTCAAGACCAACCTGGGTCACCTGGAGTCCACTGCCGGGATCGCGGGGCTAATAAAAGTGGTTCTGTCGCTTCAGCAAGGGGAAATACCGGCGCATTTGCACTTGAAACAACTGAATCCGCACGTGAAATGGGATGAGCTGCCGATTGTGATTCCGACCGAACGTCGACAGTGGCCCTCGGGACAGGGCCGTCGGATCGCAGGAGTGAGCTCGTTCGGGTTCAGCGGGACTAATGCGCACGTTGTGCTGGAAGAAGCGCCAGAGGAGACCGAGACGCCAGGGCGAAGGGACGACAAAACACCATTGAAGATTCTGGCGTTGTCGGCGAAAAGCGAGGTGAGCCTCAAGGAGTTAGCCGCAGGATACGCACAGCATCTGGTTGCGCACCCCGGCGAGAAACTAGGAGATGTTTGCTATACGGCCAATACAGGGCGCTCTCATTTCCAACACCGGTTGGCGGTCATTGGTCAGAGCACTGAGAGGATATGCGAAGGCCTTGATCTCTATGCGACAGGCAGTTTGACAAGCACCTCCATTTCCGGATTTGCTCGCGACCGGCCAGAGGTGGTTTTCCTGTTCACGGGTCAGGGTGGGCAGTATGTGAACATGGGGCGCGCGCTTTACGAGAGCGAGCCCGTCTTCCGCGGGGTTTTGGAGCGCTGCGATGAGCTGCTGCGCCCACACCTGGAGAAGCCGCTGTTGTCGGTCATCTATCCGGAACCGGGTACTGCGACGCCGCTGGATCAAACTGAGTACACGCACGTGGCGATGTTCGCCATTCAATACGGTTTGGCGGAGCTGTGGCGTTCCTGGGGGGTGGAGCCTGGGATGGTGATGGGGCACAGCGTCGGGGAGATCGTGGCGGCGACGGTGGCGGGGCAGATGAGTTTTGAAGATGGGCTGCGGCTGATGCGGGAGCGGGGCCGGCTGATGCAGGGCGTGGCGCGCGATGGGATGATGGCGTCGCTGCTGGCGGATGAAGGCCGGGCGGCAGCGGCGCTGGAGCCGTATCGGGATCGGGTATCGATAGCGGCGGTGAACGGGCCGGAGAGCACGGTGATATCGGGGGAGCGGGAGGCGGTGCAGGCGATCGTGCGGCAGCTGGAGGGCGAAGGGGTCAAGGTAAAGGTATTGAAGGTATCGAATGCCTTTCATTGTCCGCTGGTGGAGCCGGTGCTGGAGGAATTCGAGCGGGTGGCGCGGGAGGTGGGATACAGCGTACCGCGGGTGGCGCTGTACTCGAGCATGAGGCTGGAGTGGGTAGGGGAGGAGCGGCTGCTGGACGGAAGCTACTGGCGGCAGAATCTGCGGGACACGGTGCGTTTTTCGGCGGCGATGCGTTCGGTTTATGAGCAAGGCTACCGGGTGTTTCTGGAGATTGGACCTTCGCCGATCTTGGTGAGTATGGGAAGTCAGTGTGTGCCGCAGGATGAGGGGGTGTGGCTGGCGTCGCTGCGGGAGGGCCGCAACGATTGGGAACAGATGCTGGAGAGTCTGGCGCGGATATACGTGAGTGGCGCGAAGGTGGACTGGGCGGGTTTTGATCGGGGGCATGCGCGGCGCAAGCTGTCACTCCCCACCTATCCTTTCCAGCGGCAACGATACTGGATTGAAGAGGGAGCGAGCCGTCTGCACTCTTTGCCAGGAGGCCCGCAAGAGCAATGGGAGCGCGCTGTGGCTGCCGGCCGCCTTCAGTCCCAGATCGGTCCCCTCGACCTGGCAATCCATTCTTTTCCAGGCAAGTGGCAAGCACTGGAGCGACTCACCACAGCCTATATGATTTCCGTCCTCCGCGAGTTTCGCGTTTTTGCGAATCCCGAAGAGAAGCACACGGTCCAGGATTTGCTCGACAATTTGAGAATCAAACCGACGTACCGGAAATTGATGGGAAGATGGCTGAAGAACCTGTCCTGTCAAGGCTTGCTGCAGGTGCAAGAGGGAGCATACGTCGGTGTGAGCCCCCTTCCTGAAGCTCACCTAAACCCCCTGCGGGACGAAGCGCGAGAGCTTTTCCGGGATTATCCGGCCTTGCTGGAATACGCCGAGCGATGTGGCGATCGTCTGGCGTATATTTTGACTGGCAAAGAGAGTCCTTTGGAGACGCTCTTCCCGGAGGGCTCATACAATCTGGCAGAGGGTCTCTACCAGAATTCCACGGTTGCCCGCTACTTCAACGGCATTGTCCGAGAGGTAGTGGACTCGGCAGCCAGGCTACGGCGGACAATGAAGGTGCTTGAGATCGGCGCCGGGACTGGCGGCACAACTTCCGCGCTATTGCCGGTTCTGAATCCCGAGACGACCTCCTATACCTTTACCGATGTTTCCCGCCTGTTCTTAAATCGCGCTGCTGAGAAGTTCAGCGATTATGGCTTCCTGCGCTACGGTCTGCTGGACATCGAGAGAGATCTCCTGGAGCAAGGATATCCTGCCCATGAGTACGATGTAGTGATCGCCGCCAATGTTGTCCATGCGACCGGCGATTTAAGAAATGCTTTAGACCGGATTCGTCTGCTCCTGGGTTCCCAGGGGATCTTGATCCTGCTGGAAACGACGGAACACCCGGCTTGGTTGGATATTACGACCGGGCTGATCGAGGGATGGCAGAAATTCGATGACGACTTGCGCACGGATAATCCCCTCCTTTCGGCTGCTCAATGGTGCGAACTGTTGTGCTCCTGTGGTTTTGAGGAAGCCGCGAGCCTGCCCGAAACGGCATCCCCGGCTGAAGTGCTCGGCCAGCATGTGCTGATTGCCCGGGCTCCTGTGACCGCGTGCCCTGGCCATTCTCCGACCGTCGCCCCGGAGGTTGGAACGGAAATGGTTCCGGCAGTTCGCGAAAAGGCCGGTACGGACATCCTCACTCGTCTGGAATCATCTCCTCCGGGTGAACAAATCGAATTGCTCGCGGGCTATGTGCGCCAAGAGGTTATTCGGGTTTTGGGAATGGACCGCGCCCACACGCCGGACCTTCGGCAACGGTTGATGGAGCTTGGTGTGGATTCTCTGATGGCAATCGAACTCAGGAATCGGATATCGACAGGGTTGGGATTGAAGAAGAAATTGACCGCCACCTTGATTTTTGACTATCCCACCATTCAGGCCATTGCAGAATACCTCGCACACGAGGTCCTGGCGCTGGGAAAACCTCAAGAATTCGGATCTCAGTCTCAGCCTGCCGCGATCGATCGGCTAGCAGCTGAGATTGAGAAAATGGACGATGCCGAGGCCGAGATTCGACTCCTTGAAAAACTCAAAGAGATCTAAGCGGATGAGAATGACCGAGGACAAATATTCGCATCTTTCCCCTCTCAAGCAGGCCTTGTTGGCTGTCGAGGAGATGCAGGCGAGGCTCAGAGAATCCGAGCGAAGCCGCAAAGAGCCTATTGCCGTTATCGGGATGAGTTGCCGGTTCCCGGGTGGAGTGGTAAGTCCCGAAACTTACTGGCAGCTGCTGCGCGAGGGACGCGATGCCATCGTGGAGGTTCCATCCGACCGCTGGGACGTAGACTTGTATTACAATCCTGATCCGGATGCCCTTGGGAAAATGTGCACACGCTGGGGAGGATTTCTTGATCAGATAGACCAGTTTGATCCCGAACTCTTTGGTATCGCTCCTCGTGAAGCGGTGAGCATGGACCCCCAACAGAGGTTATTGCTGGAGGTAAGTTGGGAGGCACTGGAGCGATCAGGGCAGTCTCCCGAAAAACTATCCGGAAGCCGGAGCGGTGTCTTCGTCGGAATTGCTTCCGGTGATTACGCTCAAATACTATCTCACAATGCCGATCGTGCTCATGTGGACGCCTATTTCGCTTCGGGCGTGGCCCACAGCATTGCATCAGGCCGCCTTTCATATCTGTTGGGTTTGCAGGGTCCGAGCCTCTCCATTGATACCGCATGTTCCTCTTCTCTGGTCGCGATTCACCAGGCCTGTCAGAGCTTGCGCATAGATGAGTGCCGCATGGCACTGGCCGGGGGAGTGAACGTGGTTCTTCTTCCGGACAATAGCATCGTCTTTTCAAAATCGCACATGATGGCAAGGGACGGCCGCTGCAAGGCCTTTGACGCGCGGGCCGATGGCTTCGTGCGCTCCGAAGGGTGCGGCGTCGTAGTGCTCAAGCGCCTGTCAGACGCACTGGCGGATGGCGATCAAGTGCTTGCTCTCATTCGAGCCAGTGCCATCAACCAGGACGGCCCAAGCAGTGGATTGACAGCCCCGAACGGTCCTGCCCAAGAAGCGCTCATGCGCGAAGCACTGGCTTATGCAGAAATCTCCCCGGCCGACGTCAGCTACGTGGAAGCTCATGGAACCGGAACCTCCCTGGGCGATCCGATCGAAGTCCGGGCCCTGGGTTCCGTGTTCGGTCCCGGCCGGCCGGCCGATCGGCCCTTGCTGATCGGTTCGGTGAAGACGAATCTTGGCCACCTGGAGGCATCCGCCGGAATCGCGAGCCTGATCAAAGTTATTCTGGCGCTTCAGCATCGTGAAATTCCCCCAAATCTGCATTTCCGGGAGCCCAATCCTCACATCCCCTGGGATGAGTTGCCGGTGGCTGTTCCCACAGCGTTGCGTCCTTGGGTCGGTGTCCGTCGAATCGCAGGCGTGAGCTCATTCGGGTTCAGCGGGACGAACGTTCACCTCGTGGTGGAACAAGCGCCGATTGTTGAAAGTCGGAACGCAAAAAGCGAGGCAATGCCGGCATGCTGCGAAGCAGATCGCCCAGTTCACATACTTACGATATCAGCCAAGAGCGAGGAAGCACTGAAGGCGATGGCGGGGCGATACGCGGAGCACGCGGCATCTCATCCCGAGGAAAAGCTGGCTGATATTTGTTACACCGCCAACGGCGGAAGGGCACATTTTGCCCACCGCGTAGCGGTACTCGGCGATTCGCTCGACGCCGTACATCGGCAGCTGAAGGAGATTGCTGAGGGAAGAAGAGCGGCCACGAGCGGCCAGCTGAGCGGCACCGATCGACCGCGTGTGGCATTTCTATTTACCGGCCAGGGATCACAGTATGCAGGGATGGGGCGGCAATTATTCGAGAGCCAGCCAACATTCCGCGAGGTGCTGGAGCGTTGCGACCGGCTGCTGCAGCCGCATTTGGAGAAGCCTCTGATTGAGGTGCTCTACCCAAAGCCCGGGGAGAGCACACCGCTGGATGAGACGGCCTACACGCAGCCGGCGTTGTTTGCCATGGAGTACGCGCTGGCGGAGATGTGGCGGAGTTGGGGGATCGAGCCGTCGGTAGTGATGGGCCACAGTGTAGGAGAGTACGTGGCAGCCTGTGTAGCTGGGCTGTTCAGCCTGGAAGATGGGTTGAAGTTGATTGCCGCGCGAGGCCGCCTGATGCAGGCGCTGCCGACGGGTGGGCAGATGGTTGCCGTGTCCAGTAACGAAGCCCGGGTACGGCACGCCCTGGAGCCTTATACAAATCTGGTATCGATCGCTGCGATTAATGGGCCCGGGAATGTGGTGATCTCGGGAGTTGGCGAGGCCATCGAAGAGATCGTTAGGAGCTTCGAATCAGAAAAGATTAAAACGCAGCGGCTGGTGGTATCCCATGCATTTCACTCACCGTTGATGGAGCCGATGCTGGAGGATTTCGAGCGGGCGGCAGGACAGGTATCCTACGCACCGTCGAAGGCATCTTTGGTCTCGAATGTCACGGGTGGGCTTCTCAATCCGCAATTGCTCACAGGGAATCCACTGGCTTACTGGCGAAGGCACGTGCGGGAAACGGTGCAGTTTCAAAAGGGTATGGAAACGCTGGCACGGCAAAACTGTCAGGTGTATCTGGAGGTCGGGCCAAGTCCGGTGTTGCTGGGGATGGGGATGCGTTGCCTGCCTGATAGCGGAGTGGAGTGGTTGCCGACGCTAAGGAAGGGACGGGGAGAGTGGGAGCAAGTGCTGGAAAGCCTGGCGCGGCTTTATGCGAAGGGAGCGAAGGTAGACTGGGCTGGATTTGACATGGGCTTTGAGCGCCGGAAGGTGGTGTTGCCTACGTATCCCTTCCAGCGGCAGCGCTATTGGATTGAGGAAGGAAGCACCGGTGGATCCTCCCCCGCCTCAAGTTCGCAAGGGGTTGCCGCGACGCCGGAGTCGAGCGCCATCCATCCGTTGCTCGGAAGTCGTCTGGAATCACCCGCCCTTTCTGAACTTGTCTTCGAGACTCGAATCGGCCCGGATACCGCCACCGCCTTTGCTTATGATCATCGGATATTTGGCAATCCGATCCTGCCCGCCACGGTTTTCGTCCAGATGGCGCTTGAGGCAGCCCATGAGTTGTTTGGAGAGGGTTTCCACGCGGTGGAAGACTTGATTCTACTCGATGCTTTGTGCTTGCCCGAGAAGGGATGTCGCGTAGTGCAGCTCATTGTGTCATCGACAGAGGAAGGCAGCTTCCGGGTCTTCAGTCGCGAGGAGCTATCGAACTCCCCCTGGATGCTGCATGGCACCGGCAGGATCCGCCGGAGAGACCGGTCGCCTGCTGCTTCCGAGTCAACTGAGTCCGTGGAGACGATAAAATCGCGATGCCGGAAGTCCATAACCCCGGATGCTTTTTACTCTGCCCTCTGGAGCCGGGGACTTGAGTTTGGACCGATCTTCCAGAGTCTCCAGGAAGTGTGGCGGGGAGAGAGCGAAGCACTGGGTAGGGCCATGCCGCAGGAGAAACTGTCTGCCCTTCAATTTTTTGGAGGGATTCATCCGGTCCAGCTCGACGGTTGTGTGCAGGTTCTGGCGGCCGCGCTCGCAGGACGTGAAGAAGAACCTGAGCGCCTTTATTTGCCCCTGAATTTGGAGCGGTATCAGGTCTATAACCGTTTCAAATCACATTCCCAGCCGCTGTTGGCCCATGCACACCTGCGTCCCCGCGATGGCATCGACGCTGCAACCGTGACCGGCGATATCCGCATCTATGACGAAACGGGAAGCTTGCTGGCGGAGTTGATGGGATTGCATCTGAAACTCGCGCTCCCTGAGACTCTGATGCGGGCTCCCTCAGCGTTTGAAAAGTGGCTGTATGAAGTGCATTGGCAACCTAAACCCCTGGTGCCGCCGGGGCTCGGGTTGGCAGGATTCAGGCCGTTTATCAAGGAAGTTGCAGGACACGTCCGACCGCAAGTGGAGTCGCTCAGTCAGAAGTATGGTTGGGAACAATTCAACGAAATGGAACCGCAGTTGGACAGCTTGTGCGCTGCCTACATCACAGAGGCCCTCGGTAGGCTGGGCTGGCAGTTCAGTATCGGAGAACAGGAAACTATCGAAGCTATGGCTGCCCGGCTGCAGGTTGCTGCTCGGCATCTTCGCTTGCTGGACCGCCTGTTGAGAATTCTGGCGGAGGAGGGCGTCCTGCTCGAAGAGTCCCCGGGCAGCTGGAAAGTGCTGCATCAGCCGGAAAAATCCGATCCCGACTCAAAAGCACAGGAGTTGATGTCGAGGTTCCCGGCCTTCGCGGCCGAATTGACATTCACAATGCGTTGTGGCCGACAATTGGCCCAGGCTCTTCGGGGTGAACGTGATCCGCTGGAATTGCTCTTCCCTGGTGGCGACACGGACACCGCTGAAAAGCTTTACCGTGACGGGCCTTCCGCTCGAGTTTATAACGAGATGATTCAACAGGTCGCCGCCAAAGCCATAGCCAGCTTGTCTGATGGCCAGCGCCTGCGCGTCTTAGAGGTCGGCGGCGGGACGGCGTCCACCACCTCCTACCTTATGGGGATTTTGCCGCCGGATCGGACGGAATATCTGTTTACCGATATCTCGCCTCTGTTTGCGGCGCGCGCCAAAGAACGATTCCGTTCTTCGCCGTTTTTGCGCAGTCAGGCCCTGGATATTGAACAGGATCCCGGGAAGCAAGGAGTGGAAGGGCCCTTCAACCTTGTGATTGCCGCCAACGTGATTCATGCAACCCGTTCTCTTGCCGAAACCATGGGGCACATCCGGAAATTGATGACACCAGGCGGACTGTTGTTGTTATTGGAGGTAACCCGGCCTCAGCGCTGGGTGGATTTGACCTTCGGATTGACAGATGGCTGGTGGCGATTCTCCGACACGGACTTGCGGCCTTCATACCCCCTTCTTTCCGCGCCGCAATGGGCAACTATCCTGCGGAAGCATGGCTTTGATGAAATCATCATGTTGCCCGAGGCTGCGCCCGGTTCCAGGGCATTGTCCATCAACACTTTGCTTCTCGCCGTTGCCTCGGCAGAAGAAGCCGCCCATTACGTCCCTGGGAAAGAACTCGAGCAATCAGGCACCTGGATCATCTTCCAGGACGCCTTTGGGGTTGGCCGGAGATTGGACGCGAGATTGGAAGCCCTGCACCAGACGGTTGCACATGTGTATCCAGGTTCAGCCTATCAGCGTTTGAGCAACAACGCGTATCGCGTGGATCCGGCCAAGCCTGCCGATTTTGAGCGAGTCCTTGAGGAAGTAGGACGAGCCGGAAGCGGTGGTTGTCGTGGCGCGGTCTATTTGTGGGCAATGGATCACCATGACACGCTTGCTTCGTCCCTATCCGAGCTGCAGGCAAGTGAACTGACGATATGCGGGGGTGCCCTGCACCTGGTTCAAGGCCTGCTCAAATCCCGGTTTCCCAAGCTGCCGCCCCTGTGGTTGGTAACACGCGGCGGACAGGCGATTGGCCATCAGCCGCTGGCACCATTGCAGGCGTCTTTATGGGGGTTGGGCAGATCTTTGGCCTTGGAGCACCCCGAGCTAAGTTGCGTTTGTGTGGACCTCGATCCTGGAGATGCCGCCGGCGGCCTCAATTCTCTGACGGCCGAGATCCTGGGGTCAGACGGGGAGGATCAGCTGGCTTTCCGGCAACACTGCCGATACGTGGCGCGTTTGCGCCAGGCCGGCCGAACCCGGAAGGAAGAGGGCCTTTCCGTCCCTGACGTGACGTTCCAGTTGCAAATTCCGGACCGAGGCATCCTCGACAATCTCGTGCTTAGTCCGGCAACACACAGGAGCGCGGGACCCGGTGAAGTCGAGATCCAGGTAAGGGCGGCAGGCCTCAACTTCAGGGATGTGCTTAGTGCGCTGAACATGTATCCGGGGGAGCCTGGTCCGCTGGGGAGCGAATGTGCCGGAAAAATAAAAGCGGCAGGTGAAGGGGTCAAGGGATTGCAGGCAGGAGATGAAGTGATCGCAATCGCTCCCGGCTGCTTCAGCTCGCATATTACCACCACGGCGTCGCTTGTGATTTTGAAGCCCCCCCATATGAGCTTTGAGGAAGCTGCCACAATCCCCAACGCCTTCCTTACCGCATACTGGAGCCTGGTTCACCTGGGAAGAATGCAAACCGGGGAGAGAGTCTTGATCCACGCGGCTTCCGGGGGCGTTGGACTGGCGGCTGTCCAATTGGCTCTGCAGGCGGGAGCCGAAATTTATGCCACCGCCGGCAGCCCGGAAAAGCGAGCTTTTCTCGAATCTATCGGGGTCAGGCATGTTTATGATTCCCGCACATTGTCGTTTTCCGAGGAGATCCTCAGGTCAACAGAAGGCGTGGGGGTGGACCTGGTGCTGAATTCGCTGGCAGGTGAATTCATTCCGAAGGGTTTGTCGGTGCTGGCTCCAGGCGGACGTTTCCTCGAAATTGGCCGCAGCGACATATGGACTTCGGATCAGGTCAACGCATTGAGGAAGGATGTCGCCTATTTCACGATCAATCTTGGCGAGGATTATCTAAGGACCCCCCAAATTATCCGCGAGATCTGGCAGGAGCTGATGCAAAGTTTTGAACAAGGACGCCTGAGGCCGCTGCCGCTAGAAGTTTTCCCGATTGAAGAAGCGGTCGCAGCGTTCCGCCATATGGCTCAGGCGCGGCACATCGGGAAAATTGTGCTGACGTTTCCCTGGCGGGCAAGCCAAATCTCCGAGCGACCCGTGCTCGTCCGTCAGGATGCAAGCTACCTGATTACGGGCGGACTAGGGGGATTGGGATTGAAGGTAGCAGACTGGCTGGTGTCTCGAGGCGCCCGGCATCTGGTGCTTCTGGGACGAAAGGCTCCCAGCGAAGCTGCCGGAGAACAGGTGCGCCGACTCGGGGATCAAGGTGCCCGCATCGAGGTGTTGGCCGCCGATGTATCGCGCCAGGAGGATATTGGCCAGATTCTTGCGCGTATGCGTCAGGAGCTGCCACCTCTCAAGGGCGTATTCCACTTGGCCGCAACCTTGGAGGATGGGGCACTACTTCAGCAAACCTGGGATCGTTTCCACAAGGTGCTGTCTCCCAAAGTTGAAGGCGGATGGTTGCTTCATCAGCTTACCAAGGACCTGGAACTGGATTTCTTCGTGCTGTTTTCCTCCGCGGCGTCTTTGCTGGGATCAGCCGGCCAGTCCAACCACGCTTCAGCAAATGCCTACCTGGATGTTCTGGCCCATTATCGCCAGTCACAGGGATTGCCGGGCTTTAGCATCAACTGGGGTGCCTGGTCAGAAGTGGGTGCTGCAGCGAGTGCTGGAGTATCCGAACGCATCGCCGCCGAAGGGATATTGCCCATCACTCCCAAGGAAGGGATTGAGGCTATGGAGCGGTTGCTTCGTCTCGGGCACCCCCAAATCGGCGTGATTCAGGTGCAGGGGGCCACCTTAGCAAGATCGCTGCTCAGGAGAAAAGCAGGACCTTATTTTTCGGAACTTGCACAGAGAGGCGCGCATGACGCGGCTGCTGCGAAAGAAGTGCCCGGCAAGCCGTCCCTGCTGCAGTGTCTGGCGGCGGCTCCTCTCAACAGGCGAAGATCTCTCTTGCAAGGCCACATTCTTGAGCAGGCGATCAAAGTGCTCGGGCTTCAGCCTTCTCACCGCGTCGATTTAAAAGCCCCGCTTCACGGCCTGGGCCTGGATTCGCTGATGGCCGTGGAGTTGCGCAATTCGTTGCGTGTTTCGCTGGAATGTGAGCTGCCGGCAACGCTGCTCTTTGATTACCCGACCATCGATGCTCTCACTGGATATCTAACCGAACTTCTGTTACGGACAACCTCCGAAACAGTCAAAACAGAGGAATCTTCCGAAAGCTCGATCACTGTGCTCGAGCAGGTCGAACAGCTTTCGGATGATGAATTGGACCGCATTCTGGCGAAAAAGATGAAGCACAAATGAGTGAATTCCTGGATCGAATATCCAAGCTGTCACCCAAACGGCTTACATTACTGGCAGTGGAGCTTCAGGCTAAGGTTGAAGCCCTGGAAGGGCGGAAACCGGAAGGCATAGCCGTCATCGGAATGGCCTGCCGCTTTCCGGGCAAAGCCGATAATCCTCAATCCTTTTGGGCGCTTCTGCACACAGGTGGAGATGCGATATCCGTAATTCCTCCCGACCGGTGGGATGTGAATGCATATTACGATCCTGATGCTGATGCACCAGGCAAGATTGCCACACGGTGGGGCGGCTTCCTGGATCATGTGGATCTGTTCGACCCCGATTTTTTTGGCATTGCGCCGCGCGAGGCTGTCAGCATGGATCCCCAACAGCGGCTGGTGCTGGAAGTCGGATGGGAAGCGCTGGAAGATGCGGGTTATGCCTCGGACAATTTGCACGGCAGCAGGACTGGTGTCTTCATCGGGATTTGCAACAGCGATTACTCCCAGATGAACATGAACCAGGGCAAGGAGAAAATCGACGTTTACATGGCTTCGGGGAGCGCGGCCAGTGTAGCCTCGGGGCGGCTCTCCTATCTACTCGGTCTGCAGGGCCCAAGCATCTCAGTCGATACAGCCTGTTCCTCCTCGCTCCTGGCCGTCCACTTGGCCTGTCAAAGCCTCAAGTCCGGGGAATCCCGCATGGCGTTGGCGGGCGGAGTCAATGTAATTCTCCTGCCGGAAATCACCATAACTTTGTCGCGCGGTCATATGATGGCATCCGATGGCCGCTGCAAAACGTTCGACGCCGCCGCCGACGGTTTTGTCCGCTCCGAGGGTTGCGGGTTGGTGGTGCTCAAGCGCCTATCCGATGCCATTGCTGACCGGGATCGGGTCCTGGCCGTCATTCAAGGCAGTGCCGCCAACCAGGATGGACACAGCAGCGGGCTGACCGCCCCCAATGGACCGGCGCAGGAGGCGGTCATTCGCGAGGCATTGGCCATGGCGGGAATCAATGCCGCCGAGGTCGCATACGTAGAGGCGCACGGGACCGGCACTTCCCTCGGTGATCCAATCGAAATACGAGCGCTGGGCTCCGCACTCGGTCGCGGTCGCCTGCGCGACAAGCCGCTGCTGGTTGGTTCTGTCAAGACAAACTTGGGACACCTGGAATCGGCTGCAGGCATTGCCGGCCTGATAAAGGTGGTTTTGTCGCTTCAGCACGGGGAGATACCAGTACATCTGCATTTGAAACAACTGAACCCGCATGTGAAGTGGGAGGAACTGCCGATTGTGATTCCGACCGAACGACGGCAGTGGCCCTCGGGACAGGGACGTCGGATCGCAGGAGTGAGCTCCTTCGGGTTTAGCGGGACGAATGTGCACCTGGTGGTGGAGGAAGCTCCCGCTGAGGTTTCAATGGGAGAGGAGCGGGAGCGCCCGATTCAGATTCTGGCGCTGTCGGCCAAAAGCGATGGAAGCCTCAAGGAGTTAGCCGCAGGATACGCGCAGCATCTGGTTGCGCACCCCGGCGAGAAGCTAGGAGATGTTTGCTACACGGCCAATACGGGGCGATCCCACTTTGAGCGCCGGATGTCCGTCGTAGCACGTTCGGGAAGTCAAGTTGCGGAATGCCTTGCGGCATTTAACGCCGGGCAGGAGCGTGCGGCCGTCATCGAAGGATGGGCAGACCTGACGAGTCGGCCAGAGGTGGTTTTCCTGTTCACGGGTCAGGGTGGGCAGTATGTGAACATGGGGCGCGCGCTTTACGAGAGCGAGCCCGTCTTCCGCGGGGTTTTGGAGCGCTGCGATGAGCTGCTGCGCCCACACCTGGAGAAGCCGCTGTTGTCGGTCATCTATCCGGAACCGGGTACTGCGACGCCGCTGGATCAAACTGAGTACACGCACGTGGCGATGTTCGCCATTCAATACGGTTTGGCGGAGCTGTGGCGTTCCTGGGGGGTGGAGCCTGGGATGGTGATGGGGCACAGCGTCGGGGAGATCGTGGCGGCGACGGTGGCGGGGCAGATGAGTTTTGAAGATGGGCTGCGGCTGATGCGGGAGCGGGGCCGGCTGATGCAGGGCGTGGCGCGCGATGGGATGATGGCGTCGCTGCTGGCGGATGAAGGCCGGGCGGCAGCGGCGCTGGAGCCGTATCGGGATCGGGTATCGATAGCGGCGGTGAACGGGCCGGAGAGCACGGTGATATCGGGGGAGCGGGAGGCGGTGCAGGCGATCGTGCGGCAGCTGGAGGGCGAAGGGGTCAAGGTAAAGGTATTGAAGGTATCGAATGCCTTTCATTGTCCGCTGGTGGAGCCGGTGCTGGAGGAATTCGAGCGGGTGGCGCGGGAGGTGGGATACAGCGTACCGCGGGTGGCGCTGTACTCGAGGCATGAGGCTGGAGTGGGTAGGGGAGGAGCGGCTGCTGGATGGAAGCTACTGGCGGCAGAATCTGCGGGACACGGTGCGTTTTTCGGCGGCGATGCGTTCGGTTTATGAGCAAGGCTACCGGGTGTTTCTGGAGATTGGACCTTCGCCGATCTTGGTGAGTATGGGAAGTCAGTGTGTGCCGCAGGATGAGGGGGTGTGGCTGGCGTCGCTGCGAGAGGGCCGCAACGATTGGGAACAGATGCTGGAGAGTCTGGCGCGGATATACGTGAGTGGCGCGAAGGTGGACTGGGCGGGTTTTGATCGGGGGCATGCGCGGCGCAAGCTGTCACTCCCCACCTATCCTTTCCAGCGGCAACGATACTGGATCGAGAAAGGCAGAGACGGGAATGTTCCTCCGCGCGCCGAAGAGCCTGCCAGATCAATCAAACACCCTATCCTGACCCGAAGGCTAAACGCCGCCATCCCCATTGTCGAAGGTTCACTCAGCTTGACGCATCTGCCCTACCTGGCGGATCACCGGGTGAGCGACTTGATGGTGGCGCCGGGCGCCCTCCTGATTGAAATGGTTCAGGCCGCCTGTGAGGATATCTACCGGCAGAGTGCCATTGTTCTCGAGGCGCTCAATCTGAACGAAGCCCTCGTAATTCCCGAAAAGGAGAGCATCACGGTGCAGTTGGTATTCGCACCGGAAGGAGACAGTGCCGGCTCATTCCAGGTCTTTAGCGCAGTTGAAGTAGCCGCCGAATCCCCCATCTGGAAATTGCATGCTTCAGGTAAAGTTCACGTGCACGGATCCGCAGCTTTGCCGATCCCAGGCATGGATACACTCAGTGAAGTTCGCAAACGCTGCATACGGGAAGCTCCCGTTGAGGCCTTCTACCAACAACTGGAAGAACGGCAGATAAAGTTTGGATCGCAATTCCGTACTATGCGAAGGCTGTGGCATGGAAAGCGAGAAGCTCTCGGGGAGATCCTTCTTCCCGACACGTTGACTGCGGAGGCCGTCAGCTACCGATTCCATCCAGTTTTGCTGGATGGTTGCGTACAGGTGCTGGGAGCCGCCATGGCGCAGAGCCGATTCTCAGAAACCTACCTGCAGACGGGTCTGGGAAGCTACCGGACCTGGGGCAAGCCGACGGGCTTGCTCTATAGCCATGCCCGACTGCATAAATCCTCGGATAAAGAAACGCAGAGTGGCGACATTTACATCTATGATGCAAGCGGACGCCTTGTGGCGGAGATTGCGAAGATCACGGTGAGACAGGTTGACCGGCAGAGCTTTCTGCGTCTCAGCCAGGAGAAGTTCCGCGACCGGTTCTATGAGGTCAGGTGGGAGGCGAAGCCGCTGTCGATCCGCCTCGCGCCCAATATGTCCAGCCCTTCAGAAATTGCCAGCCGGATTGGACCACAGCTGGAGTCGTTGGCCTCTCGTCACGAACTCGACCTCTATGCTGCACTCTTACCTCAAATGGAGGAAGCAAGTGCAGGATTTGTAATTCGCGCGTTTCAGAAGATGGGTTGGACATTTTCGCGAGGACAACGAGTATCCCCATCGCAGGCTGCTGCCGAACTGAGGATCCCTCAAACTCACCATCGCCTGCTTAATCGCATGCTGAGTATTCTCGGTGAGGAAGAGATTCTCGGCAGGTTGGATACGGGAGACTGGGAAATAGTGGCCGTTCCGCCGGAAGGGAATCCCGAAAGCCTATGCCTGTCACTAGAGAAGCAATTCCCAGCCTATCGGGCGGCATTGGCATTGCTGCGCCGTTGCGGAACGAATCTTGTGGAAGTGTTGCAGGGAAAGCAGGACCCGCTACAGTTGCTCTTTCCGAATGGTGAGGTTGCTGAGGCCGAGAGCCTCTACAAGGATTCACCTTCCGCCCTCGTGTTTAACACTTTACTTGCTGAGGCTGTGAGCTCGGCAATTAACAGACTGCCGGCGGGCCGCAGGCTTAGGGTCCTCGAGATTGGGGCGGGGACCGGGAGCAGCACTACGCATATTCTCCCGAGATTACCAAGAGATGCAGAGTATTTCTTTACCGACATAGCCCCGACATTCACGGCTCGGGCAAAAGTGAAGTTCCAGGAATATCCTGCCGTCCAATATCGAACGTTGGACATCGAACAATCGCCCACCGATCAGGGATTTGCAGCCCATTCATTTGACCTGGTTATTGCCGCAAACGTATTGCATGCAACCAAAGACTTGAGCGAGACCCTGCATCATGTTTGCTCCCTGCTGGCCTCCGAGGGACTCCTGCTGTTGCTGGAGGGCACGGGACGACAGCGTTGGGTCGATCTGACTTTCGGCTTGACCGCTGGCTGGTGGAGATTTACGGACACGCAGTTGCGCCCATGCCATGCTTTGCTCACGACGGATCAATGGGTCAATTTTCTGGAAACTAGTGGATTCACCCAAGTTCAGGCGATCCCGTCCTCAGCTTCAGCGGCATCCCAAGCTCTCTTTTTTGCCTTGGGGCCAAAAATTCAGCAGCACTGCAAAGGCGCAGTCTCCGCACAAAACGGTACGTGGGTCGTGCTTGCTGAGCAAGGCGGGCTGGGTACCCGACTGGCTTACAGGCTTCGGCAGCAGTTCCACCGCTGCCTCCTGGTATACCCGAGTAACAGGTACGGGCAGCTGGCCCCGGATGAATATCAGGTGGACCCGTCGGTCGCCACTCACTTTGAGCAGGCTTTGAGAGATGGTCTGATCGGAAAGCCGGATTGCAGGGGCATCGTCTACGCTTGGGAGGAGAGAAGAGATGGACCAGACGGACCGGCGATCGGGGAAAAGGCCGCGCGGCAGTGCACCTCCATTACCATGCTTTTGCAGGCTCTGCAGAGGGTATGCAGATCGGCCCGGATGTGGTTGATTACTCGAGGGGCACAAGCCGTGGAGGGCGGTCCGGCCAATCTCGTGCAGCTGCCCATTTGGGGATTGGGACGAGTTATGGCCCTGGAACATCCTGAAGCCTGGGGGGGAGTGATTGACCTCGATGGGGATGGATTAGAGATTGAGCAAATTCTGGCTGAGCTGACCGGCTCCGATGGGGAGGATCAAGTCGCATACCGCAAGGGAGAGCGTTACGTACCGCGTTTGATTAGAAGCCGCCCGGCTCCGTCAAAGCCCTACTCGTTTGAGCCCGATTCCAGCTATCTGATTACAGGTGGCCTGGGTGGCCTGGGATTACAAACCGCGTTGTGGATGGCCCGGGAGGGCGCGCGGAACCTCGTGCTCCTTGGGCGGCATGGAGTGCCGCCTCGAAGCCAGTGGGATTCGGTGCCAGGGAGCAGCGATCTTGCCGGAAAGGTGGAAGCCCTTCGGGCAATTGAGCTTGCGGGTGCCTCCGTCACAGTCGTGGCAGCCGATGTTGCCGACTTTCCGGCCATGCAGGAGCTATTTTCTCGATTTGGCCGAACGCTGCCGCCTTTGCGTGGCTTGATCCATGCGGCCGTGGAGATGAGCGAAGCACCGCTCAGTACCCTCGACGCTCATGCTGTCAATTCCATGCTACATGCCAAAATTGCAGGCTCCTGGGTTCTTCACTCTCTGACGCGAGAGTTGGACCTTGCTTTTTTCGTCCTTTTTTCGTCGACCACTTCATTGTGGGGCGCTCGGGGACTTGCGCATTACGCTGCAGCCAACCAATTCCTCGATGGACTCGCACACTGGCGGCGTGCACAGGGCCTTCCCGCCCTGGCTATTAACTGGGGAACTTGGGATGTGATGCGCGTGGCATCGAATAAAGAAAAGGAGTTTTTTGCCAGTGTCGGATTGAAACTCATGCCCGCAGCAGAAGCTCTAACGATCCTGGGAGGGCTGCTCGGTAGCGAGGCCGCGCAAGTAGCTGTTGCTTCTGTCGATTGGCGTCTGCTCAAGCCTGTCTATGAATCGCGAGGGCGCAGACTCTTCCTGGAAAGGATGGTGACGCAGGAATCAGTCACTCCCAGGGAAGATCATGCTCCGCGCATGGTACCACGCTGGGAATTTGACGGAATGAACCCACTCCAGCGGCGCCAGGTGCTGGCGGACCGTATTCGTGGAGAAGTGGCCCGGGTACTGGGACTGGATGCTACTTCGGCGATCGATTCCAATCGGGGCCTGTTTGAGATGGGAATGGATTCACTGATGTCGGTGGAATTGAAGTCTCGCCTGGAAGCGCGTCTGGGCAAACCGCTCCCATCGACTTTGACATTT
Source organism: Terriglobia bacterium (assembly GCA_963824985.1). Classification (GTDB taxonomy): domain Bacteria; phylum Acidobacteriota; class UBA6911; order UBA6911; family UBA6911; genus JAFNAG01. Next base: position 50,161 of record CAWGRQ010000025.1, read on the forward strand.
AATTATCCGAATGTAGTGGCGCTGACCGATTTCATTGCTGCCAGGATCCTCGGATTTGATGAGGCTCCCAAAGAAGAATCTTCACCCCCTGCTCAAGCCCGGGCCGCTGAGACGAATGCGGATCAGCTTTCAGAAGCGGAGCTGGAACAGCTATTGATACGAAAACTTCAACAACTGTGACGTTATCTTGAAGTGCGAAGTCAGGCCACACAGGCTATTTCAGAAGCGCAGAGGATTGGTGAACATCACGATGGAATCCGGGACGTGGCAGCCATTGTGATCCGGATCTGCATGATTCCAGAGCATTTAGGTGCGGTTTTCGCATGGGGGAGCGTTACTCAGGAGGTTTTATTATTTCATGATTGAATGGATGCTGCCGATTAATATCTTGTAACATTGGTAGAACCTTCGCCGGTACCGTAACTAGCCCGGCGTTTGCGACAGGAACGGCCCGGCTGGGTATGTTCGATAATTTTTTTGAGCCGGACTTGGGTGATCCGTCGGGACTTGTTTCACCTGCGAACGGAAAGTCGATAGGAATTCGGAATGAGCAATGCTTCAGAATCGCCAGATCGGCGTACAGTTCTGCAGAATGCGTTGGCAGCTCTGGAAAAGATGCAAGTGCGTCTCGATGCGGCTGAACGCTCTCGCAGAGAACCCATCGCTGTGATCGGGATGGGGTGCCGGTTTCCTGGTGGAGTTACCAACCCCGAGGAATACTGGGCTCTTTTGAGCGAGGGACGAGGTGGTGTTCGGGAGATTCCCGCCGACCGTTGGGATGTTGATGCGCTATATGATCCTGATCCCAAAGCGCCCGGCAAAATGCACACGCGCTACGGCGGATTCCTCGATCAGGTGGACCAGTTTGATCCGCGTTTTTTTGGCATATCACCACGGGAAGCGACCAGCCTTGATCCGCAACAGAGGCTGCTCCTGGAAGTTGTTTGGGAAGCTTTGGAACATGCCGGGATCCCGGCGGCCGGGCTTGCGGGAAGCAACATAAGTGTTTTCATTGGTATAACAACGAGCGATTATGCCAAGCGCATTAACTTTGCCGATCCGAAACATGCCGATGTATACGCGGCCACCGGTAACGCTCTGAATGCCGCCGCCGGCAGGATCTCATTCGTGCTCGGGCTGCAAGGCCCCTGCATGTCAATCGATACAGCATGCTCGTCGTCGCTCGTTGCCGTTCACCAGGCATGCCAGAGCCTGCGAAACGGTGAGAGCAGCATCGCTATTGCTGCCGGTGTAAATGTTATCCTCTCTCCGGATCCTTTCATTCTGTTCTCCAAGTGGGGAATGTTGGCTGCAGATGGGCGCTGCAAGGCATTTGATGCCGGCGCGGATGGATTCGTCCGTGGTGAGGGGTGCGGCGTAATCGTGCTCAAACGATTTTCAGACGCAATTGCTGATGGTGATCGTGTGTTGGCGCTGATTCGAGGCAGCGCCGTGAACCAGGATGGCAGGAGCAGCGGACTCACCGTTCCCAATGGTCCGGCACAGCAAGCCGTCATTCGCAAGGCGCTTGAGCGTGCCGGAGTTGAGGCCTCGCAGGTGAGCTATGTCGAGGCGCACGGCACGGGGACCTCGATCGGAGATCCTATTGAAGTTGAGGCCTTGGCCTCAGTGTACGGTGAGTGTCGAGACGAAAATCAGCCTCTGCAGATCGGTTCCGTTAAAACAAACCTGGGTCACATTGAAGCGGCTTCCGGTATTGCCGGCCTGATGAAAGTGATCCTTTGCCTTCAGCATTGTGAATTACCTCCCCATCTTCATCTGAAGCAGCCTAATCCTCGGATTGCTTGGGATTCCATCCCGGTCATTGTGCCCACAGATTTCCGGCCATGGTCTGGTATCAAAGGCCGCCGCATTGCCGGCGTTAGTTCGTTTGGATTCAGCGGAACCAATGCGCACGTCGTGGTAGAGGGAGCTTCCCTGGGGAATGATCAAAACAAAGGGCGTCCCTGCGCGCGCCCGCTGCATATCCTGGCATTGTCCGCGCAGAACGAGGAGGTGCTACAAACATTAGCCGGTCACTATGTAAAGTGGATCGAAACGCATCCAGAGACGCCGGTTCTTGATCTGTGTCACACGGCTAATGCCGGACGATCGCATTTTCGACACCGTCTTGCCGTAGTGGGCGAAAATGCCGATTCTCTAAGGGAACAGTTAAATCAAAAGATCCACAACAAATCGGCCGGCGTCAGCCGTTCTATGGATGCCATGGAGTACCCACGGGTAGCATTCCTCTTTACCGGGCAAGGATCGCAATATGCAGGAATGGGCCGGCAGTTGTTCGAGACGCAGCCGACATTTCGAAAAATCCTTGAACATTGTAGCGATTTGCTGAGACCATATCTTGCGATTCCGCTGCTTGACGTTCTCTATCCGAAATCAGGCGGAAAAACTCCGCTGGACGATACCGCTTATTCCCAGCCGGCACTATTCGCCCTCGAGGTGGCCTTGGCGGAATTGCTGAAAATGTGGGGAATCGCGCCGAGCGTAGTGATGGGACATAGCGTCGGAGAATATGCGGCAGCCTGTGTGGCCGGGCTGTTCAGCATCGAAGATGGCCTGAAGCTGATTGCCGAGCGAGGCCGGTTGATGCAGGCTCTCCCCGGCGGGGGCCAGATGATATCGGTTCTGGCTGCGGAAAAGGAGGTGGCGGGATGTATCAGAGGCTATGAGGATGAGGTCGCGATCGCCGCGATCAACGGCCCGGATAGTGTGGTGATTTCTGGGACTGCAAAAGCTCTCGCCCAGGTGTCGGCCAAACTTGATGCTGCCGGAGTGAAAATGCAGCAGTTGGTTGTATCCCATGCATTTCATTCGCCACTGATGGAGCCGATGCTGGAAGAGTTTCGGAAGGTGGTTGGTACAGTTGAGTGCGGGAGACCCAAGGTAGAGTTGATCTCAAATGTTACCGGGGAATCTGCTACGTGGGAGGGCAATGAATGGACTGATTATTGGGTTCGGCACGTAAGAAAGCCGGTGCAATTCGAAAAAGGGATAAAGACACTTGCTGGGCAGAACTGCCAGATCTTTTTGGAGTTGGGGCCGCGCCCCGTTTTGTTGGGAATGGGACGACGCTGCCTCTCTGATTCAACGGCCGAATGGCTGCCATTGCTAAGAAAAGGAACCGGCGATTGGCCGCAACTGCTCGACAGTCTGGCCAGGCTCTATGTAATAGGCGCGAACATCGACTGGAAGGGCTTTGACCGCGATCACGCCTGCTGTAAGGTCTCGTTGCCTACGTACCCCTTCCAGCGCCAGCGATATTGGATCGATAACACGCCCGCTCTCATCGCCGGTGCGCAGACGAAGATCTGCAAGAGCAAATCACACCACCCCTTGCTGGGGTGCCTCTTGGATCTCCCATTTGCTCCAAATACCCATGTCTGGTTGAGTGAAATTGGCACGAGTCAATTTCCGTTTTTGCGCGACCACCAGGTGCAGAATACAGTCATTGTTCCCGCCTCATTTTATAACGAAATAGCCTTGGAAGCCGCCGCTGAGATATTGGGGGACGCCCCGAAAGTGATCGCGGAGGTTAAAAATATCAAGCCGATCATGCTTGAGGAAGGTACTGAGTATGCGCTGCAAATCGTTTTGACGGAGCATGATTTGAAACGAGCTGACTTTAGTGTTTTTGGCCGGCAGATGGAATCCAAGGACGGGGCCTGGACTCTGCATGTTACCGCTGCAGTATCGCTGACCAAGGAGCCGGCAGACGGATTGCTGTCGCTGTCGAAGGAATTAATTCTAACGCGGTGTCCAAAGCAGATTTCCGGCCAGGATTTCTACAGTGCTCAAGCAAAGAAAGGGAATCAGTGGGGACCATGTTTTCGCGGTGTACACAGAGTTTGGATTGGGACGGGTGAGGCACTTAGTCAAGTAGTACTTCCTCAGGTGCTACGTGGTGAAGCAGAGAAATACCAGTTTCATCCTGCCTGGTCGGACGCCGGCGGGCACGTGCTGACAGCCACCATACCGGAAGAAGGGGCTCATAGCAGCCGGATGGGGGCATTTGTGGGCGGCGGAATTGACGAAATCCGCTATCATCGTCATCCGCGAGGCACTGAAATATGGGCGCATGCACGTTTGCGCGAGGGTGATGGCCGGGAAAATGTCTTAACAGGCGATGTTCGGTTGTTCGACGACTCTGGACTCATTGCGGAGGCGATTGGCGCCCATCTCTGGTACCTGGATGCCGATAACCTGGCGGCCGGCGATCGCGTCGAGAAGTGGTTCCTGCGGCCGGAATGGCATCCGGCCGAGCGCGCAGAAATTGATGAAGACAGCTCTGTCAGCGGCTCCTGGTTGATCCTCGCCGATAGAGGAGGAGTGGGACTTGCTTTGAAACACATCCTGGAAAAACGCAGAAATAAATGCGTGCTCGCCTTTGCGGATGTTCAATTCACTCGCCTCGACGAAGGAGAATTTCGAATCAGGCCGGGAGTTCCCAACGACTTCAAAACGCTGCTCGAAGGAACCAACACAAGGAAATGGGAGGGAGTGTTGCAGCTTTGGGGACTCGATGCGCCTCAGTGCACGACTACAGCTTCACTGGAGAGTGCTCAGCAGCTTGGCTGCGTTGCTGCGATGCATCTGGTGCAGCAACTCAGCCTGCTTGGGCAGTCGCCGAAAATATGGCTTGTCACACGCGGCACTCAGGGGGTGATTGCTGGCGATAAACTGAAGAATCTGAGTGCCGCAACATTATGGGGTTGGGGACGTACGCTTGCGCTGGAGCACAGCGAGCTGTGGGGCGGTATCGTCGATTTGGACTCGGAGCTCGGCTGTGAAGAGAGTGCAAAGGAATTGGCAGGGGAATTGCTGGGTCCCGGCGGCGAAGATCATCTGGCATATCGTGGGAATCAGCGATTTGTCGCACGTTTGATGCCCTACAAGTTGGCTGAAGGCGGGACTTTCCGTTGCCGTCATGACAGCAGTTACCTCATCACGGGCGGCTTGGGGGGATTGGGGCTGACGGTCGCACGATGGCTTGTGGAAAAGGGCGCCCGCTGGCTGATTTTGATGGGTCGCACACAGCTACCGCCCCGCACCGAATGGGGGAGGGCGGGGGGCCGGCAATCTGAGAAAATCGCCTTGATTCAGAGACTCGAGTCACTCGGAGCTCATGTACACTTGGCTTCGGTAGACGTTGGCGAAGAAGCTCAGATGCAGTCCTTCTTCGAGGGTTACATGAGAGAGGGGTGGCCGCCCATCCGCGGGATCATCCATGCTGCGGGTATCATGCAATACGAGCCGCTGCTTCAGCATACGGCCGCCGCCATGAACTCCATCCTAAAACCGAAGGTGGAGGGTGCCTGGTTGCTCCATGAGCTTTCGAAGGATCTGCCAATAGACTTCTTCGTGCTATTCTCTTCGGCATCGTCCTTGCTCAGTTCACCCCTGCTTGCAAGCTACGCAGCTGCGAACTCATTTTTGGATTCCTTGGCACATTACCGACGGGGAATCGGGCTGCCGGCTTTGAGCATCAACTGGGGACTGTGGTCAGGCGTGGGAATGGGCGCAGAGTTTGAGACCCAGGAGCGGTCCACCTCTGACTTGCGCGGTATGGTCGCCATCACTCCCAAACAAGGAGTCGACGCTCTCGAACGTCTTTTGCTCCAGGATGCAGCCCAGGTGGGAGTCATTCCGATAGACTGGAGCATGTGGATGCGACTGTATCCTACACTGGCTGCATCTCCATTTTTATCCGGCATGGGAGTGACTGAAACTGCGACCGACAATCAACATTCCCGATCGGGCGACAATGCTGCGTTGTTGGAGACCGATCCCCAGCGCAGACGCGAAGCGATTGTTGCCTGGCTTTCGGAGCAAATCACTTCGGTGTTGGGTCTGCCGGCCGGATCCCTGGATGCGACTGAACCTATCAACCGCATGGGTTTAGACTCTCTCATGGCCGTGGAATTGAAAAACCGTATCGAAGTGGATTTAGGGGTGATCTTGCCGATGGTGCGATTTCTCCAGGGGCCGAGTACGATCATGTTGGCGGATCAAATTCTGGATGGCCTCGCTCGTTCCGAAATGAATGGAGAAGAGGTCGCCGAGAGCGTCCTGCTGAATTCAGACCTTACCCGAGAATCTCCGGAAGTGCTATTGGCTCGACTTCCCGAGTTAAGCGACAAGGAAGTCGAGCTTCTCTTGAACAACATGATGTCTAAAGATCGAGAAAGAGGATAGTTGTTGATGGTTAGCCCTTGGGTCATGAATTCATTCCTATCTCCGAGAGCCAGGTGTCGCCTGTTCTGTTTTCCCCCGGCGGGACGTGGAGGCTCAGTTTTCGCTAAGTGGGCGAACGATTTTCCGCCTGAAATAGCGGTCTGCCCCGTTCAGCTCCCGGGCCGTGAAGATAGACTGAGAGATACTCCTTACGCGTCAATACAGGATCTTTTGCGGGCGATGGTTCCGGCGTTGGAATCGTTGTTCGACCTGCCGTATGCATTTTTCGGCCACAGCATGGGCGCCCTGGTCAGCTTCGAGCTGGCGAGGGAACTGCGGCGGCAAGGTCGTCAAGAGCCGGTCCATCTTTTTGTCTCTGCCCGACGGGCCCCGCACCTGCTGGATCCATATCCTCCGATCGCACATTTGCCTGATGGCCCATTTATGGAGGCGGTGCAGCGACGCTATCGTGGCATTCCGGAGGGAATCATCAAGGATGCCGAAATGAGAGAGATCATTTTACCTGGGCTCCGGGCTGATTTCATGCTTATTGAGAGTTATTCGTATTATAGCGAACCTCCCCTATCATGTCCTGTTACGGCCCTAGGTGGCCTACAGGACTTTGAGATCGGCGATGAGGAGTTGGAGGCCTGGCGGGAACATACGACCTCAAGGATTCGCACGAAGCTCCTTCCCGGGGACCATTTTTTTGTTGTTAGCGCCGCCGATGAGGTGATTGATACGATCGTTTGGGATCTCAAACCATTTCACGGTATCGAGGCTTTCTAACACCTATGAGCACTTGCATGCAATCTTCGAATCAGGTTGCTGACGATTTCGTGCTGCTGGATGTCGACGTTCACGTTTGGCAAGCGGATTTGGATCGCCCTCCAGAGGAGATGAAAACATTATCGGCTTCTTTATCAGCGGATGAAATGGACCGAGCCCGCCGCTTTCATTTCAACGCTGATCGCAACCGCTTTATGGCAGCCCGTGGAATTCTTCGATGTCTTCTGGGTTCGTACTTGAGAGTGGAACCCTTGGAACTTGAGTTTGGTTATGGCGGGAAAGGGAAGCCAGGTCTGAGTTGTCCCTGGGCAGCGAGTGGCCTAAGCTTTAATCTTGCGCATTCACGGCAGCTGGGAATATTCGCATTCGCTCTCAACAGGCAAGTTGGCATTGATATTGAGTGTTTCCGCGAGATTACCGACATTGAGGCCATCGCCGAGACGAATTTTCATATTAGGGAGCGGGCAGCGTTGCAGACAATTCAGGCCGGGGCACGGAGGGCCGCCTTTTTTAGGTGTTGGACACGTAAGGAAGCATTCATCAAGGCTATTGGCCAGGGACTCTCCCAACCCTTGGATCGGTTTGATGTTTCCGCCATGCCTGGAGCGCCGGATCGGTTATGCCCTGTCGATCACGGATTAGGGCTCAAGTGGGCGATATGGGATGTGCCTGTCGGTTCTAAGGCTGCGGCGGCACTGGCAGTAGAGGGACGGGGATTGCGGGTCACTTGCCGGCAATGGGGGACAGCATATGAGGGAATCCTGGCATGGAGAGCCGTTCGGAGGGTTGTTTGTGCCGCCGCTGGCTACGACCGCGATCGCAGGAGAAGTGTAAATGGCTGAGCCCTCCATGGAATTATCAAACCTTTCACCTCAGGAAAAGCGTCGCCTGCTCGGAAAGATGCTCGCGAGGCAAGCAGGCGAAAAGCTCTATCCTCTCTCCTACAGCCAGCGGGCCATGTGGTTCCTGTACAAGGTCGCGCCTCAGAGCTCTGCCTACAATGTTTCCTTTGCCGCTCGCCTCTGTTCTGAGGTGAATGTGGCAGCGCTGCGGCGCAGTTTTGACGCGCTGATATCTCGACACGGAGTCTTGCGTTCCACTTTCACCATGCAGGGGGGGCAGCCATTTCAGAAAATTTCCAGCACGGGGTCGCTTCTATTCGAACAGGTAGAGGCTGCATCCTGGAATGAGACGATGTTGTGCCGGTGTGTATCCGCAGCCCACGAAAGCCCCTGCAATCTGGAGCAGGGTCCACAGTTGCGCGTTAAACTTTTTACCAGATCCCCAATCGACCACGCACTGCTCATTACGGCGCATCACATTCTGTTCGATGGCTGGTCGGTCTGGATTCTGCTTGATGAATTGCGGGCTCTCTATGAAGCGGAATGCAGTGGAAGTGCCTTGAAGCTCAAGACCTTGAATGCCCAGTACTCTGATTTCGTCGACTGGGAACATCGCATGTTAACCGGCGAACAGGGCGAAGGCCACTGGGCCTATTGGCAGAAACAACTGGCGGGTGAACTGCCAATGCTGGAAATGCCAATTGACCGACCGCGGCCGCCGAAGCAGACCTATCATGGGGCAACGGAGCCATTCCGATTAGGCATATCGCTCACCGCACGTCTGAAGGAGTTTTCCGCGGCCGAGGGAATTACGCATTTCGTCATGCTGCTTGCTGCGTATCAGGCTCTGTTGCATCGCTACAGCGGTCAGGAGGAGATTTTAGTTGGGTCTCCCACCACGGGTCGTAGCCGGGCCGAGTTTGCCGGGGTGATAGGTGATTTTGTAAATATGGTGGTCTTGAGGTCGCGCATGGATTGCTCCACCACGTTTCGAACTTTTGTCCAACAAGTTCGAAACACGGTTTTGGAAGCACTCGCCCACCAGGAATACCCGTTTGCATTGCTTGTCGAAAAACTGGGGGTGGCGCGCGATCCCAGTCGCTCTCCTGTCTTTCAGACGGCTTTTATTTTACAAAAAACCCAAAGGTCTGAGCTGGCGGCCTTGTTTGACTCAACCGGGACTGCTGCGCGAGTCAATCTGGGCGGATTGGAGATAGAAACCTATCCATTAGTGCAGCAGGCAGGGCAATTTGACCTCACGCTCGAGTTAGCGGAAGGCCAGAACCAGTTTGTAGGTAATTTCAAATACAACACCGACCTGTTTGATAGGACCACTATCCAGCGGATGGCTGTTCATTTCCAGAAATTGCTGGAAGGCATGTTGGATGGTCCGGATCGGGGCATTGCTACACTGCACCTGCTTACCGATGCCGAGCGTCGCCAGCTTCTGGTCGAATGGAACGACACAACCGTCGCCTATCCTGGTGCGGACCTCTGTCTGCACCAGCTTATCGAAATGCAGGCCGCAAAAAACCCCGATCATATCGCTGTGGTTGTCGGGCAACAGTCTCTCACCTATGGCGAACTCGACCGTCGAGCAAACCAGCTAGCTCATCACCTGCACAAACTCGGAGTCGGGCCCGAGGTGCGCGCAGGACTGCTCGTCGAACGCTCGCCGGATATGCTAGTGAGCATCCTTGGTGTTCTGAAAGCCGGCGGTGCGTATGTACCTCTGGATCCGTCCTTTCCGCAAAATCGCCTTGCATTTATGGTGAAGGACAGCAAGATGAGTGTGATGCTCACGCACCACGGTCTCGAGGCGAATCTTCCCGAGCGACCACCGGTAGTGCTCCGCCTGGACTCGGATTGGAGTGAAATTGCCACGCAGAGTACGACAGGCGCGGAACTGCCGGCCACCGCGCAAGCGAATCTGGCTTACGTCCTGTATACCTCCGGCTCAACCGGGATGCCAAAAGGCGTGGCCATCCCTCACTCTGCGATCGTCAATTTCCTGCTCTCCATGCAGCGCACGCCCGGTTTCGATCCAAACGATGTTTTGCTGGCTGTGACGACACTGTCTTTTGACATCGCCGGCCTCGAACTCTACCTCCCTTTGATCAGCGGCGGCAGGGTCATAATTGCTGCGCGCGAGGACACACTCGACCCTATCCGACTGAAGGCGCGAATCATCGACTCGGGATGTACCGTGATGCAAGCGACCCCGGCTACGTGGCGGGCTTTGATTCAGGCTGGATGGAGCGGATCCTCGCACCTCAAAGTTTTGTGCGGCGGGGAAGCCCTCCCCAGCGACTTGGCCAAGGACCTCCTTCCGCGATGTGCAGAATTGTGGAATATGTATGGTCCGACCGAAACCACCGTCTGGTCGACCGTTCAACGAGTAACCTCCGGCCAAGGCCCCATTGCGATCGGTCGGCCGATCGCGAACACCCAGGTTTATGTGCTGAATGAGCACCAGGTGCCAATGCCGCAAGGCGTTGTTGGAGAACTCTTCATCGGCGGCGATGGGTTGGCGCGTGGCTATTTGCATCGCGAGGATTTGACGCAGGAACGTTTTGTTCCGGACCCGTTCAGACCGGACTCGCGCCTTTACCGCACTGGAGATTTGGCCAGGTGGCTCGCCGATGGCACGCTTGATTGTGTGGGACGCGTAGACAACCAGGTCAAACTCCGCGGATTTCGCATTGAGTTGGGGGAGATCGAAGCCGCCCTGTCGCGATTAGAGGGAGTTGCACAATCCGTCGTGGCAGTGCGCGAAGACATACCCGGGGACAAACACCTGGTTGCTTACGTCGTACCCAAGATCGCCGATTCAGTGCCACAATCCGAAATCGATGGTTCCGAGAGGAATGTCGATTTTTCTGCCGACATTGCTCGATCCGAAGACGACGTAAGGAGATCACCGGTTGTGAGCGCCGCCAATCTGCGAGAGGCATTGGAGTCGACCCTGCCCGAGTACATGATTCCATCGACATTCACATTTCTTCCCGCCCTGCCGCTCACCCCCAACGGGAAGGTTGACCGCAAAGCACTTCCGGCTCCCGAAAGGAATCGCCAATCGGGAAAGCCCTTTGTAGCCCCGCGCAATGATATCGAAAGACAAATCGCCGAAATCTGGAAGGAGATGCTCCACATCCCCCAGGCGGGGATCTACGATTCGTATTATGAACTCGGAGGCAATTCGCTGCGAGCCATGGAAGTCGTATTCAAAATCCAGGAATCGTTGAACACCCAACTCGGGCTCAGCGACTTTCTCTCCCATCCGACGATTGCCTCTTTGGCTTCCTTTTTTGCCGGCGAACAAAGCGCACGCGCAGTCGGGCAAGACGTACCATCGTTCCGGGATTCCAGTTCCGAGTTACGTTCGATGCTCGAAATCAGACCGGAGGAAAGGCATGAACCCTTTCCGCTCACTGACGTACAGGAAGCCTATTGGATAGGTCGCGGAAGCGGTTATGAACTGAGCGGCGTTTCTACACATGTGTATTGGGAAGCGGATATCGATGATTTGGACATATCACGGTACGAGAATACCTGGCAGCTTCTCATTGATCGGCACGAGATGTTGCGGGCCATCATTCTTCCTGATGGACGACAGCAGATTCTGCAAAGCACACCGCCTTTCAAGATCCGGGTACTGGATCTGTGCACCCAATCTGCGGAGTTCCGCCAAAACGCCCTGGAGGCGGTGCGCCGTGAATTATCGCATCAGGTTTTGCCCAGCGATCAATGGCCTCTGTTCGAAATCCGCGCATGCAAACTCAACAACCGGCGTTACCGGCTGCATTTTAGCTTCGATGCGCTTATCGGAGACGGGTGGAGTTGGCAGATCCTGCAAGGAGAATTCAACGACCTTTATAACCATCCCGACTCCGGTTACCCTCCCCTCGAACTCTCGTTCCGCGACTATGTGCTTGCGATTACGAAGTTTAAAGAATCCGGGACGTATCGGGAAAGTCTCGCATACTGGAATGACAGGCTGAAATCCCTGCCAGCGCGGCCCGAACTCCCTATTGCCAAAAGCCCGGCATCCATAACCAAACCCAATTTCAGCAGCCGACAGGACAAGGTAGATGCGAAGCTGTGGGAGGGTTTACAGGAGAGGGCAGCCGCCTTTGGGATTACGCCAAACGGCCTGCTGTTGGCAGCCTTTGCGGACGTTTTGGCAACCTGGAGCAAACAATCCCGATTCTTGATAAATTTGACGTTGTTCAATCGGTTCCCGATCCATCCTCAAGTTGAGAACCTTGTGGGCGATTTTACATCGCTGACTCTTCTTGAAGTTGATTTGTCTACAAATGATTCCTTTCAAGAACTGGCCAGGAAGCTGCTCGATCGACTCTGGAAAGATCTGGATCACAGGTTTGTTGGCGGTGTGCAGGTGATGAGGAACATCGCACACGATCAACCCGATCGCAGAGGAACCGTCGCACCCGTAGTGTTCACCAGCGCCACGAGCTTTCGCAGCCAGGAGTTTAGTCCCAGCTTTCTGGCTGGAAGGGGAGAAACGGTCTATGCAATCAGCCAGACTCCCCAGGTGTGGCTCGACCACTTGGTTTCCGTTGACGACCGCGGCAATTTAAGCCTCAGTTGGTTTTACGTGGAGGACCTCTTTCCCCATGGAATGATCGACGACATGTTCGGGAGTTACATCTCGCACCTGCGACGTCTTGCCATAGACGAATCAGCATGGCTGGAAACGCGAGCTCAACGGGTGGCAAAGTTGATTCCGGAATGGCAACTGCTGCAGAGGAAAGCTGTTAATGATACGGCAAAACCGGTGTCGGACAAGTTGCTTCACGTTCTGTTTGAGAATCAGGCGAGTTTAACTCCCGATGCTACTGCGGTTTGCTGCGGGGACACGCGTCTGACCTATTTGGAGTTACTCCGCATGTCGCGGCTATTGGGCAGGCAGCTCCGCGAAAAGGGTGCCCGCCCCAATATGCTCGTGGCGATCGTCATGGAGAAAGGTTGGGAGCAGGTTGTTGCGGCTCTGGGCATTCTGCAATCGGGGGCTGCGTATGTTCCTCTCGATGCCAACATTCCTCAGGAGCGGCTCTCTCAACTTCTTCGAGACGCCCAAGTTGAGCTCGTTATTACACAGGCGCGCTTTGTGGATACGGTGGAGTGGCCGGACGATATCCGGTTGGTTTGCGTCGAAGGGCGGGAAGTGGAGCAGAAGGACGCCGGGCCATTGGCTTCGATTCAACGACCGGAAGACCTGGCCTACGTCATCTACACCTCTGGCTCCACAGGACTGCCCAAGGGAGTGATGATTGATCATCGGGGGGCAGTTAACACAATCCTGGATATAAATGAGCGTTTCCATGTCAGCACTCAAGACCGCGTGCTTGCCCTGTCATCTCTTAGCTTTGATCTCTCGGTCTATGACATATTCGGAATGCTGGCTGCCGGCGCCGCAATCGTGATCCCCGAGCCTCATACGGCGCGGGATCCGGCCTGTTGGGCAGACCTGACGCGGCGCGAACAAGTTTCAATCTGGAATTCGGTCCCCGCCTTGATGGAGATGTTTGTCGAGTATCTGCAGGGCAGGAGTGAGAGGTTGCCCTCCTCGCTGCGTCTGGTCATGATGAGTGGCGATTGGATTCCCGTGACGCTGCCGAGTCAGATACGGAACATGTCGCAGGAGCTTCAGCTCATTAGTCTTGGCGGCGCCACCGAGGCCTCGATCTGGTCGATTCTGCACCCGATTGATCAGGTAGATCCCGCCTGGAGCAGCATACCCTATGGACGCCCCATGGTGAACCATAGATTTTATGTTCTGAACGATGCGCTGGATCCATGCCCGGTATGGGTTCCAGGTCAACTTTTCATCGGCGGTATCGGTGTTGCCTTAGGCTATTGGCAAGATGAGGAGAAAACCAAAGCAAAATTCATTATTCACCCTCGCACCGGCGAGGCCCTGTATTGCACTGGTGATTTGGGCCGGTATCTCCCGGGCGGTGATATCGAGTTTATGGGCAGGGAAGATTTCCAGGTGAAGATCCGAGGTTTCCGTATTGAGTTGGGGGAAATCGAGGCGGCCTTGAAGCAACACCCTGCCGTCCGGTCAGCGGTCGTGTCTGCGATCGGCAACACGAATGCCGAAAAGCGGCTGGTGGCTTATGTCGCTCCAACGCATGAGGGGGAAGATCCAGGAATTTCGGCTGAGAGCAACGCAAGCGAGAGGGCGAATGAGTCCCGAACAAAATTGGGGTCACGACTCAAATCCTTCCTGGCCAATAAGCTTCCGGATTATATGATGCCAGCCAACATCGTCGTGCTGGACGAAATCCCACTGACGCCCAATGGCAAGGTTAACCGAAGCGCTCTTCCGGCTCCTGAGAATGATCGGCAAGCGGAACAGGACCATCTCCCTCCAGGCAACCCGACGGAGTGTACAATTGCGGAAATTTGGCAACAGCTTCTCGGAGTGGAGAAGATCGGAATTCATGACAACTTTTTTGAATTGGGCGGACACTCACTTATTGCGATTCAAGCCATTTCACGGATGAGGGAAGCATTCCAGCAAGACGTCCCTGTGCGCCTTCTTTTCGAATCACTGACCGTCGCCGAAATAGCCAAACACATCGACGCACTGCGATGGGCGACTCGGAGCCAGCAGGAAGCACATGCCATAGAGCACTTTGACCGTGAGGAAACCCTAATATGACAGGCGGTGAATCCTCCTCAATCCTTCACTTGGTTACCCGGCTCCGTGATCTCGACATTAAGCTGTGGATTGATGGAGACCGTCTCCGCTGCAGCGCTCCGGCCGGAGTTCTGACTCCCAATATCAAGGCAGAGCTGGGTCATCGCAAAACAGAACTTCTGACCTATCTAAAATCCACTGGTGAGACACCCGTCACGACGGAGTTCTCAAACCAAACCCTCAAGTCCGATGATCAGCAGTTGCTCTCTTTCTCCCAGCAACGCCTGTGGTTTCTGGATCAGATGGAACCTGGGAATCCCAACTACAACATCCGAGGCTTTTTTTGGATTGAAGGTGCGCTGAATGTCCCCGCTTTGGAACGCGCCATGATCGAGATCATTCAGCGACATGAAAGCCTTCGAACCTCTTTTCTTGATGAAAATGGGTCGCCATGGCCTGTCGTTGGACGAGGCGATGGTTGGAGCATGGAGGTTATCGACCTCACAGAATTTCCACTTGCAGTCGCAAAGGAAAAGGCCATACAGCTGGTCATGAAGGAGGCCCGGCGCCCTTTTAATTTGGCCAAAAGCCCCCTGTTCCGTGCCGTCTTGATATGTATTGACGAAAAGTGTCATGGCCTTTTCTCTTCTCTCCACCATATTATATCGGACGGACTTTCGGCCGGTGTAATGGCGGAAGAGTTTTGCACCCTGTATCAGGCCTTTTCTCTAGACAAGCCGTCTCCGCTCCCGGCACTTGACGTTCAGTATTCCGATTTCGCCAGATGGCAACGAGGACGATGGGATCGGGGTGAAATCAGGGAGCAACTGGAATACTGGAAGAAGCAGCTAGGCGGCAAATTGCCGGTTTTGGACCTTCCTGCGGATCACGTTCGGCCACCCATTCTGAGTTTCCGAGGCGGCCATTGTAAGATGATAATTTCCAGTGCCTTAACGAGCGATTTAAGGGAGCTGTGCCGGCGAGAAAAAATCACGCTGTTCATGATGCTGCTTTCGGCTTTCAAGGTTTTCCTCTATCGCCATACAGGCCTGGAAGATGTTATCGTCGGCACTCCAGTTTCCGGACGCGTCAGACTCGAGTATGAAGCTCTGATCGGCTTCTTTGTAAATACTCTGGTAATGCGCACGGACCTTTCCGGAAACCCCAGCTTCCGGGAGGTTCTGGCCCGAGTCCGAGAAGTTATCTTGCATGCCTTCGCCAATCAGGAAGTTCCCTTCGATCAACTCGTCGAGGTCTTGCGGCCGGAACGCAGCGTGAGTTACCCGCCTCTTTTCCAGATATTGTTCACACTGCAACCTATTCCTGTCCGGAGCAGGGAAATAGGGGATGTGACATTCAGTCCGGTGGAGGATCTTGATTCTGACACTTCCCGGTTTGATCTGGCGGTCGACGTTGTTGAAAAGGGGGAGGGCCTCGAGGTCTATTTCGAGTACAATTCGGATCTTTTCGAAAAGGCCACCGTTTTGCGTTTCCAAGAGCATTTCCAGAAGCTGCTGCAATCGATTGTTGCCGATCCTGGCCGCCGTGTGGCTGCGCTACAGCTCCTTAGCGATAAAGAGAGGAGGCAGGTTCTTGTTGAGTGGAACCGCACCCAATGCGACTATCCGCGGGATATCTGTATCCATCACCTATTCGAAGACCAGGTGAGGAAGACTCCGGATCGGATTGCCCTGCAATTCGGAGATGTACAATGGACCTACCTGGACTTGGACAAACGAGCCAATCAGCTTGCGAGTCACCTGAGAAAACTCGGAGTCGACTCCAAGGCGCTGGTTGGTATCTGTCTGGAGAGGTCGCCGTTAATGGTTCTAGCAGTTTTGGCCACGATGAAGGCTGGGGGCGCATATGTTCCGCTCGATCCGGTTTTCCCGCGAGAGCGCATAGCGTTCATGTTGGATGATGCGCGCGTTTCTGTGCTCCTGACCCAGGAGCACCTGCGTGAAGCGATTTCACTCCATGGTGTCCAAGTGATCTGTCTGGAGGCTGCGGGGGAAATCGAAATTGACCCATCCTCAGAACCACCTTCCACCAACATAGATTCGGAGAACCTGGCCTACGTCATATATACCTCCGGGTCGACAGGAAAACCCAAGGGGGTCGAGATCACTCATCGTGCGGTGGTCAATTTTCTGTTATCCATGATGCGAGAGCCGGGGCTGACTCATGATGACCGCCTTCTCTCTGTGACGACGCTGTCGTTTGATATTGCCGGCCTGGAGCTCTACCTTCCTCTCATCACAGGAGCACGAATCATTCTTGCCAGCCGGGCTGTGGCAGCGGATGCGCATAGACTGGCAGAACTCATCGAGCTGTCCGGTGCGACGGTGATGCAGGCAACCCCGGCTACATGGAGGATGCTGTTAGAAGCTGGTTGGCAAGGGAATACCGGCCTCAAGATACTCTGCGGCGGCGAGGCGCTTCCCCGAGATCTGGCCGATCAGCTGCTCGCCAGGAGTGCTTCCTTGTGGAACATGTATGGTCCAACCGAAACGACGATCTGGTCAACGCTCTGGCGGGCAAAAAGCGGAGATGGTCCAGTTCCCATCGGCCGGCCGATCGCAAATACCCAGGTGTATGTGCTGGATCCTCATCTGGAGCCTGTCCCCATCGGCGTAACAGGCGAATTGTTCATTGGTGGCGATGGTGTTGCCAGGGGGTATTTTCATCGACCGGAACTTACCCAGGAAAGGTTTATTCCCAATCCTTTCAGTTCAGATGCTTCGGCCCGGTTGTATAAGACTGGGGACCTTGCGCGCTATCGGCCAGACGGTACGATTGAATGTTTGGGAAGAATCGACCACCAGGTCAAGATCCGCGGTTTTCGCATCGAATTAGGAGAGATCGAGGGTTGCTTGGGTGAACACCCCGATGTGCGTCAGGCTGCTGTCGTGGCTCGAGAAGATCAAAAGGGGTCCCGGCGGTTGGTTGCTTATGTTGTAATGCGAAACGGTGCCGCTGTGGGTGCCGGCGCTCTCCGAGATTTCGCAAAGGAACGCCTGCCCGATTATATGGTGCCTTCCTCCTATGTCACCATGGACGCCCTGCCGCTGACTCCGAATGGAAAGGTGGATCGAAATGCTTTGCCAGATCCCACCGGAAAGCAAAGCGAGGAACATGCGGCGTTCGTGGCTCCACGGTCTGAACTGGAACGGACCATTGCGGAGGTGTGGCGTGAGGTTCTGAACGTTGACAGAGTGGGACTCGAGGACAACTTCTTCGACCTTGGGGGACACTCGCTGCTAATTGTGAAGGTTCACAGCAAGCTCAGGGCTCTTTTGAATTGCGAGTTGTCGTTGGTGGACATGTTTCAGCGCCCAACGGTTGCTGCCCTGTCCGGCTTTCTGAATCGACAGATGCAAGCAATGAAGGCTCCGAACTGAGGGGAAAATGGATTCGATCAGGAATCCGGCGGAATCCTCCAGTGGGGAGCGCAAGACATGGGAATTGCGTGGAAGAGACATGAACGATAAGAATCATATTATCGCGATCGTTGGCATGGCAGGTCGTTTCCCGGGGGCCCGGAACGTTGCCGAGTTCTGGAAGAACCTGCGCGACGGAGTGGAGTCGGTTCGGGGCTTCTCAGACGAGGAGATTCTGTCGGCGGGAGTCGATCCAACGCTCCTCGGTAATCCGAATTATGTTAAATGCGGAACTTTCTTCGAGGACGCCGAATATTTGGATGCCGCCTTCTTTGGTGTGACTCCGCGAGAAGCTGAAATCATGGATCCACAGCATCGGGTTTTTCTCGAGTGCGCATGGGAGGCCTTAGAAGACGCTGGTTGTGATCCCGGCAGGTTCCCCGGCTCGATCGGGGTTTACGCCGGCGTCAGCATGAATACCTATATTTTCAGCAGCCTGATGAAGAATCCTGAGTTGCTGGCCTCAATGGGCACTTACCAAGTCATGTTGGCCAATGACAAGGATTTCCTTCCCACCCGGGTGTCCTACAAATTCAACTTGAGAGGGCCCAGTCTGAGCATACAGACGGCGTGTTCCACGTCTCTTGTTGCGGTTCAGGTTGCCTGCCAGAGTCTGCTTGCTCGCCAGTGCGATATGGCATTAGCCGGAGGAGTCTCTCTGACTTTTCCACAGAAGGCGGGGTATCTGTACCAAGAGGGCATGATCCTGTCGCCGGATGGGCATTGCAGGCCCTTTGATGCCAAGGCTGCGGGAATTTTTAGCGGCGCGGGTGCCGGCATTGTTGTGCTGAAGCGGATGTCGGATGCTCTGGCAGATGGGGACTTCATTCATGCCTTGATCCTGGGTGCGGCGATCAACAACGATGGAGCCCTAAAGGTGGGATATACCGCGCCCGGTGTGGACGGCCAGGCTGAGGCCATTGCCATGGCTCAGGCCATGGCAGGAGTCGAGCCCGAGACGATCCGTTATGTTGAAGCCCACGGGACCGGAACGGTGCTTGGAGATCCAATTGAGGTGGCGGCACTCACCAAGGTATTTCGAACGCGCACTCAGAAAAGGCAATTCTGCGCAATCGGGTCTGTGAAGAGCAATATCGGGCATCTCGACGCGGCAGCTGGTGTAGCCGGTCTGATCAAAACGGTTCTTGCCCTGCGCAATCGGGAATTGCCTCCCAGTCTGAATTTTCAATCGCCCAATCCTGAGATTGATTTTGACAATAGCCCCTTCTATGTGAACACGCTTTTATCAGACTGGGCCTCTGATGGAGTTCCCCGACGGGCCGCAGTCAGTTCCTTTGGAATTGGAGGCACAAACGCCCATGTTATTGTGGAAGAGGCGCCCGACCCGGAACCATCCAGCCCTTCCAGGCGGGAACAGTTGCTGGTTCTATCTGCCAGGACCGCTACAGCCCTGGATGCTGCGACCCACAATCTCACTTCCTACCTGACAGCCCATCCTGAGGCTTGCTTTGCAGATGTGGTCTACACGTTGCAGACCGGGCGCAAGGTCTTTAACCATCGACGGGTAACTTTGTGCCGGGATCGGGAGGAAGCGATACTCGCTCTCGAGACCGCCGATCCTAAGCGGACGATCACAGCTGTACAGGAATCACTGTCACGCCCGGTTGTTTTCATGTTCAGCGGACAGGGGAGTCAATATCCCGACATGGCGGCACAGCTTTACAATAATGAGCCCATGTTCCGAAAAGAGGTCGATGAATGTGCGGATTTTCTGAAACCTCAGCTCGGGATCGACCTGAGGGACCTCCTCTACCCTTCAGGAGTTCGGAAAAAGCAGGAGGGTGAAGCAGAGGCGGCAACTCCGCTTTTAGATCAGACGCGATATACGCAACCGGCCCTCTTCGTGATTGAATATGCATTAGCCAGACTGTGGATGAGTTGGGGAATACAGCCGGAGGCGATGATTGGCCACAGTATTGGAGAATATGCCGCCGCCTGCCTCGCCGGCGTTTTCTCGCGAGAAGATGCCTTAATGCTGGTCGCGGTGCGCGGGCGCCTGATGCAGGAAATGCCAGGAGGAGCCATGCTGGCAGTCTTTCTGCCGGAAAAGGAAGCGGAAAGGTTTCTGAATCCGCAGATAGCATTGGCAGCCGTCAATAGCCCATCATTCTGCACCATCTCCGGACCCCAGGTTGACATCCAGGAGTTAGAAACCAAACTGACGATCAGCGGTATCGAGTGCCGCCGCCTCCATACTTCGCACGCGTTCCACTCCTGGATGATGGATCCGCTACTTGACAAGTATGCTGAGACAATCCGGCGCATAAAGCTAAACCCTCCGCGGCTTCCCTTCGCTTCCAACCTTACGGGCACATGGATCCAGGCTTCCGAAGCAACTGATCCTTACTACTGGTCGCATCATTTGAGAAATACGGTGCGATTTGCCTCGGGATTGCAGGAAATATTGCGGGAACCGAGCCGATTGCTGTTGGAAGTCGGCCCGGGACGCACGCTGGTCACCTTTGCCAAGCAGCTGAGTGATCGGGCCTCTGGCCTTGAGGTTTATGCGTCTCTACCCCATGCTCAGGAACAAACCACGGATGACGCTTTCTTGCACACAACCTTGGGTCGACTGTGGCTTTCCGGTGTCAAGATCGACTGGACACGTGTTCACAACGGGGAGCGGCGGCATCGGGTGCCAATACCTACCTATCCATTCGAACGCAAGAGATTCTGCGCGGACCCCGCACCGGCAGCGCCTGAAAGACCTGCGAATGAGCCAATCCTCGGCAAGAAAAAGGACATTGCAGATTGGTTTTATATTCCCGTCTGGAAACAGGTGGAATTGTCGCGGCTTGCGGCGAGAAACCGCGAGCCGGCGCCCTGCTCACTGGTGTTTTTGGATCAGTGTGGTCTTGGTGAGAATATCATACAAGAGTTTGACAAACGAGGACACAGGTTCGTTGCCGTGCAGGCAGGAGACCACTTCAGCAGAGAAACTGATAACCGTTACACCATCAGGCCTGACGAACGTCAGCACTACGATCAGCTGTTGCAGCACCTGCTGGCTTCCGATTATCTCCCCAATCAGGTGTGGCACCTGTGGAGTGTGACTGCCGAAATGCGCGGCGATCGGAATTTGGCCTCAATAGCCGAGGTTCAACGGCACGGCTTTTATAGTCTGCTCTTTTTGGCCCAGGCGATTGGAGAGCTCCAGCTTCAAAATCCACTGGAGATGGCCATTGTCTCCAACCACCTGCAAAACGTGAATGGAGACGAAGAGGTCTGTCCCGAAAAGGCTACTCTCCTGGGTCCGTGCAAGGTAATCCCTCAAGAATATCCATGGATCCGCTGCCGCAGCCTTGACATCGTCCTGCCGCCCAGTGAAAGCGCTGCTGAAATGGAGTTTATCAATCGCATGCTGGCTGAATTCCCGTTTGATGAACCATCGTCCATCACTGCCTATCGGGGTCGGCACCGTTGGAGCCAAACCTATCAACCTTTCCGTTTAGCAGAGCCTGCCGAAGCTAATCCACTTTTGAGAGAGAAGGGTGTGTATCTGATCACCGGTGGGCTGGGAGGTATTGGGTTGGTTTTCGCAGAATACCTGGCGGGGGCGGTCAAAGCCCGTCTGGTGTTGACGGCGCGCACGGCCTTCCCGCCCCGGGCTGAATGGGACGATTGGCTGCAGGAGCATCCCACGGATAATGATGTAAGTCGGAGGATATTGAAACTCAGAGGCCTGGAGGCCCTTGGAAGCGAGGTAATGGTGGTACAGGCGGATGTCGCCAATCCGGGGCAAATGCAGGCCATGCTCGAACTGGTTCGCCTGCGGTTTGGAGAGATCGATGGTGCGATCCATGCTGCCGGTCTTCTCGGTGGTGAAACGATACAAATGAAATCGCGGGAAATGGCGGACCGGATCCTGAGACCGAAGGTAGAAGGGACTCTATTGCTTGAACGGTTGCTCAGGGGAACAGAGCTCGACTTTCTTGTTTTATGTTCCTCCACAAGTGCGATTCTTGGAGGATTCGGCAGTGTGGACTACTGTGCCGCCAACACGTTCCTTGATGCCTTTGCCTGTTCCTGTGCCGGAAAAGGCAATCGCCGGACGATATCTGTAAATTGGGATGCCTGGCAGGAGGTGGGAATGGCGGCAAACGTGGCGGTCCCGGCAGAAATGAGGAGGGCACGGGAAAGCACCCTTAGGAGCGGTATCCTTCCTCTTGAGGGGGTCGGTGCCTTCCGCCGCATCCTGGGGAACCCCTTGCCCCAAGTCGTTGTCTCCACAAGGGATTTGTTGCTCGTTTCAGAGACAGTATCCCGCCTTGTGGCTGCGCAATGGGATCAACCGGATAGCTTACCCGGGATGTTCCCGGAACAGGGACAGGAGGCTTCGATTCCGCTTGCAGATCTCCCGCCTCGCTATATGGGGCTTTCTCCTGGTGACGCCCAAAACGAAGAAGAGAAAGGGCTGGCGCAAATCTGGAGAGAACTGTTGGGAATAGACACACTCAGCATTCATGATGATTTCTTTGAACTTGGAGGACATTCGCTTCTGGCAACCCGAATTTTGGCTCGGATCCAGGATGTTTTCAGGGTTAGACTCCCGCTGCGCACATTTTTTGAAAATCCAACGGTGGCTGGACTCGCAAAACACATTCAGACTCTGGTCTGGCTGCAACAAGGCAAAGGAAGTGTTTCCGCAGCCAAGCCCATGGAACGTGAGGAGATTGAGCTTTGACCACTCTTGAGCTTCTGGCCCAACTCCGCAGGCTTGACATCAGACTTTGGACCGAAGGTGGCCGTCTGCGCGTCAGCGCTCCCATTCAGACGCTTAGCCCCGAGCTGGAGTGTGAAATCGCCAAATGCAGGTCCGAAATTATTCGGATTCTTGAAGGGACGTCAGGGTTGATCGGGGCGAGCGAATCCATCCGTCCAGTTTCCAGGGAGCACAATCTCCCACTCACGCTGGCTCAGCGACGGCTCTGGTTTTTGAACCGCCTCGAGCCAGACAGTGCGGCCTACACACTTGGGGCTTGGCGAACCCTGATGGGTCCGCTTGATGTGCCGGCACTGGAGCGTAGCATCAATGAGATGATCCGGCGTCATGAGATCCTGCGTACCACCTTCCCTGATGTAGATGGAACGCCTATCCAAGTCGTTGCGGAGCCAACCTGGCTATCACTAGCCGTGATCGACCTGAGCCAGCTTTCCCGAAAAGATATGGATATGGAGAGCCAGCGCTTACGCCGACAAGAGGCGAAGCAATCATTCGACCTGCAAAAGGGGCCCTTGTTTCGAACGCTGCTGCTGCGACTTGGTGTGGAAGAGCACATGCTGCTTTTCAGCGTGCACCACATTGTGTGTGATGGTTGGTCTTTTGGAATCATTGCCAGGGAACTCGGGGAACTTTATATCGCCTTTTCCAGCGGGAGGGAGTCACCACTTCCTGAGTTGTCCATCCAATATGCCGACTATGCTGTTTGGCAACGCCAATGGAATGAAAGCCCTGAATTTGATCGTCAGCTTAAAGACTCGGTACGCCGACTGGAAGGATGCGATGGATTCCTTCCCTTGCCGACCGACCGCCCCAGGCCGACGATACAGACGCATAACGGTAATACCTATAGTGTGGTGATTTCCTCCGATCTCGCAGACCGTGTGCGCGCATTGGGTAGAGAAGAGGGCGTAACCCTTTATATGACCTTGATGGGAGCATTTGCGATACTCTTATCTCGGCACACCGGTTCTGAGAATGTTTTGATCGGCAGCCCCATAGCAGGACGCGATCGGGTCGAACTGGAACCTCTGATTGGGATGTTCGTTAACACGGTAGTGGTTCGGGCAGATCTCTCGGGCAATTCGACTGTGCGGAAACTGCTGTTGCGAATCCGCGAAGCTGTTCTCGAGGCATTTGCCAACCAGGACCTGCCCTTCGAAAAGCTGGTCGAAGTTCTTCATCCTGAACGCAACCTTTCCTATTCGCCGCTATTCCAGGTCGCCCTCGTCCTGAATAACTTCCCCTCTCGCGATGGTTTTGAATTCACCTCAGTTTCCTCGGTTTTCGATCTCACTCTGTATATTTGCGAAGAGGGGCGGGAGATAAATGCAGTATTTGAGTATAACTCTGACCTCTTCGATGAAGCGACCATCAGCCGCATGGGCGGGCATTTGCAGGTGCTGCTGGAAGGGATTGTCAATGATTCCAACCGGCCCATTCATGAAATCCCCATTCTGTCCAAAGCCGAGTCGGCGAAGCTTCTGGTGGAATGGAATGGCGAAAAGACTTCATTTCCCAGGCATAAATGCATTCACCAGCTGTTCGAAGACAATGTTGCGAGTTCCCCGGATTCGACTGCGCTTACGATCCTACCGGAGAGGGGCTTGCAAAATAGCATCGCCAGGAAATACAGCTACCTTGATCTCAATCGTCTTGCCAATCAGCTCGCCTTTCGTTTAAGAGCCTTGGGAGTGAACCGTGGGAGCCGCGTGGTGCTCTGCCTGGAGCGGTCTCTCGAGATGATTGTCTCTGTCCTGGCAATATTGAAAGCTGGTGGCGCCTATGTCCCGCTGGATACAACATATCCGAGAGAGAGGCTCCAGCGAATGCTGGATGATGTTCAGGCTGATATTATCCTTACCAATAGTGAGTACATCGACACATTATGTAACTTTTGCGGCAGGATAGTTCCTCTGGATAAGATAAGGAATGAACTTGAAAATGAAAGTGACGTTAATCTCCCTAACGCCGTTGCTGCGGAAAGTCTTGCTTACATAATGTACACATCGGGATCGACTGGACAGCCAAAGGGCGTGTGTGTGACGCACAAGAATGTAGTGCGATTGGTCAAAAACACAAACTACGCTGACTTTTCAGACAAGGAAACTTTTTTTCTATTGGCTCCAATTTCTTTCGATGCTTCGACCTTCGAAATGTGGGGCAGTCTTCTGAATGGTGCGCGACTTGTGGTTCCTCCGCCGGGACAACTATCTCTTTCTGAGCTTGGCGATATCATTGAGGAAAACAGGATTACTTCATTGTGGCTGACCGCCGGATTATTTCATCTGATGGTCGAAAAACAGCTCTCTTCATTACGGGGAGTTCGCCAGTTGCTGGCCGGTGGTGACGTACTTGGGATTTCCCAGGTCCGGCGGGTGATTGAAGGGCTTGGTGATAGATTATCTTATCAACGGATATGGGCCCACAGAAAACACTACGTTTACCTGCTGCCACCGCATGAATGCTTTTTCCAAGATTGGCTCGTCTGTTCCTATAGGGAGGCCCGTTTCCAACACACAGGTTTATGTTCTGGACAGATACCTGTCCCCAGTGCCTGTCGGCGTAATTGGAGAACTGTGCGTGGGAGGCGACGGCGTCGCAAGCGGCTATTGGAATAAGCCCGATATAACGAATGAGTCATTCATACCGGATAAATTTTCCGTAGCCGCCGGCGCGCGTCTATATCGGACAGGAGACCTGGTGCGATGGCGGGACGATGGCAATCTGGAATTTATTGGACGCAAGGACAATCAGGTAAAGATCCGTGGTTTTCGCGTTGAATTGGGTGAAATCGAGGGGGCCTTAAGGGCATGCCCGGATTTGCGGGAAGCGACCGTGGTCGTACAGGAGGACCCCAAAGGAGATAAAACAATCATTGCTTTCATTATTTCCAGAAAAAAGCCTGGGACCCCGGCATCGGTGCTGCGTGATTATCTGAAAGAGAAATTGCCTGAATATATGATTCCGACTTTTTTCATGGAGACTGCGTCGTTTCCGCTGTCGGCGAATGGAAAGATCGACAGAGCAGCGCTGCTGCGCCAGTACAACCCTGTACGTGGAAATACAGAAGGGATCAAGAATGCGAAGGACATGACTGAGGTTCAAATGCTTGCGGTGTGGCAGCATGTATTAAGGAGAAGTGACATCGGGTTGATGGACAATTTTTTTGATGTGGGCGGACACTCGCTCTTGGCCGCGGAATTGTTCGCCGAAATCCAACGGGTATTTGGACGGCAGCTGCCTTTATCAGCTTTATTCAATACGCCTACGGCCAAGGAAATGGCTGACCTTCTTTCTAAAGAGGGATGGAAACCGCGATGGGAATCGCTCGTGACGATCCAATCGGGAGACAAATCACCGCCGTTGTTCCTGGTCCCTGGCGTGGGGGGAAATGTCATTGGTTTTGATGCTCTGGCGAGAACGCTTGGTCCGGAGCAGCCCATATACGCGCTTCAGTCGATTGGATTTGACGGCAAGGAAAAGCCATTGTCGCGGATTGAAGATATTGCCTCTCGGTTTATCAAGGAGATCCAAGATATTCGCTCAACGGGACCGATAATTCTGGGCGGTGCTTGTATGGGAGGCCTTATTGCCTACGAGATGGCACAGCGATTCATGAAGCTGGGTCGGAAAGTAGATTTGGTAATACTTATCGAAACATGGCCTCGCTTGAAGAGAGAAAGCTATCAATCATTGGTTTGGCGTAATGTTAAGAATTCATTTTCTGCAGGGCAGGTCATTTTTCGAAAGGTAATGAATATTTGGAGCAGATCACCAAGGGAACGGCATGAACATTTGCTGAACAAGCTGAAGGAAAGGTTCGAACCCGAATGGCGACTGGCCATCGCCTTGGAGCGTGTAGCCAAAGCCAATTATCGAGCGTCATTGAAATATAAGGCTAAACCCTATTCTGGAGAAATATGTCTTATCCTGGCACAAGATCGATCACTTACCTCCAAAAATGATCCGCGTTTATTATGGAAGCGTCTTATTCCCAATGGATTATCGATCCTTATGCTTCCCGGCGGCGATTCCGGGCAGATGTTGGTCAATCCGAACGTTAAAGAGCTAGGAGCGGTGATCACCTCCCTTTTAAAAAAATCGACCGTGGAACCTGAGAAGCGATCGGAGCTGGTCATTAAGAACACTAACCGCTCCTGACATGTGCAAATAGTAGGCTTGGATTTGCAGAGGAAGAATCATCGATTGTTTTCGCCATCTGTTTCGGAAATTTCCTCGGATGATCACCTCGGTCAGCCTTGCCGGTCTGGCGGGAGATTTGTGCGGCGCCGCGCCTGTTCGCTGATCGAGGCCCGATGCTTTCAAAAAGCGACACATGACGGGAAGATCACGTCATGGGTAACGCGTGGCAACCATATTCAGCCGGTGAGCGCCGTCCGGCGACACCTGGGCGGAAGGACATCGTAGCTCTGCGCCAGCATCTGATGCTACAATGCCCGCCGATCATAAATTTGCCGGGAGCGAGCCCATGACCGCCACATTGCAGAACCGGGACATCATCTCCATCACCGATTTTTCACGCCAGGACATCCTCCACCTGTGCGAAGCGGGCAGGAAGATGTACGAGCTCGAGAAAAGCGGACAGAGAAACAGCCTGCGGGATGCGCTGAAGCATCGTGCGCTCGCGTACATGTTTTACGAACCCAGCACCCGCACCCGGACCAGCTTTAACACGGCGATGCGAGAGCTGGGCGGACGGTACGATGGATTCTCCGGCACCGAGGGGACATCCGTGGTGAAGAACGAAACGGTGCGCGACACGGTCGCCATGATGGGCGCCAACCACTTTGATGTGATCGTGATGCGCCACCCCATGGACGGATCGCTCCAATGGGCGGCGGATGTCGCGAATATCCCGGTCATCAACGGCGGCGACGGCAAGAACGAACACCCCACCCAGGCCCTGCTGGATGCGCTCACGCTCTATATCCTGAACCGGGGGAAACTGGACGGCCTGCGCGTCGGGTTCGGCGGCGACCTGTCCCACGGCCGCACGGTGCGCTCGCTCAGCCTCGCCCTTTCCCATTTCGAGGACATCACCATTCGTTGGGCCGCGGCCGACTTCCTCGGCATGCCGGACGACCTGGCGCAGCTTCTGGAGGCGCGCGGCGTTAAGGTGATCCGCGATGCTTCGGTGCGAGAAGTGATGAGCAATGTGGATTTCTACTACATGACTCGTCCGCAGCTGGAACGCATGCCCGGGGTCACGCCGAAAGAGATCATGGCGATGATGCGCCTGTACCGGATCGACATGGAAAAGGTAAAGGGTTTCGACGTGCGCGTCCTCCATCCGCTGCCGGTTAACAGCGAGGTGGCCGAGATCGACTATCACGTGTATTTCACTCCCGCCCAGGCCTTCTTTGCCCAAGCCGAGTTCGGCATCTTCCTGCGCAAGGCGCTCCTCCATGAAATGCTTGGCCTGCCGGGCTACCTGCGCTTCGACAGCCGGCTCCCCGAGGATCTGGCCAAGGGCAATAGCCGGCTGGCCCGCATCATTCTGGGTGAAAAGCAGCGGGCGATGTTCATCGATAAGATTCACAACGGCACGGTGATCGATCATCTGGCCGAAGGGACGCTGCATGCCGTGGATACGGTACTCGGTCTGGAAATGCGCGGCCATTCCTGCACCACCGCGGTGATCGCGGAGAAGAAAAGCCCGTTTATCAAGACCAACCTGCCGGAGCTCACCGAGCGGGATTTAAAGCACATCGCCCTGATTTCGCCGGAGCCGACCATCAACTACATCAAGGACGGACAGGTGAGCGAGAAATTTGTTTATCTCCTCTGCCAGAACTCCAACTGCATTACCCGGAAGATTATCGAGGACGTTCCCCCGAAGTTTTATGACGACGGGGATACAATCCGCTGTCGGTATTGCCGCCGGCCCTACCTCGTGAGCAACCGCAAGGTAAGCGGGGAGGAGAAGCAGGCCTTTCTGAAATCGCTGCCCGGAGGCATCGCCCCGATCCGATATCCCGACTGATTCACAATCCGGGGAAGGGAAGTACGGAGTTGCCCGCGTGACGATGCGGGTGGCGGACATGGAATGAGTTTCTACTGAGCCCCGAAGGGGCCGAAAGTCGTAATTGTTTAGCCAAATCAAATAGATGAAGAAGCAAAACGCAAAGGCGCAGGGGCGCAGGGGCGCAAAGATCGACATTGAGCAACAGGCGTGGGCGCAGCGCTTCGCGCTGGCGCATCCTTGGGCTAGCTGCGGGAGAAAGCGCGGGCAGCGGCTACTCAGGAGGATTGCGCTTTCTCCCGCAGCTAGCCCGAGGATGCGGCCGAAGGCCGCCCATGCCCGCGAACCGAAAGGAATCTCTTTGCGTCCTTGCGTCTTTGCGTTCTGCTGTTCAGCATCGGCTAAACAGATGCCGAAAGTCAGGAGGGGTGAAAGGAAAACCTTATGCGTCTTGCTCAGCTGATTCAGGCGGTGGATGCCCATGCGTGCGGTGAACCCGGCCGCGTAATCGTGGGGGGCGTGCTTGATGTTCCCGGCGCCACCATGTTCGAGAAGATGTCCTATCTGCAGAATCACGCGGACGGCCTTCGCAAGCGGATGCTGCGAGAACCGCGCGGTTACCCGGCTGCCAACTGCAACCTGATTCTGCCACCCACCCAACCCGGAGCCGACGCCGGCTTTGTCATCATGGAGCAGGTGGAGTATCCCGGCATGTCGGGGACCAACACGATCTGCGTGACGACGGTGCTTCTTGAAACCGGCATGCTGCCGATGCGCGAACCGGTCACGGAACTGACCCTGGAAGCACCGGCGGGCATGATCCGCGTCCGCGCCGAATGCGCCGGCGGCAAGGTGCAACGAGTCACCTTCCAGAACGTGCCGGCGTATGCCGCCTATTTGGACACTCCGCTCGAAGTCCCGCATCTGGGCACCGTCATTGTCGATGTCGCCTACGGCGGCATGTTTTATGTCATAGCCGAGGCCGCACCGTTCGGCCTGCGCCTGACCCCGGACGAGGGGAAGGACATCGTGCGCATCAGCGAGATGATCAAGGCCGCGGCACAGGAGCAACTCCCGGTAGTCCATCCCGAGCAGGCCGGTTTCGCGGGTGTCACGATCGCCGAACTATCCGGGCCTCCAGACCGGACGGACGCGCACAGGAAGAACGCCGTTACGGTGTCGACCGGGAAGCTGGACTGGGATCGACCGTGCACATGGACCGGCGCTATCGATCGATCCCCCTGCGGTACCGGCACGTGCGCGAAGATGGCCGCCCTGCATGCCAAAGGCCAGCTCGGGCTGAATGAGGATTTTCTCCATGAGGGGATTCTGGGGACCGTATTTACCGGGCGCCTGATCGGAACGACGCGGGTAGGAAAATACCAGGCCGTCATTCCAACGATCAGCGGGCAGGCTTGGATCACCGGAATGAGCACTTATGTCCTGGACCCGGAAGACCCGTTCCCGGAAGGATTCACGGTCGGCGATATCTGGTAAGGCTGAAAGCCGGAGCGGCCCGGGGCGGGATTCAGCGGTTCCGTGGATTGAATTTGGCCATCAAATCCTTGACGGAGGGGGATTTCTCCGGTGCCGGGACCGGTTTTCCGCCGGATGAAGCCGGCATGGCAGCGCCGGCGGTTTTCATCGACAGGGATATCCGCTTCAGAGCTTCGTTCACCTCGATCACACGGACCTTCACGATCTGCCCGACCTTTACCACCTGTCGGGAATCAGACACGAAGCGATCCGCAAGCTGCGATATGTGCACCAGACCGTCCTGGTGGACACCGATGTCCACGAAGGCGCCGAAGTTGGCTACATTGGTCACGATGCCTTCAAGAAGCATCCCCGGAACCAGATCTTTGATCTCCCGGATTTCTTCTTTGAAAGTCGCATAGCGGAACTCGGCGCGCGGGTCGCGCCCTGGTTGCTCCAACTCGGCGAGGATGTCCCGCAGGGTCGGCTCCCCGACTTCAGCGGTGATGTACCTGTGAAGATCGAGCGATCCGAGCCGCTCCGATGCCGAAGTGATGCGGTCGTTCGGCAGGCCCAGGTCGCGGGCGATCCGTTCCACGATACCATAGCTTTCCGGATGCACGGCGGTGCCGTCGAGGGGATTGTCGCCGCCGTGAATGCGCAGGAATCCGGCCGCCTGCTCGAAGGTCTTGGGGCCGAACTTCGGCACCTGAAGCACCTGGTGGCGATTGCGGAAGGCGCCATTTTGATTGCGGTAAGCGACGATATTTCTGGCGACCGCGGGCGTCAAACCGGAAACAAAACTCAAAAGTTCCCTGGAGGCCAGGTTCAATTCCACGCCGACAAAGTTCACGCAGCTCTCCACGGTTTCATCGAGCTTCTGCTTCAGCAGTTTTTGGTCGACGTCGTGCTGATACTGGCCGACGCCGATCGATTTCGGGTCGATCTTGACGAGCTCGGCGAGCGGGTCCTGGAGGCGGCGGGCGATGCTCACGGCGCCGCGGACGGTCAGGTCGAGCTCTGGGAACTCTTCGATGGCGGCCTCGCTCGCGGAATAGACCGAGGCACCCGCTTCGCTCACCATGACCCTTACCGGGCGTGGTTCCATCCCGGCCAGGACCTCCGCGACAAAGGCGTCTGTCTCCCGTCCCGCGGTTCCGTTGCCGATGGCGATCAGCTCGACGCGGTGCCGGGCGATCAGGCGGCGCAAGGTTGCCGCCGCCTCGTCGCGCTCCGGACCGGATTTGTGCGGCTGGATGGTCACATGCTCCAGGAGTTTGCCTGTGCCATCGATGGCAGCCAACTTGCAGCCGGTCCGGAATCCGGGATCGACTCCGAGGGTCGGCTTCATGCCGGCCGGGCTGGCCAGCAGCAACTCACGCAGGTTGGACTCGAAGGTCTTCACCGACGCCCGGTCGGCTTCGGTCTTCTTTTCGAGCCGGACTTCGGCGATGAGGGTGTTCTTCATGAGCCGTTCGAAGGCATCGGCCAGCATTACCCGATAGTAATCCCGCACCTTTTGGCTCCGGGCATGAATCTCGTGGGTCTCCAGGTAGGAAGTGACGACGGCGGGGTCGAAATCGAGCGATACGACCAGGATGCCTTCAGCTTCTCCGCGGCGGAGGGCGAGCATATTATGCGGGGCGATGTCGCGCACGCGGGCCTTGTATTCCCGGTACATATCAAACTTGGTCGAACCTTCCGGATAGTCGTCCTTCATCCTGGAAACAAACACCCCTTCCTGCAGCAGGTAATCCCGCAGGTGGTGGCGCAATTCGGCCTTTTCCGCCACCTCTTCCGCCAGGATGTCGGCCGCGCCCTGCAGAGCTTCGGTCGTGGTGGTCACTCCGATGCTTTCCGAAAGGTAAGGTACAGCTTCGGCGTCGAGATCAGCCGCCCGCACATCCGGGATGTTGAGACCCTTGATCGCGAGTGCCAGCGGTTCGAGACCTTTCTCTCTGGCAATGGTGGCCCGCGTCCGCCGCTTCGGCTTGTAGGGGAGGTAGAGGTCTTCGAGTTCGGTCTTCCGCAGGCAGGATTCGATCCTGGTCTTGAGTTCCCCGGTCAGATTTCCCTGCTCCTCAA
Source organism: Terriglobia bacterium (assembly GCA_963824985.1). Classification (GTDB taxonomy): domain Bacteria; phylum Acidobacteriota; class UBA6911; order UBA6911; family UBA6911; genus JAFNAG01. The sequence continues at coordinate 82,382 of CAWGRQ010000025.1, forward strand.
TCGATTGCAGAATTGCGGCCTTTCGGGCTTCCAGCTCGGTCAGGTAGGTGAAGCGATCCAGAAGCGCACGCAGCTGAATTTCGTTCATCTCTCCGGTTTTTTCTTTACGATAACGTGCGATGAACGGGACCGTTCCCCCCTCGGCAAACAGAGCCAGAGCGTTCTGAACCTGGGGCAGACCGAGGGAAAGTTCCCGGGCAATCAGCTCATGAATGTTCATCAGGGCACCGCATTGGAAGTTGGCAGAACCGTTTTGGCGTTCGGGGCCGGCCCGCATCCGCAGGTCGGGGTGTCGCGCGGCGTTGAGGCTCGCCGCGGTCCCGCCTTGCCTATTTTTCTGAGCCAAGAGTGACTTCAAGAGCCAGCTTGACGGTTTTGGGAGGCAGGCAAAGCTGATCATTACAGGTCTGGTAACTTACCTGGACCCTGAACTGCGATTTGCCCGCGGCAGCGTCGGCCGCGACCGTCACGGGGATCCAGAAGGCGGCCTGTTCTTCGTAATATGCGGTCATGAGGTTGAAGTTCGGATCCATGGCAGTCTTCGGCTCGGAGGACTCGATAGTGCCTGCAAGTTTAAAAGGCTGATCCGGGGGGAGGGAGATTCGTGTCGGGATGGGGCCCCCCTCGGTCTGATCCGTCGAATACAGGTGCCAGCCCGCTTCGATGCTGGCCAACAGCTCAACCTTGAAGGTGTCGCCGGGCTGAAGCGGCTTTTCCGGCATGATGGCCCTGATCGACCACTGGATGGGGTCCTTGGTCACCTGTTCCGGATGCGCGGCCGCAAAACTCAGAATGATCGCGATCGAAACGACAACCCCCGCCGGACGCCCCCTGGTGCTTGCGTTGAATCTCGACATTACCCAATCTCCTTGGCTTTTACCGCAACATCAACTTTTATCAATATCACTCTGCGGCTACAAGCGGAAATTGCCGGTAACTGGTCAGGCATAGGGTCAAAGGCAGAAAAAAGCGGCCACGGATTTCACGGATTACACTGTTTTTTTTAAGGGCACTACCATCAGGGGGGCGTTTCTTGCACCCTCCATGTGCAATCAAAGCCGACGTCGTTTGGAGCTCCTCGATATCCGCTTACCTTATGCATCCAAATCGGTGTAATCCGTGAAATTATCCGTGGCTGCTTTTTAAGAGGCTGAATAATTACAATAGGCGGAAAGCGGCGGCGTGCCAAAGCTGCCATTTTGATTCGTCAGGGGTGGGGGACGCCGGGTACTGCCGCGCTCCCATCCACTCCCGGCCTGACGGCCGGGACCGATTGCGTTGTCACGGGGAAGCGCGGGTTGTGGTATAAGATCGAACCATCCACGGGGGCAGGCCATGGCGCACAAGAATCGAAGGCGGAAGGCACGAGCGGAAAAATTTTCGCGGCGTTCATTGCCGGGAGCGGCCCCCGGAATCCTGGTCGCAGACCCTCGGGCTCCCAAGCCCACAATCCATGTCATAGCCTATGCTCCCGATAAGGTATCCGAAAAAGAGGTTGAGGACATCCAGAGCATCCGCGCCTGCCTGGATGAATACCCCGTGACCTGGATCAACGTCGTCGGTCTGGGCGATGCATCCGTGATCGGCAAGGTGGGCGAATTCTTCGATCTTCACCGGTTGGCGCTCGAGGACGTGATCAATGTGCACCAGCGGGCCAAGGTCGAGCAATATAAGGACTACTGCTTCATCGTCGTCCGTGCGGTCAAGGCAGGAGAAACCTTTTCATCGGAGCAATTGAGCATATTTCTCGGACGGAAGTATGTTCTGACGTTTCAGGAGCGGTCCGGAGGCCCTTTTGAGGCCGTGCGCGAACGCCTCAGGAAAGGCACCGGCCGTATTCGCACTGCCGGTCCGGATCATCTGGCCTATGCCCTGATCGACGCCACCATCGATTGGTATTTCCCGGCCCTGGAACAATTCGGTGAAACGCTCGAGTCCGCTCGAGGATGCCGTGGTCGTCCGTCCCGATCCGCGCTTCATCGGGCAGATTCATGAAATGCGCTATGGCCTGCTTACGCTCCGCCGGGCGATCTGGCCGTTTCGCGAAGCGGTCAACGCCCTGTGCCGCGATCCGCTCCCGCTGATCACCGAGGAAACCCGCATCTACCTGCGCGATTGTTATGATCACACGGTACAGATCATCGATCTGCTGGAAAATTATCGTGACATCGCTTCGAGCCTGATGGAGGTCTATCTGTCGAGCATCAGCAACCGTACCAACCAGATCATGAAGGTGCTGACCATTTTCACCGCCATATTCATCCCTCTGACCCTGATTGCCGGAATCTACGGGATGAATTTCAATACCCGGGCCTCATCCCTGAACATGCCGGAACTGGAATGGGCCTGGGGCTATCCCTTTGCCTTGGGATTGATGGCGCTCGTGGCGCTTGGCCTGTTGTTCTATTTTTACCGAAAGGGATGGATCGAAGGCCGCACAGAAAAACCGAACTCTTTCCCCGGCAGGGACTGAGGCACGACAGCCCCGCCGGGATTCGCTGGTGGCGGAAAGCCATTGGGCGGGCAAAAGCCCTGTCTACAGAGCCGATCCGCGCTCATCTGCGTGCTTCCGCGTCCTGAAATGTCCTGCGATACCCTATCCATGAACCAAGGAAGTTGCCGGATTCGTCTCCCGCTCAGAAATAGTTGTTGTACTTGGACCAAAGGAACTCTCCGAGTTTCCAGTAGTCCTCCACCGCCCGGGTGGCGATGCCTTGTGAATATCGGGTCAGAAACTCCGTGGCCTTGGCCGGATCGGCCTGGTACAGGCGCAACGCCTCCTCTTCTGTCGCTTTCTGGTTGGCGAATGCCTGCGCCTCGATCGGTTGCCAGACTTTTTTCACATCCTCCTTCATTTCCTGGTACCGGATATAGGAAAGTTTGCTCGCCTGCCGGAACGCCCACCATGCGGAATCGCGACGATACTTCTCCCGGCCGTCAACCATGAAGGAATCCGGGACCTGGGAGATCCCGATGTAAAAAGGCATGTGCGGCGTGGTTGCGGGATTGTCGTAGCCCAGCCATACCAGCCCCCCGATCGGGTTGGGCAGCCAGGACCGGGATTGCGTGATCTGCAGATAGGTGGCGGTGGGCGAACAGATGGTCCGTTCCCGCTGGATGCGGAACAGGTCCCTCATATCGCCGCTCATGAAGGGATTGGCCAGGACACTCTTCACGGCCTGCCCTTTCTGGGTGACCACCGTAAGATTCCGCGTCATGTCAAAGGGCGTTCCTTCATAGGAATCTCGAAAAATCGTCAACACATCCTGAACCGAGACCTTTTTGTCGGGCTTTACCGAAAGCGGATAATTTTCGGCGTTGGGATCCAGCCTGAGCGAGGGGGCCAGGAGACTCAGGACCCGCCACTCGCGGCGCCGGCAATAGAGGCTGGTGCGATCGGCATAGACGTAACAGAATTCGAACGGCCGGGCGCTTTTCGGATCCCACCAACCCTTTTCCTCGGCCAGTGAAAACACATTTTGTGAAGCCAGGTAGTAATCCCTGTTCTTGAGGTCGAGCTGCCGGATACGGTGGGCGTTCGCGGATACACCGATCTGGTCGTCGGGGATGCGTACCGCGGCCCACACGGCGCCGATCTTGCCTTTTCCGGGTCCGAGAATCTCGAAATGCCAGACCTCGTTCGGATCGGAAAAAGTAAAGCACTCCCCGGCATCGTTATAGCCGAATTTGCGGGTCAGTTCGTCGGCGACTTTGATCGCCTCGCGAGCGGTTCGGGCGCGCTCCAGAATCAGGCGGTACAGTTCCGGGGCGTCGATGATGCCTTCCGAACTCTGCAGCTCGCGTTTTCCGCCGGTTGTGGTTTCGCCAATGGCCAGCTGGTGCTCGTTCATGATGGGATAGGCGGCATTGAGGTACTTCCAGGTTTCCGGGACCTGCGGGATCTCGCCCGTGGGGATGCGATCGGAGTCGTCCGGACCCTTGGTCAGCTTGGGCTCCAACCATACTTTGGCGAGCGCGCCCTGAGGGTAACTCTGCCGAGGCACGATATTCATCCAGGTCCGGTCGGTATTGCTGTCGCACGAGTGCGAGGTCATGGTTGACCCGTCGACCGATGCAAGTTTGCCCACCAGAATGCTGGTGCAACTCTCCGGCTCCGGCCCTTGCGCCCGTGTCGCCAGGGACAGCGACAGCGAAGCCAGAACGAGAACCGCGAGTGCGCTGGGAATATAGCGCCGGTATCGGCGCAGAGGATGTTCCTGCCGTATCATGATGGCCTCCTTGGTGCCGACGTGATGATCGTCCGGCAGCGCCGGAATTCTATCGCAGAGCGTGCCATCGCCGCATTAGAAAACTGCCGGGTGTACCTCATTGGAAACATGTGCCGGCCCGTCAGGCCTCCTTTCTCAGTCACTTCTTTCCCCGAGCTTACGCTCGGGGCCAGCTAGTTTCTGTCGCGAAACTCGCTCCAGGCCCCGGAGGGGCGCCAAGAGAGTAGACATAATGGAGTGACCGGCGCCGTATCGTAATATGCGTGGGTTGCTGAAGGTCATAGGGATCTTCAGTAGAGCCACATACGAAAGGAAACCGGTCATGAGAGATTGTATCACCTGGGTAGGCATTGATGATGCAGCAGATCGCCTGGACATAGCTGCTTTTTGTGGGAACGAAGGTTTGCCGCGCCACGAATTTCAAGTGGTCAATGACGCGCAGGGTTTGGGAAAGCTGATCAAGAAGCTCAATTCGATGCCTGGCGAGGTGCGCTGTGTTTATGAAGCGGGGGTCAATGGATACCACCTGTATCGAACCTTTCAGAAACATGGGATCGCGTGCGACGTGGCAGCTCCCGCGCTTACACCAAGAAAACCAGGGGATCGGGTCAAGACCAACAAAATCGATGCGCGCAAGTTGGCTATCCAGCATCGCTCTGGGGACCTCACCACGATCACGGTGCCGAAAGAAGAACAAGAGGCCGTGCGGGACCTGATGCGAGCACGCGAGGATGCCCTGGAGGATTTGCAGCGAACGCGTCGTCGATTGGGCGGCTTCCTCTTGCGGCGGGGACTCAGATATCGTGCCGGCAAACCATGGACCGCAGGACACCTGAAGTGGCTAAAGGGACTGAGCTTTGAGCACGAGCATATTCAGCAGACTCTGGACGAATATCGACTGGTATTGGACGAAGCGACAGAGCGCCTGAAGCGCTTTGAAGTCCGGGTTGAACAGGCCGCAGAGAAAGAGCCTTACAAAAAGCTGGTGGGCTTTTTGATGGCTTTGCGCGGCGTGAAGGTAATCACAGCCATGACGATCATCGCTGAGTCCGTTGACCTGAAGCGCTATTTAAATGCCCCTGGCTACATGGACGCGATTGGACTTGTTCCCAGTGAATTCAGCACCGGCGACAAGCGGCGCCAGGGCCCCATTACTAAGACGGGAAATGCCCACTTGCGGCGAGTCCTGGTTGAAAGCGCTTGGCATTATCGCTGGGCGCCGGGACTGAGTAAGGCTATGAGAAAACGCCGGAAGGATTCGCCGCCGGATATCCTCGCGATCGTGCGCAAGGCGGACCAGCGATTGTACAAAAAGTACACAGGCCTGGTGAACAAAGGCAAGTCCAACAAGATCGCCGCAGTAGCCGTGGCGCGCGAACTCGCCGGCTTCATTTGGGCGATTGGCCAGGCAGCTTAAGGGACCTAAGTCATGGACCGGTTTTTCTCTACGCAGCATTCTATTTTGGAATTGAGCACGGCCTCAAGGCCAAGCCCCTTCGGGGTCGCTGTGCGAGCCTTGACCCCGGGCTCAATCCCAAAATTCCGGGCCGCTACGAGAAAAACCTCCTGCCTAAAACCCGGTGAGAGCGGATGGAACCAGGAGTCGAGATGTTCGGCCTACGATACGGAGAACCCTCGACGGGGCTATGAGGTATGCGCAAGCAAAACCCTCGTAAATAGACTGAAGGCAGCTCCCGACGGATCAGTTGTCATGCGAAAACCCGCGTATATCAGAATGATCAATCGTCGATGCAGCCGCCACTCGGCTCCTGGTCCCTTCCACTCTCCCCGGGCGCAAAAATGGAGATCTCAAAAAATGGTGCCGTGACGTAAATTACCAATTAACTTGACAGGTCACTCCATATCAGCCCCGGGCAAGCGAAGCGCAGCCCGGGGTTAGGCCGAAAGTCATCGCAAAGCCCCGGAGGGGCGACAGAAAACGCTTGCGATAAAAGATCTTTCGCCCCTGCCGGGGCTCCACAATATATAACTTCCTACCGGGGGCTTGCGCCTCCGGCTACTATCCGGCGCCCCTCCAGAGCTGGGTGCCGCGCGGTAAAAATGGCGTTTCGCGACAGAAACCAATCAGGTTTGGCTGGGTCTGCGGCCGGCTCGGCCGAACGACAGCAGAAGGATGATGGCGGCCAGCGCCAGGTAGGCGGTTGTGAATTGATAGGGTATGGCGCGTTGCAAAGGGATGACCAGGTTCCAGGGGAGGTAGACATTCCCCTCCGGCAATGCCGAGTGGATGACGCCGAAAAATGTGCAGGCCGCCATGATGCCGAGATACAGGGATGCCAATCTGAGGCGCTTGTCGATCAGGACGGCCAGGAAGGCGCCCCAGAGCATTGCCGTGAGAATAAACCCATTCCCGAGCGCGACCGTGACCAACGCCTCTGGCAACTCCTTCCCCGTGGCGGCCATGAGTTGGACAAAGCGTTCGGCGGGAACGATGGCCGGGTTGCTGTATTTTATGGCGAGCAGGCGCGCCAGGGTAGGGAAGAAGGCAAAGGCAGCGGCCGGGGCGTGAGGACGAGGACAGGCCAGGAATGCCTGCACCATGATCTCAAGCGCGACGAAGACAAGAATCGGCGCCAGTACGGCACGCGGGATGAGTTCAACGATGAAGGACACGTAGCCCAGCATGCCGCCCAGGCCGATGAACAGCCCGGTCAGGATCGTGTAGCCGCTTCGCGACCCCATCCCTTTGTAGGCTGGATGGCCGATATAGGGTGTGGACTGTGCCACACCGCCGCACAGGCCGGCTACCAGTGTGGCTACTGCCTCCGTGAGCAGGATGTCCCTGGTCTTGAATTCATCCCCGGCAACGCGCGCGCTCTCGGTCACATTGATGCCGCCCACCACGGTAAGCAGGGCGAAGGGAATGGAAATCGGCAGATACGGGAGCGCGGCCTTAAGCCCCTTTATGAAATCCAGGGTCGGCAGCGGCAAGCCCAGGTGCAACTCGGCTGAAGGAGGAGCGTACGTGGAGCCGACCAGCCCCGTGGGGCCCAGCAGATGGTAGATGGCCGTGCCGAAGGCGATGGCGGCCAGCACACCCGGGACATTCCAGGGGAGGCGTATTTTGGCCACCAGGCTGTACAGGACCAGGCCAAGCGAAATCATGCCGACCAGGGGCAATCCGAAGATGTCCAGGAGCGGAGTGAAGCCGATCAGAGCGAGGCCGATGCCCGCCAGCGAACCGAGCAGGCCGGCCTGAGGTACCACCCTCTGGATCCACCCGCCGCAAAAGGAGAGCGCCACCTTGATCACTCCCATCATTACCATGGTCGCCATTCCGATGTACCAGGTCATAAGGGCGGCTGCCCGTGGTTCCATCCCTGCTGCCTTGAGCGAGACGAAGGCCGGACCGAGAACTACCAGCGCCAGTCCGATGGTCGAGGGGGTGTCCAGCCCGAGTGGCATCGCCGTGACCGTAGAACTGCCGGTGCGCCGGGCGAGGCGGAATGCCATCCAGGTGTACAACAGATCGCCAACCAGAACTCCGAAAGCGGTGCCGGGGAACATCCGGGTGTAAACGATATCCGCCGGAAATCCAAAGGCAAATACGAGGACCCCGGCCAAAAACGAAAGGACGGTCACGTTGTCGAACATCAGCCCGAAAAAGCCGTTGATATCCCCAGGCGCGAACCACTGATATTTCCGGATTCCGGTCGTCATTGACATCTCCTGTTTGAATGCTCGGGCCGACTGCAAAGGGTATGCGGCCGTAGTTTGCCCTAAAAAGGGGCTCAAATTCCATCATGGAAACCGGGGATTGATGCCGGAAGTGGGAGACACTCCTGGGAAAATCAAAACAAAAACGCCACGGATTCCACGGATTTGTTGAAGGCATTGCCGTTTTGAGATTGTTTCTTGCCCCCGCCAGAAGGTTGGCAAAGACAACATCATTTGACGCGCCTCGGTGTGCGCTTACCTTATGTATTAAAATCGGTGGAATCCGTGGCTGCTTTTAAATAGGCCGAATAATTACTGAGATGAATTGCGGTTCCCGGTGATTTCCCCTAATCCAAAATCTTCTCCCGGACGAAATGGCTACTAGTTGGCTGGTAGGTCGACATTACCGATTTCTACGAGGCAAATCGTGTGAGTGCACAGGCCCCGACGATCGAACTCCCGGAGAGGTTGCAGAATCGACTGAAGACATGCGGGACGCTCCCAAGCATACCGGCAGTGGCGATCCGGATCATTGACATGTGCCGGCAGGATGAGGTCGGCATCCCGGAAATATCGGCCGTGCTTGCGAATGATCCTGCGCTTGCGGCCAAGGTGCTCCGGACGGCAAATTCGGCGCTTTATTGCATGCGTTCTCCGGCGACGACGCTGGATCGGGCCATCTCGATCCTGGGCATCAATGCCACGCTGAGCCTGGCCCTCAGCTTCTCTCTCGTGGAGACCCTGCACAAAACCGGTCGCAACGGATTCAATCACCGTACCTATTGGCGCCGTTCGGTGATTACTGCCACGACCGCCAAGGCCCTCATGGTGTCGGCATATCCGACCGGCAGCGACGAATATTTCCTGGCGGGCCTACTGCAGGATATCGGCATGCTGGCACTGAATGAGGCCGTTCCCGGTGCTTATGGGAACGTGGTTGGCGATGCCGGCGGGGATCATGAAAAGCTGGTTGAGCTGGAACGACGGGTTTTTGGCGCCGACCATAGTGCCGTTGGCGGATGGCTTCTCGAAAGGTGGAAGTTGCCCGAGAAACTGATCGCATCGGTGGCTTCCAGTCACGGAGGCAAATACCCGGTCGATCCGGAGATTGCCGCCTTCTGTCGTACGGTGGCTTTTGCCGGTGACTTTGCCGAGATTTGGGCACATCCCCAGGTTGCCGAAGCCATGTGTCGGGCGCGGCAATCTGCATCTGATCGGCTCGAAATGTCCCCGGACCGGTTTGAGGACCTGCTGGAAAGGGTCGCCCTGCTGCTCCCGGAAATAATGTCCAGTCTGGAAGTTCAGATCGGCAGCGACAAGAATCTGAACCATCTGCTCAACAGGGCGCGGGAAGCGCTGGTCGACTTGAATCTGCAGGCTCAACAGCAGGTCCGGATGGCCCGGGAAGAATCGAATCGTGACCCGTTGACTTCCCTTTACAATCGACGCTATCTGGAAGATGCCCTCCCCAAGAGCCTGGACGAGGCCGTCCGGTTGAAGCAACCGCTCAGCATGGTGTTTATTGATATTGACCACTTCAAGAAAGTGAACGACACGCACGGGCACCAGGCCGGGGATGCGGTTCTGGTAGCTCTCTCCGGAATGCTTCTGGACGCTTTGAGATCTGCCGACCTGGCCATCCGCTATGGGGGAGAAGAATTTGTCTGTATTCTGACCGGTACCCCCCGATCGGGCGCGGAATCCGTGGCCGAGAGAATTCGCTCGATGGTAGCCTCCACTCCCCTGAGGGTGGCCGATGGCGTCGAGATCAATGTGACTGTTTCTCTCGGTTGCGCCACTTTTTCAGGCGAGAATCCTTCCCTCGGAGCAGCCGACCTCTTGAACCAAGCGGACCGTTGCCTGTATGCCGCAAAACTGGGGGGCCGCAACCGGGTTATCGCGGCTGCCTGAAGGGGGCAGGCCAGTTCAGGTCGATGTAAATCCGTCTCTTTTCCCTTCGGTCGCGAGGAATCAGAACGAAGCGCAATCCGTCGCGCGTCACGTCATAATTGGCAAATGCCGGGATCGCGCCGGTTTCGAAATCTCCGGTTACGACCTGTCTCGGCGGGCCGGGATTGAATTCCGGATCTGTCTGAATCGCGATACTCATCAACCCATTCCAGTACCGAAAGAACAGTTCCCGTCCATCATAGCTCCAAACAGGCTCGCCCCCCTCGGCGGTTGAGATCCGGATCCTGTCGCCCGGTCCCGGGAAGGGACGCACGTAAACCTGCTCCAGAGCCGCGTCATCTGAGGTGTAGGCAAGCCATCGACCATCGGGAGAAAATGCACCGCCCCACTCTGCAAACTCCGTGCGCAGGAATGGCCGCACCTGGCGCGTGCTGCCCATGGTGAGGATGCAGATGTCCGCACCGGTGCGCGGAGCCAGTTCCGTAAAGGCCAGATGCTTTCCGTCCCCTGACCAGGAATTCGGCATCTGGGGATTGGGGCTCTCGTTCAGCAATTCTGCGGTTCCGCTTCCATCCGCCGCCATCCAGTAGAGGTTCCATTGGCCGCCCCGATCGGAAGCGAAGGCCAATCTCCGGCCGTCCGGCGTCCAGACCGGCAGAATATTGTTCCCCTCAGATGTCAGGCGGGCAAACTTACCGGAGGCAAGATCGAGCGACCATATCTGGGATCTCTCATCCAATCCCTGAATGACCACTGCCAGCCGCAGGCCGTCGGGGGCCAGCCTGGGACTTGCGAATGAGCCTTGGCTCACGGTAATGCGCTCGACGGTGCCGCCACGGTCGGACCAGACCAGACTGCGAAGTTCGTCATCTTCGCTCCCGAGAGAGAAGGCGAGTACGCCCGTGTCTGAAAAGGCATAGTGACCGGTTCCGATCGCCTTGTCGGCACTGATGCCTTGCCTGACGAGGAACGGCGGCCCCAGAACTTCAAGGTGGGCCGGATCAAAAGGGACCGCCATGAGGTCCCGCCCGCGCAGGAACAGCAGGTGTCCCGAGGGGGCATATCGGGCATCGGACGCCGATTCCAGAAGCACTTTAGTCTGGCCGCTCCTGAAGGAGAATGCCGCGGCATGCATGGCGCCGACATCGCCGGCAGTACCAATGGTAAAAATTACCGCACTGCCGTCCGGGAGAATGCGCGGCCATCGATGGGTAAATTCCTTTCCCTGAAGATGCGTGACCGGCTCCGGTTTCCCTCCGGCAGCCGGGACGCGCCATAGACCGGAAAAGACATCCGGGGCAAAAATGATCGAGCCGTCCTTGCCCCAGGAAGCGCCGAGCCCGAAATGCGCGGTGCAAAGCTCTACCGGATTTCCTCCTGTCACTGCTATTTTTTTCAATTTGGAGTCGCGGGAGTCGAAATAGCCGAGCCAGGTGCCATCCGGAGAAAAGAACGGGCCATACGCATTCAGGGCGCCCGGTACGGGCCTGGCTTCGATCCGGTCGAGGGGCCGCAGATAGAGCTGTGCATTGCTTTCGCCCTGGGCTACACAGGCGAGTTGGGTCCCATCGGTGGAAAAGGCCAGGGGATTTCCCCTGAGCGCAAGGGGAACCATGAACGGCAGTTCCACTGTAAATCTCATGGTGGGAGCGGGTGGAAGAGGGGGAGTGCTGAACCAGAATGCGGCGCCCGTGGCAATCGCTCCCAGGAGAAGGCCCGAGGCTCCCCAGGCCAGGCACTGACGCCAACGGCACTTTTCTCCCGGCGGGATCGCGGCAGCGTCACTGTCCGCCCGGAATTCGGCCGCCGTCGCCTGTTCAGCATCGATCCACCTGCCCAGCGGAGGTATGGGGCCACCACTCATGAGTATCTCCCTGCGACATGCTAGGCAACGGGTGGCGCCAAGTCAACGGTGAGCTCAAAAATGTCGGCGGTCCGCATCGCCCAGCTGATTAAAGGGGACACGGATGAACACGGAACAGCACAGGTTGGGTACACCTCGATCGCCGCCGGGGCTCAATGGCATTGTTGCAATAGCTCAAGGAGTATGACAGAGTCTGAAATTGCGCCGCCGCAGCAGAAAGCTGCCGAGAAATGCCGGCTTCGGTTGCCTTTTGCTCCCAACCCGGCGGAAGCCGGAGCGACGGGAAACAGGCCCCAAGGAGGAAACATGCAGACGCTCTGGTCTCAACGATACGCGTTGCGGGCCCACCGCATGCAGAGCTCCATTGTGAGGGAACTGCTGAAGCTCACGGAAAAGCCGGATCTGATTTCCTTCGCCGGCGGGCTTCCCGCCCCGGAAGTGTTTCCTCTCACGCAGTTCAGGGAAGCTGCGGATCAGGTTGTCCGCCAGTTTGGATCGCAATCGCTGCAGTACAGTACGACCGAAGGATGTGCGCGCCTGCGTGAGATGATCGCGCGCCACACGGCGCGCTACGGTATCGTCGTTCAGCCCGAGAATATCCTCATCACTTCCGGATCACAGCAGGCTTTGGATCTGGTGGGAAAAGTGTTTGTAAATTCGGGCGATCGCCTGGCGGTCGAGAGGCCGACCTATCTGGGTGCTTTGCAGGCCTGGAACGCCTACCAGGCCGAGTTCCTGGGTATTGGCATGGATGAAGACGGCATGCGAACCGACGAACTGGAGTCGGCGCTCCGCGCCGGCCCCAAGTTCCTGTACGCGCTCCCCAATTTTCAAAACCCGAGCGGTGTGACGATGTCGCTCAAGAGGCGCGAAGTCCTGGTGGAGATGGCCGACCACTATGGAGTGCCGATCATCGAAGATGATCCGTATGGGCAGCTTCGATATGAAGGAGAACACCTCCCATCGCTTTCGGTCCTGGACGCCAAGGCCCGCGATAGGAATCGATTCAGCGGAAACGTCATATATCTCAGCACTTTTTCCAAGACTCTCGCCCCGGGGTTGCGACTCGGCTGGGTTGTGGCTCCGGTCGAGGTTATCCAGCGCCTGGTGCTGGCCAAGCAGGGAACCGATCTGCACACGGGCACCTTCGTTCAAATGGTCGCCTATGAGCTTGCTCATGGGGGATTTCTCGACAAGCACGTGCAGCACATTCGTTCCGTTTACAGGATCCGGCGGGATGCCATCCTGGCGGCTTTGGAGAAGTACATGCCGCCCGGGGTTCGCTGGACCAAGCCCCAGGGAGGCCTTTTCATCTGGGCTATCCTCCCCGAGCACCTCGATGCCGCGGATCTCCTTCGGGAAGCGATCAAGGAACAGGTGGCATTTGTTCCGGGATCCCCGTTCTTCGATGATGGCTCGGGCCGCAACACGATGCGCCTGAACTTCTCCAACGCCACACCGGATATGATTCATGAAGGGATTTCGCGCCTCGGCCTTGTAATTCGGCGTGCCCTGGAAGGTCATCCGACTCTGGCGGCAACAGGAGTCTGAGCGCGGTCCCTTCCGGACTTGCCACGGCATGAGATGCCGCAGGATCAGAAGCCGTGCCCTTCCCGACGTGTTCCGAAAATAGGCTCTACATCCACCAGACATCGGGGTCGCAATCGCTATCGATATCGAAACCGGGACCGACCCCGATTCCGATAGCGATCCCGACGGTATCTCCTCTGTTGCCAGTCTTTTTCATGCGTCACCGGGTGCGCCGCGGCGCATGAGGAGCTGCTTAGAAAATGGCTTTTTTGGATAGCGCTGCCGAGGTATCCCAGGAAACTTCCGGTTATTTCATAGACCCCAGCGCCGCTTTTGCCATTCCCTGTTGATCCGGGCTAATGCCGGCCTTGATGCTCGATTTCGCTAAGCGCCGTGGACGGAAATGACGATAGAGCCTCCGAACCCAGAGACGTGAAACGAGGAATCGTGCAACGGAATCCCCATCCGGTTGGGATAGTCCATGCCACCGGGAGGATCAGGATCGCGCCGCGGGCAAGCCTCACAGGGACCTTATGGAGTCTTTCAGCGAATCTACGCAGTGGATGGCCGTGGCTTTATCTCCGGACGGCATCATCACGTCGCTTTCCGGCACCGCCGAACAGTTGACCGGATATTCGGCTGACGATCTTGTAGGCCGGCCGATTACCATGATCCTGGCGGATCGTTCGGTTTTCGAGGTTCCCCAGATGTTGAAGTCAGCCGGCGATTGGGGTGTCTGGGAGGGGGAAATCGTCCACCGCAACCGCAGCGGCCGCCCGATCAAATCGCAGGCGCGTCTGGCGCAGTTCAGCGCGCGTGGGAATTGTGCCGCAGGTTTTCTGCTGCTCTCGACTCTTCCCCGTCCGTCAGCGAACGGGGACCTCAAGGCCTCATTGCCCGAGGTGGCAGCTTACCTGCGCCAAACCGCTCATGAGTTGAACAATCCGCTTGCGGTCATGATGGGCTTCACGCAGTTGATTCTGCTTGACCTCCGCTGCGAGGGGAAGATGCGGGCCGACATGGAACGTCTATACGCCGAAATGAAGCGCGTGGTTCTTACCATCGAAAAACTGCACTCCTACGCACTCTCCCTGCAGGCTGATCAGCCGGAACTCGAGGAGGCACGGAAGACGAGCTGAGGGCGGCCCCCTTCAGTATCGATACCCGGTAACCTGGTCAAGAGCCTGGGAATTGATGCGAATTTTCCCCGCCTTCTGCAGATCGTCCGTTATGCGCCGGATATATTCCTGGAAATAGGCCTCCCGCGCCAATCCGAGAGCTGAATCCCGCAAAATCGGTCTTTGCTTGGCAAATTCGGCTTCATCGAATGGGGTCATAGACTTGACCTGGAGCACGGCGACCTGATTGCCGCCTGAAACGGTGATCGGACCGCTGATACCTCCGACCGGCAGTCCGAAGGCTGCGGCGGTAAACTCTGAAGAGGTTCCGATGTCCGGCCCGGGCGTCCCATCGCGCTTGAAGGTGGCACTGGTCTTCACCGGCACACCGTCCTTTTGAGCCGCCTTGGCGAGGTCGTTGAGGGCCTTCGCTTCCTGCGACATCTTGGTGGCTTGCGCCTGCACCAGTTCGGCCGCTTTCGCATCAACGAAATCTTTCCTGACGGCCCCCTCGGATTCCTTGAATTCGGCCGGTTTGGGCAGATTGATTTGCAGCAGTTTTGGGATCGCCGAACCGGACGGCACCTCGACCGCGTTGCCCACCGCATTCACGTCCTTAAGCCGGAAAATCTCGTCGAGGAATTCCTGTGAGAGTCCCACCGCATAGGGATCGCTGCTCTTGCTCAGAAATCCGGTCTCCTTGATCTGGGCAGGGATGTTCAACGCCTTGGCGATGACGGCCAGATCTTTCTGCGTCTCCGCCATCTTTATGGCTTCCGCGGCCTTCTTTTTCACGATTTCGATGGCCTTGTCGATCTGGACGGTGCGAATCAGGGAGGGTCGTGCCGCCTGCTCGCTCGGAACGTTATGGGCCAACACCTTTATGATGTGATACCCGTCTTCGGCGCGGACGAGACCGGATATTTCACCCGGCTTCAGGGAAAAGGCGGCATCCTCGAAGGGCTTCGACTCCCGCCCGCGCGGAAAAGCCCCGAGATTCCCCCCTTGAGGCACCGAGGCTTCATCCTCGGAAAATCTTTTGGCAAGGGTGGCAAAGTCCTCTCCCGCCCTGGCGCGCTTCAGAACCTCCTCGGCCTTGGTTTTGACTTCCGCATCCTTCGCCGGGTCGGGGACCTTGAACAGGATGTGGCTTGCGTCCACGGTCTCCTCCCGGGACTCCGCCGGCATCCGCGCCCACGCCTGATTGATTTCGCTGTCGCTGACCTGCTGCGTCGACGCAATCTCGGAGACCGGCAGCAGGAGATACTGAACCCGCCGCTCCTCCTTTATGTTGTATTTTTCCTTGTTGGCATCAAAATAGGCGCGCAAATCGGCCTCGGTAGGATTGACTTTTTTCGCCGCGGCCTGCTTATCGAACATGACGTACTGCACGACCGCTTCCTGGTTCTGGCGGGAGAAGAGGTCGCGCAACTGCTGTTCGGGGACGCTCAGGGAATCGGTCAACAGGCTGGAGACCTTTTTCGACAGCAGGATATAGCGAATCCCATCCTCGTATTGCCCGATATCGATGCCGTTCATGGTGAGCAACTGTTTGTAGGCATCGGCCCCGATGAATCCGCCTTCGTTGCGCAGGCTCGGGTTCGATTCAATCGCCTGGCTCACCTCTTCGGGAGTAACCGCGAGGCCGAGTCGCTTGGCAGCATAATCGACCACTCGAACCTGGATCAGTGCCTGCAGTGCCTGCTTGTCCACCCCCAGCTGTTTCATTGTCTCGGGATCGGTCTTGTTCTTCCCGTTGGCGCTGTAGTTCTCCACAAAGCGACGATAGGTGTCGTAGAAATCCTTCATGGAAATGGTTTCGCCGGCCACCGAGCCTGCGGTCGTTACGGGCCCCTGGGATCCGATGTCCTGGCCGGGTACGAAAAACAGCAACATACCCAGGGCAAGGCTGAGGATAACCAGCCACAATACAAGCTTTAGCCGCTGCTTGCGGCGCATGATATCCAGCATGCTGAGTCAAAGCCTCCACTGAAAATAGCAAAACCATGCAAGTATAGCATAGAGCTTCAATCCTCAATGCGGAGATTAACAAAGACCGGTGCGATCGGAAGTGGGAGTCAGGTGCGAATGGGGCGAAAAAGCAAAAACGCCACGGATTCCACAGATTACACGGATTTATAAAGCCCGGCGGATCATACGGTTGCACTGGAGCGACCGGGCGCCGAAGCAGAGGGCGGCGCCGACCGGAGCCGGTCGGGTAATTCAACACTTGCCCGTGGTGTTCTGCGATGAGGGCGGTCACGGCTGTAATTTCCGGTTTGATCTCGTCGTCGGTAGGAATTCGACTGTAATCGACCGCAAGCCGGGGAAGCGATGGCCTTAGCAGGGAGGATGGCTGGAGATATTGCCGGAACCAGGGCCGGGTTCCCGTGGAATATTGAAAAATTGTGTGTTACGGCATTTTTTATTTCCGGGATATTGGATATAATGATTTTCCTCAAACCCTCCGAACTGAAGGGTAGAGACCGGGATGCGGAATGGTTCCCGGGTTTTAGATCCAGCCGGGATTTTTCGCGGGATCGAGAACAGGGCCGCGTTGGAACAGGACTGTCTTGAACTCAAGACAAGGCCTGGAGGCGTAGGGCTGCCTCATCCCGGACATGCGGAAAGTCTGTATGACGCATGTTGCGTGATGGATCATCCGGAAATTCCGTGCCCGATTAGGGCTTGAAACCCTTGAGCAGCCCTGCTTCGGGAGCGGGACCTGGGCGCGATATGTCTGAAAATCCAAAAAGCGGCGTCGTCTGCAGGGATCAGAATCATAGGATCTCCATCGACGAACTCCAGAAATTTTTCGATGAGTTCGTGAACATGGTGGAATCCTCCCTGTCCACTGTGGACCGCAAGCCTGCTATCATTGTCCTGCTCAACCGGATCATAGGGATCCTGCGTTCGGAGGAGTGTCTGGTTTATCTGTGGAATGAAGCGAGCCTGACGCTGGAGCGGCGATATGGGACCGGCGCAATCAAAGATCTCGATCTGTTCGAGCGCCTGGCCAACAACGACATCATCGAGCGCGTCCTCAGGACCGGCGTGCCGCACACAGACAACGACCTCAAGATCGAGTTGTCGGACTCTTTCAATGATTCGAGCTATTTGGTCCGCTCGATGCTCTGTATGCCGCTGGTGCATCGAGGCGAGACCATCGGAGCGCTCGAGATTCTCAACAAGTCCGGGGGCGGGTACACCGATGATGACCGCGGCATGCTGGAAATTCTGCTTCGCCCCATCGCGGTGGCGATTCATGCCATCCGGATGTTCGACCATGCTGAGCGATTAACCATCACGGATGACCTGACCAAGCTTTACAACTACCGGTACCTGATGCAGTATCTCGAGGCCGAAGTGAAGCGCTGCCTGCGGTATAAGAAGAAGGTGTCGCTCCTGTTTATCGACGTCGACGGATTCAAGCGCGTCAACGACACCTTTGGCCACCTCGTCGGGCAGTCTGGCCCTGTCCGAGATGGGACAGGTCTTGCGCCGGATTCTTCGCGAGACGGATGTCGTGGGCAGGTATGGGGGGGACGAGTTTGTCGTGGTGTTGCCGGAAACGCCTCTCAACGGGGCTCTGGTAATCGCGGAACGTATCCGCAAAAAGGTCGAAGATTACGAATTTGTCGCGCAGGATCTGAACATCCATCTGACGATCAGCCTTGGCGTCGCCAATTGTCCGAAGCACACGCTCACGGCGGAAGGGCTGATCAAGAAGGCGGATGCCGCCATGTATCGCGCGAAGGAACTTTCCAAGAACAGTATCAAGGTTGCAGTATAGGGAACTATGAATTTCAGATCTATGTTCGGTGTTTTTCTCCAGCGATCTGGCGATCGATCTGGGCACTGCCAACACCCTGGTGTACGCCAAAGGGCGCGGGATCGTCGTCAATGAGCCTTCGATCGTCGCTCTCGACAAGAACAACAAGAAAGTGCTGGCAGTCGGCCGCGAAGCCAAGGAGATGCTCGGGCGGACCCCGGCCGACATCGTCGCCGTGAAGCCGATGAAGGACGGGGTCATCGCCGATTTCGACGTCACCGAAGTGATGCTGAAGTATTTCATCAAGCAGGCGCACAGCCGCAATCACCTGCTCAGCCCGCGCATCGTGATCGGCATCCCGTCGGAAATCACGCAGGTGGAAAAACGGGCGGTGCAGGAATCCGCTTTGCGCGCCAAGGCCAGCGAGGTCTACCTGGTGGAGCAGGCCATGGTGGCCGCCATCGGCGCCGGCCTGCCGATCACCGAGGCCTGCGGCAACATGATCGTCGACATCGGCGGCGGCACAACCGACATCGCGGTCATTTCGCTGTCGGGCATCGTCTACAGCCGCTCGGTGCGGGTCGCCGGCAATGAAATGGATGAAGCGATCATCCAGTACATCAAACGCAAGCACAACCTGCTGATCGGGGAGCGCACCGCGGAGACGATCAAGATCCAGCTCGGTTCCGCCGCCCCGCTGGAGCAGCCCGCTGACGATCGAAATCAAGGGGCGCAATCTGATCGAAGGAGTTCCCAAGACGGTCACGATCACGGATGAGGAGATTCGGGAAGCGCTGAGCGACAGTATCGGGATTATCATCAACGCCATCAAGGTGGCGCTGGAACGGACGCCGCCTGAGCTCTCGGCCGACATCATGGATCGTGGCATCGTGCTGACGGGCGGCGGCGCTCTCCTGAAGCGCTTCGACAAGAGATTGTCGGAGGAGACCGGGCTGCCGGTGTTCATCGCGGAGGATCCGCTCTCTTCGGTCGTGCTCGGGACCAGCAAGATGCTGACCGATTTCAAGCTGCTCCGGAGGATCTGTGTCCATTGAGTTTGCCTCGAAAGGTGAAGGACGGATCGCTTACGTGGTGATCGGGCTGCTGCTGCTGCATCTGACGCTGCTTTCGATCCAGGTGGAGGATCCGGCCGGCACGCTGCTTTTCAAAAGCTGGGTGTTGACTGCCGGGGCGCCGGTCCTGAACGGCTCCTCCAACCTCTCCCGGGAGATCGGCGACCTCTGGACTGGCTACGTATGGCTGCACGACGCGCGCGACGAAAACGTGCGTCTCAACGACAGCGTGCGGCAGCTGGCGCTCCTGAATCGCGATGTCGCCCAGGTTCGGGAGGAAAATGACCGGCTGCGCCGGCTTCTGGATGTCAACGCCGTCACCCCCTTTCGGACGCTGGGCGCGCGGGTGGTCGGCCGCTCCCCCAGTTTTCTGGCGCACACACTCTTCCTCGATCGCGGCACGGCGGATGGCATTCGCATGAACCAGCCGGTGATGTCAGCGGCGGGGTCATCGGTCGCACGGTTCTGGTGACGCGATATGGTTGCCAGGTTCAGCTGCTTACGAACGCGGACGCGTCGATCGGGGTTCTGGTGGAGCGGACCCGGACCCCGGGAGTATTGCGCGGCACCGAAAACCTGCTGCTGGATCTGAATTACATCAGCAACACCGAGGAGGTGAACGTCGACGATCTAATCCTGACGTCCGGTCTGGACGGCATTTACCCGAAAGGCCTGCCGGTCGGTAAGGTCGTGGATTCCCAAAAGGGAAAGACCGGTTTCCGGACCGTGAGGGTGGAGCCGGACGCCGATCTGGTCCGGATCGAAGAAGTGTTGATCGTGCTGGGCGGGCCGCAGCCGGCGGCCGGCGCTCCCGTTCCCGGCGCGGCAGATGTGTGCGGTGACGTATGAAATACCTATTTCTGGCCGGTTCGTCGTTTCTGGCGATCGTGGCCCAGATGATCGCGGGCAATAATTTCTTCCTGTTCAATTTTGTCGATCTGTCGCTGATTCTGATCATTTATTGGGCTGTCTATCGAAGCCGCACCCAGGCACTGTTTGTCGGCTCCCTGACCGGCATTCTGCAGGACGCTGTTCTCGGCTGGCCTCTCGGGTACAACGGTTTCGGCAAGACGCTGGCGGCATTCGCGGTCGCCGAGGCGGTGCGCCGTTTTGATGTCGAAGGACTGTGGATCCGGTTCGTTGTGATTGCGGCCTCGTCCTGCCTCAGTTCGCTCAGCATGTTCGCTCTGTTCCTGCTTCTGCAGCGATCCACCAGCAGCATCTACCTCGGCGCCTCGCTCATGCAAGCCCTGATCACTGCGGGGGTGGGCGCGCTCCTGTTTGCCGCCCTCGATACGTATAAGCAGGTCTACACCAAGAAGCTAAGTTGATGGTAAAGCTCCAGCTCGAATCCAACCGCCAACCCCTACAGCGGCGGCTGAATTGGCTCTACGTACCGCTGATTTTCGTGTTCGTGCTCCTCGGCATCCGCCTCTGGTGGCTGCAGATCCTCCAGGGCGCGGAATACACGCGTCTGGCGGAACGAAATCGGATTCGCAGCATCGAGGTCGTGGCGCCCCGCGGCCCGATCCTCGACCGCAACAACATCCCGCTGGTGGATAACCGGCCCTCCTTGAATATTCTGCTCTATCGGGAAATGATGAAAAGCCAGGAGGAGACCGCCGCCTTCATCACCGGGAATCTGGGGGTGTCGGCAGAGGACATGGAAGCCCAGCTGTACCGCAACCGGCGCGCCGCACCCTACCAGCCGGTCATCGTCAAGGAAGATGTCGGCATCGCGGATGTCTCCATCGTCGAGGCGCATCAGATGGAGCATCCGGAGATCCAGCTGGGTCCGGCACCGCGCAGACTGTATCGCTTCGACACGCTGGCATCTCATGTCCTCGGATATGTCGGCGAGGTGTCGGAAAAAGATCTGGCCAACAATGTCTTCCCCGGAGCCCGCACCGGGGATCTCGTGGGCCGATCCGGGGTCGAGCGGACCTATAACCAGATCATGACGGGCCAGAATGGCGCCAGGGAAGTTATGGTTGACAGCCTCGGCCGGGAATTGGGTGTCGTGGGGGAAAAGGATGCCATAATCGGAGGTGATCTCCGTTTGACACTGGACTTTGACCTCCAGGCCCAGGCCGAGGCGCTTCTGGCCGGCAACGTCGGTGCCATCATTGCCATGGATCCGCGCAACGGCGAGATCCTGGCGATGGCCGGCGCTCCATCGTTTAATCCGAACAGCTTCTCCTCACGCATTTCGACTGCCGAGTGGACCGCGCTGATCAGTGACCCGCAACATCCGATGCAGAACCGCGCCATCCAGAATACTTATCCCCCCGGCTCCATTTTCAAGCTGGTCATGGCGGAAGCCGGTCTGGATGAAGGCCTGGTTGATGATGCCACACAAGTCGTCTGCCATGGGTCGGCAATCTTTTATAACACGGTATTCCATTGCTGGAATGCGGCAGGTCACGGGACCGTCAATCTCGAGAGTGCCATCGCCCAGTCGTGTAACATCTTTTTTTACACCCTGGGTCAAAAGATGGGGATTGAAACAATCGTGAAGCATGCCCAGGCACTTGGTTTCGGCGAGCGGACCGGGATCGATCTCCCCGAGGAGCGGACGGGTGTCCTGCCCGGAGGATCCAGGTGGTACGCCGGAGAAACGATTTCGGTTTCCATCGGACAGGGCGCCATCACCACCACCCCGTTGCAACTCGTTCGCGCCGTGGGAGCCCTGGCTACGAACGGCCTCCTCGTCACCCCCCACCTCATCCTCGAGGCGGAACACACTCCGGGCCGCCAGTGGCGGTCGCAACAGTTGCCAATCAACCCGGAGAGCGGGCGCAGAATCCGCGCCGGGATGTGGGCAAGCGTGAACAGCGGGGGGACCGGCCACAGCGCCGGGATCCCCGGAATGGATATCTGCGGAAAAACCGGAACCGTCCAGGTGGTCAGCGCCCAACGCAGAAAGCAAATCAAAACCGACGAGGCGGCGGTGCAGAACCACGCCTGGTTCGCCGGCTTCGCCAGCCGGGATAATCCGGAGATTGCCGTGGTTGTCTTCCTGGAACACGGGGGCGGAGGGGGCGCTGCCGCCGCGCCGATGGCGAAGGAGATTTTCCGGGTTTACTTCGAAAAGAAAAACCATCCCGAAATCGTGTCCCCACTGTCCGCGCCGGCCCTGGGAGCGGTCCGATGAGACTGGATCGGCGCTCACTCCTGAGTTTCGACTGGCTCTGGTTTTTGGCGCTGCTGGTTCTGTCGGCGGCCGGTTTGACTGCCATCTGGAGCACGACCCAGGGTACCAGCATCAGCTACTATCTTGGCCGACAAGCTCTCTACCTGTGCCTCTCCCTGGTTATCTTCCTGGTGCTGCTTTATTTCGATTATCACCTCTACACGGATTACATCGCCTTTGCCTATTTTGGCGGGCTTGCGGTCCTCGTATTGGTTCTGACGGTCGGCCACACCGTACATTCCAACAGAAGCTGGCTGGCCCTGGGCCCCTTCTCCTTCCAGCCATCGGAGTTGATGAAGGTTCTGGTGATCGTGTTTCTGGCCAAATATTATGCCGAGAGCGATCGTGATTATCTGGAGGTATCGGAACTGCTCATTGGCGGTCTGATTGCCTTTGTACCGATGGGGCTGGTCATGCTTCAGGGCGATCTGGGCACCGCGATCACGTTCCCGCCGATTTATGCCGGCCTTTCCTTTTTGGGGGGGCTGAAGCGCCGGCATATCTTTTTCCTGCTGCTGACTGCCGCCCTGGTTTTACCGGCGGGATGGATGATGCTCAAGGACTATCAAAAGGGTCGGATCCAGGCGGTGTTCAATCCGGCCAGTGATCCCAGGGGCCTGGGATATCAGCCCCAGCAGTCCAAGATCGCCATTGGTTCGGGAGGGTTTCTCGGCCGGGGATTCAAGCAGGGGACGCAGGGCCAGCTCGGCTTTCTCCCCGCGCGTCATACCGATTTTGTCTTTGCCGTGCTGTCGGAAGAGAAAGGATTCGTCGGCAGCATTTCGCTCCTCGGGCTCTTCCTTCTGGTTCTGCTGCGGCTGCTGAGAGCCGGGCGGGAGGCGAAAGACAAGATCGGGTCCATGATGATCATGGGCGTTTTCTCGCTCTTCCTGTTTCACATCCTGATCAATGCCGGCATGGTGATGGGGCTGCTCCCCATCGCCGGGATCCCGCTGCCGTTCGTCAGCGCCGGAGGATCCTCGCTGCTGGCGTTTTTCGCGGCCATGAGCCTGGGCATGAACGTCAACATGCGGCGTTTCGTCAACTGATCCTCACCCCCCGGTTCACTTTTTGGTCCCAAAAATCAGGCTGACGGTGGTGGCCTTGTCCTTGCCCGCTGCCGTTATCGTGGCGGTGCGCTGTGAATCGGCGTGATCGGCCGAAAGGATGATCATCGATTCGCTCCCTTGCGTTTGCGTCATCGCCCTCTGAACCTCAAATCCCGCTTTTCTCAACGTCTGCTCATAGAATACCGCGACCTTTTCCACCGCATCGCCGGTCTGGAATGAATATGATCCCGCATTCCCCTCCTCGGCGCGCATCCCGAAGGAACCGGTTGCTTCAGCTCCGGGGTAGGCGGGGAGCCAATCGGGGAGCGCCGCCCCTGCGCCTATTTTCATTGTTCCCTCTGGCCCCTTGACCTCGATAGAAGCCTTGTCTCCTTCCCCCTGGGCCTGAATCTCCACCTTTCCGCCCGCCTCGTCTTCGAATGTGATCTTGCCGTTTTTGGCATCGGCGAGATTCATGATCATGATTTTGCCGGTCTTCTTCTCGCGCACGCGGATGACTCCCAGGTTTTCATCGAGGGAGACGACCTCGATATCCGGGTTTGTGGCGGCCAGCATTTTGGCGACCGCCAGCGACGGATTCTTCTGCATCAGATCGGGATCGACTCCGGCCTGTTTGGCCATGCGCACAAAAAACAGGCCCGATGCGACTACGAGAATTCCGCCGATCAGGATGAGACCGCCGCAGCCTACCAGGATCCAGAAGAGCGGGCCGCGTTTCCGGGCCGGCGGAGCGCCGGATGGGGTCGCAGACTGTGGATAGGAAGGGTATGCCGCAGATGAAGACTGCTGGGTGGGGGGGGGTGAAGCGCCGACCGCCTTGCCACACTTGGTGCAAAACTCGCCGTCGACCTGAGTACCGCAATTTGTGCAATAGGCCATGGGATCCTCCTTGCGGTTACCTTACTAGGGAAATTGCCTCCCGTCATCATTTTTCAACCTTATTACACGATCCCATAAATACGATGACGTATTTTTATGGAACGCGGAAAAACGCCGCCTTCGTACGCAGCTGGGTTTTCGGGCAAGCCCCGGGCGCTTTTGCCAGCGTTCTTCCGCGTCCTGGAAATAGATTAACGTACTGATGAATCCCCTACTCCCCGCCCGCTCGGTGAATGCGATTGAAATTTTCCTCTATCCCACTTATGATTATGAGGATATGGCAAACTGTACTGGTCATGCATATGGGGCATGATGAGTTTGCCGCCAGGTTTTCCCCGTTCAGGGCCGGCTTTGCAGCGGCAATATCCGGGTAAAAAGCAATAACCGAAATGGTGCCGCCGAGGCACGGCCAGGGGATTTAGCACAGGGTGATTCGCAAGACGATGAATTGAACATTACAACTGACGCTTACAACTGATCAGAGGTTGTTTGCGGCGGGCAAGAGGTACATCCAAGGAACGGGTTTATTTTACAGGATATCCGCCGGGTACGAGTCAGAGACTCATTGCACTGCGCCCCGCCACCGGTTTTTCTATTCCCGGTGCGGAACCGGGAGACCATCAGAATAACGTGGGTTGATCTATGTTGATCGGCAGGCGCTGCCGCCATCAATGCAGGCCAGTGATTTTCAGTACAAGTCGGATGAACCTCTCTCCTCCGGAAAGACGGGATAGGAGATGAACACGGGCCCGGGATTCCGGTCCCGACACCGCTCCCCAGCCTGGTGCCTGGGCAAGAGGTCTGACGCTCTATTATTGTCGGCGCAGCCTGCCTTCCGCTCCAGGACCGCAACTTTCGCCTGCCGAACGCTTTCCCTCTGCACAAGCAGGAGTTATGCATGATTAAAGAAATGATCGTCAACAGCACTGCGCTGGAGACCAAGGTCGCAATCCTGGAAGATGACCAGCTCGCGGAGCTCTATATCGAACGTAATCGAAACCGGGGGATTCTGGGCAACATTTACAAGGGGAGGGTGACCAAAGTACTTCCGGGGATGCAATCTGCATTTGTGCAGATCGGCCTGGAAAAGGATGCCTTTCTGTATGTCTCCGACTTCGTGGAAGATACCGAAGAGTACGACAAGGTGTTCGGTGAAGCGGAAGCGAAGGCCGAAACCGTGCTGGCGGAAACCGAGGTGCAGGAAAGCCAGCCGCGGCGCGATCGGGAACCTCGTGATCGCGACCGGGAGCGCAAGGGTGAGAAATCGCGGTGGCGCGACCGTCGCGAGCGATCCGATTCGGGCAGACCGGAAGCCCAACCGGCCGCTGCAGATGGGACGACTGCTGCAACTGTCGAGAGTTGGCAGCTGAGCCAGCAAACGGAGCGCGACCTTGAGAATGGGCTCGAGTCCGCCGGCTTTCTGGTACCTACGGTAATCCCGGGTCCCACGGAACTGCCCCGTATGGAGGCCGGTGAGTCGCCGGTGAATCCCGAAGCCGGTGCGGCGCCCCCTGACGGCTCGAGTCTTCCGATGGATCCGCCCGCCGGCCAGGAGAGTGCTCCCAGTACCGCGACTCCGACATCGGAGTCCACCGAAGCGCCCCCCCTCGATCATGCGACTCTCGGTGGTTCGGGAGGCGAGGTGCTGCCGTTTTCCGTGGAAGGGACGGGAGGTTCGGCTGGAGGATTCAATGCACGGCGCCGGGGGACCGGAGCGCGCCGGAAGCGTTTCACGACGGCGCGGCACACGCACAAGCCGGAGCGCCAGTCGATTGACGACATGTTGCGCGAAGGGCAGGAGATCCTGGTTCAGGTAGCCAAGGAGCCGATTGCCAAAAAAGGCGCTCGCGTCACCAGCCATATTGCCCTGCCGGGGCGGTATCTTGTGTATATGCCGACCGTGGATCATGTCGGCGTGTCCCGAAAGATCGGGTCGGAAGGCGAACGGATCCGTCTGCGGGACGTTATCCTCAAGCATCGCGACCGCTTCACGGGCGGGGTGATCGTCCGGACCGCGGCCGAGGAGCACAGCGAAGAGGATCTGACCAGCGACCTCAACTACCTGGTCAAGGTCTGGGAGGACATTCGTTCGAAGTCGGAGCGGGTGTCCGCGCCGCGCATGATTCATTCGGAATTGAGCCTGGTCCAGCGCCTGCTGCGGGATCAGTTTTCCTTCGAGTTCGCCAGCATCCGGGTCGACGACGAGGACGGAATATCAGAATGTCGTGGAGTTCGTCGACAAGATCTATCCGAACCTGGTTCATCGTGTGAAGCTGTACACCAAGGATAACTACATCTTCGACGAGTTCGGCATCACCTCCGAAATCGACAAGCTGCTGCAGCCGAAGATCTGGCTGAAGAGCGGCGGCTACATCGTCATCAACCAGACGGAAGCGCTGGTCAGCATCGACATCAACACCGGCAAGTTTGTCGGGAAGGGAAACAGCCTGGAGGAGACGATCACCCGTACCAATCTCGAGGCGGTCAAAGAGATCGTCAAGCAGATACGCTTGCGGGACCTGGGCGGTATCATCGTCATCGACTTCATCGACATGGATGAGCGGAAGAACCGCAAGCGGGTCATGGAGGCCCTTTCCCTGGAGCTGGCGCAGCGACAAAGCACCGAGCAAGATCCTCGAGTTCAACGAATTCGGGCTGGTGGCCATCACCCGCAAGCGGGTCAAGCAATCTCTGGAGCGCGCTCTCTGCCAGCCTTGCCCGTACTGCTACGGTTCCGGCCTGGTCAAGTCGGTCGCGACCACCTGCTATAACATCTATCACGAGCTGGAGAAGATGAAGGAGTCGGTGCGCGAACACCATGAAGTCATGATCCGCGTTCACCCGGATGTCGCCCGGGCGCTGCGCGAAACCGAATCCGCCGTGCTGGAAGAGATTGCGCGACCTATTGAAGCGCGATGTGCTTGTCAAATCCGATCCGAGCCTGCACATCGAGCACTTCAATATTGTTACTTGAGCCGGCGGGGCAGATTGACTGCGAGAGTCGGTCCGTGCCTTTATCCCGGTTCTCTTTCCCTTGGCCTCTTCCCACAGGGCGTCCATTTCGACGAGGGACGCGTCTTTCAGGCTCGCGCCCCTGCCGCTTGATCGCCGACTCGACATAGCGGAAGCGCCGGTTGAACTTGCGGTTGCTGCGCCGGAGCGCTGTTTCGGGATCGATTCCGAGAAATCGGGCCGCATTTACGGCCACAAAGAGCAGATCTCCGACTTCCCGAGCCATGTGCTCGTTGTCCCTGGCCTCGTGCGCAGCCCTGAGCTCGTCCGCTTCCTCCTGGAGCTTGCGCAGGATCCCATCGAGGTCCGGCCAGTCAAATCCGACCCTGGCGGTTTTGGCGGTCATCTGGTAGGCCTCATGCAGGGCGGGGAGTTTTGCCGGGATGCCATCCAGGAGGGACTTTTCAGAATCCGGAAGGGAGGACGAAGGGACCCCACTGCTCGCCCGCCTTGATGTCCTCCCAGTTTTTCAGCACATCCTCGGAGGTTTTCAGGTCGGCGTCGCCGAACACGTGCGGGTGTCTCCGAATCATCTTTTCGTGGACGCGATCGATGACATCCGCCAGTTCGAATTCCCCCTTTTCCCGGGCGATCTGGGCATGGAACACCACCTGAAAGAGCAGGTCCCCCAGTTCGCCTTTCAGTTCCAGCGGATCCGATGCGTCGAGGGCATCGAGCACCTCGTAGGCTTCCTCGATAAGCATTGGCTTAAGGGTTTCACGAGTCTGTTCCCGGTCCCAGGGACACCCGGTCTCGCTGCGCAGGCGCGCTACCAGGTCGATTAAACTTTGAATGTCGGCTCGCTTCTTCATCCACCGTTCCTCTCTGCCGGTTCCCGTTGCACGAACGGACGCGAACAAGAATAACCAGGCAATCCTCTATCATACCGCAGATGCGATCGGCCGGCATCAGGCTGACATGCTCCGCCGCGGAGGCGGCAATTTAGCTTGAGCCGCTGCCGGGCGGATGCTAGCATTTTTCGTCACCGGGATCAGCAGCCACCTTAGAGGCAAACTATGTCAGAAGAACAGGAAGAAGAGGGCTTTAAAGTCACCGACAAACGATCCTTCACCGAAACCGGGAATCCGCGCACTCAACCGGCGGAAGAGGATCGCAAGCGGCCGGATCCTTCAGGCCGGGCAGAAAGCGAGCAGCCGGGCTCAGTGTCCGGCGAGGCGCCCCGCGCCCACGCGCCGATCGATTTCGCTTCGTACATTTTCTCGTTTTATACGGAAAGTCTGATGTTTCTGGGCGAATTGCCTAATCCGATCACCAACAAAACGGAAGAGGATTTGAACGCGGCCCGGGATGCAGTGGACCTTCTGGGCATGCTCAAGGAGAAGACCAAAGGGAATCTGACGGCGGACGAAGACCAGTTGCTCGAAAAGCTGTTGTTTGACATTCGCATGAAGTTCATGGCGAAGGTCAAGCACATCAAGCTGCCCTAGCCCGCATTGATTATGGACCTCTTTCGCATACGAATGAATATCAGGATAGGGCGCCGCTCCGTGTCCGTCCGCGTCCTTCCCTGTCCGGAAATGTCTTGCGACCATTTATTCATGAATCAAGCAGGTTTGAGATGGCCATGAAGGTAATTCGCCGACTGGAGGATCTCCCCTGCGATATGCCCCGGCCGGTGGCGACGATCGGGAACTTTGACGGTATACATCTCGGGCACCGGCAGCTCATGCGCGATCTGGTGGAGCGGGCGGAGCATATTCAGGGCACCCCAGCGGTGGTGACCTTCCATCCTCACCCCCTGCAGATCCTGGCGCCGAATTATGCTCCGAGGCTCATCCAGACCCTCGATCAGAAACTGGCCACGCTGGAAGGACTCGGGATCGGCCTGGCGGTCGTAATTCCGTTCACTCATGAGTTGGCCAGCACCAGCGCGCGCGATTTTGCGGTCAACATCCTTTCGCGAAAACTCAGGCCCGCCGAAATCCATGTCGGGCCCAATTTTGCCTTCGGACACAGGCGCGAAGGGAGTTTTGATCTGCTTAAAGAGATTGGGGCCGAGGAGGGATTCACGGTCTGGAGAATCCCCCAGGTACAGTTCCGTGGGCGCCGGGTTTCGAGTACCGCCATCCGCCAGGCATTGATAGGCGGCCGCGTCTCCCTGGCCAGGCGATTGCTCGGCCGTCCCTTTGGCCTGGAAGGGACGATCGTGCATGGAGCGGCAATCGGAACCGCTATCCGGGTTCCTACGGCGAACCTGAACACTGCCAATGAACTGATTCCGCGCCACGGGGTGTATGTAGCGCTGCTCACTGTCGACGGACGACGCTATCCGGCCGTCGCCAACATCGGCGTGCGCCCCACGGTAGCGTCAGATCTCGATCCCCGGACGGTGATGATCGAGGCCCACCTTCTCGACTTTTCGGGCGACCTGTATGGGCGCAACTCTGCGCTCGAGCTCTTCATGTATCTGCGCGAGGAACGGCGCTTTGGCGGCATTGAGGCGCTGGCGGCGCAAATACGAAAGGATATCGCCCGCGCGCGCCGCTATTTTCGCTGGTTTGAGGCAGCGGCACCGGCTGCGTGCCTGCCGGAACAGGGATGAGTTATGACCATAAGCCGTGACGACGTGATCAGGATCGCCGAACTGGCGAAGCTCCATTTCAGCGAGCCGGAGCTGGATGAGTTCACCGGTCAGTTTCAGCGGATTCTCGGCTACGTCGAAAAGCTGAGGGAACTGAACGTTGAGGGGGTGGAGCCGACGAGTCACGTTCCGCTCGCCGGGGATTTTGAGGCGTGCCCGTTCCGTGAGGATGAAACTCAGCCTTCGTTGTCCGTGGCTGAAGCTCTCCAAAATGCCCCGGACCGGGGTGAAGGGCATTTTCGGGTGCCCAGGGTAATCTGATCCCGGATGACGGCATGTGCCTTGCTGCGGATGTGTCCGCGCCTCCCGTTCGAGCCGGTACGGCGCGATCCAAACAACTGCGAGGGGCGGGGTTTCGGGAGAGTGAGGGCAAGAGGTGAATCTGCACAGCGCATTGGCGATTCGGGATGCGGTGAATGCCGGTTCCATCACGGCGGAGGCGGTGGCGCGCGCCGCGCTGGAGCGATGGCAGAAAGCCGATCCCACGCTCCGGGCTTTAATCACGGTTGAACCGGACCGCGTCCTGGCGCATGCGGTGGAAGTGGATCGCCGGGTGCCAGAATCGGGTGGTCTGCCACTGGCCGGCGTGCCGGTAGCGGTCAAGGACAACATCTGCACGCGCGGGCTCAGGACCACCTGCGGCTCGAATTGGCTCGAGGATTTTGTGCCCCCCTACAATGCCACCGCCGTGGAACGCCTGGAAGCCGCCGGGGCGTTTGTGCTCGGCAAGGCCAACTGCGACGAGTTTGCGATGGGCTCCTCGACGGAAAACTCCGCCTATCAGACGACGCGCAATCCCTACGATCTCGAGCGTGTGGCCGGCGGGAGCAGCGGCGGCAGCGCCGTAGCCGTCGCGGCGGGAATGGCGCCCCTGGCGCTGGGCTCTGAAACCGGGGGATCAGTGCGCCAACCGGCCTCCTTCTGTAACATCCTGGGCCTGAAGCCGACCTATGGTCGGGTTTCCCGTTACGGCTTGGTTGCTTTTGCCTCTTCCCTCGATTGCATCGGGCCGTTTGCACACGACGCCCGCGACCTTGCGCTGCTGTTGTCGGTAATTGCCGGGCCGGATGCCCATGACGCGACTGCAGCGCCGGGCGGAGTGCCTGACTACCTCGCCGGCCTGGGGGCGCCGGTTACGGGCATGCGGCTCGGAATCCCGAGGGAATATTTTGGCGCCGGCCTGGATCCGGCGGTGCGTGCAGTGGTGGACAAAGCCATGGACAATGCGCGGGCGCTCGGTTGTGATCTGGTTGATATATCCATGCCCCACACTGATTACGCCATCGCCGATTATTACGTGCTGGCGCCGGCCGAAGCGAGCTCCAATCTGGCGCGTTTTGACGCCGTGCGCTACGGTCGGCGGTCAGAGGGCCCGCAGGAACTGGGTGAGATGTATGCTCGCAGCCGCAGCGCCGGATTCGGGCCCGAGGTGAAACGCCGCATCATGATCGGGACATATGCCCTCTCATCGGGATACTATGAGGCTTATTATGGTCGCGCCATGCGGGTGCGCACCCTGATCCGGCGGGATTTCGACCACGCCTTTGCCCGGGTGGACGCGCTTCTGGCTCCCGTGAGTCCCACTCCGGCGTTCCGCATCGGCGAACGGATGCAGGATCCGCTGGCCATGTATCTTTCCGATATCTACACGGTCACGGCCAACCTGGCCGGGGTGCCGGCACTCTCTCTCCCCTGCGGATTCACCCTTGAAGGGCTGCCTGTCGGATTGCAGGTGCTGGCCGGCCATTTTGAGGAATTCAGGCTATTGCAATTTGCCGCAGCCTACGAACAGGCCTTCCCGGTTGTTGCCCCAGAGCTCATGGTCTAGCCCCGATACCCAATACTATTCACTCGCAAAAGAATGGTTGGAAGCATCCAGGGCCGATTCGTGTTCATCCGCGTCCTGAGAGGACTTCCGATCCTTTCTCCATGAAGAGCGCAGGTTTGACCATCGGGTCAGAATGCAAAAAAGAAATCTCCGAAGATCATTTTTATTCGCTCAAAATACCCCTCCGGCGGTTAGATGAGGTATGAAGCGAAGAGGGAGAGGGATTCTGCTGGTATTTGTGGCGATTCTGGCGAATGCGCTGGCAAGTCCTTGCCAGTCGTTGGCCGAGGCGGCCCGCCGGGAAGCGGAGCGTCGGCAGAAGCTGGATCGTGAGGGCATCCGGGAGAAACGGATTGAAGCGGCGGATGCCGGGTGCCTGGCGCCGGGGGCAGCGATCAGCATCTTTTCTCCTGGTCCGGGATTAGCCGAGAAGGCACCGGCGGCACCCAAGGCCGCACCCGGAGCCACGCTGCGCTCGTTTCAGACCAGGTTGCTGAAACTCGACCGGGACATTCAACAGGGTGAAGAACGGTTGAAGCAGCTCAAGGCGCGTGCCGAGGCGGAACGGTGGAAACCTCTGATGGTAATCGGCGGATCCAGAGGGGCCGGATTGTCTCCATCGCCGGAACAGCTGCGCGGGCAAATCCTGGAGTTGGAGGGCAAGCTGAAGCTCTGGCGCCAGGATCGCATGGATATATTCCAGGCGGGCAGGAAGGCTGGATATCTGCCCGGGGAACTGGAGGGGAGAGGCGGAACCTGAGCAGTTGTGTTCGTCGGTGTCCCGAAGGCTTTCTGACGGGATTGCGGCTCGGGTGGACTCATGGCTACTGCTTTTCCCCGACCAGTTGACGGTAGGCGTCCCGGCGGGAGATGCCGCGCTGGCGGGCAATGGCCTTCAAGGCATCCTTCCGTGAAGCGTGGGTTCGTTGCATCTCTTCTTCGAGGTGCCGGGCGATCGACTCCGGAAAACAGGATTTCGGCGAGGCTGACTCCGCCGTCCCGCGATCGACCATCAAGGTGATTTCACCTCGGATCAGAGCCCGTGAGCGCAGGATTGCCAGGATTTCCGAGAGGGAACCGCGCAGCCACTCTTCGTGGATCTTGGTCAGCTCGCGGGCCAGGCACGCCCCGCGATCCCCCAGGACATCGATCATGTCTTCCAGGGCTGCAAGCAGACGGTGAGGCGCCTCATACAGGACCAGGGTTGCGGGCACAGGTGCGATTTCCCGGAGCCTCTTGAGACGCTGCGCCTTTCTGGATGGCAGGAAACCGGCGAAGAAGAAGCAGTCGGTGGGCAATCCGGACGCGGTCAGCGCGGCGATTGCGGCGGAGGGCCCCGGGATCGGTACAACCGGGAACCCGGCCTCCAGGCAGGCCGAAACCAGTGCGTATCCCGGATCCGAGAGCAGGGGTGTGCCGGCATCGGAAACCAGGGCGATACTTTTTCCCGCCTCGAGAAGCGTCAGCAGCCGGCGCGTGTGGGTGGTCTCGTTGTGCTCGTGATGACTTTCGCGGGGAGTTGCAATCCCGTAATGGTTGAGCAGCCTGGAAGTGTGCCGGGTGTCCTCGCAGGCGATCAGGTCGACTTCCTTGAGGATGCGCAGAGCGCGCATCGACAGGTCCTCGAGATTGCCGATCGGGGTGGCGACCAGAAACAGAGTGGACATGGATTTTGGCTTATCCGGCAAGGCCTTCTCCCTTTCCCACGGCCTGGTTGATACCGGGGCCGCAGTTTACCATGCCCGGTCGCCGGGGACACGGAAGAACGCGGTCGAAGACGGAGCGGCACCGCGTACCAGCCCGCATTTCTCACCAGCTCCTCACGCGTCAGGGCGCACCCGGTGACGAATGAAAAAGATGGGCCGCAGAGGAGTGGCAGTCGTCATCGCTATCGGAATCGGGGTCGTTTTCGATATCGATAGCGATTGCGACCCCGATCCCGATGCCGACCCCGATGTCTGGTGCATGTAGAGCCTATTTTCGGATCAGCTCCTCATGCGCTTGGGGCGCACCCGGTGACGCATGAAAACAGCAGATGTCGCGCGCAGCGCCTTGGAGTGCGGCGGCATGACCTGAACCTTATACGCATCTTCATGCTGGAAAAAACAAGAGTTTTTGTGCCGCGCCGTCGGCGCTCGTTCCCGAGCCATCCCATTCCCGGCCTTACGGCCGGGCCTAGGTACTGCCGGCCCCTCGGACCTCGGGCATGTATGTCCATGGATCAATCGAACGCCCGCACCACCTGTGGCCAAAATCAGGAGCCATGCCGCGATGGTCACGAAATCCAGGCGCGAAGCGCCGGCAGTACCTAGACCCGCGCGTCAGCGCGGGGTAGGGAGTGGTTGAGAAATGAGGCCCGCAAGGGCCGGCACCCGCCTCCAGCGAGTTTGCCTGTCGCGAGCAAGATGCGTATAAGGTTCAGGGAATGACGCCGCATTTGCCATCCCGTATGTTGAAGGCGGCGCCGTGGCGCCGCACTCCAAAGCGCCTCCGGCGCGGGGTCTCGGGAATGTTATTTTCGGAGCAGCAGCCCCTTATACTGCTTCGCGCCCGGGGGCGCGCCTCATGACGGCCAGCATCTCGGCGACCGCCTGCTGCATGCCGACGAGGGCGGCGCGTGCCACGATACTGTGGCCGATGTTCAGCTCCTCAATGATGGGGATACCGGAGATCGCGCCGACATTGCGGTAGGTCAGCCCGTGTCCGGCGAGGATCCTCATTCCGCGTTCCGAGCCCCGGGCTGCTGCCGTCAGGACCTTGGTCAGCTCCCCTTTATAGGCTGGCCCCGCCAGGTCAGGGCTGCGCGGGCATGATTCGGAGAAGGCACGCGTGTTGAGCTCGATCATTGTAACCCCCAGCCGGGCCGCGGCATCCACCTGGGCCGGCTCCGGGTCGATGAAGAGGCTCACCTGGATGCTGCCTTTCTGGAGCCTGCGAATCGCGGCCGCGAGCTGTCTCATGTTCCGCACAGCATCGAGCCCCCCCTCGGTTGTGATCTCTCCGGGTTTTTCAGGCACCAGCGTCGCCTGATCGGGGCGAAGTTCGAGGGCGATGCGTACCATTTCGGTGGCCGCAGCCATCTCCAGATTGAGCCGGGTGGTGACGATTTCGCGCAGACGCCTGACATCAATGTCCTTGATGTGGCGCCGGTCGCCGCGCAGATGGACGGTGATGCCGTCGGCTCCAGCAAGTTCCGCCAGCACGGCGGCGGCCACCGGGTCAGGCTCGATGGCCCGCCTAGCCTCTCGAATGGTGGCGATATGGTCGATGTTGACGCCCAGCCTGGTCATTTCGCTATTCCTCCACGGGGAGAACCGGATGAGATTCAAGAAAGTCCGCCAGCCGGCGCATGCGGCTCAGGGTCCGGTGCCGGCCGAGCGCGCGCATCACTTCGAAGAGCCCGGGAGCCACCCCCTGGCCCGTAAGCCCGACCCTGAGTGCGTTGATAAGCACTCCGGATTTGATTCCCCTCTCTTTGGCCAGAGCCCGCAGGTTCTGTTCCGTTGATTCCAGCGTGAATACGTTGTCGCCTTCATACCGGTCGATCAGGGCGGGGAGCACCGCACGGAGATGCGGGTCGTTCAGGAATCTGGCCACCGCCGGAGGGTCGTATTCGAATTGATCAGCAAAGTAGGGGCGAAACCGGCCGCTGAAATCCTTCAGCACCTGGACCCTGTTCCTGAGCAGCGCCAGAGTGCGATCCATGGCTTCCGGATCCAGCTCGCCAGCGGAGTCGGTCCATACCTGAGCCGATCTCAACTCCTCGGTGGCGAGCCGGCGCATTTCCTCCGGAGGCGCCAGATTCATGTACTCGCTATTGAACCAGTTTAGCTTATCAATACCGAAAACGGCATTGGCCTTGCCTACACCGGAGAGGGTAAAGAGACTGATCAGGTCATGGCGCGACAGGAGTTCCCGATTATCGCCTGGAGACCAGCCCAGGAGGGCGAGGAAATTGAAAAAGGCGTCGGGGAGATACCCCATCTCCGCATAGGTTGTCACCGAAGTGGCTCCGTGGCGCTTGGATAACCGTTGCCTGTCGGGTCCCAGGATGAGCGGAAGGTGGGCGAATTCCGGGAGGGGATGGCCGATCGCCTGATACAGGAGAATCTGCTTCGGTGTGTTCGAGATGTGATCGGCGCCGCGGATGACGTGGGAAATATCCATGTCGAAGTCGTCGACCACCACGCCGAGGTGATAGGTTGGCATGCCGTCGGATCGAAGCAGAACGAAGTCTTCCAGGTTGGCATGATCGACCTCGATGGCTCCGAAGACATGATCGATATAGGAGGTTTCACCTTCCGGAACGCGGAACCGCACGACGAAGGGCGCGCCGGCACCGGCGCGGGACGCCGACTCTTCCGATGAGATCTCCAGGCAATGGCGGTCATATAGCCTTGCGCCGGCCGCGTCACCCCTGACGCCCCTGCGCCCGGCCAGTTCTTCCGGAGAACAGAAACAGCGATAGGCATGTCCGCTCTCGAGGAGGCGCTGGGCAAACGCCTGATAGCGATCGATCCGTTGCGACTGGTACAACGGCCCTTCGTCCCAATCCAGCCCAAGCCAGCGCATCCCATCCAGGATGCCGGCCACCATATTCTCCGAGGAACGTGCCCGGTCGGTGTCCTCGATGCGCAGAATGAAGCGGCCGCCGTAGTGACGGGCGAACAGCCAGTTGAAGAGAGCCGTACGGGCGCCGCCGACATGGAGGTAGCCAGTGGGACTCGGAGCAAAGCGGACGCGTATGGCCCTGTTCATTTGGTTTCCTCAGCCTTGTCGAAAAGATAGAAGATTATAAGATCAAACCCAGAAAATCAAAGCCGCCGGACATTATCGCGTATTATTCATGAAAGTCTTTCGCAAACGCGCAAACATCAATACGTGGCACCGGAATTCGCTCCTAACAGAAGTATTTAGGACACCGGCAATTGTTTGGCCAAATCAAATGGATGAAGAAGCAAAACGCAAAGACGCAAGGGCGCAAGGACGCAAAGATCGACACTGAGCAACAGGCGTGGGCGCAGCGCTTCGCGCTGGCGCATCCTTGGGCGAGCCGCGGGAGAAAGCGCTGGCGGCTGCTACTCAGGAGGATTGCGCTTTCTCCCGCGGCTCGCCCAAGGATGCGGCCGAAGGCCGCCCACGCCCGCGAACCGAAAGGAATCTCCTTGCGTCCTTGTGTCTTTGCGTTCTGCTGTTCAGCATCGGCTAAACAGTTGCGGACACCGAAGACCACGGGCAAGGCTTTTGCCCCGATATTTTTCGGTCGAGACCGCCGCATGACGACGCGGGCCGGGATTGACCAAAGAGGTTCGATTGGAGCCCTCGACGGTCTGTCCCGGAAAATGCCGGGCAGCGCGCAGCGCCGGGTCGTTCAGGCCCGGAAAAAAACCCCTAAACACCGATCCAATCCGTGCTCATCCGCGTCATTCCGTGTCCCGCGATGTCCTGCTTCGTGAATACTGCCGGGCATCAATCCGGCCGGGATCATCCGGCGTTCCGGCCCGGATCACCGGCCGGAGCCGATTTTCTTGAATCGCAGGCCCGATTGGGCAATACTCGGGCCATTTGGATCGATACCGTCGGGCCTGAAACCGACAACAGATGCGCGGTGCTGTGGTGTCCAAGGAGACCAATTTCATTCCGGTAGGCGTCCATCGGCAAGCGGGTATATTCCGCCTGCGGATGCGCCCGGGGGCGCGATTTATGTCTGCTTTCTCTATCATATTGTCCATTACTCGTATTGCAGGCAGCGCCACCGCTTATTCACGCCCAATAGGAGATTGTTTATGCTGAAACGACGATGGATGCCGCTCTTCGTTATTGCCGTTCTGATATCCTGCCCCATCCTCATCGGGCATGATTGGTTTTCCCTGGGGACCCCGGGACCCCTCCCCTCGCAGGAGAGTCTTGCCCCATATGTGCCAACTCCCCAGGATGTCGTGGATCGAATGCTGGCCCTGGCGGAAGTCACGGCGAAGGATATCGTTTATGATCTGGGTTGCGGGGATGGCCGGATTGTGATTACGGCGGCCAAGAAGTATGGCGCGCATGGGGTCGGCGTGGATATCGATCCTCAACGCATTGCTGAATCCAAGGCCAACGCCAAGAAGGAAGGGGTGGAAAACCTGGTTGAATTCCTGCAGCAGGACGCGTTGACTGTAAACGTTTCCAGGGCGACGGTGGTCACCCTGTACCTGTTGCCGGATTCGAACATGAAACTGCGGCCCATCCTGACCAGGGATCTCAAGCCCGGCTCGCGCATTGTCTCCCACGCGTTCGACATGGACGACTGGGAACCGCTGAAAGTCGATTCCTTCAAGGACTCCGGTGGCCGGATCCGCACTCTCTATCTGTGGAAGACCGATGGGAAGATCCGCTAGCCCCAATACTGTTCACTAAGGGCCTGTCAATAAATAAAGGTTACACTTTGTCGCGAGCGCCGGGCGGGCAAATGCCAGGCGCCGCGACGCAGGCGATGTGAGGACATCGTCGAGGAGCGGCAACGCCGCAGATGCCCGCCCGCCGCCGCAACCCTTCGGGCTGCGGCCCGCAGGCCCGCCTGCTGCGTTGCTCGCTCCTTACATACCACACCGGGTATGCTCGTCGTTCGCGCCTTGCCGGCCGGCCTGGGGGCCCCAGCAAAGTGCAACCTTTATTTATTGACAGGCCCTAAAGGCAGCGGCGGTGCGTGTCGGCACAAAAAGCCTGCCACGGATTATGCAGGTGGCCCCAATAGAGGCCGACCCTAAGAGATAGGCTGCAATGAAATCCGTGGCTTGATTTTTTGAATTGCGCTTAAGTGAACAGAATTGGGGCCAGGAGCGGGGTGCCGTCTGCACGAAGTTCATAACCGATACGATTCTTATGGAGCGATCTGATGATGGCTGGAGGTGAGAGTGCGCGCGGGGTGGAACGGGTCCAGAGAAAGATCGGCCCTTTAACGGCGACCAGCATTGTGGTGGCGAACATTATCGGCGCCGGCATTTTTACGACCACCGGCTATGTGGCGGCGATGGTGCCGGGGGGCGGGTGGGTCATCGGCTGCTGGATTCTCGGCGGCTGCATCGCAATCTGCGGCGCCCTCTGCTATGCGGAGCTGGCCACCCGCATGCCCGAAGTGGGCGGGGAGTATGTGTATCTCAAGAAGCTCTATCACCCGGCGCTCGGGTTTCTTACGGGGTGGACCAGCCTGATTGCAGGCTTTTCCGCGCCCATCGCGGCATCGGCTCTCGGATTTTCCGGGTATGTTTTCAGCGGGCTTCAAGTGCGCCTGCCGGGCATCACCGATGCGGAGCTGCTGTTTGTAAAAAAAGGGAGCGCCATTCTGATCATCCTGGCTCTGACGGCGGTCCACTATCTCGGCATCCGCATCGGATCGGCGGTTCAGAACGTGTTGACCGGTGTCAAGATCGCGATCGTTCTGGGACTTGCTGCTTTTGGACTGGCGCTGGCGGGGTGGACGGGCTCGGCCTTGACCTTCAACGCCGGGAACTCGACGGGCTCATATTCTTTCGGGACGGCCATGATGTTCGTCATGTTCGCCTACAGCGGCTGGAACGCCAGCGCTTACATCGCCGGGGAGCTGAAGGAACCGCGGCGCACTCTCCCGATATCCCTGCTTGCCGGCACCGGGATCGTGATCGTCCTGTATCTGGCCGTGAACCTTTTCATCCTTCAGTCCATTCCATTTGGCGAGTTGCAGGGGATGGAAGAGGTCGTCAAAGAGGCATCGGTCCGGGCATTCGGCGGCGAGGTCGGCAGCCTGCTGGGATTGCTTGCCGGACTGGCGCTGCTTTCCTCATTGAGTGCCTATATCATCCTCGGCCCTCGTGTCTATTACGCTATGGCGCAGGACCGGCTATTCATGCCCATTGCCGCCCGGGTTCACCCGCGCTATGGCGTCCCCGGCATTTCCATCCTGATCCAGGGAGCGCTCGCCATACTCATGGTCGTTACCGGCACCCTTGAGCAGATCACGTACTACATCGGCTTTGCCCTGGGTGTGTTCCCCTGGCTGGCAGTCGCCGGAATATTTTTGGCGCGGAAGAGGGGGATCGGCAACGATTTGGCGGCGAAGGTGTGGGGCTATCCCGTGGTTCCGGTGTTTTATCTGATTGCCAGTCTCGTGCTCATGGTTGTGGCTTTCAATGGCCGCCCCCTGGCTTCAACGATTGCACTGGGCACGATTGCGCTCGGTGTCCCGTGCTATTACCTCTGGGTGAAGGGGATGAGATCAGGCCGCTGAACCAAAGCTGGCGAGAAATGCGGGTTGGAGCGCTCGCCGTTGTTGTGGGGGCGGCCGCTCCCGTCTGAACAGCGCTATTTGTTCGGGAACGCGGCCATCATCCGCCTGGCTGCGATGATTTCGGGGACGTTGGTGTCGGCCGTGCTCCATTGGGACAGGAACTGTTGGAGCTCGATTTTGGCATCCGGGCCCCGTCCGGAGCCCATCAGAGTCGCCGCCAGATGGAAGTGGGCCGGCGCATAATGGGGATTATAGGCCAGCGCCGCCCGGAAGGAGCGCTCGGCATCCTGTGGCGCGCCCAGTTGGGCAAAGATCCGGCCGATGCTGTCCATGAAGAAGGTGTAATCGTATGGGGTGCTCCAATAACCGAGCTTGTCCTTCACCCACTCCAGATCCTTGATGGCGAGCAGCGCCTCATCCTTTTTCCCCTCGGTGGCCCGGATGCGGGCGAGGAGATGCAGCCAATGTTTGTAGGCCGGCTTGTAGTTCATGGCCGTGATTGAGCCTGCATCCAGCATCCGGCGCAACTGCATCTGGGCTGCGTTGGCCGCGGACAGATTTTTGCCTTCGAGTTCGATCAGGCCCTTGAGCCAGACCAGTTCGTCGTGGGGCGCATCGCTGCTGAGCCCGTCGTTCAGAATCTGAAGTCCCTGTTCGCAGGCCTGCCGGGCCGGCTGGAGTTCACCGAGCTGATAGTGGTAGTAGGCTTTTACGGCCAGGAAACGGGACTTTTCGATGCCGTCGATCCCCTGGCCCAGAAGCAGGTCAAGCTTCTCGCGGGCGGCCCGGTAGCGGCCGCGCAGCATGTCGAGAAACACCAGGCTGCGCTTGGCATAATAAAGCGTTGGATCCCGCGCGATTGCGTCTGTCTTCATGGCTTCGGCCCGCTCGTAGTCTCCGGCGAGCATGTAGGCGTCACCCAGACTGTCGTATGCATTGGTGGAAGGGTCGAGCTGAAGATAGTGGTTCAGTGCCTGCAGGGCCTGGGCATGATTTCCCTGCCAGGCATAGCAGTACCCCAGATGGTTGTAGGCCAGGGCATAACCGTCATCGAGGGCCAGGACCTGCTGATAGTGGCTGATGGCGTCCTGCACGTCGCCGGTGTGAAAGTACGACTCCGCGAGTTCGTAGTAATATTCCACCCGGTAAGGCCGCAGACCGATGAGCTTTTGGAGTTGGGCGCGTTCGTCGAAGATCTCGCCCGAAACCCGGGCGAGCAGGGCATCGATCCGCAGACGGTCGATTTCGGCAAGGGATCCGGCCTGCTCCTGTGCGGCCTGAATCTCGCCGCGTGCCGCATTCCATTGATTCTGGAACACGAATACTTCCCCCAGCAGCAGGCGGGCGAGCGCGAATGTGGGATCGATCTCGAGTGCGGAACGGAATTCGTGCTCGGCAAGCCCCATGTCGTAGTGGTTCCAGGCCAGTGCGCCCCGCCAATAATGCCTGAGGGCATCCAGGTCGTGAGAGAGCAGCCGCTCCGCCGGCTGATAGTTCTGCATGTCGGCGGCGTAGCGGCTTTCCAGCGAGGCGTCATAGGATTTCAGCAGCTGCCATGCCAGATCATCCACACCCTTGGCGATCAGCTCATTGACGCCCCGGTAGCG
Organism: Terriglobia bacterium; assembly: GCA_963824985.1. Classification (GTDB taxonomy): domain Bacteria; phylum Acidobacteriota; class UBA6911; order UBA6911; family UBA6911; genus JAFNAG01. Next base: position 123,993 of record CAWGRQ010000025.1, read on the forward strand.
GCGGGTGAAGGATTCGCTGTGTCCCCGGTTGATGAGTCGGACCTGGAGTTCAAGCGCTCCCATGGACTGGCGGATTTCCGCCGAAACCGAGAGTGCCGGATCGCGGGCTGATTCCGGACGGGTCAAAATCCTGTCGATGACTCCGGCATTGCTGCCTTTTGCGGATTGCGCCTGGCGCTGGCGGGTTTCAAGCTTCAGCGCCTGCCCGAATTCCTTCGGATCCAGAACCGTGATTTCCGGAAACTGTGACAGGGCTCGCCGGAGAGCGAATTCTATCAGACCGGGATTCTCGGTCTCCGCATCGAACTGGAAATCCTCTATGACGATCCAGGGGAAATAGGCGCGGCTGACCGAGAAAAACATATAGCCGGCGGTCACCATAAGCACGGCGGCGCCGGACCAGAGTGCCAGGCGCAGGGCCCGCCGCGGCCTGCGTCGCGGTTCCGGTCCCAGTTTTGGCCGTTCGGGAACCGGGTCCCGGCCATTGAGCCGCGGCCCTTCGGAATCGGGGGGGTCCTGAGTGTCAGGGACAACAATTTTTCCCGAATCCTTCTCGAATTTCAGATGCTTCAAATCAGTGCGAAGAATGGCCGCGCTCTGGTAGCGGGATGAGGGCGCTTTCTCCAGGGCCTTCTGAATGATCCCCTCCAGTTGAACCGGGAGCACAGGATTCCAGACCCGCGGAGAGATCGGGGTTCGATTGAGGATCGCCTCAAAAATGACCCCGCACGTCGGGCCCTCGAAAGGCGGGCGCCCGGTCGCCATTTCATAAAGCACGACGCCCAGCGAAAACAAGTCGCTGCGGGGATCGGTTTCCTCCCCGCGCACCTGTTCGGGCGCCATGTATGCGGCGGTTCCGACCGGCATGCCTGGAGATGTCAGCAGCGCTTCATCAGGATTCGGGCTGCACTCCTCGGCGATCGTGGCGCGCGGCCATTGCTGCAGCCCCAGTTTTGCCAGGCCGAAATCGAGCACCTTGACCTGTCCCTGCGAGGTTACGAAAATGTTGGCGGGCTTGATGTCCCGATGAACGATTCCTTTACTGTGGGCGGCGTGCAACGCATCGGCGATTTGTATGCCGATGTCCAGAATGGAATCCGCGTCTAGGGGGTGTCCCGCGATCATCTGATCGAGTGAATGGCCCTCAAGCAGTTCCATGACCATGAAGGGGCGCCCCCCTTCCTCACAGATGTCGTATAACGTGCAGATATGCGGATGATTGAGGGCGGATACGGCAAGGGCTTCCCGCTGAAAGCGCTTCAGAGCCTGTTCATCTCCGGCCAGATCCTTGGGGAGGAACTTGCAGGCGACCGTTCTCCCGAGCCGGACATCCTCGGCGCGGTACACGACTCCCATACCTCCACCCCCTAGCTTCTCAATAATTCGGTAATGGGAGATGGTCGTACCGATCACAAATATCCTCCGGATTTGGGGGGCCAGAAGATCTTACGGTCACTGACACCCATAAAACAATGAGAAAGGGATAGCCGGCGCCTGGCCCGCAGACTTGAGCTCTGGCTGACGTGCGGAGCTTACTTCTTGCCCGAAAGTTCGAGGAATATCACCTCGACCAGGCTGGGAAACCCCGCCCGGCCCGGCGGCGTCGCGGGAATTGGGATGCCGAAGGACTTCTTGATGTCATCGAGTGATTTGCCTTCGGCCATGAGGGCCTTGACTTTCTCCTGCTTCGCTTCGATCGACCCGGCTAGAGCGAGAAGATCCTTATCGCTCAGCGGATCGCTGTGACCTGAGATAAACGCCTCGGCCCGGAGCGCCGCCATGGATTTCAGGGCATTCACGCAGCCGGTGGAAATGCCCCCCTTCTGACGGTGAATAAGCGGATCGCGGCCGACAAACGCGAGGTCGCCGATAAATGCCACCCGCTCCCCGGGGAAGAAGACAACCAGATCGCCGCTCGTGTGAGCCGGCCCGAAATAGTACAGGAGCACGTCCTCGCTGCCCATCTTGATGGCCATTACGCTGTTCTTCGATGCGGCACACGGCGAACAGAGCTCGTTTGGCAGATAGTCGCGCAGGTACTGCGTGTTCGGCGATTTTGCGGACTCTTCCATATCCTTCTTCGTCTGCGGGTGCGCATAGATCCTGAGCCCGGCCGGAAATCCGTTCAATCCGTTCACGTGATCCCCGTCACTGTGGGTGAGGACGATCCGGGTGATAGGTTTGTCGGTGAGCTTTTTGATCTCGGCGATCTCCTGCCGCGTTGATTCTTCGGTCATTTTGGCATCGATAACCATGACCTCCCGGTCGCCGATAAAAACACCCGTGATGGCGCCCGATCCCCCCTTGACCATGTAGATGTTTCCCTTGATCTGCTGGAGCGTGAGGGGTTGCTGTTGGGCCAGCGCGGCGGTCGTGCCTGTTGTGACCAACAGGCTGGCAAGTATGACTCTCAGGTGTCTGCGGGCACGTGACATGGTATCCTCCAAGTTAGCCACCATGGGCGGAAACGGCGATCTGCATCACAGTCAATATTACAATATATCAGGAGGGGAGTGCCATGAAGACCATCATCGAACCCTTCAAAATCAAGGTGATCGAGAGCATCCGCATGACGACTCTCGAAGAGCGGGAAGAAATGCTGCGCCGGGCCGGATACAACCTGTTCCTGATTCCGGCCGAGGATGTCCTGATCGATCTGCTCACGGACAGCGGCACCGCGGCGATGAGCGCCCGCCAGTGGTCGGCGCTGATCGACGGTGACGAAGCCTATGCGGGCAGCCGCTCCTGGTTCCGGTTCGAGGAAGCGGTCCGGGAGATTTTCGGATTCTCGCACGTCATCCCCACGCACCAGGGGCGCGCCGCCGAACGCATCCTGTTCAGCCTGACCTGCGGGCCGGGCAACATTGTGCCCAACAACACCCACTTCGATACCACCCGCGCGAACATCGAGTACCGGGGCGCCCAGGCTCTGGATCTGGTCATTCCCGAAGGCCGGGAACCGTCGACCCTCCATCCCTTCAAGGGGAACATGGACACGGAGGCGCTGAAAGCCGTGATCCGCGAACAGGGCCGGGACAAAATTCCGCTGGTGATGCTGACGATCACCAACAACTCCGGGGGCGGGCAGCCGGTTTCAATGCGCAATATCCGCGAGGTTGCCGAAATCGCCCACAGTCACGGTATCCCCCTGTATATCGATGCCTGCCGCTTCGCAGAAAACGCTTACTTCATCAAGCTGCGCGAACCCGGTTATGAATCCAAAACCGTCGCCGAAATCGCGCGCGAAATGTTTTCCCATGCTGACGGTTGCACGATGTCGGCCAAAAAGGATGGCCTGGCGAACATCGGCGGTTTTCTGTGCACGAACCATGGGAAGCTCGCCGAGCAGGAAAAGGAACTCCTGATTCTCACGGAAGGGTTTCCGACATACGGAGGCTTGGCCGGACGCGATCTGGACGCGATCGCCGTCGGATTGCGCGAGGTTCTGCACGAAGACTATCTGAACTACAGGATTGTATCCACGAACTACCTGGGCGAGCACATCTCCGGGCAGGGCGTTCCGATCGTGCAACCTCCCGGCGGACACGCCATTTACATCGATGCCAAAGCGATGCTCCCGCACCTTGACCCTTTGCAGTATCCGGGCCAGGCTCTCTGCTGCGAACTCTATCGCGCGGGGGGAATTCGCTCGGTGGAGATTGGATCGGTGATGTTCGGCCGGCACGACGCCGCCACCGGTCAGGAGATCCCGGCCGCCATGGAGCTGGTGCGGCTGGCCATTCCCCGGCGCGTTTACACTCAGAGTCATATCGACTATGTCGTCGAGGTGATCCTGGAGGTAAATGCCCGCAAACAAGCGATTCCAGGGTACCGGATCACCCATCAAACGCCGTTTCTGCGGCACTTCACGGCGCGCTTCCAGCCCCTCGCCTGACGGGAGTCTGTCGGCTGTGGGATACTTCGATGACATTCGCAAAACCGTATGCTGCATTCCGCGGGGCCGGGTGGCGACCTATGGGGATGTTGCGCGAGCCGCGGGCCACCCGGGGACGGCCCGGCAGGTGGCCTGGGCGTTGAAAAACGCCGATGATTGGGGGATTCCGTGGCAAAGGGTGCTCGGCCACCGCGGGCGCATCCTGCTTCCCGGGGAGGCAGGGCTGCAGCAGCGCCGGCTGCTGGAGCGCGAGGGGGTGGAATTCATCCGCGAACGGGCTGATATGAACGGTTATGGCTACCGGTTTCGCACGCCCGGGAAACGCCGTCCCCCGGGCCGGGCCCGATCTTAGCCCGCGTTATTCGCGAAGCAGTAATCTATGGGCCGAGGGCGCACCCGGTGACGCATGAAAAGGTTGTGCCTGTCCGATTGGCAATTGTCGGTGTCGGAATCGCTATCGGCTTTTTCGGACTGGGAAGGCCGATTGGGACTGCGATTGCGACCCCGATACCGATTCCGACCCCGAAGGTTGTCGCCTGTTCCGCTATTTTCGGAACAGGACATCTCCGGACACGGGACACGGAAGAAGGGAGCGACCGGATTGGATCCGTGGGCAGGGGCTTTTGCGGGCCCAAAGAGCCCGGCGTCGCGCGCCTATGCGACGAATTGATAGCGGGTATTGCGGCGGCGTGGGATGAAGCCCGCCTTGCGGATCTCCTGCTGCAATTCCATTTCGTTCATGGAGAAGGAGGTGCCGGCGGCCTTGACGACGTTTTCCTCGAACATGGTGCTGCCGAAATCATTTACTCCATAGCCGAGCGAAAGCCGGGCGATTTCGGCACCTTGCGTGACCCAGGATGCCTGGATATTATCGATATTATCGAGCAGGATGCGGCAAAGCGCGACCATGCGCAGATATTCGTCGCCATCCGTTTTGGTGCCGCCCAGTTTGGTCCCCCCCGGCTGATAGTTCCAGGGTATAAAGGCCGTGAATCCCCCGGTCTCGTCCTGAAGCTCCCGGATACGCCTCAGGTGTTCCAGACGATGCTCGATGCGCTCGACCGACCCGTACATCATGGTCGCCGTGGTCTTCATGCCGACAGAGTGGGCAATTCGCATGACCTCCAGCCACTCGTCGGTAGTTTCCTTGCGGGGAGCGATGCGTCTCCTGACCTCATCCGCGAGGATCTCCCCGCCCGCTCCCGGGATCGTATCCAGCCCTGCGGTCCGCAATCGCGTGATCGTCTCCGGGATCGTCAACCGGGAGAGGTGCGCTATATAGAGAATTTCCGTGGTCGACAGGCCGTGGATATGCACACTGTAATTTCCCTTGATGGCCCGGAACAGATCCTCAAAATAATCGATCCTGAGTTTGGGGTTCAGGCCGCCCTGGATCAGCACCTCTGTGCCGCCGGCGCTCACCATTTCCCCAATCTTCTCCAGGATCACCTCGCGGGGAAGGACGTATCCTTCCTCGGAGCCTGGCGGGCGGTAGAAGGCGCAGAAGTCGCATTGCACCCAGCACACGTTCGTGTAATTGATGTTCCGGCCGACAACGTAGGTCACGATCGGCTCGGGGTGCTTGCGCCAGCGCACCCCATCGGCCATCCCGGCCAGCTCCGCGAGCGCGGCATGATGATACAGGAAGAGCCCGTCCTCAAGCGACAGACGCGCCCCGGAGAGCAAATGATCGGAGATCCGGCGTGCAGTCTCGACATCCGGTCCGTTTACCGGCCTCATGTGAACTCCCTGGTTTCGAGAGGAGATTGTAGCCCGCCCCCGGGAGTTTTGCCAGCCCGGCAAACGATACCCCGAGTGTACTTGCGCCCGATTTGTGCCAGAATATTCAGGAGGTGCTTCCGGTGTCTGATCATTCGATTCGCGCTCCATCCTTTACCGCACGCGTTGAGGCGGAATCCCGCCGACTTGGTTTTTCCCTGATGGGTGTGGCCGATGCCGGATTCCTCCCCTGGAAGCAGCATTTCGAGACCTGGCTGCAATGCGGGATGTATGGGGAAATGGAATATCTCGCCCGCCGCGCCGGTCCGCGAATTGACCCGTCTCTGGTTTTGAACGATATCCGATCCATTCTCATTCTCGCCATGAACTATTATGTGGATAGTGCTGGACCCGGAGACCGCCTCCGGGGCAAGATCAGCCGGTATGCACAGGGTGAGGACTATCACCGGGTGATGCTGGATCGCCTGCAGGGCCTGCTTTCTTTCATCACCCGCGAGCGCCCGGGTGCGCATGGAATCTGTTATGCCGATACCGGCCCGGTAATGGAGAAGGTGTGGGGGGCGCATTCGGGACTCGGCTGGATGGGAAAGCACAGCAATCTCATCGCGAAAGGGATGGGTTCCTGGTTTTTCATCGGGGTTATCCTTCTCGACATCAAACTTACCGGCGAATCCAGGCATCGGGACCATTGCGGCACCTGCTTACGATGCATCGAGGCCTGTCCCACGGGGGCCATTGTCGCGCCCTATGTTGTGGACGCCCGCCTCTGTGTTTCCTACCTTACCATCGAATTGCGGGGAGCCATCCCCAGGCATTTGCGGCGGCTGATCGGCAACCGTATTTTCGGCTGCGACGATTGCCAGGAAGCCTGTCCATGGAACAGGTTTGCGGCTACAACCGCCGAGCCTTCGTTCCGGCCGCGGGCCGGCAACGTCATACCGAAGCTGGCCTCTCTGGTCGACATAACCTCGGCGGAGTTTCTGGATCGATACCGGAACAGCCCGATCCGCCGGGCGAAACGTGACGGATTGGTCCGCAACGTGGTGGTGGCGCTGGGAAATTCAAACGACCCCGAAGCCGTGCCGGCTCTGGCAGGCGCTCTGAGGGATCCCTCGGCCCTGGTGCGTGCCCATGCGGCCTGGGCGCTTGGCCAGATCCACACTCTCACTGCCGAATCCGCCCTTGAAAGAGCCGCGGGAGATGAACCTGATTCCCTCGTGCGGGAAGAGATTGGCCTGGCGCTGTCGGGCTTCAGACGGCAATCGGAGCCGGGATGGCCGGGTGAGGATCGTATCCGACCAGCGTGAAATCCTCGTACCGGAAATCGAAGATCGAGCGTGCGTCGTGGTTCAGATGCATCCGGGGTAACGGTCGCGGCTGCCGCGCGAGCTGGGTTTTAACCTGCTCAATGTGGTTCACGTAGATATGCGCATCTCCGAACGTGTGAATGAACTCGCCTTGGCCGAGGCCGGTCACCTGGGAGATCATCATCGTCAGCAGCGCATAGGAAGCGATATTGAAGGGTACTCCCAGGAACAGGTCCGCGCTGCGCTGGTAGAGCTGACAGGAGAGCTTGCCATTGGCGACGTAGAGTTGGAAGAGGCAATGGCAGGGCGGCAGGCGCATGGCGTGGAGTTCGCCGACATTCCAGGCGCTTACGAGCAGGCGCCGGCTGTCGGGGTCGGTCCTGAGCAATTCAATCAAGCCGCTGATCTGATCTATGGACTCGCCCGCGGCGGTGCGCCAATGCCTCCACTGGGCGCCATAAACCGGACCCAGTTCGCCGGCAGCATCCGCCCATTCGTCCCAGATGTGCACGCCGTTGTCGTTAAGGTACCGGATGTTCGTGCTCCCCTGGAGGAACCAGAGGAGCTCGTGAATGACTCCCTTGAGAAAGAGACGCTTGGTCGTCGTGATTGGAAATCCCTGCTCGAGGTCGAACCTCATTTGCCGCCCGAACACGCTGAGCGTCCCGGTCCCGGTCCGGTCCGATTTTTGAACCCCGTGCTTCAGGACGTCCCTGAGGAGGTCAAGATAAGGTTGCATGGGCGTGTTTCCTTCTCGTTTGGGAAAGATGTTCACGAATGCCGCGGCCTAGATTTCGGCCAGCGCTTTCAGAACCTCCTCGACATGCCCGTCAACCTTCACCTTTGAAAAAATTTTCCGGATGAGGCCTTCCCGGTCGATGATGAAGGTGGTGCGTTCGATCCCCACGACGGATTTGCCGTACATCTTTTTTTCCTTGTAGACGCCGTAGGCCGACAGGACCTTTTTCTCCGGATCCGCCAGCAGCGGCATATTGAGCCCATACTTGTCGCGAAACCTCGCTTGCCGCTCGACGGTATCGGCGCTGATGCCGATCACGGCCGCTCCCAGTTTGAGGAATTGGTCCATGGCGTCGCGGAACCCGGACGCTTCCCGCGTTCACCCCGGAGTATCGGCCTTGGGATAGAAAAACAGCACCACCGTCTTTTTCCCGGCATAATCGTTCAGGCGAATGGTTTGCCCCTTGTCATCCGGAAGCGCAAATGCGGGTGCCTTGCCACCCTCTTTCAGCATAGGTGTAACCTCCCTTGTCGATACGATTGTATCAGAAATGGTGGGAACGGCTGAAGCCTGTCTCCGGCCTGTCGGAATTGCGGACGCGCTGTGTTACGCTTGGGAATGCCGGGCGTGCGTGGGTTTCCACGCAGGCCGGGGTTTTGCCCGGCCGGGCCGGAGGAAGAGAGGTCGAGATGGAAAGCGCGCCGAATTCAAGCTTGCCGGCCAGCCCTTCGCTGACCGATGTGGAAGGAATTCTGGTTGGTCACAGCACTCTCCTCGAGGGACCGACCGGCTGTACGGTAATCACGTCGCGCGTCCCCATGGTTGCCGGAGTCGATGTTCGGGGTGGAGCTCCCGGAACCCGTGAAACCGACCTCCTGCGGGCGGAAAACACGGTGCCGGCAATCCACGCGGTCTTTATTTCAGGGGGTAGCGCTTTCGGCCTGGAGGTCGGGTCCGGCGTCGCGAAATACCTGGAAGAGCAGGGTTTCGGTTTTCACGTGGGCGGAGTGGTGGTTCCGATCGTCTGCGGAGCGATTCTCTTTGACCTGCATCGCGGCAATCCGAAAGTACGCCCGGATGCCCGTGCCGGGTATGCGGCCGCACAGGCGGCAAGCGCTGATCCGGTTGCGGAGGGGAGTGTGGGGGCGGGAACCGGCTGTACGGTCGGCAAACTGTTCGGTCTAAACAGGGGGATGAAAGGCGGACTCGGCTCCTGGTCCTGGCGGCGCGCCGACGGATTGAAAGTGGGTGCCGTGGTGGCGGTTAACTGCGTCGGAGACGTGCGAGATCCGGTTCGGGGCACGATCGTCGCTGGAGCGAGAGGAAGTGATCGAACGGGCTTCGCCGACTCCATCGATCGGCTGCGCCAGGGTTGTGGCATTGAGCTGGAGGTGGGCGGCAATACGGTCATTGGGGTCGTAGCCACCAATGCCCCCCTTAGCAAGGCGGCGTGCGCCCGGGTTGCGCAGATGGCGCACGACGGTCTGGCGCGCTGCATCAATCCTGCTCACACCCCTTTCGACGGTGATACGATTTTCTCCCTGGCAACGGGACAACATCGGATCGAATGCGGTCCGGAAACGATCGGCATCGTCGGCGCAATGGCGGCGGATGTCATTGCCACAGCTGTAATTCGCGGGTGTCAGGCCGCGGGAATTTGACCTCTGCGGGCTTCGTAGTCGGTGCTGCGCAGATAGATAGGGGGCTGGGTGTCGAGGGCACGTCGCCGGAGGTGTTCCAATGAAGTGGTCATGCTCGCCCGGACGGCAGCAGCGACCTCACGCCGGCGTAACATATCCGTAAACCGATGGGACCGGTAACGGATTTCCCAATTCAGCAGGCATTTACCATGATCAGGATAAAGGCGGAAAGTGGACTCGCAGGTGACGTTCCGCGGGTGGATGCTCAAGCAGGAAAATTCACGATCGCGAAAACACCGGATGCGGATTTCCCTGGGCGGCGTCGAACGGGCCCGGCTTCGTGCCTGGTGGCCCGGGATGTGCTCACCAAGGGCGGACATCGCGGATATGCGCAGTGGCCCGGGCAGCCAGCCAGGATACCGGTTCCAGAGCGGTTCGCACTCGATCTCCTCTATCAGGTTAAAGATGCGGCTCGCCGGGCGATCGATTACGGTGGTCAACTCCATCCGGGTTTCCCGCGCCTGATGACACCGGACTGCGAACCAGGCTGCGGCGAATATAGACAGAATCGAGATTGCATAGCCCATTGAATTCCTGCCCCGCAGAATACGACGCCCGCAGTCTTTCTTTATTAGATCCAACGGGAGCCCATTTGTCAGTGACCGCCGTCACCGACAGCCTTAACCCGGATTCCGGGCAGCGCACACCGGCCAGCCGGCATTTCTCGCCGGCCTTAAAGGCTGTAGCAGTTTAGGCTGCAGGCTGTCAGCTTCAATCTGAAGGACTGAGGCTTACTGGCCGCAATTATCATCAGGTTTATGCTGTTTTGCGCGCGGCCGGGAGGCTTGACGGACCGTAAATGCCTGTAGCTCTCTCCTGGCGCTCGCCTCGTGTTTATGCCCGTCTGCACGGCTTCGCTATGAAACCTGGTGAGGAATGCGGGCCAGAGGCGGACGCTCCGTTTGTCTCCGGTGGTGCCCGTTACAATATCAGGGCGGCGGGGGCAGGAAGGGTTGTGAAAAAGCGCGCAGGTTCCAATGCGGGGAAGCAGATGTGAAACCTCGCCGTCCATTGGGAGAGGAATTCCCCTGCCTGGGCTTCGGGAACCAGCGCCCAGACGGCGCCTCCAAATCCGGCGCCGAATGCGGAGGCAGCGGCGGCACCCAGATCACGAGCGGTTCGTGCCAAAGCCATGGTTTCCGGGACCTGGTTGCCCAGGAGGGTTTCGGCTCCTCGCTGCGAGCGATCCACAAGAAGGCCGAATCGGGTCATATCCCGGGCCGCCAGAGCCTCGGTCGCGGCAGGAACAATCGAAGTGCTTTCCTCCAAAAAGTGCTCGAAACGATCACATAAAAGGCCGGGAGGATAGTCGGGGTCTGAGGAGCGGCGAAGGACTTCCCTGATGCGGTCGGCAGCACCCGGTTCCAGCATCACGGCAGCAGCAAGCGTTGAAGGGGGATGCCCACCTGCCTCGCGCCAGATTTGCAGGATTTTCCGGACCGCGAGCGCGGCACGGTTGTATGGAGCCCGAGCTGAGCCGGTCTTGATAGCGACCACGCCACTCATGCCGATAACAAAAACAAAGCCCTCGGGCCAGGTTATGGAGCGCTCGTGACGAATCGGGCAAAAGCTGTACTGCTTCAAAGTCCGGGCCTGACTGCAGAGGATGGCCGTGTGGTCCTCGCTGCCGCCGAAAGTGCCGACCCCCATATCTCCGGTGAGTGCACCGAAGTTCTCACCGTTCTCCACGGTTCCGAGGTAACCGGCGAGGTTTTCGAGGGTGCCGATCCCAGTACGGTACTCTTCGGTTGCCGTAAGATCGTTGATGTCGGCAAGCGCCAGGAATATCGCCACGATCAGGGCACTCGAACTGCTCAATCCCGAAGCGGCCGGAAGATCGCTGATGAAGGCGATGTCGGCGCCGCGGCGCGCCGCGAGAAAATTCCGCGCCACGCGCCGCACCACCGTGGCCGGGTAGGTGGTCCAGTGGCCCTCCGGGATGGGCAGACATGGATCCAGCCGAAAGACATGCATCGATTTTGATCGGGTATGCACTACCTGAACGGAATCATCCCGGCGCGGCCGGGCGATCAGGCAAAAGCCCCGTTCCACGGCGCCCAGCAGGCTGCGTCCGCCCGCATAGTCCGTGTGTTTGCCCAGGACCTCGATGCGGCCCGGCACGAAAAATTCCCGGAGCGGTTCCATCCGGCCGTTACCTCCGGGAAGGCTGCGCGCGGCTCGCTCAAAGAGATCGCCTTTGGCGTCCGATTCCGCGGGGGACATGCCTGCGGCCATGAGCCGCTCCGCATACCGGGTCAAATCCGCACCTGAATGCCGCGGAGTCGTTCGGCGACTGCGGCGATGTCGGCGCGGCTCGAAAGGTCGAGTACGCCGGCGTGAAACTTCAAAACCCGGAATTTTTCGCCGAGTCGCTCGATCGAGTACTCCACCGCGTCGGTCAATTCGAGTTCGCCTCGCGCGGAGGGCGCGATGCTGCGGCAGGCGCGGAAGATGGAGGGGCCGAAGGCCCAGCAGTTCATACTCACGAAGTGGTCGGGACCCAGCGCTGCCAGGGTGTCTTCGTCGGGCTTTTCGACGATGCGCGCAAGCGTGCCGTCGGTATTAATGGCCACCAGGGCGAATTGCCGGATACGGCCTGCGGTGATATTGCCCTGTTCGATCAGGCTCCGGCGTTCAAACGTCGCCAGACCCGGCTGGCCGAGGAGTCGCAGATCCCGGAGGGCGGCCATCGGATAATAATTGTCGGAATTCAGCACCAGGAAACAGTCGCCCCCGGCAAACGATTCTGCCGCGGTGACAGCATCGGCAGTGCCGAGGGCTCGCTCCTGGATGGCGAAACTGAGGTGAATCCGGCCGGGAATGCAGGTGCGGGTGTAATAGTCCCGAAGAACCCCGTGTTCAGGACCAATGATCAGGCACACTTCCCGGTACCCGACATCGGCGAGGCTGCTCAGAACATAATCGAGGAAAGGGCGTCCGAAGGGGATCATGGCCTTGAGTCCGGCGTCGGCCATAAGCGTCTGCCCGGCGGCGAGCGCCATGCTGCCATCATCGGGACGGCGCATGCGCGTGCCGAGGCCGCGCGCCAGGATTACAGCCTTGTTCAAGTCCATGGGACCTGTCACTCCTGTCTTCTGTCCTTCCGCCCCTCAATATCGAGTAATTGAAAGGTGTCCGCCGGAGCCGAACTATAGACCCTGGGTCGCACCCGGATCAAGCGAACGATGACTGCTTCATGAGTCGCAGGGTGCGCCCCCGGGCGCGTGAGGGGCTGCTTCGGAGGCCTGATCTTGTGCGGCCCTCACATTCGCGGGCAAGCATGGTATAATTCGCCGGTCGAACGAGGGTCGGCAATCAACCGTACCGGAGCCGCGTATGAAACGATTCTTTCTCATGGTCCTCATGGTAATCGTTGGGGGACTTCTGCCGCTCTCTGCCCGGCAGAAGGGGCCCAGCATCGTCTTTGACAGCATCAGCAAGAACTTCAACAAGGTACCGGAAGGCGAGGTCATCCGGCACGTCTTCAAGTTTGCCAACAAGGGGGACGCAACGCTCGAGATCGTCCGGGTGGACGCATCGTGCGGCTGCACGACCGCCCTTCTGTCCGCCGACAAGATTGCGCCCGGACGGAGCGGGGAGATCGAGGTCAAGGTTGAAACCAAAGATCTGTCGGCCACGGAACTGAACAAGACCATTTCCGTGATGTCCAACGACCCGAAACAGCCGGTGCTTACTCTGACCATCACCGGTTCGGTCGAACCCGAGTTCATGCTCTCGGAATTGTCCATTTTTTTCGGCAACGTCCCCCGCGGCCAGGAAGTCAGCAGGGAAATCGTGGTCACCGTCCCGCCGGACAAGTCCTCCCTGCTGGTCAGTGCGGCCTCAACGGATGCCCAGGTCACTGTGAAGCTTGAACCGGTGGCGGGCAGCAACGGCAAAAAATACAGAGTCATTGCGGTTCAGAAGCCGGATACGGCCGAGGGTTACCATTTCGGCACGATCAACATCAAGACCACAAGCCGGGTTAAGCCCGAGTTGAAGATTCCGGTGCGCGGACTGGTCGTTAAGGCGAAATGAACCAGGCGTGCGCATCCTCCCTGTGCGCGCCCGACAAAACCTGTTTTTTGAAACCCAGCCCTATCGCGGCTGCGACTGCAGGCGTGTCGGGCAGGAACGCTTGATTGGCGGGCTTGATTGTGCCTCCAGGGGACCTCAGCCATTTGTCCCGGGCGCGGAGCGGATGACGAAGCGCCTGCGCCGGAGGATTCGGCAACCCCAATTGCCGGGTTGGGGGCCATCGATGTAAACCGAGGAGTGGGCGACCATGAAGACACTTGTTCTGCTCAGGCACGGCGAAAGCATATGGAATCAGCAGAATCGGTTCACAGGGTGGACGGATGTGGGGCTCAGCGAGAAAGGTGAGCAGGAAGCTCTGGAAGCGGGGCGCACGCTCGCCCGAGAGGGGTATGCCTTCGATATGGCGTATACGTCCGTGCTCAAGCGGGCCATCAAGACTCTCTGGATAGTTCTCGAGGAAATGGACCTGATGTGGATTCCGGTCTATCGCACCTGGCGTCTTAACGAGCGCCACTACGGAGCCCTGCAGGGATTGAACAAGGCTGAAATCGCCGCCCGGCACGGTGAGGCTCAGACCAAATTGTGGCGACGCAGTTACACTGTTCGCCCGCCGGCTTTGACTCCGGATGACGATCGTTATCCCGGGGGAGATCCCCGCTACATCCGCCTGACTCCGGACCAGTTGCCGCTTACGGAATGTCTCCAGGACACCGTCGCGCGCTTCCTCCCTTACTGGAAGGAAACGATCGCGCCTGCGGTCCGGAGCGGCGAGCGCGTATTGATTGCGGCGCACGGCAACAGCCTTCGGGCGCTCGTGAAGCATCTCGATGGTATTTCGGACGAAGACATCGTCGGGCTCAACATCCCTACCGGCATCCCGCTGGTATACGAGCTGAATGATGATCTGTCCCGCATGCGGAGCTTTTACCTGGGGGATCAGGAGGAGATACGAAGAGCTACGCAAAAAGTCGCTGACCAGTTGAAGAAATAGGAGACCGCCGCAGGGGGACGCACCCCGGAGCCAAAGGAGCCCTGCGGCTCCAGACCTGGTGTCGGGCGTCTCATCCGACGGAGGATCGCAGTTCACGAGATTGAGGAGGCGAGACATGATTATCGGCGTGCCCAAAGAACTGCATCGCCACGAACACCGCGTTGGACTTACACCCCTGGCCACAAATCGCCTGGTTCAGCAGGGACAGACGGTTCTGGTCGAGAAAGAAGCCGGCTTGACCGCGCATTTTTCGGATCGGGACTATCAGAAGGTCGGCGCCCAGATTGTGTACGATACCGAAGAAGTCTACAAGCGCGCCGATCTTGTCTGCCGTGTTGGCGTGATTGCATCCAAGGAACTCCAACTGATGAAGCCGGAGACGATCATTTGCGGCTTCCTGCACCTGGCCGTGGCCACTCGGGAGGTGGCCGCCAGGTTGATGGATCTGAAGTCTACGCTCATCGGCTATGAAATCATACGGGACGCCGCCGGCGATCTGCCGGTGCTGGTCCCCTTCAGCGAAATGGCGGGCCACATGGCCGTTCACATTGCGGCCCATTACCTCCAGAACGAGTCCGGCGGCCGGGGCGTGCTGATCGGTAACGTCGCCGGGATTCCTCCGGCGACCGTCCTGATCCTTGGGGCGGGCACCGTCGGCGGCACGGCAGCCCGCCAGGCCTTGGCCAGCGGCGCTCATGTGATCATCATGGATGCCGACCTGGCCAAGCTCAGGTCCCTGAACCGGGAGCTCGGCGGACAGGCCGTGACCGTGATGGGAGACCTCGACTTCCTCGAACGGTACACCGCGATCGCGGACGTCGTGATCGGCGGCGTCCTGATCCCGGGCGGGCGCGCTCCCTTCGTGGTGACTGAAGACATGGTCAAGGCGATGAAGCCGGGAAGCGTGATCATCGACGCCTCCATCGACCAGGGCGGATGTGTGGAAACCAGCCGGCCCACCACCCTCGATCACCCCACGTTTGTCGCTCACGACGTCGTGCATTACTGTGTCCCCAACATGACGGCCAACATCGCCCGCACTTCATCGCGCGCCCTGGCTAACGCCTCTTTACCCTTCGTCCTGGAACTGGCGGGGAACGGATTGGACGCGGCACTGCGCTCGGATCCCGGCCTGGCCGCGGGGATTTATATGTACAAGGGAAAGATCGTAAACGAAAGGGCCGGGGCAACCCTTGGCCTGGCGGCTACGCCGTTGCACCATTTGTTGTGACAGAGCAGCAATTCCTACAACGTAACGAACCGAATCACCGTACTCATCGATTTCAGACGCATACAGGTGGAGACTCATGACCTGGCTGGACGACTACAGATCCAAATTGACAAGCCCGGAGGAGGCCGTCCGCATCATTAATAACGGCTTCCGAATTTACTATGGCGGGAACGCCGCTATACCCAAGGCCCTGGTGAATGCCCTGGCGGCACGCCGCGACGAGCTCCAGGATGTCCAACTCAATCACGTGCTCCTGCTTGGCCAGGATCCGCTTTCCGCGGCTGAAATGAAGGGACATTTCCGCCACAATTCCCTGTTCGTCGGGTCTGCCGACCGGGAGGCGGTCAACGATGCCCGGGCCGATTATGTCCCGATCTTTCTGTACCAGATTCCACGGTTATTCCGGGATGGAGTGGTGCCCCTGGATGTGGCCATGGTGCAAACGTCGCCTCCGGATGAGCACGGGTTCATGAGCCTGGGGGTCGAAACTCTGGCTTCCAAAGCAGCCTGCCAGGTGGCCAGGAGGGTGATTGTGCAGGTAAATGACAAGATGCCCCGGGTGCTGGGCGATTCGTTTATCCATGTGAATCGCGCCCACGCCATCGTGGAACACTCCGAACCTCTGCCGACCCTTGCCGTCAGACCGTCCACCGATATCGAAAGAGCGATTGCCGGACATATTATTCCCCTCATCCGTGCGGGCTCGACGATCCAGATGGGCATCGGAGGCATCCCGGATGCCGTGTACGAATGCATGGAGGGGGCTCTGGAACTGGGCATCCACACGGAGATGATCTCCGACCGCGCGATGAAAGCCATCCAGCGGGGGATCGTGACCGGGAATCAAAAAACCATCCACCAGGGCAAGGTGGTGATCACCTTCGCTCTGGGGAGCGAAGAGCTCTACGATTTTCTCGACAACAATCCCCTGATCGAATCCCATCCCGTGGAGCACGTAAACGATCCGTTCATCATCAGCCAGAACGAGAACATGGTGGCTATCAATTCGGCAATCGAGGTGGATCTCACCGGGCAGATATGCTCGGATTCGATCGGTCCATACATTTTTTCCGGATTTGGGGGCCAGGTGGACTTTATCCGGGGTGCGGCCCGCTCCAAAGGAGGGCGCCCCATCATCGCCCTGCCGTCGACTGCCAAAAAAGGGGAAATGTCGCGCATTGTCCCCTTCCTGAAGCAGGGCGCAGGAGTGGTGACCAGCCGCGCGGATGTTCATTACCTGGTCACCGAGTATGGGGCCGTGAATCTGTTCGGCAAGAATCTGCGGGAGAGAGCCGAGGCGCTCATCCAGGTGGCCCATCCGATATTCCGCGATGAACTGGAACGGGCGGCGAAGGAAAGGAAACTGCTCCCCTGATATCAGGCCAGGTCAACCTCCGGACCGGTTTTATTCACGTAGCCATGTTGCAGGTCCTTGCAGGACACGGAAGAGCGCGGATGAACACGAATCGGATCCGTGTCCAGGTCTTTTGCGGTTTCGGCTCGTAACCGGCCGCGCGTTCATTGATGCGGATGGAGCGCGCCTGTGGATTCTCCCCCGCCGCCGGCGGCCTCCGGAATCGAGCGATATTTCCGCCACCTGCGCGGAGAAACGACGGCCGCGGCAAAAAAGATCAGGGTGGACAACAGCACAATCGTCGCGCCCGAGGCCGTGTCCAGCTTGTCGGAAAGCAACAATCCCCCTACGGAGCTGGTGACTCCGATCAGGATGGACAGCAGCATCATGCGCCGGAAATTTTCCGTCAACTGGTAGGCGGCGGCTGCAGGAGTCACCAGGAGCGCCGAAACCAGCACAATTCCCACCACCTTGATCGAGAGCACCACCGTCAGGGCGATGAGCGTGATCAGCAGAAAATAGATTTTTGCCGCCGGCACCCCGGTGACCGCGGCCATCTCTGCGTCAAAAGTCACAAAGAGCAACTCCTTGAAAAAAACTCCCACCAGCAGCAGGACCACGGCGCTCAATCCGAGGATGATCCAGACATCTTCGCGGCTGACCGCAAGAATACTGCCGAAAAGGTAGCCGAACAGATCGACATTGTAACCCTGCATCAATCCGATCAACAGAATGCCGAGGGCCATGGTGGAGGCGAAAAAAATCCCGACGGCGGTGTCCTCCCTGACACGGCCCTTGCGCGCCACCAGCCCGATCCCCCATGCGGTGGCCAGGCAAAAGAACACGGCCGTCAGAACGGGATTGATCTTCAAGAAAAATCCAAGTGCCACCCCGCCGAAGCTGGCGTGTGCGATTCCGGCGCCGATGAAGGATAGCCCTTTTAAAACGATATAAGTGCCGATTACGGCGCACACAATGCCGATCAGAGTGCCGGCAAACAGGGCCCGCTGCATGTAATGGTAGCTGAGCAGCTCGATCATCGCTCCCTTTCCACCACCAGGTGAGGGACGTTGCCATGGTGAAAAAACACGGCATCACATCCATACATTTTCGTGAGCTCTTCGGAGCCCAATACCTCGGCCGGGCGCCCGTGGGCTACGAGACGGCGGTTGATGCATACGACCCCTTCCACATAGGATGCGACCACGCCGACATCGTGGGACACCAGCAGCATCGTAATGCCGCCCGCGTGCAAAACGCGAAGCAGTTCATACAGACCCTCGCTCGAGGCCGGATCGACCCCGGTCGTCGGTTCATCGAGCAGGAGCAGGTCCGGTTCGTTGGCCAGGGCGCGCGCCAGAAAGGTCCGCTGCCTCTGACCGCCCGAAAGCCGGCGGATCGGCCGCTCGGCGAGATCCGCGATTCCCACCCGTTGCATGGCCTGCAGCGCCGCCGCCCGGTCAGCCGCGGAAGGCCGGCGAAACAGGCCCATGCGGCCATAGCGCCCCATCAACACCACGTCTCCGACGCTCACCGGGAAATTGACATCCACCGACATGACCTGCGGCACATACCCGATCCGGTGCCGCTCGCCGTCGAGCTCGGAAGGGCTCTTGCCGAATACCCGCACGGTCCCGCTGGCGGGCCGCACCAGTCCCAGAATTACCTGAAGCAGGGTCGTCTTGCCGGCGCCGTTAGGGCCGATAATCGCCAGAAAGCTTCCGGCCGGCACCGTCAGGCTCACGTCATCGAGCGCCTGAAGGTCCTGAAAGCTTACGTTCACGTGCTCCAGCTGAATGATTGGGGAGTTCGACGTCATCCGGGCAGCCTCCTCTCCGAGCCGTGCTAACGCAAGGCCAGACTCATCTGGCTCAAATTGTAATGCATCAGATCGATATATCCGTAGTTTGGAGGATACCCGAGTGGATTCAACAACAAAACGCGGGCTCCGCATTCTTCGGCGATCACTTCCGCGGCCTTCGTGGAAAATTGCGGTTCGGCGAAAATAGCCCTGGCCTTGATCTTCCGCGCCAGGCGGACGATGGCGGCGATCTCGGCGGGCGAAGGCTCCTGCCCGGGCCTTTCCTCCACAACTGCGGCTTCATCCAGGCCGTACTCGGCGGCGAAATATACCCATGCGGCGTGGAAGGCAATGAACCGGCGGCTGGAAAACCCGGCGACCGCGGCACGGATTTCCTCGTCCAGAGCACGCAACTCACCGAGAAATCTGGCGGCATTTTCCTGATAGGTCGAGGCGCCGGCAGGGTCAACCTGGATCAGAACCTCGCGGATCCTTTCGACCTGGAGCATGGCATTCGCCGGACTGAGCCAGGTGTGCGGATTGCCGCCGGGCTCATCCGCGTCGCCCGAAAGGATCTTTAAACCGTCACTGACGGAGACAACATGCAGGCCTGGATTGGCGGCGGCCGAAATCACCCGGTCCGCCCAGAATTCCAGCCCGACTCCGTTGAGAATAAGCGCTCGCGCCCGCGTTACGAGCTTCATTTGGGCCGGCGTGATTTCATAGGTGTGGGGGCTGGCGCCCACGGGCACCAGGACTTCCACGCGCACCCGGTCTCCGCCCACCTGGCGGGCAAAATCGGCAAGCGGCAGGATGCTGGCCACGACCAGCACCCGGCCACCATCATTGTCCCGGGGCGCCGGCCCGAAGCAGGACCAAACTCCCAGACTCATCAGCAACAGCAGCACCATCGTTTGCCGCCAGTGGTTTCCCTTCATGGATGCCATCCTCCCAGGCTATGCCGCAAACCCCGGTCTTCAATCGCGACTCTTCCGCTCTGCTCTCGGGACCGGTTCCTGTTCGCGGCTACCGCCAGTCTCTTCACATCGAGAGAGTGCATTATACCCGCTTTCCCGTCCGATCCGATCCAAAAGCGGGCCGCGGTTTTATGATTGGCATTCCGCTTCTGTTCATTTACACAGTTGACTCCAGACCAATGCTGGCCGAAACTGGGCCGGCGCAGCCGCTGCAGGCTTTGCGCACCTGGAAAAGGGACTGGAAAGACCATCTCTCGAAGGCAATGAAAACAGTCGAACTCCGACGCCTTACCCGCAGGCACCTGATGATACTTGCAAGAGCGGCCGGCATACCGCGGCGCCGCAGATTGAAAAGGAACCAGCTCATCGCCGTTCTGGCGTCGGCGGAGGGCGTTCCCAATGCGGAATTGCCGGCTGAAGCTGAACTGCCGGAAACCTATGGGCGAATCTGCCTGACGCTGATGGAGGTCGAACCGGACCTTTTTTACGCATATTGGGAAATCCCTCCACCAGTCCGCCAGGCGCTCCTGCGGGATTCCGGGCGGATCGACATCAGCGGAGAGTGGATCCTACGTTTCCATGAGATTGGTGAAATAAATACGGAGGGCGCGCTCGGATATGGTTCCTTCGATGTGCCGGTGGACCTCGACGCAGGCAACTGGTATATCCGGCTGGGCGCTGCGAGCCCCACCCTGCTCGCGGAGGCTGGTTTCCGGACCACGACCGGCGAGTTTGTCCCGTTGTGCCGCTCCAACACGGTTAACGTCCTGCGCGCCGGGCATCTGCCTGATCCTGAGCCGCTCTGGGTCAGGGTGGAGGGAGCGTACGCGCAAGTCGAGGTTGTGCCCGGCCCTGGACCCGGTCCCCATGCGACACCTGGTCGAGCCGAAGAAGATCCGGGATCAACCCCCGTTGCCGTGGCCGGCAGTTATGATTTCCCCCAACCGCAGCCTGCCCTCGTCGACAGCCGTCCGAGGCGGGCGCGCGCGGAAGGAATGTCGAGTTTCGATCTCTCTGGCGGCAAACCGCATCGCCGGACACGCGGCGGCAATCAGGAAGTGGAGCTGAATGAGAATCTCTCTTCATAAATCCCGCCGTACGACCTGTGACCACCAAGGCATGTGCCGATTGCCGTCTCGTGGTTTCCCTTGACCGGACCATCCTCCATGACCCCAGGGTATCTCACCCTTGTACTGCATGCGCATCTGCCCTTCGTGCGGCATCCGGAGCATGAGGTCTTTCTGGAAGAAAACTGGCTGTACGAGGCGATCACCGAAACCTATATCCCTCTTATCTGGCTGCTCGAGTCCCTGACGGCGGACGGCGTCGATTTCCGCCTCACCATGTCGCTTACCCCCACACTGCTGTCAATGTTCAACGACGAACTTCTTCGCCGCCGGTATGCGAGCCGCCTCGACCTTATGTGTGAACTGGCCGAGAGGGAAGTGGCGCGCACGCGGCACCAGCCCGATTTCCAGCCTGTGGCACTCATGTATCGCTCGCGCCTTTTGCGGGCGCGAACTTCCTATTCCGACCTCTGGAAGATGGACCTGGTCGGTGCCTTCCGGCGCATTCAGGAAACGGGAAAGCTGGAGATTCTGGCCTCGGCGGCCACGCATGGCTTCCTGCCGCTGCTGCGCTTCAATCCCATGGCGGTGCGGGCGCAGATACGGGTCGGCGTGCAATATTATGTCGAGACGCTCGGCCGGCGTCCCGCCGGCTTCTGGCTTCCGGAATGCGGCTATTTCCCCGGGCTGGAAGAGGTCCTGAAAGAGGCGGGCCTGCGCTATTTCTTCGTCGATGCCCATGCCTTACCCGACCCGGGCGCGGGCGGCGTGCAGGCCCCGTTCTACTGCCGCAACGGTCTGGCCGCCTTCGCCCGCGACCGCGAGTCATCAAAGCAGGTATGGAGCTCGGTTGAGGGATATCCGGGCGATTTCGACTACCGGGAGTTTTACCGGGACATCGGGTACGATCTGGATTTCGAATACATCAAGCCATACATCCATCCCGACGGTATCCGCGTCAACACCGGCTTCAAATATCATCGCATTACCGGCGCCACCGACAATAAGGAGCCCTATGTTCCCGAACGGGCGCGGAGCAAGGCTGAACTGCACGCCGCCGACTTTCTTGCGCACCGGGAACGCCAGGTGCAATCCGTTCAAGACCCGGCCGGCCGCCGGCCGATCATCACGGCGCCCTATGACGCCGAGTTGTTCGGCCACTGGTGGTTTGAAGGCCCTGACTGGCTTGACGCGCTTATCCGCAAGATCGCCTGCCGTCCGGAGACGATTCGGCTGGTCCATCCTTCCGAGTATCTCTCGCAATACCCGGTGAACCAGGTGGCGCGGCCGTGCCTGTCGAGCTGGGGGTACAACGGCTATGGCCATGTCTGGCTCAACGGTGCCAACGATTGGATCTACCGGCACCTCCATGCAGCGGCGGAACGGATGGAGACCCTGGCGCAACAGTCCCCCGCGGCCACGGGGGTGACGCGGCGGGCGTTGAATCAGGCGGCGCGCGAATTGCTCCTGGCGCAGTCGAGCGACTGGGCCTTTATCATGACCCGCAATACGGCAGTTCCCTATGCGGTGCGGCGCACGAAGGAGCACCTCCTGGCGCTTGGTCGCATTCAAGAAATACTCGGGCGCGGCCTGCGGCAGGAGGATGAGGACTGGCTGGCCGGCCTTGAGGCCAGGAACAATATTTTCCCCAACCTCGACTACACCGTCTACCGCGGCGATTACCGGTGGCAGACCCTCGCATGATTGTTACCGCAGTTCAAAAGCGAGCCCTTACCGTCCGGATGCCGCAATCGCCAGGTTTGGTCATTTGCGAGAACGGGACTATGTCCGGATCCATGGGACAGATCATCGCACCAGGCCGTACGCCTTTGAAGCCGCCTTGACCGCCGGATCATTCGGAGCCAGCTTCAGGCAATGCTCCACATATTCGCGCGCCCGCGCGGTTTCTCCCAGCCGCGCATAAACCCGGGCGAGCGCCAGCTGAACGGAGATGTTGGATGGCTGCCAGTCACGCAGCGTTTCATATCTGTCTCGCGCCTGAGCGTAATTCCCCCGGGTTTCCTCGATCCCTGCCTCCTCCGCCAGTGCTTCGGCGGCACCGGAGGTGCGCGGCGCCAGACGCGCCACTGTCTGCAATGCCTCGACGGCAGCCGGCAGATCGCCCAGGCGATGGAGCGCCTGACCGAGCGTGTAATAGGATGCCGGGTCCTGCGGCTTGATCTGCAGGGCTTTCCGGGCGTGCATGACCGCGCCGGCAGCGTCTTTTTTTTCATTCAGGATGATAGTGGCGTAGTTCGACTGCACGAGGTAGCTTTCCGGAGAGACGCGCACGGCACTGCCGAACAGGCTGTAGTGATCTCTCCAATCCCGGTTTCGATCCAAGGTGAGGAATCCGTATCCAACCAGGATGACACCGATCAGGACCGACGCCAGAGTCCTCCACCTGGCCATCGAAAGCCCGCTGCACAGCAGATAAGCGACCGCGCAATTAAATCCGAGCGCCGGGAAATACATCAGTCTCTCTCCCATGATCGTGCCTATGGGCCGGATCCAATTGGATGTCAGAATGAATGTGGAAAAGAATACGATCCCCGAGAAAAACAGGATCGGCTGACGACGCGCCGATACCGCCAGCCCGCCGAGAATACAAAGCAGCATGAGCACTGGAATCAATGCAGGAAGCGAAGAAATGGTCGTCAGCACGGGAATTTGATTGTAGGAGTAATCGGCGGACAGGTTCACGGGCCAGATAAGCAAGCTCAAGTATCGACCAAAAACATGAGTCGCGGTGAGAAACCGGGGCCAGGCAGTGACCTGCCCCAGCGGATTGGATCCGGGATTGATATAGAGCGGCGCCAGGCCTCCGAGGATCCAGTAGCGGAGGCCAAGGGTGAGAATCGTCGCGAGTGCAAATGGCGCATAGCGCAGGAAAATCATCCGGTTCCAATAGGGTTGATGGGGCTTGCCGATCTGGAGGATATAGTCCGTCAGAGGCACAAGCGCGAGGAACGCATAGGCGCTCTCCTTGCTGAGCACCGCAAGAACGAAGCCGGCCGCGGAAAGCCACAGCCACATGAACTGGCCGAGTTGACGATGTCGGATGTAGAAAAACCATGCGGCGAGCGCAAAGACGGCCGACAGGCTCTCCGCCCGCCCGACGATGGAAGCTACCGCTTCGGTCCTGATGGGATGCAGAATGAAAAACAACGCGGTGAGAAACGACAACGCCCGACGGGAAAAAAGAGCCTCCATGACGAAAAAGACCAGGACGCCGTTGATGACATGAAAAAGAACATTCAGCAAGTGGTACCCGGTCGGGCTATTTCCGCCCATGGCATGGTTGAGTGCGTAACTCAGCGATACCAGCGGCCGGTACAGGCCACCGCTGGTTTCCACGCTCTTCCAGTAGTGTTGCCCGAAAATTTCCTTGAGGTGCGCGGCGTCCAGCCCGCGAATCGATTCGTTGTCCCGGATGATGACCGTATCGTCGAAAACGAACTTCCCTTCGACGGAATTGACATAGAAAAAAAAGGCCACAAGCGCCAGGACGGCGGCTGCCGAAATGCGGGAGAAGCCGAAGACCTTCGGCGAGTCATTCGCGGAACGCGGCGCGGGATGCGATCTGCCCGGCTTCTGTCTGGATTTCTTCATCTGATCACCACGCAAACGCATTTTCCTGCCGGGGAAATCACACGACGGAGGGTCAACGAAAGTATAAAGAATGCGCTCGAGGTGCAGAGAGGCGAGACGATCATCTTTTTGACGGAACCCCCGCCTGATTCCTCTTGCTTATAAGCAAATAAGTCATGCATAAAGGCACCATGCACCGGGAAAATTCTCTGTCAGCCGGCCGTAAGCGCAACCGCGACGTACAGGGTATCATCACAAGGCGCGAAAAGGCGATCTCCCCGGGAAGATTTTTCGCCTGGTCGGTGGGATTGGTGGCCCTGGCGCTTGCCGTGCGGCTTTATGGCATCAGCGCCCAGGCGCTTTCGCTGGACGAGGCCTTTTCCTGGTACGTGGCGACCTCGCCGAACTGGTTTCACAGCATCCTGATCGATAACAATCCTCCGCTCTACTACCTGATGCTGCACGCCTGGACAACGATGGCAGGAACGAGCGAAATTGCCCTGAGGGTTCCCTCGGCTTTGGCCGGGACACTGCTCGTGGGGCTGATCATCTGGGCGGGTCGGAGGATTTTCAATCAAACCGTCGCACTCTGGGCGGGACTGATTGCAGCCCTGGCGCCAATTCAGATCTTTTACAGCCAGCAGGCCAGAGGCTATCCCATGCTCGATTCCATCCTCCTGGCGACATGGGTTCTGGTCTGGATTGCTTTCGATGCCAATCACTGGTGGCGTTGGGCGCTGGCTTCCGCTGCCGCAACCGTGGCGTTTTACAGCCATTACCTGGCGTTTTTCGCATTGGCGCCGACCGTGGTGCTCCTGCTCCTTTGGCGGGACCCCGCGCGTCGCCTTCGATATGCGGCCTCCGCCGGAGCCAGCCTCCTGTCTTTTGCTCCCTGGGCGTTCTGGTCGTTCATCGTTGTGCGCCACCCGGCCGTCGGGACATCCTGGATTGAAAACGCATGGAGTGAAACATCGAAGTTCCTCGCCATTCCTCAAAGTCTCGAAATCTTCGGATTCGGCAGTGAAGCAGGATACTATCCACTATGGATGGGGCAGTTTGGCGACATCGTGTTTCCAGGAGCCCTCCGCTTCCTGGGAATCCTGACGCTCATATTCCTTGGGATTATCCTCTTCCGAACCCGGGGTGAGGAGCGTCTGGGCATTCCCGACCTTGGCGCGCGCAAGGAGTGGCTCGCGGCGCTGCTTTCGCTTCCTCTTGCAGCGCTCTGGTTGATTTCCTGGGTGAAACCCATTTACGTTGTCGGCCGCTATGACATCCTTGCCTATCCCGCGTTCCCACTGTTGCTCGGACTCGCTCTGGCGAAACTCCAGCGGATCAACGGTCGGTTGGTTGTTGGCCTGACGGCATCCGCCTTATTGCTGCCCGTTCTGGTCAAGCTGCACTTCTATTACAACGTCGGCGATGCGCGCCAGGCGCGACACATGGCTTTCATCCTCGATCACGAACTCCGTAACGGCGATGTGGTCCTGTTTACGGGGTTGCGCGGGCTCCCGGTTCTATATGAGATGAGCCGGACTGGTTACAGCTGGCAAAACGGATTTTGCTCGAACGCGGACAAAGGCCTGCAATTTTACTGCCGCATGTATCCCCGCATCTCGGAACAGACACCGGCTGCGACCAATACCGAACGGCTCCTCGGTTCGCTGGAAACGGCAATGTCCGAGCTTGGCGACTATCTCCCCAAACTGAATCTCAAGACGGGGACTCTCTGGCTCGTGCTCTACGGCCGCTCCGATAGAGGGAGATTGCAGATACCCCAGGCCGACCAGCTTCTGTTGCGCGAGTTGTCGGCCGGCGGCTTCGAGGAAGTCCCCGACGGTCGCAGCCCGCAGCTCATGTTCCTGAAGTACAAACATCAAGAGCAAACGCAACCCAGGGACTGAGGAGTTCCTGGCGAACGACCCGGCATTCCGGCGCCTGGAGAATGCGGACGTGCTTATCCCGGATGACCTTGTTTCGCCTCAATACAAGATCCCGCATATACGCTGACGTATTTTTATGGAACGCGGAAAAACGCCGCCTTCGGACGCCGCTGGGATGTTCGGGCAAGCGTCCTGAAAAACACGCTGGCGTGCTTGTGAATCCCGGTGCCTGGCTGGTTCCCGATTTCAGCGGCCGGGGAGCCGATCCAGCTGCTGCCGGGCCGTCGCATTCGGCTCGCGGCTGAGAACCTGTTCGTAGGCTTCCCGGGCCTCCGGGATTCGGCCGAGGGCCGCATAGATGCTCCCGAGGTTCAGATATGCCGGAATATATTCGGGATTCAGCGATACCGTCCGCTGGAATGCCGCGATCGCCTGGGGCAGATACGCCGGGCCGCGTTTGAACGCGAAGATCCCCTGAAGAAAATAACCGCGATAGGAAGACGGGTGCTCGTGGAGGTTGGCGCCGATCTCATCCAAAAACCGTCGTTCTTTTTCCGGATCAACCACGATCCCGTCCATATACCCGGAGAGTTGCAGCGGTTGCACGGTCTTGATTTCCTTCTCCCGGATGATCCCGTCATTCGAGCCGCCGCGGCGGGCGTAAATAACTGCGATTTCGTCGAAATACAGGAGCGCCCAGTCGGACCGGGGAAAGGCGAGTTCCTCCAGGCTTGCTTCGGGTGATGCGGGAGGCTGCTGGGGATAATCCACCATGGCAAATTCGATGTCGTATTTTCCCACCAATTTCCGCCAATCCTCCCTGGAGCGGAAACAACTCAAATACTCATAGACGACACCCGGCTTGACGTAAACGTCTTCGCGGCCATCGATAAAGACCTTATGCCCGGGCTCCAGGCTCCAGATCAGATAACCGCCGAACCCATACATGTTGAACATTCTGCCTGCGAGGCCGCTGCTTCTGACAAACTCGGCCGCTGCGACCGGGAGCACGCCCGTGTGGACTCCAGCACCAAAACGGTAGGCGTAGGCATTGCGTTCGATGGCGGCGACGTGAGCGAGAATCGCCACCGAGGCCAGGGCGGGCAACCACCAGCGGATCCGGCTGAACAGCCTGACCTGGCTCAACTGCCAGGCCAGGGATGGCGCCAGCAGAAACACGAACAGGGATCGGAACCGGAAAAAAGCAATGGCCAGAACCAGCAGCACCGGAAGCAGCAACCATTCGTGCGGGTGCACCCGGCGCGGACGCAACAAAAAGAGGCCTGTGATGAGGGCCGCAAAACCGAGAAACAGTATGATGGTGAAATCGGCACCCGCGCCCATACGGGTTCCCAGGGATTCGAACTCCTGGATGTCGAGGGGACTCTCGGTTCGGAGCAGCCCGTAGGTCAGCGCCCGGATATGGCTGGGATTGACAAACGATGCCGCGGCGACTCCGGCAGCCGCGGCCAGGTTCCAGACGAGCTCCTTACGCAACAGGATGCGATGCCATGATGCTCCAGGGCTCCCCAGTTCCCAGGTGCGATCCAAAAGACAGGCGCCCGCGAGAAACCAGCCGAGCAGGGCGGTTCCCCCATGGATATTGACCCACATGAGCTGCAGGGCGGGAAGCAGCAGGAGCAGCCTCGGCCTCAGCCGGCTCTGTTCGTGAATCAGGAGGAATGCCAGGGCCAAAGGGAGCGAGAGGAGCTCCGGGCGCTCGGAAAACCGCTGACGCGAAACGGCATAGCAGACCGCCAGAACCAGGGCGGTCATCCCGGGGGTCGCCTTGCGCGCGCGCGCGGTCCAGGCCGCGAGGGCGAGGGTGCCGGCCACGAGCAGGGCCTTAACGCCGATCAGTCCCGCCACGCCAGCCGCCCGGTGGATCAGGAAGAACAAGAGGCCGAAGAGCCATTCATGCGCGATCCAGGGCTGGCCGGCGGCGGTGTAGGAGAAGGGATCGGTATGAGGAACTGCATGCTGTTGCCAGATCCACTCCCCGGTTTTCAGGTGCCACCAGATATCCAGCGAATTGATCTGACACCAGGAAATGATCGCGGCGAAGATCAGCACCGGGGCAATCAGCAGCCAGTTTCGGGAAGGCGAAGAGCCCGGTGGTTCGAAAAAAATCCATCGCCCCGCCCCGCCGGTCGCCGGCCCCTTCTGTTTGCGTTGAGCTTTGGCCATCGCTCCTCAGGGGAGAAATCGCTCCGGGTGGCGAAGTTTCTCCGGGAGATAGTGATCGATCACATAATTCAGGCCATGCTTGGCCAGAGCCTGCTGTTCGGCGCGCACTCCCATGCGGAGCAGCTGCTCCATGGCGGTGACCCAGGCTTTGTGGTGACGGATGAACGGGTCATTGCGGATGGCATCGCGCGCCCGCTTGATGTCGACGTCCTTGAGCGGATGGGTCGGCAGCTTGTAGTCGATGATGTCCTGTGGCGTGATGCCGAGAAACCTGGCCTGGGGAACGCAGAAGAACTCGTTCAGATGGGCGGCGTTCCCGGACCCCACCTTGAAGGTCCGGTAGATGTTGGTAATCCCGTATGGATCGCCGTCTACGAAGACGTAGACCGGAATCTTCTGGAAGTCGGCAAGCCTGCGGATGAAGCGGCGGCAGGCCCTCGTCGGGACACCTCCCATGCTGATCAGGATGCAGTTGGCCTTCTTCCAGTAGTTGTGTTTAACCAGGCGCTGGAACATCCCCGCCGTTTCAATGACCAGGATGAAATCGGCGCGCGTATCGAACGACAGGTGCTCGACGCTGATCGGAATGCTGTAGGCGCCGGTGCCGAATTTGGTGCAGTCGATGCGGAGGAGTTTGCCGGTGTCGCGATCGCGGTCCATCACGATCAGCCGGCCGGCCACATCCCCCCCCTTCTCCTCGGGGATGAAGCCGAGCTGCTCCCGGTTCACAGAGAAATAGGCCTCGACGTCATCCATGACGGTGTCGGATTCCGGTTGTTCCGTGAAGCGGGCGTCTTCCCAGTTCTTGGAAACATAGTAGGCTTCCCGCTTGGTCGCGATATCGTCGTTTTCGACCAGATCCTTCGAGAGCGAGATCATGCGCAGGGTCTGGGCGAACGTCTTGACGGTATTCACGGTGAGGGTGCGTTCCTTTTTCTGGCCGGCGATTTCGAAGAAGCCTTTGTCCGGGTGGTAACGGACATTGCTCAAGGAGCGCACCGGGAACTTCATGGTCGGCTTCTTGCGCGCCATGATCTTCTTTTCGATGTCCCGGGCCGAACTGTTGATCGCGCTCAGAACGTCTCGGATCGCCGAGCCGCCGGACCCGGTCGCCGTCGTTTTTTTCTTGGGCATGCAACCAGCTCCTGTGCCTGGGCTACCGCGCCGGGCGGCTGTGCTCCAGGACCTCGCGCAGCGTCGCTACCAGCTCCTCTTCTGCCTTAACGGTTAGGCCGAGGATCTCGCGCAGCGCAATGCCGATATGGGGAATGTACCGTTCGATGTACGATTTCTTCTTTTCCTCTTCGACGGCGCGCCGGTGCGCGCGGATGTGAACCGACAGCCTGCGCCCGCAATCCTGGAGCGCCAGCCGCAGCTCCTTCATGATTTCGGGATAGGCGGCGATGGCTTCCTTGCTTTCCGACGTGAAAGGCACCCAGACGGAAGCGATGTGAACGAAGAGTGCGATCGGCCCCGTCGGCAACGCGCCTTTGGCCATCGACAGGCCATAGCTGCGCCAGTCCACGCTCAGGACCGCTTTGGTGATGGCGCAGGCCGACTGCTGGTACTGGAGCGGCACACGGTTGGCAAAGCGCAGGAGGTCAATCAACTCGTCCGCGGGAAGTCCACTGCCGTAGGCCATGCCCACTTCGACCTGAAAGGGATTGCCCCGGTAGACGGAAGGAGCTCGCGTGATAGCCGTGAAAAACGAGGCTGGGATTTCCTTTTTCATTCCGGACAGGATCTGCTCCTCGCCGATCGGAGAGAGGCAGTTGGTCGGCGGACTCATGATCTTGACGGTGTTAATGGCCCTGTACAGGCGCTCCGCTTCATTGACGGCTATTGAGTGCGGGTTAGAGGATGGCCGAAGCTGGGCCGCCTGGCAGATCTCAGCCGCCACCCGGGAGCTCACCCGGGAGAAATCGTGCTGGAGCGCCCCCGAGAGATTGCGTCCCCGGGTTTCCTTCATCATCTTGATCAAAGCGCCGAGCTCGACGCCGTGAGGATGAGGCTTGATTTCCCGCGGCTCCGGCGGGAGGGATTCCGAGGCTCGCGGATAACGCAGCGGCGCTTCCGCGCCAGGAAAGGAATAGGTAATGTCGCAATGCGGGTTGGCGATTGCCGTCTGCCGGACATAATCGTCCACCGAGTGCCGGCCCTTTTTGTAGGTGCCGATCAGCTCGATTTCGACCCGGGTGCCATGTTCCGGTCCCCATTCCCGCACCGAGTCGATGATGATCTGAGGGGCGTTCTTCCGCGTGTCGATCTGGATCTCGTAATAGTGTGCGGGCTTTCCCGGCCCCGTACGCGAGAGGACGACCACCGATTTCCCGGTGGTCAGCAGACCGTACATCCCGGCGGCCGAAATGCCGATCCCCTGCTGCCCCCGGGCCTGCTTCAAAGTGTGAAACTTGGACCCGTACAGAAGCTTGCCGAAAATCTTCGGCACCTGGGCCTTGACTATTCCCGGACCGTTGTCTTCGACCGCGATGCGGAACTTGTCTTCGGCCAGTTGCTGGATTTCGATTTTCAGCGTCGGCAGAATGCCCGCCTCTTCACACGCGTCCAGGGAGTTGTCGACCGCCTCCTTGATAGCCGTCAGGAGCGCCTTCTGTGGGTTGTCAAATCCGAGCAGGTGGCGGTTCTTGGTAAAAAACTCCGACACCGAAATCTCGCGCTGGCGCGCCGCCATGCTTTCCGCGGTTTCGCGACGGCCGGTGCGGCCTCTTGTTTCGGCGATGGGAGAATCCGGTTCCGGGGCCATGATGGCAACAGTGCCCGGCCCGGCAGCCGCCGCGATAGGCTCACCGGGGACCGCCGCTTCGGATCCTGGTTTACCGGCATCGCCAAAGCTGAGCTGCAACGGCGCCGCCCCGCGACCCGGCCGCCGGCCCGGTCGCACGTCCTCTGGCTCAGATGTTCGCGCCACGGATTGAGTGCGCCTCTTACGGCGAATATTCCTACCCTTCCTTTCGCGCTTCGGCAAGAAACGCTAGATCATAGATAATCCAGACTGCCAATGCAACCGGGGCGCATAGTGACCGCGCAAGAATGGGGGATGCCGCCGCCTTTGGGGCTGGTGCGGAATGCGGGCTAGCTATTGGATAAGAATTACAGGCAAGGTGGCGAAGACATCCGCCATGGGATTGTCGAAGCGCATGGCGATAGCGGCCACCGGAGTGCTGCCGGCAATCTCCAGCGTCCCCAGAAACTCTTCGAAACCCAGTGGGAACCACTCGGTGAAAAATCTGGCGGTCTGACCCAATCCGGGCAGGGTCAGCCTCCTGGCGGCCACGATCTCTCCGGCCGCATTTCTCAGGCGCAGCGCGAGCGCGATCGCGGATGAGCCGGGATTGCAGATGGCCACACCCGATCGTGCCAGGCCGCGGCTTTCCTGGTAGGCCAACAGCCTCCTCCCTGTGGGGGAGGGCAAGGTGCCGGCTTCCGAGACCACGCTGCTGCCGTCCCATGTCTGGATGATACTTGCGCCGGCGATCGGATCGGCGCTCGTGATTCTGGCCCATCCCACCCGCATGCCGCTTCCGGCGCCGTCCGTGAAGAGTGATCTCACCCCCCTCGGCCCAAGCGTAAGGCTGATGTTGTTACGCGGAATTCCGGCAACGGGCATCGGGATCAGGGTGCCGTCGGCCGAGAAAAACTCCAGGCGGGCCGATATGTTGCGATCATTAGGATTCATGAGGATCAGGTTCGTCCTATACCCTGCGCCATCCGCAACCTGGGGGAAATAGATTGTGGATTCCAATTCATCCGAAAAGATCGGGATGGTGGAAAAGGAGCTCAGACTGTTGTCGTAACGCAGCGCAACCGCACTCAATGCCTGGTTGCTTACGATCTCGATCGTGCCTTCAAACCCCGCCCCGGCGGCGGCCAGGCGTTCATCGACAAACTCCGCGATATGCCCGGCGGCCGGCAGCGCAAGATCCGCGGATGCAACCTGGGCGCCCGTCGCGTCCCGCAGGATCACAACCAGCGATGCGTCCTGGTCGTTCGGATTGGCCAGAGCGTAACCGGAACGGGCGCCGGCGGTGTTATCCACATAAAGAGAAATGCGCCTGGCAGGCCGGGACGCTGCGACCCCCGCTTCGCTCAGGATACGATTGTTCCGAATAAACTGGAATAATGCCGTTCCGTCGACCACCCGGCTCCCCAGAAATCTGGCGAATCCCGACGATGTCTCGCCGTCAGTCCAGGCCTCCAGGCGAGTCGTGCCCAGTGCAGGAATCGACCATGACGGCCGTTTGCCCGGCGGGGTCAGAACCGCTTCGGAAACGGGACCGCCCTCCGGGCCGGTGACTTCGAATCGAATATGGTTGTCCTGGCCGGTGGGATTTACGGCAATGAGCGAGGTCCGGTATCCGCCGCCGAATGCGACCTGGGGAAACAGCGAACCAAAGGACAGTGTTTGCGCGGCAAGAAACTCGTACGCTCCCAGATCCGGGATGGCCAGACCATCCTGGTCGCCGTCCAGGATTCGGGTCAGGCCATCGGCATCGAAAGCTTCCCCGTCCGTCGGCAAAGCGGCCCCCCTGTCGATCGCAATTGAAAACGGTGTCAGGTGAAAATCGCCGGCCTGGCGGTCGACAAATCCGGGGTCGCCGGTCACATTGCCATCCACGGCCGGCCACACGCTCGACTCGACCAGGGAATGACCAATCGTCATGCTGCCGGAGGATCCTTCGTTATAGATATCGGTCTGAGAATTTCCGGCTATGATGGAGTTGGTGATGTGAGCCGAGCCGCCGCCGAACACGGCGATGCCGGGGCCGCTATTCATGGCAATCGTGCAATGAATCACGGTCGCGCTCGCGAAGGGTCCATCGATGACGACACCCTCTCCGCCACCGCCCGATCCCGATGACTGGGTTACGACAACGTTGAAGAGGGTAAGGGAGCCTCCTGATACCTTGATCCCTGGAGCGCCGTGCCGGATCCGCAGCCCTTCGATCCGGACGTTCTCGGCATTGAGTTCCAGGGCTGCATGCGCGGGAATTGCGCCCCCGTCCAGCACCGGCCTTTGACCGAAGGCAGCCTTCAGGATCAGGTTCTTTCCGGCAATACTCGGGTTTTCCAGATAGACGCCGCTGTCCTGGATTTCGATGGTGTCCCCGGAGACGGATGCTTCGATGGCATCAACCAGCGTGTTGAACTGACAACTCGGATCTTTGCCGACCAGCAGGGGGGTGTCCGCAACAATCCGCAACTCGTAGGATCCGTACCTTGCCAGGTTGGCCGGGCCGTCAAAACGGCGCGAACGGATGAAATATCTTCCGCTGGCAGGCGCGATCCAGCGCAATTGGCTGCTCCTGGACTGGCTCGCCTGGCCGGCACTGGACATCAATACCGTCTTGCCGTCGGGGGCGAGGATGTCAATCACCGGATAGGCGCCATTTGCCGGATTGAGCGTCTCCACCAGGTGCGTGACTCCGCCTGTGGCCCGGAATGCCGTGAGATCGACATCGCCGTCCGGGTAACAGGTGTGATGCAATTCGTTTCCCCCCTGGTTGAAGGACCCAAGGGATGGATTTTGCTCGGTCCAGTCGTCGCCGGAATCAGTATCGAGCGATGTGAAACTCCGGCACAGATCCTTCCCCGTGCCTGGGGAATGAGGGTTGGCGCCGGCGAATCCGGTGCCGGCCGGCGGTGGCGCTGTAGCCTCTCCCCAGCGGACAAAATCGCGTCCGGCGCCGGTACTGTCGATCAGGGCGCACGAACCCTCCGAATCATTGGCCCATGAAATATTGTCGCCGAAATACAGCGTGGTCTCCGTATCGTGGCCGGAAGCTTCGGAAAGCACGACGAATGCGCCCGGACCCAGCTGGAATGGAGGAATGACATAAGTGGTTGTGGGATTGCCGGGCGCACTGGCGACAACGATCCATCCGCTCAGGTCAAACGATCGATTGCCGGCATTGAACAACTCCACCGCATCCACGCTGCCGAGGCTGACCTCATTGACGATCACACCGCCATTGCCGGTGCGGCCCCGCCCTTTTCCCGGGCCGGCCAGCGGCGCCTCCGCGGCGGCATTATCCCCTTCGAGCGGATCGGGGATGAATTCGATGCCGTTTCTTTCCGCGAAAACCGTCTGCATATCGGTCAGGGCCCCGCCATTTCGGGTTGCGAACCACCCGTCCCAAAAGTCCTCCACGTTCAGGTCGTGGCTGGTGACCGTCGGCAGGTATTGTGTCAGGACTTTCCAGATTTCAAAGAATGGCCTTTCTATCGGGTCGTCGTCGGCGCCAGGGGATTCGTCCCGCGTGCCTGCGCCGTCGGAGATATCCCACAGGGCGGCGCTGACCGCCACCTCATTGGTACTCCCGGTTTTGTGCGCGATGGCAGCATTTCCCGTGAGCGACTCAAGCTCGTAGGAAAAGGAGAGGTTGGTGCCATCCGTGCTGACGTAGATATCGGGGCGCGGATAACCTTTGAACCGGCGTATGCTGCAACCGAGATAGGTCGCGAGCCCTTCAGCCCATGACAAACGAATATCCTGGGCATCATCTCCAAGGAAATGCTGGCCTCCGGGACTGTCCGACTTGGAATACTCCGAATCGATGAAATGGCCGAATTCGTGGGCGATGACGGTATCGTTGTAACCGGAAGTTGAACCTACATATATGTACGGGACGTGGCCCCCCTGAAAGAAGGACCCGGTGCGGTTGTGTGTCTCCCGCCAGATGGCTGTCAGGCTATCGGTCGTGGAGCCGCCATGGGCCTGCGAAGAGCTCAGGAACTCGTACCCATCCATGAGGACATCCCAGATGTTGAATGCCTTGCCGACATCAATATCGGCTCTGGCGATTGTGGTGTCCATGGTCACTAGTCCAGCGGGGCCCGCGGTCGGATAGGTTGCGGAACTGACGGAGTAGTAGTCCCCGAAGCCGAGGTCGTTGTTGGCGACCCGCACGCTGAGCAGGACCGAAGGGGTCTGGGTCGATGAGGTGACGCAAACGGCAGTCAAAGAATCCAGCACCATGTTGGGGACCTGGATCATGAATTCGCCGGTAGCCGTCGTTGCTCCCATGGCGACCGTGCTGCCGTTGGCCAGAATGCGTACATCGGCGAAACGGATCGGCCGGCGCGGAACCGTCCCGGTAAAGCCCTCGAGGTCGAACTCGCGATCTTCGTAAACAAACTTTCCGGTTACCGTGTACCCGGCGAACATGGAGCGTGCCGGCAGGGTCATCAGAACCAGCAGAAGCATGGTTGGGATTGTAAAGCGCGCCCGGATCTTCATCGGGGCTCCTTTACCGTCTCGCCCTGATAAACCCGAATGCCGGTGCCGTCCGGATCAACCAGCCGGCCGATCATGGCCGCCGGATGGTCTGCGCCGGAGAGGCCGACCCAGTGAACGGCAGTCTGGGAGATCGTGCGCCCGTTGGTCAGGTGCGCCACCAGCCTCGCCCGGATCGGGTAGAGCTCCTGGTCGGGAAGTATGACACCCAACTCGAGTTCGGTTCGGCCTGATTTGCGCAGCACGGGGGGTGCGGCGCCGGCCTGGGCAACCATTCGGACGCGCGGGGGGAGTTCGTAGAGCAGTTGCAGGCTCTGTACCAGATCCGGGTCGAGACTTGACTCGACATGAATCCCGAATCGGGTGGGCCGGGCCAGGGCCGGGGCATTCAGAAGGCTAAATTCGATGCTGATCGGCAGCGAAACCTCGCAACGAGTTGGATCCGGAGGCCGGGGCCGGCCCCGAGCAGGGTCTGGCGAGGCGGCAGGAACCATGAGGCAGGACAGAATCAGCAATCCGGAAATCTGAGCGAATCGGATGACTCTCATCGATCCGTACCTCGAAGGCATGACCGAATCTGTATGGCGGTATCAGGGTAACATGCGCGGGAAAGGTCCGCGAACGGGTTATTCCCGCCAGCAGGAATCGCCACGGTGTCTCATGTCCTCCAGCGAGCCCTGAAGTGTCTGCTGGGATGCCTCGAGCTCTTCGGCGGTGGCATCCTCTTTAACGTAGATCGGCGCTCCCATCAGAACCAGGACCCGGGAAAAGGGGTGGGGAATATGAAACATATCCCAGCTGTTGATCACCCATTTCTTCTCCGCGGAGAGGTGGAACGGGAAGATGGCGGCGCCGCTTTTGGCGGCAACCCAGACCGCGCCCGGCTTGGCAATATAGCGCGGTCCCCGGGGGCCATCGATACTGAAGGCGACATCCTTTTTGGCCCGAATCTCGTGAAGCATCGTGACCACGGCGCGCTTCGCCCCGCGCGTGCTCGACCCGCGCGCAATGCCGTAACCGAACCGCTCAATCACCCGGGCCATGGTTCGGGCATCCTTGTTATACCCGGACATTACTACAATGCCCCGATTGCGGAAAAAATATGTGCCCAGAAAAATCCTTCCATGCCAGAAAGTGTAGATGACGTTTTTCCCCGCGGCATGGATTGCGCGCAGATTTTCCTCCCCCTCGACTTGCCAGCGCAAGGTGCTTCCGATCAGCCGGATCGCCCAATATCCGAGTGAGGAGATCAGCCGGATCCTGCACCTGTCCATTAGACCGAATCCGGTGGCTTTGAGTTCATCCGAAATGCCATCTGGCCTGGTAGTCATTTGCGCAAGCCCGTTTTATTCATGAAAAGAGGATCGCAAAATATCTGCGGCTACGGAAGAACGCGGAAGAACACGGACCGGCTCCGTGTTTCCCAGGCCTTCTGGTTTGAACGAATTCCGGCGCGATGTTCTTTTTATTCATCCGTTTGCCAAAAAACGTTCATGAATAATTCAGACCGACGACGTTCACGAATCGGGCGGGCCCTGATTCCGTTGACTGGAGGTTTTGCCCGGCATCGGCCATGCAGCCACGGATTGAGTCTTATCGCCTATTGCGGGGATTCCAGGGAGATTCCTCGCGACTTCTCTGCTTCCGCAAGCCAGCCGCGGCGCAGCTTTTCCACCGGGATGCTTGACGTATACGGCTTGATATCGAGGACCGGCGTCCCATCGAGCATGTCCACGCCGCGCAGGTGAAGGGATTCCCCTTCTCTGCGCACCAGTTCCACCGCCGACAGGCCGATGGGGTTCGGACGGCGCGGAGAGCGAGTGGCAAATACCCCATGGGGTTTGCCGTCGGCCGGTGTGGCGCCGATCAGATCGTACCCCTCCGACTGGTGGAAGACCCAGATGATAATAAGATGAGAGAACCCCTCGATATCCTGCAACCCGGCTTCGAATTCCGGGAGCAGGCGGAGCGTCCCTTCGGCGGTGTGCTTTGCCCCCAATCCCCTAGGAATCTGGGAGGTTTCCCGGTAGGGACTGTGGATGTAGCCGATTACCTGCATGTGAAACTCGTTCATCAGATTCCTCCCGTCATGTGGGGGTGATCGGGCATGACTGCGACGGCTGGCCCGCCCGCGGTCCCCGCCTGCCGGCGCGCAACTGTTTAGCCGATGCTTAACAGCAGAACGCAAAGACGCAAGGCCGCAAGGACGCAAAGGGAACCCTTTCGGTTCGTGGGCGATCTTTGCGTCCTTGCGCCTTTGCGTCTTTGCGCTTTATTTCTTCATCCATTATATTTGGCTAAACAATTACGCCGGCGCATACGATCATGTTTTCCCCGGGTTCCGGTTTATATCGAGACCGGCACCGAAATAATCTCCTCCGGGAAAACGGTCAGCTTTTCAAAGCCCGATTCGGTGATCAGATAAGTATTTTCGATGCCAACGCCCCCTCGCCCGGCGAAAATGATCTTTGGTTCGATCGCTATGGTCATGCCGGGCTCCAGGGGAATATTGAAGCCGCCTGCCAGCACGGGCAGTTCGTCCAGTTCAAGCCCGATGCCGTGGCCGACAAAGCGCACCTGGCTGTCCGCCACACCCATGAATCCGGAAGCATAGGGGGTATCCCGGACCCGATCGACGGCGTGCCGGTAAACCTCTGAACTCAGGGTTCCCGGCTTGAGCAGCGATTCGATCTCGCCGTTCAGATCCATGACAAACCGATAGGCCTCCTCCAGATTCCGATCCAACTTGCCCAGTACATAAGTTCGAGTCTTGTCCGCGATATATCCGGCATACCCCCCCACGATATCCGCCATCAGGGGTTCCCCGATCTCCAGGCGGCGCTCGCTGCCGCCGGTGGGAATGGCGGGGTAGAGGCCCACAAACCCGACCGGACCCGGGAACGGGGTGGGGTAGGCGGCACTGGGCCCGATTGACAGGGTGCCATAGTTGAGCTGGTTGTTGAACCCCCGCATTCGGGTCAATCCCGGATGTCCCAGGCTGCGAAGAAACCCCTCCAGCTTCGCGGTCAGCTCGAGTTCGGTCACGCCGGGATGCAGCCAACCGGCCAGCCGTTCGAATGCAGGAGGAAGCATGGCGGCAGCCTGCCTGATTTGCTCCACCTCGTAGGTGGATTTAACCATCCGGATTCGCCGGATCGTCTCGGCGGCATCGATGAAATTTACATCGGGAAACAACTCCCGCAGGCGCAGGTAATAGCTTGTTGGGAGAACATCCATCTCGATTCCCACCCGGCCGAGCGTAGCCATGCCTTCTTCAGCCAGCCATTCCGGCAGTTTTTTGAAGCCCGGGAATGGGAGGATGCGCTCCCAAGGGGACTCGCTGCGGGCACGGCTGATGCTTTTTTGCACCAGATATAGCGGTTCCCCCGACGCGGGCAGGCACAGCACACCCGCCTGGACCGTGCCCGAAAAGTAAAAAATGTCGACATTCTGAAACAGGAAGATCGCGTCCACCGAATTCCCCTGCATCCAACGCTGCAGGCGTACAAGCCTTCCCGAAACTTCTTCCCTGGACAGCAGATTCATCGCACAATCGTACCTCAGGGGCCGCATCTTCAGAATTTAAAAATTCCGGCGGGCTCTGCATGTCAGGCGCCCTATGTCTTGGAAAAGGCACGAAT
Organism: Terriglobia bacterium; assembly: GCA_963824985.1. Classification (GTDB taxonomy): domain Bacteria; phylum Acidobacteriota; class UBA6911; order UBA6911; family UBA6911; genus JAFNAG01. Next base: position 163,390 of record CAWGRQ010000025.1, read on the forward strand.
ATCCTAAAAAAACAGTCTCGGGATCACTCGGGACATTTGCCATCTGAGGCAGGCTATCTTATAGAACTCAGAAATATGGAATCCCGTCAACCCCGGAGGGCTCCTTTGCGTAAAAAGGATTATGACGGGGTCTGGGCCGGATCATATCGGAGTCTGGACGCGATGGTGAGCTCTCTGCCCGATGAAGATCTGGTCGGCAAAATCCTTGTCGGAGACGAAGATGCCTTCTCCCGGCTCTATGATCGCTATCATCATAAAGTGCACGCCACGGTCTATCGGGTGGTTCAGGATGCAGGAGAGGCGCAGGATGCCACCCAGGAGGTATTTATCAAAGTGTATCGATCCCTCCAGGAATGGAATCCAAAGAAGGCGAGGTTCTCCACCTGGCTTTACCGGCTGGCCTGCAACCATGCCATCGACTGCTGGCGCTCAAGACGGAGGCGCCGGGAGTCGCAGCCTGACGATTCTCCTGGAAAGGAGGCGTTTCCCGAGCATCCGGTCAGCGATGCCATATTTACGCCCTTCGGCGCGCTGGAATCAAAGGAAGGAATTGACCGGATCCGGCAGTGCGTCAACGACCTGCCGGACCTTCAGAAAAAAGTATTTCTGCTGCGCTACTTTCATGATCTGAAGCTGGAAGAAATCGCAGAGATGGAAAATTGCAGTCTGGGTACCGTAAAGACCTCGCTGTTTCGCGCCACGCATGCCGTGCGCCGCGCGGTGCGAAGAGCAGGAGGATATCGATGAAGCGGCCGGGAGTGCGCCACTACACTGAAGAAGAACTGTTAATGCACTTTCTGCAGGAGGAAACTGCAGACATGGGGGTGGAGATCTCCGCTCATCTGAAGGAATGCGGGGAATGCAATTCCGTTTTCCAGGAGTATGGCGATCTGGTGGCAAAGATCCGGGACTGGGTGGTCCCCGAGCAGCTGGTGGAGGTCTGGCAAACCGGCAGGGCGACCGCGCTGGCGCATTACCGCAACGATCGATCTGCCGGCAAAGGCAGGGGCATCGTCAAGACTGTGCGGCGATCATTGACGACGGCGTGGAATTTCGCCCTGGAAAATCCTCTGCCGACTCTGGGTTATATTGCGGTGGCCCTGGCATTCGCGCTGGAACGAACCATAAGCACCTTCCGCCTGGATCGCATACTTCCGGGTGCCAATGACGTTCTCGAGCTGTTGAAGCAGGTTTTTTAGGAGCAAGAGCGGCGATGGGTGATCAAAAGAGACTTGGTTTTGGTGAGTTTTTGAGCGACCTGCGCCTGGTGGTAACGACCCCCTCACGCCGATTTCCGTTGATTTTGGAACGTGGCGCCGCATGGGGGTCGCTCGTTCTGCTCCTCGTGCCGGCCTATTTCGGATTTTACTTTGCGGGGGGGGTTTACTTCGTGCGGGACCCGTTTCCCGGCTATTCGATCTTCCCTCCTTTATTGGCCGCCGGCGCCTCCGTCTTCCTGAAACTGCTCCTGATCCACGCCGTGGCCAGGCTTTTCCTGGGCAAGGCAGGCGCCGGGACCGGGCGCGGCACGCTGGCAGATCTGGCGGTGGTCTTCGGATATACAGGCGTCCCGGCCCTGCTGGCCCTGCTGCTGATGCTGACGCTGTTTCTCCTGATGCCGGAGCAACTGGGGTATATGATGCACAACTTCAAGGTCGCCAGCGTGAGCGCGATGATTGGAGTGGGCATCGGGCTGTTTGTCTGGAACCTGATTCTCGTCGTCCTGGCTTTGCGCAACGTGTATCCGATGCGCGATCTGAAGATCGTCGTTTCGTTTTTCCTGGGCTCCGCCGCCATGATCGTGCCGGCATTGAGCACCTTTTGGATTGTGGCACCGGCCAGGATCGACTTCCTCTACGAGCAGCCGATCCTTGCGCGAAGAATCCTCAGTTTCATTACTGCTGATCCGACATCGGATCCCACAACGGACATGGAGATTGAGATTCATGTCGATCGGCTTGCCTACCTGCTCCGGTCCCCGGAGCGATTCGAGATGGTGGTCTATCGGCTTAAGAATCCCAAGATCCAGGCGAACCGAAAAAGGAACAGCCTCTCCGTCGGCCTCAGATCCCTGGTTGCCTGGTCGGATGAAGGATTGGCCGCGGGCCGCATTGTCGGCATCCCCGGGGATGACGTGATGCTGGAAGAGGGAAGATTGATCATTAATGGACAGCCATGGGATGAGCGGTATCTGGAGCCCGAATACCGTTCCAACGCTTCCGTCCCCAGACAAAATCTGGGACCCTCCCAGTATCTCGTTCTACCCGAGGACCGTCGGCTCATTGCGCAGATGCCGGATGAACTGGTTGTAGATCGGACCCGGATCGCCGGACGGCAGATACTCAGCCGGTGGCCGCTGGGCTGGTGGGGCCTGAATCCTACGGTTTTTCTTCAGGCCCGGCCGGCGACATCCACCCGCACTCCCTAATCCGCAAAAGCCCTGCACACGGATCCGATCCGTGCGACTCCGGGACGCGGCAGAATTGATTACACTGCTCCCGGGTAATTGTTTAGCCAAAAATAATGGATGAAGAAATAAAACGCAAAGACGCAAAGGCGCAAGGACGCAAAGATCGCTGCTGACCAACAGGCGTGGGCGCAGCGCTTCGCGCTGGCGCATCCTTGGCGAGCCGCGCGAGAAAGCGCGGGCAGCGGTTACTCAGGAGGGGTGCGCTTTCTCGCGCGGCTCGTCCAAGGATGCGGCCGAAGGCCGCCCACGCCCACGAACCGAAAGGGTTCCCTTTGCGTCCTTGCGGCCTTGCGTCTTTGCGTTCTGCTGTTAAGAATTGGCTAAACAGTTGCGCTCCCGGCTTTTCCAGCCCGCCAGCGGCTTCAGTGCTGCCATCTGACGGATATTGAGGACGGACTCCTTTGCGGATTGCCGGTCCGCATCGTATGTTATAGTTTCTGATTGTAGGCTCAATCACCTTCGAGGAGGATGCCATGCCGGGAACATTCAAGATCATCGAGGTCGTGGGAACATCGCCCAACAACTTTGCCGATGCGGTGAGGGCCGGGGTTGCGGAGGCGGCGAAGACTATCAGGAATCTGGGCTGGTTCCAGGTGGTCGAGGAGCGCGGGCACATCAGGGACGGCAAGGTCGACGAGTTTCAGGTCATGCTCAAGATAGGTTTCAAGGTGGAGGATTGATGGCTGCCTGATCATGCCGGATGCGGAACGGCTCCGGTTTGATCTCATAGCCAAAATGGCCGCCCGGAGATCCGGGCGGCCGTCTTTCAGTATCGAGGATACGGCGAAACGATCCGGATCACACATCAGTCCGGATTGGCGTAAGCCTCTCAGCCCGAGCTGAATGAAGCATTCGGGTTGCCGTGTACACCACCACCGCAACCACCAGCCAGACAATGTATTCCAACGGAAGCGACTTCACCAGGTAGGCGGCCAGAAGCACTCCCGGGATTCCCCCCAGAGTCAGACCCAGGGCGGCGCGCAGGCTGTAGCGGTTGTTGCGGATGAACTGAACGCTTCCCACCGGCATGAGGAACGCGCAGCTCCCCATCATGATCGGAAATGCGGCAAGCGGTTGCATGCCCAACATATACACCAGAGCCATGCAGGGTGCGTACAGGCCGATGCCGATGGTCATCAGCGCGCCCAGGAAAAAGTTGCCGGCCGCGCCGATCCAGAGCAGATACCCTTCCAAACCCAGGCTGGAACCGGTACCCAGGGCGTCGATCAGCTCGAGCTGCCGGGAAGCCATAAGCCCGGCGACCGCCAGCAGAGCCAGTCCCATCGAAATCTGGATCGTGCGCCGGGGCCAGCGGACCACGATCCCGGCGCCGAACCATGCCCCCAGGACCGCCGCGACGATCATGATGAGGAGGGTTGGGATGCTGACCTGGACAATCGTGATGTAAATAAACGCTTCGGTGATGGTCGGCAGCGCGTGCCCGACATTCAGCGTCCCGGGGACCTTCTCGTCCGGAACCATGCGCGACAGCTTGAATATCGATGTTGTCGTGGCGAAAGAACCGATCCCCAGCGTGTCGAGAAAGTTGGCGAAAAAGCCGATGAAGGCCTGAAACAGGGTCGGCTTGACCGGTTCCGGAGGCTTGCCGGCGAGTTTTTCAGCCTGAATGCGCTTCCGTGCCATCAGCAGCCAGGAAACGACATAGGCAGCGGATATGGACGACAAGGCAATGAGAAACAGTGTTTTGAACATAATGGTTGTCAACCCCCCCGGCTAAGGGCCTGTGACGAAATAAGTGACACACTTCGGCGCGAGCACCGTCGCACCTGATGTGCTCCTGGGGCGGGCAGATGCAAGGCGCCGCGACGCAGGCGATGTGAGGACATCGTTGAGGAGCGGCAACGAAGCAGATGCCCGCCCGCCGCCGCGCCCCTTCGGGCTGCGGCCCGCAGGCCCGCTGGCCGCGTTGCTCACTCCTTACATACCACCCCGGGTATGCTCGTCGCTCACGCCTTGCCAGCGAGCCTGGGGGCCTGCAGCGAAGTGCGCCACTTATTTCGTCACAGGCCCTAACGTAATCCCGACCGATGATGAGCGTGTTCTGACGCGGTCAAGGCCTGATTTATAAGGCATTCCCGGTTTCGGGACAAGGGTAAACTTGGATTATGAAGCTCCGGACAAAGGCGTTGACATATCAGGATGATTGATCATAGTAGTAATTTCCGGTTCTATCACCAGATGCGGCAGATATATTCGATGAAGAAATTGAAATCCAGGTTGTATACGGCATGGTGCTGGGCAGGCTGCGGCCTGAGCACAGCCTTTTGGGCAACCGCCTCGATTGCCGGAAGCCTGATTTCCCGTAACGGCCGTTTCCAGCATTTCTGCATGCGCCGCTGGTCTCGAGACAATCTCTGGCTGAGCCGGGTCCGGGTCGAAATCGAGGGGCTTTCACAACTCAGCGCGTCTCAGCCGCAGCTGCTGGTTGCCAATCACAGCGGTTTGCACGACATTCTTGCACTGTCGGCCCATCTCCCGATCCAATTTCGCTGGGTGGCGAAAAAGTCGTTGTTCCGGGTGCCGTTTATGGGGTGGCACATGCGCCGGTCAGGCTATATCCCGATTGACCGGGAACATCCACGGGAAGCGGCCCGGAACATCATAGCGGCGGCTAAAATCATTCAGGGAGGGGTCAACGCAATCGCCTTCCCGGAAGGTACCCGCAGCCGCAATGGAGACCTGGGCCGGTTTCAAAGCGGCGCCTTCGCTCTGGCCCTGCGCACGGGAGTAGCGCTCGTTCCCGTCACGCTTGAAGGGAGTTATCGTGTCATTAAGCCGAAAACCCTCCAGGTCAATCCCGGAGTGATCATTCGCGTCAAAATCGCCGCGCCCATCGATGTGACCCGTTACGGTCATGCCGAGAAACACCGTCTCATGGATGATGTCTTCGGCATCATGAATCAAAGCGTTCAGGAACTGCGAGGACAACGGCGCCACGATGAAGAACGGGAGGATGCCGTTTTCCGATGGATCCATGGGGCTTCAGACCATCCAGGTCAGGTGATGTCCGCCTGCCTGTGATGGGCGCGATCTCCGACAGGAATCGGATGGTTGCCTGCGGTGAGATGTTGGTTCTGATGTTGCGTGCAGAAGGACTGGTTTTTCTCCCATGAGGTGAAATATGGGGTCTGTTCCTGATGCCGGACGTGCTCGCTTGAGCACATTTCCGACTGGGGCTTTCCTGGTCATTGTGCTGGCTGTCTGTTTGGGGCTGGCCTTGAGTGCCGGCTATGACTTTATCAGGCTGACGGCCCTCAGGACCGATTTCCTCAGAGACGATGCCGCTCGGATTATTGCGGCTCTCGACGGCCAGGTGCGGGGACCTGATCGCCCCAATCCCGCTTCCTGGCAGAACTTGTTTGCCCAGAGTCTTAAAGCCGATGGATCGTCCATCGCGTTTCTGGCGTTGCTGGATGAGACCGGCCAGGTGCTGGCCGGGGAAGGAGAGCGCTATTCGTCCCTGTTTTCCGGTCCTTCCGGATTTCTTCAGGCTCAGGGGACAGGAATCTATGTCTATGATGCTCCGCTCCCCGTTGCCCGTGGGGGCATGGGGCGAGGCCGAGGGGGGGGCATGGGCCCCGGTTTTGGCCCGGGGATGGGCGCAGGGCCAGGATCCGGAATGGGCCCCGGGATGGGGGCGGGTGTTTCAGGCGCTGGACGGCGCTCACTGCCGGCCCGGCTCCGCATCGGCCTGTACTCAGAAGCCGCCGATTTTATCCGCTGGCAGGCATTTATCCATCTGGCGATTAACGGAGCAGCCATCGCGACCCTCCTCGCGCTGGCGCTTTATTTTCTGCATACGCTGCGGCGCTTTCTCGCGCTGAAGCAGAGGGAGGAGTCGGCGCGCCATCTGACGGCTCTGGGTGCCATGGCGGCCACCCTGGCTCATGAAATTCGCAATCCGCTCGGGGCCATGAAAGGCCTGACCCAGCTCGTACAGGAGGATCTGCCCGTCGATCACAGAACCCAATCGATGATGAACACCGTGGTGAAGGAAGCCGAACGCCTCGAGCAGCTGGTTACGGATCTCCTTACCTTTGCCCGGCCGCGCGACCCGCTGATACGCCGCATCGAATTCTTCCGCCTGCTCTCCGAGGTCGCGGCGGAAGTGCGACCCAATCTGGAGGCATCCCGCATCCAGCTCGAGCTTGAGCCGGCAACGGACCCGCTGTGGCTGGTTTCAGATGAGAGCGGTCTGCGGCAGGTTTTCCTCAATGTGCTGCTCAACGCCGCCGACAGCACTCCCGCCGGCGGAACCATCGCGGTTCGGGTCCGGCGGGAGGAGAAGGGATCGGCGCTGATTGTCGAAGTCGATGATTCCGGAGCGGGTATCGGGGATCGCGATCCGGAAGAACTGTTCCAGCCATTTGCCACAACCAAAACCAAAGGAACCGGCTTGGGATTGCCGATTTCACGTCAGATTGCCGAGCGCCTGGGCGGATCCCTGAGCCTGGTCAACCGGCCGGAAGGCGGCGCGCGTTGCACTCTCCGGCTGCCCCTGGATTCGAGTCTCAGGGCTCGCGCCAAAATGTGAATTGATGTTCGTGCGAACCCTTAGGAAAAATCATGAAGCATTCAATTCTTGTAGTGGATGACGAACCGGCGCAACGACAGCTGCTAACGGCTGCGCTCAACAAAGACTACCTGGTGGTGGCGGCCGCCAACGGCCTGGAGGCGATGCAACTGCTGTCGGCACGCAGTTTCGACCTGGTGATCACCGATGAGCGCATGCCGGATATGGGCGGCATCGAACTGGTCAAGTGGCTGCGCGAACGCATGCCCGAAATCCCCGTCATCGTTCTCACCGCCTATGGATCGATCGCGACCGCCGTCGAGGCCATGAAGCTCGGGGCGCAGGAGTATCTGACGAAACCGCTGAAAAGCCCCGACGAGTTGCGCCTGGTCGTTGCGCGTGTGCTGCGCCTGAGGACGCTGCGCGATCAGAGCCTCGTGCTCCAGGCTGAAGCCGACGCTCAGTTCCCCCCCGACATCATCGCCGAGAGCCAGGCGATGAAGCGGGTCCTGACCCTGGCATCACAGGTTGCCCAGCAGACCACTTCGGTGCTGCTCACCGGCGAATCCGGGACCGGGAAGGAAGTTGTCGCGCGCTTTCTTCATCGGCGCAGCCTGCGTTACGATGAACCGTTCGTGGCCGTCAATTGCGCCGCGCTGCCGGAAAATCTGCTGGAGTCGGAACTGTTCGGACACGAGAAGGGCGCTTTCACCGGTGCGCTGCAGACGCGCCGGGGACGGTTTGAACTTGCCCACGGCGGAACGCTTTTCCTGGACGAGGTCGCCGAAATGAGTGTGAATCTCCAGGCCAAGTTGCTCCGAGTTCTGCAGGAACAGCAGTTCGAGAGGCTGGGTGGCACCCGCAGCATCATCGTCGATGTCCGCGTGATCGCCGCCACCAACAAGGAACTCCAGCGCGCCATCGCCGAAAAGGTGTTCCGGGAAGATCTGTTTTACCGACTCAATGTTTTCCCGATATCCATCCCGCCGTTGCGGTCCCGCCGCGAAGATATTCTGCCTTTGGCCGATTTCCTGGTGCGGAAGATCTCGGCGCGCATGGGACGCCGCCCGCAGGCACTCGGCGCCGAGGTGCAGGGGATGCTCTACCGGTATGACTGGCCCGGCAATGTCCGCGAACTCGAGAACACGCTCGAACGAGCCCTGATCGTGGCCAGGGACGAATCGATTCTCCCCGAGGATCTCTCCCTGCCATCGGAAACCAAAACCGGACCCTCAGTCCTCCCCACCCTGGCAGAACTGGAGAAAGCCGCGATCTTCGAAGCTCTGGAACGCAATCACGGGGATCGCCGCAGCACCGCGAAACAGCTGGGTGTCAGCCTGCGCACACTTCAATACCGCCTCAAAGATTACGGCCTCGCCGGCAAAGACTAAAAAGGGGGACATTCCGAATATTTCCGCTTTTTGTTTATTTGGTTTTACTTGCGGGGAAATTCGGGCATCTGTTTAGCCGATGCTGAACAGCAGAACGCAAAGACGCAAAGAGATTCCTTTCGGTTCGCGGGCATGGGCGGCCTTCGGCCGCATCCTTGGGCGAGCCGCGGGAGAAAGCGCAATCCTCCTGAGTAGCCGCTGCCCGCGCTTTCTCCCGCGGCTCGCCCAAGGATGCGCCAGCGCGAAGCGCTGCGCCCATGCCTGTTGCTCAGTGTAGATCTTTGCGCCCTTGCGTTTTGCTTCTTCATCCATTTGATTTGGCTAAACAATTACAAATTCGGAATGTCCCCTTTTTTGCGAAGTGCAAAGATTGCGGTTTTTGGAACTTCAAAGTGCAAGGTCTGCATCCGAACGGAGCCGGGACTATCATTGGCCATGAACACAGAGTTGTTACTGTTTATGCAAACGTTGTAAACAAAAAACATGCAACCAGAAATGGGATTAATAAGTCGAGATCTGGGTTTTTGGCATGTGTTTTGCTCTAACTGTTGTGGGGTTTTTGATAGATTCGTACCGAGGTGGGAAAAGTCCTCAGAAAACCTCGAAAACAGGAATGGCAAATCCGCCCCGCAAACGGGTCGGTCGGATAGGGAGGAATATAGTTATGAAAAACAGGATACTCGTAGTCGGGGCAATTGTAATCCTTGTGGCGTTGGTGGCGTGGCCGCTCCTTGCGCAGAGGCAGGCGCCTCCGCGGAGCGGGATGCAGGGCGCTCTTTATGCAAACGCCGCGGAAGCGGAAATCGTCGTACTTACCGGGACGGTCACGGCGGTGAATCTGGCAACGGGACAGGGAATGCCGTCGATCACCCTGCACACCGCTACGGGAGATTTTGCGATCCTGGTCGGCCCGTACCGGATACTGGCGGACAGCAAATTTGAGATCAAACCGGGACAGTCGCTCGAGGTCAAGGCATTCCAGGATCCACGGATGACGGGCGTATACGCGGCGACAGAGCTGAAGGACACCAGCACTGGGGCTACGCTCGTGCTGAGGGATGCGGCCGGAATGCCGCCGGCGGGTGGCGGCATGGGGCGCGGCCGGGGAATGGGCATGGGACCCGGTTTTGGTTCGGGGATCGGCGCAGGTGCCGGCTCCGGAATGGGCGGCGGCATGGGCCGGGGTATGATGCGCGGATCGGATGCCATGCAGGGGATGCGCGGCCGGGGAGTATGCCCGGATTGCGCCGGCCTCAATCTCGAAGGCAAGACCACCCTGGTTGGGGCCGTTCAGAGCGTCACGATGGGAGCCGGCCAGGGCTTTCCATCCTTTACCCTGCTGGCGGCCGACGGCCATGTTTATACTGTGATGACCGGGCCGTTCTGGGCCTTGCAGCAGGCTGATTTTGCCATCGCTGCTTCAGACCGGCTTTCCGTCACGGCCTACCCCTCTCTGCAGCATGAGGGGGCGTTCGTCGCCGCGGAAATTCAGAATCTTGACACGCAAAAGATCGTCAAGCTGCGCGACGAAAATGGGGTGCCCCTGGGAATGCGCGGCCGCGGTCCCATGAAAGGGGTCCGAAAGTAGATTCACATCCAATCCCGGAAGGGGACGTTCCGGTTTCCCGTTCCGCTCGACTCTCGATGCGGAGGAGGTAGGGAAATCCGGACGTCCCCTTTTGCATTCCAGGAACGGCCGCATCCTCAAGTTTGAGTTGCGGCCTTGAACTTCGCAATCTGCTTCTCACCCTCCCTTCCGATTCGCATCTGTTTAGCCGATACTGAACAGCAGAACGCAAAGACGCAAGGACGCAAAGAGATTCCTTTCGGTTCGCGGGCATGGGCGGCCTCCGGCCGCATCCTTGGGCGAGCCGCGGGAGAAAGCGCAATCCTCCTGAGTGGCCGCTGCCCGCGCTTTCTCCCGCGGCTCGCCCAAGGATGCGCCAGCGCGAAGCGCTGCGCCCATGCCTGTTGCTCAGTGTCGATCTTTGCGCCCCTGCGCCTTTGCGTTTTGCTTCTTCATCCATTTGATTTGGCTAAACAATTACTCCGATTCATGCCGGCACGGCTTCCGCTGGCAATACACCGCGCGAATCCTGTATAGTAGCGACCTGCGAGATGGTAATTGTGGTTACCCTTTCATAATGGATGGATGGATTTATGGTTTTCCGAAACAGAAATGCCAAGAAGAAATCCGCGGCCCGCGAACTCATGAATGACGCAGGCAGCTTCGTTCAGCGTCATATCGGACCGAGCGAGGAGGACGGCCGGTCAATGCTCGAAATCATGGGCTTTTCCACGCTCGACGCCATGATCGAGAAGACAATTCCAGAACAGATTCGATCACAAGCCGGCCTGCGGCTGGAACCATGTTTGAGTGAGTTCGCCGCCACAGGCGTTTTACGTAGAATGGCCTCTTTTAACAAAGTCTATCGATCCTACATCGGGATGGGATATCACGATTGCATCACCCCGCCGGTAATCCAGCGCAACATCCTTGAAAACCCTGGCTGGTACACCCAATACACACCCTACCAGCCGGAAATATCCCAAGGCAGGCTTGAGGCGCTGCTCAATTTCCAGACCATGGTGGCAGACCTCACCGCCCTTCCGGTCGCCAATGCTTCACTTCTGGATGAGGGGACCGCGGCGGCGGAAGCCATGAACATGTGCTACGCCCTGAGCAAGGAGGAGAGAGGCCGCTTCTTCGTTTCCGAAGGCTGCCATCCCCAGACAATCGCGGTGGTCAAGACCCGGGCCGATGCCAAGGGGATCGACGTGGTCGTCGGAAGCCATGAGAGCTTTGATTTCAGCCAGCCGGTTTGCGGCGCGCTGGTCCAGTATCCCGCGACCGACGGCACGATCCATGATTACACGGACTTCATCGCGCGCGCCCACCAGGCGGGAGCGCTTGTAGCCGTGGCTGCGGATCTCCTCAGCCTTACGTTGCTGAAGCCACCGGGAGAATTCGGCGCCGATATCGCCGTCGGCACCACTCAGCGCTTCGGAGTTCCACTCGGCTATGGCGGGCCGCACGCCGCCTATATGGCGACACGCGATGAATACAAGCGCAGCATGCCGGGGCGAATTGTGGGAGTCTCAAGGGATTCCCAGGGGAATGACGCCTTGCGACTCTCTCTGCAGACGCGAGAGCAGCACATCCGGCGGGAAAAGGCGACGAGCAATATCTGCACGGCACAGGTTCTTCTGGCCGTGATGGCCAGCATGTACGGTCTTTACCACGGCCCCGAAGGGTTGCGCCGGATCGCCCGGAGGATTCATCTCCAAACGGCAGTTCTGGCGGAAGCGCTGGAACGGCTGGGCTATCGAGTCGGTCCCAAGCCCTTTTTCGACACCCTGTATTTGGCGCTGGGCGAGAAGCCGCTCAAGGACATTCTCGCGGCCGCGCAAGCGCGCAAAATCAACCTCCGCGTCTTCAGCGACACAGTGGTGGGGATCAGTCTGGATGAGACTGTCTCCACGCGCGACCTGTGCGACCTTCTGGCAATTTTCGGGGCCAGGCTGCGCGAAGCCGGAGTCGAGCGGATGGCGGAGTCGATGAAGATTGAGTATCCCGAGCCCCTCGCGCGCACCAGCCCCTATATGATTCATCCGGTGTTTCAACGCCATCATTCCGAAACCGAATTACTCCGCTACATGCGCCGTCTTGAGTCCAGGGATCTGTCGCTTACGGCCTCCATGATTCCGCTGGGATCGTGCACCATGAAGCTCAACGCCGCGGCCGAGATGTACCCGGTCAGTTGGCCGGAATTTGCCGGGATCCACCCCTTTGCACCGTTCGATCAGGCAGGCGGCTACCAGGTTTTGTTCCACCAGCTCGAGGGAGCGCTGAAGGAGATTACCGGTTTCGCAGGCGTGTCGCTGCAGCCGAATTCGGGGGCGCAGGGGGAGTTCACCGGTCTGCTGGTGATCAGCAAATACCTCGCGAGCCTCGGCCAGGGGCACCGTAAGGTGTGCCTGATTCCTCATTCCGCCCATGGGACCAATCCTGCCAGCGCCATCATGGCCGGATTCAAAGTGATCGTGGTCGAATGCGACGACCAGGGGAACATCGATGTGGCCGACCTTAAGGCCAAGGCGGAGGCGCATGCCTCGTCATTGGGTGCCCTGATGGTTACCTATCCGTCGACGCACGGAGTGTTCGAGGAAGCGATCAAAGAGATCTGTGCCATCGTGCATGCTCATGGCGGGCAGGTATACATGGACGGCGCCAACATGAATGCTCAGGTTGGATTGTGCCGCCCCGCGGAGCTCGGAGCCGATGTCTGCCATTTGAACCTGCACAAGACGTTTGCCATCCCGCACGGCGGCGGCGGTCCGGGAGTGGGCCCGATTGCGGTGGCGCCCCACCTGGTTCCTTTCCTCCCGGGGCACCCGGTGGTTCCTACAGGCGGAGAAAAAGCCATCGGACCGGTATCCGCGGCCCCCTTCGGAAGCCCGAGCGTCCTGCCGATTTCATGGATCTATATTGCACTCATGGGCCCCAAGGGACTTGCCAAGGCCACGCAATATGCGATTCTGAACGCCAACTACATCGCACAGCGGCTGGATCCTTACTATCCTGTGGTGTATAAGGGGAAAAATGGAATGATTGCCCATGAGTGCATCCTCGATCTGCGGCCGCTGAAAAAAAGCGCCGGGATTGAAGTGGATGACGTGGCCAAGCGCCTCATGGATTTCGGAATCCATGCCCCGACGGTTTCTTTCCCGGTGGCCGGCACTATGATGGTGGAGCCTACCGAAAGCGAATCGAAAGAGGAACTTGATCGGTTCTGTGAAGCGATGATCGCCATCCGCAAGGAAGTGGAGGCGATCGAGCAGGGGAAAATGGACCCGAAGGATAATCCGCTCAAAAACGCCCCGCACACGGCGCAGGCCCTGCTGGCAGCGGAGTGGACGCACCCGTACTCGCGCCTGGAGGCTGCCTATCCGAGCGCTTCGACCCGGGCGAGCAAGTTCTGGCCCGCGGTGGGTCGCATTGACAACGTCTTCGGGGATCGCAACCTGGTCTGTGTGCTTCGGCCCACGGAGAAGGGCGAGAACGAAATGCCCTGACGGTTGCGGTCTCGCGGCAGGAAACCATCCCCCGATTCGCGGCCGGGAGGCCGGAAACCAGGCTGGGAGTCGGGGGATGGGCAGCCCCGCCCACGAAAGGCATGCGGGCGGCTTGCGGCTGATGATCGAACGAAGAGATCGGCTCCGTTTCGGCAATATCTCTTGTCGGCCATCAGAAAATCGAGCGCGATCGTAGCCGGATCATCCGCGTCCGGCTCCGCGCCGGCATCAATCTCCAGCAAGAACAACTTCAGGCAACTCGGGCACCGGAGACAAGCCTCTGCCCGGACCACGGCAGCCGTCCCCCTCGATCCAGGGAAGTCCAGGTATTATCCATGGCCTCAGAACCTGCATCCCCAATAGATAAGTGCAACGTTTTCAGTCAAAACGTAATCACTGGCAAGGACCGCACGGGGTCAGATTCATTGACATGCGGTGGCTCAGTGAGGTATGGTAAGGAACAAATGTAAGGAACATTGGGATAATTATGACATCGACCGTGACATCGAAAGGGCAGGTGACAATCCCTGTGGAAGCCCGGAGGCGGCTCCGCATCCTGCCGGGAACAAAGCTGGAGTTTGTGATTCGCGATGATGGACGATTGGAGGTAATTCCCTTGTCAGGTTCGATCAAGGAACTCAAAGGCGCTCTCCCAAAGCCGAAGCGCGGGCTCACGCTGGCGGAGATGGATGCGGCGATTGCCGGGGGAGTGCGCCGATGATCGGGCTCGATACGAATGTGCTGGTCCGCCACATCGTCCAGGATAATCCGGCGGAGGGAAGAGCAGCATCCACGTTGATCGCAGCCCGCTGTTCCGCGGATGAGCCCGGAGTCGTGAGCCTGATGGTGCTTTGCGAACTGGTTTGGGTGCTCGATCGCGGGTATGGATATACCCGGGCCGCGATTGCCGCGGTGCTGCGCCAGATGCTGTCCGTTGAAGATCTGCTCGTGGACCGGTCCGAACTCGCCTGGCAGGCTCTCCATCTGTATCAAAATGGAAAGACGGACTTTGCCGACTACCTGATTGGATTGAGCCACCGCGATCATGGGGCTGAGGTTACCTGCACATTTGATCGTCGTACATCCGGCTGCGGCCTGTTCGAACTCATCGAATGACCAGCCTGGCATCTGTTTAGCCGATGCTGAACAGCAGAACGCGAAGACGCAAAGACGCAAAGAGATTCTTTTCGGTTCGCGGGCATGGGCGGCCTTCGGCCGCATCCTTGGGCGAGCCGCGGGAGAAAGCGCAATCCTCCTGAGTAGCCGCTGCCCGCGCTTTCTCCCGCGGCTCGCCCAAGGGTGCGCCAGCGCGAAGCGCTGCGCCCACGCCTGTTGCTCAGTGTCGATTCTTGCGCCCCTGCGCCTTTGCGTTTTGCTTCTTCATCCATTTGATTTGGCTAAACAATTACCCAGTTTGCAATTCTCATCCGAGATCCGGAGGACCGGCAGAATTGAGGGGGCCGGTCCAATCGTTTCTGCGCCGGTTCCATCCCGTAACCATGATGTCATTTTTCGGCCGAGACTGTGACCCTGCCGTTGGCGGCGTCGATGCGATAGAGATTCCCTCCGAAGGGCACGCGACGCATCGCGATTTTTTCCGTCATACCGGTTACGTCCCTCGGAACAGGCTTGAAATCCAGGCCGATATCGACCAGGGATTCCGCACCGATCAGGCAAAGCAGGGCCCCCCAGCTATAATGGGGATGGTCCCCGCAAGTGCCGTCGGTGCTTTTGTAGTTTTCACAGCATTGGCGTTTTTCCACCCAGTTGCGCATAAACAGGTCGACCGACCGGCGGGCGTATTCCACCCGATGGGCGGAGTCCGCGTAGCGCAGAAGGCCCTGCCAGACGAGATAGTTGGCCGGGGGCCAGATATGGCCGCGCCAGTATGTCTGCTGGACCCACGCGGGATCGTCGTAGGCCAGCGTCGGCAGGAGGAAACGGCCCCAGAACTTGTCCTCCCGATAGATACGGCCGAGGACGCGCTCGGCCCGGGATGCGTCGGGAGCGCCGCAGATGAGCGGATAGAAATTCATCGGAGTGATCCGGGTCAGCCAGTCTCTTCCCGGCGATCCGGCGGCGATTTCATGAACGGTCAGGTGAAGGGACGCCATCCGGCTGCCGTCGAAATATTCGACGACCAGCGGATATGTTTTCCCGGACTCGAGCCGAAGATCCGCGTGCCGGGGCTCTTCCCAGTGGGCCAGCCAGTCGTCGATGACAAGCCGGCCGTCGAGCCAAACGCGCACGCCATCGTCCGCCCTGGTCCTGAGTCGATAATCCCCGGTTTTCGGGACCTGGATCCGCCCGGACCAGCGGGCGCTCCACTGATCGACCGGCAGACCCACGGCCGCCGTTCCCTCTCCCCAGTTGAAATCGAGGTTCGCGTCGCGCCGGCGCAGAGTTTCCCGGCCGAGATCGCGGTCCTTATAAAAGACGGCTTCGAGGCCGCCGACAAAGAGCCCCTTGGGATCGAGAGCCGGACCCTCGGAGGCGGGAATCTCCCAAAAACGGCTGCAGTAGGTCCCGAGTTCCTCGTTCCAGAGGCGATCGTTGATGCGACCGTTCATCTCGCCGTGCTCCCGTTCGAACCGTTTCGCGTCTTCCACCCTGCCCAGGGCCAAAGCGATCTTCGCCAGGAATTCCGCGTCCATGGACCACATGGAACTGAGATCCACGGCATCGGCGTTCATCGTCGTCCCGGCCATCTCGGCGCCTTCGAAGTGGAGGTTGTCATCCCAGCCCGTTTCCCACTGCGCGGCCTGCCGGTATTTCTTCTCCGATCCCCATTCGAGCAGGCCGTTCCGGTTGCCGTCCCGGGCAATGGGCCACCAGTCGTGCCAGCGGACGAGCCTCGGATAGACCTCGGCCAGGAATGCGGCGTCGGGCCGGCGTTCATGCATCTTCCAGACGCACATCGATCCGACCGGAGGCATCGAGCGGTCCATCGTCACGTAGTCCTTCTCGTAATCCCAGTGCGAATAGCTGGGGACGAAGCCGGACGGAACGGCGAACGACAGGACCGCGCGGACCGTGTCCCGGGCGGACGCCGGATCTTCCAGACAGGCGAGCGTCGCGTGGAAAAGATAATCCCAGAGGAAATAAGCCGCCGTATCAGGACTTCCCCGGTAGAGCCACCAGCCGCGGCCGTCGCCGTGGGCGACGCGGCCGTTGTCGCTCCCGTAGAAGCGCATGGTGTTGAGGTTGTCGGCGATAGCGCCCAGGAAATCGCCCCAATCGCCTTCGGCGGAGATCCTTCGGGATGAGTAGGCGGCGCCAGCCGCTTCGAGGGTCGATGCGACGCCATCCAGGGCCGGGAGGTCGTCCAGGCCGGCCGCCATGCGCACCGGCCGGCCCGGCTCGATGGCGAAGATGATCCTGGCCTCCGCCGAGAGGTTGGCTTCGACGACGGCCGGCGCCGGATCGCATCGCAGGGCGAACGGAACGTAGCGACCCTCGGGCATCACCCCGAATCCCGTAACGCCGTCCGCGGTCGCCCTGAAGACGTTATGAAACCGGGGCCATCCGCCGGAAAGCCTGAACGTCAGACGGACGGGTTTGTCGGTCGAGATGGTCGCGACCACATTTCCGGCGCCGGAACGCCCCCAGGTGAACACGACGTTCGCTCCGGCTTCCTGCAGGGATGCCCGGAAGTAGGAAAAATCCGGGGCCGCGACACCGGGAGGAACGAGCGCCTTATCTTTCTCGAAGTAGTTTGTTTTGCCTCCCTCGCCTTCCCATTCGGGATCGATCAGAAATCCCGTCCGGTCGTCCACGACGATCGCGATGCCGTAAGGAGATTCCAGGTGATAGTTCCCGATCCTGACAACCCTGACCGGCCGTTTATCCGCCGCCGTGTCTTGATCCGCCGGTTTCCGGCATCCCGTTCCCGAAATCGTCGCCGCCAGGAGCGCGAAAATAAAGATACCCGACGTGCAGCTGCGAACCGTTTTCATGAGGACTCTCCTTGTTCCCAGGAATTTCAGGAATGTATGGGTATCGAAGTTTTCCGGACTTCCCCGGACGCAATCAAGTCCGGAAAACGGAATCCCCACCGCCCGTACTCCGTCGACCGGCATGTTCCCATCCATTCCGGGAACCGCGCCGCTTCCGCCTCAATATATCGCGAATTCCTGAGGGGGCCAAAGCTGCAATCGCGTTGAAACAGCACGATTGCAGGTTTTGCATATTTCAGCAGATCTTCCAGCCCCACCCATGTTATTCTTCACCAACCCGCTAAAAGCGATTTCCTATTATTCGCGCCGGATGGTGACACGCTGGCGGATGGGTTAATTGCAGCTGGCAGCGTTCAAGGCTGACGAAGAGCATCCCTTCCGTGGATATGAGATTTCGCCAGGCCGGGAATTCAGCGAAGCCACAGCTGCCGGGATCGACCAGCGGATAAAATGGTTGAAGGCCGAACGGCACGAAATCGAAGCGGCCCCGCTCACCGGCAGGCGCACACAGTTGGACCTGCCTGCAGGCGAGCCTTCGAAGTCAGGGTAGATCGGCCGGGCGGAATTGCTCAGCCTTCTTGGACACCGTGCCGGCAGCGAGCCGTCGGCCGCATCCGGCGCGGGGAACCCGCTGGATGCGAACTGGGTGCTTAAACCTTTGACGGAGGAATGGACCCATGAATCCGACAAACGACAACCACGGGCCGAGGCGGCAGGGCTTTCTCCTGATCCTGGCTCTGGCGCTGGGCCTGATCGGAGGCGTGGTGCTGGATCGGCTGGCTGCCGTCGGGATCGAGTCCGTCAATTCAGCGGCGGATTTCCGATTGATCTCGGAAGCCTGGAGAATCGTCCAACGTGTCTATGTGGATCGTGCTGCGGCACAACCGCGAACGATGACATATGGCGCGATCGGTGGAATGGTGGATGCGCTGGGCGACACAGGACACAGCCGTTTTCTCAGTCCTGAGATGGTCAAGGAACTCAGCGGCATCCAGCGGAATAAGTTCGAGGGCATCGGCGCCGAAATCCAGATCAAGGCGGGGCACGTGGTGATTGCCGCGCCCCTGGACAACTCTCCCGCGCAGCGCGCGGGCCTGCGCCCGGGTGACATCATACTCAAGGTCAACGGCAATGAGGTCACCGGCCTGCCGCTCGACCAGGTTGTGGCGCGCGTTTCGGGGCCTGCGGGCACATCTGTGACTCTGACGATTCTGAATCACTCGACCGGGAACACGCGCGAGGTCACCCTGGTCCGCGCTTCCATTACTATTCACAACGTCACCTGGCATCAGCTCCCCGGGTCCAAGGTGGCACACCTGCGCATAGCCAGCTTCGGCCAAGGTATGACCGATGGTCTGCGCGTGGCATTGGCGCAGATAAGCCGTGGCGGCCTGAACGGAATCATCCTGGATCTGCGGAATAATCCAGGCGGCCTGCTGGAGGAAGCCATTGGCGCCACCAGCCAGTTTCTCAAAGACGGCAACGTGCTGCTGGTAAAAGACGCCCGGGGCACAATCAAGCCGATCCCCGTAAAATCCGGAGGCGCAGCCATCAGCATACCGCTGGCTGTTCTGATCAATGGCGGCACGGCCAGCGCCGCTGAGATTATGGCAGGAGCACTCAGCGCTGCACACCGCGCAAGTCTGCTGGGCGTTACGACCTTCGGCACAGGCACGGTCCTCAACGAGTTTCCTCTGGCCGACGGGTCGGCGTTGCTGTTAGCTGTCGAGGAGTGGCTGACACCCGCCGGGCAAACAATCTGGCACAAGGGAATTACCCCGGAAATAGAGGTGGCGCTGCCGGCAGATTCATCGCCCATCCTGCCGGCAGAGGAGCGGAATATGACCGTTGCCCAACTCAGAGCCAGCAAGGACGAGCAGCTCTTGCGCGCGCTTGAGTTGCTCAGTCCGTCAGAAGCTGGGACAACACTGCCCAGATCGCCGGGACAATAGAGCTTGGGGGACTGGGGACTGACGACGATAACAATTAAACGGCCTCATTATTTGGCGCTAACCCGCTCATGCGCGCCCCGATCGATATTTGTCCAATGATTTTAATGACTTGGCGTCGTCAATCCCCATCCCGCCAAGTCACCTCGGCTGGGGCTGAAGTGCAGCGCCCCCTCGCCACCGTGGTGATCGGAGGCCTGGTCACCTCGACGCTGCTCACTCTGCTAGCGCTCACGGCCCCCTATTCTCGTTGTTCCACGACCGGTGCTCCTCTTGGGTTTGCTGCTGCCAAGGGGAAGTCCCATCCGGAGCGCTTGCGTCTCGCCCGCGGTCCGAAGTGACTGATTTCCTGCCGGTGCATGACGAACGTGCTTTACATCTGCCGGAACTTCTCGGAAACTAGGCCCATTCCCGACAGCAAGGAGGTCACACGGGCATTCCGGAGCAAGGAGGAGTTCTCATGGGAGAATCGAGACGTTCGGGATCGCTGCTGCTGAAAACAGAGGATTATTGGGCGGTGTGGCTGGGTCTGGGCATCATCCTGTTCAGCCTGCTCCTGTATGCCGCCGGGTATGCGGACGTCCTGGGCAAGTTCGCCGTCAAACAGCCTGCGGACTGGACTTCGCTGGCGCCGGTGGCCACACACCTGGCGGCCGCCTGGCCGTGGTACCTGGTACTGTTTGCGGCCTTCGCCGCTATCTTCAGCATAAGCGTGGCCATCATGGGGCGCAGAGCCTCTGAGTATCTCCCCGGATTTGCCGTCATCTATGCCGCTTCGGTCGTCATCCTGATCCTGTCCAGTTCCCGGTTTGCGCACGGGTACAATCTCGAGGCGCCCCTTCTGGCGCTGATCCTGGGCCTGATTGCCGGCAATCTCTTCCGCATGCCTGTGTGGCTGGACACGGCGCTGCGCACCGAGTACTACATCAAGACCGGCATCGTCCTCCTCGGCGCCACCCTTCCGCTCACCCTGATCGTGTCGGCCGGCCCCATCGCGTTTATCCAGGCGACCATAGTTTCGGTGGTGACGTGGATGACGATCTACTTTGCGGCCACGAGGCTGTTCGGGGAGGCCCCGGAGTTCGGCGCGGTTTTGGGGGCGGCTGGCTCCATCTGCGGGGTAAGTGCATCGATCGCCGTAGGTGCCTCCGTCAAGGCCAGGAAGGAGCACATCGCCATTGCCATCTCGGTAGTGACCATCTGGGCGATCGTCATGATCTTCTTCATCCCCCTGGCATCGCGTGCCCTGCGTCTGCCCACGGCGGTCGCGGGAGCCTGGGTTGGGACGTCGGAATTCGCCGACGCAGCCGGCTTCGCGGCGGCCCAGTCGTACGCGCCGCCCATGCCCCAACCGCTCCGGGTTGCATTGGACGCGGCGGCCGCCGGCACAGCCACACCGGACCATCTGGCCCTGATTCGGGAGCAGAAGCCCCTTCACGACACCGAGAATGCGATCCGCGCCTTCACTTTGATGAAGGTCATCGGCCGCGACATCTGGATCGGTATCTGGTGCTTCATCCTTTCGATTGTCGCGGTGACGGTCTGGGAGCGGAAGAAGTCCGGTGGACAAGGCCGAGGGGTAAGTGCCGGTGTGATCTGGGAACGGTTCCCAAAGTTCGTGCTGGGATTCGTCGCGGCGTCGGTCCTGATGACCCTCATTGTGGAGGCCTACAGCGCCCAGGCGAGCGATGCCTTCCCCCTGCTGGATCGGAGCCTCATCGGTCCCATCAAGACGCTGCGCACCTGGACGTTTGTGTTCACTTTCCTGTGCATCGGGCTCACGACCCGTTTTCGCGAGCTGACGCGGTTTGGATGGAAGCCCTTCTGGGCCTTCAGCATCGGCGTGCTGGTAAACGTGCCGCTCGGTTTCTTTCTCTCCAACTTCGCCTTCCGCGATTTCTGGTTGCGCATCCGCTGACTGAGGTATCAGTGCTCCATTCCTGGGCTTTGTGAAACAGAAATCCTGATCACACCTCAGGCAATGATCTTCTTGCGGACGGCCTGCCAGCCGATCACCGAATGAAGAGATCAACTCCGTTCCGACAATATCCCTTTTCTGCCATCAGAAAATCGAGCGCGATCGTAGCCAGATCATCGGCGCCCGGCTCCGCGCCGGGATCAATCTCCAGATAGAACAACTTCAGGTAACTGCGGCACCGGTGACAGGCCTCCGCCCGGACGCCGGCGGCCGTCCCCTCGATCCTGAAATAGGACAGATCGGCGGTGGCGTCACAGGCGGTACACGCCAGGCGCGGGTGGTACCACTGCGCGGCGCAGAGCGAACAGGCGAGATAGCGAAGCTGCCGGCCGGACTGCACAAGTCCTGCGACCGGCGGCGACCCGCAGACCGGACATGCATTCCCCATACAGTCCGATTTCCCGGGCGGCCTCGCGGATGCGAGCGCCGTCCAGTAAACCTGAAGTGCCGCGCCTACAAACGGGGCTGCGGCAGCATCAATCTGCCCGTGATTCCGGGACCGCAAAGCCCGCGCGAGGATTCCCAGTTGAGCGGGTGCGGCGCCGGCCAATCCTTTTAAAACCGCCAGGGTCGGTTCCGGAAGAGAAACGCGTTGCATGTCCCCCACGATCCGTTTTAACGCCTCGATCCATGGTTCTTCGCGGTCGGGACTCCTGTCTGCCGGGACAACGTCGGGCAGCGAGGCGGCTGCTGGTGACCGGCCCATTTGAGTGGCGCAGGCGGCGTGCTGAGCGTCCGCCAGGTGTGCCATGGCCTCGAGAAACGGGCCCATGGCATGACCCCGGGCGAGCGCCCGCAGACGGGCCGCCCGCCCGGCAAAAGCCCGCTCCGGGTCGGGCATGATCAGGCGGATGATCTCACCCGCTTCATCGTGGAGGAAATTGGGCCTGCCGAGGGTCATAGGTTTCTGCCGGTCACCTCGCGATACCACGCGGGATGGTGAAACCTGGCCCATCTGTGCGTAACCGTTCCGCGCACCATGGCGCGCACCGATCCCCGGGTCCAGTAGGCCGCGTACCAGTGGATTCCAATCCCCACAAACATGACAAAGGCGCAGAACGCGTGAAGCAACCCGGCAGCGCGCCGGATTCCCGGGGGGAACCGCGGCGCGAACCACGGTTGCCAGACAATTATCCCGGTGCACAGAAGAAGCGCTATGATGGGAACCATCGACCAGAACATGAGTTTCTGCCCGGCGTTGTATTTGCCGGTGTCGCCCGGATGGTGTTGTTTGCGCATGAAGGCCCACATGTTTTTCACCCATGCCGTGTCCGCGGGCAGCCAGCGGTTGTCTTTCCAGACCTGAATGGCGTAAGGATAGAACAGCAGGGCCAGCGCCACACCGGCGATCGGGTGCAGAAACCGCATGAACTGTCCGCTTCCGAACAGG
The DNA here is from genome assembly GCA_963824985.1 of Terriglobia bacterium. Classification (GTDB taxonomy): domain Bacteria; phylum Acidobacteriota; class UBA6911; order UBA6911; family UBA6911; genus JAFNAG01. The sequence continues at coordinate 186,134 of CAWGRQ010000025.1, forward strand.
CTGGAAATCCAGAAGAAGAAGGGATGGAACAGCGCCAGTCCGGAAAGGAACAGAAAAATGAAGACCATGGCCACCGCCCAGTGGGTAACTCTCTCACCCACGGAATGGCGCACAATCAGATTGCGGGTTCCATCCGCCATAGTTCAGAGTTCCTCGTCGTCTCCGGGCACGTCCAGAGGCCCATGCCTCATGTAATGGAGAATCCCGGCCCCCAGAACTGCGAACATGGTGAAGACTCCCAGTCCGCGCGCGAAGCCGCTGCGCCACATGCGGACCAGCGGGCTGACGGTCGGGTGTCCGGGCAACCCGTATGCTTCGGGCCGGTCGCCGTGCGGCAACACGAAGAACACGTGCGTGCCTGCGACTCCCGGCGGATCATATACGGAGGCATTCACGAAGCCCCGTTCACGCAAGTTCCCAACCCGGCGGTTTGCCAGAGCCAGCAAGTCCGGCTTCGAACCGAAGGTCAGGGCCTGAGTCGGGCAGGTCTTGATACAGGCGGGCTCGAGCCCCACACTGATCCGATCGGAGCACAGCGTGCACTTGTAAACCCTGGAATCATGGGCGCGCAACCGCGGGATATTGAATGGGCACCCCGAGATGCAATAACCGCAGCCGATGCAGTATTCCTCCTGGAAATCGACGATGCCGTTTTGGTGCTGAACGATGGCGCCGGGCGCCGGGCAAGCGCGAAGACATCCCGGGTCCGAACAGTGCAGGCAGCCATCCTTGAGGATCAGCCATCGCAACCCGCCGTCGATTTCCACTTCACTGAACCGGATCAGGCACCAGGTCTGGTCATCCAGGTCCGGGGGATTGGTATACGAGCCGGTAAAGCCGCCCGCCGTCCGGCGGAGATCGTTCCACTCCATGCATGCCGCCTGGCAGGCCTTGCATCCGATACAGCGGGAGACATCGATGAGCTTGGCCACCTCGAGGGTCGAGCGCGCCGATGGTGCCGGAAAGATCGTGGCGGATCGTCTCAGGATATCGTGTGCCTGCTGCGCCATCACGGCCACCTATGCTTTGCGAACGTCCACCAGAAACGCCTTGAATTCGGGGGTCTGGACGTTGGCATCCCCGACGAAAGGCGTGAGGGTGTTGGTCAGGAAGCCGGGTTTCGTGAGTCCGACAAATCCCCAGTGAATCGGAAGGCCGACTATGTGGACCGTATTCCCCTCGATCTCGAGCTGCCGGATGCGCAGGGTGACGAGAGCCTTGGCCCTGATCTGACCGCGCTTGGAGCGGACCACGACCCTATCGCCGTTGGCGATGCCGCGCAGCCGCGCCAGTTCGGCGCCGATCTCGACGAACGGTTCCGGCTGCAGCACGGCCGGAATGGCCTCGTGCTTGGTCCAGAAATGGAAATGTTCGGTCAGCCTGTAGGTTGTGGCAACGAACGGGAATTCCTGCGCCGACCCCAGACGGTCGCGATCGTCCTGGAAAACGCGGGCTGCGGGATTGCAGAGCGCCCTGGGGGACAGAGGATTGTGTTCTAGTGGAGTTTCGAATGGTTCGTAATGGACGGGGAAGGGACCATCGACCAGGCCGCCGAGCGCGAATAATCGTCCGGCCCCATCGGCGTTCATGATGAAGGGACCCGGCCCTACGGCGGGTGGCGCATCCACCTTGTAATCCGGAACATCCGCCCCGCCCCATTGGTTTCCGGTCCAATAGACATACCGGCGCGCAGGGTCCCATGGATTGCCGGCCGGATCGGCCGAGGCGCGGTTGTAAAGAATCCGGCGGTTGGACGGCCAGGCCCACGCCCAGCCCGGTGTTGCGCCGATCCCGTACGGATCGGACGGGTCGCGGCGCGCCATTTGGTTTCCGGCCTGGGTCCAGCAGCCGCTGAAGATCCAGCAGCCGGCAGCCGTACTGCCGTCGGCCTGAAGCACGGCAAAGCCCGGCAGCTGTTCGCCTGCCCGGGCCAGAAGGCGGCCCGGCTCCTTCGGGTCCGGGATATCCGACAGCGCGTACCCGTTGTATTCCCGGGCCAGCTCTTCCGCGGATGGCGCACGTTGGATCTTGTAGGGCCAGGAAAGTTGCAGGATCGGATCCGGGAAAGCCCCCTTCTCTTTCCGGTACAGCTCGCGCAAACGCACGAACAGGTCGCCGATGATCTCAGTGTCTCCGCGTGACTCGCCGGGAGGATCTGCCCCCTTGTAATGCCACTGCAGCCAGCGGCCCGAATTGACCAGCGAGCCTTCATCTTCAGCAAAACAGGAGGATGGGAGACGGAAAACCTCGGTCGCGATCGATTCCGAATCTACGTCATTGAACTCGCCGCGATTCTGCCAGAAATCAGAGGTTTCCGTGGCCAAGGGATCGATGACGACGAGGAACTTGAGCTTCGATAATGATCGCGTGAGCTTTTCCTTATCGGGGACGGACGCCAGCGGATTGAAGCCCTGGCAAAAATAGCCATTCACTTTTCCCTGCGACATCAACTGAAAAACCTGGAGGATGTCGTAGGTCTTGTCGTTTTTTGGAAGGTACTCGTAACAGAAATCGTTTTGTGGCGTGGCCGCGGGTCCATACCAGGCTTTCAGCAGCGAGACCATGAACTTGGGATAGTTCTGCCAGTAGTTTATCTGCCCCGGCCGGAGCGGTTTGGGGGTTCGCCTGGACAGATACGTGTTCAGGTCCGGCTCAGACTCCACCGGCAGCCCCAGGTATCCCGGGAGCAGTTGGCTCATAACCCCGAGGTCGGTGAGTCCCTGGATATTGGAGTGGCCGCGCAGAGCATTCACGCCCCCGCCGGGCATGCCCATGTTTCCAAGCAACAACTGAATACAGGCCATGGCGCGAATATTCTGGGAGCCGACGGAGTGCTGGGTCCAGCCGAGCGCATACAGGCTGGTCATGGTCCGGTCGGGTGCGGCAGTCGACGCGATGAGCTCGCAGATCTTGTTGAAGGCGGCTTCGGGGACGCCCGTCAGCCGGGCGACCATCTCCGGAGTGTAGGGCGCGTAGTGATTCTTCATCAACTGGAGCACGCAGCGCGGGTGCTGCATGGATGAATCGATCCGTGCATAGCCGTCTCCGTCGAGTTCATAGGCCCATGTGGATGTCTCATAGCTGTGTGTCTGTTCATTGTACCCGCTGAACAGGCCGTCCTCGAACCGGTAGTCCGCGCGTACCAGGAAGGGAGCATTGGTGTAAGCGCGTACGTATTCATGAAGGATCTTGTCATTTGCAAGCAGATAGCGGATTACCCCGCCCAGAAAGGCGATGTCGGTCCCCGGCCGGATCTGGGCGAACAGGTCGGCCACGGCCGCGGTGCGCGTGAAGCGCGGATCGACGACGATGAGGCGGGCGCCATTGTGGATCTGGGCTTCAATCACCCACTTGAATCCGCAGGGATGGGCTTCGGCGGGGTTGCCTCCCATGACCAGGATGACATTGGCATTCCTGATGTCGACCCAATGATTGGTCATGGCGCCACGGCCAAATGTCGGGGCCAGACCGGCCACCGTCGGGCCGTGTCAAACGCGTGCCTGATTATCAAGGGCAGTCATGCCGAGAGCGCGCAGCACCTTTACGGTCAGGTAGCCGGATTCGTTGGATGAGGCCGAAGCGGCCAGGAATGCAGTGCTGGTCCAACGGTTCACCGCGGTATTGCCGTTCCGCGAGATGAAATTGGCATCCCGATCATCTTTCATGAGGCGCGCGATCCGGTCGAGAGTCCAATCCCAGTCGACGCGCCGCCACCGGGATTCACCGGGTCCGCGATACTCCGGATATATCAGGCGGTCCGGGCTATGAATGAAATCGACGAGGCTGGCCCCTTTGGGGCAGAGGGTGCCGCGATTGACCGGGTGATCGGGATCCCCCTCGATGTGGATGACCTGCGTGCGGGCATTTTTTGAGCCGTCGCCGAGCCCATGCAGGATGATTCCGCAACCGACCGAACAGTAGGTGCACGTGTTGCGCGTTTCGCTGGTGCGGGTCAGCTTGAATTCGCGAACCTGCGCGATGGCTTCGGCAGGAGAAAATCCCATGGCGGCCATGCTTGTGGCGCCGATCGCGGAGGTGGAGAGCTTGAAGAAATCACGTCGGGTCAGACCCACGGGCTGCCTCCAATGTGAGCTGGGAGCCTGTCCGAGAATCAGGAGGGGCCGCGTTCCGAGCACCGTCGCGCCTGCGGCGCTCCTGGCAGGGGCAGATGCCAGGCGGAGCGCAGGCGATGTGGCTGTACATTGTCGAGGAATGCCAACGCCGCAGATGCCCCCGCGCCGCCGGAACCCGAAGGGCGCATGGGGGTTGCGCGGCGATCGCTGCGTTGCTCGTCGTCAACGATGTGCACCGACATCGCCTCCTCCTCGCGCCTTGCGCTCGCCGCGCAAGCCCCACGCGCGCGACTCCTCCTAATTCTCGGACAGGCTCCTAGGTGCCGGAGAGCTCCTGGAGATATTCCTGGTACTCCTCAGCGCTCAGCATCTCCTTGAGTTCCTCGGAATTGGAGATGCGGATCTTGATCATCCATGCCTTCTGATGAGGAGATTCGTTAACGAGTTCCGGTGTGTCTTCCAGCTTTGCATTGACCTCCAGAACTTCGCCGCTGATGGGGCTGAACACTTCCGAAACCGCCTTGACCGATTCCACAGAGCCGAACGGCTCGGCCGCTTCGAAGGAATCTCCGACTTCGGGCAGATCCACATAGACCACATCCCCGAGTTCGTGCTGGGCATAGTCCGTGATGCCGACGATGCCGACATCGCCTTGGACGTGAATCCACTCGTGATCCTTGGTGTACAGGTATTCCTCGGGATACATAGGGCAAACCTCCGATCTGACTGCATTCAAGGGCCCGGACTCAGGCCGGACTATGATGTTTTTGCTCTCTTGTAGAAAGGCGTCGGAACGACCCGGGCCGCTACCGGCTTTTCGCGAACGATGACATTGAATTCGGTGCCGACCGCACAACGATCCTTGGGCAGATAGGCGAGCCCGATGTTCTTCTGCAGGAAGGGCGCCGGGCTGCCGCTGGTGACGTGCCCGCATGGTTGCCCGTCCAAATCGATCGGATAATGGTCGCGAGCGATGCCGCGGCCCACCATCTCGAAACCGATCAGGCGGCGGCTCACTCCTTCGGCACGCTGCTTGAGCAACACATCCCGCCCTATGAAATCCCCCTTGTCGAGCTTGCAGATCCAGCCCAGATCCGCTTCGAGCACAGTGGTCGTGTCATCGATATCGTTGCCGTAAAGCGCCATCTTGGCTTCCAGGCGCAGCGTGTTCCGCGCCGCCAGCCCTGCCGGCTGGATGCCCGCCCGCTCCCCCGACTCCATGATCCGCAACCAGATGGCTTCCGCGTGGTCGGGATGAATGTAAAGTTCGAAGCCATCCTCGCCGGTATACCCGGTGCGGGTGATCAAAGCCTCCACGCCCGCGAATTTGCCCCAGGCGAACCAGTAATAGCCGATGGCGGCCAGTTTGACCTCCGTCAGGGGCTCGAGGATTTCGAGCGTACGCGGACCCTGAACCGCGATCTGCGAAAAGTCGTCGCTGCGGAAAACCACATCCGAGCCGGCTACTGCGTGATCGCGGATCCACTCGTAATCCTTGATCTGATTGGATGCGTTAACGCAAAGGAAAAAATGATTCTGCCCCATGCGATGCACGAGGATGTCGTCGACAAACGTCCCCTTTGGGGTGATGAGAGCGGAATAATGAATCTGGCCGATCGCGAGGCGCCGCACATCGTTGCATGTCACCCTTTGAATCGTTTCCTCGGCAGTCGGCCCCTTAATTTCTACCTCTCCCATGTGGCTCACATCGAATATGCCGGCACGGTTTCGCACCGCCAGATGTTCCGGCATCGGTCCCGCATACTGTACCGGCATGTCCCAGCCGGCAAACTCCACCATGCGGCCTCCGGCCTGGCGGTGGATTGCGTTCAGAGGTGTTTTCCTGACTCCAACGGAGTTCATCAGGCTCCCCCTTTCCCATGGAATTACATGATAATAGCGACCATTTCATGCGGAATTTAACACTCTTATCTGGTATGAGTCAAGCTCAATATACCGCAGAAAAACGTTGATAATAAAGAAGTTAAGTCTCGACGAACCTCTCGATTTTGGCGGCCGGCCTTCGAACCTCCAAATGGCGCAAATAATGATCCCACAGCTGCTTGCGGATATGATGGTTCTGGGTCCATGCCCGGTGGTTGCGCGGTGGCCGTAACAACTCTTCAGTGCTGCGCCCGAAGGACGGGAATCACTCTGACTGATTTCTGCCCCGAAAATGACCTTCCCGGGACCCCGCGCCGGAGGCGCCATGGAGTGCGGCGCTACGGCGCGCCTTCAACATACGGGATGGCAAAAGCGGCGGCGTGCCGCCGCAGTCCAAGGCGCTGCGCGCGATATCTGCTGTTTTCATGCGTAACCGGGTGCGCCCCCGGGCGCGTTAGGGACTGTCATGAAACTCTCATGTCAGTTCGATTGACCGGACGAGCGACCTGAACCTGGACTTCCTCGTGGACGTGGACGCTGTTGTCCGATATAAACCTTCCCGAGAGAACAGATTTTCAGATCGCCATTTGTCCGCGCGTGTCCAACTTCAGGTTCACATCCACGCAGCGGTCCAGGCCCAGGACGGAAGCTGAAGAAGTTGCGCGGCAGAAACCAACAAGAATAAATTTCGGGAACCCGGCGGGAGGATAGCCGTATTAATGGGTGGTTGAAATGTGATGATCCTCCGTTGTCTCCTTGCGGGCTGCCTTTTATGGGCAGCCCGCCCTATGTTCCCTCAGACGCCTCCCCAACCGACAATCCGCAACGTGCAGATTGTCGGCAACGTCCGTTTTCCCGCGGCCACCATCCGCCGCTCCATTTCGGTCGCGGAGAATGGCAAATATGACCCTGGGCGCGTGCAGGCCGACCTGAAAAAACTGTTCGGCCTGGGAATCTTCTCGTCCCTCGAAATCGAAACTGGCATGCTGGATGACGGCCGGATCGATGTCATCTATCGTGTGAGCGAACGCCCTTTTATCGATGACCTTTCTATTACGGGTGTGAGCCCGGCCCAGGATGAGCAGATGCGCAGGATGCTGCAGCAGGAGAAGCTTCTGTTGCCGCCGGGCACGCCGTTCTATCCTCAGATCGCCTCTCGGGCCGCGATCGCCATACGGAATCACCTCCGGGCGCACAAGTACCCGTTCGCCGAGGTGCAGGTGCGGGAGCAGAAAGATAACAAAAACAATGTCCGCGTATCCCTTGATGTCAGGGCCGGACGGCGGATCGATATCGGCGCGATCGTTTTTTCAGGGAATCGATCCATCCCTTCGGACAGATTACGGGCGCAGCTGCGCAGCACCCGCCCCACGCTCATTTGGGCCCCGTGGACGGCAACGGGAGCCTATGTTCCTGAAAATGTGCGTGCGGACCTCGATGCGCTACGGGGCTATTATCAGTCACGGGGGTTTGCTGCGGTAGCCATTGACCAGCCGCAAGTGGTAGTGAGCGAATTCAAGAGGCGTTGGTGGCTGCCCTGGCCGGGAGTCGGCGGGCCGAAACAGAAACTGTCGATCCTGATTCCGGTCACGGAAGGGCCCGCATTTCAGCTGGTTTCGGTCGACAGCGAAGGCCCCGGGAAGTTTGCAGCAGCTGAAATCAAAGCCATCCTCGCCTCGCTGAAGACTCCCGCTCCCTATGATGCCTCGATGCTCGAAGCCGCGCGACAAAAGATGGTTGACGCCCTCGGCCATGCGGGCTACGCGTTGGCGCAGGTGCAGCTTGAACAGGACATTCGCGATCGTGATGCCACAGTACGCGCCCGTTTCCGGATCCAGGCCGGCGATCCGGTGACCATCGGGCGGATCAGTTTTTCGGGCAATGTAAGGCTTCGGGACAAGTTCCTGCGCCGGGAACTGGCCTTGAGCGAGGAGGAGATTTACGATGCCGCAAAGCTGGACGAGAGTATCCGCCGCCTGAACCGCAGCGGCATGATTCAACCCTGTCAGCGTTCGGACGTTGCCCTGGAGATGAACGAGAGGACCGGGGCGCTCGATGTCGTGTTCAAGGTCAAAGAAAAACCCCGGCAGGGGATATACGCCACGGGCGGAACCGGTGGTATCGGCGGCGGGTATCTGGGAGCGCTTTACAGCGCCTTCGACCTTCTGGGACTGGGAGAGTCGCTCACCATGGAACTGGATGGCGGCGCGGCGCAATCCAATTTCCTGCTCAATATTCTCGGCACCCGATTCCTCGGATTGCCGTTCACGCTTGGCCTCTCCGTGTTTCACCGGGCAACAAACATTAATGTCGCCAGTATCGTCCCGGACACGGGTGACCTGGTCCACCTGTTCAGGCACCGCTCGTCAGGCGTGGGCTTGTCGGGCGCCTACACGGTGACTTCGCGGATCCAGGCCGGGCTTGGAGCTCAATTCGAGAGGCTGTCGGTCTCGGAGGCGGCCCCCGCCGCCGGAGCTTCCGCACCGGAGACGGTGCAGAAGCGGACGGAACTGACGCCATCCCTTCTTTTCGATACCACCCGGGGAGATGGTCCCGTGATGCGAGGCATCCGGTTTTCGTTGTCGGATTCCTGGGCCGGCTCCATGTTTCTCCGTTCCATAGATTCGACGGCACAATCGTTCCGCTATTCGCAGTACCTGAGGGATCCGCTTACGAACGGGCGGAATTCCTTTGCCTTCCATCTCCTGGGAGCGCGGACCCGCCCCTGGAATGGAGTCCCGCTGACACCGGATCGCCGCTTCTTTCCCGGAGATGAGCTGGTGCGCGGCTTCCGCCGGGGCGGTCTGGCTCCGTGGGCTTATTCATCGGCGACAGGCGGTGCTCCGGGACCGGTCGGCGCCGACACGGTGCTGGGATTGTCGGCGGAGTACCGGATTCCAATCCAGGGGCCACTGAGTGCGGCGGCTTTTCTCGATCTGGGCTGGAGCCGCCTGTCGCGCAAGAGCGCAGACCTGGATTCCGGTAACCGCCTCATTACCGCCACCAACGGGATCCTGCGCGCCTCGATTGGAGGGGAGTTGCGGCTGCAGCTCCCGGTGCTTCACCGGCCGGGCCGCCTGATTTTCTCCTGGAACCCGCTCCGCCTCGAAACGCTTATCCGGGGGATCTCGTCTCCTTTCAAGCTTGCTGATCCCCGCGGCTCCATTCGCTTCGCTCTGGGCGACCGATTCCACTGAGGGTTTCCCCGCGACCTCAATGCTGTTCGCTTAAGCCCGATTCAGGAAAGCAGGCCACAGATCCCCAGATTTCACTATGACTTATTTCATTGGATCGGCCTTTTCGGGGACAATCTGTGTAATCCGTGCAGTCCTTGGCAAGCCATTTTTGCCGACACGCAGCGCGTCTGCCGTAAGTAAACGGCATTGGTGCTGACGCCTGAGAGGCGGAGGCCTGATCGCGATTAAACTGTTACCATCGGGCCGGGAGGCGGTGCAAAATAACTCGTGAATTTTCCTGCCGCGGCGAGTAATGTTTCCGGTTTGATTTCGGAGGAATGGTGACCCTGCCATCATCAGCGCTGACCCAGCGACACATCTTTCTGTTCTGGGTTCCTCTGGCAGCCAGCTGGTTGCTCATGTGCGCCGAAGTTCCCATATTGCAGGCCGCGATTGCCCGGCTGTCGGACATGCAGACGCAACTGGCGGCCTTCGGGATCGTCATGAGCCTGGAGATAGCCATCGAAAGCCCGGTGATCATGCTCCTGGCCACCAGCACGGCACTGTCCACCAGCCACCGGAATTACCTTGCGCTGCGCCGGTTCATGATCTGGACAAACGTCTTCGGCACCGTTGTGGCCCTCCTGATGGCATTCACGCCGCTTTTTGACCTGATCGTGCTCAAGCTGATGGACATTCCGCCCGCGATCGCCGCGGCGGCACGTCCGGGTCTCGGCATCATGACTCTCTGGACGGCCGCCATCGGTGTGCGCCGCTTTTACCAGGGGGTGATGATACGGCACGGACGAACGCGGTCGATTGGGTACGGCACGATCGCGCGGCTGGCGTCATCGGGTGGAACCGGGATTTTGCTCGCGCTGCTGACGCACCTGCCGGGCGTTTACGTCGGCAGCATTGCGCTCATGGCGGGGGTCATCGTCGAAGCGATGTTCGCGGCTCTGGTAGTGCGGCCGACCGTGCGCCGCATCGTAAGCGGCACGCTGGAGCAGAGCGCGGAAGATCTGAGCGTGGGGGATGTCCTTCGTTATCATGCTCCGCTCGCGGCCACGTCGCTGCTTACGCTTCTCGCGCAACCGCTCATCGGGGCGGCGCTGGCACGCATGCCCGACCCGGCCGCGAACCTGGCGGCCTGGCCGGTCATCTGGGGGATCCTCGCCATCTTCCGGAGCCCGGCCTATGCTTTGCCGGAAGCCGTAATCGCCCTGGTTACCGAAAGCCGCCTCAAGGAGGCGGTGTGGAAATTCTGCCTCTATACGGGAATCGCTTCATCCGCAGCCATGCTGCTGCTGGCAGCGACGCCGCTGTCAGGGTTTTATCTGCACACTATAGTCGGCCTCCCGGAGCCGCTTGCCCGCATCGTCGTCCCCGGCCTCGTGCTCGGTCTGGCGCTTCCATTCATCAATTCGATTCACAGCTGGCTGCGGGGCCTTTTGATGGCAAGCCACTCAACCGGAGTCATTTACAGGGGCATGGGGCTAAACCTGGCAGCTACGGCGGCCCTGGTCGTCACCGGGGTGTACATGGATACCCCCGGTGCGGCTACGGCTATGATCGCCTTGACCGCAGCCTATCTTCTCGAGATTTATTACCTCCGTGCGAGGGGATAAAGATCCTTGGGGATATTCTGGTATGGGATCGTGGAAAGATCCGCCGGCCCGAGTCCCGGGGCGTCGACTTCGAAGATGGCGCCGGCCAACCCGTTTTCGTAATAGCCGCGCCTGAAGTGCACCCGCGATTTCAAAACTATGATGTCAAGGTCGGCAAGCTTGATGCCCAGGGGAGGGAATATCCCGGTATCGGTTGCCTCATGCAACAGCGGGGTCAGGATGACCCGGTTGTTGTCCCCAAAGCGCAGGACCACCGCCCTTTCGAAACGCGCATAACGGCCCAGGAAATCCACCGTGCCCGTGATACTGACCGGCTTGCCGGAGAATGCATCGGCATATCCGCCGACGTTGACGGTGACGGTGTCACCGACTTTGGCTTTGGCCGCGATCTCGTTGACCGCCTTTTCGTCGGCGATGGTGGTAATGCAGAAGTTTTTGGCTCCCTGTCGGATCAGTTCCTCCAGAATCTGGGAGGAATTCCCGGTCCGGTCTGAGTGGTCGGCAATAACGACGGGTTTCTTGCCCGCGCGAGCTGCCGCAATCGCCAAGGCCACTCCCTCTTTAGTTTTGGGGAGCTTCTTGCCTGCAAACTGCTCCCGGATTCTCCAGATGTAATCGGACATGTCATCGGCGATCTGATCCGCCAGCTTCCGGTCATTATTGGTGACCACCATGACCGTGGCCCCGACATCCGGAACATCAGCGTATGCGAAGCCGAAGGCGACCGACACGTAGACATCCCGCGTGCGCTCCTCCCACTTGCGGGCGCGCTCCATGATGTCCATGGCCGGAGACATGTCTGTCCCCTGGAACACGCTGGGAGTGATGATCCCCGGTTTACGGGTGGCCATAACCGGCTTGTAGCCGCCGCGCACGGTGCGGATCATGATGCGCGCGGCACGTTCCCCCTGCAGCGCAACGTCGTAATGGGGGTAGCGTTTGATGATGAAAACGGCGTTGGCGGCGTCGGAAAGCTCATGGTCTTCGTTCGCGTGGAGGTCGAGGGTGATGAAAATCGGGATGGACCCTACCGCCTGGCGCAGGCGCCGCACCATTTCCGCCTCCGGCTTGGGCACGCCGGTGACCGCCATCGCGCCGTGGAGAGCAAGATAGACGCCATCCAGACGGCCGGCCCGCTTCAGATCATCCGCCATGCCGGCGGTGTATTTATCGAACGCTTCCCGGGTGACCCAGCTCCCCGAAGATCCCCCCTTGGCGTCGCGGGGCGAATAGATCCCGATGAGTTCTACTCCATCGTATTCGCGCGCGGCGTCCACAAACCCCCTTATGTACCCGCCCGCCCGGAGAACTTCGTCCCCTCGGATCGGCGGACCATAGAACTCCCATTCCGCAATGCCGGTCGGCGACGGGCAGAATGTGCACGTTTCATGAGAAAAGGTGGCAACGGCGATGCGTATGGGAGTTTTTGCGGCCGGCGCCTGGGAACGCAATTCGGTACAGGCGCTCGGGCACGAGGCAATAATGATAATCACGAACAGCAGCTTTCGAAGCTTCATGGCATTCTCCTCCGGCACTCGGGAGCAAAAAGGAGGCATTCCTGATTTTTGGCCATTCCCTGGTCAATAGGCATGTTACACGATAACCAGGAATGTCCCCTTTTTGCCGGATTTCGTCGCCGCATACCGCCGGGCCGCAAGACTCCTGTTCGGCAAAGCCAGTCGCTTTCGGCCAGAAGGCACACACGTCTCACGCTAGAAGGTGACGGCGGTGCTTGTCGGCGACTTTGCCGCTCGCGTTTGGGAATGCAATTCAGTACAGGCGCTCGCGCCCAAAGCGATAATGATCATCAGGAACAATAACTTTCGCAGATTCATGGCTACTCTCCTCCGATAGTCGTATGAAAAAGGGAAAAAAAGGGGACATTCCGGATTTCCGGCCAAGACCTTTTCAACAGGCATGTTATGCAATAATTCGGAATGTCCCCTTTTTTTGTGGGTGCCCGGGTCCCAAGATAGGTATTTCAGGCCGGGGTTGCAATTGAAATCCGCCGCAATCGATTCTGTTGAAACTTGGCCTTTCCAATATCATCTACTGAATCAGCGCAAAGGAGGAGGCCAATGTTGCGAAAAACTGCCTATTTGTTGTTCGCATTGATGTTAGTGTCTATTTCTGCCTGCAACACTACCGGTAACCAGCAGGCCCAGAATCAGGCTTCGACGGCACAGCCGCCGGCCTCCCAGCCGCCCGGGCTAGAGCCCCGGCTCAGCAGCCCGAGACTGCCGCCAGGCCGGAAACGCCTGCCGCCCCGGCGGAAGCACCGAAACCTGTGCCGCGCCGTCCCGCCAGCCAGCCGGCCGCACCGGCTTCAGTTTCTCAGACCACGGCGCCCCCTGCGGCAGCAAGTGTGCAACCGAAGACCGAGATTCCGGTCACGGCCCCGGCGAAACCGGCGGTCGAGCCCCCGCCGCCGCCCGTAATTCCCCCTCCACCTCCCCCTCCACCTCCCCCTCCACCTCCCCCGCCTCCCATCATAGTTACCTCCGGCACCCGCCTGGAGATTCGCTTGCTCGATCCGATCAGCTCGGCCGACAACAAGACCGGCGACCGGTTCAAAGCCACTTTGGATCGGGACATTGAAGTGGACGGCAAGGTGGTGGCCCCGCGGGGCAGTGTGGTTACGGGGAAGCTGATCGAAGTCAAACAGCCTGGACGAGTGGAAGGGCGAGCCGCCCTCTCCATGGCCTTGACCAACATCACCATCGGAAATACAACTTACGAAATCAAGACCAACACCCTGGCTTTTGAAGCTGAAAAGAGTACCAAGGAAGATGCCACTAAAATCGGTATTGGCGCCGGCATCGGAGCTGTTATCGGCGCCATCGCCGGGGGAGGCAAGGGGGCTGCCATCGGCGCCGCGGTCGGCGGCGGAGCAGGCACGGCGACGGTGCTCGCGACCAAAGGGAAGGATGTCAAGTTCCCGGTGGAGGAGCGCTTCAGCTTCGTGCTGGGCAACAGTCTCCAGATCAAGAACTGAAGATCCGGCAGCATTGGATGCCACCGGTTATGCAGATTGCTGGTGGCTTATTTGATCGCTGGCGCGACCTCGGCAACGGAGAGGTCGCGCCAGTTGAGCCAGTCGGCTACGGTGTTCTTCCCCGGATCGTTGAAGCACTTCAGGACCAGGTCCCCCTCCTGGTTTGCGCAGGGACTTAAGTCGATGGTAATGTCCTTCCAGAGCAGGTGCCTGCGCCTGTTGTCGGGATTAAGATACTCCTGAAAGAGCACCGACTCCTTCCCCTGCGATCGCCACGCGACCTCGGCCCAGCCGCCATCCCCCATGTCGTACATCCAGGAAATATCGAACTGAAGCCTCGAGTTGGGCGGTATGTTCTGGAGTGGAATCGAGACCGTCGATCCTCCTATCTGGGTCAAAATTTCATTCTCCGAGGTCAGGAAGAAAACCGGAGCTCCGCTCGGCGTGTCAAAATGCTGATAATCCGGGTAAATCTCGGCGCGATTGACATCGTAACGCACTCCCTCGAGGCTCCGGATTATGCGCCGGGCGGGATCCAGACGCCGCCCCTGGTAATAACGGGTAACGTCGGTGAAGTGTCCGTTCAGGTATTGGAGCAGCCACAGGTCGGTGCGATGGCCATAGTCCTCCGGCAGCTTTGCCCCTTCGTCGGCGAAGGACAATTGGGCGAACTCCCGATACAGTTCCCATCCCCCCGCCGGTTCTTTTTTCAATAGTGGCGCGACCTCGCGCTCGAACGTGGGCAAAAGGTACAGCGTCATCCTGCCGGTGCTCCGGAAATGTTCGGTGACGTCGTACAGGACGCGATCGAGATACTGGAGCACGATCACGTCCGAGCGATGGGCAAAATCATTGGGCAATCGTTCGTGATTGTGGGCGAACATGGCCCGGACTCGAGTCCCCGGGTAAAACAATTCAAACAGCTGTCCCCGGTCGATGGGAGGGGCCGACAGGAGTTTGGAAATCCCTTCATCGAAGGCCGGCAAAAAAAACAACGTCACTTGCGGGGGAAGGGTGGGATGGAGTTGACGGAAGTCCTCGAGACAGGAATGAAGGATATCGGATTGATAGGCGGCATCCGATGAATTGACATAGCTTCGGGTCTGGAACAGGGATGAGAACAGGATCGGGAATGCCAGCAGCGCTGGAAGCGCGGGACCGGCGAGCCATCGGAATTTCCCGGCCGTGCGCGACCGGAGACTCTCCGCGAAGCCTCCAAATGCCAAAGCCAGACCGAGCAGAGGAAGGTACAGATACCACTTCCCCAACCGGTTCGACAACAACAAGGCCGGCAGGTTCAGGCCGGCAAACCATACGATCCCTGACCATTCAACGACCGACAGCCGGCCGCGACGTTTCAACACGTCGTTGCCCCACAGGATGAGCAGACCGGCCATCAGGCCGAGCGCCAGCGCGCGGTTCCGTTCGGCATGCGGGATGCTCAGTGTGTCGGGGAGGTTGAGGGCCCAATACAGATATTTGATCTTGGCCAGCGGGTTCGACAAGGGATTGATACTATAGGCGGCCTGGGCGTCCCTGGTATAGAGCTCCCCGGTCTGATACCAGAAGACGAAAAGACCCGCGAAGGCGACTGCAAGAAACAGATAAAAACAGGTCAAAGGAAGCGTCCGCCTGAATGCCGTGATGACACTCCGGCGCGAGAGCGGTTCCCCGGAATCGCGCAGCCCGGCGAGACTCAGCGCTATCCATATTGCCAGCGGGAAGGTGGTTGCGGCCTCCTTCGTCAATAGCGAGAGCACAAACACGAAAAGGGAAGCACCAATCCAGGGGACGGATTTGCGCCGGTTTCCCTCAATGGCCAGCAGCAGGGAAAGCAGGAGCAGGAAGGCGAGCAAAAAATCAGACAGGTAGGTGATGTCGTACGTGATCCACCCGGCCACGGAATGAAAGCCCCAGAAGGAGGCAGCCGCCACGACAGCCGCGGTGCCGGCAAGGATCCTCCTGGCCAGAAGGAAAAACAAAAACGAGTTGGCAAGGTGGAAGCCAAGGGGAATCAAGTGATAGGGGAGCGGATCTACTCCCAGCCACGGCTTGATCAGCCCCATCAGCCCAAGATTCAGCGGCCGATAGTTTTTTTCAGGCGTCGGCGCCAGGAGAAACCGCCAGAACTGCGACCAATCTCCGGGAGCGTGAAGCAGGTAGAAGAGGCTGTCATGGGTAAAAAATTTCCGGAAAGAGCCGGAGAACATCCAGATTTCGACGATAAAAATCAGGATAAGAGCTATCCATTCCCGGTTGTGGAGATTCCAGGGGTGTTGGCGGGCTTTGGCAGCCGGAAAGCTCGTTGTCGAACCGGGAGAATCAGTCACGATTTTCGATGCCTCAGTTGTTTTCTGTTGGGAAACGTCCTGCTCACATGACAACCTGCGAAATTATTGGCGACCGGCAGGTCGTCCCCATCGTGGGTTTGTGAGTTTCTTGACAGAAACAAGTTGCTTTCTCCCGGGGCGATGGGCACGAAATTCATGAAAACTTGTTAATCCATTTATCTTTGAGCGCAGGATATGTTAAAAAAAAGGAGAAAATAAGCAACTAATTTCCGCGACGAGGGTTTTTACCTTGAATAAGGGGAAACATTCGATATCTGCTTTTTTCCCCGCCTACAATGATGTCGGTTCCATCGGCAAGATCATCCACACGATGGCCTATCTGCTGCCCAGGCTTACAGATAGCTATGAGATCGTGGCGGTGGATGACGGTTCCCGGGATGGCACCGGCGATCTCCTGAGAGGCTTGTCCCGGGAATATCCGTTTCTCAAGGTCATTCACCACGGCGTCAACCGGGGGTATGGGGCGGCGCTGATTACCGGCTTTGCCAACTGCTCGAAAGACCTGATTTTTTACACTGACGGGGACGGACAGTATGATGTCGAGGAACTCCCGTTGCTCCTGCAGGCCTTCGGCGATGATGTGGATGTGATCAATGGATACAAGATCTCCAGGTCGGATCCCCGGCATCGGATCGTCGCCGGGTTTCTCTATCAGCATCTGATGCGTCTGATGTTCCGGCTCAGCATCCGGGATGTGGATTGCGACTTCCGGTTGTTCCGGAGGGATCTCCTGGCGGGTAGGCAGCTTACCTGCGACAGTGGCGTTATCTGCGTGGAAATGATGAAGCGATTCCAGGACCTGGGCTGCCGCATCATAGAGGTCCCCGTTCATCACTATCACCGCTATCATGGCCGGAGCCAGTTCTTCCGGTTCAGGCACCTGCGGAGGGTGTTTATTCAGCTGTTCGGCACCTGGTGGAGACTGGTGGTGGGCCGGGACCGCATCCGCGCCTCATCCGAGAAAAAGCTGAACGTCGAGATGCGCAAGATCGAAACCCCCCGTTGATCCGCCGGCAGGGATCCCTCGGCCGCGCGGGATCGGCCACGGCGGTCGACTTATGGCAGTGAGACTCTATGCAGATCCCTTTTCTTGATCTCCGGCGCGAGTTCGAGGGGTCTCGGTCGGAACTGGAGGCGGCGATCGCTCGAGTGCTCCGGAGCGGCCGCTACATTCTCGGGCCGGAACTGGAAGCGCTCGAAATCGAGTTTGCCGCCTATATCCATATCCCATTTGCCGCGGGGGTGGGCTCGGGTACGGATGCCCTCAGTCTGGCCCTGGAGGCCACCGGAGCCATTCGGCCCGGGCGGAATGATGAAGTGATCACCTCGGCGCTGTCGGCGGCATTCAGCGCGCTGGCGATCTGCCGCGCCGGAGCCGTTCCACGCTTTGTCGATGTCGACCCCGCAACCCTGCAGATCGATCCCGCGCATCTCGAAATCCTGGTTGGGGAGAAAACGCGCGCCATTCTTCCCGTGCATTTATATGGCCAGGCCTGCGACCTCGAGAGGATCGGAAGCCTGGCCCGCAAACACGGCCTGATCGTTATCGAAGATGCCTGCCAGGCGCACGGATCGCTCCTGAACGGCGCGCATCTCGGCACAGAAAGCCGGGCGGCGGGCTTCAGTTTCTATCCGTCCAAGAACCTTGGCGCGCTTGGGGACGCTGGAATGGTGGTCGCGCACGATGAGGAGATCATGGGCCGCGTCCGGCAACTCCGGCATGGCGGACAGAGCCGGACCTATCACCACGAGCTTCTGGGGTGCAATTCGCGGCTCGACGAACTGCAGGCCGCCGTGCTCCGCGTCAAGCTCGAACGGCTGGAAGCATGCAACCAACGACGCAGACAGATCGCGGCTCGATACGACGAAGCGTTCTCAGCTCTGGAACTTCAGCTGCTTCCAGTACCCCCCGGGCTGGTTCCCAATCGCCATCTCTATCCGGTGCGGACGCCGCGGCGCGAGCCGTTGCGCGCCTACCTGCAGGCCCACGGCATCGAGACGCTGGTGCACTATCCGACGCCGCTGCCCCAGCAGCCGGCATTGACGCAGTTCGTATGTCCCGGCCAGGAGTTTCCGGCCGCGACCAAAGCTGCGCGCGAGATCTTCTCCCTGCCTCTTAACGCGCAACTTACGGAGAAGGAAATCGGGCACATCATCAAGAGTGTATGTGATTTTTTCGCGGCCTCCAGGACGCCATCTTCATGAGCAAAGCAGGATAGGCATGCAGGCCGATGAATACCCTCACATGTATCTGGAGGAGGAATCCCATTGGTGGTATGTGGGCATGCGCGAAATCTTGAGCGCCCTCCTTCCGCCATCATTGCTTCCGGAGCGGTGCCGGCTGCTGGATGCAGGCTGCGGCACAGGCTATAACCTGGGATGGTTCCGTGAACACTACGCCGCCAGGGTTACCGGTGTTGATTACGCCTCCGCCGGCCTGGGCTTTTGCCGTAAGCGAGGAGAACTGAATCTGGTTCACGCCGATGTGGCCGCTCTCCCCCTCGCTCCAGGCGTTTTCGATCTGGTCATCGCGTTCGACGTGCTCTCCGAAGTGTCCAAACCGGCCCTTCGCGTACTGGCGCTGCAGGAATTCTTCCGCGTGCTCAAACCCGGAGGGAAGCTACTGGTTCGGGTTCCGGCGTACGAATGGCTTCGAAGCAGTCACGACGCCGGGGTTTCGACCCACCACCGCTTCAGCCGTCGTGAACTGTCGGCCGCCGTCAGTCGGGCGGGGTTCCAAATTGCGCGGGCCACGAGCGCGAATACGATCCTGTTTCCTGCCGCGGTTTTGTGGCGGTTGGGCAAAAAGGCGGGGATAGCGCCGGCGGGATCAGACGTGCGCCGGGCGACGCGCCCGGCGGGTTGGATCAACAGCGCCTTGCTCCGGACCCTGAAGGCCGAGGCCTCGCTCCTTCGCGGCGGCGGATCCAGATTCCCCTTCGGTCTCTCGATTTTTCTCCTGGCTGTCAAGCCGGAACCATTACCGCCCACTTAGTCGAATTGCACCAAACCACCGCCTATGGCGGTGGGGCGCGAAAAAAGCTTTGCTGTCCCGGCGTTTTGTTGAGCGAGATGCACCCTCGACATTGGCAGACGAACGAGTCCCTGCCGGCCGGCGCCCTGAAGAGGCGCAAAGAGAATAGCCCCGGGCAAGCTCCGCCACCGATGGGGATGGACCTTCATGAATAATGAGGGCTAACGGATGCGCACCCGCGCGTCGACACTGATCCAGAGGTTGCGGTCGGGGGCGGCGGAATCGCGGATGCCGATGATGTGGTACTCTCCTTTTCTGCTGGTCGTCCCCACGAGAATGCTGACGCTCTGCCGGGCGTCGAGAGACCAGTTCCGCACCGCAGGCATCGGATTCCCATCAATAGTGTAAAGCACATCGATGGCCTTGGCCTTCAGACCCGCCACCCGATATTGGATGGTATCCCGGCCGGCGATTGCCTCCGAGGGCGTCACCTCCAGGTGAACGTTCTCCAGGTTCCGAAATTGCGGCGTGACGGTCGGGATGGAGACAAGTTTCTGCTCGCCGGGCACTGCCGCCCGGGGGGCGAGTTCCCGCGGAACCGGAGGCGCCGGCGCGGATTTTGCCGGCTCTGGTTCCCGGGCCATGGCCTTCTCCGGTTTCGGAATAGGCATAACCCGGCAGAGGTACCCCTTGGTTCCGGCCTTCGCCCGGATTTCCCAGCACGGGCGGCCGTCCAGAGCGAAGCCGAAGTAGGCAAGATTGTTGCGCGCGAGGTCCACTTCCTCAGGATTGGACACATAGGCCAGAATCCGGGCGATGTCGTAGCGCGCCAGGATCTCACGGATTTCGAGGTCCAGATGCGCATTTCTCCCGGGCATCAGGAAATTGGAGGAGAGGCGTACAAACCGTGTTGTGGCCGGGAAACGGGGCACCATATACGACGTGGCTTCTTCTCCAAACATCAGGACTACGCTACGCTCCAGCTCAGGAATTGGAGGAATCTCGACCTTCAAGAATTCGTTATCGAAATTCTGCCGCCCATAATTCATCGGGATGACGCGCCAGCAGATAGTCAGGCTGAGGACCAGGGAAACTCCGAGGACGAGAGTCTTGTTGCGGAAAAACCAGGCCAGGGACAGCGCCAGGAGTGTCGGAGCCAGCAGTTCCAGGACCGCCAGGTAGCGGTAGACCGAAAAAACGTACTGCCAGGCGATGTAAGAGATTACAAAAAACAGGGAAAGCGCCGCCAGGCATTTGGCTTCCTCCGCCGGGGATACCCTCACCGCCTTGCCCCTGACCCGCCGGAAAACGCGGAACAGGGAGTATGCCGCCATCAGCAGCACCGCCACATAACAGCACGCGAGCCTGGCGTCCCTGAACACGACCTCGCTGACCAGGTTGTTCGTGCGGACAAAGTAAAAAGGATAAAAGAAGGTTTCCTGCCAGTTGCGGGGCATGAACCTGGAATCCATCGCGTTCTGGAGATCGTAAAAAGGCGAGCGGAAGATACTGTTCAGATAAGGAAAGACCGGATTGCGGTAGCGCCGGACCAGGTCGAAGCCCCAATATCCATATGCGGCGATGAAGCCCGCGGCCAGCCCGCCGTATAACGCGATCAACGATCGGAAGCGGCCGGGTGCTGGAAGAAAAACAAAGGCTATGGCAATGACAACGCCGGCCACATATATGATTGCCGTCAACTTGAGCGCCCAAGCCACGCCTATGCTTGCTCCCCCGATCCAAAGGGCAAGCAGTGAACGGCGCTCACTCCCCGGGCGCACCAGCACATAATAGAAGACAAGCAGCAGGCCGGTCAGGGTCGGGATGCTGACCAGATTGTCGCCGAAGGTCGCGCCCAGTTCCATGGTGTTGATGGCGCCATAGAACCCCGCCAGCGCATTGACCAGGCTGATCAGGTGTCGGTAAGGCGCACGCCAGCGCCGGAAGAGGACCTGGGAGATCTGAAACACCAGGTACAGGTTGAGCCCCTGGATCGCCCCCAACAGGCCCGCGGCAACCCTGGACGGCAAATATTCGAGCAGCAGGTAACTCAGGACATGGAGCAGGGGATTAAAAAAGCTCTGCACCTGGGCGGGCGCGAAGTCATAGTGCAGCGGCTTGTGCAGGAAGGCATAGCCGACATAGAAATGATAGTTCAGGACATCCCAGCTTACATCCTGTCCGAGCCGCACCGCCGCCCAGGCTGAGCCCGCCATCGACAAAACCAGGAGTAGCCAGTAAGGACGGATCGCCTGCCCGGGCTTCGGCGAATCAGCCTCGGCCCAGCGCCGTAACCCTCCCGCGGCTTCCATGAACCTGCTGAATTGCATCCCTGGTCCTCGCGCGTGCGCCTTGCCGCACGGCGCGGCAAGGCAGCCAATATAAACCAGGGCCTGGATTTCCAGAAGGCGAAATCAGGCCCGCAACAAAAGACTGCAGCTCCTGCACGACAGGTGGCGCCAGACCAGGCTGCGCGTCATGGCCGCCCCCCCTTCTTTGCCACGATCACGAGATTCTTCCCCGCAAACCACCAAGTCAGGCGGTCGAGGAGCCGGCTGAGCGGAAACACATAGCGGTCAAAGGCCTTCAGGGCCATCGGATTCAGATCGCCGCGGCGGTTTCCAGCCAGGCGATACAGGAGGGTGGCCGCAAATCCCAGAACGTCGGCATAGGCGCAGTGCGTGATCTGAAACCCCTGCCGCTTCAACTTGCGT
Source organism: Terriglobia bacterium (assembly GCA_963824985.1). GTDB lineage: Bacteria > Acidobacteriota > UBA6911 > UBA6911 > UBA6911 > JAFNAG01. Next base: position 207,929 of record CAWGRQ010000025.1, read on the forward strand.
TTGAGCGGAGCTGCCCGATAGCGCCGGAAGTGTCCGACTTTGCGATCCATCGATGAAAACAGGATTTGAAATGCCGGGACATAAACAACAAGAATGCCATCGGGAGCGAGCGCCTGATGGAGCTGTCCCAGGACGGCCGCATCGTCCTCGATGTGCTCGAGAACATTCAGGGCATACGCACCGGTGAATCGCTCGCTGCCCACCGCGGCCAGCGAAGTCGCGCAGGCGAATCCCAGGCTGGCAAGTTGTTCGGCGTGTGCCGGATCCGGTTCGACGCAGGTGATGGCAAACCCGTGATCGCGCATCTGTCCCGCGAAATAGCCGATCCCGGCGCCGAAATCGAGGATCTCCCTCCTTCCGCGCAGTTGCCAGGCCAGAGTGTCGATGAGGTAGGCGTTGTAGTTCTTCGCCTCGATCATGGCCTCGAGGTTGTCGGTTCCCGAATAGGTGAAACTGCTCCCCGATTGGGGGTCCTGCTCCATGACAGAGGCTCCTTCCTGTGACCGGAATCCGGAAACTCGGCGACCTTCCGCTTTTTTAACCCGTTTAACCCGCCTTCACCGACAGGCCAAAGTGGCGCCGGCTCCCGATTTCCTCGTTTCATGCCTCGGACACCGATGCAACTCGGAACTTGGCATTGGGAACAATAATAAGTACTATTGCCGCTGCCGTGAAAGAGAAACCTGAACTGGCCATTCTGATCCCCTGCTTTAACGAAGAAATCACGATCGGCAAAGTTATCGACGACTTCCATGCCCAGCTTCCCGAAGCCGGCATTTATGTCTTCGATAACTGCTGCACGGACCGAACCGCCGAGATCGCGCGCGAACATAGCGCCCATGTGCTCCCTGAAGCCCGCCAGGGGAAAGGTTTCGTCATGGAATCGATGTTTGATACCGTGCGCGCGGACCTGTATGTGCTGGTGGATGGGGATGATACTTATCCGGCGGAAAGCGTTCACGAGCTCGTGGATCCGGTCCGATCGGGCCGGGCCGACATGGCGGTCGGCGCCCGGCTGTCGCAATATGCCGATGAGAGTTTTCGACCGCTGCATGTCTTCGGCAATCGCCTGGTGTGCCAGCTGATCAACAGGATCTTTCACGCCCGGCTCGGCGACATTATGAGCGGGTACCGCGCCTTCAACCGCAAGGTGATCCAGCGCATTCCCATAGTCTCGTCCGGGTTTGAGGTCGAGACCGAGCTCACCGTGCAGATGCTCTATTACAAGCTGAAGATCGTTGAGGTCAGGGTTCCCTATCGCGGCCGCCCCGGAGGAAGCGTGTCGAAACTCCGCACCCTGCCCGACGGTTTGCGGGTGCTCTGGAAGCTCTTCAGCCTGTTCCGCAATTTCAAGCCGCTGACCTTTTTCGGCAGCCTGGGCATCCTGGTCTTTGCTCTGGGTTGCGTGGCCGCCGTCCCTCCCCTATACAGCTACGTTCACAGCGGATATGCCGAAGTCCGAGGCTTTCCTCTGGTCATCCTGGCAACGAGCCTGATTCTGCTGGCGTCGGGCCTGGTGTTTCTCGGCCTTATTCTTCACGCGGTCAATTGGCGGTTCAAGGAGCTTCACAATGTCATGATCCGGCGGCATGACTAGCTCGCCGGAGTCGAGGGACGCGCACAGGCATGCGCGGCTCCACAATCGGTGAGATCCCGAATTCCATGCATGCACAGGTAAGTACGGCGAAAAAAAATTACCGTGAGCTGCTTGCCAGCGACGCCTTCGTCCTCCGATACCGTTTTCTCTGTCACCTGGCCGAGCGCCACAGGGATCAGACATCATTCTCGATTCCTGGACTCTGTGAAGTCTGCATGCAGGCCGTCGATTTTTTGACCGACCACGAGCGCGGCATGCGCATCGAGAACGGGATGCCGTGGCCCAACTGGAGGGAACGGCAAGTCTGCTCGGGCTGTGGTCTCGCCAGCCGCCAACGCATGGCGTTAGGGTTTGTGCGTGAATTCACAGCTCGCCATCACCCCCCCCCCGGCATCACGTTATACATGATGGAGATGGTGACGCCGATCTTCGCCCGCGCCCGGCAGGAATTTCCCGACATCAATCTGATCGGCAGCGAATACCTGGGTTTGGGGATTCGAGGGGGGAGCATCTGCCACGGAATCCGGCATGAAGATGTTCAACAGCTGAGCCTGGCGGATGAATCCGTGGATCTGGTGGTCAGCAACGATGTCTTCGAGCATGTGCCCGACCCCGGTCGTGGATTTCGGGAGATCCATAGGGTATTGCGGAGCGGCGGCGTCCTGTTCATGACGATTCCGTTTCACTCCGGCGAGGATCGAACTGTCGTGCGCGCGGCGATCCGCGATGACCGGGTGATCCATCATCTTCCGGAGACGTACCATGGCAATCCGGTTTCCGCCACCGGTTCCCTAGTGTACACGGATTTCGGATGGGATGTGCTTGAGATGTTGCGTGATGCGGGTATGGGAGCGGTTGAGGTCCGCGTGGTGTGGAGCTATCTGCATGGTCATCTCGGCATTCCCATGGAATATTTTTATGCCGTCAAGCACTAGCCGGCCGTCTTTTGCAAACGCATGAATAGAAGTGCGCGGCGCTGGAATTGGCTCATTATGGAGAGCTTTTGGGACGCTTCAGAACACGGATGCATTTGGATCCGGTCCGTGTGCATCCCCGGGCTTCCTTGTCCTGCGAGGTTATGCAACCCTTCTTCATGAATAAGGCGGGCTCGAGATGTATTCGCGCCGTCACAAGCGCAAACTTGAGGAGATTGCCTCTCGCCTTGGTTCGCTTCGGCACCAGTAATTGTTTAGCCAAATCAAATGGATGAAGAAGCAAAACGCAAAGACGCGGGGGCGCAAGGGCGCAAAGATCGACTGAGCAACAGGCGTGGGCGCAGCGCTTCGCGCTGGCGCATCCTTGGGCGAACCGCGGGAGAAAGCGCGGGCAGAGCGGCTAATCAGGAGGATTGCGCTTTCTCCCGCGGCTCGCCCAAGGATGCGGCCGAAGGCCGCCCATGCCCACGAACCGAAAGGAATCTCTTTGCGTCCTAGCGTCTTTGCGTTCTGCTGTTCAGCATCGGCTGAACAGATGCCGGCACCACGGAATGATTCTCTTGCTGACGCGTGCGGCGCCGACCCCGGATCCCGCGACCCGAATGGGGGAGGAGGCGGCAACCCGAATCTGGCGAATCGATGATTGATTTCCGGACAGGAAGGGTTATTATTTTATTTCGCGCTTGCGTTTGGGGGGAAAACCTCTAAATTATCGTGCGAATTCGCTGGACCAATCGAGGTTGAGGCTCGTCTGTCCGAATCGCCGGGCGGAAACCATGAGTGCCACCACAAGATTGCGCTAGTCGAGGAACAGAATATTTTTTTTGCGGAGGACCTAAGAACATGGCTTTGCTTATTAACGAAGACTGTATCAACTGCGGCGCTTGCGAACCCGAGTGCCCCAACAAAGCGATCTACGCCGGTGGTGAGGAGTACGAATTGAATGGCCAGAATCATCCGGCCCTTTCCGACGAGTACTACTACATCGTTGCCGACAAGTGCACCGAGTGCGCGGGTTTTCATGACGAAAAGCAGTGCGTTTCCGTGTGCCCCGTGGATAGCTGTGTCGCCGACACGAACCACGCGGAGTCCAGGGAACAGTTGCTCGCAAAAGCACGGATCCTGCATCCGGACAAGACTTTTTAATCCTGATAGCGGAAATTGAGATTTACCAGGGGCTGCCGGCGCCGGGTGCGCGGCGGCCCCTTTTTTGTCGCGTGTCCCGATTCTGGATACGGTCCCCCACCGGCCGACGGGAACCGCTTTGATGAAAGCCAAATCCGAGCGCCCCTTTCTCGTGCGCCTGCTCCGAATACAGAGGCAGAAACTAGGCGGTCAGATGGTAGGTGGTCTGCAGGTCGATATCCGGGCGCAGCGACGCAAACACGGAGCAGTAGGTTTCCCGCGACAGCCTGATGGCCCGCTCCACGTCCGCCGGTGCGAGATTCTCACCGGCAATCTCAAAATGCAGGCGCAGCGCGGTGAAACGCCGCGGGTGTGATTCCGTGCGCGTCCCCTCCACCTGAGCATGCAAGGCAGTCACCTTCGTCCGCATCCGCTCCAGGATGTGGACCAAGTCAATGGCCATGCAGCCGGCCAGCGCCTCCAGAAGCAACTCCATGGGGGAACTGCCGGCCTGGTGTTTGCCGTCCACCGGCGTTTCCTGCCCGCCGGCGACTCCCGTGAACCGCAGGTCGCCCTTCCAATCCAATTCCGCACGCATCGGTTGATCGCTCATCGAGTCACCTGCTCCGAAAATAGTTCTTTGCGCCCTCGCGCCCTTGCGTCATTGCGTTAAAAAAAATCAACGCAAGGACGCCAAGACGCAAAGTCGCAAAGCCAAAAGATTTTCATGCGTCACCGGGTGCGCCATAGCGCATGAGAGGCTGCTGCCGGAATAGCCGGCTGCAAAAATCACAGCACGATCTGCTGGTTGCCGGCCTCTAAGACGCGTACATCATTGCCGAAGTCCGGAAGGTAGGTTCCATCCTGTCGGTCCGAGCCGGCGTCCCGTATGGTACCATCGAGCGGCGAGCGATGGTAACCGGAAACGGTCGGGGGTGATGTCCGGTGCCGGACCGGCGGCAAGTTGTGCTAGACTCCCGGAGATGCCCATGAATTCGACGCAAATCAAGATCCTGCTCGGCCTGATCGCCGCAGTCGCGCTTTGCTGGCTCAGCGCACCATATTGGGGAGCGGAATCAGTCGGTGCGCTGGTTGCAGCGCCAGGGCCGGTTAGATTCGACGCGGCCCGGGCCTTCCAGACCACCGAGGAATTTGTGACGCGGAATCCGAAACGGGTTCTGGGGAGCCTCGAGTCGCGCCAGGCTACCGGGTACCTGCAGGAAACGCTGCACCGCCTCGGATATGAGGTCAGCTTTACCCACTTTGATGCCGTGATCGTGGGGCGCAGCCAGGCGGGTCGCAATGTTCTGGGATTCAGAAGGGGGCCGGTCCCCGGAATTCTCGTGATCGAGGCTCATTACGACACCGCGCGCACGACGGTTCAGGGTGCGACCGACGATGGTGCCGGCGTTGGGTCCATGCTCGAACTCGCGCGGGTTTTCGCCGAATCACCGCTAAGGCATAGCCTGCTGCTTGTGGCCTCGGATGGCGAGGAGTGGGGCATGCTGGGGGCCGCGGATATTGCCGCCAACTTTCCCCAAAGGCAGCAGATCGCGGCCGTGCTGTCTCTCGACGGGTTGAGCCCCGGGGATCTGGCGGGACTGGAGCTGAACACGGAAGGGCAGTTGCGCGGATATACCCCCTCATGGCTGCGCCGGATCGCGCGCTCGGCCGCAGAGGCGCAGGGACTTCCTGTGGCCTCACCCTCCGGATTCCGGGAGATGATCCAGAGGGCCCTCGAGCTGTCCCGCAGCGATCAGGGACCCTTCCTGGCTCTTGGGATTCCGGCGATCAACCTCGGGAGCGTCCCGGCCGATCCCGCCGCCGCCAGGGAAATCTACCACTCCGCCAACGACACGGTCGCGAACCTCAGGGCGGCGAGCCTGGCAACTTATGGCGCGGCCGCGGAGCGAATCGTCCGGTCCATCGATGAATTGGACCCAGCCCCTGCAGGATCCATGGGGGCCTTGCGCTGGAAGGACGCCGTGTTTATTTCCGGTTCGGCAATGGGAATGTTGCTGGGCCTGACATTCCTGCCGTTCCTGGCGGCGACGGTTTTCTCCTGGAAGCAACACCGGGAGTCGTTGCGTGCGGACACCGGCTTGCGGGAAGCGGCCTTCTTTATTGCCTGGATGGCGCCCTTCGCCCTGGCTTTCTCTCTGGTCCAGTTCTCCCGCCTGTTACGCCTGATTCCTCAATACAGTATGTATCCGGGCCCTTTCAGAGATCCGGTCCTGCTGAACCCTGCCTGGGTGTTGATGGCCGTGATTGCCGCGGTCTCGATCGGCGCCGGCATCGGTCTGCATTTTCTTGTCCGCTACCTGACCCGGGGGATCCAGCGTTCTTCCTGTTCGTCGAATCTTGCCCTGCAGGCCTTGCTGCTGATCCTTGTCGTCATCGCCTTTCTGTTTAACAATTACGCGGCCGTGGCTTTCCTGGCGCTACCGGCTTTGATCTGGAGTACGGTCGGGGGAGGGAAAGGGCGGACGGCGCGCATTGCGGGCGCTGCAGCGATCGCTGCCGCCGGGTGCGTTTCGTACGTCGTAGCCATCCAAACCGCCCGCAGCCTGAACGCCGGATGGGACATTTTCTGGTACGCGACGCTCGGATTGAGCACGGGCATTTTGTCATGGCAAGGTTTTTTCCTCGGCGCGTCAGCGGTCGTTCTTGGGCTGCGTTTCCTCTCCCTTCAGTTCATACGCTGAGCCGGCTAGCTGCTGCTTCTTTGCCCCCTCTCCCGTTTTAAATGGTCACTTACCCATTGTTTCCAGCTCCCATGACCGTGCCGCGACCTGCTCCCGCGAGTGATTTTTCACTTTTTTGCCTTGGAGTTCTCAAAACAAATGGGCCAACAAGATTAATAATAACTAATATAAGATGCCTCTCAGGGGCGTCGCTTCCTGGAGCGCCAACCCCACACGGTTGAACGCGAATTGCCTCTTCGTTCTCGTATATAAAGCTTGTTAGCAGGATAAGGTTGTAGTGCCGCCCTGGCTTGAGACCATCCCGCCGGCTTCGCACTAAGTCTAAGATCTTAAAAACAAATTAATAAAGCCTAATGTTCTTGCAACTAAACTATTCGCTGGCTAGCATCCCACCATCTGGGTGAATACCAAGAGAATACGGAACTGGATTTATTGATTCAGTGGGCAAGAGCGGCGAAGGGCCGCTTCCCTGAGCCGGCGACCGGTGTGTATTGATTTTAAGGAATCAATACTGGCAAGGGTCAAGGTTTTGAAGCCGCAGGCACTGCCGGCGGGCTTGCCCCTGGATCGTCCCGCAACCGTGGCGGCCTCGAATTGGTGGGTGCTGTGAGGGGAGCTCCCGTCCGGGGACCGCAGGGTATGCACTAATCCCTGGTCGGCCAACAACCCTTCGCCGGACTTGCGAAGGGAGGTGGCGCTCGTCTCAATGCCGCCGCGTCACGGACCGCTTGGGAGGGCGCCGGGGGAGATTCCGGTATTGGAATCGAGAATCAACCATTTCAACCAAGGAACCTTATGAAACACAATATCTGGAAGTTTGTTTTCGTGCTGCTTCTGGTGGCCGCGGCCGGCAGTATCGGGTACGCCCAGGGCGGTGCGAGTTCATCTCTATCCGGAACGGTCGTGGATCAATCGGGCGGTGTAATTCCGGGGGCCGAGGTACTGGTGCACAACGATGCGACCGGAGCCGAAGCCACGGCCATAACGGCGGCCAATGGGACGTTTTCCATTCCGGCTTTGAGCGCCGGTTCGTACACGGCGACGGTCAGCGTGCCGAACTTCAAGCAATCGGTAGTGAAAAACATCGTGCTTGTGGTTGGCGTACCGACCACGATCACGGTCAAGCTCGAGGTCGGCGGGAGCAGTGAGACGGTGACGGTGCTGGCGGGGGCGGAGGTGGTGCAGTCGACGACCGCGACCGTATCGACGACCCTGGCGACGTCGCAGATTGCGCAATTGCCGCTGGCGACGCGTAATGCGCTGGACTTTCTGGTTTTCCTGCCGGGCGCCAATACGACGGGGAGCGCGCGCAACACTACTTTCATGGGGTTGCCGAACTCCACGATCAACATTACGGTGGACGGAGTCAACACGCAGGATCAGAACTACAAGGGGCAGTCGGGGGGCGACGGGTTCTACACGATGATCACGGCGCGCCCGGACTCGATCCAGGAAGTGAGCGTGTCGACGGCGGCCGCGGGTGCGGACAGCGCGGGTGCGGGAGCGGTACAGATCAAGTTCGTCACCCGGTCCGGGAACAACGACTACAACGGGAGCCTGTACTGGTACCACCGCAATCCGTGGCTGAACTCGAACTACTGGTTCAACAACCGGGATGTGGCGCCGCGGTATTACGGGGACGGGCCGGGACGGGGGGAGAATTGCACTCCGCAGCAGCTGGTCAGCGAATGGGACAACTGCAAGGCGCCGCGCACGCGGGTGCTGCTGAATCAGTACGGCGGCCGGGTGGGCGGACCGATTTCGATTCCCAAGCTTTTCTCGGGGAAAGACCGGGCATTTTTCTTTTTGAACCTGGAATCGTTTAAGATGCCCAATGGGGAGATCCGGAACAACACGATCTATGATCCGGCGGTGGAGCAGGGGAACTACATTTATCTGTACAAGCAGAGCGGACAGCCCGACCAGGTAAAGTCCAAGAACCTGCTGACACTGGCGCAGGCCAACGGCTTCACGTCGGTGATGGATCCGACGGTGCAGAAGCTGCTCGCCGACATCCGCAACTCGACGGGGACGACCGGGAGCCTCTCTTCGTACCCGATTGTGGCGGATCCTCTCTACCAGAGCTACCGCTGGGTGAGCAAGGGGATGGAGACGCGCGACTACATGACGGTGCGTTTCGACTTCAACGTGACGAGCCGGCAGAAGGTGGAGGCGAGCTTCAACGGGGAGACACGCAAGCGCGACCCGGACTATCTTAACGGTCGGGGCTGGCGCTATCCGGGATTCCCCAACTACGGGCTCGTGGATCAGAACCGCGGGTCGGCGGCGTTCGCGCTACGCTCGACGATTTCGCCGCGCCTGGTGAACGAGGCGCGCGGCGGCTTCACCATGGGGTCGACGCTGTTCAACCCGAACGTGGGATCATCAGCCTTTTCGGGTGAACCGAACGGGCTCGGCGATCTGGGCGGATACAACTGGACACCTTCCGGGATTACGGGAGTATCGGCGGTAACGAGCCCGAGCCGGCGCAACGGACCTGTGAAGACGTTCGAGGACACGCTGACCTGGACGAAGGGGGCGCACAGCATGAGCTTCGGGGTATCGTTCATGCATGTCGGCAGCTGGCAGTGGAGCCGGACGCTGGCGCCGTCGATCGGCTTCGGGCTGCCGAGCTCGTACGATCCGGCGTATGTCATGTTCGATTCGACCAACGGGAAGATCAATTTCCCGAATTCGACGGCGAGCCAGCAGAGTTCGGCGGCTTCGCTGTATGCATCGTTGACGGCGCGGGTGACATCCATCAGTGCCAACGCGGTCATCGACGAAAACACGGACGAGTACACCTACAATGGTGCGCTGGTACAGCGCGCCCGGCAGCGGGAGATGGGGTTGTTTGCACAGGATTCCTGGCGGATGCGCCCCGGCTTGACGCTGACTTTCGGGCTGCGCTGGGAGCTGTCGTTCCCGTGGACGCCGCTGAACAATGCCTACACTTGGGCGACACCGGACGAGGTGTGGGGGTCGTCGGGGGTGAACAGTCTGTTCCAGCCGGGCGCCAGCGGCGGGATTTCGACCGTGGTGAACAAGTTCAACCCGGGGGACCCGGCCTACAACCTCGACTACAAGGGATTCGCTCCGAGCCTGGGGTTTGCGTGGAGCCCGGGTGCACAGGGTGGCGTGCTGGAGAAGATCCTCGGGGAGCGGTTCGTCGACGGTGCTGCGCGGTGGATTCGCGATCGCGTACAACCGTTACGGGATGTTCGACTACAACTCGATCTTCAGCTCGAACCCGGGCGGACGGATCGTGGCCAACCGGAGCCAGGATCTCGGGAACCTGGTGAACACAGCAGGAGGGGAGACCTGGCCGCTGCTGTTCCGGGAGAAGAGCCGGCTGGCGCCGCCGAGTTTCCAGACGGCCCCGGTGTTTCCATTGACGCCCTCGATTGACGATTCAATCAATGCGTTCGATCCGAACATCCGGACGCCGTACACGATGTCGTGGACGTTCGGAATCCAGCGGGAGCTGGGAAAGGACATGGCGCTTGAGGTCCGGTATGCCGCGACACGCAACCTGCAGCCGTGGTATCAGCCGAATCTGAACGGCGAACGGAACATCGTGGAGAACGGGTTCCTGGACGAGTTCTGGAAAATGCAGGGGAACCTGTATGCCAACATAGCGGCAGGCAAAGGGCGGACGTTCCGGTATGACTCGACGGTCGCCGGCACGCAGCAGTTGCCGATCCTGCTGAAGTACCTGGGACGCGGGCTGGATCCGACGCTGGACAAGAACTACACCAGCGCGGTTCTGGGGAGCACCCAGGCGGGATTCTTCACGAACACCTCGTACGTGAACTACCTGAACAACTACAATCCGGATCCGTTCAGCATGGTGTGGACGCCGCTGCAGCGGGATTCGACGCGGCGCGCGAACGCGCTGGCGAACGGGTTGCCGGCTAACTTCTTCGTCGTCAATCCGGCGGTGCAGAACGGCGGCGGCTGGGTCTACCAGAACGGCGGCGGCAACTACTACGACTCGATGGTGGTTGAGTTGCGCCGGAGAATGGCGAAAGGGCTGCTGGTGCAGGCGAGCTACACGTGGGCCAAGGCCTTCAACCTGAACCGGATTTCATTCCGGGCGCCGTGGCAGAAAGACCTGGGCGGCACGGTGCCGCACTCGTTCAAGGTCAACTGGGTATACGAGATGCCCTTCGGCCGCGGGCGGGCGCTGTTTGGCAGCGCCGGGAGCGTGGTCAACCAGATCATCGGCAACTGGGAGATGCAGGGTGCGGCCCGGATCCAGAGCGGCAACCTTTGGGACTTCAGTAACGTGAACGTCGTCGGCATGACCGACCAGGAACTCCGGGATTCCATCGGCATGTGGTTCGATGACGCCAACAAGCGGATCTACTATGTCCCGAAGGATATCATCGACCAGTCATACAAGGCGTACCAGTATGACGCGGGCGGATTCACTTCGGGCGCGCCGACGGGACGGTACCTGGCGCCGGCCGGAAGCGCGGGCGCGGGGAACTGCGTGCAGGTGGTGAGCGGGGATTGTGCGCCGCGGCATCACTACCTCCGGGGTCCGATGTTCACGCGGTTCGATATGAGCCTGGTGAAACGGATCAAGTTCACTGAGCGGAAGAGCTTCGAGCTGCGCGGTGAGTTCCTGAACGCGTTCAACAATATCAACTTCAACAACTACTCCAGCCTTTCGGGGAGCAGTTTGAATTTCGCCGTGATCAATGCTGCGTACACGGACAACAGCAACGAGCAGGATCCGGGCGGACGACTGATCCAGATCGTGCTGCGTTTCAACTTCTAATCTGTCATCACTCGTTGGCATCGGTGCGGGACCCGGTCAAACCGGATCCCGCACCGATAGGCGAGCACCCACGCACCGAAGCGGTGCTCAAGACCGCCCCCCCCCTTCCCCCCCAATAACTCTCTTTGAAGCGGTCCCTCATGCGCCCAGGGGTGCACCCGGTGACGCATGAAAATAGCAGATGTCGCGCGCAGCGCCTTGGACTGCGGCGCCACGGCGCCGCTTTGCCATCCCGTATGTTGAAGGCGGCGCCATGGCGCCGCCTCCAAGCGCCTCCAGCGCGGGGTCCCGGAAATGTCATTTTCGGAGCAGCTCTTCATGCGCCGTGGCGCACCCGGTGACGCATGAAAATACTTTTGGATGTTGCGACTTAGCGTCTTGGCGTCCTTGCGTTGATCTTTCCTAACGCAATGACGCAGGGGCGCAGGGCAAAGATCTATTTTCGGCGCAGTTTGCGGCGGTAGCCGGTCAATCCCGCATTACACCCTGACATCGCATTCTCGCGCGCCTTCTGCCACTATGGATTAGTCAATTACCATGTGTTGGGAAGGTCATATTTAGAAAGTAACAACCATGGAATTATAAGCAATTAATCGCGTCCTGGGGATCGCCTGGCGTCTGATTTTGGGGCTGGGGCGCTCAATCGCGGCTTCGTCGATAGAAGCGGAACATACCTAAGACGCGCCGCATTCCGGTCCGGCAGGCGCCCCCGGTGACCGGCATCGGAAACCGGCAAAACATCAAGCGGTGTCCTTGCGTTAGGCCTCCGTAATTGAACTTCCCAAGAAGTTTATATCCTCCCGCGGCGGTAAACCCCGGCAGGGGAATGAATGTCGGAATATGGGATCTGGTGTCGGTTCCGATCCTGTCGGGGGGCCTGAGGACGACATTCTGCTGGCTGCCGGACCCGATTCGCCTCCATATCCGCCCAAATCACCGTCGATGATAAACATTAGATATAACTAATAAAAAGAATACGCTGATTGATATATCCACATTATTATGTTGTCATGTATGGGAAGGATGGCTACTATTATCGGCACCGACGCTCAAAAGAGGGCCAAAGCCCTTGATTCGGATACGAGCGAAGGCATGCAGTATAGCGTAAGGGATCGAGAATTCGCGGCCGAATTTTTGGGGCACCGCGACAGCTTGCCAGATTTGCAGGCCGCGTTTCTTTTTCCTGAGCAAAACCGGGGTAATGAAGGATCCGCATCCGGGAAGGTCGACAGGATTGCAGTTAAGGGCTACGGCCCCCTGTTGATGATTCCAGAGCGGGAATATTTCTCCGGATCCACGCGGGGCTCCCCTGGCCGATCCCGCAACTTTTGTGGTCTTTGCTCCGGCCGGCGCTGTGAGGGCAGCGCGGGTTGGTGGCTGCGAGGGGCATGATTGATTGACGAAGCGATTTGCTCTCGCGCGCGAGGCCCGAAGGTCGGCTTATTTCCCTTCATCTGAGCGATATTCGATCAGAAGAAGTCGGTAGTGACGAATCCGGGCAGTGCTGGCTCGGTTTCGAGGATTAAACATTTCAACCCAAGGAACCCTTATGAAACCTTTTGCATTCCGAACTATTATCGCCCTGCTCCTGGTGGCGGCGCTCGGCTGTCTGGGCTTCGCCCAGGGCTCGAGCTCTTCGCTTACGGGAACGGTCGTTGACCAGTCCGGCGGGGTGATCCCCGGCGCGGAGGTGACGGTCAAGAACGACGCCACGGGCACGGAGTTCAAGGCCGTCACGGCCGAGAACGGGACCTTTTCGATTCCGGCGCTGGGCGCGGGCAGCTACACGGCCACGGTTTCGGTGCCGAACTTCAAGCAGTCGGTGATCAAGAACATCGTACTGGTAGCGGCGGTGCCGACCAACATCACGGTCAAGCTCGAGGTCGGCGGCAGCAGCGAGACGGTAACGGTGGTGGCGGGCGCCGAGGTGGTGCAGTCGACGACGGCGACGGTGTCGACGACGCTGGCGACCACGCAGATCCAGCAGCTGCCCCTGGCGACGCGCAACGCGCTGGATTTTCTGGTATTGCTGCCGGGCGTAAACACGACGGGTGGGGCGCGCGGCTCGACGTTCATGGGCCTGCCGAACTCGACGATCAACATCACGATCGACGGCATCAACACACAGGACAACTACTACCGGGGTCAGAGCGGCGGTGACGGCTTCTTCAGCATGATCACTCCGCGGCTCGACTCGGTGCAGGAAGTGACGGTATCGACGGCGGCCGCGGGGGCGGACAGCACGGGAGCCGGCGCGGTACAGATCAAGTTCGTGACGCGGTCGGGGAACAACGAGTACCACGGCAGCCTGTACGAGTACATGCGCAACCCGTGGCTGAATGCCAACTACTGGTTCAACAACCGCAACAATGCGCCGGTCTATCAGGGCGACGGCGAGGGGCGGGGGCAGAAATGCACCATTGACCAGCTGGTCAACGAGTGGGAGAACTGCAAGGCGCCGCGCGACCGGGTCATGCTGCACCAGTTGGGCGTGCGGGTCGGCGGGCCGATTTCGATTCCGAAGCTGTTCAGCGGGAAGGACCGGCTGTTCTTCTTTGCGAACTGGGAAAACTTCCGTCAGCCGGACGGCCAGACGCGCACCCGTACCATCTACAATCCGCTGGTGGAGCAGGGGAACTATGTCTACCTGTTCAAGCAGAGCGGGCAGCCCGACCAGGTAAAGTCCCAGAACCTGTTGACCCTGGCCGCGGCGAACGGCTTCACGTCGACGTGGGATCCGACGGTGCAGAAGCTGCTTTCGGACATCCGCAACGCGGTCGGGACGGCGGGAACCATCCAGTCGTATCCGACGGTGGCGGATCCGCTGTACCAGAATTTCATTTTCCAGAACAAAGGGATGGGAGTCCGTCACTTTGTCACGACGCGCGTCGACTTCAACCTGTCGAGCCGGCACAAGATCGAGCAGAGCTGGAATTACGCGTACTACGATTCCAACCCGGACTTCCTGAATTCCAGGGACCAGCGGTACCCCGGCTTCCCGAATTACGGGACCCAGGCATCGAACCGCTGCTCGACCTCGTTCGCGCTGCGGTCGACGATCACGCCGCGGCTGGTGAATGAAGCCCGCGGGGGATTCACCTGCGGGACGACGCTGTTCTTCGCGAACGTCGGACCGGAATCTTTCAACGGCCAACCGGGCGGAATCGGCGATCTGGGCGGTTACAACTGGACGCCCGCGGGCATTACGGGGGTTATTCCAGTTTCGGCCCCGAGCCGGCGCAATGCTCCGGTGAAGTCGTTCGAGGACACATTGACCTGGACGAAGGGCGCGCACAGCTTGAGTTTCGGCGGCACCTTCCAGCATGTGGGCAACTGGGTGTGGGGCCAGACACTGGCGCCATCGATCGGCTTCGGCCTGCCGAGCGCCTACGACCCGGCCTACGTGATGTTCGATGCCAACAACGGGAAGATCAACTTCCCGAACTCGACCGCGAGCCAGCAGAGCACCGCGGCCAGCCTGTATGCCTCGCTGACGGCGCGCGTCACGGCGATCAACGCCAACGCGGTCCTGAGTGAGACCACCGACCAGTACACGTACAATGGATCGCAGATTCGACGCGCCCGGCAGCGTTCCATGGGACTGTTCGCTGCGGATTCGTGGCGGATGCGCCCGGGCCTGACGCTCAACTTCGGCGTGCGCTGGGAAGTGGACTTCCCGTGGACGCCGCTCAACAACGCGTTCACCTGGGCGACCCCCGCGGATGTGTGGGGGCCTTCGGGAGTCAACAGCATATTCCAGCCGGGAGCGAGCGGCGGCAAGCCGACCCTGGTGTATCAGTTCAACCCCGGGGATCCGGCCTACAATCCGGATTACAAGGCGGTGGCGCCGAGCATCGGGTTTGCCTGGAGTCCGCAGGGCACCGGAGGGTTCCTCGACAAGATCCTGGGCGAGGGTTCGCAGACGGTCATCCGCGGTGGCTTCGCCCTGGCGTACAACCACTATGGGATGTTGGATTATGTGAACATGTTCGGATCCAACCCCGGCGGGCAGATTGTGGCCAACCGGAGCCAGGATCTCGGCAACCTGGTCAATACTGCCGGAGGCGAGACCTGGCCGCTGCTGTTCCGGGACAGGAGCCGGCTGGCGGCGCCGAGTTTCCAGGCGACGCCGGAGTATCCGATGAAGCCGTCGATCGACGATTCGATCAACGCGTTCGATCCGGACATCCGGACGCCGTACACGATGTCGTGGTCTTTCGGGCTCCAGCGGGAGCTGGGGAAGGACATGGCGCTCGATATCCGGTATGCCGCGACGCGCAACCTGCAGCCGTGGTATCAGCCGAATCTGAACGGCGAGCGGAACATCGTGGAGAACGGGTTCCTGGACGAGTTCTGGAAGATGCAGGGGAACCTGTATGCCAACCTCGCGGCAAACAAGGGGCGGACGTTCCGGTATGACTCGACGGTTGCCGGCACGCAGCAGTTGCCGATCCTGCTGAAGTACCTGGGACGCGGGCTGGATCCGACGAAGGACGCCAGCTACACCAGCGCGGTTCTGGGGAGCACCCAGGCTGGATTCTTCACGAACACGACGTACGTGAACTACCTGAACAAGTACAATCCGGATCCGTTCAGCATGGTGTGGACGCCGCTGCAGCGGGATTCGACGCGGCGCGGAAACGCGCTGGCGAACGGTCTGCCGGCGAACTTCTTCATCCCCCAGCCGGACGTGCAGAACGGCGGCGGCTGGATCTACCAGAACGGCGGCGGCAACTACTACGACGGAATGACGATCGAGCTGCGCCGGAGAATGGCGAAAGGGCTGCTGGTGCAGGCGAATTACACGTTTGCCAAGGCTCTGAACCTGAACCGGACCTCGTTCCGCAGAGGCTGGGTGAAGGATCTGGGGAACACGCTGCCGCATGCATTCAAGATCAACTGGGTGTATGAAATGCCGTTCGGTCGGGGCCGGGCGCTGTTCGGCGGTACCGGCAGGGCGCTCGACATGATCGTCGGCGGCTGGGAATTCCAGGGGACGGCTCGTTTGCAGAGCGGCAACCTGGGAGATTTCGGCAACATCAACCTGGTCGGCATGACGTCGCAGGAGCTGGTGAACTCGGTGGGGGTGTATTTTGACGACGCCAACAAGATCGCCTATTACCTGCCGAAGGACATCATCGACCAGACGTACAAGGCGTATCAGTACGACGCGGGCGGGTTCACTTCGGGCGCGCCGACGGGGCGGTACATCGCTCCGGCGGGGAGCGTGGGCGCGGGCAACTGCGTGGAGATCGCCAGCGGCGATTGCGCGGGCCGGCACAATTACTACCGCTATCCCAAGTTCACGCGTTTCGACATGAGCCTGGTGAAGCGGTTCCGGTTCACCGAGCAGAAGAACTTCGAGCTGCGCGGTGAGTTCCTGAACGCGTTCAACAACATCAACTTCAACGGCATGCAGAGCACAGCGCCCAGCAACCTCAACTTTATGCGGGTCAGTTCGGCCTACACGGACCGGAACCAGACCCAGGATCCGGGCGGACGCCTGATCCAGATCGTGCTGCGCTTCAACTTCTAAACGTCACGATTGCAGGGCAGGGGAGGGACGCGGTCCGGCCGCGTCCCTTCAGGGAAAAACAAAAAGGAAAACAGGGACATTCCGGATTTCCACCGCGCGCGGCTCTTGTCCGTGCTTGGAACGGAAATCCGGAGTGTCCCCTTTTTGTCCCCTTATCTTATTTGTCATTCCGGGACGTCCTTTTTTTGCCGCCGTCAGGACGATTTCACTTCGGCCTTTTCCAGGACATGCGCCCTGGCTGCGTCTGCCCGCTTCAACAGCAGAGCGAATACCAGGCCCGCCAGGCCCAGGGCGGCGAACATCAGCTGCGATGATGTGTACGAACTGGTGTGGTGTGCCAGAAGCCCGTTCAGGTAAGGGAAGAGTGCCAGCCCGATGTTCTGGATCATGGTGGTCAACCCGAAGGCCGTGCCTACTTTTTCTTTGGCAACCAGCAACGGGATCGAAGGCCACATGGCCGCCGGGACCAGGACGAATGCCGTGCCGAGGACGATCATCGGGATGCGGGGATCGACATACGTCAGCCCGAGGACCAGATGGCTGGCGATAAGCAGCAGGGAGCCGAGAATCATCAGGGTGGCACGCCTGCCGATTCTGTCGACCAGGCGCCCGGCGAAGGGAGCAAAAATCATCGAGGCGAAGATCGGGATGCTGGTAATTCCCGGGGCGGTCGTAAACATGTGGAACATGTTGAAGAAAGCCTGGTAGAAAAATCCGCCGGCCCCCGCCTGCACATCCGGGATACCCCATTTGGTGGCAATCAGATTGGTGGATAGCGCGGTAAATGGAAAGATGGCAGAGTAGAAGGCAAGGCACAGGAGCGTCACATACCAATAAGTGTTGGTGAAAGCCCTGATGTCGCCAAAGACGATTTTGTCACCCGCCCCCTCCGTCTTCATCCCCAGCACCGTCTCCCCTCTCCTGTCCATGAAATTGGAAACCAGGTTGCAGAGTAAGGATAGACCGCAGAGAAGGAACGCCGCCCAGAGGGCGGAGCGGAAACTCCCGAAATAACTGGCGATGAGAGCTTCCGTATTGAAAGAGAACAATGTGCCGAGGCGGCTGATGGTTAATGCCACCCCAAACGAGAGAGCCAGTTCCTTCCCCTTGAACCATTTCGAAAGGATGGCCAGCTGAGCGACCACCAGCGATTCGGATCCGGCTCCAAAGATGAGGCGCCCGACAAACAGCATCCAGGTCGACTGGGCCAGGGCCACGACCAGCGCTCCAAGGGTCACCAGAAGGGAAAACAGAAGCGATGCTCTCCGCGTTCCCAGGCGATCGGTGAGTATCCCGCCGAAAAAAACAATCGCAATGGCCGCAATTGAATATGCCGAATACAAGAGACCGATGGTTCCGGTAGAGATGCCCAGAGCCGGGATGAGGATGTTCTCGATCGCTCCGATGGAATCATAGGCGAAATAGGAGCCGAAGGTCAGCATGCTGACAAACAGAAGCAGCACAAAACGATACCTGCGGCTGGACGGATGAAACGGCGCGAGGTTTGCAGGAGGCTGATTCATGGGCTTTCCCGGTGATCAGTTCGGAACGGCAACAACGCCTCGTAAAGTCCTAACGTGAGCTTCGATGTATGCCAGGTCCTCTGGCGAGTTGGAGTGCTCCAGATAGTACTCGAGATCGGCGAGCGCCTTGGAAAAAAGGCTGGTTTGCATGTAGAGCATGCCCCGATCCCGGATTTCGGAAAGGATCCCCGGGTTAAGCACCAGGATCCGGTCCACGACCCCGAGGGCTTTGTGATATTCCTCTGCCTGGTAGTATATTCCCTTTAAATTAAATAACATGCGGGAGACGATGGACCTCTTTTCCATCGGCTGCAGGAAGGCAGGCTGTACCGTGACCGACCCGCCATAGACGCGGTCAAGAAGTTCCTGGCAGTCCTCGATGCCGAGGACCCGCCCATGATTGAATGGGTCGATCAACACCTCCCTCTCATTCACGATGCACTTGACGATAAAATGTCCCGGGAAGCCAACTCCCTGAATCGGGAACGCAAGCCGTCTGCCGACCTCAATATAAATAACGGAAAGGGACAGGGGAATTCCCTGCTTGCGATCCAGAACCTCGTTGAGATAGCTGTTGCGGGGATCATAGTAATCGTCCGCATTACCCCGAAATGCTTCCTGAACAAAAAGCACTTCGTTGAGGCATTCCAGAATCGTGCTTGCGGAGCGATCGTGTCCGGCCAGCACTTCAACGCGAGCGGCAAGAGTGTCCAACTTGCGGAGATACCCGTCGACGTCAAGTTTCGGGTACTCTTCAATCCCGATGGTCAAAGCAGCGCGGTCCAGAGGGAAAACCGCCTCGTCCAGAGCTGCAAGCTCGGCAAATGCCTTTCGCGCCATGAGAGTATTGGCGATCACATCTGCTCCTTGAGAGACCCCGGCGCGCGCGCCCGGATCATGACTTTCCGCGCTCAGGTTGCGGGCACGGCCGGCAGGGTACTTATATCAGTCGGGTTTGGATGCGGCAAGATGATTGTACGCCCATGACTTTCGGGCGTGCGCCACAGGCGCTTGAGGAGCTGCTCCCATTTTCCCGGCGGTTTTGGATGCCTCTTCGGATGCCGGGACATTCTGGTCGCCGGCATCGGTGCTTGAATCGCCGCCCTGCCAAAGGAATCATCCTATTTTCGCGCGAAAAAATGTTAAGCTATCATAAGAGTTGATCCCGCATGCAAGGCGGATCCCGGGCAGGAATGACCTGGAGTCACAGATGCCCACCGACCAACCCGATTCCTGCGAATTCGAAAACGACAAGCTGTTGCTGCGTCTGGACATCACCTTCGCTGCCGATGTGCAGGCGATCGCCGGCGTAGTCGACCGGATACTGGACCTGGCCAAGGAAACCAGCTGTGTGGCCGGGAGAGAGTTCGAAGTTCAGTCGGCGCTGTACGAGGCTTTGACCAACGCCGTCATCCACGGCTGCAAGCAAGACAAGACCAAAACCGTTCAGGTGACGGCATCGTGCGATTTGTCGAAGGGAATTCTCCTCGTCGTCAGAGATCCGGGTGAGGGTTTTGATGTCAATTCGATTCCCAGCCCGATTCAGGGGGAGAGGATTTTTTCTTCGCACGGCCGCGGGATATTCCTGATCAACCAGCTGATGGACGAGGTGCGTTTCAAGCGCGGCGGCACCGAAATTCACATGCTGAAGAAATGACCGCAAGACCCTTCATAACCCGCATTATCCACCAAGGGTTCACGCAAAAATAAATTCACATTCTGGCGCGAGCACCGTCGCACCTGCGGTGCTCCTGGGACGGGCAGATGCAAGGCGACGCGACGCAGGCGATGTGGTGACATCGTCGAGGAGCGGCAACGCAGCAGATGCCCGTCCGCCGCCGCGCCCCGAAGGGCTGCAGCCTCTCCGATACCTGAATTCCTATTCCCATCCTCCACCGCATTCCTCCGTCGTCCAAGCTGCAGCAGAATGTGAAGTTATTTTTGCGCGAGCCCTCAGCAATACAATCCTGGACGCGGAGGGATGCGGATGAGCACGGAGTGGAGCCGTGTTCTTCCGTATCTGCAATCCCTTCTCTTATGAGCGGGTAATTATTATTCGGGTTAGATCAAGGATGGGGCGGATTCACGCTCCGCTGCATTCCTCAGGGTGACCAGGCTCATCAGGAATGCCAGACCCATGAACATCCCCGCGGTCACAAACGGCCAGCCGATACCAAAGGCGTCAAACGTGTAGCCGCCCCACATGGGGCCCAGGATGCGGCCCAGGCTCGAAACGGACTGGGCGATTCCCATGACCCCCCCCTGCTCGTCGACACTGCTGGATTTGGAAAGCAAGGAGGCCAGAGACGGGTTGTTGATGCCGGCGCCGAACGAAAGAAGTGCCAGGACGAGACAATAAGCGGGCATATTCGGGGTAAACGGCATCAGGGCGAGCCCGAAGATCATGGAGAATGTCCCAAGCACGATCATGCGCCTCTCCCCCAGGCGACGCACCATACGGCCCACGAGATATCCCTGCATGACGCTCATAATCACGCCAATGAATGTAAAGAGATACCCGGTCTCGCGGACCGTGAGCCCGTACCGGTGTTCGTTCAGCAATCCGAAAGTCGACTCCATACTGGAGAAAGCAAAAATCACCACGAGGTTCATCAGCAGCAGCGGGATTATCTGCGGATGAGAGAGGGTCTCTCCCAAACTCCGCATGTCAAACCGGCGCCGGTACGCCCGCACCCTGGCCTCCCTCGTAAGCGATTCCGGGAGCTTGAAATAGGCGAACACGAGGTTGATGCCGGCCAGGGCGGACGCGAGCAAGACCGGCTTGTCGTAGCCGTAGGGAGCGAGCACTCCGCCGATGGCGGGTCCGAGAATAAATCCCAGGCCGAAAGCGGCTCCGATCAATCCCATTCCCTTCGCTCTGCTTTCAGGGGGGGTGACATCCGCAATGTATGCCTGTGTGGTTGGGATGATAGCCCCGGCGATGCCGGCAACCATCCGCCCGATAAACAGGCCGGTGAGCGTTCCCGCGAGGCCGAAGATGAGGAACCCGATGCATGAACCGGCGAGGCTGACGAGAATCAGCGGCCGCCTGCCATATCGATCCGACAGCCGCCCCCATATTGGGGTGAACAGGAATTGCATGAGCGAATAACTGGTCGACAACAGGCCGATGGCCAAGGCTGTAGCACCGTAGGTTTCCGCGTAGTAGGGAAGCAGGGGGAGGACGATGCCAAACCCGACCAGGTCGATGAATACCGTCAGAAAAATGATGACCAGTGGTGAATGTTTCATAGGAGCTATACGATACCAGAGGATGTGCGGATGACGAACGACAAAGGTGGTCAGGCTGCAATCGTTGCAGAACTCTGCCGCCGGGGCCTCAAAGAAAAAATTCAGCCCGCCGGCAGGTGTCAGGAAAAAGGCAAGGCGCCCGGCTTCGATCATGAAGCCAGGCGCCTGAAGTCAATCCTCGCCAGCCGGATCCATGCCCGGCCGCTGGTCAGGAAAGTTCGAAGGCCAGGAACAGGATCTTGCCCTGCCGCTCCACCCTGAGCCTGACCGTGTCGCCACTTTTCAGGTTCTGGGTTGCCGCCACCAGGTCGGAAGCGCTGTTCACCGGGGTCTGATTCACGGCTTTCACCACATCACCAGGGCGCACGCCGCCGTCGTCTGCCGGGCTGCCAGGCTGGACTTCGGTAACGAGAGCCCCGCTGCTGGATGACAGTTTCATCTGCCGTGCGGATTCCGGCGTGACATTTTCCACCGTAATCCCAAGCTTCCCGCGTTCATGCTCGCCGGAGGACATGGACGTCTGCGCCATCTCGGTGGGTCGCTCCCCAACTCTTACTTCCATGGTCATTTCCTTGCCGTTGCGCAGAACTTTCATGTTCGCCGGCACACCGACCTTGGATTCCGCCACTGCGAGCGACAGGTCGTTGGCGCCGTGGAGTTGCTTGCCGTTGTACTCCAGGATGATGTCGCCGGACTGCAGTCCCGCTTTGGCTGCCGGACCGTTTGCTTCCACATCCGCGATCAGCACTCCCCTGTCGGGTTCGATGCTGAAGCTCTTGGCCAGTTCCGGTGTCATACTCTGAATCGTGACTCCCAACCAGCCGCGGGTGACCTTCCCGTTCTTCACAATCTGGGTATATATCTGATTGGCCATGGATGACGGGATGGCGAATCCGATCCCCTGGAACCCGCCATTTTCGCTGGCGATCATGGTGTTGATGCCGACCACCTCCCCATTCAGATTCACCAACGGGCCGCCGCTGTTGCCCGGGTTAATCGCGGCATCCGTTTGCAGGAAGTTGTCATAAGGGCCTGCGCCGATCACCCGCCCCTTGGCGCTGATGATGCCGGCGGTCATCGTGTTTTGCAGCCCGAACGGACTGCCGAACGCCAGCACCCAATCGCCGACCTGAACCTGGTCGGAATTGGTGAGCTGCAGTGTGTGGAATCCCGAGCCGTTGATTTTGAGCACGGCCAGATCTGTCTGCGGGTCGGTCCCAATGACCTTCGCATCCATGATCCTGCCGTCATCAAGCTTGACCTTGATCTTTGACGCATTATCCACGACATGGTTGTTGGTCAGAATGTAGCCGCTGGGATCCACAAGAAATCCTGATCCGAGGCTCTTCTGTTTCATGTCGTGAGGCGCCTGGCCAAAGAATGAACCGAAGGGGTCTTGCCCTCCGAAAAACTGCCGGAACGGGTCTTCCATCTGCATGCCGGCGTTGTGAATGATCTGCTCGGTGTTGATGTTGACCACCGCGCCCTGAACGTCTTTTGCAACGATTTCAAAGTCTTTGCTCAGCTGCGCCGGGTTGTCCGTGGGGGCAACCGTCGCAGTCGCGGCCGGGCTCACCGGCCCCTTCTCGAAGCTTGTGTGAAAGGCGAGCGAACTGCCCAAAACCAGCAGCAGCATTGCCAGCCCCAAGGCAAAGCCCTGGGGAAAACCGGGTTTCAAGATCTTCTTTACCTGCCATTTCTCTCTAAGGTTAAACATGGTTTTTACCTCCTGTAGTTCAATCCATCCAGTTCATGTCCCGGGCGCATCCCGTCGCATGAAAGAAATTTTCATAATTCCCGGAGCCAGGCTCCTCGTACGTGCACTCCAGTTAACGCACCCGGCGTGCCAATTCGGGGTCGATTATGTAACTGTAATCATGTAAAGCTGATACGGGTTGTTTTAGCGCCGGGCGAGGTCTGCGCATTTGTCGCGTTCCGGCGCCGTCCAACGGGGATTGTTTGCGTAAATGGCTGAATCTTAGCCGTTTATGGTCAACTGTGGCAACTTTGTCGTGACTGTGGCAGTTCAGGCTATAGGAGTTTAAGCTGTAGGCTTATAGGCTGATAACTTACATCCTGCCAGCCTGAACTCTTACAGCCTTTATTCTGTGGCGCGATCCAGGCGGCGGTAGAGGGTGCGCCGATCGATGCCGAGGATTTCCGCGGCGCGCGACAGATTGCCATCGGCTGCTGCGATCACTTCCTGGATATATTGTTCTTCGATCTCCGCCAGCGTCGGCCAGGAATCACGCGCCGACCGACGGGGTTTGGCGCCGGAAATCTGAATCTCCTCGGGAAGGTCTTCTTTGGCAAACACTCCCGATGTATTCAGAGCGACCGCGCGCTCTACCACGTTCTCCAGCTGCCGGACGTTCCCCGGCCAGGAAAAGCTCTGCAGCAGGGACAGCACCTCGGGATGGACGGCAAAGGTTTTTCCCTGTCGGGCAGAGTACTTTCTGAGGAAGAAGTCGAACAGCAGCGGCAGGTCCGATATCCGCTCCCGCAGGGCGGGCAACTCGATGGTAACCACCTTGAGACGATAGTAAAGGTCCTCCCGGAATTTCCGCTGTGCGACCTGGACGGTCAGATCACGATGAGTTGCGGCGATGATGCGCACGTCCACATGAGTGGGCGTAGTGCCGCCCACCGGGAGAATCTCGCCCGATTCCAGCACCCGCAGAAGTTTGGATTGCATGGCTGCCGTAGTGTCTCCGATTTCATCGAGGAACACGGTGCCCTGGTTGGCGACTTCAAAGATTCCGCGCTTGGATGTGGAGGCGCCCGTGAAGGCTCCTTTGACGAAGCCGAAGAGCTCGCTTTCGAGCAGGCTTTCTGCGACGGAAGCGCAGTTGACTGCCTGGAAGGGCCTCTCCTTCCGGCCGCCCAACCGGTGTATCGACCGTGCGACCAGTTCCTTCCCTGTGCCGCTCTCCCCCTGAATCAGGACCGTGGCGTCTGTCGGCGCTACCTTGGCGATCGTCTTGTATACTTCGACCATGGTGGGGCTCGACCCGATGATTTCTCCCTGGAGAACCAGGTTCTTGGCTCTCTCGCGCAAATTCCGGTTTTCGCGCAGCAGGGTGGCGTGCTTGAGCGACTGGCGCACCTTCAATCGCATCTGGTCGAGGCGGAATGGTTTGGAGATATAGTCGTAGGCGCCGGCCGACATGGCTTCGACGACGGTGTCCATGGAGGCAAAGCCCGTCATGACGATGAGCACGGTCTCCGGACGCAGGGCCTTGAAGGTGCGCAAAACCTGCAGTCCATCGACATCGCGCATGCGCAGATCGGTGATCACCACGTCATACTCCTGCTCACGGGCAAGCCGGATCGCTTCCTCGCCGTTGCCGGCCAGGGTGACCTGATAGTCTTCCTTCGTCATGGCTTCGCCCAGGGAAGAAAGTGATGCGGCATCATCGTCAACAATCA
Source organism: Terriglobia bacterium (assembly GCA_963824985.1). Lineage (GTDB taxonomy): Bacteria > Acidobacteriota > UBA6911 > UBA6911 > UBA6911 > JAFNAG01. Next base: position 232,817 of record CAWGRQ010000025.1, read on the forward strand.
GGATCCTGCCTTCGGCGGCGCGAACATCGGTCATGGCCGGATTTCCTCCCAGGGAGCGTTTTTATGATGGGGACCGATCGGCAAGCGGATCGTGAACGTCGCGCCCCGCCCCGGCTCGCTTTCGAGTTCAACGGTCCCCTCGTGCTGGCGCACGATGCGGGCGGTGATGCTCAGCCCCAGGCCGGTGCCGTGGCGCAGATCTTTGGTGGAGAAGAAGGGCTCGAAGATCCGTTTCTGCTCTTCGGCGGATATGCCTACGCCGCTGTCCGCAAAGGATGCCAAAACGTGCGGGCTTCCGGGCGAACTTCCATCGAACCGGGTTTCTACCTTGATGGTTCCGCCCGCCGGCATCGCGTCGACCGCGTTGTTGATCAGATTAAGAAAAACCTGCTGCAACTGCTGGGGATGCCCCTCGATTGCCGGAAGATCGTGTTGGAAACTGGTTTCCAACCGGATGCCGTGCCGCTCCAAGTGCTGCGCCATGAACAGCAGCACCTGATGGAGAATGTCGTTGACCTGGAGCTCGCTGAAGGGCTGGGCGGCGGCACGGGTTTCCGAAAGGAGTTCTTCGACAAACCCGGTGATGCGGCTGATCTGCGCCTGGATGAGTTGGATCCGGCGGCGCGCGTCGTCTCCGCAGGACGGTTCCTCCATCATCAATTCCAAGTGAGTGGAAATGGTGCTCAGCGGCGATCCGATCTCATGCGCGAAGGCGGCCGCCATCTGGCCGGCCATTGCCATGCGCTCATATTGAGTGGAGCGGTGTTGGGTTTCGATCAAATCCTGATTGACCTGGCTCAGCTGAAGGTTGGCAGCGGACAAGTCCCGGGTCGCCTCCTGCACCTTCTCCCGCAACTGGGCATTGAAGTCCTTCTGCTCCTCCAGCAGGCGGTTGCGCTCGCGCGAAGCCCGCTCGATCTCCCCCATGGTCTCGTTGAAAATCTCTGCGATTACCCCAAGCTCATCGCGCCGGTCCACCGGCGCCCGTTTTGCCAGCGCGCCGCCCTTGGCCTCCATCATGGCGAGGCCGAGACGCCCGATCCTGCCGGTGAGGTTCCGGCTGAACAGGAAGTGAAGCATCAGGACGAGGGCGAGCACGGAGGCCGGAATCAGAAAAAGGTCGATTTTGCGCAGCACCTCCCCCACGATCTCGGTCTGGTGCAGGGAACTGGTGACGCTGACACATCCGGAAGCCAGACCGGCCGCGTCCAGGACCGGGTAAATCACCTTCAGGGCGCGCTCGCGGTCATGAAACTGAGGTATCAGCAGGATCTGCGCCCGATTTACGGCGGCAACCTCGTCGACAATTGAGGGCTGAGCGCTGGAATTGGAAGTTGTGCAGATGCGCCGGAGCCCACTGTCTTCCAGCCGGAACACCTCGATTCTCATGATGTCTGAGTTGGTTTCCACCAGTTCTCCGAGCCAGGCGCGCAGGGCGTCCGCGCTCAGGGGTGTCTGCAATCCGGCGAGATCGGAGGCGAGCTGGCCGGCCACTCTGCGGGTGTTGTCGGAGACGGCGGAATCCAGCAGAATGGCGGCAACCCGGCTGTTCACGTAGCTGATCGACAGAATGGCCAGTGCGGTCGTCGGGATGATAATCAGGTAGAGCCGGAACGATATCGACCGCGCGTCGAGAAAGGTTGCCAAAGCCTGCCGCATCCGTTTCATAATCAAGGGCCGTGCTCCTGGCGGACGTAGCCAGGCAGATCGGGGATTTGCGGGTGCCGCCTTGTTTCTGTCACACGCACCGTCGCACCGGCTCCGATACGATTATATCAATATTCCACGGCGCCGGAAGGTTATCCCTTATGACGGGAGTTTTTCGATTTGCTACTCCGAACCGCTATCCATATGATGAAAGGGCCAACACCTCGGCCAGGCCTGCTCAGCGCGTTCATGGGCCGGCAGAATATCGCATTGACAGGCAGGGATTGATATTGCATTCACACCGCATCTATACCGGCACTTTCCACGCACTCGAAGCGAGACTGATCGAACTGGTAGTCTCCATGCAGGCGGGCGACCCTTTGGCCCCGGTCGCCGTGCTTGTCGGTTCCAATCTGCTCGCTACCTATTTGAAGCGACGTTTGGCCGGGCAGCGCCGGACCGTGGCCAACGTGCACTTTTACACATTTCTGGAGCTGGTCGCAAAACTCGTGTCGGCCGGACGCGCGGACCGGCCGAAGCCAAGGCTCCCGCACCTGGGAGCCTCCCTGCTTCTGGAGGATGTCCTCGCTCACGAGACGCCGGAAGCATTTTCACGGGTGGCAGGCTTCGCGGGTTTTCGCGGAGCGCTCCTCGACACTTTCCGTGATTTGAGAGATGCCGGTGTCACGCCCTCGAATCTGGAAGAGTCATTGTCCGGGATCAACGGGGTGACGCCGGATCGCAAGAGTCACCTCCTCGGTCTGGCAGCCCTCTTCCGTCAATTCCGCGATCGCGTGGGCGCTTATCAGGATCCGGCTGAAGATTTCCGGCGGGCCGGCGCAGCTGCTGTACAGGCAGCCGGCCTGCTGGGGACGAAATCGCTTCTCATTTACGGAATCTACGACGTCACCGGCGTACAGGCCGACTTCCTGCGCCATCTGAGGGATACTCTTGGTTTGATGTACTTCATCCCGCAGTTTGGAGACGAGGCCGCCCGGTTTGTGGTCCCTTTCCTGGAATCCCGGGTGCGGGAAACCGGAGCGACGCCGGAAGCGTTGCCCGGCGAGATCCGTGGGGATGGGCTGGGAACTCTGAGGCGCCGCCTATTTGCCATTCCTGAAGCCGGGGGTGATGCCTCCGGGCAGCCCGCGCCATCCGATGGTTCCTTTTCGCTGCTCTCCGCTCCCGGTGAATCCCGGGTTGCCGTAGAAGTGATCCGAGAAGTCCTGCGCGCCAGGCGCGAGGGGGTGATTGCGGGTTTCCATCAGGCCGCCGTCATCCTGCGCCGGCCCGAGGAAGACGTGCCGGTGCTTACGGAAGCATTCCGGCTGAGGCGCATCCCCTATTTCGTGCACGGCGGCAGCCCCTTTTCGCGCCGGCCACTGGCTCGGGCCGTTCTGTCGATCGCGGGATTGGAACCGGAAGGATTTACGCGGCACTCCATCCTGACGGCGATGGAACTGATTGCTGCCGCCCTGCCGGCAGCCGCCGCAGCCGATTGGGATGTGGCACAATGGCGCGCGCTGGTCAACGATGCGCGCTTCCTGGCCGGCATCCAATCATGGGATGCCGGCGTCGAAGCGCTGGTGCGGGAAAGTCAAACGCAAGCGCGGCGAGCGGAAGCCGGTGAGGAATCCCTCGAGGAAGAAGCGAACGGACGCGGTCCCTTGTCTGCCTTGCATGCGCGGCGGCGGCTGGAATCCGCCGAAGGCCTCCGCAAAGGTTGGGCGGCACTGCGCCGGGCCGCCCAAGGCTGGCCGGCGAAGGGCGCCTGGCCGGAGTGGGCACGGCTTCTTGAAGAAAAGTTCGTGTTGCTTCTGGGCCATTCGGAGGACTGGCCGGCCCTGGCATCGGTCTTTGACGAGCTCGGTGCGCTCGGCGAGCTTGCAAGCGAGGATTCATCGATGCGCCAGGCCTCGCGCACGCGGATGGTTGCCGCTATTTCCGAAGCCCTGGACGATCTTTCCCGGCCGGAAGGCCTCTTTCAGCGCAGTGGTGTGAACCTGCTCTCGGCGACCTCCGCACGCGGCCTGCGTTTCCCGCTGGTAATCCTTCCCGGGTTGGAGGAGGGAAAGTTTCCTGCCCGCCTGCGCCAGGATCCGCTGCTGCTCGATGCCGAGCGCATGAGGATCGGCCGGCCACCGAAACTTCCGCTCAAGTCGTTGCGCGGGGAGGAGGAAGAATTACTTTTCGGCATGGCGGTTCACTCCGCCGAAAGTCGCCTGGTGCTGATAAGTTCCCGGCTGGATGAATCGTCGGATCGGGAACGAATCCCCTCCCAATTCTTTCTGCGCGCCGCTGCCGCCGCCCGGGGTGCCATTCTCCACCTGAACGAACTGACGGCGCAAAATGTCCCCGGACTGCGTTCGATAAGCCTGGATGATCCCGGCCCGGGAAAGGGCCAGCCGGCGGTGGACGAAGGGGAGATCCGGCTCGGCCTGATCACCGAAAACCCGCTCTCCGCCCATGCCGCACTCGCGGAAATCGCGCGGGCGGAGCCGCTGTTGATGAACGGGCCCCTGGCGTATGATCAGGCCCGCTGGCAGCGCCTGCTCACGGAATTCGACGGGCGTATTCTCAACCCGTCCCTGTGGCCGGCGATCGGGCGCAGACTCGAGGCTGGTTCCTCTCAGCTCTCGGCCAGCCGCATTGAGGAGTATGCCCGGTGCCCATACCTGTTTTATCTGCGACGCGTGCTGACACTCGAATCGTGGGTGGAAGAGGAGCCGCTGGAAGGGCTGGATCCCCTGCTGCGCGGACAGATCATTCATGCGATCCTCGAGGAGTTCCTGCGGGCTTTTCCCGGGGATGCCTGGACCGGGACTCCAATGCCCGTGCTTCTGGAGGCCCTGGCGCAGTGCGCGTCCCGCATGCTGGAGGAGGGGCGGCCTGCGGCAATACCCGATCTGCTCTGGGAGATCGAACGGGACCGCCTGCTGCAAATACTGGCTGACTGGCTGGCGTACGAAAAGCGACGGCCTGATCCCGAGTTGCTGCCGGTGCACCTGGAACGGGCCTTTGGCTCGTTTCCGGGCGAAGCCGATGTGCCTGCCTACCAGCTTCAGGCCGGGAATATCGGGTTTGCATTTCGCGGCCGCATCGATCGCATCGATATGTCCCGCGACGGGCGGCGCGCGCGCGTCATCGATTACAAAACCGGGTCTTTGCCCCAGACCATGAACACGACCAGGAGAACTCTGCTCATGGCCGGGGAGCGGGTCCAGCTTGCCATATACAGCGGCGCACTTTCGGTCATGACCGACCTGGCTGACGTCCTGCAGGTGGAAGCGGAATACCTGCACCTGCAATCCGGCAATGCCGGCATCGATGCCTGTGTTTACAGCAACGACGATTTGAATGCCGCGATTGAGCGGCTGCCCGGGATGCTCGAAATTTTCCATGAAGGGGTCGCAGGCGGGGTTTTCTTTGCCCGGGCACGCGGGAGCGTGCGCCCTTACGGGCATTGTGATTATTGTGATTTCCTGCGCATCTGCGGCAAAGACCGCGAACAGAGAGAGCGCCATAAGTCCGGTGATCCCGCGGTGGCCCGCTTTGCCGGGTTCCGGGAGATTGATGGCGGCGCGGAGGCCGAACCATGAGTGCCGACGGGGAGCAGCGCCAGCGCGCGATGCGGGAGACTGACCGTTCCTTCATGGTGGAGGCATCCGCCGGAACCGGCAAAACCCGTGTGCTCATCGAGCGCATCCTGCATTGTGTGCTCGTTTGCGGACCCGACGGTGGGCCCCTGCCCATCACCCGCATCTGTGCCATCACCTTCACGGAAAAAGCAGCAGGGGAAATGAAGATCCGCCTGCGTCAGGAGTTTGAGCGCATCGCGGCGGCGGGCGGTCCCGCCGGTAATCTGGCGCATCAGGCCTTGCTGGATCTGGAGGGGGCGGCAATCTCGACGTTTCATTCATTCGCGGTTTCGCTGTTGAAAGAGCGGCCGATCGAAGCAGGCCTGGATCCCCGGTTTGCGGCACTCGATGATGTTCAAAGCGAGCTGCTATTCCGGGAGGTCTGGGAATCCTGGTTGCGTCGCGCTATTGACGAGCGGAAACGTCCTCTGGAGACGGCGCTGCGCGCGGGGCTGACGCTGTCGGCGCTGGGATCCGTAGCCCGGACGATCCGCCTCCACGCCCGTGATGTGCGGCGGCTGTCACTGCCCAGGCCCCCCACGGATGAAGAGACCCGGCAAGAGATGGCCGAGCTGCTCGACCTGGGGCGCAAGCTTCGGCTGCTGGCACGCGAGGAAACCGACAAACTCGTTCCGCTCCTCGATATGGCGCTGGCCTGGGTCTCCGATCCGCTCGCCGGGCCGAATCCAGCAAAGCCTGGAAACAAGGGCGCCGCCGGAAACTGGAAGGGGCGGAAGGACGCCGTTGCCGAGGTTCGGGATTTTGTGCGCACCACGGTGGAGTTCGCCGGTCTGTATCGTACGCTCCCCGCCCGGCGGGCTCTGGATGGCGTGGTGCGCATGATCATCGAAGAACTGCTGCCGGCATGGGAGGAACGCAAACGCACCTCCGGGCTGCTCGATTTCGACGACCAGCTCTGGTTTGCCCTGGAACTCCTGTCTTCAAGCCGCGCGGCGCGGGAAGAATTTCAGCGGCGCTTCGCCGTTTTTCTGGTGGATGAGTTTCAGGACACGGATCCGGTCCAATGGGACATCATCCGGCTGTTGGCAACGGAATGGGAAGCCTCGGGGGCGGACTCGGGCAGGCCAGTCGCCGGGCGGCTGTTCATCGTCGGCGACCCGAAGCAGTCCATTTATCGCTTTCGCGGTGCCGATATTGAAACGTACGGCCGGGCCTCGGACCCGGCAGCGATGAGTGCCGCGGGGCTTGAGCGTCTGGAGCTGACCACCAACTTTCGCTCAGTCCCCTCGATCCTCGAATTTGTCGATGCCGCTTTTGATGACGTCATGAAGCGGTCCGCAGACGGACCCTACCAACCCGATTACCTGGCCTTTGGAGGTTCCGGGCATCGTCCGGGCAGGCCCGGACGCGCCTGCGTCCACCTGTTGGGGGATCGATTGCCCGATGGCAAGCCCGCGGGTTCAGGCCCGGATTGTTTTTCCCTTGAAGCGGTCCGGATTGCCAACCTGGTTGCTTCCATGGCCGGCAATTCCACGTGGGAAGTGCAGATCGGGGGGGATGGCGCCTGGCAACTGCCACGCTATCGGGATATCGCCATCCTGCTTCCGGTGTTGACTCACGCGGATGAACTCGAGGATGCCCTGCGCGGGGCCGGAGTTCCGTATGTCCTGGAAGGCGGGAAGTTCTATTATGCCCGCAGCGAGGTGTCGTCGGCCATTACCGTGCTCCGGTCGGTTGCCAATCCCAATGATGCCGTGGCCGTGTATGGGGCCCTGCGATCGATTTTTTTCGGCGTTTCCGATGAGGATCTCCTGCAGGCGACCCTCGCCGGCATCGAGCTGGATTACCGGATCCAGGCTCCGCCCGATTCCCCCTTGAACCGCCCGTTCCATATCCTCCACGAGCTGCACCTGGGCCGCCATGAAAGGACCGCCTCGGAGACCATGGAACACCTCCTGCAATCCACCGGCGCGCGTGAGGTCCTGGCTCCGCGCGGCCGGCAATCACTCGCCAACCTGAACAAACTGGTGCGCACCTTACGGTCCTTGCAGGAGGACGCCGTTTTCTCGGAAGTTGTGGAACTCGTCGCGGGCATGGATGAAGAGGGAATGGCGGAGAGCGAGAGCCGGATCATGGAAGAACAGAGCGATGCTGTGCGGATTCTGTCGATCCATCGCTCGAAAGGCCTCGATTTTCCCATCGTCATTGTAGCCGGACTTGGTCATCGCCGGCTCAGCCGACAGGGCGACTTCCTGGCGGACCCGCATGGGGATCGAATCTTCGCCCTGCGGGCGGGCGCTAAAGTGACCGGGATGCTGACCCCGGGTTGGGAGGAACTTGCCGAACTTGAGAAAGCGAGAGAAGATGCGGAATTGCTCCGGCTGCTGTATGTCGCGCTGACGAGGGCCCGCGACCACCTCGTCCTTTGCACCCACACGCGAGGCAAAATTCTCCCCGACAGCGGTCTCTGGGCCCCGGGCTACGATGGAAGCCGCTTGAAGCCGCTCGCCGATTTTCTCTCCGGCCTCTCGGACCGAACGGACCTGGCGTTGAACTATCTCGACGCGGCATCACTGGCGGGGGTTCCGGCGCCTCGTCCCGGCGGCGGCGAAATCACGGAGCGTGACTGGGGCCGAGAGCTTACTGTACAGACCGGGGAATTGCGCCGGCTGTTGGCCGAAACTCCGCAAGTGCAAGGACTGGGGGCGGGTGCCGCAGCCGTAACCGTCGAGGATGGCGGTCCGGAAGATCGTGACTCCCATCCGGGCCGGAATCGGGCCGTTCGAACCGGCATCGCCTTCCACGAGGCAATGGAGGAGGCAGATCTGGCCGGCACCCCGGAACCGCAGGCGCTGGCTTGTGCCGCCGGGTCACGCCATGCCCTGGATAAGGCCGGCATCGCGGATTTGACCGACATGCTGCAGCAGACGTTGAACTCCCCGATGCTTGAACGGGTGCGACGATCGCTGCGAACCGGGGGCCGCATCCAGCGCGAACTCCCCTACGTTCGACCCCCGCATCCCGATCCGACCGATTTCGAAGAAGGGAAGATCGACCTGCTGTTTGAGGAAGACGGCGCCTGGGTACTGGTGGACTACAAAACAGATCGCATTCCCGCCGCGCAAGAACTTGGGCCGCACTTCACCCGGAAATATGCCGGACAGTTGCAGGCCTATCTCTCGGCCCTCCGGGAACTGGATCTCAAGGTTAAGGCCGCCTATCTTCTTCTTGCCCGGACCGGCGCCCACATCGAGCTTCCCTAAGGGTTCGCGCAAAAATAAGTTGGCGTTTTGGCGCGAGCACCGTCGCACCTGTGGTGCTCCTGGGGTGGGCAGATGCAAGGCGCCGCGACGCAGGCGATGTGGTGACATCTCCGAGGAGTGGCAACGCCGCAGATGCGCGCCCGCCGCCGTTCCCCGCGGGGTTGCGGCCCCACGGTGTGTGGAGCCTGGGGATATATTGCAGCAAAAGGCATGCGCAAAACAAAATGTCAGAGTTACGCCTGGGGTCGCAACAAAATGCCAAGTTATTTTTGCGCGAGCCCTAAGAGCGCCGCAGCAGAGGAGGCAGCAAAAAGCGGCCACGGATTTCACGGATTACACTGGTTTTTTTACAGGCACCACCATCAGGGGAGTGTTTCTTGCACCTCCAGGATGCAGGCAGGGCCGGCATCATTTGGCGCGCCTCGATATTCGCTTGCCTTGCGCATCAAAATCTGTGGGATCCGTGGCTGCCTTTGCAAAAGCTGGGTAATTTCGGCTTTTTCCGACTGGGAAGGCCGATTCGGACTGCGAGTGCGACCCCGATCCCGATAGCGGATGGCCGCAGAGCCTATTCGGAGCAGCCTCTCATAGGCCCGGGGCGGACTCCGGTTCCCTTATTTCGTCTTCAGAATCCAGCCGGCGATGTCGGTGACGACGGAGGCGTCCACATGCCCGAGACGGGCGTAATCCTGCGGCGTGCCCGGGCCGTCGCCGGGGGCCAGACTCGGCATGAACAGGTGGGTCAACCCGGGATATACCTGGAATGTCACCCCGGGACGCGCTTGCAACGCGGCTTTCCAGCCTTCGAAATCCTTGATCGTCACCTGATAGTCGCGCCCCCCCTGCAGGACCAGCATCGCAATCTTCAGGCGGGCCGCGGTCTCGGCCGGATGGTATCCGCGCAGATCGAGGAAATAGGATCCGGGAATGCGCGATCCGAGCAGATTGATCGTGGCCGTGGGCGTCAGATCCGGGTCCTGGATTTCCCGGGCCGCCGCGGTGACGGCCTGAATTTGCTTCTCCGCGGCTTCCGCGTTCGTGCCCGGCAGTCCTGCTAGATATTTGAGTTGCTCCAGAATTGACTGCTCGAGCGGCCTCGTGCTCCCGGCCATGAGAATCAGCCCCGCGATATGTCCGTCGCCTTCGGCAATACGCGGCGCAAGCATGCCGCCCAAACTGTGACCCAGAACATAAATGCGTTGTGGGTTGATGCCTTCAGTTTTGGAAAGCAGGGCGACGGCGGCCCGGGCATCATCCACGGTCTCTTCGTTGACGGTAAAGACGGGGGGGAGCGTCTCTTTCGTTTCGGCCATCCGGAGCGTGCGCTTGGTGTAGCGGAGTACCGCCACTCCCCGGGCCGCGAGCCCCCAGGCAAGATCTTTGAAGGGTTTGTTTGGCCCGATGGTCTCGTCCCGATCCTGAGGCCCGGAACCGTGCACCAGAACTACCGCGGGAAAGGGGCCGGGACCTTGCGGGAGCGTGAGCGTCCCCGGCAGCTGGTACTTGCCCGATTCAACAACGAATTCCCGTTCCCTGAAGGTGCCCGGGGCGGCATAGTCGGGTGCGCTCCAGACTTCCTTCGGCGGGCTCGCGCCGACAGGTGTGCTGGGAGCGAAGAACATGCCGGCGACCTTGCCTTCGGCATCGAATGCCAGGCGCAGGTCCAACGATGCCTTCTCGAACTGGCAGGTGACGAAAACCACCCGGAATCCCTGCACTTCTTCAGTGCGGGTCCCCGTGATGGATCGCAGGGGTCCGGTTTTCGAAAGCAGGTCGTCAATCATGCCGGCAAGCTTGGCCGAGGGCAGACCGACCGCCATGCGCTCGTTGAATTGTGGCGTTACCTTTTCAAACTGGTGAGCAAAAAGGTCGGTCGCAATCGCTCTCGCCTGCCTTTGAAGATCCTGGGCGGGGAGGCTGCCAAGCAGGAAGAAAGCCGGAACTGCAATCGCGGCCAAAGCCCGTTTCCACATATACGCCCCCTTCCATTTATCTCTGATTGAGACGCTCCCGGGCTCGCGCCCGACGGTCATGGGGTGAATTTTGCCGCCACTTTGCGATAGGCATCACGGAAGGGCATGCCGGACTGGACCAGCCGGTAGGCTTCCTCCGTAGCATAGATATCCGGCGTGCAGGCACGCGCGCAGTTCTGGACATCGATTTCGATCCGCTCAATCACGCGGGTCATGACCGGCAGCGTGCTTTCCACGATTTCGAAGCTTTCCATCAGCGGCTGCTTGGTCAGCTGCAGGTCCCGATGGTAGCCCGACATGAGGTTGCCGATGGTCCCCTTGATGCGAAACTCGTTTGCGATTACGGCATGATACTGCGCGCGGGCAATCTCCAGCAAATCGGGGTTCAGTTTCTGCGGCATGATCGAACTTCCGGTGCACATGTTTCTGGGCAGCCTGACAAAGCCGAATTCATCCATCGAAAACAGGATCAGGTCGGAACACATCTTGTTGACATCGAACATCACATTGGACAGGGCCGAGACCACGACGGCTTCGAATTTGCCCCGGCTGTTCTGTACATAAACGGGGCACTGTTGCACCCTGGCAAAACCGAGATCGCGGGCCGTCTGCAGCCGATCGATCGCAAACACCGGTATGCCGTAGCCGGCCCCCGATCCGAGCGGGTTCTGATCCAGAAGTTTGAGTGCCGCCCCAATGAGGATCTTGTTGTCCTCCATGCTGGCGGCATTGGCTTCCATCCAGGCGCCGAACGAAGTGGGCATGGCTTTGCGGGCGTGCGTGTAGCCGGGTACGGTCGACGACTTGAGCCCGCGGGCGCGTCGGCGAAGTGCGCGCGTACAGACATCGATCAGCCTCTGCACCTGGTACAGGCGCTCTCTGGAATAGAGCCGGAGCGCAACGACGACCTGGTCATTGCGCGACCTGGCGGTGTGAATCTTTTTCCCCAGGTCGCCGAGAGCGGAGACGAGGAATGCTTCGATCGCCGTCTGGCCGTCCTCATCCTCGGGCCGGATACGGAATTTTCCCCGCCGGTGCAGGGCGATGATGCCGCGCAACGCGCGGGCGAGTTTCCGCCTTTCCGCTTCAGACAGGATTCCCGCCGACCGCAGAGCTGCGGCATGCGCGATCGAGGCGCGGCAATCGTACTCGACGAGCCCGAGGTCAAGGCGGTGGTCATTCCCTACCGTGTATCGCTCCACCTCGGGGTCGAGGCGGTATCCCTTGTCCCAGAGCTTCATCTCATACCCCAGGAATGATTCTTCTTTTTCATAATGGCGCTGTGGGCCATCAGGCGGATCGCGTTGATCTTGATGAAGCCGAGCGAGTCCTCCTGGTTGAAACCCCCTTCGATATCCATGCTCGACAGGTCCTGGTCGTACAGGGAACTTGTCGATTCGCGGCCGATGACAAAGACATTCCCCTTGTATAGCTTAAGGTACACCTTGCCGTCGATGACCTCCTGGCTTTTGTCGATGGCGGCCATCAGGAAATCCATCTCCGGGCTGAACCAGAAGCCATAGTAGATCAGCTCCGAGAGTTTGGCGGTGAGCATGTCGCGCAGGCGCATCACTTCGCGATCCATGGCGACCCCTTCGATATCCTTGTGCGCGGTGTGAAGTATCGTGCCCCCCGGCGTTTCATAGATGCCGCGCGACTTGATCCCCACAAAGCGGTTTTCCACCATGTCAACCCTGCCGATTCCGTGCCGGCTCCCCAGCTGGTTCAGATATACGAACAGCGGCAGCGGACTGGTTTCGAATGCGCCATCATCCAGGTTTTGCACCTTGACGGGGATGCCATCCCGAAATTCGATCATGATCCTGGCAGGCACATCGGGAGCGTCTTCGGGATCGGTGGTTCGCGAGTAGACATCCTTGGTCGGCTCCAGCGCCGGATCTTCGAGGATGCCGGACTCGTGGCTGATGTGGAAGAGGTTCTCGTCCTCGCTGTAAGGCTTGCCTCCGGTCGCCTGCACCTGGATGTCATGCCGTTCAGCATACTTCAAGAGATCGGAACGGCCTTGGAACTCGCGCAGAAACTCCGCATTCTTCCAGGGGGCGAGGACCTTGATGCCGGGCTTGAGGGCATAGTAGGAGAGTTCGAAACGCACCTGGTCATTTCCCTTGCCGGTGGCGCCATGCGAAACCCAGATGGCATTTTCCCGGGCCGCAATCTCGATCTGCCTTCGGGCGATCAAAGGCCTGGCGATGGCGGTGCCGAGCAGGTACCGTCCCTCATACATCGCGTTGGCCTTGATGATCGGGAAAATGAAGCCGGTGACGAATTCCTCCTTGAGGTCCTCGACATACACCTTAGAAGCCCCGGTTTTCAGCGCCTTTTCCCTGACCTTCTCGAAATCCTCCTGCTGCCCGACATCGGCGACATAAGCGATGACATCGTACCCCTTCTGGACCAGCCACTTCAAAATGACGGATGTGTCCAGTCCGCCGCTATAGGCAAGGATCATTTTTTCCTTGATCACGTTTGTTCCTCCGATTCCCTTGTCTTGTGGAAAACGCTTAAGAATACCCAATGACATCCCCGCACTCAATATCGCAGATTCTTTGGAATAGGGATTGACTTGGGTCTGGAAAAGCGTACAATTTGGGCTTTTTGTCGCACCTGCAATCATAGGAAAGGAGGCTGAACAATGGCAGAGAAATTGTCGAAGACAGCCCGCGCGAGCCTTGGGGATAAGGGATCGAGCTACGCTAAGCCATGCCCGAGCTGCGGAGCCGGCATGGTCGCCACCCAGGTGATCAAGTATCGCCAGATGCCGGGCGGCATGTACTGGATCTGCCCCAAAGACGGCGAACGCATCAAGATCTGACCGTCAAGGGATCACATTTCCTGGAAAGAAAAAAGGGGGCGCTGTCTGTAGCGCTCCCTTTTTTTAATGGGGGGTGATGCTTGTCTGAGGTTTGCCGAACCGGTTCATTACTTTCCTTTGATTCTCACGTGAGTGTGCATCGCGGGAGCCCCTTTAAACTGGAATCCGTCCAGGCCCGGGACATATACCTCTGAAAGGTAATGGTCCTTCCCGACGACATCGAATACCACCGCCGCTTCATTCTCCTGGCGCGGGCTGAGCCGGGTCAGGACCGGGTCCAGAACAGTCTGTGTGCCGGCCTGGCTGGCAACCGTCACGGTCTCCAACTGATTGTTCAAATCAAACCTGTAGTTTCCGGCCGGAAGCTGAATCCCATTGGCGGTGAAACTGAACGGGATGTCTGCCGTTACTCCCAGGACCGGAGTCTGGGCCATGGCCAGGATCGGCATTGAAACCAAAAGCAACGCTACTGCAACAAGATACTTTTTCATATACACTTCCTTTCAATACATGCGCGCACATCCAGTGCAGGATGCCCATTTCGCACTTCTTGTTTCACACCTGATGAAGATGATCCGCATGCCGCGGAGTTTCATGCCGACGGCATGAATAAAAAAGGTAATTGTTTAGCCAAATCAAATGGATGAAGAAGCAAAACGCAAAGACGCGGGGGCGCAAGGGCGCAAAGATCGACTGAGCAATAGGCGTGGGCGCAGCGCTTCGCGCTGGCGCATCCTTGGGCGAGCCGCGGGAGAAAGCGCGGGCAGCGGCTACTCAGGAGGATTGCGCTTTCTCCCGCGGCTCGCCCAAGGATGCGGCCGAAGGCCGCCCATGCCCGCGAACCGAAAAGAATCTCTTTGCGTCCTTGCGCCTTTGCGTTCTGCTGTTCAGCATCGGCTAAACAGATGCTAAAAAAGAGCCCTCCCGATCATGGGCACCGGATCGGCGCTCCACGGCGGCCAACTGCCATTGTTTGTGGCACGTGTTCAGCCTTGTGATCATCGAGATGTCCTCTAAAAGACAAAGGCTGCCGCGGATTCCACAGATCTTGTGAAGCGACTGCCAAAGGGGTTGCGCTTCTCACAGCCTCCAGGATGCAGGCAAGGACGACGGCATCATCGGGTTCGCCTGAATGCGCGCACGCCGTAAGCATCTGAACCGGTGGACTTGTGCGCGCAGGCGCTTCATAATCTGCCGTCATGGATTCGCCGACGAAATCCCTTCTGCCCGCGCCGTTTCCCGGCGGGGGCCGGTATCATGCCTACGGCGCTTTCCTGAAGGAAGCTTTCGGCTGCCGGGTTGCCAAGATTGTCGTGGATGCCGGGTTTTCCTGCCCGAATCGCGACGGCACGCTTGGCATGGGCGGATGCACATACTGCAGCAACGATGCCTTCCGGCCGGCGACGGCGAGACGCATCGATCCGATCTCGCTGCAGGTGGAAGCCGGCATCCGCTACCTGAAGCAACGCTACCGCGCCCGGAAGTTCATCGTCTATTTTCAACCGTTCACCAATACCTTCGCGCCCCTGGATCGGCTGGTTCCGATGTATGAAGACGCCATCCGGCACCCTGAGGTGGTTGGAATCGCCGTGGGCACCCGCCCCGATTGTATCGATGACGCCAAGATTCGCTGGTTCGCAGAACTGGCCCGGGAACGCTTCGTGACGCTCGAGTATGGCCTGGAATCGATTCATGACTCAACGCTGGCCCGCGTCAATCGAGGCCATACCTTCGAGTGCTGGCTCGAGGCGGTGAGGCAGACGCGCGGGCGCGGCATCCATATCGGGGCGCATCTGATTCTCGGATTTCCCTGGGAGACGAGAGAGGAAATTCTGGCCATGGCCGGCGCGATTTCCGGGATCGGGGTCGACTTCCTGAAGCTTCACCATCTCCACATTGTCCGCGGTACGGAACTGGGCCGGGAGTATCTGGAAGCACCCTTCCCGCTCCTTGCCTATGGAGAATATCTGGACCTGGTGGTCGAGTTCCTGGAGCTTCTCGAACCATCCATACGAATCGAGCGGCTCTTCGGCCTCGCACCCGAAGCCCAGCTGCTGGGGCCGATTTGGGGGAAAAGCAAGGCCGAGATCCAGCACGATATCGAGAGCGCTCTGGCGGCGCACTCGACCTGGCAGGGACGCCGCTATCGGGGAAGCCCGCATCATTCATGATCGTGGTTCGCACCCGGATGAATCACCGCGCACGAAACCGATCCGCGTTCGTCTGTGTCCTGCGATGTCCTGCTTCGAAAATAGCCTTTTTGGATGACACCGCAGAAGTATCATTGAAGATTAATGGTCCCTTCATAAACCCCAGCGCCGCAGGCGCCACGGAGTGCGGCGGCATGACCTGAACCTTATACGCATCTTGCTTGCGACAGGCAAACTCGCTGGAGGCGGGTGCCGGCCCTTGCGGGCCTCATTTCTCGACCACCCCCTACCCCGCGCTGACGCGCGGGGCCAGGTACTGCCGGCGCTTCGCGCCTGGATTTCGTGACCATCGCGGCATGGCTCCTGATTTTGGCCACAGGTGGTGCGGGCGTTCGATTGATCCATGGACATGCATGCCCGAGGCCCGAGGGGCCGGCAGTACCTAGGCCCGGCCGTAAGGCCGGGAATGGGATGGCTCGGGAACGAGCGCCGACGGCGCGGCACAAAAACTCTTGTTTTTTCCAGCATGAAGATGCGTATAAGGTTCAGGCCACGGCGCCGCTTTTGCCATCCCGTATGTTGAAAGCGGCGCGATGCCGCCGCAGTCCAGAGAGTTGCGCGCGACATCTGCTATTTTATGCGTCACCGGGTGCGCCTCTGGAAGCGTGAGGGACCGCTGCGTGAATCATGCGGGCCAGAGGAAGTCGAATAGTCCGGGTCTGCCGGAGGCGCCGCGGATCCGGGCCAAAAAAATTTCATTTAATTGTTGCCAAGATCTGGACGAGCGCATAGCATGAAATGTAACAACTTTAAATACTCACTAGGTTAAGTAGTGTTGCTTTGCGCTTAAGGAGAGGGCCCGGGGATCTATCCTCCCGGGTTAAACCCATGGCCCCTTTAAACGCTGAACGCAGACACAAGGCTGCTTTTCACAAGCCATCTGTTGCTGTGAACGAGCGGCGTCGCCTCCAATTCCTCCGGTACAGCCACATCTTCGCGTCCACTGTTCGTGAAATTCTCGAAATCAGGTTCCTGTCTGAAGTGACTCCTCACTCACTCACGCTCGCGCAGTTTCACCTGTTGAAGGCGATTGCGATCAATGGAAATCACCAGGTCGGCGAGGTGGCCGTTTTTCTCGGCATGAGTCCACCCGCTGCGACCAAGAACCTCGACAAGCTCCAACGACTGGGATTGATTCTTCGGCATCCATCCAAAGGTGATCGCCGGGCGATCCTGATCTCGCCGAGTGCCAAGGGACGCCGTCTGGTCCGGGAGTATGAGGTTCTGAAGGCCGACCGTTTGTCGCCGGTGCTCGAGAATTTCAGCCCCGGGGAGTTGGATCGATTGGTCCAGTTCCTCAAGCGCTTCTCCCTGTCTTTGATCAAACAGGAAGATACGGGCGCCGGGCTGTGTCTCTGGTGTGCGGCTTATTGCCAGGAACATTGCCCCGTCGGCGACATTCGTGGGGGCTGCCCATACGGGGAGTTTCGCGGAGCGGCGTGACCGTGGTCGCGCCCTTTGAATTACGATTCATGACCGGTGCCACCGGCTGAAGTCCCTCTTTCGAGGAGCGATCAATGAAATATTGGCGAAAACCTCTGGACCTGGACCAGGTCAAGATTCCCCATGGGGAAGTCCGGATCATCGTTGAACGTTGCAAGGGATGCGGTTTCTGCGTCGAATATTGTCCCAAAGATGTTCTGATCATGTCGGAGGAGTTCAATCGCAAGGGATACCACCCTCCGCGGGTGGTCAAGAGCGGGGAGTGCGTCAACTGCAACCTGTGCGAAATGATCTGTCCCGACTTTGCCATCTTCAGCGTGGCGGCGGCCGAAACCCAACAGGTGGCCGCGAACGGGTAGCTGTCCCCGGCGGCGGGATCGGCATCTCGCAGGCGCGCCGGCCGATCGCCAGAGTGCAATCGTGATGTGGCCAGAAGGTGTTACGCAATAGATAAGGAGGACCGCAAGTGAAGACTGATCCTGCGGGTGTCCTGACCGGCGCCCATTACCTTGACGGTGATTTTGCTTGTGGCGAGGGGGCCATGGCCGCGGGTTGCCGCTTTGTGGCCGGGTATCCCATCACCCCTTCGACTGAAGTCGTGGAACGCATAGCGCGCAGGTTTCCGATGATGGGAGGCACCTTCATCCAGATGGAGGATGAGCTTGCGAGCATGGCCGCCGTGGTCGGCGCCGCCTGGTCGGGAACCAAGACCATGACCGTGACCAGCGGGCCGGGCTTCAGCTTGATGATGGAAAACATCGGTCTGGCCGCCATGATGGAGACGCCCTGCGTCGTGGTGAACGTCCAGCGCGGGGGGCCGTCGACGGGGTTGCCAACCATGGTGGGGCAGGCCGACATGATGCAGGCGCGCTGGGGCTCTCATGGGGATTATGAGATCATCGCGATTTGCCCGCGTTCCCCCCAGGAAGCATTCGACCTGACGATTGATGCATTCAACCTCGCCGAAACCTACCGGGTTCCGGTGTTGATCATGATGGACGAATGCGTCGGCCACATGACCGAAAAGGTCGTGATTCCGCCGGCGGATCAGATCGAGATCGTCCCCCGCAGGCTCACAACCAAGCCTCCCGGGGAGTATCTCCCGTACCACGTCAATGGCGGCTCCATCCCCGAGTTCGCGCGCGCCGGCGACGGCTATCGCTTCCACACTACCGGGCTGACGCACGATGAACGCGGCTACCCGATGATGACCGTGGAGTGCCAGGAGGTGTGCGTGCGCCGGTTGATCGACAAGATCAAAAACAACGTCGATCGGATCGTACGATTCGAGGAAGAGGAAACCGAAGGCGCCGACGTGGTGGTCGTGTCTTACGGCATCACGTCGCGGGTGGCGCGCATGGGGGTCGATCTGGCGCGAAAGCAGGGAGTAAAAGTCGGCATCATAAGACTGATCGTCGTCTGGCCCTTCCCGGAAAAGCGCATCCGGGAACTGGCTGGGAAGGTCAAAGGGTTTGTCGTTCCGGAAATCAACTACGGGCAGATCGTCCTCGAGGTGGAGCGCTGTGCGGCGGGGAAGGCCAAGGCACTGGTCGTGCCGCATGGCGGTGGAGGTGTGCACGATCCGAATGACATCTGCCGGACGATACTGGGGGTGGCGCGATGAGCACAACAATCGAGCGTGAGATTCTTCCCGAAGAGCACCCGATTGCGCCGTACCTGCGCATGGACCGCATGCCGCACATCTGGTGCCCGACCTGCGGTATCGGCACGGTCGTCAAGTGTTTCGCCTCGGCGCTGGAGAAATCCGGCCTCGACCTCAACAAGGTGTCGATCGTCTCAGGCATCGGTTGCACCGGGCGGGTGGCGGGCTATATGAAACTCGATGCCTTTCACTCGACACACGGACGGGCCATCCCGTTTGCCACCGGCCTCAAGCTCGGGCGCCCGGAACTGCTGGTCACCGTGTTTTCGGGCGACGGCGATCTGGCCGGCATCGGCGGCAACCACTTCATCCACGCGGCCCGGCGCAACATGGATCTGATGGTCATCATGGTCAACAACTTCATTTACGGGATGACCGGAGGACAGAACGCGCCCACGACCCCGCTGACGGCAAAGTCCTCGACCATGCCGTTCGGCAATTTTGAACGCCCCTTCAATCTCCCCCACCTGGCGGCCAGCTGCGGCGCCACCTATGTGGCACGCTGGACATGCCTGCACATCCGCCGGCTGACGAAATCGTTCGAGGAAGCTCTCAAGCGCAAAGGATTCCGCTTCATCGAGGTCATTGCGCCCTGTTCGACCCTCTACGCGCGGCTGAATCGCCTGGGGACCGGATTGAACCTGATGCGCTTCTATCATGATAACGCCGACATCCGTCATGGCGCCGACACGCGCCTGCTCGACATGGGATACCAGGGGAAGATCACGTGCGGCAAGTTCATCGACGAGGAGCGGCCGACATTCCTGGACATGATGCACGAACATTACCGGCAGACCCTGGGGGACAAGTACAAGCCGATGCCGCCGGAGGGAGGATTGATCCATGAGTAGAACCGAGATTCGCATTACCGGCTATGGGGGGCAGGGAGTGGTCCTTGCGGCTTATGTGATCGGCCGTGCCTGCGCGGTCAATTCCGACATGCATGCCACCATGATCCAGAGCTTCGGACCCGAGGCGCGCGGTTCCGCGTGCAGCGCCACCCTCGCGATTTCCGATACCGAGGTGCTCTACCCCTACATTCAGAAACCGGATGTGTTCGTCGTCATGTCCTCGGAGGGCTATGACAAGTATCGCGACGAGCTCAAGGCCGGCGGAATCCTTATCTATGAAAAAGATCTGGTGCATCCGGAATTCAGAAAGGACCAGCGGGCGTTCGGAGTCCCTTCCACGCGCCTCGCGGAAGGGCTGGGGCGGAGCCTGGTACAGAACATCGTCATGCTGGGATTTTTCGCGGCCGCCACCGGGCTTGTCTCCCGCGACGCCACCCAGGCGGCGGTGACCTCATCGGTTCCGGCCGGCACCGAGGAACTGAACCTTAAAGCCTTCAACGCGGGCTGGGACTACTATGACCGGGAGTATGGTGGATCGAAAGCCGACAGCCAACAGCAGACGGCGGTCGCGACGGGGTAAGCGGATCGCGCGAACGCGCAGGATCCAGGAGGATACAAGCGTGGACGCTCTGTTTGAACAAGCGGCACACGCGCCGCAACCGGAGGCCGAAACGTGCGCCCTCGTCATCGGGGGGGGCATCGCGGGGATTCAGGCGTCGCTGGATCTGGCCAACGCCCGGATTCGTGTGAAGCTGGTGGAGAAGTCACCGTCACTGGGCGGCCGGATGGCCCAGCTCGACAAGACCTTTCCCACCATGGATTGCTCCATATGAATCCTCGGGCCAAAGGCCATGGATGCCGGTCGGCATCCACTCATTGAGGTCATCACCAACGCCGAGGTGATCGCCTGCCAAGGCGGCCCCGGAGACTTCCGCGTCCGGGTGCGCAAGAACCCGCGCTACGTGCGCGAGGATCTGTGCGTCGCCTGCGGCCTGTGTGTCGATGCCTGCCCGCAGGTCGGCGGAAATGAATTCGATGTCGGGCTGAAGGCGCGCAAGGCGATTTACCGCCCATTTCCACAGTCGGTGCCGGCCGCCTACGTGATTGACCGCGAATCGTGCCTCAACGGCAAAATCCTGGTCTGCGAGCACTGCACGAAGGCATGCGATGTCGGCGCCATCGACTTCGACATGCAGGCCGAAGAGTTCGACATCAGGGCCGGGTCCATCCTGGCAGCGGTGGGCTTCCAGGAGTTCGACGCCCGCCAGTTGGGAAATTACGGATATGGCCGCTACCAGAACGTGGTGACCAGCCTCGAACTCGAGCGGATGCTGAACGCGTCGGGGGTAACGCAGGGACACGTGGTGCGCCCGTCCGACGGGAAAACTCCGCGGCGCATAGTTTTCATCCAGTGCGTGGGGGCGCGGGGCGAGGGGGGGCGGCCCTACTGCAGCCGCTTCTGCTGCATGAATGCCGTCAAGGATTCGATGCTCATACGCCAGCACGACCCCGAGGTGGAGGACGTCACCATTCTGTACACCGATCTGCGCGCCTTCGGCAAAGGTTACGACGATTTCGTCGAGCGCTCGCGCACGGAGAAAAGCGCCAATTATGTGCGCGGCCGTCCGTCCAAGATCGATGCCGTGCCCGCGGACGACACCCTGGAAGTGGTTGTCGAAGATACGCTCGCGCACCAGCAGCGACGCATCCCCGCGGACCTAGTCGTACTCTCGGTTGCGGCGGCGCCCAACGACGGCGCAGCCCGGCTCGCGCAGACGCTGGGGATCGAAACGGATAAGTACGGTTTCCTGGCTCGACTGGATCCCGCCATTTCCGCGGTCGAAACGACGCGCGCCGGCGTTTTTGTGTGCGGCAGCGCCGTCGGGCCCCAGGTGATTCCCGACTGTGTCGCCCAGGCGTCGGCCGCAGCCGCACGGGCGCAGCTTTTTCTTAGCCCGCACCGGATCGAGGAAAAACAAGATGCGGTGCCCCAGATGGATCTCTCCGGCCCGCCGCGGGTGGGTGTCATCGTGTGCCATTGCGGCATCAACATCGCCGGCGTGCTTGACGTCGAGGCCTTGACGCGGTACGCGGCGGGGATACCGGATGTCGCCGTAAGCCGGCACCAGCTGTTCGCCTGTTCAGCAACCGGTCAGGATGAATTCGTACAATTGGTCAGGGAGCACAAGCTGAACCGCATCGTGGTCGCCGCCTGCACCCCGCGCACCCACGAGCCGATCTTCCGCGAGACCTGCGCGCGGATCGGCTTCAACCCGTACCTGCTGGAAATGGTGAATATCCGTGACCAGTGCTCGTGGGTGCACGCCAGGCAGCCTGCTGAGGCCCAGGAGAAAGCCCTTGCCCTCCTCAGGATGGGGGTGGCCCGGTCGCGCCACCTCGAACCACTCTATGCCGGGGAGTCGCCCATGACTCGCGCGGCACTGGTGATCGGCGGCGGTATCGCCGGCATCGAAGCCGCCACCGACCTGGCCGTGCAGGGATTGCCCGTCACGCTGGTGGAGAAGGAAGATCGCCTCGGAGGGCGCCTGGCTGAGCCCAACGTGAAGTACCTCTACCCGAACATGCGTCCGGCGTCCGAAGTGCTGGAGCAGAAGCTTCAACGCCTCCGCGGCAGCGGCGCCCGGATTCTGCTCAACACCGAGGTGGATGCGATTACGGGATTCGTCGGCAGCTTCGAAGCCAGGCTGAAAGGTCAGGTGGATGAAACGGTGAGCGTCGGCGCCATTATCCTCGCCATCGGCGCCGACCTGTATGAGCCTCCGAGAGGATTGTATGGCTATGGCCGTCTGCCGAACGTCCTGACCAGCCAGCAGCTGGAACGGGCTTTTTCGGAAGGGGAAGCGGATCTGACCCTCAGCGGGAGGCATCCGCACAACGCATCGTTCATTCTCTGTGTCGGCTCGCGGGACCCGGATGGTTTCACCGGATGTTCGCGTTATTGCTGCCCTACGGCCATCAAGCAGGCCATGCAACTCTGCCGCCAGGGGATCGACACGACGGTTTTTTACCGCGATATCCGGACAATTTCCGGCGGGGCAGAGGAAATGTACCGGGAAGCGCGGCGCATGGGAGTTCTGTTCGTGCGCATCCCCGCGGGGCAGGCGCCCGAGGTCATCGGCAAAAAACGCGCCGAGGCCGTGCGCTGCTTCGATGATCTGCTCGGAAAGCAGCTCGAAGTGCCTGCGGATCTTGTGGTGCTTAGCGTCGGGATGAGAGCCTGCCAGGAAGCGACGGAAAAACTGCACGACATGCTTAAGGCCAGCGTGGGTCTCGACGGCTTCTTCCTCGAACGCCATCCCGAACTGGCGCCGGTGGAGACCGCCGTGGAAGGGGTATTCCTGGCCGGCACGGTTCAGGGACCAAAAGATATCGTCGACACCGTGGCCCAGGCGTCGGCAGCCGCCGCCAAGGCCTCGGTGTTCCTTGCCTTTGACCGGGTCAAACTAGATCCGGCGGTCGCTACGGTTGACGAAATCAGGTGCCGTGCCTGCGGCAAGTGCGTCGAGATCTGTCAGTTCCAGGCGCCGAAGCTCGTGGAGACCGGCCCAGGGGTATTTTCCGCCCGGGTGAATGCCTCCCTGTGCAAGGGTTGCGGCACCTGCGCGAGCTGGTGCCCCTCGGGAGCGATCACGGCCCGACATTTTACCGACCGGCAGGTGAACGCCATGATTGACGCGTTTTTTGCCGAGGAGGTTGCCCCATGAGCGCCACCATTCAGACCGGGAAATCCGGCCAGGCCACGACTCCGGAATCGTCCACCTGGAATCCCAGCCTGGTTGTCTTTGCCTGCAACTGGTGTTCTTATGCCGGGGCGGACACTGCGGGAGTGTCCCGCATCCAGCATCAGCCGCACTTCCGCATGATCCGCGTGATGTGCTCCGGCCGGATCCAGCCTGGGTTCGTGCTGCGCGCCTTCGAAAAAGGTGCCGACGGCGTGCTGGTTTCGGGGTGCCACTTCGGCGATTGCCATTATGTTTTCGGCAACGAACGCGCCGTCGAACAGTTCGAGAAGACCAGGAAGATCGTCCACCTGCTCGGCCTGGAACCGGACCGGCTGCGCCTGGAATGGATCAGTGCGGCCGAAGGGGCGAGGTTCGCGGAAGTGATCAACGATTTTACCGAAAAGGTCCGAAAGCTGGGTCCCAGTCCATATCATCGCGACCGCAAAACGGCCTGACGACGAGAGGAAGAACAACCATGCCCGAACTCGCGACGGTAATCAAACAGACCAGAGCCTGGGCCTGCTACGATTGCGGAAAGTGCACGGCGACATGTCCGGTCGCGCGCGTTGGCGGGCGTACTACTCCGCGACGGCATATCCTGGCGGCCAATCTGGGCTACCCGGAGCAGATCCTCCACGACGGGAGCCTGTTCAGCTGCTTGACGTGTGCCCAATGCGACCGTCGCTGCCCGGCTGAGGTGTCGTATACCGACCTGGTCCAACAACTGAGGGAGATGGCCTACCGGGAAGGGGTGGAGCCGGAGTGTCCGCACGGGGGCGCCCTTCAGTCCCTGATGCGCATGATGGCCAAAGGGGGGACGCGGCAGGATCGATTGCAGTGGCTGAATGCGGACCTGAAGGTCGAGCCGGAAAAGGGAGACGTGTTCTACTGGACCGGGTGCGCCGTGTACTACGATGCCCTGTTTCCCGATCTGGGAGCGACCGCCACCAAGGGGATCCGCGCGGCGGTGGGCGTTCTGAACCGGCTGGGGGTGAAACCCGTCGTTTCCGGGGCTGAACGCTGCTGCGGACACGATCTGTTGTGGAACGGGGACCGGAAGAGCTTTGAGGCGCTTGCCGCCCACAATATCAGACTGGTTGCCGACAGTGGCGCCACGACCCTGGTCACGTCCTGCGCCGAGTGCCTGCGGACCTGGAAACTGGACTATGCATCCATGTTTCCAGGCCGGCCGCCGCGAATCCTGCACACTACCGAGTATCTAATGGAGCAGCTTCCCGGGCTCAAGTTCAAGAGAAACGGCAAAAAGCGCGTTACGTTCCAGGATCCGTGCCGCCTGGGCCGCCACCTGGGGATCTACGATCCGCCGCGCCAGCTCCTGTCGGCGCTGTC